>JAKVNR010000001.1 GCA_022483245.1 Lactobacillus sp.
CGGTCATGTCAGTCGATTTACTACTCTTTTCTATACTCTTTTTTTCTATTTTTTATTCCTATATACAAGTAAAGAAATAGACTGTCACGACTGTCACCATTACAGATGAATGTTAATGGAACACGCTTTCTCGTTAATTGAAAGTGACGGTCGGTGACACTCTCAATTAAGAAATTCCTTAGTCTTTAGTCGTAACCCCTTCACGAAACGTCCACTGTGCTTTCTTTGACGCTGAAAGCCAGCATTCTGTAGCGCCGTGTAAAAGTCTGAAGTACTGCGGATATATTCACCGATACCCTGGCAGTATTCCCGGTACTTTTGATAGAGGTCACCGGACTTTTGCTCATATTCTGGGTTTAATTCGCATTTTTCGTTGAGAAAATGACCGAGCCAATCATTATCAGCTTGGTAGGCTTCCACCGCTTTCACTACCGCAGGCGGAGTGCTTAACTGGTAATTTTGCTGAATGATCCGCTGGGCGCCCTCGATAATCCACTGCAAAACAGCCGGACCAGCATTTTCGGTTAAGTGCTGGGTATAGTTTTTAATATCTTGTCGTTTAGTAATCTTGGCCTTAAAGGGGATCACGATTAGGCGGCGCCAGATACCTTCATCGTTGCCACCGACATGGGGCAGGTAGTTAGTATAAAGAACCATCGTATGGCTCGGAGTAAACGAGAACGGCTTCATGTATTTCTTTTCGGCATAGATTTCATCGGTTGAACAGAGTTGCTTAATAATCGAAGTGTTCAGGCGTTTACCTTCTTCCAATTCCGCGGAGATGATCAGTCGCTTGCCTTTAACCTCGGCCATTTCCGGTTTGACATTGCGCCGCACACCAGTAGTCAAAGCATCAGCAGATAGGTGGCCAGTATAAGTGCCGAGCACATTGGCAATCGTATTCCAGAAGGTCGATTTTCCGTTGCGTCCATCCCCATAGGCGATAATTAAGGCTTCCAAATAAACTTGACCGATAGCAACAAGTCCCACAATTTCTTGAACATAATTGATTAACTCTTGATCATTACAAAAGAACGTGTTCAACGCTTCCTGCCAGAGCTCCTTACCTTTGTCTCCGGGGATGCAAGAGGTGGACTTAGTAATTAATTCACTGGCCTTGATGTCTTGTTGGCCATGCATCCCTTTTTGCAGGTTATAAGGACCAGCGGGGGTGTTTAACAAAAATGGATCGGCATCAAACTCACTGATTTTCTTATTGATCTTGGGCCGAGCATTGACTAACACTCCGCTAATGCCATGCGTGCTGCGTTCCTTTAATACAAAGGCTTCATATTCTTTGGCTGCTTCAAATTCGTTTAAGGCTTTTAATTGCTCATCACTAAAGGTGCGCCGGGCCTTGGTTTTACCCATAGCTTGTAAGCCCTGTGCCACACCATTGTTCTGAATTGCTTGGTAACTTTGAGTGACTCGAAGTCGGGCATCGGCTAATTGTTTATCGGTAAAGCGCTGGACTTCACCGAGAGCTAAAGGTTCCGATTCCTGCCAAACCTTCCCATCGAACCACATAAAACCTGATTGGTTGGTATAGCAAACCCGCTCTTTGCAGTTGTTGACAAAGACATAAGATTCACCAGTATCCGAGTAATCATCCGGTTGTAGATCGTCATTGGGCTGATTGTATTCTTCAGGCGGAATATAGCCTTTTTGACTAGCCATTCGCTGCCCGAATTTAATGGCACTGTGCCAGATGTTTTTTAACTCCTGCTTGCTTAGTGGTGGATTGCACTTAGCGGCTTCCTCCTGAAATGCCTGACGAGCTTCAGCGGTATCACCTAAGCGCATTACTAAACGGCCAGCAAAGTGAGAAAGGGTGGCATTGCGTTTTCCTTCGGGGATGCCACCAATTTTTTGCTGGTCAAAGAAGCGCTGGGCCATCATGAATTGGTCGATCGTTTGGCTGCCTTCATGCCAGATAACTTTAGTGGTAGCAACACCAAACACGAAGCGGGCTGTATCCAAGGCGTTGTCATCAAAATAAGGAAAGTAAGCTTGAATTTCGTGCTTTAATTCAGCATAGGTTTTCGCATTTTTAATTGGTTTAATAGGAAAGTAGATATGAAACTTCGGTCGTGGTTTTTTACCATGCTTGGCTTTCATATTGTTGCGAGATAAAGTGATCGCATATGCCACGCTATCGAAATAATTTGGCAGATCACTCGGATGAATCCAGGCTGACGGATCTTCGGAGTGATCATTATCGCAATCCATGACTAGACAGTCCGCACTGATAAAGTTCCCAATATTTCGTTGGTTAGATTTGAAAATTCCACAGACATGGTCGTGGCTAACTGCTTTGAGCAATTCATCTTGGTTGGTAATGATGATCTGTTGAGGATAGCTAGTGTTGCTAGCCTGACCAGTTACCAGGGCAGTGGATAAGGTAAAGTGCATCTTAATGAACCTCCATTTTCAAATTAAAGTAACGAACCTTTTTGCCCTTGCGTTTAGCTAAACGGCAGAAATATCGCATGTCATGAGTTGGTTGACCGAATGACCAGGCTTCAGAGCATTTGGTGAGCAGCACGATATTAATAAAAGCAGCGATTTGAAATTCTCGCGAACGGTGCATGTTAATGAATTGCGGTAGATAAAGTTGTGGACAGATTGGAATACCACCTGCTTGGTAGACAAAGCGGCAGTAGCTTTGAACTGCCTGAATTGCTTTATCCTGTCTTTTCACAACCTCTGTAAATGGAGCGATGACAAAGATAAAGGGCCGGTAGTGAGAATTTGACTTATCAATCCGCAGCTTGTCGATTGCCGCTTGGGCTTGAATGACTTCTGACATTAATTCAGATCCTTTCATAAAATTTAAGAACTAAAAAAGTCCTCACTGATAAGCCAGATGAGGACTGAAAGTAAACCATGAAGATTAATCTTTTTTGTAAAAATCACCGACAAAACCAGCAGCGTTCAAAATTAGACCATTTGCCCAATCAGGCACTTCAGTCATAATCTTGACCATGGTAGCGAGTGAACGCCCAGTTGGGGCGTCAATTACGGCTTCATCGTGAATATGCATTACCACCGTATTCTCAGTAGCTTCTAACCGCCGCATTGCTTCAGCTAGCAGGTCACGACTAGTTGCTTGGACAATGTTTTCTACCAACTTGGCCCCATAGGTTTCAATTCGATCCCATTTTTTCACGGTGTTGATTCCCATGAAGGTAATCGATTCAGAACCAAAGCGATTGGTGCCGATCTTAGGTTGGGGATAACAAAGAGATCGACCAGAACGTAATTTTAGAAACATACAACCACTGCGGTAGGCGAATTTCATACCGTGAGATTCTTGAGGAAGGTGGGTTTTAATGCATTCTTTAGCTGCTTTATCAACGTCCCACCAAAATTGCACAATGTGAGGGCTAGCCTGCCGCCACATCTCAACTAGGGGTGGTAATTCATCTTCAGTTAAACCGAGTTTGGTGGCACCCATGGCTTTAAGTGCTCCAATAGAACCGCCATAGCCGAGAGCTAATTCAGCAATCTTGCCTTTTTGGCGGAGCTCACCATTAATCCCGTATTTCACGACTGGAACACCAAACATCTGACTAGCGGATGTACAGTAGATATCCTCGTTATTAGCGAAGGCCTTTTGGCGCCACTGTTCACCAGAAAGCCAGGCGATGACCCGCGCTTCTACAGCTGAAAAGTCAGCAACGTAAAAATGATGACTTTCACTTGGAATAAAGGCAGTCCGGATTAACTGGGATAAGACCTCTGGGACCGAATCGTAAAGCATTGCTAGTGCCGTTGTGTTTCCTTGCTTGACCAGCGCACGCGCTTCTTCTAAGTCGGGCATTGAATTACGGGGGAGATTTTGAACTTGTACTAATCTGCCGGCCCAACGACCGGTACGGTTAGCACCATAGAATTGCAGTAAACCATGCACGCGGCCATCTTGGCACATAGCTTTCTGCATAGCCTGATACTTTTTGACACTTGATTTAGATAACAACTGGCGGAGAGCTAAAACTTGATGGACCGTGCCGGTAGTGGTTTGTAATAGCTGTGCCACTGATGCTTTGGATAGTGAATTAGTTTTAATACCTTGCTGCTGGAGCCAGTCTTTTAGCTGTAATGGAGAGTTAGGATTTGCTAGACCTGTTAATTCTTTAGCAGTTTGTAAGTACTGGTCATGGAAGACGTTTTGACATTTGATCGCATTGTTAACCAGTTGTTGGTCAATCCGGATACCGCGATCATTAATGTCTTGATCCATCCAGTAGTTTTCCCATTCATTCTGTGGGACGGGGAAGCATTCGAGCTTCTGGGTGATTTCCATTTCAACCTCGACGTCACGCTGATTGTATTGCTTAAACTGTTGCCATTTATCAGGAGCATGGTAGGGGAAGTTACGAGTGCGATTTTGATTGGCCTTCGTAGGTTTGCAAGGTGTACAGAAGTAGCGCACAAGCTCTTTACCAGCAGTGATCTTTTGCCGTGGTAACCCTAACACGCTTCCAACATCTCGTAGTGATAATGGTAAGCCGAGAGTGGCAGACCAAACGCGAGAACAATGCCAACCAGTTGGCTTTAAGCGGTGACCAACAAAGCGTGACAGACAGACCCGTTCAAATTGAGCATTAAAAGCACTCTTAATAATGTTGGGATTATCTAGGGCTTCAATAATCTGTGGTGGAATCTTTTCACCCTGGGTTAAGTCCACCACCTTGACGGGGCCAAAGTCGGTAGCATAACCAAAGAGCAAAAGCTCAAAATCATCGCTATCAGCGTATCGATAGACGCCAGTCTGATTTAGGTTGGTGCTGGAATAAGTTTCAATATCAATCGAAAGCTGTTTCATTAGAAATCCTTTCTACAAAAAATGGGTAGTCAAAGTCGACTGCCCATCTTTTGGTTTAAGCTAAGAAATCATCGTCATTGCTACCATCAATCGCTGTGAAGTCATCGCTGGCACTAGCATGTCCACCTAGTGGTTCTCCATCACGGATCTTTTGGATGTTACCCAGGCCACAGGCAATTCCACGGTTACCGTTGGTGTTAAAAGCATAGAAGTTAATCGATACTCGGGCATAGCAGCCACTGTAAACTTCATCACGATCAAGGATTGGTTGGACATGCTTATCCACAATCTGTGGTGCCGTGATCGAATTAGCATTGATAAAGTAACTATCTTGGTAGGCGGCATCATCACGCTCCACATCCCCATCTCGAAGAGGTAGCTTGAGAGTGGCCTTATTAGGCTTCTTACCACCAAACTTTCCAATTCCTTCCTGAATGGCAGCATCGATAGCTTTTTCGATGGCAGTGACTGTCTTTTGATCGGACTTGGGGATGATTAGACTAACTGAATACTTTTCCTTACCACCATTGATAGACTTAGGTTCCCAGATGTTGGCATAAGAGAGACGAGTGTTGATACCGGTAACGACCTTAGTTTGTTGTGACATATTATTTTTCCTCCTTAAATTCATCTTGTGGGTTAGATTTGCTAATACTCTGACGTCGATCTGAATTTGGCACCAGGGTTGGCTTACCCGCAGGCTTAACAATTTCTTGACTAAACAGTTCGGTGAATTTCTTCTTACCGACCTGTTTTTCTAGTTTTGTAATCGGTAATAGCTTCTTTTGGTAAATATCATGGTAGCCATGTTCTTCAGCAATTTTTGCTACGGCAGCTTCATCCTTGTAATGGCGGATGGACCGTCCTTCGACAATCTTGTAGCCGGGCCACTGCTTACCATGGTTAATGGCAAGGTCAGCAGCATAGTCTTTAACTTCGTGAGCCCAGCGATTCAAATCATCGATATGCTCCAGTACTTCGGTAACTTCCGCGTCAGTGAGCAGGTTGGGTGAGTGTAGCTGGAAGCGGGTGAGCTTGTGATGATGGTCAAAACGAGCTCGCAGTACAGCATTGCAAGAAGAGAATTGGCACCAGGGACCATAATGGACGGTACCTTGACCAGCAAAGGCAAGTTCGGCTTTTTCTTTCAGTTCGGTATTGGCCCAGTGCATCAATTTTTGGGCATTAATGGTCCAGGTACTGATATTGGCCATGCGAGGTTGAAAGATTGTAGTTTCAACTTCATCGATGTTGTACAGACTGCCAAACATCTCTAATGCTCCAACGGCATAGAGCTTCATCTGAGGGTTGTTCTTGGCTTCCACCCGGACACCCTTGCCATACTTGAAGTCGATAATGTGGAGTAGGTGATCAGAAACGATCACGCAGTCGCCGGTACCGAAGCCTTCTGGAACGTACTTGGAGAAGTCTAGTTTCTGTTCCACATTGATGGTGGCGTCAGAAGCATACTTCTTAGCTTGGTGGTATTGTCCCAGGACATAGCTAGCGTAATCATCGGTTAGGTCTTCCATCTCATCTGATTGGTAATCAGAAGTAGGACGCTTGAACCTATCACCGAGCAATCGATGGATCTTATATTCTCCTAGTGCGTGGGCAGCTGTTCCTTCAGCGGCAGCGTTTGAAGTGGTGTGCGGAAAGTACTGCTCTAGTCGTGGTAGTGGTGGAGCACTTAGCCAACGATGAGCACTGGAAGCCGATAATAATGCGTGGTGGGTTGGTGAACTCATTGTCCTAATCCCTCCGCACTGTAGTAAAGATCCTCGTAATCCTTGGGATCCACATCAGAGAGTTTCTCCGCACCAAATTTATGAAGCAATTCTTTCACTTGGTCGGTATAACCTTCGGCACTCTTCTTTGCCAGCATCTTGCGAACCGTTACTTTGTCTTCAATTGAGTCACGCTTTGGTTGCTCATCATCACTTGAAGCTTCATTTTCGTTGCTTGATAACAATTGGCGAATGGACCGAATGGTTTCCTGGGTTTGATCAAGCTGGTTCTCAGCTTCCTTGAGTTGTAAATCGAGGTCATTCATTGCGCTCATAGGAATCCTCCTTAACTTCGTTAATTTGCAACTGTTGAACATCCTTGCCAGGTGCGATCACCATCAAGTGATGCGGTTTACCGAGCAGTAAACGTAGCAGTCGTTCACGGATCGTGACGTTGCGCATGCTGACGACGCCATCTTGGCGGGGATGCTTGGTAACACTGATTGATACTTTGTTAGCCATTCTTGCTAGCTCCTTTCATTAAGTTAGGTGAGCCATTTCTCACACCTATTTGCCAGGAGCAGAAAAAAAGTGAACCATATCTGGCTCACTTTTACGAAAATTATTCTTTTTTGTTATAAAAACTACGCAATTTTACTAATCCAGCTTTAACATGTCTTCCCACCATGGTTGGGCTAATACTCATTTTCTCAGCAATTTCTTTCTTCTTAAGTCCCTTGCAGTAATAGCCGAGGACGGCATTTCGTTGTTTATTAGTTAAAGTTGCCAGGGCAGCTGGTAATTGTACAATCAATTGCTGGCGGTACCGCTGGTCTTCCTTTTCAATTAATGAATCCAATAAGTTATCCTTGCTGTAAACAGATGTGATTTCCATGGAACTACGATCCGCTATTGTGTCGATTGCATTAATAGCTGGATCATCCTGTGAATTAGCGAAGAATTTATCCTGATGCCGTTCGTTTCGATGATCTGAATTATATTGCTTATGATCAAAGTCAAAGGCAACGTTACCCTGTTCCTTGGTGATAGTGATTACTTGGTTTCCCATGTGCTTGACTCTAACGACTAGCTTTCCATTTTCTTCACCGATTAATTCGTACTCACTGTTACTTTTCTTCATTAATAAAAGCCTCCGTTCCGGTCTCCCGAAACGAAGGCAAAGGACCAAAAGAGCCACTGGTAGTGTGCTAAGCAGTCCAAAACTCATTCGTTTCGGGACTGCAGCAAACCTTCCAGTGGCTGGTTGCAGTAAAAGTATTCAATTAAGAAGCATGCTGGAACACCGTTAGCTTGACGATGCATGCTGAATCAATAGATAAAATTCGCGTTCGCATATTAAATATTGAGAACCGTGTATGTAAACGATATACTTAAATTGTGAATTGAATTATTATCTTTAATTCACAATCAGTATATTTGAAAAGAAAATATGAACTCGGACAGTTTGGGACAAAATCTGCCCTTTTTTGTCCGAAAGTTGAGCGTGATTGATATGGAATTCTCTGATTTTTTTGACATGCTATGGACATATTTAGGTAGCCCTGATGAGAGCAAAGATAATAAGGGGCGTCCTAAATTCTTTTGTCATTTAATAGATTTGATCATTCGTACTCCACAGACTGATGTGGAGGATGAAAAAGCACAAAGTGGGGACTTGAATCCTTTTGCAGGCAGAGTAGCCGACACCATTAACAAGTACTGTATTGGCTCCAGGCCAATCCCTAAAAAAGATGCAAAAGAGTTACTTAGCAGAATTAGTAATGGGAAAAAGTTTGTAGACGAAATTAATTTTTCAGCCCCAGGAGCAAGAGAAAGCATTCGAAATAAGTTGCGTGAGGAGCAATTTGAAGTAACTACAAGTTCTTTGGGTGAAGTATGCTTCAAAATAATGAAAGCTTTTTTGAATAAGTTCAAAAATGGTGAAACCTCTGTAAAAACTAATGATGTCAAAACAAATCAGAATTTCATCGATAACTTGCGTTTACTTCATGATGTCGATATAGAATTCCCTTTATGTGGAGAGAGCTTGATTAAGAATGGTATTAGCAATGCCATAGCAGGATATGATGTTGTCCATATCTTTCCTGACAACTTAAATGAAAAGGAAAAAGCTAAATTTGCCAAAATAAAAAAGGCACCTGAAAATTCAGATGCCTTAGAAAATAAAATCCCATTATGTTTAAATTGTGCGAATGTTTATCTCAATAATCCTAACTTAAATGATTATCAACGGTTGATTCAGAAAAAACAACATGTTATTAATGAAAAACAAATCGCTCAAGGCCTAAATCAGCTAACTTTAGAAGCAAAATTGACTAAAGTGATTCAGGGGCTAAAGAAGGTTAAACCAAACTTAGCGAATTCTGTTATTGATTATGATGCACATACCGTAGAAGAAAAGATAAGTCATGATTATGCCTTACAAGGGGCTGTTAGTTATTACGTTTCGGGTTATTACAACAAAATCAAAGATCAATTTTCTAATTTGGAAGGTCCAGATTTTTCTTTTGATGAATTAGCTACCACCATAAAGTTAGCCTATTTTAAATTTAAGCGTGAGCAACTAGATCAGGAAGAAATATTTAATCACTTGGCTGATTGGATTCTTGCTAAAGAACAATTGCCTCAGGATTATTCAGAAGCTTCCAGAATTATAGTGGCTTTTTTCGTTCAAAATTGTGAGGTGTTTGAAGTTGAAAATGCCCAGTAAAGTTACTGACTATAAGGAAAGTACATTAGCAAGTCTTCCTAAAATAATGAAAAAACTAAACGAACAAGCTATGAACCCACAAGATCTTTATAAGAGAACAAGAAGATATTTTGATGATGTGGGTGAGTTTGTGGAGGCGTTGGATTGTTTGTTTATATTAAACAGGATTTGCATTGATGAAGAAACAGGTGTGATAAGCAGTGTTAAAACAAATTAGTTGTGATCAGTTTATGGTCGATGGGCACCCACGTGGACCAATTTATTTTAATAAAGGGCTAAATGTGATTTTAGGTGGTCATAGCGGAACTAATTCAATTGGGAAATCAACGCTTTTGATGATTATCGACTTTGTATTTGGTGGAACTGATTATGTGAAAAAGGACCTTGATGTCCAGAAAAATGTAGGTCCTCATATTATAAAGTTCGCTTTTGAGTTTAATGATAAAAAGTATTATTTTTCAAGGTCAACAGAAGATTTTCAATACATCTATATTTGTAACGAGAAATTCATCCCTAAAGATAATAAGAAAATAACTGTCGAGGAGTATCTCGATTTTTTGTCTGAGCAATATAATTTGGATTTACCCGGACTAACATTTAGAGGTGCAGTTGGCCGTTTTATGAGGGTTTATAATCGTCAAACTACAAATGAAAAAAGACCCTTGCAAAATAGCAATCAAGAGCCGGCTAAACAGCAGGTCTATGGATTACTGAAGTTGTTTGACAAATATTCTCCTATTGAGAATAGAGAAGAGGCAGCAAAAAAAGCCGAGGAAGCTTACACAGCATTTAAAAATGCAGGGACATACAGGTATGTTCCAATAGTTGATACAAAAAGACGGTTTAACGAAAATCTAAACAAAATTGAACACCTTAAACAAAAGCTGTCAGACTTACAATCTGAAAATAATGAAGGCTCATTAAACTTAGATGATATGCAAGCAGCACGTTTAAGAGAAATAAGAAATGATCTATCCCAACTTAGGGAACAGAAGAATATCTACTTGAGTAGATTAAATGTCATAAAGTCTAATGAAGAAGCCGGACCTAAAAGGTATCGAAATAATTATCATGAATTAGAGCAATTCTTTCCTGATGTAGATATCCAAAGAATTGAAAAAATAGATAAATTCCATCATCAAATTACTAAGTTCCTTAAACTAGAGTTTGAACGAGAGAAAAATACTATTGAAGAAAATGTTGAGGATTTAAGTCATCATATTTCTCAACTAGTTAATGAAGCACAAAAAATAAAGAATCAACAAGGGCCAAATGTCCAAACTGCTTTACTTAATGAGTATGCTGATAAAAAAGCAGAATTGAAGCAATTAGAAGACGAAAATAAAAATTATCAGAAGAAGAAAAAGCTACAACAAGACAAGAAAGATCAGCAAGATGCTTTAAAAGCGACTATCAATACTGAATTGGCAGAGGTACAGCACTCTTTGAACACCAAAATGGCTAGTTTAAATGTGCAGGTCTGCGGATCTAGTTCATTTCAACCTCCACGAATTGAATTAAAACCAACAGGATACAATTTTGAGACGATTAATGACCAAGGTACAGGTACATCATTCAAGGGATTAATTATTTTCGATCAAGCTTGTCTTGACTTAACACATCTACCATTTTTTGTTCATGATTCACTACTATTTTCAAATATTGAGATTGATCGTAGAAATAGAATTATTGAAATGTATGCTCAAGAAACTAAGCAGATATTTATTTCGATTGATAGTATTGAAGTATTATCAGAAAAAGCACAAGAGATTATTAGAGAGAATACAGTTCTGACACTTGAACGTGGTGGTAAAGAACTGTTTGGGAGATCATGGAATGAGCAAGCAACCAAATAACTTAAAAATTAAATATAAGGTTAGTTACAAGAAATTGTGGAAATTGTTAATTGATCGGGGATTACAGAAAAAAGATTTGCAAACTGAATGCGATATTAGCGCTGCTTCCGTTGCTAAGTTAGGAAAAGATGCTAATGTTACTACTGATCTTTTAATGAAGATATGCACTGGCTTAGACTGCAATCTTAATGACATTTGTGAAACTGTACCAATTAACGAAGAATAGGAGAAATTTGATGCAAACAGATAACGAAAAATATAATGAAACTGTACAATCAAACACAGCTTTCTTAAATGAACTTAAAGATAAGTTACCAGAATTTTTTACGAAGGAGGGATCTTTTGATTTAGAAAAATTTAAAAATGAATTGAAACAAAAGAACGTCAATGAACTTAGTGAGGGCTATCAGCTTGACTTCATTGGTAAAGATTACGCACGTCGTCAAGCTGGTGAAGTGCCAAGCACAGTTATTGTTCCTGATGAAAAGCAAAACAAGGGCGAAGGTAAGAACAGCAAAAATTTATTCTTCACTGGTGATAACCTAGAAGTCTTACGTCATCTTCAGAACAATTACCAGAATAAGATTGATGTTATTTACATTGATCCGCCGTATAACACAGGCAGCGATGGCTTTGTTTATCCAGATTCTTTTGAATATAGTGATGAGAAACTAAAAGATATGTTTGGCTTGGATGATGATCAAGTCGCTCGATTAAAGAGTATTCAAGGGCGCTCTAGCCATTCGTCTTGGCTTACTTTTATGTATCCAAGGTTATTTTTAGCTAAAAGATTACTTTCAAAAAAAGGAATCTTTTTAGTATCAATAGACGAAAATGAAGATACCAATTTAAAAGAACTTTTAGATGAAATATTTGGAGAAGCTAATTTTATTGGTCAAATTATCCGCAAAACCCGTTCAACTGCAAATGACTCTTCATCTGGTTTCAATCAACAGCACGAATCATTATATGTCTATGCCCAAAATATACAATCTGCGGAATTGAAGGGTGAGAAAAAAAGTCTTGAAGGTTACAAGAATCCTGACAATGATCCAAGAGGTCCGTGGTCAACTGATAACCCAAGCGCAAGGAGCGGTTCTGAGAGTACATTTTTTGAAATTAAAAATCCCTATACTGGTTTAATAGATTTACCACCCAAAGGACGATATTGGGCTTTTTCAAAAAGTACCATGGAAAATTGGATTCAAAACGGTAAATTTGTATTTAAAAAGCAGTATTCTGAATCACAAAGAGGTTTTTTCATAAAAAAATATGCCAGTGAGTTAAAGAGTACGCATAAGCAAGTTGATTCATTGTTTGCTACTGATAATATTTTTATGAACCAAGCTGCAACAAAATACCTACGAGATAAAATTTTTGATGGCAGAGATTTCTTTTCAAGTCCCAAACCTGTAAGTCTTATTAAAAAGATTATTCAATATAGTAGTCATGCAGATTCTCTTGTCCTTGATTTCTTTGCTGGTTCTTCCACCACTGCCGATGCCGTCATGCAGCTTAATGCTGAAGATGGTGGACACCGTAAGTTCATCATGGTGCAACTGCCCGAAAAAACTTACCATACCAACAGCGATGGTTCCGAAGTGCCGACTAAAGGCGGTAAAGCCGCCTATGAAGCAGGCTTCCGTTCTATTGACGAGATCTCGCGGGAACGCATCCGGCGCGCTGCTAAAAAGATTCGTCAGGATAATGAATTAACTTTACCAGAAGATTTTGATGGCAGCTTTAAGCATTATCGTGTAGTTAAGCCTGTTAAACAGACGTTGGAAGAAATTGATGACTTTGATCCTAACAATACTAACCTGTTTACAAATATGGTTGATGGCTTTTCTAGTAAGAGCTTAGGTATTGATGGAGATGCTACAGGTGAAGAAACAATTTTAACTACTTGGTTAGCTAAAGATGGTTATTCATTTAATACTAACGTTCAAGATCTTAAGTTTGGCAATTACATGGCTCATCAAGTTGAAAATAATCGTCTCTATCTGATTAATGAAGGCTGGGGAGCTGACCAGACCAGAGAGCTGTTAAATCAACTTGGTACACATCAGTTAAACGTTCAAAGTGTGGTTATCTTTGGCTATTCCTTTAACGTCGCCGAACTTCGCGAACTAGAAAATGGTCTGAAGCAGTTAGATAGTAAAGTCACTTTGATCAAGAGGTACTAAGCCATGAAGATTAAACTAGAAACTTTACAGCATCAAACTGACGCTCTGGCTGCCATTGATAAATCTTTTCCTGGAATGGATACGATGAGTAATGATCCCAATGCAAACTACATCTATGCCAATCCGCTGATTAAGTACCGCTACAACGATAAAGCTAATATTGACATAAAGATGGAAACAGGTACAGGGAAGACCTATGTTTATACCCGGATGATGTATGAATTACATCAAAAGTATGGGCTCTTTAAGTTTGTCATTGCAGTGCCCAGTCCAAGTATTAAAGAAGGTACTCGTAGTTTCATTACCAGTGATTATGCTAAACAGCATTTTAGTGAATTCTATGAAAATACCAGGGTGCAATTAAACGTCATTAACGCAGGCGATTTTAGTGCACGTTCAGGGCGACGTAACTTCCCGGCACAGCTATCTGAATTTGTGGAGTCAACTAGACAGAATACTAATCAAATTGAGGTGCTGCTGGTTAATCAAGGGATGCTTCATTCTAAGTCCATGCACCGTGATGATTATGATCAGACTTTGCTTGGTGGCGAAACTTCACCAATTAAAGCCATTGCGGCAACTAGACCTGTAGTCATTATTGACGAGCCGCAGCGATTCCCACGGGGTAAAAAGTTTTACGAAGATATTAAAGCAATGAAGCCCCAATTAATTGTCCGTTTTGGAGCTACTTTCCCGGAAACAACAAGTGGGCGTGGCAAAAACAAGGTTACTAAGATTGATTATTACCGTGGTGAACCTCAGTTCAACTTGGATGCCGTCGATAGCTTTAATCAAGGTTTAGTTAAGGGAATCGATATCGATTACCCAGATATGCCAGAAGAGCAAGCAAGCAACTTGTACAAGGTTAAACAGGTTAAAGCTAAAGAATTGATCCTTTCCCAAGGAAAAAAAGAATATTCTCTAGGTGTTGGTGAAAACCTTGCAGATGTCGATCCAGGCTTTCAAGGAGATATTACTTATGCCGGTGGCACGGATCGTGAGTTATCTAATGGATTAGCGCTGGCTAAAGACATGAAATTAATCCCGGGCACTTTCGCGCAAAGTTACCAGAAAGAGATTATTTCGCAAGCCTTGGACTGCCACTTTAAGGCCGAAGAGGAAAATTTTCTACGTCCTAACTCTGGGGATAATGCGCCTAAAATAAAAACCTTGTCCTTGTTTTTCATTGATAGTATTTCAAGCTTTCGAGGGGAAAATAGCAGTAAAGGCTGGCTTGCCAAAGAATTTGAACGACTTTTAACTGAAAAATTAAATAGACTGATTGGTCGGTATGAGATGGCAATTGATGATCGAGAAAAAGATTATTGTTCATTCTTACAAGCTACTTTAAGGAGCTTGCAGTCAGAACATCAGGACGTATATGCTGGCTACTTTAGTGAAGATCGCGGCAGTTCAGATGCTGATATTCAAGCTGAAGTTGAGGATATTCTTAGTAATAAGGAAAAACTGCTCAGCTTTAAGAATAAAGATGGTAACTGGCTAACTCGTCGCTTCCTCTTTTCAAAGTGGACGCTGCGTGAAGGTTGGGATAATCCAAATGTTTTCACAATTGCCAAGTTACGTACTTCCGGTTCCGAAATTAGTAAGATTCAGGAAGTTGGTCGTGGTTTACGGCTTCCAGTTGATGAAACTGGTCACCGTTTGAATCAGGATGAGTGGCAGAGTCGTCTATCTTTCTTAATAGGTTATGATGAACGAGATTTTGCTCAAAAGTTAGTAGGTGAAATTAATGATGATTCACCGATAAAACTGAACCAAGAAGAATTAACTGATGACATGATCAAGCTGATTGTTAAAGCTAAACAAAAAACTGATCCTAAGTTTGATGAGGACCAGCTACTTGATGATTTAGATGCCCATAATGTGATTACTCGTTCTAACAAATTTAAAGAAAACGTTGAATTAGATGGTCAAATGATGACCGGCTATGATGCGTTGTGTCATCTTTATCCAGAATTAGTCCAAGAAACTAAAGTTGCTAAGGATAAGGTTCGAGATAAAAATTCAAAAGACAGCACAAATGTTAAGCTACGCAAGCAAAATTGGCAGCAATTGAAGAATTTGTGGTTGCAATTGGCTAAGCGGCAAATGATCAAGTTTGATCCATCGGTTAATCAAGATGCCGAAACTGTTGCCCGGAACGTCTTTAACGATAGCGATAATAAGATCTTTGTTTTGCAACGGCCGCAGGTGGTTCACCAAGAAGTGGTAACTGATGAGAATGTGGCTTCCGTTCGGGAAACGCAGTCGGATTATAGTACTGAATTCTTAACCATGAATTATGGTAAATTTCTTAAACTCTTGGCTAAGGGTACTGATTTACCGGTTAATTTGCTTAACAATTTGATGATCAAAGCGATTAAGCGTTTGAAAAATAATACTAACTACATCAATGAGAAGACACTTGGCAATTTAATTCGCACTTTTAACAATCAATTTAATGAACGAATTAAGACTTCTTATAGCTATGAACCACTGAACTTTTCATCTTCAACATCGATTTACAATGCTAAAAAGCAAGAGTTTGTGGATTCGATTCCGGCTAGCGTACTTGGCGTATACCAGTCAGATTCGACTTCTGATGAAAAGTACTTGTATGACCGGCCACCGCTGCGTTATGACAGTGCTGATCCAGAATTAAAAATTTTACAACGGTCGTATGGCCCGAAGATTAGTGTCTTTGGGAAATTACCAAAGAAAGCAATCAAGATTCCACGTTTTGATAATGGAACAACTACACCAGACTTCATTTTTAAGATTGAACATGGTAAAAAGCCAATTTACTTAGTGATTGAAACTAAGGCTGAAAACATGCGCTTGGGTGATGAAGAAATTCATATTATTCAGCAGAAATATTTTGATCATCTTAAAGAATCAGGTGTTTACTACCGGATGGCAACAAGTGAACAAGAGGTGCATGATTTAATTAATAAATTGGAAAACGGGGAGTTGAATTAGGATGTTATCGCTAATTGAATTAGCTAAAGAAGGAAAATTGGAAAAAACGGGAGCTAAGCCTAAGCTACCAATCAAGGTTGACGGAGTTAGTTCCGAGACACTAGATGTCTATAAAATTCCCTTGGAATACCTTTATTACAATGATAAAAATGGCCGGATTGCGACAGGTATTTCTCAATATCAAGATGAACTGCAACCAGCAAATGATCAGGATGATATGCAATACAATAACTTTGTGGCTAAACTGATTGAGCAGGACAATCCGACAGCGCTTAAGCGTACCAAAAAATCTATTGCCGAATCCGGACAGCAGGTTTATGGCTACGTGCTTGATGATGGCCGGATTGTTGATGGTAATCGTCGCTTTACGGCCCTACGTGATATTCATCAATCAACTGGTAAGACAGTTTATTTTGAAGCAGTCGTTTTGCCATTCTCATATAACAACACCACTGAACGTGTCAAAATTAAAAAGCTTGAATTGGCCATCCAGATGGGGGTTGAGGAACGGCAAAATTATGACCCGGTTGATCTAGCTGTTGATATTTACCAAACTACCAGTGGTGATGATCCAATTATGACCCAGGCTGATTACGCAGCCGATTCTCATATGCGCCCAACAGAAGTCAAAAAATATTATGACGGTGCCGTCTATATGAAGAAATTCTTAGAATTTATCGGGGCACCTGAAAATAACTTCAATATCATCAAGGAAAGTAAAGTTTGGACCCTTTTCTATGAAATGGGAAAATCTTTGTCAAAGAACTTTGGTGATGATCCGGAATCACAGGTTCGTAAGAATGAAACTATGAATTCTTATTTTGGAGTTATTTTGTATCAAATTCATGTAGGGGTTAGTGGTAACACCGCGCGTAACCATATTCGGGAATACAGTAAGAACGTAGTTAATAGTGTTGACAATGAAGACTTTAATGACGATGTAGCAGATATGGTTGATGATTTGTCAGAATCGCTACAGGATGATGAAATTCATACTACTTCAGATCTAATGCAAAGCTTGACTGATGAAAATGATACGGTTGAAGCCTTCGGAGATACATTTGATACCTATATGCGGAATGCTCGAAATAGTGAGTCTGTCGATAAATTCATCCGTAATATTAAGCAGAATGTGAAGTACTACCACGACTTAAACGAAGATGGTGGTCTAATCGGGAGCCTTCGTTATAACGAGGTTAGTGAAGATCAATTAAAAGAACTGCAGAAATATATGCGGGATCTAAATCAATTGAGTAAGGAGTTGTTCAGTAAGTATGGAGACGAAATCAGATAGTCCAATCATCATTAAAAATGATGACGGTTTATTTCAACTGCTGGATGATAATCACCATACGCTGGAGTCAAAGACAGCTCAGCGAGGATTAGCTATCTTCGCTCCCTACTTTGACGATCCAGAACAGCGAACCTTCAAAGCAGATTTGACCTATGTTCAATTACTAGAACTAGTTAAAAAGCTGAATCGACGTTTGCAACGTAAAGGATTGCCTGAAGTACAAACTAGTAATAAGTTTAATCAGTTTGTCCAGCAGCGTCAGTATTATATTAAGGAACAAAGCCAAGCAGGCTTAACCATTAAAGATGGTGATCCGCGTTGGCAACATGAGTTCGATAACTTTAAAGCGATCGTTAGTCAAGAAATTACGCGGCCACTTAAGCCAGAACAAGAAAAGGCAAGCTTCTTCATGACCATTATGAAACGAGCAGCTAATTTTTCTGTACCTGGTGCTGGTAAGACAGCGATGATGTATGGAACTTTTGCCTATCTTTCTAGCCCCAGAGTAAATGAAGTGGATAAGCTATTAGTTGTTTCACCTTTGAACGCTTTTGCTGCTTGGCGGACAGAATTTGAAGCTGTGTTTGGTCCTAACCGTAAGTTGCATTACCTCAATATGCGGGATAAGAAATACAACAATAATGTCGGTGCTATTAAGCACGACTGGGTCCAGGCTGACGTGATCACCATCAACTACGAATCTTTACAAAGTAAGCTGAACATCATTAATGACTTGTTGGATTCCAAAACTATGTTAGTCTTTGACGAAGTTCACCGGGTAAAAGGAGTCGGTGGCCAGCGTGCCAAGGCAGCATTGAGTTTAAGCCAGACACCACACTACCGCTATGTTCTAACGGGGACACCAATTCCGAATGGCTTTAGGGACATCTATAACTTCCTACATCTGATGTACCCTGATGAATACTCATCCTTCTTTGCTTGGGATTTAACAACTTTGAACAATATTGATCCAGAAGATGTAAATAAGAAATTATCGCCGTTTTTTTGGCGGACCAACAAGAAAGATCTACATGTCCCTAAACCAGATCCAGACATTATTAAAGAAGTTGAACCATCAAAGAATCAGCAGATGTTGTCGCAAGCAATTTACGAAACCGAAAATGGGACGTTGGCTACCTTTATTAGGCTACTCCAGGCATCGACTAATCCAGCTCTGTTAGCCAGCAATATCAATTACAAGGAATTAGGGTTAATTGATGGAGATTCTGGTATTTGGGACAAGCAATCAGCGGAGATTGAAAAAAAGAATGTTAGCAGCGGTGAGGCTTACAAGAAGTATGATTTAGCAAGGATTAAATCGCCTAAGTTTGAGATGGGGATTGACTTAATTGATAAGTTAGTTAGTCAGGGCAAAAAAGTCCTTGTTTGGGGGATGTTTGTTGGCACCATGCAGAAGATCACTGATACTCTCAACGGTATGGGAATTAAAACTACCTTGATTTATGGGGCCACCCCAAAGCAAGACCGCGAAGGAATGATTAACAATTTCCGTACTGGTGATGCTCGGGTATTGGTTTCTAACCCTAATACGTTAGGTGAATCTATTTCGCTACATCAGACGGTGCACGATGCTGTTTACTTTGAATACAACTTTAATCTCACTTTTATGCTTCAATCGCGTGATCGGATTAACCGTCTGGGATTACCAGCTAACCAATATACTCGGTATTACTATCTGATGACTAAGGGTGATGTTGCCCACATGGGCTTTATTGACAGTACAGTGTACAAGAAGCTGAAGGACAAAGAAAAGATTATGCTCGATGCCATTGATGGTCAATTGCTTGTACCTGAATATACTGATGATTATCTACAAGAAGTTAAGGATATTGTCATGGGTAGGTATAAGTAGTATGGCTTGGCCAGCTATTGTTAGTGCTATAGCAAGCGTTATTGCTCTTGTTATATCTGGATTTGCTCTATTTCAAACGCACCAAAATAGGGAACAAACTAAAGAATTATTTGAAGAGGCAAGGAAGCCCTATGTCATTGCCTACATACAGAGTCAGCAAATAAAGAAATCTTTGTTTTGGAATTTAGTAATAAAGAATTTTGGTGGAACTGGGACATATATTACTAGTGTTGAAGCGAACCCGTCTTTATCTGGTGAATATATACCATTGAAGAATAATCCATTTTCAGCAATGCACCATCAATTGATTGCTCCAGGTCAATCATATAAGGCTACTATTGCAGTTAGTGAAAATAACACGAGAAATAGAAATCTACCATATAAAATTAAGAGTTTAATAGTAGAGGGACATAGCGTTGATAAAATTAATCTATCTACTACAGCATTTAAGCTAAAAATTGATTTAAAGGATTTTGATGGCACAACACACTCTGAAACATTTGACCTGGATATTGGATCAGCATTAAGTCTGGTAACGTTTTTTAATGATTAGCTTTTTCCACAAACATCTTGAATCACTTTTTTATAACTTATGTGTTCCCGCAAACCGGTAATAACTTGAGACTTACTATTCGTCTCAAAAGTAAGGGAAGATTTGGAATTATGAAAGCGAGTTAATAAACACAATATTTTTGATTAAGCAAAGATAATTTTGTAGAGTAGCGGTTAATTAAGAATGTGTAATTGACCAACTGATCTCGTGGCATGTGGAGAGCGTTACTGTCCTGGAACGTACAGAAAAATAGCCGATAAACGCCGGTATGACGGCATTTATAGCTGATTGAAAGTGTACTAATTCTGATTTTGACGAGCGGGATTAGTACACTTTTTCTATTTAGAGCTGGCGGGTCGAGTGTTCAATGTCCTATTTTGATAGTGGTGTGTACGAATTTCCATTTTGGCAGGTCGTGTTAATTAGGATAGTGGAAGTAGAGGTGAGCCTTGATATGGTAGCGTTTGTGGTATGTATGAATCGGTCAGTTTGGTACTAAGGATTGAGTTAACGAAAATAATATTGAATTTATGCTAATTCAGTTAAAATATCGAAAATTTGGGCTCTTTGTCAATGGGTAAGGATGAAGAGAATTTGGAGAACTAGACTAAGCCACCTTGGCTTTTTTTATTATTGTGATTCTTGATGGCGCTATAATATTTTGTGAGGTGAAAGAGATGGCTGACAAAGTTGTTGCGCGTCCGCTAATTACGATTGCAAATATTATTTGGAGTTTTAATTCCCTGACCCATTTACCACAAGTCCTGCTGGTCAAACGGGCTTATCCGCCATTTGAGGGCCACTGGGCTTTACCAGAAACCCTATTGCGGCGGGATGAAAGTGCTGACGCTGCCTGTATCCGCCTGATTAAGGATAAAATTGGTGTTCGTCTATCAAACAGTGCTACCGAACAGTTGGCAACCTTCACCGATCCCGACCGGGTAAGCGGTGAGCGGGCCTTGGCGATTGCCTACATGACTTTCTTACCGACAATGCCGCAACTGAGGGCCGGGTACGGAGCAACCGAAGTCGTGTGGTTTAGTCTTAACTTTGACCACGGGAAGTTTATCTTGCAAAATGGTGATTTAGTTTTGAGTTTGGCTACAGGGTCGACGCTAGCATTTGACCACCACCAAATTATTAATACGGCCATTGTACGAATTAAAAATAAACTGGACTACCAGCCAACCATTTTACAGATCTTAGGACCGACTTTTACCCTTCGGCAAGCCCGCGAAGTTTATGCTACTTTCCGCCAAACAACGGTCGATCAAATTGATAATTCTAATTTTAAAAAGACCCACCAAAAACTGTTTAAGGAAGTTGGTACCGCCGCAACAAAGCGGTCAGGCCGGCCACCAAAGTTATTTAAACTGGTACTACCTTGTGTCTAAAAATAAAAGTGCTACAATCAGTGATAATAAAAGTTCAATATACTTTTATTTTTTGCGGTAGTTAAAGTATTTTTTACCTAAATTTGTTAGGAGTTATTTAATAATGAAGCATGAATTATTAACCGACATGTATGAGTTTTCAATGGCCAACGGTTATTATCAAACACTTCCCCACGATAAGCAGGCGCGCTTCGACGTCTTTTACCGTAAGGCGCCCGATGATGGCAGTTTTGTGATTAGTGCTGGATTGATGCAAGTAATTGATGAAGTTAAGAACTGGCACTTTTCAACTGATGACATTGCTTATCTGCGGTCCCTTAACCACTTTAGTGACGACTTTCTCTTTTACCTGACGGCAGCTCACAACCGCTGCTCAATTCAGGCAATCCCAGAAGGCACGCCAGTCTTCCCACAGGAACCAATCCTTAGTATTAGTGGCCCACTAATTGATGTCCAACTTCTTGAAACCCTGATCTTAAACATCATTAACCACCAATCATTGATTGCAACGAAGGCATGGCAGATCACCAGCGTTACTGGCGGACGCCCAGTAATGGAATTTGGTGCACGACGGGCGCAGGGGCCTGATGCCGCAATATATGGTGCGCGGGCTGCCATTATTGGTGGGTGCAGTAGTACCTCCAATGTGCTAGCTGCCAAGCTGTTTAACCTTCCGGCGGTGGGGACGATGGCCCACGCCTGGATTGAAAGCTTTCCTGATGAATTAACGGCCTTTCGTGCCTGGGCCAAAATTTACCCTGACAATGCTGCCCTGTTAGTTGATACCTACGATGTGGTTAACTCTGGAGTACCGAACGCAATTAAAGTCTTTAAGGAATTGCGGGCAGCTGGCCACGAACCGGTTGGTATCCGCATCGATTCTGGTGATATTGCCCAGTTGGCAACCAAGGCCCGGAAGATGATGGACGAAGCTGGTTTTACCAACGCTAAGATTACTGCTTCAAACGCCCTTGATGCCCACATTGTTAAGTCATTGCTTGATGAAGGGGCACCACTGGATAACTTTGGGATCGGTGAGCGGCTAATTACCAGTTCATCAAGTCCAGTATTAAGCGGTGTTTATAAAATGTCGGCACTAGAAAATGATGGCAAATGGGTGCCAAAGATCAAGATTAGTAATAGTCGCGAAAAGATTACGCTCCCTGGGAATAAGCAGGTTTACCGGCTCTACGATAAGCATGATCCCCAACACGCTGTTGCCGATGTAATTGCCCTGGCTGACGAGCAGATTGGAACCGAAATTGCGGCAATCAATGCTGACGTTCACGTCACCCGGAATAAAGTAATTCTAACCGACTTCATTGCTAAGCCACTGCTTAAGCAAGTTTTGACACTGGAAAAAGCGGCGCCAATTGAAACCGACACTTTTGCCATCCAGCATTTTGCGCAGACTGAATTAGCACAGCTGCCGGCATCTACTAAGCGGTTGCTTAATCCGGACCGCTTCCCGGTTTATTTAACCAAGCGGTTAGCTGACTTGCAACAAAAGCTGGTTGATGAGGCACAAAAATAAGGAGTTAGCAATGACTAAAGCATTATTAATTATTGATTATACAAACGATTTTGTCGCTGACAATGGTGCACTTACTTGTGGCAAGCCAGCGCAGGAATTAGAAGATTATTTGGTTCAGCTGGCCAACCGTTTTTACCAAAATGGCGACTACGTAATTTTCCCGACTGATGCCCATTGTGGGGACCGGTTTAGTCCAGAAGCTAAACTCTTCCCGCCACATAACGTGGTCGGTACGCCTGGTCAACAGCTATACGGCAAGGTTAATGACTGGTTTGAACAACATCAGGCCATTGACCGGGTTTACCAGTTTAATAAGAACCGCTATTCATCATTTCAAAATACTAATCTTGATAACTACCTGCGGGAACGAAAAATTGATAACTTGTGGATTACGGGTGTTTGCACCGATATCTGTGTCCTGCACACCGCAATTGCCGCCTATAATTTGAACTACCAGATTACGATTCCGGTTAAGGGGGTTGCCACCTTTACCAAGCATGGTCAGGAGTGGGCGCTTGACCATTTTAAGAATTCACTGGGTGCGACGCTGGTTTAATGAATTTTGACTGCCTGCTATGAAGTAAGAACCCCAGTACTTGAAAATTAAAATTAGTTCTTTTCATCGGGGCTGTTATTTCTTGCAATCTGCCAAATTAAAAAACTACAATCTAAAAACAGCACCCAACTCAAATAAGTGAGTGCTGAATATCCCAAGTTTTCACATATTAACTCTAATTACTTCACCATCTTTGAACGTGAATTCCATGTAGCGTTGGAAGATGGTGATTTTTTCTACCAAGCGACGAACCAATTGTTCATCAAAGTCAACTAAGCCATACTTGTGCAATTCGACTAATTTGTTGATTTCATCAAGGTTGTGTAGTTTGGCTTGTTGATTAGTTTCCCGACTCTGTACTTTTTCTTTTTGTTTGCGAAGGTCCATAATTTGCTGGGTTAGCGCGTCGCAGTCTTGATGCTGGTTGGCAGCTTGAATCAACTTCATTTGCACTTCTTCCAGCTGTTGGTCGATTTGATCAAGTGTTGGACCTTTGGAGTTTTTAATGACTTTCATGATGTTAGCTTTGATTTGTTTACTGACCAGCTCATGCCCTTCAATGAGCTGGTTGAATGCTTCAACGGTGGTTTCCTTCAGCAATGGTTCTTTGACGTTTCGAATCATGCATCGCCGGCCAGTCTTATTGCGTCTTACGCGGCTTGCACATCGCCAGACTGCCACTTTTTCCGGTCGATACCACATGTTCCGTTGCAAGATATCACCGCATTTACCGCAGAATACTTTTTGAGAAAAGCAGTATTTTCCGTTAATTCGCCGGTGCTTGCCGTTCTTAGTCGTGATTCCGTTACGTCGCTGTTTGATAATTTGCTGGACTTGCATGAACACTGATTTAGGAATAATCGCTGGGTGGTCGTTCTCCACATAGTACTGTGGCATGATTCCTTCGTTCTTTACGCGCTTTTTGTTCAGAAAGTCCACAGTGTAAGTCTTTTGTAATAGAGCATCACCCATATATTTTTCATTCTTCAGGATTTTGGCCACGCTGCTAGAACGCCAATTCTTTGTTTTGCCACCAGTTAAAATACCATCTGCTTTAAGAGAATCAGCTATTTGCTTCATCGTCATTCCGTTTAGGTAGCTATAGAAGATACGCTTAATGACCTTTGCTTCTTCTGGTTCAATCACCAAGTTACCTTGAGCATCCTTGGTATAACCCAGAAAGTGATTATGGTTCACGAAAACTTTCCCTTGTTGGTAACGATATTGAATCCCCATCTTGACGTTTTGCGATAAGGACTCACTTTCTTGTTGAGCAAGGGAAGCCATGATGGTAATCAAAACTTCACCTTTGGCATCCATGGTGTTGATATTTTCTTTTTCAAAGAAGATTGCAACATTGATAGCTTTTAAGTCACGGATATATTTCAAACAGTCGATGGTATTCCGGGCAAATCGGCTAATTGATTTGGTAACGATCAGGTCAATCTTACCGACTTTACAGGCTGCAATCATTTTATTGAATTGTTCCCGTTTTTTGGTATTGGTTCCGGAGATCCCATCATCGGCATAAATACCTGCAAATTCCCAGGATGGCTCCTTTTGAATTAGTTCTTTGTAATGATCTACTTGAGTTTCGTAAGAACTGGCCTGCTCATCGTAATCGGTCGAAACCCGGCAGTATGCAGCCACTCGAAGCTTTCCAAAAGATTGTGGACTACGTGGATGATGGACACTGTTTCCTTTTTGCTGATGGGCGGGAATAATGCGTACTTTACCCAATTAAATCACCTTCACTTTCGATAATGCTGTACAAGTATTCTGCTTGCCGAATTGGTTCGCTGAAACGTTGGCGGATTACCCCACGGTAAAAGTGTTCATCAAGGCAAGCTGCTTTGGTTAACTTCTCAGTTAATCTCAACCCGCATTTCAGTTTGAAAACCGCCTCTTTTGGACTGTTCACTACAATTTGTTGAACGAAGTCCTGAAATGGGGCTTTATTAAAGCCTGACAGTTTTTGACCTTGTTGACACCAATGAAGCAGGGTTCGCACGTTTTCAAAATTATTTGCCGAATCAGTATTGTTGCTATTAAACTGTTTAATCTTTTCGCGGCATTGGTAGGTATCCTGTTCGAGCTGAGCCGTTTGATTTACATAGATGGCTTTATCCAGCAATCCTGATTGCATCAATTCGGTTAGCGTTTCTGCTTTGCGGTCATTTGCCTTAACCTGATTGACCAATGAACTTAGCTGACCGTTGGTATCACTGTTAGCTTGAACTTGTAAATTTGCTAACAATGGCTGTAATAAGAATTTCCTACTGTAAATGAGTTTATTCATCATGTTGCAGAAAGCTGCTTCTAGGCTTACTTCAGTTACTGCTTTAACAGGACATTGCTTAGCGGAACTTAGATGTCTTTGACAAGCCCAGCAAATTTTATTGGGACGTGTTTGCCGCTTAAAAATAGTGCCACAATTGCCACAAGTGATTTTCCCAGAAAATAAGTAGTGGTGTTGGTACTTATGGCTGCCAGTTTCAATATGGCACTTTTGGACCGCTTCTTTAAGCAGAACTTGAACTCTGTTAAAAGTTTCGTGGTTAACTAAACTAGGGTGATGATCCTCAATTAAGTATTGGGTGAGTTCACCTTGGTTAAAATGACGGTGATATTGATCATCACTATAAGTCTTCTGGCAGAGCATATCACCGGTGTAATTACTGTTTCGTAAAATGTTAATCACGGTGTTGCTTCGCCATTGTCCACCACGCTTTGTTGCTACGTGTTTATGGTTCAATCCTTTAGCAATCCGACTGGCTGATGTTCCACTTAGAAATCGTTGAAAGATTTGTCGTACAGTCTTTGCTTCAGTATGGTTGATAACTAAGTTGCCATCCTCAATTGAATATCCATAGGGTGCTGAGGATACATGGAATTTGCCACTAGCAAAACGTTTCCTGATTGCCCAGCGTAGATTTCCGGCAGTTGAGTGGGATTCATCCTGGGCAATACTGCTAAGAATCGATAGAAATAACTCACTGGCCATTGCTCCAGTATTGATATGCTCTTTCTCAAAGATAATTGGAATATTCAATTGCTGTAATTCCCGGACAATCTGCAAACAATCAGTTGTATTTCGTGACAAACGGCTAATTGATTTGGTCACCACGAGGTCAATCCGGTGATTATGACAATCAGTTAGTAATTCTTTTAAGGCGTTCCGCTTGGTCATCTTGGTGCCTGAGATTCCTTCATCATAGTAGATCTTAGCCAGCTCCCAATTAGGGTGGTTGTTAATGTACTTTTGATAATGGGCACGTTGATTTTCAAGACTCTCCAGCTGTTCAATATTGTCCGTCGAAACTCGACAATAAGCTGCTACACGGAGTTGCTTGACATTACGGTGGTAGCTTTGGATTTTAGTAATGGTTGACATGACAACCCTCCTTTCGTCAGTGTGGTATGTTAGCTCTGGAGGCTTGATGTATCAACGTTTCCGGGCCCTAATAATGGTGGAAATGATTGTTTATTTAAGGAATCAATGTCTTTAAATTCGGTGGGCGAAATAAGGCCTTTATTAAGTAGAGTCTGGATGATCTGTTTTGCTTGTTGATAATGCAAATCGTTCAATAATTGCTCTGAACTAATATTCGTACTTGTTGCTATTAGTGGTTGATGAGTCACTGGTTGTACTTTTTTTACCATGTTTAATTACCTCCACTGATAAGCCAGAACAAGCGGAAAAGTAAACCATGGTAAAAGAAAAAAGCTGACAGAAAACTGCCAGCTAAAAGTTGAAAAATCAAAATATATCAGATATCATTAGTAAATGAAAAGAGAGCAACGAGCGGCATCTCGTTACCCTCAAACGCAGTTCAGGTGACTGAAGGATAGCTAACCGTTATGGTTAGCTTTTTTTATTATCGCGTAGGCTTTAGCACAGTCAATGACTAGCTGGCCGATTGCCACGATAACTAAGGCGGCATTAATTGCTGCTCCTCCAGTCCTTTCCTAAATAACATGACTCTCACCTCCACAGTTCAGATTATTTGAGGGGTGTGTAGCCACGTTAACTGCTAAGTCTTTCATGATGGGAGCGACCCATCAAGTCCGACCTAATAGCATTTTATCATAGAAACAACAAAAAGCCTGCAGACCGGAGTCCACAGGCATAAATCAGAGTAATTGATTGACACGTTTTTGAATTTGAATTGGATCATAACCAGCTTGTTTCAAACGGGTAATTCGCTCATTACCATTTCCCCAGGAACCACGGATAACTTCACGGGCAATTTGGTCGACTGACTTACGATTCAATAATTTATTAACTTTTTCTTGCACGACTGAGTAGTCGTAACCCGCAGCAGTTAAACGTTTTTGACGATCGACACCATTACCCCATTGCCCATTCAATACTTCTGCAGCCAGCTGATCAGGGTTCTTCCTGGTAACTGGCTGTTTTTTGTTAATAACTGCTGCGTAATCGATATAGGCATAATCTAGATCACAGTTGCCATTGACACCTGGAACAGAACCAGTAGAGGAATGTTGCCAGATTCCGTAATTACCACCATAGTTACAACGTGGACCATATTCGGCTATCCAGATTGCATAACGCTGAGCAACAGTGGGAGAGATGTAATTTTGCAGTGGTGAACGAGAAATATATAAACCCGCATAGCAACCATTCTGTTCCAAAACGCTACAGAAGCTTTTTACTAAGCTATCACAAAAGTTGCGTCCGTTAGCAAATTGCCACTTTTCTTCCAAATCAAAGTAGATTGGATAATCAAAGTGCCGATTACCAAGGACGGTTAAGCAAGCCCGAGCTTCGTTGGCTGCATCAGCAGGTGAAACTGCATAGGAGCACCAGTAGGCCCCAACTTGCAAACCTGCCGCTTTGGCTTGTGCATAGTGTTCCGCAAAATAATGATCTACTTGGCTAGCAGAACGACCGTAGCCAGCTCTAATTAGGACGAATTTTACGCCGCTTGCTTTGACTGCATTAAAATCAACGTGACCTTGCCATTCAGAAATATCGATTCCTGGAATCATTACTTGTCACCATCCTTATTATGAAGTTGTTGAAGAACATTTTTTAATTTATCGGGTACAGGTAATCCTAATCGACTCGTGTTTTCTAATAGAGAAATACCTTCGTTAGAGATATAGAAGAAAATGGTTGCTGTGCGAATTGCGGAGCCATTTTTTAGTAAATACACATCAAGACAGTGAGCAATGCCAACCAATAATAGAATTAAAACCTTGCGGGTAAGCCCGCGAAATCCAATCTCACTGGATAATTTATGTTCACTAACGGCGCAAAGAACTCCGGTGATATAGTCCACGACCATAAAAATCAGGAGAATATATAGGAAACCATCGAGTCCTCCTAAAAACCAGCCAAGGAAAGCGCCAATAGCTCCGAAACACGTATTGATTACCGTTAAACTAGTTGTCTTCATTTGGATTATCAACTCCTTTCGAATATTCGGCCTTGATCTCCATATACTCGTGGTTGTATTTAACATCGTCAATGAAGCCAATATTGTAGCCACGTCCTTCAAACCATATATTGGTTTCTTCATCAATATCATCGCGATATCGAATGATGAATGATAATTGCTTTTCCAATTTTACGGTGACAGCGGTGTAATACTCTTGTCCGTGCAGGGCGGAAACTTTTGCCCACACATCACCCAGACGTACATCCTTGTACATTGACATTCCAGTATTAGGATTTTCGCCGACATATTTCTTCTTCATTAGCGTTATGCGCCGGTCTAATTCACCAATATCAACAATCTTACTAACACGTTTGTTTTGTTGTTGCATTAAAACTCCTCCTTCCGGTAAGGAGACAAGATGGCCCGGAGAAATTTGATCATGGCATCAAAATCGGCGGTTTCCCGATATTCGTAAAGGTAAGCCACGGTATAAAGAATTGCGGTATGAATATCATCGGGGAGGGGGTCGAATGCGGATAGTGGTTGACGAAGTACATTCTCGACTGTAGCTGTTGCCGATCCAATTAACTTCGTAATTAGGTCATCCTCAACAGTGTTATCCACCCTCAGGTAGGCTTTTGCTTCGGCCAAAGTAATAGCAGCCACATTTCATCAATCCTTTCTATTTAGCAGCCATGGACAAGGTTTTAATTGCTTCTGGTAGGATAACTTTACCGTCAACTCGTTGTGAGCCTAAGAAGCCAACTTGACCAGTTACGGCATAAAGTTCATTCAGACGTTTGAAGGTTCGTCCTTCTCGATCTGCAATCCAGTAGTAGTTAAAGTCACCGAAAAGAACTGGCTTATTAGCAGCAGCCAATGTCGGCATGAATGGACTAGTGTAAACCGGACAGTTAAGAATTCGGTCTGGTTGGCCTACCTGAACGGAAGGTTGCCAAATGTATTGGTCGTTCTTATCTTTCATTTTGCGGATGGCTTTCACGGTATCATCGTTCATCAAAAAGACAGCGTTTTGACGATATGGCGCCTTTAAGGAATAGAAAAGGTCAATTAAATCATCAAAAGTTAACGCATCGGCCTTGGCAGCTGTGGATCCGGCTGAAGCGCCATTAGTGTCGGTTAGGATACCAGTAGGTTGACCAGTACCGGTACCGGTTAAAAAGGCCTGTTCTTCAGCATTACCGAGTCGGCGTCCAAATTCATCGGAGAGATAAGACATCAAATCAAATGCGGAATCGTTTAGTAATTCTTCTGATACTTTGATCAGGGTCCCCAACTTATGTGCGCCTAGTGACACCTGACTAAATTGAGTGTTGGACTCTGTGTAGGCCGCTTCTTCTTCGAGCCAGGCTGCAGTACCTTCACTGGCTACCACTGTAATTTTGTGTTCGCCGCTATTGGTTTGGATGACATGACTGATCGTTCGCAGCACGTTTGCTTCTTGCAACTTTTGGATAAGTTGGTTTTCAAATTCGTCGGGCACTAAGAAACCACCATCGGGGTCCGCACCTTCCTTAAGAGCATCCACGACGGCATGTCCACGCATCATTTGCCAGAAATCTTTTGCATAAGCATCCTGTCTCTTTGGTAGCTGATCAGCAGTTGGGGAATTAGTAAGGGCCTTACAGGTAGGTTGGTTCAGTGCCACTTCAATTTCTGCCTGCTTGTGCCGTCGATTGATTTCCTTACCTAAGTCGACAACTTCTTGCTCCATCTTTTCATAACGGGCATTGTCTTCGGCTGAGAGTACATCTGATTCCTTTTGCTTAGCATCTAGGAAATCCTTTGCTTGTTTCCAAATACGGGCACGCTTTTCTTGTAATTCAGTAATTTTACTCATTGATAAGTCCTCCTAAAAATTAGTGTGATAACAAAGAAAGCCGCTTTTGCAGCGACTTTACAGAGATATTAGATTTTGCTTGTGGTTTTAGCTTGTTCAATAGAACCAATTCAGATTGTTTATCTGAATATGAGTAACAATCCGTGACATCTTTGTTTTGACCTAGCATATCGTCAGCGAACCCCAACTCAATCGCTTTATTGACATTCATCCAGGTTTCATCATCCATCATGGATGAAATTTTTTCTCGAGGAAGGTTTGTTTTAAGTTCATAGGCATTGATAATTGATTCTTTGGTTTCAGCTAACATTTGTGCAGCTTGATCAAGATCTTCTTTTTGTCCACCAACAATGGTTAATGGATTATGGATCATGATCATCGCGGTTGGGACCATGGAAACTTTTGTGCCTGCCATGGCGATGACTGATGCTGCCGAAGCAGCAATACCATCAATTTTGACGTTCACGTTATCGGGATAATTCATTAGCATCGTGTAAATGCGACTGGCAGCGACACAGTCACCACCGGGAGAATTTAACCAGAGATCGATCGGCCCTTTCCCTTGACTTAATTCATCTTGAAATAATTGAGGAGTGACTTCATCATCAACCCAGCTATCTTCAGCAATTGTACCGTTAATAGTTAATACACGTTGATTCTGAGGGCCACTCCAGTTCCAGAAACGTTTCATTCTTTTGGTTCCTCACTTTCTTTAGATGGTTGAGAACTATAGAAGTTACCAGCTTGGTTGAGTGGCAGCATATTGCCATTTACCAAGTATTCGTCACCGCCTTCATTAGTAGGGATGCGGTTTAGATCTTCAAGTTCTCGAATGTCATTTGCAGACAGCCAACCATTTTGGCGCCCAATAGCATAGCCATTCATTCGGCTTTCGTAATCGCCACGTAGTAATCCATCAACATTGAATTTGACGAAAAACTTTCGTTGATCATCAGCGGAAAGAAGCTGTTGATTCATAGCTTGTTCCCAGCGAATGCACCAAGGGTTCAGGGTGTACTTTACAAATTCTAGTGATTGTTGCTCGATATTTGAGAATGTCGAACGATCTAGGTCACCAACCATATGCGGTGGTACACGAAAAATTCTGGCGATTTCGTCGAGTTGGAATTTTCGAGTATCAAGAAATTGCGCTTGGTCGGGTGGAATGGAAAGCTGATGAAAAGTCATTCCTTCTTCCAAGACAGCAATGCTGTGATTATTAGATCCCGAAAATTGTGATTGCCAACTTTTCCGGAGCCGTTCGGGATCTTTGACTACATTAGGATGCTCGAGAACACCACCAGGTGTGGCATCATTTTTGAAAAAGGTGGCCCCATATTGTTCGGCAGCCATGGATAATCCAATAGCATTCTTAGCCATAGCAATAGGACTGTAACCAATCAAACCATCAAATCCTAACCCTGCGATGTGAAGGACTTCATCGGACAAGAGAATTACTTGCTTCGATTTATTCTTTGCCTGGTAATCATCATAGTTGCGAGTATAGGTGTAGTAGATTTCACCGTTAGCAGCACGGTTAACGTCCATTCGATCTGGCATCAAAGGATAGAGCCCAGTGATCTTGCCTTGACCGTTTCGAATGATTTGTGCATAGGCATTACCCCACAGTAATAAATGGTTCATCATGGTTTCGCGAAAGATAAAACTGGTCATTTCTGGATTTGGCGCATCATGAAGCAAAAAATAAAGCGGGTGGTTAGTTGCCCGCTTTTTCCCACCATCGCTGGTATATTGATAAATATGGAGTGGCAGTTCAGCTAATCCTTCAGCCAAGACTCGAACACAAGCATAAACTGCAGTATTCTGCATTGCGGTGCGTTCGGTCACATTTTGGCCAGCCATCGAACTGCCGAAGAAAAATGACATGGTGCTGGATAGGGTGTTTTTGGGTGAAGCTTTATTGGTATGGAACAATTTATTAAATAGACTCATGGCATCAACTCCTTTCAGTTCTTCGCAATTACAACATCAATAAACCTCGACCATCATAAACAGAATCACCACTGTCTTCATTGCGAATGGCGCGATCCAATCCCATGATAGTAGCGACAACGCCATCTATCTTTTCAGTTGATTTTGCTTTATCTGGTTTGATGTTGCCTGCCGGATCAGTTCGAATGTAGATGTTGTCCATCATCCAACGCAAAACTGGGTGTCCACCGTGAGCAATTTTCTTTTCCAAAGTTAAGCGCATCAACTCTTTGGTTGGTGGAGTCATATCTTTGAACCCTTGGCCAAATGGCACTACCGTGAAGCCCATTCCTTCAAGATTCTGGACCATTTCGACTGCACCCCAACGGTCAAAGGCAATTTCCTTGATATGGTATTTCTTTCCGAGATCATCAATGAAGTGTTCTATGAAGCCATAGTGGACGACATTACCTTCTGTGGTTTGTAGATATCCCTGCTGCTTCCAAATATCGTAGGGGACATGATCACGGCGAACCCGCAAATCAACGTTATCCTCGGGAATCCAGAAGTAAGGTAGCAGGGTGTAACCTTCTGAATCATCTCTAGGAGGAAACACCAGTACAAAAGCCGTAATATCAGTAGTTGATGACAGGTCAAGGCCACCATAGCAATCGCGGCCACGTAATTCATCGGGATCAACAGGAAAGGCACAAGCATCCCATTTGTCCATCGGCATCCATCGAACATCTTGCTTCACCCACTGATTTAACCGTAGTTGTCGGAAGGTGTTCTCTTCAGCCGGATTCTCCTTAGCTGAATTATAAGCATCCTTAACCTTCTCCATCTTGACGGTAATACCCAGGGAGGGATTAGCTTTCTTCCAAACTTCAGGACTCGACCAATCTTCATCACGCCCGGCACCGTAAATAACCGGATAAAAACGGGGGTCATGTTTACGGCCCTTCATGATGTCGATTGCTTTTTGATGAACCTGGTAACAGATAGAGTGTTCATCATTACCGGCAGTCGTGATTAAAAAGTAGAGCGGCTGCGTTCGAGCATCGCCGGAACCCTTAGTCATGACGTCGTAGAGTTTACGATTGGGTTGAGTGTGTAATTCATCAAAAATTACTCCTGACACGTTGAAACCGTGCTTGGAATAAGCATCAGCAGATAGGACTTGATAGAAACTATTAGTTGGCTCATAGATCAGCCGTTTTTGGGAAGCGAGGATCTTACAACGCTTTTTTAAGGCTGGGTTCATCCGCACCATATCAGCGGCGACGTCAAAAACAATGGCGGCCTGCTGGCGATCAGCAGCACAACCATAAACTTCTGCACGTTCTTCACCATCAGCGCAGCAAAGCAGTAGAGCAACAGCCGCCGCCAGTTCTGATTTGCCTTGCTTTTTTGGAATTTCGACGTAAGCAGTATTGAATTGACGATACCCATCAGGTTTTAAGATGCCAAAAATGTCGCGAATAATTTTTTCCTGCCAGTCAATGAGGTCAAAAGGCTTACCCGCCCAGGTTCCCTTGGTATGGCATAGGCATTCGATAAATGAAACTGCAAAATCAGCTGCGTCTTTGTTATAAGTAGAGTCCTTGGCCATGAACCTAGTTGGCTTGTAATCTTTTAGTTTTCGCAAGAGGGCATCACATCCTTTCAGTTGTACTAAAAAAGCACTGAGTGTTAACTCAATGCTTGATTGATGATTAATTAAACTTGCCAGTTAATATCAAATTTACGTATCCGGCGCGGTCAGTATTCAAGTAATCGATTAAGTCATGGTAGTTATAGTAGTATGCCAGTCTTTTGACATTTTCCACATCAAACATATTGGCTTCACCAGTGTTGCGGATTTTTAAGACCTGCTGGCGGATTCGGTTACGTTTAGCTAATTCGTCCTTAATTCGATTCATGATTAGTCCCCCTGGTTCTTAAAAGCAGCTGATCCAGTTAAGTTGCGTAACAATACTTTCCGTTGGTCTTTAAACTTGGGACCGATAAATCCTAGGCGTAGCAGGAAACAGCGGAAAGCATATTTTTCATTACTCTCTTCGTGTGGTTCTGACATGATTCGCTGGTGGCTGATGGCATATTGGACCAGCTTGTCGACAAATTGTTGATAAGCAAAAGCATCGTCAAGTTTCACTTCTTTAAACCAATCGAAGGATACCTGTTTTTCATCGACGTTTAAGGGGAGGGCTTCCAGCTGGCAAGCGTCCTTAATTAACTGCCCCTTAGCCCAGATTAGGTGGCGCAGGTTATCAAGAGCCTGATCTGTAAACTTATCTCGCTGGTAGGCTAGGTTCAACTTGATTATTTCAGTAGGGTGGAAGCCTTGCTGTTCAAGATAATCGAGTAAATTGGCCGGGATCTCATCCGGGGATGTTAGGACTCCATCTTTGTTAACAGTGTACTTGCCAATCTGATAAGCGTAGGTAGGTGTGTATTGATATTCGGCCTTTCGATGAGTATAGTCAGCCAGCTTCGTCACCAATTCTTTTCGTTGCTGGCCGTGTACATTAAATTTAATTTCCATCTTCTGTACCTCCTTGTTTGATCACTGTATACATCACTCTAAAGGGTACAGATAGCAAGGAACTTCGACGATTTAAGCCGGCTTTTTTACTTTGCTGTAAAGAATAGTTTTACCATTTCTTTCCACACTAACGTTTTTGCTTGAACCAACCTGTTCAATATAACGTTGCACAATCACATCGCAATATTTAGGATCGAGTTCCATCATGTTACAAATCCGATTAGTTTGCTCGCATGCAATCAGAGTTGAACCGGAACCACCGAATGGATCGAGAACGGTACAGTTGGACATGGTGGAATTCATGATTGGATAGGCTAATAGTGGGATTGGTTTCATCGTTGGGTGTTCCTTACTCTGCTTTGGGCGATCAAATTCCCAGATGGTGGATTCCTTTCGCCCGGTGTACCATTCGTGTTTGCCATCTTTCTTCCATCCATAGAGTACGGGTTCATGTTGCCACTGATAGGGAGAGCGACCAAGTACTAATGATTGCTTCTTCCAGATACAGCAACCGGATAAATAAAAACCAGCATCTTGGAAAGCACGGCGGAAGTTAAGGCCTTCCGTATCGGCGTGAAATACATAGATGCTGGCATCGTTAGCCATTGCTTGATTCATATTTTGAAAAGCAGCAAGCAGAAACTGGTAGAACTTGTCATCGGCTTGATGATCATTCTTGATCTTGCCAGCTTTGCTAGAGTAATCGACATTGTATGGAGGATCGGTTAATACTAGGTTGACCTTATGATCACCCAGTAATTTCTGGTAGCTTTCTGTTTTAGTAGCGTCACCACATAATAAAGTGTGTTTACCTAAGTGCCATAAGTCACCAGGCTTTGAAAAGGTCGGTTTATCCAATTCGCTATCAACGTCAAAGTCATCATCATGCGTGTCGTCAGCCGTGCCAAGAAGGTCGGAGATCTCATTCTCGTCAAATCCCGTTAATGAAACATCTAAATCACTGGCTTGTAAGTCAGTCATTAGGAGGGCTAACTTATCCTTATCCCAATCACCACTGATCTTGTTGAGCGCAATATTCAACGCTTTTTCTTTTTCTTCATTAAGGTCAACAACAACGCACTCAGCTTCTTCGATCCCTTCATCCTGGAGAATCTTTAACCGCTGGTGTCCTCCAACTATGCGACCAGTTTGTTGGTTCCAGATGATTGGATCGACATAACCGAATTCTTTCATTGAACGTTTTAACTTTTCGTAATCAGGATCGCCAGGCTTGAGATCTTTACGCGGATTGTAATCGGCAGGAATTAGATCAGCAATTTTTTTCTTGATAAATTTCATTAGTTCATTCCTTTCCGACTTCTTAAGAGTCGTTCCATGACATCATCTTGGGGTGTTGATCCTTGATAAGTCGTGGCATTGTTTTCTTTAACCACTTGAAAAATCTGAAACCATAATTGGCTCGATTGCTTCATGTAGTCACGACTCATGGAAACATATGGTGAAGCAATTGCATTACCAGTGGTAGGGTGGCGAGCGAGAAAACCAAACTTAGAGATACATTCTTCGCACTGGATCCACCGGCTAACGCTAACGGCATATTGTTCAATCAGCTGAGTGTTAACTAGCTTTTCACAACCACGTTCGACCAACCATTCCCAGGTTTCTTTAAAAATATCAGCGGCGTCAAATTCTAAACCATTCTTCTGTTTGGCCTTGAGGTATTTCTTGACTGGCGGCATCACGTGTCCTTCCAGATTAGCTGGTTCAGGCAAATCGATAACAGTTGCTTCTTGGCCAGCTTCGAGCTTGTCATGCAGTGATTTAGATTTTCTCCCAGCGCCGACCCGCGATCCACCACGATTCGTACCATCCTTAGCCAAATCTCTCCCTCCTTTCGGCAGGGGTTAATACCCCGTTTGATTTCGATTTTTTGTACACGAAGGCCCAGGCCCGCTCCCGCGCGAAAAATTTTTAAGGATTTGATGGTCCCCTCCGTGGTTTAGTAATGATATCGACGTGGCTTTTTATGCCAACGATCATCCATCTGAGCAGTGATGCGGGAGTGGCATGGCTTACATAATGCCATCAGGTTCTTGAACTCGTTGGTGCCACCATGCTCCAGAGGCAGAACGTGATGGACCTCGGTGGCTTGGGTATACCTTCCTTGGCTCAGGCACATCTCACAGAAGGGATGGTGGAGCAAGTAGCGTTGACGGATCTTTGGCCAGCCGTGATGATAGCGCGGACGACTACGCTTTGGTCGTTGGTAACGATTATAGTGAGAGCTGACTTGCTTAGCATGGACGTCACAATAAGTGTTGTGGGTTAGTCGCGGGCAGCCAGGGTAACGACAGGGTTTCTTGGGTGAGTAGGGCATGACACTCCTCCTTTCTGAGGGTATAAGAAAAGCCCAGCAGTTTTGCACCGCTAGGCTTCAATGTTATAAAGCAAATGCCTTTATCCTAATTTTCTACACTACCATCGTAACATAGATAAGCCGATTGTTTGTTCTGCGTTTTACCTTTCTAATGATGGGATCCATAAAGTAAGAGCGTGGGGTGATCGAGTGCTTTGTTCTTTCGATTGTAAGCAGTGGTTTTCGCAATGAAGTACTTGTCCATCACGATGGTTAGTCCCTCGTTCATTGACTGGTTTGGAGTACGATAGCAGACATCTAAAACAAAGCGCTCGTCTTCAGATAACTCTTGCCAGGCTGGCTCGAACCACTTGAAGTAAAGTTGGGCTTGTTGGTAGCGTTCATTCAGCTTGGTTGTCTCATCGATGCCATGCAGCAGGCGATGTTCAGTCGGGTTATCCTTTTTGCTGCCACTGGGTGAGAAACCATAGCGAGGCGAACTGACACCAACCATTTGTTCCTTAGCTAGTTTCAGTTCGTCTTGGTAAGAGTCAATGATGAACTTCATACCATCGTAATCTTTCAAGGCTGCGACGGTCGCTCGTCGTTTGTCTAAGTAGTTCCACATGATACTCATGCCACAACACTTCCTTTCAGGTTGGCTTTCACCGCATTGATTAACGCTAGCTGGGTTTTATCTTTACGTTTCAAGGCGGCCAGAATGTTTTCGTCAATGGTTCCTTCGGTGATGATGTGGTGGATAACTACTGGCTGACGCTGTCCTTGTCGCCAGAGCCGAGCGTTGGTTTGCTGGTAAAGCTCCAGGCTCCAAGTCAATCCATACCAAATCAAGGTGGCACCACCAGCCTGCAGGTTAAGACCATGACCAGCAGAAGCGGGGTGGATCAAAGCTAAAGGAATCTTACCGGCATTCCAGTCCTGAATGTCACGGGGTGTTTTGATCTCACGAACCTTGAAACGACTTTTAATCTGGATTAGATCATGTTTGAACCAGTAAGCTACCAAGACAGGTTTACCATTAGCAGCTTCAACCAAATCTTCAAGGGCATCAAGTTTTCGCTGGTGAATTTGAACAATCTGCTGCTGGTCGTCGTAGACACAACCATTTGCCATCTGGCAAAGTTTATTCGATAAACTGGCTGCGTTGAGGGCATCGATTTGTTTACCCTGGGTTGAAACTACTAGCTGGGCATTAAGCTCATCATAGATTGCCTGCTCACTATTACTCATTTTTACCGGAACGGTGTTCATAGTTAATGGTGGCAGATTCAAGTAGTCCTTAGACTTCATAGAAATGGTGATATCATCAATGGCGCGGTAGATACTTTGTTCAGCACCGGGCTTAGGTTTGTAGGTAAAAACTTGATACATGTTTCGCTTGTCAGGGTCAAAGTAGTTCATTCGGTAAGATGAGATGAAACGGCCGAGTCGTTGGCCCATGTCTAGTACGCGGAACTCTGCCCACAAATCCATCAAGCCATTAGACGACGGTGTGCCTGTTAAGCCAACTACGCGCTTAATCAGTGGTCGCACTCGTTTGAGGGCTTTGAAGCGTTGCGAGCGGTAAGACTTAAAACTGGAGAGTTCATCGATCACCAACATGTCGTAGTCAAAGGAAGTACCAGAGGATTCAATTAGCCATTTTAAGTTTTCCCGATTAATGATATAAATGTCGACATCTTGCTGCAGTGCTTTGATCCTTTGAAACTTAGAACCAGTGACGACTGAATAGTTAAGGCCTTTTAAGTGGTCCCATTTTTCAATTTCTTCTGGCCAGGTTTGTTTAGCCACACGCAGTGGAGCGACAACTAATACCCGTTGAACTTTCCCCTGCTGAATAAGTTGTTTAATAGCAGTTAGGGTAATGACGCTTTTACCTAGTCCCATATCAAGCAAGATTGCTGCCACAGGATGATCCAGAATAAACTGAGTTGCGTATTGTTGGTATTCATGCGGTTTGTATTGCATCTAGCATTCCTCCAATCTGATCAAACTGATCGCAAACAAAAACCTGGTAACCAAGTTGTTTTAACTGGTTGAGTCTTTGCACTTGTAACGGGCGGGGATGTTTACCAGGAGCCTTCATCTCCACAAAGCCCATGTGACCATCAGGCAGGAGGACCAATCGATCAGGTACTCCGGCCATCGATGGGGAGGTGAACTTTAGGCAAAGACCTCCGCGTTGGTGGGTAGCTTTGACAAAAGTAGTTTCGATTTGTTTTTCTAACATTTGTAAAATCCTTCCTAAACGTTGATATATCGGTGATTCGTCAGGGTTAATGACGGTCGTGACAGTTGTTTTACTACTCTTCTCTATACTCTTTTTTTCTATTTTTATTCCTATATACAAGTAATGTAAAAGAGTGTCACGACTGTCATTAGGGTTGGTAAACACTGATGTATCAAGCTTTTAGAGTTTTAAAGTGTGACAGTCGATGACAGTCAACTGAGGAATTCGTCGGCATCAACTTTTAATCGCAGTCCCTCGATGAAACGACCGTTTTGTTTATGTTGACGTTGAAAGCCAGCATTTTTGAGGGCGGTGTAAAAGTCAGTCGTGCTGCGGATATATTCACCGATGCCTTGGCAGTATTCGCGATACTTTTGATAGAGGTCACCGGACTTTTGCTCATATTCTGGGTTTAATTCGCATTTTTCGTTGAGAAAATGTCCGAGCCAATCATTGTCAGCATGGTAAGCATTGACCGCTTTTTCGACTGCCGCCGGAGTAGTTAATCGGTAATTTTGCTGAATGGTTCGCTGTGCGCCTTCAATGATCCACTGCAAGACTGCCGGCCCAGCTTTTTCGGTTAGGTACTGGGCGTAATTCTTAATATCATTGCGTTTAGCGATCGTAGCTTTAAAGGGGATCACAATTAACCGTCGCCAGATTCCTTCATCATTACCACCTACGTGGGGCAGGTAATTGGTGTATAACACGATGGTGTGGCTGGGCGTAAAGGAGAAAGGTTTCATGTATTTCTTTTCGGCATAGATTTCATCAGTTGAACAAAGTTGCTTGACGATGGAAGTGTTCAGGCGTTTACCTTCTTCCAATTCCGCGGAGATGATTAGTCGCTTGCCTTTGACTTCGGCCATCTCTGGTTTGACGTTTCGCCGGACACCAGTGGTCAAGGCATCAGCTGAGAGGTGACCGGTATAAGTGCCGAGTACATTAGCGATGGTGTTCCAGAAGGTTGACTTACCATTCCTCCCGCTGCCGTAAGCAATAATCAGAGCTTCCAGGTACACCTGACCGATCGCCACCAGTCCCACAATTTCTTGGACGTAATTAATCAACGCTTGGTCACCACAGAAGAAAGTAGTGAGTGCTTCTTGCCAGAGTGAAGCTCCTTGATTACCAGGAATACAGGATGTGGATTTGGTGATTAATTCATCAGCTTGAATTTCCTGTTGACCGTGCATCCCTTTCTTTAAATTGAAAGGTCCGTTGGGCGTGTTCAACAAAAACGGATCAGCATCAAAATCATTAATCTCTTTGACGAGCTTTGGTCGAGAATTAGTTAAGATCCCGTTAATACCACGGGTGCTGCGTTCCTTGAGAATGAAGGCTTCGTAAGCTTTAGCATTTTCGTAATTCTTGAACGCTGCCTGTTGTTCATCGTTAAAAGTCCGACTAGCTTTAGTTTTACCCATTGCTTGCAAAGCGGATGTCACACCATTTTGCTGAATCTTCTTATAACTATTAGTGACACGAAGCTGAGCATCAGTTAATTGTTTATCGGTAAAACGTTGGACTTCGCCGAGAGCTAAAGGTTCCGATTCTTGCCAGACCTTACCGTCGAACCACATAAAACCTGATTGATTGGTGTAGCAGACCCGCTCTTTACAGTTGTTTACAAAGACATAAGATTCCCCAGTGTCCGAGTAGTCAGCTGGCTGTAAGTCATCATTGGGCTGATTGTATTTTTCGGGCGGAATATAATCTTTTTGATTAGCCATGCGTTGACCAAATTTGGTGGCACTATGCCAGATGTTTTTTAATTCCTGCTTGCTTAGTGGTGGATCACATTTAGCAGCTTCTTCCTGAAATGCCTGACGAGCTTCAGCAGTATTGCCAAGACGCATAATGATGCGACCGGCAAAATGCGAAAGGGTAGCATTACGTTTGCCTTCATGGATTGATCCGATGTTTTGCTGAGCAAAGTAACGCTGGGCCATCATAAATTTGTCCACGGCTTGTGATCCTTCATGCCAGATGGCTTTAGTACTAGGCACACCAAAGACAAACCGGGCCGCATCAAGCGCATTGTCATCAAAATAGGGAAAGTATTCTTGAATTTCGTGTTTTAGTTCGGCGTAGGTTTTAGCATCCGTAATCTCAGTAATCGGAAAGTAGACGTGAAACTTAGGCCGGGGTGTTTTATGGTGCTTGGCCTTCATATTGTTTCGCGAGAAAGTAATGGCGTAGGAAACATCATCGAAATAGTTAGCAATGTTTGCAGGTTTGATCCAAGTAGTCGGATCGTCAGAATGATCGTTATCGCAGTCCATAATTAGGCAATCGGCTTTGATGAAGTTGGCAATGGTGCGTTGGTTATTTTGAAATTGACCGCAGACATGGTCATAGCGGACAGCTTGTTCTAATTCCTGTGCATTAGTAATAGCTTGTTGATGAGGATAGATCGTATTGCTAGCCTGACCGGAATTAACTGCCGTCGATAAAGTAAAATGCATCTTTAGTTGGCCTCCATTTCATTATTAAAGTAGCGGATATTTTTATTTTTACGTTTGGCAAAGCGGATGAAGTAGCACATATCGTGCGTCGGTTTACCAAATGACCAGGCTTCGGCGCATTTAGTCAGTAGCACAATGTTAATAAAAGTGGCTACTTGAAATTCCTGTGAATGGTGCAGGTTAATAAATTGAGGTAGGTAAAGCTGTGGACAAACGGGGATGCCACCATGTTGATAGATAAAACGGCAGTAAGAGCGCACTGTCATGGTACTTTTAGCATCGCTCTTTACTACTTCTGTAAACGGCGCAATGACAAAGATCATTGGTCGGTAGTGTGGATTCAGTTTATCTTGGCGCAGCTTGGTAATTGCTATGGTTGCTTCTGACATAGATTCAGATCCTTTCATTAAATTAGAGAACTAAAAAAGCCCTCACCAATAAGCCAGATGAGGGCAGAAAGTAAACCATTAAAATTAATCTTTTTTGTAAAAGTCGCTAACAAAACCAGCAGCGTTGAGGATTAAGCCATTGGCCCAGTCTGGAACTTCGGTCATGAGCTGAACCATGGTGTCAAGTGACCGATTGGAAGGGGCGTCAATTACGGCTTCGTCATGAATATGCATTACGGCCGGGTTGCCGGCTGCTTCTAAACGGCGCATGGCTTCAGCTAAGAGATCACGACTAGTGGCCTGGACGATGTTTTCGACTAACTTAGCACCATAGGTTTCAATTCGTGACCATTTCTTGACGGTGTTAATGCCCATGAAAGTAATGGACTCACTACCAAAGCGGTTAATGCCGATCTTAGGTTGGGGATAACAAAGAGATCGACCAGAACGTAATTTTAGAAACATACAACCACTGCGGTAGGCGAATTTCATACCGTGAGATTCTTGAGGAAGGTGGGTTTTAATACAAGCTTTAGCCGCTTTATCAACGTCCCACCAAAACTGCACAATGTGAGGACTAGCAATACGCCACATTTGAACCAGTGGCGGTAATTCATCATCAGTTAAGCCAAGCTTAGTGGCACCCATGGCTTTGAGGGCACCAATGGAACCGCCATAGCCCAGGGCGAGTTCGGCAATTTTACCCTTTTGACGGAGTTCACCATTGATGCCATGTTTGACGACCGGGACACCAAACATCTGACTCGCGGATGCACAATAGATATCTTCATTCTTGGCAAAGGATTCTTGTCGCCATTTTTCATTAGATAGCCAAGCAATCACCCGTGCTTCAACCGCTGAGAAGTCAGCCACGTAGAAATGATGATTTTTGCTAGGGATAAAAGCAGTGCGAATCAATTGTGATAAGACGTCTGGCACTGAATCATAAAGCATTGCAAGTGCTGGTACGTTGCCTTGCTTAACTAATTCGCGAGCTTCTTCGAGGTCTGGCATTGAATTACGGGGCAGATTTTGTACTTGTACAAGGCGACCAGCCCAGCGACCGGTACGGTTTGCACCATAAAATTGTAAAAGACCATGGACACGACCATCTTGGCACATAGCTTTCTGCATAGCCTGGTACTTTTTGACACTTGATTTGGAGAGTAACTGACGGAGAGCTAATACTTGATGAACCGTGCCGGTAGTTGTTTGTAATAGCTGTGCCACTGATGCTTTGGATAGTGAATTAGTTTTAATACCTTGCTGCTGGAGCCAGTCTTTTAGCTGTAATGGAGAGTTAGGATTTGCTAGACCTGTTAATTCTTTAGCAGTCTGTAAGTACTGGTCATGGAAGACGTTTTGACATTTGATCGCATTGTTAACCAGTTGTTGGTCAATCCGGATACCGCGATCATTAATGTCTTGATCCATCCAGTAGTTTTCCCATTCATTCTGTGGGACGGGGAAGCATTCGAGCTTCTGGGTGATTTCCATTTCAACCTCGACGTCACGCTGATTGTATTGCTTAAACTGTTGCCATTTATCAGGAGCATGGTAGGGGAAGTTACGAGTGCGATTTTGATTGGCCTTCGTAGGTTTGCAAGGTGTACAGAAGTAGCGCACAAGCTCTTTACCAGCAGTGATCTTTTGCCGTGGTAACCCTAACACGCTTCCAACATCTCGTAGTGATAATGGCAAGCCGAGAGTGGCAGACCAAACGCGAGAACAATGCCAACCAGTTGGCTTTAAGCGGTGACCAACAAAGCATGACAGACAGACCCGTTCAAATTGAGCATTAAAAGCACTCTTAATAATGTTGGGATTATCTAGGGCTTCAATAATCTGTGGTGGAATCTTTTCACCCTGGGTTAAGTCCACCACCTTGACGGGGCCAAAGTCGGTAGCATAACCAAAGAGCAAAAGCTCAAAATCATCGCTATCAGCGTATCGATAGACGCCAGTCTGATTTAGGTTGGTGCTGGAATAAGTTTCAATATCAATCGAAAGCTGTTTCATTAGAAATCCTTTCTACAAAAAATGGGTAGTCAAAGTCGACTGCCCATCTTTTGGTTTAAGCTAAGAAATCATCGTCATTGCTACCATCAATCGCTGTGAAGTCATCGCTGGCACTAGCATGTCCACCTAGTGGTTCTCCATCACGGATCTTTTGGATGTTACCCAGGCCACAGGCAATTCCACGGTTACCGTTGGTGTTAAAAGCATAGAAGTTAATCGATACTCGGGCATAGCAGCCACTGTAAACTTCATCACGATCAAGGATTGGTTGGACATGCTTATCCACAATCTGTGGTGCCGTGATCGAATTAGCATTGATAAAGTAACTATCTTGGTAGGCGGCATCATCACGCTCCACATCCCCATCTCGAAGAGGTAGCTTGAGAGTGGCCTTATTAGGCTTCTTACCACCAAACTTTCCAATTCCTTCCTGAATGGCAGCATCGATAGCTTTTTCGATGGCAGTGACTGTCTTTTGATCGGACTTGGGGATGATTAGACTAACTGAATACTTTTCCTTACCACCATTGATAGACTTAGGTTCCCAGATGTTGGCATAAGAGAGACGAGTGTTGATACCGGTAACGACCTTAGTTTGTTGTGACATATTATTTTTCCTCCTTAAATTCATCTTGTGGGTTAGATTTGCTAATACTCTGACGTTGATCGGAATTTGGCACCAAGGTTGGCTTACCCGCAGGTTTTACAATTTCTTGACTAAACAGTTCAGTGAATTTCTTCTTACCGAGCTGTTTTTCTAGTTTTGTAATTGGCAGTAGCTTCTTTTGATAAATATCATGGTAGCCGTGTTCTTCAGCAATTTTTGCTATAGCTGCTTCATCTTTATAATGACGAACAGATCGTCCTTCAACGATTTTGTAGCCGGGCCACTGTTTCCCATGGTTAATGGCTAAGTTGGCAGCATAGTCTTTAACTTCGTGAGCCCAGCGGTTTAGATCATCAATGTGCTCTAGTACTTCAGTAACCTCACTATCTGTTAGCAAGTTCGGTGACCGTAGTTGAAAGCGGGTGAGCTTGTGATGATAGTCAAAACGTGCTCGCAGTACCGCATTACAAGTGGAAAATTGACACCAAGGACCATAATGGACAGTACCTTTGCCAGTAAAGGCGAGTTCGGCCTTTGCTTTTAATTCGGTATTGGCCCAATGCATTAGTTCTTTAGCATTAATAGTCCAGGTACTGATGTTGGCCATGCGGGGTTGAAAGATCGTTGTTTCGACTTCATCGACGTTGTAAAGGCTGCCGAACATCTCAAGGGCTCCGATCGCGTAAAGCTTCATTTGTGGGTTATTCTTAGCTTCAACACGGACACCTTTACCATATTTGAAGTCGATGATATGGAGCAGGTGGTCAGAAACAATCACACAGTCACCAGTGCCGAAGCCATCTGGGACATATTTGGAGAAGTCCAACTTCTGTTCAACGCTGATGGTGGCATCCTTAGCATACCGTTTAGCCTTTTGGTATTGCTCCAAGACATAACTGGCGTAGTCGTCAGTCAGGCTTTCCATTTCATCCGATTGGTAATCAGAAACAGGACGTTTGAATTGGTCACCGAGCAGTCGATGGATCTTGTATTCACCCAAGGCGTGGGCAGCAGTTCCTTCGGCGGCTGCACTTGAAGTGGAGTGCGGGAAGTATTGTTCTAAACGTGGCAGCGGTGGAGCACTTAACCAGCGATTGGCGCTGGAAGCCGATAGTAAGGCATGGTGTTTAGGTGAACTCATTGTCCAATCCCCTCTGCGCTGTAATAGAGATCCTCGTAATCCTTAGAATTGACATCTGACAGCTTGTCAGCACCGAACTTGTGAAGGAGGTCCTTGACCTGGTTGGTATAACCTTCTTGGCACCTCTTAGCCAGCAGTTGACGGATCGTGACCTTATCTTGAACCGGATTACGTTTCGGCTTTTCATTAACATCTTGATTATTGTTGCCGCCGGATAACTGCTGACGAACGGCCTGAATGGTTTTAAGACCTTCCACCGCCTCTTCAGCCATGCGATGATAGAATTCTTCGCGTTCTTTTATTTGCAGATCCAAATCATTCATTGTACTCATGTGAAGCCTCCTTTACCTTATTAATCTGTAGCTGCTGAACATCCTTGCCGGGCGCAATCACCATCAAGTGATGCGGCTTGCCAAGCAGTAGCCGGAGCAATCGTTCCCGGATAGTGATGTTGCGCATAATGACAACACCTTCTTGGTGAGGGTGCTTAGTGACCTTGATTGATACCTTATTTGCCATCATCTGGTCTCCTTTCGTTAGGTTTCGTGAGTTACTCCTCACATCTATTAGCCAGAAACAGCAAAAAAGTGAACCTACTGTGGTCCACTTTTCTCAAATTAATCTTCAATGTTGTAAAATTGGCGTAGCTTTTTGATAGCAGCTTTCACATGTCGACCGGCCATAACCTTGCTGATACCCATCTTCTTGGCAATTTGATTTTTCTTGACGCCATTATAGTAATACTGAGTCACGGCATATTTTTGTTTATTCGTTAAGGTAGCTAAGGCAGTCGATAATTGCCCAGCTAACATTTGTCGACTTTGACGGCCCTCTTTTTCAACGATTTTGTCGAGTAGGCTATCCTCACCATAAATCGAGGTGACTTCAATAGATTCGCGGTCCGCCAGGGTGTCCATCATATTCATATCTGGATCAGATGGATCTTGCTTGAAGAACTTATCTTGGTGACGTTCGTTTCGGTGATCGGAATTATATTGTTGATGGTCAAAGTCGAAAATGACATTGCCTTCAGCTTTAGTGATCACTACTGTTTGGTTGCCCATATGCTTTACACGGACGATTAGCTTGTTATTTTGTTCACCGACTAATTCGTACTCACTATTATTTGTCTTCATTTAATAAAACCTCCGTTTGGGATCTCCCAAGCGAAGGAATCGAAGGCACATTAAAAGCCACTAGGGTGTGTTAAACAGACCTAAACGAAGAGATCGCTTGGGTACTGCAACAGCGCCTTACTAGTGGCTTTGTTACAGAGTGTTATTCAATTCGGCGCATGCTAGTAATGGATGTTAATCACTCATCCCATGCTTATCAGCCAAAAAAATGTGCGAATGCAAAAATAATTATCCGAGAAAGCGGTGTCAGTCTGGTATAATTATTATTGTTAAGCACTAATCTCTAGCTGATATTTGAATAATAACAAGATGGGCATAAATCAACCTCCGAGTTTTTATATGAAACTCCGAAAAACTCCAAAAAAGCTGGGAAGCAAAATGGCAAAAGAAGCTAATTTCACTTATTTAATAGATTTGGTCAATCCTTATTTACCGGATGCGGCAGATACTTCAAAAGAAGAAACAGTTAGCTTGATAATCGAGCATGCGTCAGATAACCAATACTCACCCATGCCTGCCTCATCAACATTGAATACGTATGCCACTGATGGAATCTCCAGATCTGCTTCTAAAAAACTGCTGAACTTAATAAACAAAGAAACATCTTCGCTGGAAGAATATTTCAACAAAATTGGCGCAGATCAGTTAACTTTGATTGCTAAGAAATTGAAGAAGGATGGAATTTCACCAGATGTGTATCGAGGTAAAGTACCAGCATTATTAGCCAACTTATTTACTGAAGAGTTTGAAAAAGTAGCGAGCAGAAAAAATAGGCGAAAACAAAAAATCCCCACAAAAAGTGAGGATAAGGATATATTTACAAAAACTGTTTCAGATGAGACGTTCTCAACAGTCTTTCGTCAGGTTAATGCTAGTGAGATAGATGCTGTAAAAAATAGAAACTCAATTCATGCTTTTGTTTTGAAGCCAGAGTTGTTGCCTTTTAGCTATACGAATTTAAAGAATCTAGTGACATCCAATATTACTAGCTACGCAATAGCCCGTGGAGTTAGTAAAACAGCTGTTGTAGGTTTACGGGCAGCCAATTTACTAAGAAAATATGCTAAAAGTGGTATTCCAAATAATTTACTAGGTGAATTGCTAGCATATATTTTTTAGAGCATGAGGATAACGCACTTAAACTCTATACCAGGGCGGAAATTTTAAAATTCAAGCGAACGATCGACAGCGAAGGCATATACCTAAAAAGAGACCAAGGTAAAAATCAACTAATCCTTGGGGCATCACAATTAAACAATAATCTCGAGGATGCAATTAATAATGTAGTGAAGAAGATAGCAACTTTTGATAATAATCGGTCCAATGAGATGGTACTGGCTACTGACATAGTTGACCGTTCCATTCTTCGGACACAATTTGGTGAAGATAAGAGTAATACCATTATTAAGTTAATGGCACCAACTGAAACAGACTTTGAAGATATTGCATCATATGGGATCTTTATTGGCTATAAGTTTAGAACCCAATTAGATTTAGACGATTGCACGCAAGAAGAAGCAAAACAGAAGTGTCGTCAAGCTATTAATTGTGATTTGGAACAAGCGATTAGGCAATTGAATATAGTTATTCAGCAGCATCATTGGCAAAAATCGTCGTTTTATGTGTACTTGTTACCTTTTACTAATGCTGAAGAGGATACTCATGCGATAATGAAGGATTTGATAGGAGAATAAGAGTATGCCACAACAAGAAAAAAGATTGGGCGAATATCTTTACGAGTATTTAGAAAATGATGATTACTTACACAAGCTGATGAGTATTTTGTCTAAGCAGTATGGTTGCTGGCTATTTCATCTAGATTGGAAGTTAACAGGAAAGCAGAAACATGATCTTCTACGCTTCGCTGATTTGCTATCAAAATCAATCAATAAAAAGGGAGACAGTAGGCAAAAAAATAGTGCCTTGAAAATTGTTGCTACTCTATCCAAAATGTATCCTAACGATCCTGAGGTTTCACTGATTACTAATGAGGTTTTGACCAGCTTTAACAACTTTTTGCCTCGTCAAGGACAAAGCTATACGCTAGTTCCAACAATTGAGCAGTTATGGAACGAAGCCTTGGTAAACTATCAAAAAGAGAAACGCCAGATTCCTGGAGAAGAAAGTAAGTCGTTTATCGGTAAGCAAGATATACTTTTTAAGTCTTTGAGCAATGAACTTACTAGTTTTTCAGCTCCAACATCAATGGGGAAGACCTTTTTAATTGAGAAGTATATTGAGCTTCAAGTGAAGGAGGGTGTCGTAGGCAACTTTGCGATCACTGTACCAAGCAAGGCACTCATTACCGAAGTAAAGGTTCGGCTTATTAAGGATTTAGGGGCAAAATTAGGCGAAAAACAATATCGAGTCATTTCTCATCCTGAAGAGTACAGGATAGATTACGAGGGAAGCTATATTTGCGTAATGACTCCTGAACGCCTATTAGCCCTTTTAACACAATATTCAGAAGCACGGTTAATACACCTGTTTATTGATGAGTCTCAAAAAGTTACAGAAGCAAGTTCGCGTAGTGTCTTTTACTATGAAATATTTGACAGGGTTAGTGCATGGAAAAATCGACCGAAGGTAACCTTTGCCTCACCATTGATTCCAAATCCAGGAATATTTAAAAAGTTAGTACAAACAGCCGCATCGAATGATGGCCTTCGCATTGTCGAATCCCCAGTAACCCAGGTGGAAATTATCTTTGATCGCTATGCTAATAAAGCGGAAGTATATGATGATTTGAATCAAAATACTATTCCGATAGGTAAATTTAAAGAAACGCTATCAGTACCAGATATTATTCGGAAGATGATGAGAGTTTTAGGGAATAGTAATTGCAATTTGGTTTATTACGGTTCAAAAGTAAATGCTATTTCAGATGCTGTGGTTGTTAGTCGTTCAATGGAAGAAAGTAACGATCTAAGGTTGATAGAGTTAGCTGATTATATTTCACGTAAAATTCACCCTAAATACATCTTGGTAAAACTAGTTAGAAAAGGAATAGCCTTCCACACTGGAGAATTGCCAGTTGACGTTCGCATTAGAATCGAGGAAGCCTGTCGGCAAGGAATCTTAAAGCTGGTTTTCTGCACCAGTACCCTACTAGAGGGAGTAAATTTGCTGGCTGATAATATTTTCGTTACTACGCTGCAAAATGGAAAAAGGACGCTCAGTCAATTAGACTTCTTGAACTTAATTGGTCGAGTGGGTAGGTTAGGTCACTCCATGCTAGGAAATGTCTTTCTAATTACTGGTGATACAGCGAATTCGCATAGTAACCGTGCTGCTTATTTATCTAGGATGAATAACAGACTAAAAAAAGCTAAGTCATCTGTTGATGTTATTAAGCCTAAGCAAGCGGCAGCAATTAAGAAGAGCCTGGAGAAAGGCGATGTGCGTTTAGATAACATTGAAAAAGATAAGAACTATGATTTAATTCGAAAATTATCATTACTTTATGTCAAGGAATTACGGAATGATCATCATGGAGTAGTTAGAACCCATTTAGCAAAACATATAACCTACAAAGAAGAACGAAAAATTTTACAATCCTTACAAGAACGATATGTTGACGAATTAGAGGATGATATTAACTTCTCTTCTGATCAGTCTGAAAGTCTTAGAAACAAGATTAGTCAGGAAAATATTAAAGGATATCCTAATATTCATGATGGGGAAAAATTGAGGTGGCCGGAAGCCAAAGCTTTTTTACTCAAACTATCAGAAATATTTAACTGGGCTATTTATGAATCCGACTTTGTTAAGTCAAAACAAGACAAGGAAACTCAAGATAAGGTCATCGAGGATGACGCTAAAATAGCCTTACTTTGGATGAGTGGGTACAGCCTGCAACGGATTTGCGACTTTGCAATTCAAATCCGTGATCCTGAGCGTGGAGATACAAGATTTCTTAATAGGGTAAGGCAATACCATGAGAATACCCCTAATATTGACTGGGAGACTATAACCATTAATTTAGTGATGAAAAGATTGCAAAATCTTCAGTTTGTATTAGGTAAATATTTCTTGAAAGTTACCCAGGAGTTAACTAAGAGTGGAATGCCACCTCAGAATGACTGGTATCGTTTCATGGAGTATGGAACAGATAGTGACTTACGGATTTGGTTACAGCAGAATGGTTATTCCAGAGAATCCTCAGAATATATAGAAGACAATAAAGATGAATTTATCATTCAAACCGATAATAATTACTTTGTCTCCAAGAATATTTTAAAAGCGAACGATCTTGATGCTGTTAGTGAGACTAAGGAAATTGAAATAAACGTTCCAGAAATTTTTATTTAGAGGAAGTAATCATGAATAACGAAAACTTAAGCATCAGTTACAACAAATTATGGAAGCTATTAATTGATCGTGGCATGAAAAAGAAAGATCTACAACAGGCTAGTGGAGTTAGTGCCGCTTCAATTGCTAAGTTGGGTAGGAATGGTAATGTTACGATTGAGGTATTACTAAAGGTTTGTAAGGCCTTAGACTGCGATATTAGTGACATTATGGAGATCGTACGAAAGTAACAGAAGGAATAATACAGGAGGATAGAGGTGACATTTATTTAAAATGAGCAAGGAAGAAATAAGCCTTTTCGATGATCAAAAATTTGAAACCGATCATAAAAAATTTGAATTAAAAGCAATAGGTGATGATGGTCACCTAATTAAGTCTAAGGAACGAGTTCAACATCATGGTGAAGTTTTTACCCCTAAATGGATGGTGAAAAAGATGCTGTCTGAACCGGCTATTCAAGAAAAGCTTCATGATCTGCATGCCACTTTTTTTGAACCTAGTGCAGGTGAGGGTGCTTTCTTGAAAGAAATCCTACATCAGAAGCTGAACTATGTAGACCAAATTTCTAATAAAACAACTTGGAAAAGTAACGCATTATGGTCATTAATGAGCATTTACGCTATTGAATTGTTGAAAGATAATTTAGCTCGATCAAAAGAAGCAATGATGAATATTTTTGTCAATCATTATCAAGCCTTTATGCAGAAAAGTTTGAGTTCAAAAACTGATGTTTATAAATCAGCAAAATATGTAATCAATTTAAATATCGTCCAGGGTAATACACTTACCTATAGAAATGATGATGGAAAGTTAATTACTTTTAGCAACTGGATTCCGTCTGGATCAAAAGTTGAACGAGAGATTTTTACTTTTAAATCATTGTTCAATAATAGTGATGCAAATGATATAGGCGCTAATGAAGGTCAATTAAGTCTATTTGATGACTTAGAAAATAGTGATGATACGAGTAAGCAGAAAATTATTATTACTAAAGTATTTAGGATGGGATAGAAAATGAGTAAAGAATTTAAATTTGATGTTGTAATTGGTAATCCACCATATCAAGAAGAAGTTGAGGGAACTAGTGATAAACAGATTTTTCCATATTTTATGGATCAGGCCTATAAAATTGGAAAAAAGGTTGAGCTAATAACACCCGCTAAATTCTTATCTAATGCAGGAAAAACGCCCAAAAAATGGAATGAGAAGATGTTAAAAGATCCTCATTTAAAAGTACTTTTTTTCGAGCAGGATAGTAGTAAAGTTTTTAGTAATACAGATATTAAAGGTGGAGTTTGTGTTACATATCGAGATGTAGATTCGAGTTTTGGCGCAATTGGTACATTTACACCCTATGCAGAATTAAATTCTATACTAAAAAAAGTAAAAACAAGCAATTTTAAATCATTTAGTGAACTTATTTATGCGCCAGAAAGCTATAAGCTTACCCAAAAATTACATGACGATTTTCCAGATATAGGGTCGCGATTAAGTAAGGGACATAAATTTGATATTACTACTAACATTTTTGATAAATTAGGTGATATTTTTCAAAATGTAAAGCCTTCTGGTAGTTCAGAGCAATATGTAGGATTATACGGTCGGCAAAATAATCGAAGAACGTTAAAATGGATCAAGAGTAAGTATGTTAAGGGACCGGATAATCTGGAAAATTACAAAATTTTAGTTCCTAAATCAAATGGTAGCGGTGCACTTGGAGAGGTTTTAACCACACCCCTAATCGGGGAACCCCTAATCGGGGGAACTCAAACATTTATTACAATTGGTAACTTTCAAGATATAAATTGTACGAAAGCGGCTATGAAATATATTAAGTCGAAATTTGCACGAGCGATGCTAGGTACGCTGAAAGTAACGCAGGATAATAAGAAACGCACTTGGGTTAATATTCCATTGCAAGACTTTACCCAACATTCTGATATAGATTGGTCAAAATCCGTTCATGATATTGATCAGCAACTGTACAAGAAATATGGATTAAACCAGGAAGAAATCAATTTTATTGAAACCAAAGTAAAGGAGATGGACTAGACAATGGCAATGCCTAAAATTAAATCATTCAAACGAATCATTCCAATGATTTATGCCTACACCACTCCTAACGATATTTCACATAATGGATGGACTAAGATAGGTTACACTGCATCACAATCTGTTGAAGATCGAATTAAGCAACAGAGCCATACCGTTGATGCCAAAGTTAAATTGTTATGGCGTGGCAATGCTCGATATGAAGATGGGTCCGATGAAACCTTTACCGACCATGATTTTCATGATTACTTAACCCAGAAAAAGCAGATTGAACGGAAACCTAGGACAGAGTGGTTTCACATTGATGGTCCAACTTCACATCATTACTTTCACGAATTTGCTGACCGTGATTATGGGAATGTTCAAGGTAATGATAAGCATGTTCAGTATGAGCTTCGTAAAGAACAGCAAAAGGCAGTTGATCAAACAATTGCTTACTTTCTTAAAAATGGTGAAGGCAGCGAATTCTTGTGGAATGCTAAGCCACGGTTTGGTAAGACACTCACTACTTATGACTTAATCCGTAAGATGCAGATGCAGAATGTACTGGTAGTTACAAATCGGCCTAGTATTGCAAACTCCTGGTTTGATGATTTTGACAAATTTATTGCCTGGCAAACTAATCTTAAATTCGTTAGTGAAACGGATGCCTTAAAAGATAAGCCAGTACTTTCTCGTCAGGAATTTATTGATTCCATTTCTGATGGCAATGATTATGGTCAGGTTGTTTTTGAGAGTCTTCAAGGGTTAAAAGGTTCGGTTTACTTTGGTGGAGAATACGACAAATTAAAGTGGATTGAAGATCTTAACTGGGATTTATTGATCATTGATGAGGCCCATGAAGGTGTGGATACTTATAAGACGGATAAGGCATTCGACAAAATCAAACGTAAGTATACACTTCATCTTACTGGTACACCGTTTAAGGCCCTAGCCAAAGGTAAATTTGCTGCAGATCAAATCTACAACTGGTCTTATGCTGATGAACAACAAGCCAAAGCCGATTGGAATGAAGATGCTGAAGGTGGTAGCAATCCATATGCCGTAATGCCACGCTTAAACATGTTTACTTACCAATTATCAGAAATGATAGCAGACACTTTAAAACAGGGTGTTGATTTAGACAATGGTGACAAAGCAGATCCAGCATTTGATTTAAATGAATTTTTCAAAACGCAGAATGATAAATTTGTTTACGATAAAGCAGTGGATCATTTTCTTGATACATTAACTACTGGAGAAAAATACCCATTCTCAACTCCAGAATTAAGAACAGAACTTGCACATACTTTTTGGCTGCTTAACCGAGTAGATAGTGCTAAAGCTCTGGCAAAGAAACTGAAGCAGCATCCTGTTTTTAAACATTATCATATTATTCTTGCGGCAGGTGATGGCAAACTTGATGATGACCAATTAAATGATGATCAACTTGATAAGGCCAATGAGAAAGCCTTTGATAAAGTTCAAAAAGCAACTAAAGAATACGATAAAACTATCACTTTAAGCGTGGGCCAACTGACTACTGGTGTAACAGTTAAACCTTGGTCGGCCGTTTTGATGCTTTCCAGTATGAAGAGTCCCGCCGAGTACATGCAGGCTGCCTTTAGAGCACAAAATCCATATACTTTTGAGCGTAATGGCGAGTTAATACAAAAAGAAAATGCCTATGTTTTTGATTTTGACCCAACACGGACACTGACTATCTTTGACGAATTTGCTAATGACTTAATGGCTGAAACTTCAAATGGCAAAGGGACCGCTGCTGAGCATGAAACGAACATTCGTAAACTACTGAATTTTTTCCCAGTTATCGGTGAAGATGACAATGGGAAGATGGTTGAACTTGATGCTAAGCAAGTAATGTCTATTCCTCGTCAGCTAAAGTCACAAGAAGTTGTTAAACGTGGCTTTATGAGTAATTTCCTATTTACCAATATTTCTCGAATCTTTGCAGCACCTGCAGAAGTACGTGAAATTTTGAATGGCTTAGTAGCTGCTAAAGAGGGTAAAGCTAAGAAAAGTGATGAAGATGCCATCGAAGGTGCAGAAGAAGTTTCTGTTAATGACGATGGTGAAGTTGAAATTCCTAAGGAAAGGGTAATTGGCAAATCGAAGGAGCTTTTTGGTGATAAGGTTTACTCTGATTTAGGAAATCAATTGGTTTATTCAGTATCTGATACGGATAGCACTGATTTTAAGTCAGCTGCTAAGTCTATTTCTAAGAAGGTTAATGACTCCTTAAATAAAGAAGTTGTTAACAGAGTCGCTAACGATTATGGTTTGTCAAAGAGAGAAGCTAAAAAGCAACAGCAACGGATTGAGAAAGAAAATGAACAGGCTCTAAATAAGATTGCTGACGAACTTAACGATCAGAAGAAAGTAGCCGAAGTTAATTATAAGAAGGAACAAGATGCTGCACGTGACCAAGCAGAACTTAACGAAGCCAAGGTAAAATACGAAACCACTGTTCAAAATATTGTGGATGATTTTGGTAAAAGAGTGCAAGACCACGTAAAACAGACTATTGAAGATGTTCCGGCTAAAGTAGTTGAACGTGTTGAGAAGAACGAAGAACAAAAGAAGTTGAACAACGTTGAAGAGGACGCTCGGGCACACCTGCGTGGCTTTTCTCGTACAATTCCTAGTTTTATCATGGCCTATGGTGATAAAAATCTGACACTTCAGAATTTTGATGACTACACTGAGGACGATGTGTTCAAAGAAGTGACAGGTATCACTGAGGATCAATTCCGTTTCTTACGTGATGGTGGTGACTATGTTGATGCCAACACTAATGAAAAGAAACATTTTGATGGTCACTTATTTGACAAGGATGTCTTTAACGACTCTATTCAACAATTCCTGGAGAAGATGGAGCAATTAAGTAACTATTTCGATGATAGTAGCAAAGAGGATATTTTCGATTACATCCCACCTCAAAAGACCAATCAGATTTTTACACCAAAAGCAGTTGTTAAACATATGGTGGATGATCTTGAAACAAATAATCCAGGGATCTTTGATGATCCAGATAAGACTTTTGCTGACCTTTACATGAAATCTGGATTATATATCACCGAGATTGTAAAGCGTCTCTTCCGAAGCGAGAAGATGAAGCAACTTTTCCCTGATGATCATGAACGAATTAGGCATATTATGGAGCATCAGGTTTATGGATTTGCACCAACGCGGATTATTTATCTGATCGCTACTAACTATATTTTTGGCTTTGATAAAGAAATAAAGGATTCCTTGATGGAAAAGCACTTTAAGCAAATTGATGCTGCTAAATATGCCCAAGAAGGTACTTTGCAGGAAGTCGTCCAACGAGAATTTGGGGAGGAATAATAGATGAAAGCTGATAGTATCCATCTGTTTGATTTCCTAGGAAGTGGGAAAACTATTTTTGAAATCCCTGTTTTTCAGCGAAATTATGAATGGGATAAAGCACAGTGTGAGCAGCTTTTTAAGGATTTAACGATAGCTGCACAAAACGATACTGATCATTTTATAGGCGCGATTGTTTATGTTACTGAAACTGGAAATAAGATGAGTCATATCTATCGCATCATTGATGGACAGCAACGTTTAACTAGTTTGACTCTGCTACTAAAGGCATTATCAGATGCTGATAAACAAGACCACGCTGAAATTGAGGAAGAATATTTAACCAATAAATATCTTGATGATAATAATCACCTTAAGTTAAAGCCGGTCGAGCATGACTATGAAGCATTTGAATCTGTTATGAATGAAATGGCTGATTACGATCAGCCGTCAAAAGTCATCGATAACTATCGACTGTTTCAAAAATTGATTAGTAATTCAGACATTGATAGTTCTAAATTGTATGAAGCAATGAATCACTTCAACATGGTTTATATTGAGTTAAGTAGTGATCCTAATGAAGAAAATCCGCAAGTCATTTTTGAAAGTTTAAACTCAACTGGGGTTTCACTCTCATCCTCGGATCTAGTGCGAAACTTTCTTTTAATGAAACTAGATTCGCAGGAGCAGTCGGACCTTTATAAAAAATACTGGGTTAAGATAGAGCGGATGTTTGCAACTAAGACTTTTGCTGAATTCATCCGACATTATCTAGTTGTAAAAACGCATGTGTCTGTTAAAAGAAATGGTGTTTATAACAGCTACAAGGACTATTTCATCTCTCAAGGATTAAGTTCGGAAGATGCTTTGGCTGATCTGTTTAAGTTTGCTACCTACTATGATCAGATTCTAAATTATAAATCCGATGATGATGTCTTTAACAAAATCTTAGAGCATATCAACGTAATGGATAGCAAGGTTGTATTTCCTTATTTGATGCTGTTAATGGATTTAGTTGATACAGGTGAAACCGATCAGGAGGAAGCCAATAAGCTGGCGCATATTCTAGAAAGTTATTTATTCCGGTTGAAAGCATGCCAAATGCCAACCAATGGGCTAAATAAAATTGTTGTAGGACTATGTGATCTATCCAAGGAAGCAGGTAATTTAAGACTCAGACTACTTAGACTACTCAAGGCTAATTTTCCTGATGACCGTAAATTAGCGAATGGCTTGATGGAAGTAGATTTATATCATCAAAGGAATCACCTGGCTAAATTATCTTTGGTTGTTCTAGAAGAATATCGGACCAGGGAAACAATAAACTTTGATGATGCCCAGGTTGAGCACATTATGCCACAAAGACTCAATGCCGAATGGCGACTTCAAGTCACTAATGCCGACAAGGTGAAGGAACAATATGGTGGTACGCTGGGAAATTTAACTCTCACGAAATACAACCAAGAAATGAGCAACAAACCTTACAGTGAGAAAAAAGAATTCTATAAGGAATCGAATGTATCTCTTACCCGGGAAGTTGCAGAAACATATGATAAGTGGGGGAAAGACTCTATCGTTGATCGAACTGAAAAATTGACGAAAGAGTTAATCCAAATCTTCCCAATGCCTGATATCAAAGAGGTTAATGAAGAAGAAGTTACTGGTGAATATACTATTGATCAGACCACTGATGTTACTGGTAAAAAACCAGTTCAAATCACGATTAGTGAAAATGAATATCCGGTAAAAACTTGGCGTCAAATGCTAGTTACTTTCCTTAATGATATTTGGAATAAGGATAGCCTTAACTTTGATCGTATCAAAGAAAATCGCCAGTTGAGCCGGATGCTCTTTAGGCCAGGGAATGCGCCAGAAAAATTGGAAAATGGAACAGTGGTAGAAACTAACTTCTCAGCAACAGTGATTTTAGCTATCATTGCTAAGATTTCTGAAATTTGTGATATTACTGATCAGGTTTCGTATGCGGTAAAGTAGGTGAATAATTTGAAGTTAAATCATGATTTGGTGAGATATACAATGCTTTCAATTGAGTCAAGTAAAAATATAACAGGGCCTCTGGAAGATGAGCTGTTAGCTAATCTTAGTAATTATGGTGAATATGATAGAAATCAAATTGCCTATACAGTGATGAAATTAAAGGAGGCAAAATACATTACTGGTGATGTACAATGGGGAAATAATCAACCTGTTATTATTTCTCCAGGGAACTTAACTTATGAAGGTCATAAATTCTTAGATAACATCAGAGATGACGGAGTGTGGAAAGACACTAAAAATATTTTGTCCAAATTTTCTAGTGTTTCGCTGACATTAGTTTCTAATGTAGCAGCTGGGGTGATTACACAAATCATAAAGCATCAAATGGGAATCTAGTTTTCCACAAATTACCTAATCCATTTTTTGATACTTGCTTGTTCCCACAAACCACTAGAATTTGAGCTCTACAATTCATGTCGAATTTTAGCTGAAATCCGGCATTGTGTTCCCGAGTTAATAACTGTGCTAATTCATTGTAAATAACAAAAGCTACCGAATAAAGCGGTTCAGCAAGAATGTGTAATTAATCAATTAAGCTCGTGGCATGTTGAGTGCGTAACGGTGCTGAAACGGGTAGGAAAATAGCTCACAAATGCCGGCGTAATGGCATTCCTGATAGATAAAAAGTGTACTAATTTTTCTATTGATGATTGGAATTAGTACACTTTTTGCTTATTCAACTAGAGGGTTGAGTGGACAGCATGCTGGATTTTGGGGTTGAGTATGCAAGTGTCAGTTTTAGAGAGTTGAGTTGATTAAGATTATGGAAGAAGCTGTAATGGTTGGTATGACAGGGATAATGTGAGGTGCCAAAATTCCGATTTTGGGGTGCTCAAGCCGAGTGGATTAGGGCACTGTCACGGTGTCGGATTTTGTTTAATTTAGTCACCATGATTGAACAGAATAGAACACTTAACTATAATTTAAGGCAGATTGCAAGAAATAACTTGAACGAATTTAATGACGTAAATTAAGCAAGAAGATCTCGATTGGTGTATGCCAATTAAGGCATTTAAGTGGCCGTGAATTCAAATACCAATTAATTTGAACCAATTGGTGATCACTTAGTTCTTCAATGGCTTGGCCTTTGGGGATAAAGCGCCGCAAAACTCGGTTACGGTTCTCATTACTGCCTCTTTCATGCGGTGAATAGGCATGGGCAAAATAAACCTGTGTACCAGTTCGCCGTTCAATTGTCTGATAGTTAGCAAACTCTTTACCATGATCTACGGTAAGCGTCTTGAGCTTGTCTTGAAGTTGACTAGCTAGTTCAAGTACGGCTTGAGTCATGGACTGACTGTCGCGACCATGGAGCCGTTTAACAATTGTCAGGCGACTCTTACGTTCCACAAAAGTAGCCACAGCTTGACCTTTACGTTTACCAGAAAGTACGGTATCAGCTTCAAAGTGGCCGAATTCCTGGCGAGTTTCGCCTTCTTTATGAGGCCGCTCCTCAATGGATCGGCCGTGATTGAACGTACCACGCTTTTCTTTAGCACGATGACGACGAATTCCATGATCAGGCAAATCGGGCAACTGTATATCAAGCCATCCTTGATCAATCCAGTTATAGACCGTCTTGTAGGCAATCCCCACCACATGGGCAACTTGTTCAGGGGACCACTTCTGGACTTGAATCTTTTCCTCGATCAAGTGTTTAAGGTTTTTAGTGAGCGAAGACTTCCGCCCTCGTTGACTAACCTTTCGTTCAAAGTCAGTTTGCGCTAGCCCAGCCTGGTACTCACTATTTAGCCGGTGAAGTTCGTTAAAGATGGTGGTCTTACTAAAGCCTAAGTAGTTAGCGGTGTATCGCAAGGAACGTCCTTCATTATGAAGCGTTTCAATGACAACACGGTTCTGGAATGATAAAATAGTGGTGCTCATCAAGGTCCTTCTTTCTAATGGATTGTGTGGTAACACCATTAAAGACCTTGATGGGTTTTTCTGTCCACTTAAATGTTCAACTTAAATTTTACAATCTGCCTTAAGAAAAGATAGTTATAAGGGTGGAAAATCATAAAATGGCAAATCGTCAAATTGAGATTGAAAATAAAGCAATGAAAGAAATCGGCTCTACACTATTCAGTACCGATGGAATTTCCATCAGTACTGAATAGTGTAGAGACTTTTAAACTGCTAACGCCAGCCCACGAGCAAATTGCTGTTCGTAAGCTGGCGTTGTTTTATTTGGTCAGATAATCATGGCAAATCTGGCCGATGCGCTCGGCCGCGTGTCCATCACCGTAAGGATTTTTGGCTTCTGCCATTTGCTTGTATTCCTGAGGATCATTGAGCAGCTCTTCCATTGCTGCCTTAACTCGCTGGTAATCGGTACCGACGACTTTCAACGTGCCGGCGGTAACCCCCTCGGGCCGTTCGGTAGCGTCGCGGAGAACCAAAACCGGTTTGTTTAAGGACGGGGCTTCTTCCTGGACACCGCCAGAATCGGTCATGATAAAGTAGCTTCGAGCTGCTAGATTATGAAAGTCGAGGACGTCAAGCGGGTTGATCAAGTGAACGTTCGCCGCGCCATCAAAAATCCGGTGTGCCACTTCCTGGACTCGGGGGCTGAGATGAACCGGGTAAACCACGTCGATTTGGGACCGCTGACTGGCAACATCCCGGACAGCCTTAAAGACCTCTTCCATCGGCGCACCCTGATTTTCCCGCCGGTGCATGGTCAATAAAATAATGTGGTGATCATCCGGAATCTTGCTTAAGATCTCATGATGGTAGTCCTGGTTGACCGTGTAGTGGAGGGCATCAATCGCCGTGTTCCCAGTGACAAAAATTTGTTTGGCCGGATGATTTTCCTTGAGCAGATTTTCCCGACTGAGTGGAGTGGGGGCAAAGTAAAGCGTGGTGAGGTCATCGGTTAGCTGGCGGTTGGCCTCCTCCGGGAACGGTGCGGCCAGGTTCCACGTCCGCAGTCCCGCCTCAACGTGCCCGATCGGGACATGGTGGTTAAAAGCGCTGAGGCTGGCGGCCATGGTGGTCGTGGTGTCCCCGTGAACCAATAAGAGAGCGGGCTTTTCCTGGTTGAGGGTTTCATCCAGCCCGGCCAGCACCTTGTTGGTGATCATCGTGAGGGTTTGGTTTTGATGCATAATTTTGAGATCATAGTCCGGCTGGAGTTGGAAAGCGTCGAGCACCTGCTGGAGCATTTCACGGTGTTGGCCCGTTACCACGACGATTGGCGTCAGGTCCGGTTCCTTTTCTAACTGCTTGACGACCGGTGCCATTTTAATAGCCTCCGGACGGGTGCCGAAAACAAGCATTACCTTTTTCAATTATCTCATTCCTTTCAGCACGGCGATTGTCGTAAGCGTCGCGTCATAATAGTTGTGCTTCGTCAGTGGCTTGGCGAAGATATGCTTCTGGCTTTCAAAGAGGTTATCATAGCCACGACCCCGGTTAGCACTGACGGCATAGAAGATTGGGGCGCTGAAGCTGTCGGATTGATAGTGGTTCAGCTGCTTGCCGTTCAGCCGGTAGCCAGCGGTGACATACTGGCGATGGGCAAAGAGCTTCATCATCTTCGTCAGCACCTTCTGGGACCGCGGATCCTTGCAGTCCGCCAACATCATCGGTACCCGGAAGGCGTTGGCAGAGTAGTTGCCATCGTTTTTGCTGGCAACCGCATTTGGTCGGACCGGCTTGGCCGAATGCTCGCCAACCCAGGCAAAGTCTGGGACGAGACCGGTCTTGTGCTGCTTACTGAGGGTCAGCAAGTGGTCTAGCATGCCGTTTTTAGCGGTTCGCCACCGCTGATCGTGGGAAAGCCGGTAGAATTGATCGAAAAAGCTTGGGGCAACGTCGGAGGTCCGCATTAGGCGGTAGTATTTGGAGCCGGTCTTTGCCCAGTCACCAACCGTTAGCGACCGGGTATGCGGGTTGTATTCGTAGTGGAGAATATCGGCACACACTTTTTGCTCCAGCTGGCGGTAGTAACTGGCGTGCTGCGGCCAGACCTTTGCCGCGGATTGAAGGGAGGCTGCGATAAAGAGGTCCCCATCGGTTGCACTGTTGGCTTGGCTGGCCCACTTACCTTTTTGGAATGCTTGTCGCCAGGCCATTAAATAGGTCCGGCGGGATTTGATCGTATCGCGATGGGCAAGGTAGTAATTGAGCAGGTGGCGGTAATCTTTTTCTTGCGCCCACCCCTTCTCGCCGGCCCAGGCCGTGATGCAGAGACCGTATCCTTGGCCCTCGGAAAGGGCAACGGGCTTGCGACGATTATTGCTGGTATTGACAAAGGCTCGCTCTTTGGCCTGGTTGATGACATAGGCCTGTCGCCAGCGGATATAGGTGGTTTTTTGAATGGATTTGGGATTCTCGAGCCGGATGGTTACCAGGATTGCGGTATAGATCAGGGCAATGATTCCCATCAGAATCCATAAATGTCTTGAATGTTTCATGTTTTCTTCCTTAGTCATTAAAGCGTTTTGTTTTGACCCAGACGTTGCCGTTGCGGTGGAAGAGGGCATCCATCGTTACCGAGCAGACGGCATGAATCGAAACCACGATGAATAGCTGCGAGTAGGTAAAGTAGGAGGCCAGGGCGAGCCAAACCTGGCTTGTCGTTGCCTGTCCATACTGGGTTGCCATGGCAATCGAAATCTGCAAGATGTAGAGAATGATCATCAAGAGCCAATTCAATAGCAGCAGCTGCATCATTAGGATATTGCTCTCGCCGAAGGTAAAGGGAAGCGTCAGTCCGGGGATGAAGACTCGGGCGATCAGGGTTATCACGTTGGCAATAAAGATAATGTCAGACAAAACGATGGCAGCGTTGAACCAAAAGAAGATACAGGAGTAGTAGAAAGTTTCCAGTTTGACCCGCCAGTTGCTGTGATCGAAGAGGTGACGAAAGTTATGAATCACAACCTGATAGTTCCCCTTTGCCCAGCGCAGACGCTGAAAGTAATAATCGTGCAATCGTTCAGGTTCCTGCTGAAAGGCCTCGGAATTGTAGGCCAGGGCAATCAATTTACCGCTCTGCATGATCTTGAATGAAATATCCGTGTCCTCGGTCAGGGCCCCGTTGCGCCAGCCACCGATTGACTTAACGAATTCCCGGTTAATGATGAAATTGGTGCCGGGAATTCGGCCAATCTTAAACATGAACCAGATGGCACAGTGCTGAATGCGTTGCGTGACCACGATTTCCTGGTTGATGCACCGGGTCAGGAAATTCTGCTGGGCATTCCGGGTTTTGTTGCGGCCAAAGACGGCCATGTAACGGTCGGAATTTTCAAGGGCCTTTTTTACCAGGAAGTAGAGGGCATTTTGCTCCGGCATGGCGTCCGCATCGTAAACCCCGATGAATTCGCCATGAGCCATTTCCAACGCTTCGTTGAGCACCCCGGCCTTTCCACCGGTTCCGGTCCGCTCGATCACTCGTGCATTGCGGCCCCGGTACTGGGGGAGGGAAAGCACCAGCCGCATTTCCTGGGCAGTATGATCGGCACAGTTATCCGCAAAAAGCAGCAGTTCCACCCGATCGGCCGGATAGTGGAGGTCAAGGATCGCCTTAGTTGTTTGAGCAATCACGACCTCCTCATTGTGAGCGGTAACGACAATCGTGATCAAGGGGTAACGGGAAAGGGGTGTGATCTTCACCAGCTTGGTGCTGTGCTTGAGCCAAAAGACCGTTGCCCCACCCAAGGTCGTGGTGGACATTAAGAGAGAGAACCAGATGGAAACCAGGGTGATAATCATTAATATTTCTTCAACCATCAGTTTTGCTCCTCCTTTTCATGCCGGAAGTGGTCGTAGCGCAGCGTTGTCTTCTCCACCCGGGTGTAAATTACCCACTGACAGACGAAGAGCACTAGGACCAGGACGAAAAAGATCACGGTGATGACCGTCGCCACCCAAAAGAAGATGCCCGTCATATTAATCCTCCTCCTTTAAGTATTCGACCACCAGATCGGTTTCCATGTCACGACCGATATGGCGCATGACATCGTGGAGTTCTGGAAAGGTGGCTGCCGACTTTCGATCGACCCGCTTGGCACCCCACTTAAACTGCGGGGTTGAGCCCATAATTTTGAGATCGGCAAGGTGATCACGGGTTAAGTGGTTTTGGTAGTCATAGGCCTCACGGGAGAAGTTACAGGAAATAATCAAAAAGGTGGCATTACCCATGTAGAACAGGGCCTCCGATGGTAGCCGATACTTCTTGAGAACCCCGGCGATTTCCTTGACGGTGCGATCGTACTCGTGGGCATGGAACTGTCGCAGTTGATTTCCGTGGGCAAGGTGAATGGCCGTCACGTACATCGAAAGGTTCCCCTGGAAATCTTCTTTAATAAATTCTATTTCCTTTGCGTAGCGTTTGGCAGCGTTGTATTTAGTCAGCAGCTTGGTGACCGGATCGTAATGCTCGACGTAGCTTTCGACAGCTTGCCGATCGCGGTCAATCCAAAGCCAGCGTGCAAGACGGTGCCGGCTGATGACATCAAAGATGGCACAGATTGGAAAGGCTAGTATCAGTGCAAGCTTAAGCGAGAAGGGCATCACGACGTAGCAAAAAAGCAAGATGGCACAGCCGATGGTGGTTAAGCCAATGATCAGCCAAGTCACCAGAATGCTGGGAATCAGCAGGCCGGTGGCCATCCCAAGAACCATCATCACGAGAATGGCAGTAGAGGCGTCGACGGAGTATAGGCCGGCCCACCACATCATGACCGCAATCAATGTTCCCATTAGGAAAAGAATAAAAAGGTCGAATTCAAGAGCGTGTCGCTGTTTCAAAGTAGACTCTCCTCCAAAATAAATAATTTTTGCATAAATCATATTATTATAGTCGTTTTTCGGCTCTTTGTCAATCAGTACCGATTGACAAAGAGCCAAGAAATCTTAATTGCTATGCATAACCTTGGTGGACAGGTTACTAGAAAACAAATGCTGCAGGAACTTCATGATAATTCAAAAGTATTCAGCGATAAAGAAATTTATGAGGTTCGAACATCCAAAAAGAGTGGTAAAGAATATCACCCTTTCCATTGGAAGTTTAATTTTGCAGTAAAGCATCTAATTCTTGCTGGGTTTATTGATACTGACAATGGACACGAATTAGAGCTTTCCAAAAAGGGACGCACTGTTGATATTGATGGTTTTGATGCTGATAGGGACGTTAGATCAATTTCTGAAAGCAAAATGCCCCACCGGAAGACAACTCGAGTTAAGGTTAACTCAGTTTCCGATAGCACCAACTCTAATCAAGACGATTCGGAAGACCTAGAAGAACCTTGGCGTCAACAACTGCTAGATGCGTTAATCAAGATGAGTCCTAAAAAATTTGAGCTCTTTTGTCGCGGTTTGCTGACGAAAATGGGGATTGACGTCGATGATGAGATTGGGGTTCAATATGTCGCTGATGGTGGATTAGATGGCTTTGGTTATGTTCGTTCTGATGACTATCGGACTACAAGAGTAGCGTTGCAAGAAAAACGTTGGCAGGGAAAGGTTTCAGCACCAGAGATCGATAAGTTTCGAGGTGCGATGGATAAATTTAATGCTGAGTTTGGGATTTTCATTACCAATTCAGACTTCACAAGAGATGCTGTTAAGACAGCGCGGCAAGGAACCCGAATTATCACATTGATTAATGGTGATCAGATTTGTGATCTAGTAGCCAAGTATAACTATTATGTGGAGCCAGTAACTACTTATCGGTTGAAGAGCTTTTATTTGGATGAGGATTAATTGGGTTAAGAGAGAAAATGAATAAAGAAACTAGAAATTTAATTTGGACATTAACCGCTGTTGTTATGTACTTATTTAGTGCATGGTTGATAAAAAACGAAGTGGCTAGTGTCATTATTAATATTGTGGCATCACTTATCTTATTAAAACAGGTAATGAGAATGTTTAATAATGGAAGTCGAAAAGTTGTCATTTGGGGATATGTTGGAGTAGCTGCCTTTTTAGCTAGTATTCTGATTGATTTGATTTTGCTTTCTATATGCCATAACAATTAACAAAGGAGTGCTAGTGATGGTTCAATACAATAAATTAACCAAGTACAAGCAAGAAGATTTCCTTGAAATAGAAATAATTAAGTATTTGCAGAAGAATCAACAGCCAACTACTCGTGCTCAGATTGCCGAATACTTAGTTAAAAATGTTGGTGATATCCCAAATAATTCTCTTAAATTAGTTACATCACGCAAAACAGGCAGACAGTATCGGCCTTTTATGAATCGCCTAAGCTTTGCTCTTACATCGCTTTATAAAGCGGGAATAATTGATCATCCAAAATGGGGAGTTACTATCTTAACAAAATTTGGCACTGGTATCGATACTTCTGACGAAAAATATATTCACGAACTTGTTATGAAAGGATGGGGAGTAGGTAGCTAATAGTGAATCTCTGCAAGCTTGCTTTTGGTCGATAAATGAAAGAAGAATTTGTAAGGTATGGCGCTTGCAAAAGATTAAGAAAGTTGAACAAAAGAAAACTACACCCAGTCAAAATAGCTGAGTGCTACACATCCCAAATATTCACATTTTAACTTTAATCACCTCACCATCTTTGAACTTGAACTCCATGAAACGTTGAAAAATGGTGATTTTTTCGATTAGGCAGTGCATGTGACCCGGTGTTACACGAATCACAGAGCATTTGCTTACTAAAAGCAACAAATTGATTTACAATAAACCTAAAGACAATGACGATTTAAAGAAAGAATGATAAATCATGGAAATTACAATCTTCGGTAAAGGTCATATGGGCAGCGCCATCGGCAAGAACTTTGAAGCCGCTGGAAATACCGTTCACTATTATGATTCAAAGACGCATCCTGAGCAGCTTGATCAGTTGGTCATCATGGCGGTTCCTTACGCAGCACTGAAAGGATTGGCACAAACCTATCATGACGAGTTGAAGGGCAAAATCGTAGTCGACATCACTAATCCATTGAACTTCGATACTTTTGACAGCTTGGTCGTGCCAGCGGATAGCTCCGCGGCGCAGGAATTGCAGGCATTGTTGCCAGAAAGCAAGGTCTTAAAAGCATTCAACACGACCTTCGCGGGGACATTGGAAACTGGGAAGGTTGGCGACACACAGACCACGGTGTTAGTGGCCGGTGATGATGAAGACGCGAAAGCTGCGTTCAGGGATGCTTTAGCTGGCAGTCCATTAGCAGTACTGAATGCCGGCAAGCTAAAGCGAGCACGTGAGCTAGAAGCCACTGCTTTTCTCCAAATGACTTTGGCGGCAAGCAAACAAATTACTTGGAATGGCGGATTTGGCATCAACAAATAGTTAAATCTTTTACCAGTGTAATATGCTAAAAAGCCCGCTAATTCTAAACGGCACCCTGTCAAAATAGCTGAGTGCCGTACACCATAAATTTCACATATTAACTCTAATTACTTCACCATCTTTGAACGTGAATTCCATGTAGCGTTGGAAGATGGTGATTTTTTCAATTAGGCGGCGGACAAGTTGCGGATAGAATTCTTGGATGCCGTGCTGGTGCTCATCTATGAAATCGCTGACCTGGTTGATATTGTGTAGTTTAACTTGATTTTCGGACTCAATCTCCTGGACCTTTTCCTTTTGTTCCCGTAGCTCCATAACTTGCTGAGTCAGATCGTTGCAGTTTTGGTGCTGGTTAGCAGCTTGGATTAGTTTTAACTGTGCATCTTCCAGTTGCTTATCAAGTTCTTCAATTGTTGGCCCTTTGGAATTCTTCACGATCTTCATGATGTTAGCCTTAATTTGTTTATCGGCTAGCTCATGGCTTTCTATTAGCTGATTGATGGCATCAAGGGTTGCCGCTTTTAATAACGGTTCCTTAATATTACGGATCATACAACGTCGACCTTTCTTGCTACGTCTAATTCGGCTGGCACAACGCCAAACAGCAACTTTGGTTGGCCGATACCACATGTTTCTCTGGAAGATGTCACCACATTTTCCGCAAAAGACCCGTTGCGAAAAGCAGTATTTGCCGTTAACTCTGCGGTGACGACCATTTTTGGTAGTAATGCCGTTACGCCGTTGACGGATTAGATTCTGTACTTGCATGAAGACCGATTTAGGAATAATCGCTGGATGGTCATTTTCAACATAGTATTGGGGCATGATCCCTTTATTCTTAACTCGTTTCTTGGTTAAAAAGTCAACGGTATAAGTTTTCTGGAGGAGTGCATCCCCCATATATTTTTCATTTTTGAGGATCCGATTGACACCGCTGGATCCCCAATTAGTTCCCTTGCCACCGGTTAAGACACCATCTGCTTGGAGTGATTCGGCGATTTGTTTCATTGTCATCCCTTGCAAGTAACTGTAAAAAATTCGTTTAACCGTTTTGGCTTCCTCTGGTTCAATCACCAAGTTGCCATCTTTATCTTTGGTGTACCCGAGAAAGTGGTTATGGTTGATCAACACTTTGCCTTGCTGGTAACGGTACTGCAAGCCGAGCTTAACGTTTTGCGATAGTGACTCACTTTCTTGCTGGGCCAGGGAAGCCATGATGGTGATGAGCACTTCACCTTTGGCATCCATGGTGTTGATGTTTTCTTTTTCAAAGAAAATGGCAACGTTGATGGCTTTAAGGTCACGAATGTATTTTAAACAATCGATCGTGTTTCGAGCAAAACGACTAATTGACTTGGTGACAATCAGATCGATTTTGCCTGCTCTGCAAGCCCTGATCATTTTATTGAATTGATCACGTTTTTTAGTGTTAGTCCCCGAGATCCCATCATCGGCAAAGATTCCAGCAAAGTCCCAGCTTGGGTCTTTTTGAATCAATTCTTTATATTGGCTAACCTGTGTTTCGTAGGAGTTAGCCTGTTCATCGAGTTCAGTAGAAACCCGGCAGTAGGCAGCAACCCGTAATTTTTCTGATTGTGATTTATCTGGAGAACGGTTAATGCTGTTGCCACGTTGCTGGTGAGCCGGAATGATACGTACTTTACCCAATTAAATCCACCTCGCTTTTAATGATGCTATACAGATATTCTGCTTGCTTTAATGGCTCGTTAAAACGTTGCCGAATTACCGCACGATAGAAATGCTGACTGACACTGGGTTTCTTTGGTAGATGCTCAGCCAAATGCAGTCCACATTTGAGTTGAAAGACAACCTCTTGCTGGCTGTTGACTTTGATATTTTGTACAAAGGTCTCGAATAATTCAGAATCAAAATCGTCCAATATTTGGCCCTGCTGGCACCAGCGAAGGAGGTCACGAAAGTCTTCCAGGTTATTAGCATTATCAGTATTGTTGCTGTTAATTTGCTTGATCTGTTGCTGGCATTGATAGCTACTTTGTTCCAGTTCAGCAGTTTGATTAATGTATAGTCCCTTATCGATTAATCCTTCTTTCACTAAGTTCATGAGCGTTTCGGCTTTCTGATCATTGGCCTCAATCTGATTAGTTAACTTACTTAGTTCTCCATCTGGATCATTGAAATATTCCTTCAACTCTTGTACCAATGGGGAAAGCAAAAATTTCCTGCTGAAATTTAATTTATTCATCATGGTGCAAAAGGCATTTTGAATGCTCTTTTCAGGAACCGACTTCACTGGGCATAGCTTTGCCGAGCGCAAATGCTTCTGACAGGCCCAGCAGATCTTGTTAGGGCGAGTTTGACGCTTGAAAGTGGTGCCGCAATGGTCACAAATGATCTTGCTAGAGAATAAGTAGTGTTGTTGATACTTATGACTGCCGGGCTCAATATTTCGCTGTTGGGCGGTTTGTTTTAATCGTTCTTGTACTTCATTAAACTCGCGATGGCTGACTAAGGCCGGATGATGTTCTTCAATTAAGTATTGTGCTAGTTCACCTTGATTAAAATGGCGGTGGTATTGATCATCACGGTATGTTTTTTGGCACAGCATATCGCCGGTATAGTTGATATTGCGAAGGATATTAATGACCGTACTGCTCCACCAACGATGTCCGCGCTGGGTTGGTATATGTTCATTGTTCAGATGCTTAGCAATTTGGCCGGTGGAACTGCCCTGTAGAAATTGAACAAAAATCTGTTTAACGATCTGAGCTTCCTGAGGATTAATTGCTAAGCTGCCATTCTGAATAGAGTAACCGTATGGTGCTGAAGAAACCCTGAAACTACCATCCGCAAACCGCTTCCGAATGGCCCAGCGCAAATTACCTGCAGTTGAGTGTGACTCATCCTGAGCAATGCTGCTGAGAATAGAAAGGAACAGTTCACTGGCCATCTCACCGGTATTGATACGTTCCTTTTCAAAGTAGATGGGAATGTTTAATTGCTGGAGTTAACGAACAATTTTCAAACAATCAGTTGTGTTACGCGATAATCTATTAAAAGATTTGGATTACTGTACTGACACTATATTAGATGCCATAAGAAAGAAACAAAAGGATGTTTTATATATCAGGCTATTCTTTTGCTAGTTTGCCCCCCTATATATTAAGTACGCCAAAATTAAGAAAATTTACTAATTTGATGTAGTTTTTCTAAAAAATTATTAATCAGCTAAAAACAGTACAGGATGGTGGTAGTTAATGAAACAGATTGCTGTGATTGGCAATGGCTTTGATTTATCTTGCGGACTAGAAAGCAGATACTCTGATTTCTTTAAGAATAGGGTCTGTCTTAAAACAACACTTCTAGTCAAAATTCCGGTATAATCTTGTCAAAAACAAGAAATGAGGAACTGACCATGACTACCCCTGAAACCCTTTTCGAGAATCGTCACGCCATCTCTGATGAAAATTGGCAACGCATCGAATCGCTTTTCCCCACCTATACCACTGGCCGACCGTCCAAGCTAAGCAACCGCGATGCTTTGAACGCCATCTTATGGCAAACCAAAACTGGGGTCCCGTGGCGCGACTTACCAGCTGCGTTCGGCTCGCACCAAACCGTTTATAGTCGGTATCGGAAATGGACGGATAGTGGGCTATTCGAGCAGATCTTTAAGCTGATTCGCGATGATGACGATCCGGATATGGAGAATGTCAGTTTAGACTCCACAACGATTCGAGTTCATCAAAGGGTACCGGGGCACAAAAAAGCCATCTGTGAAGTAGAAAATCAAGCAATCGGCATTAGTGCCGGGGGCCATACAACTAAAATTCATGCCATTGTGGATGGCTTGGGCAACCCGTTTGACTTTATCCTCACGGGTGGCCAAGTTCACGATAGTCGCGCGGCACAACCGTTAATCAGCCGGTTAAAACTCGCCGGCGTCAATGTGATTGCCGACAAGGCTTATGGTAGTCAGACCTTCCGTAGCTATTTAGAAGCCGAAGACGGGACCTATACCATTCCACCTAAGAGTAACGCCAAAGAAAAGTGGCCGGTTGACTATTACGTCTACCGTGAACGACACTTGATTGAAAACTTCTTCAACCAGTTGAAAAACTACTGGCGAATTGCGACACGCTACGACAAGTTAGCTCATGTTTATTTACAAAGGGTTTACTTAGTGGCTACCTTGATTCGCCTTAAGTAAGGTTTTCAGACGGACCCTAGAATAAAAAGTCTATTTGGCAAGTTTAATAATTACGAAGGAATACGTATTTCATTGGAGCTAAAAGGACAGGAAAATGCTTGGAAAGAGAAACAATTTGATTACTTTCGAGCTGGCCAAAATTTTTGGCCTGATGGAATAACAAGATGGGACTGCATTTTCATTTACGCTGAAAAATTCCTGGATGATAGTGAATCTAAGCAGTGGCAGGATGTTGAAAACATAATTTTTAATGTTGTATCAATAGCCTTGTGGCCGGCTAATTCGTCTGAAAAATTCAAAACTAATTTGCTATTTAAAGGATCTTCAGCAGAAGAAAGACAAGATAACAAAGAACGTTTTTTTGATATGGTAATGTGCTTTGCTGGGTCAAAGTCTGATAACTTAGAGAAAAAAACAGATCATTTATTGGCAAGCTTGAAGGAATTTGAAAAGACTTTTGCTGAGTATATTTTAAATGAGTGTAAGGAAGCAGGAAATTCATATAGAAACGAAGCTGCTGACTTAATCAAAGTTTTAGCCGGATGGGATGATAATAGTACAAGCAATGATACCTTAGATGTACTTTCCTTTAACTATTCATTAGATTCACGATTCGGAGAAGAATTGCGGGACAAAAGATATTCGCTTAATTCTTGGACAAATATTCATGGGCTAGCAAGTTATAGTGATAAAAATGCGGAGAGTTATATTAATCGTATTCAGGGGACGAGGTTGAAGAAGTTACCTGCTCCAATTTTTGGTATTGATAATCATGATATTCTTCGCGATAATTTCCCTGATGATTTACGGTTGCTATTTACTAAGTCTTATCGGCTTGTCAACAATAATATTATCTCTATGCTTCAAACTGATACTTTTACTAATGCCGAGTGTATTATGTTTTATGGTCATTCACTTGGCAGAGCTGATTATTCATATTTTGAAACACTGTTTGATGATTCGGACTTATATAGTAGTCAGACCAAACTGATTTTTTATTACTATGAAGAAGATAATCCGTTGACGAGTCGCGAGCAATACACCTCAGACGTTGTACGGTTATTGACTAGCTATGGTCAAACCCTTAGTAATATTCATGGTGAAAATATTGTTAATAAGTTGGTTTTAGAACATAGACTTGAAGTATTACCCTATCCCGAATTCTAATTCTTAACTATTCATTTTGTTCGTAATGAACAGTCTAAAGAAAATGTTGCGCATAAAACTTCTTGTGAGGTGGAATTATATTATACCGGGATGGAGGAGTTGAGATTAGAGTTGTAGATCGGGTTCCCACAAACGCACTGCTTTGATCGATAGGACTAATAGGTTTCCACAGACCGATTAAAAATCTTGCCTCTAAATAATGTTGAAAATTATCAAATCCATGGGGCGCAACGGTTGTGTAGACATAAAAGCTATCATTACACAGACATAGCCAACCGCACCTCATAGCCGTTTATCCTCAATGTGCAATTGGCAGAAACCAGTCACTGCATGTTGAGAGCGTAACGGTCCTCGAACGTACAGAAAAATAGCGTATGAATGCCGGTGTGATGGCATTCATGATAGATTGAAAGTGTACTAATTCCCGTTTTATTGATTGGAATTAGTACACTTTTTCTATTGAGGACTAGCGGGTCGAGTGTTCTATGTCCTATTTCGATAGTCGAGTGTGCGAATGTCCAGTTTGGCAGATTGTGTTGATTAGAGTAGTGAAAGTAGAAGTGAGCCTTGATATGGTAGCGTTTGTGGTATGTACGAATCGGTAAGTTTGGTACCAAGGAGTGAGTTAACGAAAATAATATTGAATGTATGCTAATTCGGTTAAAATATCGAAAATTCGCAGGAGAGTTGTATACTCGACGTGTATGACAAAAATTATCCTTTTTTAAGGATAAATCAGCTATGCAAGAAATAAATGTTAATCAGCATTTATCACAAATTTCAACTGAATATTCAATCCATGAATCGAAGGTTGATACTATGGTCAGTCAAGCCGATTTAAAGTTGGAATAATCAGCAAAAATAAGTAAACGTTTTCAATAGTCTGCTACAATAGAGTATACTCAGTTGACCGACGTTGAAGTTATTCAACGCTTACTGGCTTTCAATGATGATCTTAAACAAGCTTATCGTTATTATCAGGACCTTATTCTCGCGATCAATCATCGTAGTAAGGATGAACTCAATCATTTACTCGCGATTAAATGGACCCAGCTTCCCCAATCACTTCAAAAAGTTCAACGGACTCTCCGGAGGCATCGTAAAGAGATTATCACCAGCTTTAAATATGGTGACTACACTAATGGTCCAGTCGAAGGAACTAACAATAAGATCAAAGTTATTAAACGAACTGCTTATGGCTTTCGTAACTTCTTTAATTTTCGGGCGCCAATCCTGCTTGCCCCTCCTAAACTCATGCTTTGCCATCAACTGGAAGAATAAAAGAACAGCTCATGTCCAATCTCAGACACGAGCTGTTTGAAAAGTTATTCAAATTTTTCTATCAGTACTTCTTGACGAAGAGCCATAAAAAAGAACTGCTCCATCAAAAGCAGTTCTTCATAATATTAGACAAATTATTGTGGAACAACATTAGTCGCTTGAGGTCCTCGATCGCCTTGTTCAACATCGTAACTAACTTTTTGCCCTTCCTCAAGACTCTTAAAACCGTTAGTTTTAATTGATGAAAAGTGTACGAATACATCTTTACCATCTGAACCAGCGATAAACCCAAAGCCCTTATCAGCATTAAACCATTTTACAGTACCATTTTGCATATATATATATCCTCCTAGGAATCAAACCAAAGTAACCAAATTGAATTAACATCTAAGAAAATAATAGATAGCAAAGATGAATGATACTTATAACTTCCGTATATGTTAACTTAACTAACTTTAACACTTTAATTCGCTGTATGCAACCCTAAATAATTCAAGCGCACAGTTTTTCATATGACGCCGGATTTACAATCTAAGTGCAACATCATAAATTAAACAAAAAGGCCATGAAGACCTAAACTTAAATTGACTCAAAAAATAAGAAAGGTGATCTTCATGACTCAAATTGATTCTAACATTCCTCGTCATTACCATCAACTGACCAGTGAGCAGCGTGGACAGATCGAGGCCCTCCATGATCTGAACTGGTCTAATGCCGCGATCGCCAGAAAGCTTCACTGTCATCGGTCAACGATTGGCCGTGAGCTTAAACGGGGTCATTTCTTCTTTAAGCTCCTAACCAAGCAGTTTAAATGTCAATTTAACGCGATAAGTGTGGACGAGTTTATCGGTCAGTTTAAGTTAAAGTTCCCTGACCAGTTTTGCCCGTCAACGCCAACCGTTTACCGTTATATTGACCAGGGACGATTAACCATTAAGAACCTTGATTTACCACAGAAGCTAAGTCGACACCTAAAAAGGCACCATCGTTCTCACTCGCGGCAAGCAGTGAAGCGGCTGGGAGTCTCAATTGAAAAACGTCCGCTGGAGATTAACCAGCGCCAGCACCCCTTTGATTGGGAGGGCGATTTAGTCAAGGGAGTTCGGCGTAAGAATCAGCCGGCCCTGATGACTCTCACAGAACGCTTAACGCGCTTTGAGATTGTCATTAAGATTCCCAATTACCAAGCAGAGACCTGTCGTCAGGAGCTTCAGAAGGTGATTAACTTGGTTTAACTCGATTACCTTTGATAACGGTGCTGAATTCTCCAAGCTGGCCAAAATTAGGCATGCCAAGATTTACTTTGCCCACCCGTACTCGCCTTGGGAACGCGGAAGCAATGAAAACAATAATGGACTGCTTCGCCAATTCTACCCTAAGGGACAGCCCATCAAGCAATCCCTTCTCTACCTCCACCAAGCAGTCCAAGCTATCAACACTAAACCCCGCAAGCTTCTTCACTACCACACCGCTCAACAGTGTTTCCATCAATGTTTAGCTTCATAGCCATGTTGCACTTGAGTTGACAATTCAGGATTTTCATAAAAATCACTCTTTCTGGATATGTAATAATTGATTATTTAACAAGATTTAGTACAATATTAAGTACAAGGAGGTGAATAAAATGACTTTAGCATTAACTCAAAGTGATTTTAGAGCTCACATTAAGAAGTACCTAGACCAAGTTAATGACGATGATGAGGTTGTTTATGTAGCAAGATCTAATAGTCGTTCTGTTGCAGTTTTATCTCAAGATAAACTGTATTGGATGGAAAAAGCATTGCAGGCTAAAGAAGACTCTTTAGATTATGCTGTAGCTCGTGATCAATTAATTCAGCGGCATGTTTTACCAGATGATCCAATTGTTGAATCTAATGATGACTATTGGGGGCAGTTTAAATAATGGCAAAACTTAGATTTAGACCTCGAGCGACCTTTAATGCTGATCTGAAAAGACTTGGTCGATTAGATCCGTCAATTATTGATGAAGTCAAGGATGCCATTGATGAAATTTTAGAAACAGGCAAATTGTCGCCTGAATACAATGGCCATCCACTTAAGCGTCGTTTGTCGGGTTATCGCGAGTTTCATGTTCGTGATACACCTAAAGGGCAAAAGCCAGATGATACTAATGATGTATTAGTAGTTTGGTATATTGAACATAATGAGTTAGTTGCAGTCGGTGTTCGAGTAGGGTCACATGATTGACTTTTTCCAAATCAAAATAGTTCAAAGAAGTTTCATAAATAAAGAGTCCTCCATAATTGGAGGATTTTTTAGTTCATCCCTTTCCGGCTTCTTAAGAGCCGCTCCATGACATCATCTTGTGGGGTAGATCCCTGATAGGCAGTTGCGTTGTTTTCCTTAACTACTTGAAAAATCTGAAACCATAACTGGCTTGATTGCTTCATGTAATCACGGCTCATAGAAACATATGGAGGAGCGATAGCATTGCCGGTGGTAGGGTGGCGAGCAAGAAAACCAAACTTAGAGATACATTCTTCACACTGAATCCACCGACTAACACTGACTGCATATTGTTCGATTAGCTGAGTATTAACCAATTTCTCACAACCCCGTTCAACCAACCATTCCCAGGTTTCTTTGAAGATATCGGCAGCGTCAAACTCTAAACCATTTTTCTGCTTGGCTTTCAGGTACTTTTTGACTGGCGGCATCACGTGACCTTCAAGATCGGTTTGCGTTGGCAGGTCGATGACGGTTGCTTCTTGACCGGCTTCGAGCTTATCGTGTAGTGATTTAGATTTACGACCAGCCCCGACTCGAGCGCCACCACGATTTGCACCATCTTTAGCCAAATCTTTCCCTCCTTCCGGCAGGGGTTAATACCCCGTTTGATTTCGATTTTTTGTACACGAATGCCCAGCCCCGCTCCCGCGCGCAAAATTTTTAAGGATTTAATGGCCCCCTCCGTAGTCTAATAATGATATTGACGTGGTTTTTGATGCCAGAGATCATCCATCTGCGCTGTGATACGGGAGTGACATGGCTTGCATGACGCCATTAGGTTCTTGAAGTCGTTGGTGCCACCGTGTTCGAGCGGTAAAACATGATGAACCTCGGTAGCTTGGGTATATCTGCCCTGGCTCAGACACATCTCACAGAAGGGATGGTGAAGCAGGTATCGCTTCCTGATCCTAGGCCAGCCATGATGATAACGTGGTCGGTTGCGCTTTGGTCGTTGGTATTGATTGTAGTAAGAGCTGACTTGCCTAGCGTGGATGTCACAGTAAGTGTTGTGAGTCAGTCGCGGGCAGCCGGGGTAACGGCACGGTTTCTTGGGTGAGTAAGGCATGGCACTCCTCCTTTCCACAGGCATAAGAAAAGCCAAGCAGGGTAGCCTGCCAGGCTTAAGTCTTATAAAGCAAATGCCTTGTCTTAATTTTCTACACTATCATCGTAACATGAATAAGGTTTCTATTTGTTCTCCGTTTTACCTTTTTAGTGGTGGGTGCCATAGAGGAGCAGAGTTAAGTGATCGAGGGACTTGTTCTTGCGATTGTAAGCTGTTGTCTTAGCAATGAAATATTTATCCATTATGATTGTCAATCCTTCGTTCATTGATTGGTGCGGAGCCCGGTAGCAAACGTCCAGGATAAAGCGTTCATCTTCAGACAGTTCCTGCCAGGCCGGTTCAAACCATTTGAAGTAGAGCTGGGCTTGCCGGTAGCGTTCATTCAGCTTAGCCGTCTGATTGATGCCATGAAGCAAGCGGTGCTCAGTGGGGTTATCTTTGTTGGTGCCGCCGGGAGCAAAAACGTACTGTGGTGAATTGATGCCTATCATCTGTTCCTTAGCCAGCTTCAAACCATCCTGATAAGAGTCAATGATGAACTTCATACCATCGTAGTCTTTCAAAGCTGCAACGGTAGCTCTTCGTTTATCTAGGTAATTCCACATGATACTCATGCCACAACACTTCCTCTCAAGTTAGCCCTCACCGCGTTGATCAATGCTAGCTGCGTTTTATCCTTGTGCTTCAAGGCGTCCAAAATGTTCTCATCAATTGTGTCTTTGGTGATGATGTGGTGGATCACCACGGGCTGTTGCTGACCCTGCCTCCAGAGCCGGGCATTGGTTTGCTGGTAAAGCTCCAAGCTCCAGGTTAGTCCATACCAAATTAAAGTGGCGCCACCAGCTTGAAGGTTGAGCCCGTGACCCGCAGAAGCCGGATGGATCAGTGCGAGTGGAATTCTGCCAGCGTTCCAGTCTTGAATATCTTTAGGTGTTTTAATCTCTCGAACCGTGAAACGTTGTTTAATCTGCACAAGGTCATGCTTGAACCAGTAAGCGACTAGCACGGGCTTGCCATTTGCGGCTTCGATTAGATCTTCTAAAGCATCGAGTTTGCGCTGGTGGATTTGAACAACTTGTTGCTGATCATCGTAGACACAGCCATTGGCAATGATGTTTGGATTGGGCGAAAGGCAACCATCATGCCGGGAGTCACGATTGGTGATGGGGCATTATTGGAGCGCAAGCCGTTGTTACAAAAAATGTTGCGCCGTACACGATTGTTGGAGGAAATCCGGCCAAACTAATCAGGGCAAGATTTGATGATGCAACAATTTCAGCATTATAGGAAATTAGCTGGTGGGATTTTCCAGATGAACTGCTCGATAAAATTGTCCCTTTTCTAACGGAATTAGATTTGACCGACGCGATCACAAAATTAAAGGAAATTAAAGAGCAAATTTAATAGTTAGATCTGTTTTTGATATTATGAATTTAGTGTCTTTAGTTTTGCGTGATTATTAATTCGGAGAGGAATATGAAACTGGAAGAAGGCTTAGGAGTAAATTTTGATCGAGATTGATATCCGTTTTGGTTTTGTAAGCGATAATCAGAAAGGATATTCAAAATGAAGATTGAGAAAAACAGTGCGTTGCTAGTGATTGACATTCAACAAGAAGATTTCAACAACTTGGATAAAAATGATCCCCGTTGGACCACGATTCACAATGCCAAAAGAGTTTTAGACGTTTTTAGAGCAAAGAAACTGCCAGTAATTCAGGTGAAAGAAGTTCATCGTGCTAATATGGTTGATTTTGGACGTGAGCTTGATGGTGCTGAAGATGTACATTGTCTGGACAGCAACCCAGATACCGATTATGCTAAGCTGACCTATCCGATTGAAGGAGAATATCGCATCATTAAGAGACGTTACAGTGCTTTCTTTGCAACTGATTTAGAGCTGCTCTTAAAATGTCTTCATGTCGATACTCTTTATTTAATTGGCGGGTTAACCGGTGTATGCATTCATTACACAGCGGTGGATGCTCACCAGAATAATTACTTTGTTAAAGTTGTGACAGATGCAGTGGCTGGTTCTAGTCAAGAAGCTCATGAATATGCTTTAAAAGCGATTAAATATATGCAACGGGATGCTTTAATCACTGTAGCTGTTGAAAATGCAGATTAATATCTAAAAATACTGCCAGCATATGGTTGTCAAATATCGCATAATTGTTAGGTGTAACTCTAACAGTTATGCGGCTTTTTATTTTCTGAATGATTTGTCACTATTTAATAAACGTTTCTGTTACACTGGGTTTAACTATTAACGCTATGAAGAAAGAGGTGCCGCTATGAGAACAGTTCAGGAAGTGCTTAATGATTTTGATGAGGGCGAATTGATTGATGATTACTACGATAAACATCCAATTGATTTGATTGATTGCGATGATGACATGGATGTCGTCGAAGCCAAAAGCGCAGCTTTTTCCGTGATGAAGTATTATCTGCAGCGGCTGAAGACTTTGCCAATTAAGCAGGGCAAAGAGCAAGGCATCTTTTTTGTGCACCGTTATATTGAAGATGGCGTGGGCAGTGAAACGTCGGCGCTGGTTTATTTAAATGAACTGAAGAGCAAGGGCGAGCAAGCATTGCCATATGCCTATGATCTGATCGAACAGTCCGAAATTTTAGGTTACTGGGTAGCCGAAACCGATTTAACGCTGTACTATTTGGAAGATTTGCTCATCGATATTATGTACGAAGCCTCCGAATACGGGATTGAGCAGGAAGATTTGCAAGCTGAGAAAAATGAGTTGGTGGAGGCTTCGAAGTCGCCGCTTAATTCTGAAAAGTCGGACTGGGAAAAATTTAAGCAAGATTTTGCGGACGAAATGGGGTTTCAGCTGGACGAACAGTCAGCCGAAGAAAGCAAATTGGAACGCAGAGTTATTGAAGCGGTGAGTGCGTATAATGAATATTCCCGCAAAAAAGAGCTGCGCAAGGTGATCGACTTGCTGCAGCTGGGATGATTCAAAAGCAAAAATCCTAGTTCCTGATGTAGGTAACTAGGATTTTTTTTAATGATCAAAGTGGTAAACCAAAGCATTAATGCTATCTTGTCGGCCTTACAAAATTCGTATAATTTGCACCGTATGAGTCTCAGCATCTACTTTATAGAAAATTGTGTAATGCTTGACAGGAACGTATCTTATTCCTAAATCATGTCAAGGCTGAGTTGAGAATAGTTGGTGCTTCTGAGGCCAGAAAGTAAGGTCGTCAATCTCTTTTAAAATAGCGTCAATTGTATTTGTGGAAGCATTTTCGGCCAGTAAAATATTTCTAATATAATTATCTATTTCGTGTAAGTCTAATCTGGCATGCTTAGAATAAATTGTTTTCCAATTGCCATTCATGGTTTAGCTTTTCTTATTGAACTCATCTCGAATTTGGCTAGCGGTATAAGCTCGGCCGGCTTGAATATCTTCCAATCCTTCTGCAATCTTGCTATCAAATTGTTCTTGCGGAAGATAGCGATAATCGACAGTGGGATGATGTAGTTTGATGTCAAATGGAATGCCCTGTTGGATGACTATTTGTTCTAAAAACATGTTTAACGCCGTTGACATTGGTATTTGTAATTGATTAAGCACTGCCTCAGCCTGCTCTTTTAGTTCTGGTGAAACTCTAGTAAATACGCTAGCAGTTTTCTTTTTTTCTGTGATGGACATTTTGGTTCTCCTTCGTTTCATTAATTTTATCAGCTTCTGAAGCGCTTTGCTATCTAATTGCAATATATTATCTATTATATCGATAGCAATTTGATATAATACTTTTAACATGAGTTGATAATTTGGGAAGGATATTTAGTAGGAAAAGATCATGAATGAAAAAATCTGACACTGTCAATTCTTTTGTGTAAATAAATCTTTCCGATAGGTTGATTCTTTAATTATGTTTTAATCGAAGTATGATTCCAACGTGTCTGTCACCTGACCAAAGCCTTTATGAGTCCGATTGGCATTCCGGTCGTTGTAGCCGATAGCCTGTACACCTAAGAAGTTGTCTAGGGACTCTTCAGTTGGAAATTCTGACTTTGGCTTTGTCTTGCGTTTGATCATGTTGTTTATCGACTCGATCATGTTCGTTGAGTAGATCGAGGGCCGAATCTGCTTAGGGTACTGGTAAAAGACCAGCAGGTCTTCCTCAATCTTCTGCAGATTCTTGATCATGCTTGAGTATTTTGAGTCGTATTTGTCATAGAAAGCGTGGAGAACCGTTTCTGCCTCTTTTAAGCTAGATTGCTTATGAACTTGCTTGAAGTCGTCCAGAGCCTCTTTATGATCGCTTACACGGACTTTTCCCTTGATATTTCGCATGACATGAACTAGGCAACGTTGGAATTTAGATTTTGGGTAATACTGCTTTAGCATGTCTTTAATGCCTACAAACCCATCTGATAGGAATAGCTCAACCTGCTCAAGGCCGCGTTCCTTGAAGTTGGAAATCATTTCACCCCAAATTTCGATATTCTCCACCGGGGCAATACGATAATCAATGATCTCCTTATGGCCATTAGGCTTAATCCCAACAGCCACATAGACTGCCTCACGCTGGTACGTATCTCTACGCAGAGGAATGTAAGTGGCGTCGAGATACACGCAGAAGAACTTGTCGCTCAGCTGACGTTGGTGATATCTTTCGACCTGGCTGGCAACCTGCTTAGAGATGTTGGAGACAGTGCCAGCTGAGTAATAGCTGCCATACATTTTCTCAATCAAATCAGAGATCTCCCGGGTCGTTACGCCATGCGAATAGAGCTGAATCACGGTTGCTTCTAGCGTATCAGTGTGTTGGCCGTATGCTGGGAGAGTATGTTGGTGAAACTCACCTTTTCTGTCCCGAGGAACTTGAACTCTGATCGGTCCGAATTGAGTTTTAACTTGTCTAAAATAGCTACCGTTTCTAGAGTTTCCAGAGTTCCAACCCTCTCGAGCATAGGGATCATAACCAAGAAAGGCAGTCAATTCGCTTTCTAGGAGTTGATCGAGTCCTTCTTCAAGCTGAGTACGCATGAATTCATCGAATTTCTCTTTGTTCAATAGCGCATTGAGGCATTCTTTGTTAAAATCAGTCATAGGGGATTCCCTTTCGTATTGATAGTATTCAAATCAATTATACGGAAAGGGAGTCCCTTTTTTATACCCAATTGGAATTTAGTTTAAGGAACTGTTCATCCTTACACATAAAATTATACAGTTCCAAAAATCTGGCTGAAATGGCATAATTGGCAAACCATAGTTGTAGCAATTTTGCTGTTTATCAGCCTCTTAAATTTTCAGTGGCCAAAGTTTAGCGCTAGCTTAGTAATCTCGATGATGCTTGGATTGGTTATTCTCAATGGAAATAACAGTGAAAAGATCAAGCTTTTGAATCGCTATTGACGCAGCCATTCGCATTAATTCTGAGTTGGGGCACATTAACTGGCTATGTTTTAAAACTGCATGTTTTACAGCCGCTTTTATTTTGCATCTTAGCAGCCATTTTTGTTGCCAGCTTTTTCCCATTGCTGCATTTTTATGCTGGCCAAGAAACCAATAATCTTCGGCGCTTGTTGATTGTGATTTGGCTTTTTCAATGTGCTATCTTGCCGTTAAAGTTTTACAACCTGTCTTTAAACATCGCTCCAGTTGAATTGTCTTTTGTCAGAACTGGCTTGCTCGGTGCGATTGTTTACTTTTTAGCAATCATGTACTTATTGAAGCGTTGTGGTTGTGGTAATCCTTTCGCAATTGCCAGCTGGCGTGATGGATTCAATCTCTTAGTGATTGTGATTCTAGTTGTTTTAACATTCTTGCTGACCTTTAGCCGCATTGTTCCATCTGTTTGGGTGAAAACTAGCAATCTGCAAAAACTGAAATATCTCTTGTTTGCTTTAGAAGCGGGGATTGCTGAAGAAATGCTTTGCCGGGCCGCAATTCCTGCCAGCTTAGGAAATTTATTCAGTAAAAGTAAAAATTGTTTATTGTGGACAATTATCCTGAGCTCAATTTTGTTTGGTTGTTTCTACTTAACTAATTTGACAGTGCAAAGCTTAGATGTGACTATTTTTCAAGTTGTTATGGCTGCTTTTTCTGGTTTGCTGTTTATCCTGCTTTATTTATATACCGGTCAATTATGGCTTGTTATCGCGCTGCATTTTTATACTGATTTTGCTAGTTCTGTCAATGATTCTTCAGTGACCATTCAGCAAATAACGACCAATGATTGGGTGTCTATACTAATAGCTGGTGTAATTGTCAATGTTTTGCTGATTTGGCTAATGTTTGGCAAGCGCCGGCAGGTAATGGATTTACACTTAAAGCGGTTAGCAAATCTGGCTTGATATGTTGTTTAAGCCTTTATTAAGTGAATTGTTTGATAGTTTCACTAATGTAATGCGTAAAACATATGTATGAAGTTAAAGAAACCTAAACTTGTTTTCCTCAATAACTTTTCTCGAATTTGGTTACCGGTATAAGTTCAATCAGCTCTTTCATTGATTTGTAATCAATCAAAAAGTGAATGCTTAAAATTGCTGGCAAATACTAGTATTTGCTATAATATGCTTATATTTGAGGTGATGATTATGGTAGCCCAATTAGGAATTAGACTAGAAGATAAAGAAAAAGCTGAATTAGAGAAGAATGCGCATGCATTAGGTTTAACTGCAGCTTCAGCTGTAAAGATGATGATTGCTCAATTTAATTATGATAAAGGATTCCGCTTCCCAATTAATCGCCGTGATAGCCTTGATAAGGTAGAAAAATTGCCAAAAGAAGTAGAAAAAGCCTTGCTTGTAGCTAAGGCTGAAGAGTTAGGTCTAATTAAAGATACTAGTGAAACAGTTGAAAACATAGATGACTTGCGTAAACGGTGGGGCGATGAAATATCAAATTAAAATGGAAAAGACTTTCGTTAAGCGAATGAATAACTTAGAGGCAATTTTCCATCTTTCTCATACTGATGCCGTTGATGCACGAGAGACGATTATAGATGCTATTGCTGATTTACAACAGGGAACGTCTTTGCCGGTTGAGTTTTCTGAACATATATTAAAAAAAGAGCCTTGGATTGGTTTTCATGAATTTCATGTGCTAGCCGATTTATTAGTGGGTTATTATCGGGTCGATAATAAACGAAGAATTAGGATGGTAACTATAACCAATCATGAAGAATTAACTACAGGAAGATTGCCAAAGTGATAAGCTAGTTGTTAAGATATCACACTTAGGAAGGAATATTCTCATGCAAGATAGCGATAAGAAAAAGCAAGATGCCGCCGCTAAAGAGCAAGCAATGGAAGCTGCCCGTCAGCTGTTCAAACAGGTGCCAGTCAAGCAGATTAAAAGCAAAGACGATCTGAATGAATTTTTCGATAAGGATTAAGATTCAGACAGTAAACCTGTTTTTGTCAATTAATTGCATGCAAAAACACCAGTCAGTTGACTTTTTGTCAGCGACCGGTGTTTTTTAGCTTGTTCCATGATATTCTGATACCAAGCTGTTTCAAACGATTAGCTATCGCAAGAATCAGCCCAGCAGGCTAGCATGGCTGCCAACCCCTCACATTGATAAACTGCGGAGGTGAGAGTCATGCAAATTTGGAGCAGACTGGAGGAGCAGCAATTAATGCCGCATTGATTATCGCTGCAATTGGCAAGCTGATTGTCGATTGTGCGAAAGCATATGCAATAATCAAAAAAGCTAACCAATCTGGTTAGCCAACCCTTTAGTCATCTAAACTGCGATTGAAGTCATCAGCTAGCACCTGATGGCTTCTTTTCATGTTTAATGATACCTGAATGTTTGCTAATATTCAAATTGAAAAATTTCCCAGGGCATAAAATGACTGTCAGGCGACTGGCGGGTAATTGACGGGTATTTTGCGGGTGCCTGTCGTGGTTAGGATATTTTAGCATGGTAGACTAAAATAAATTAAACAAACAGAGGTGAGATGAATGGTCAAAACACGTATTAAAAAATTGCGGCAGGAGCGGCACTTGTCCCAGGAACAGCTTGCAGCACAAGCGCAAGTTTCAGTCCGTACCATTCAAAGATTAGAAGCTGGTGAAGATGCTAGTATTTCAACGCTCAACTTGGTAGCTAAGGCTTTGCAAGTTGAAGTTGGCGACTTGTTCGAACACAAAGAAGCCCAGGAGCAGCAAGCCAAAATCGCCTCAGCTAAAGAACAGCTTGAATACCAGCAGGAACGGCGTCAGTCTGAATTTCAAAATTTTAAAAATATTTATGATGCAATCTTTATTGTTATCATGCTGATCACCGTGGTTGTTGTTCCACAAATCGATGATAATGATAATTTGTGGCTCGTCTGGGCGTGTGCTTGGATGTTCATGTCGCCGTTGCAAAAATTGCTGGCGTTGCATTTGGTTGATCCTAAACTAGATAAAAAATATCCTTTAACGGCGATGCAAACAGAAAAGCAGGATAAGTAAGCACAATTGTTTCTCTGAACAGTTGTTTTTTTGTTTGCTCGAATTATAAAACAATTATAAAATATAAATAAGCAATTATAAAAACTTTATAAAACTAAATTTATGCTTTATAAAAGAATTATAAAAAGGTGATTTGCGATGACTGACACGATGATGACAAATCCATTTATGCCAAGTTTTGGCCGCTTTCCGAAGATCGTGATCGATCAGCAAGAGGCATTGACTGATTATTTGACTGGCTTACAAACTCACGATGCCAAATATCAGACTTCGCTTGTGTATGGGACCAGAGGAGCTGGCAAGACCGTCTTTTTGCTAAACGTTCAAAAATCTTTGAAGCAATTAAACAATTGGTGCTTTATTCGCTTGAATAATGGTCAGGGCAATTTGTTGTTTCAACTGCTGCATGGTTTACAAAAGGCAACGGGCACATCTCTGCTTGATTTGATGAAAAGCGTTAAAAGTGTCAGCTTAATGGGCAACAGTCTTTCTTGGCAGACCCTGGAGGCGAGCAATCTAATCGATTATGACGAGTATCTGTCAGAGCTGTTGAAACGCTTAAAGAAACAGGGCAAGTCGGTTTTAATTGGTATTGATGAAATTGAGATTAGCGATGACGTTCGGGCTTTTGGTTCTGAATATCAAACCCTGATTGGGGATGACTATGATATTTCTTTGCTGATGACGGGGCTGCCTAGCCGCATTTCTGAAGTTCAAAATGACGATACGCTAACTTTTTTGCTGCGCAGCAACCGTGTCTACTTGTCGCCACTAGATCAAGCCTCCATTGCCAGCAGTTATGAAACAGCTTTTAAACGCGGCAAACGCAAGATTGATTATGGCGTTTTAGACCAGCTGAGCCGAGCGGTTAAAGGCTATGCTTATGCTTTTCAAACAATTGGCTATTATGCTTGGCGCTATAGTCAAGACAGTTTGCAGATTGATGATGAAGTTTTAGCTAAAACCATTCAGGCTTCTAAAACAGATTTGTTCAGAAATGCTTATGAAAAAATGTATTTAGACTTGTCTAATACCGATCGGGCGTTTATTGAAGCGATGATCCAAGCTAAAAGCTCGCTTGTTTCGATGAAGCAGCTACAGGCAATTTTGCATAAGCCTATTAATTATATTTCGGTTTACCGGGCTCGTTTATTAGACGCTCAATTGATTAATTCTCCGCAAAGAGGGTTTGTACAATTATCGCTGCCATTCTTTGCCGAATTTGTTGAAAAATATAAGCAAGAACACTTTGCTTAAGGATGAGAGGTCCTCATGAAGAAAGATCATGGTCAGTTTTCAGACCAATTCGCCCGTGATTTGAAGGAGCACCTGGCAACTTTTAATGACGGGGTCATTGCCATTATTATTACTGTCATGGTGTTGGAAATTCCGGCACCGCAGTCAGATACAGCGCTGCCATCATTTTTGAAAGCAATCGGCAACTATGCAGTCAGCTTTTTTATCGTAGCCAGCTTTTGGTATAGTGCACACAGCACCTTTGCTTCTTTTGAAAAGGCCAACAAACGCGTGATGATTGCTGATTTTTGCATGCTGTTAGCCCTGTCGCTTGTGCCGGTAATGACTAAATGGATTATTCAAAATCCTTCGCAAATCGCACTAGCAATTTATGGCTTGGTTTACGCCCTGGTAGAAGTTTTTAGCATGCTGATCTTAGTGGCTGGCAACTATGAGCGTATTCGGGGAAGACAATTGTGGAAAGTTGCCCTGTTTCGATCATTCATGTTCTTAATTCCATTAACGATTTTGATAATTTTTATTCCTAAAGTTACTTTGTATTTGTATTTAATCGTGCCGATTGTCTCGTTAATGCTGCCAGAACGTCGCCGCGGAGAAAAGCATGAGAGTTAGCGCTATGGATAAAAAGCTCCGCAAGCGGCGCTGTCCTTTTCGGGCAAGCATGGCTGTCTTGCTTAATTCAGTAAAGCTAATAAGATCAATAGTGAGAAGAGGTCACCGATGGAATTTAGCGATCAAATTAAAAACCTGCGCAAACAGACCGGTTTAACGCAGGATCAATTTGCAGAAAAACTGCATGTGACCAGACAGGCTATTTCTAACTGGGAAAATAATCGCAATTTGCCAGATTTAGAAATGCTGATTCAGATCTCTCGAACTTTTGACATATCATTAGATAAGCTGATTTTAGGAGATACGCACATGAACAAGATGACTGAGAAGCTGATTAAGGACACTGACGAAAATCGGACTGCCAAGTTCAACATGGTGTCGGCGATTGTTGGCGGCTGCTTGATGCTGATGGGATTTTTGTGCTTTATCATCAAGGGGATGTCGGTTGAATATATTGATAAGCATGGGATTTTACACGAGAATTTCTTCTTGCTGCCAATGGGATACATGTTCTTATTTGCTGGCTTAATCGTGATCATCGTGACGGCCGTTGCTTATTTGCGTAAGAAGCATCGGGCATAAATTTGCTTTAAAAACAAAAAAATAATCCTCATCGCACGTATTGTAGCGATGAGGATATTTTGATTATGAATTATTTTGTTTGTTTAATAGCCAATCTAATAAATTCAGCTTTTGGATGCCATTATAATTAGCAGTTGAATTAATTGTATCAAGCGTTAACAAATATTTGGGAAAAGAGTCTTCAATCATTTGCAGCGGTCTAAGTTCACGTTTTAGAACTTGTTCATCCAAAGTTGTCAGTGCGACTTGGTAATAGGAAATTGTTTGATCTAAAGCGATAGCCACGAAATCAACTTCATAAGGACCGCTAGAGCCGACATAGACTGCTTGATTGCGCCGCAGCAATTCCAAATACACAATATTTTCGATAATATGTCCAAAATCTTCTTGGTGATCTGGCAGCAATAAATGGCGAATTCCCATATCAACGCCGTAATATTTGCTGGCACTGTTTAACAGCTTTCTGCCATGAACATCGTATGGCTTGGCCTCATACATTAATAAACTATCGAGAATTCCGCCTAAATAGCGGTCAATAGTTTTGTTGCTAGTATTGTAGCCAGCACTTTTTAAAGTATTGGTTATTTTGTTGATGGAAATAGGACTGCCGATATTTGAATACAAATTTTGAATCAATCGTTCCAAAATCGGGGTATCTTTGACCTTTAACCGAGTGACAATATCCGTTAAAACGATTGTTGAATAAACGCCTTGCAGGTACTCATTGCGTTCTTGGCTATTGTCAGTAAAAAGCGTGTACGGAAAAGAGCTTTCTAAGTATTTGTTGAATAAATCGGCTGCAGCAGAAACTTGATTATTCTGTTTATGCCAAGCTACGAATTCCGCAAAAGATAGGGGCAGAATTTTTAGCTCTACGTAGCGTCCGGTTAAAAGCGTTGCAATCTCACCGCTCAAAAAATATGCATTTGAGCCGGTAATATATAGATCAACATTGGTTTTCAAAAACAGTGAATCGACTACTCTTTCAAATTCATGAACGTGTTGAATTTCATCCAAGAAAATATAATTCATTTTATCAGGGATGAGTTTTTGCTCCAGGTAGCTGTATAATTTTTGTGGATTGCGCAAGTCATCATACTTCATGTCTTCGAAATTCAAACTGATAATTTGTTTCAAAGACACTCCATTTTGTTGAAGCTGCTTCCTGAAAAGATAAAATAAAGTGGATTTACCGGCACGTCTTACTCCTGAAATGACTTTAATAATATGCTTATTTTGCCAGCGTTTAAGGAAAGCCAAATAGAGCGGCCGTTGAACATATTTATCCATTTGTTATCCCTCCTAACGGTTGTTAAGCATATTTTACCATCGGCTTGGAGTACATTCCAAACTGAACAGAAAAAAGATGATAGTTTGGAGTACACTCCAAATCATTTATGTAGAAAACTAATGGTATGGTAAATGCAAATTGAAATGGAGAAATCAGATGGATTATCAAACTTTAGTTCACAAATTTCAGCAGCAAGCTAATCCTGTGCAAGCTGCACAAATGGAGCGTTACATGCGCAATCAATTTAAATTTTACGGTTTGCAGTCAAAAGCTAGGAAGGCTTTATATCATCAGGATCTGTTGCCGGAGAAACGCAATGGGCAAATTGACTGGGATTTGCTTGAAGCTGCTTGGAATGATCCGCACCGCGAATTACAGTATTTTGTTTGCGATTATTTGATTGCTCTAAAAAGGCAGCTGGTTTTTGCTGATCTTCCACGCATTGAGCATTTTGTCAGGAGCAAGCAGTGGTGGGACACAATTGATTATTTGATCAAACCATTGGGCTATCTGGGCTTGCAAGATCAGCGAGTGGAGACGGTAATGCTAAATTGGTCCACTGACCCTGATTTTTGGGTGCGGCGCACGGCGATTGAACATCAGCTGTTGCGCAAGCAGCAAACCGATACGGAGCTATTGACCCAAATTATTGAAAACAATTTAGATCAAAGCGAATTTTTTATCAACAAAGCGATTGGCTGGGCCCTGCGCGACTATTCAAAAACAGACCCGCAGTGGGTGCAGGCCTTTATCCAGGAACATAAAGCACAGCTAAGTCAATTGTCGATTAAAGAAGGCAGCAAATACTTGAACAAATAGTTGCAAGTGTCAGTGAAAATGTTGATTTGACGCTATTTAGCTGGCTTTTTACTGGAAATTTGATATGCTGGAAACAAGCTGATTGTTCTAGATCAACTAGCCTAGCAATTAGCGTGACTGCACATCCCTCACTACAATCTGAATTGCGAAGGTGGGAGTCATGCAAATTAGGATAAGATTGGGGGTGCGGTTATTATTAATGCCGCCTTGATCATCCTGGCAATTGGGCAACTAATTATAGATTGTGCCAAACCCTACTGGATAATCAAAAAAGCTAACCAAAACGGTTAGCTTTACCCACAGTCGCCTGAATTGCTATTGGAGTTAGCAGCTGATACCTGCTAGCTCCTTTTCATTTATAATGATACCTGAGAAGATTTTTTTTAGCAAGCAAAGCTGCACTGAAAGGAAGTTGGTTGCTGATGTCTACCGCTTATTTGATTCATGGCACTTCCAGCAGGGATGATGATTGGTTCCCGTGGCTAGAGCAGGCTGTTGAGCCTGATTTTGATCTTGAGCGCCTATATTTGCCAGATCCTTATCAGCCAGTGCAAGAAGATTGGAACGAAGCCGTTGATGAACAGATACCTGCTGAAGACGGTGTCACGCTGGTCGCTCATAGTTTAGGCTGCATTACTGCCCTGCGTTTCATTGAGCGCCAACGCATCAGCCATGCAAATTTGGTTTTAATTGGGGCCTTTGATCAGCCACTGCCTGATTATCCAGAGCTTGATAATTTTATGAAACCAGCACCGCGTTATGATCGCATAACTCCCAAAGTTGACAATGCTGTTGTCATTACTGCTGTCGATGATCCGATTGCTCCCTTTGAAAATGGCCGTGAAAGTTGCTAACCAGCTGCAGGCTGATTTGATTGCCCGCAATCATGGCGGGCATTTTCTGGCTAGTGGCGGCTATACGAAATTCCCACTTGTCTTAGAAGAATTGCAAAAAATTATGAAAAATAATGATTTTTAGCTTGCTTACTAACAAAAAGTAAGTATAATTGTACTTGTAAAAAGTAAGCAATAAATATGAGGTAAAAAATGAGCAAAATTTTCGTAGTGGGCGGATCAGGACGTGTTGCAGCAGAACTGCTGAAAAACCTAACTTCCGCTGGCCATCAAATCACGGCTGGTTCTCGCCATCCAGAAAAAATCATTAAGCTTGCCGGGGTTACACCAGTTAAGCTGGATTTGCACGGCAAGATTGAAGATTTGACAAAGCAGCTGCATGGCAACGAAATTGTTTATTTTGTCGCCGGGTCGCGCGGCCATGATTTGATTCAAACAGATGCCATGGGCGCGATTAAAACTATGATAGCCGCTGAAAAAGCAGGCATTAAGCGTTATGTGCTGCTGAGTTCAATGTTTAGCTTGGATGTTGATCATTGGGATAAGATTCCAGGGTTGGAAGACTACTTGGCAGCTAAGTTCTTTGCTGACACTTATTTAATGCATGCTACCAAGTTGGATTACACGATCTTGCAGCCTACCAACTTAATGGAACAAGCTGGAACTGGCAAGATTGCTTTAAACAATAGCAGCTCAATGGAAAACCCAATCCCAGACGTGGCTAAAGTTTTGGCAGAAGTCATTAATCATCCGAACACGATTGGAGAGGTGATTAAGATGACCGGTGGTAATACGCCGATTGAAACTGCCCTAGAATCTGTTTAGCAAATAATTTCTCAAAAAATTAAAATAACTGAATAATTTCCTATGTACTCCTTCAAAGCAGCCGAATAAACCAGGCTGCTTTTCGTTTGGTTTAAATTTCAAAAGCTGTGAAAATATCGGTTGCCAATTATAGGTATAATATAAATAGATTGAAAGCAGGTGAAAAAATGGATGAAACAAAGCTGAACAGACTCTTAGCCGAAATGAATGAATATCGTCCCCTTGATGAAAAACAAGTCAGAGAGCTAAACAGAAATGTGAGAATTGAACATGTGTGGTCATCAAATGCTATTGAGGGTAGTTCTTTAGATCAGTATGAAACTGCTTCAATCTTAAATAATGGTATAACTATTCATGGTGAGTCTGTTAAAGACGTTTTGGCTGCGATCGACTTGAATCAGGCTTATGAATATATGATGGACTTAGCTGTCAAAAAACAGAAACTAACTCAAAGCATCATTCGCGATTTGAATCGTTTGTCCCTGGCCAAGACCCACCCAGAATGGGGTGGTATTTATCGTGCAATTTCAGTTCGGCCTAAAGGGTTAGAAGCTGAACCATATTTAGCTCCCTTTGAAATACCATCAGCTATGCAAGAGCTAGTCGATTGTGCTAATAGTGCAGCAGAGAATATGCATCCAGTTAAATACGCGGCAGATTTGCATTTCAAGTTTGTTGCCATTCATCCATTTAGGGATGGGAATGGACGCACCGCTCGTTTGCTGATGAATCTATCACTGACTGAGGCAGGATATCCCGTAGTCAATGTCTTTCCAGACAAAAAATCCAGAAATGAATATATGAGCGCTTTGGCTGAAAGTCGCCGGCAAAATAACCCTGTCAGCTTTGAAAATTTAATCGCGCGCTATACAGAAAGAACGCTTCAAAAGCGAATTGAGATCCTGCGACTAAATTAGCAGAATGAAAAAGCTGCGCATGAAGATACCCACCTGCCACCCAATTTTTTAGATAAAAAGCATTAAAAAAGCCAGTTGCCCAAGCAACTGGCTTTTTGTTCGCCTTCAATTAATTCAATCTTCCTCTTCTTCAGCTTGCTCATTCAAAGTCACTTCGCCAGCGACGTTGGTTTGGAAGAATTCTTTTACCTGTTTCACATCCATGCCTTGACCCAGTGCCCACATTAATTTGGTAATTGCGGCTTCGGAAGTCATGTCGCGAGCGGAAATCGCCCCTTGCAGCAAAGCTTGTTGGCCAACTTCATATTTGGTCAAATCTGAACGCTCGTATAGGCATTGACTGGTAGCGATGACGGGGATGCCTTGCCAGATCAACTGCCTGATTGCTGCTGCAACGTTGCGACGAATAAAAGTCATGCCGCCCAAGCCGTATGCTTCAATCACAATCCCGCGGCAGCCTGCACTCACCATGACTTGCAGCAGCTTGGGCTCGAAACCTGGAAAAAGCTTGACCAGCGAAACCTGGGTACAAATGTTGGTAGCTAGTTCTGGCTGCTTTTTGCTGACTGGCAAAACTTGCTCAGGGTTGATAATCAAGCCGTCAGATGTGACGCGCGCAACCGGCGCTGTGTTGACAGAATCAAAAGCGTTGAAATTGGTCGTTCTAACTTTCACTGCTCGGCAGCCGCGCATGATTTTTTCATTGAAGGCCAAATAGATACCGGCTGGGCATTTGCTTGCAGCGGCTAAAGCTACGCGCAAATTGCTGGGCGCATCAGATAAGTCGGCATTGATTGGTACCTGACTGCCAGTTAGGACGACTGGCAGATTAATATGCGGCAGCATGAAAGTCAGCATAGAGGCAGTATAAGCCATTGTGTCAGTCCCATGTGTGACTACAATGCCGTCATAATCGTTGCGGGCGGCAAATATTGCCCGGGCAATTTTAACCCATTCTTCTGGCTGAATATTAGACGAATCCATAAACAGCAAGTCTTTAACAGTGATGTCATAGTTGAGTTTTCCGATCATGCCCAGCAGTGCTTCGCCTGATTCTCCGGGGACTAGGCCTTTGGCCGATAAAACAGAAGCAATAGTGCCACCAGTTGATAACAGCAGAATCTTTTTAGTCATGATGCTTGCCAGTCCTAAATCGTTTAATAATTATGAGCTTTTCTTTTAAGATTTGCTCTTATTATAACAATTCCCGCCTGCTTTTTGCGTATTTCAAAAAGTTCATCAAGTCAATCGATTTAGATATAATAGTTTGCAAGAAAGCAAAAATCGAAATAATTTGATGAACAACGTCTAAATATGCTTATGATTGCTTTATTTATGAAAAAGAAGCAGGTTCAAATCAGATAATTAACGAAGTAATAGCTGAATCTGCTGGAATGGGTGGCTCAATTGATCCTATTCTGGATAGATTAATAGAAAAGGAGCTTAATTATGGCAAGGGACATTAGATATATTCATTATATGGATATTGATGGTATAAAAAAATTAAGTCCCGACCTGAAACTTTCATCAACTTTTGGACAGTGGGCGCTTTCCGCTCGAACTGATCAAAACGGCGTCGCAACGATTGTGTTTAAGAAGAATACTCCTGAAAAGATTCTGCGGCTATTTGATGAAAAACACGAAATGCTTCCATTTCCGGCGCATGAGAAATATCAGCTAGAAAGATAAGGGCTGCTAACTGGTATAACTATAGAAAAAGTCAATCCTTGTGATATGAACCCCGAAATTCGGACAAGAATTTCGAGGTTTTTATTATGTCAAAATTATCTAAACAAGATAAAATTGATATCTACAACAATTGGAAACACCTTGGCCATCCAGCTAAGCAATTGGCAAGAAAATATGGAGTTCAGCCATCTTCCATAACTTATCTTTTAACATTGATTGATCGTTATGGCACAGAGGTTTTAGATCACTCTTACACTACCTACTCTGTTGAGTTTAAACAACAAGCTATTAACCGCGTCTTATTCAATCATGAGATTGCTAAGCAAGTGTCTTTGGATTTAGCCTTGCCTAATAGTGGCATGATTTTCAATTGGATTCGCAAGTATAAAGAAGATGGGTATAATGTCATTAATCATAAGAAAGGCAGACCTACCCATGAAGGACAAAGACAAACAGATCCAAGAACTTCAGAAGCAAGTAAAAGACCTCAGACAGCAGAACTTAAAGCTTACTGTCGAGATCGAATTTATAAAAAAATTAGATGCCTTAGTCTCACAAAGAAGCAAAAACCGACAGCACAAGAAGTAGCTTCTGCGGTTACGCAGCTAAGGCAAGAACTGCATGTAACCGTAAAGTTTGTGCTGGACGCAATCAATTCCAATCCTGATCTGCCTCATTTATCACACAGCGACTATTACTACACTTTGAACAAGCATGATAAAGACCTTAAGAATCAAAGGCTCATGGAAAGAATCAGAGAAATTTTTGATGAGCACAAGCAAAGATATGGCTACCGCAGAATTACTGCCCAGCTGCACCGTGAAGGAGTTGTAGTTAATCATAAGTGTGTTAAGCGCCTAATGACCAAAATGCATCTGTTTGCCATTGCCATCAGACGCAAATTCAAGTATTCAAGTTATCTGGGCACAGTAGGAAAAATAAAACATAACTTAATTAGGCGCCATTTTAAGGCTATTCTGCCAGACAGACAGTGGTATTCAGACATTACCGAGTTTCATCTAATAAACGGGCAAAAACTCTATTTGTCGCCAATAATGGACGGCTGCACACAGGAGATCATTGCTTATACATTGAGCCGCCATCCAGTATTAAAGCAAGTTATGGATATGCTGGATTTAGCTTATCAAAAGCATCCTGCCCTCAATGGTTTGATCTTTCATACTGATCAAGGCTGGCAATATCAGCACGCAGCCTTCCAAGCATGGCTTAAGGATCATGGCATTTCTCAATCGATGTCACGCAAAGGCAATTCTTTAGACGCTGGGCTAATGGAAGGATTCTTTGGCATTCTGAAACGAGAGATGTTCTACGGCTTTGAGCAGAACTTTACGACTGTGGAAGAACTTGAACAGGCAATCAAAGACTATATTCAGTACTATAACCATGACAGAATTAAGACAGTACTAAAAAACCATACCCCGATTGAATATCGGAATATGGTTTTAAAAGCAGCAGCTCAATAATATGTCCTAAATTTAGGGTTCATATCATTGTGATTGGCTTTTTTGATAGCGCTAACAGTTAGTGCTGGCAAGGCTTTGAGAGACTGTGGACATCTTGTATAATTGAGTTAGATTTGTTGATAATTAAAAAGGATTAATGATGAAAAGCAATTTTGAATTCTTGAATGATGAAGAACTAACTCGAGAATATTACAGTAAGGCTGTCGATGCAGAGACTAGCTATTGTATTGGACAATATGCCAGCGCTCAGACTGCTATGCGGGCAGTTGCCGAAAACATGGCACGGGATATTGCCGATCAACTTTTTATTAATATTAAAAAACATGCAACTTTCTCTAATGTATTAACGTTACTGAAAACAGATCCTAGAGCGGTTAAAGACGGAAGAATTACCAAGAATGTAATTAAACTTTTTTACAAGTTAAAGCAACCGGGAAATGTTGCAGCTCATACCTTAACAACAGGTAATCAACAAGAAGCGTTAGCATCATTGAAAACACTGTATATTTTGTGTGTTTGGTTTTCAAATTCCTTTTTTGATAAGAACATACAGCCCAATCGCTTTGAAGAACCTAGAAAAGAAGATTTCCTGTATTCTACAGTAGCTTTACAGCCAAAAGTTGAAGCAAATACGGCTATTTATATACAAACTGTTGACCAAAGTCAAAATTTAGCCCCTGATTATGAAGGACAGCACAAGATTGGGCAAGCAACAATTGAAACGTTATCAGAAAATAATACAGATAATAGCCCCGATTTAAGAAGAGCTGCGCAAAAGCGTATCGATCAATACATGAAGACCTCCGGATTGCATAGTCTGTTAGAATGGGCTGAGCTTGCTTATCGTGACAAGGGAGATAAAGCTGGTTGGTTTACAGATCACGATGTTCACCATGTTTTAGAAAATTCCCATATTCCTCACAGTCCAAAACTTTCAGGTAACGAATGGTTTCAAACTGATGTAGAAACTGCTAAAAAAGCGATTAAGGCTGTAAAAGCCGGGGTAACTTCTTTAGACGAGTTACAAGATAGAGAAAAACAACCTCAAATAAAACTTCGTCCAGAACAAGAGGCTGCTATAAAAAAGACCATTGCTGGTTTTCGTTCTGGTAAAAGATTTCTCTGGAATGCCAAAATGCGATTTGGCAAAACTTTGACTGCTTTAAAACTAGTTAAAGAAGAGAAATATCAAAAAGTTCTTATTATGACCCATCGTCCAGTAGTAGATGAAGGATGGTTTGAAGATTTTCAAAAAATGGAAATGCCTCAGGCTGGTTATGTTTATGGCACAAAAAAGCTAAGTAGGCAAGCGCGTAAGTTGGGTGGTCATGATTCAGTCGAGGAATTAGAAAAAACTGACCAACCTTATATTTTCTTCGCAAGTATCCAAGATTTGGGAGGCTCAGAATCAGTCGGAGGAAAAATTTCAGATAAGAATCAAGACTTGTTTGATGCTAACTGGGATTTGGTGATTGTTGATGAGGCGCATGAAGGCACTCAAACTGAATTAACACAAAACATACTAAAGCGAGTTTTAAAGAAAAAAACCAAAGAATTGGATCTCTCTGGCACTCCGTTTAATATTTTATCTTCGTACGATCCTGATCATGTTTTTACTTGGGATTACACGATGGAGCAAACTGCGAAGAGTACTTGGTCAGAAGATAATCCAGGCAAAGATAATCCTTATGCAGATTTACCTAAAGTATCAATGTTTACCTTTGAAATGACAGATCACTTTACAGATCCTAATTATACTGGCGAGGGTTTTGATAAATATACTTTTAACTTTAAAGAATTTTTTAGGGTAGATAAAAACGGTAATTTTGTACATGAAAAGGATGTTGAACGTTTTTTAGACAATATAACTAATCCAGGGCGTAATAACTATCCATTTTCTACTAGACAGTTTAGAAATAGATTAAGGCATACCTTATGGATAATGCCTGGGATTAAAGAAGCTAATGCGTTAGAAGATTTACTTGAGAAGCATTCAGTTTTCGGTAAAGAATATCGAATACTTAATGTAGTTCGTAATGATAAAACTGAAAATAATGAAGGCTCTGATAACGATGCAGAAAAAGAAAATGAGGCTATCGCTCAAGCTGATAAAGAAGGATTAAAAACCATTACTCTGACAGTTAGAAAACTAACAACTGGTGCTACGATTCCTGAATGGACAGCGGTGCTGTTTTTGGCAAATACTAACAGTGCCATGCAATACTTGCAGGCAGCTTTTCGGGCTCAGACTCCGTATAATTCCCCAGAGTTTGGCAAAAAAGAGAATTGTTATATCTTTGACTTTGCTCCTGATCGAGCTTTAACTGTAATGGCTGAAGCAAGCAGTTTATCAACTGGCGTAGGCAAATTACACAAAAAAGAGCAGAAACAAAGAATGACATCTTTAATGAACTTCTTACCAATCATTGGTGAAGAAGGACAAAGAATGAAGCCATTCAAAGTCGATACGTTACTAGCTAAAATTAAACGTGCCTATGCTGAAAAAGCTGTTAGGACTGGCTTTGACGATGATTCTATTTATAGTGATGCCTTACTTACTATAAACGAAACAGATTTAAAACTTTTGAAAGATGTAAAAGCTCATGTGGGTTCTACTAAGAAACAAAAACTTGATAGAGTTATTAATGTTAATAAGCAAGGTCTAACTGAAGCTGAGTATGATCAGGCTGAAGAAGCAAAAAAGAAGAAACCTAGAGAGCGGACACCTGAAGAGCAAGCTGCAATTGATAAAGAGAAACAGCAAAAGAAGCAACGTCGAGTACTAATTGATGTCTTACGCGGTGTTTCTATTCGCATTCCAATGTTGATTTACGGCATGGATATTAATTTTGATGAGGATATCTCCATTAATAATTTCACTAACAGAATTGACGATGTTTCTTGGGAAGAATTTATGCCGCAAGGCATTACTAAGGAGAAATTCAATCAATTAGTGAAATACTATGATGCTGAAGTGTTTATTGAAGCAGGAAGAATGATTCGTAGCCGAGTTAAAGAATTAGACAAGGCTGATCCATTAGAAAGAGTGGATAAGTTAGCCGATATTTTTAGCACGTTTAGAAATCCTGATAAAGAAACTGTATTAACACCTTGGCGCGTAGTTAACATGCATCTCGGCCAAACGATTGGTGGCTTATCATTCTATGATGAGAACTACGAATCACAATATGAAGGTGGCAAGAAAGTCAATCGCTGGATTCAAACTGAATATACAAATCAAACACTATCTAATGATTCTCATGTATTGGAAATTAATTCTAAAACAGGACTTTATCCTCTCTACGTTGTAACTTCAATTTACTGGCATGATTTTCAAAAATTCACTGAACAAACAGCTGGAAGATTTTCACTTTATGATGAGCAATCTTTGTGGAGAGATATTCTAGAACATAATATTTTCTTAGTAGCCAAAACACCGATGGCTAAAGAAATAGCGATCAGGACGCTTGCAGGATATCACAAAGATTGGAAAGTCAATGTTGAATATGTAGAAAATATTGTTGATGATTCTAAGAAAGATGTAAAGGCTGAAGCAAAGAAGATAGAGGGGTTATTCAATAATATGAAATTCGATGTTGTGATTGGTAATCCGCCGTATCAACAAAGTGCGAATGGAGCAAGTACTAGAGATGAACCTATTTACAATCAATTTATGGATTTGTCGTACAAGCTATCAGATTTGGTAACTTTGATTACACCAGGAAGGTTTTTATTTGATGCGGGTCAAACTCCTAAAAAATGGAATCATAAAATGCTTCATGATCCTCATCTGAAGGTAGTTTTTTATGATCAAGTTAGCGATGATGTTTTCCCGAGAACTGATGTAAAGGGCGGTATTGCGATCACTTTGAGAGATGCTTCATCTAATTTCGGCATTCTCGATATATACGCGCCTAATCCAATTTTAAGAGAAATAGTGAATAATATGTGGTCTGAACCAATGGAATCTTTTAGCCAAATGATTTCGTCAACAGGACTCTACAGATTTGCAGCAGATACTTTAACGTCTAATCCTGAAATTTTAAAGATAACAGGACAAGGAACTGGCAAAAAAATCACTTCAAAAATATTTGAAAAAGCAACAAGTTTGTTTACAGATAATCCGACATCTTCTGATGATGTAAAAATATTTGGCTTGGTAAATAAACGGAGGAGGGCCAAATATATTAATAAGAAATATATTGCTGATAATGATTTTGTAAATAGTTATAAAGTAATGCTCCCTAAAGCTAATGGTAATGGCTTCTTTTGGGAAAGACTGTCTCAGCCATTCCTATCAGGTCCTGGTGATATTTGTACTGACACATTTTTAAATATTGGCCCAGTGAGTGCCCAAGTTGAAGCTGAACACATTCTTAAATATATAAAAACTAAATTTTGTAGAGCCATGCTTGGTGTTAGAAAAATAACTCAGGACAACCCGAAGTCTGCCTGGAAGTATGTACCTATGCAAGATTTTTCGTCAGCTTCTGATATAGACTGGCAAAAATCGGTCGCTGATATAGATCAACAACTTTATGAAAAATACGATTTTACAGTCGATCAAATTACTTTTATTGAAACCAAAGTTCAGGATATGAAATGATAATTGTGTTTTATTAATTTAAAAACGGAAATCTTTTATGTGTAATCACAAAACAAACAGGCTCTATCAATATACTTCTGTGGATTCTTTACTAAAAATCATAAAAAGTAAAAAATTACGATTTAATAATTTAACGTTAATGGATGATCCTGATGAGCCTATCGCTAAAGACTTTAAACGAGCAGGAAGATGGGTTTTTATATCTTCATGGACTACTAAATCAAATAACCGACCTATGTTTAGAGAGTATGGAGATAATTTTAAGGGAGTTTGCTATTCACTTCCTCATTATCCCTTTTTTACTGTTTTTGGAAATCCATTTTTCAAAAACAGTAAAGTGATGCGTTTTAACAAAAATGGAAAAGAATTGATAAAACCATTTTTGTACACTAAAGGCATTGAGGAGTATATAGGATATTATGATCTGATTTTCTACCCGTACAATGTAGAATGCTTGAAAGTGAAATACACTGATGACCCTCAAAAACTTTATCCTAAAGTTGCAAATTATACTTATCCAACTCGTTCATATTACGATAAAGAATTAGGAATATATAAAGATACAACTTGGTCTTATCAAGAAGAAATTCGTTATCGCTTACGCCCAAGCTTTTTAGATTTAGATAAAATAGGCTTTATTGATAGAAACTATATAGGAAATAGAATGATAGATACCAAAGAGTATGGTCAATGCCCTGTTTCACATATAGATATCCCTATTGACTTGACAGGATTAGAAATCTTTATTGGTCCAGCTTTAAAAGGTCAGCAAAGGGAATCTGTTTTAAAGAAGATAAATGCATTGTGTCCTACTGCGATTTTAAAAAATAGCAGTCTAAAAATTAAAATGTGAGTACAATATGTCAGAAGAAATTATTAAATCATCTGATCGCGTTAAAGACATCGGCGAAGTCTTTACTCCTAAAAAAATTGTTAATTTTATGCTAGATCAGCCGGAGATACAAGCAAAAGTTAACAACTTATCTGCAACATTTCTGGAACCATCTGCTGGCGAAGGAGCTTTTTTAACTGAGATTCTTAATCGAAAGCTGAAAGTTGCCTTTAATAAAAGTAAAACTATTAAGGGGCTAAACGACAATTTTTTATTAACTTTATCCTCTTTATATGGGATTGAGCTCATGGAAGATAATGTTGAGATGCTCGTCATGAATATGAATGAAACATTCCAACGAGAATATCTCTCTGCGATGGATACTTTCAAAGTTAAACCAAATAGAAATGTGCTCGAAAGTGCCAAGATAATTATCCGCGCAAATATGGCTCAAGGGGATGCATTAACACGCAGAACTAATACTGGTGAGCCAATTATTTTTAGTGAATGGAAGGAATTACAATCTCAACGTGGTATAAGAAAAGTTCAACGTACTGAATATACATTTGATTCGATAGTTGAAGGTACAGGTCCTAAAGGTTTTGTTAGTCAACATTCAGAACAATTAGATTTGTTCAGCAGTTATGAAAATGCACAAATAAAAAAGCCGACAAGTAAGCGTTACTTACCAGTTAAATGGGAATATGTGTATAAGCAATTGGTTGAGTAGTAGTTTTTAAGCAATTATCTAACTTTTATAATTTACCCTTGTTAAAGTTTAACATTGCTAATGTGAAATAACTAAGCGCGGCAGAATTCATAAGAAATACTTTTTGCTCGAGATCTTTGCATTGAAGAACTACACCGTGAATTTTAAATCTTTGCTTTATATTATTGTTTGTAATTTGTAATAGTACTTTTTGAAACTTTCTAATGAATTCGGTTAATAATCTAATATCATAGGTATTAAAATAGTACTTTATAAAATCCTCAGTAATGAGCAACATTGATGTAGTAACACAAATATTTGCTTTATCGATGTAAGGCAAAATGTCTATTTCTTTATCCCATGCTTTTAATGTTCTCAAATTGGCTTTAGATACGTTATTGATATTTATTTTATCTTTTTCTATGAAAGCATGTAGTTCTGTTTGTCTTTTCAAAATATCATAGACGATTGATGGTTTTGTTATAGGAATTCCGCTGTGGACCGCGTAATCCCTACAAAATTTCATGTTTCTTTCTGCAGAATCATCGACATATTCTTTTAACGTATAGAAAATAGGAATTAATGGGTAATTTTTGCCTATGCTTCTGCAATTATCAAAAAACATTCTATTAAAAATAGCATATGAAGTTGAAAATTGCTGAATATATGCAAAAATTTGATCGTCAGTTATGTGAGCCTGTGTAGGTCGATTGCATACCTTTTTAAGTTCGTTAATTTGTTGATATTGTATTAAAACTATTTTAAAAGTGGTGTACAGGTTTCCTAAAGGACGCATTTTGGTAATGATTTTTTTATAGAGATCAAATACGGGTTTATCTATATGATTGATAATTTTCAACTCGTCGTTAACTAATAGATAATTCATTTTGCTCTTTACCTTAAAAATATTAAATATTTTGTTTTTTGTTTTTTAATAACTTTGGATTTTAACTATGGATAGAGAAAAGGAAAAATACAAATTAAGTTTATTACATAAGTCAAACTCTGAAAAATTTTCAATAAATGGAAGTTGGGTTTTTAGTGACAAAGAATTAGGAAATCAAAAAGCATTTCTATTTGGGCAACTTAATCATTTTGTAGATGAAAATTTTGTACGTATTTATAACGATTTTGCTGACCAACATATTGCTTACGAGACTTTGCCAGGTAGCTCCCAGAAAAGAGATCTTTTCGGATACATAGAAAATACTAGCGGAACCTTTATTTTGATGCCTAATGCGACGTATTATCCCAATCCTCTTAACTGCGTTGTAAATTGTTTCTCTGATACATATTATCGGGATTATTTTTTAGTCACTAATTATAACCCAATGCATCAGATGAAGTTTAATCATATAACATTTGATTTTGCCTGCCTTGATACTATCAGTGATCCTATTCGCATGATGGATTTATATGATGAAAATCAAGTTCAACTCGTTTCAAAACCTAAAATATTTCTGGGGAATATCAATACCTGCACTAAGCTTGAGCTCTCTGAATTGGCATCAAGAAAAATGAAAAAACGAGGATTAAAAATTGCCTTTACTATAACTCCTTTATTAGATATTGAATCTGATAAATTTTTTTCTGTTGAGCAGGCGCTTAAGATATGCAGACGGCTTCAGGATTATTTAACATTAATTACTTCAAAGTATACTAATAACAAATTGATTGAACTTTGGAAGAAGCCACCGTTTATTTGTAAAAAAAACGTTAAAAATGTTAAATGCGATATTTATTATGAGCAATTAAAAGAACTAGGTAAGAGGTTTAGTTTTAAAGCGATTAAGTTCAACAGATTTAATGTGAGATCTACTGTTTCAAAATGGTTTCAACTAATTGAATCTGATTGCCCCTTTATTCTGTTAGTTAATAATTACTTACAAAATTTAAAATATAAAACAACTATTGAAGATCAATTAATCACTTTGACTCAAGGCATAGATTCGTTTTTTGTTGGTAAACATATTCAAGAATGTATGGCAGAAAATGTTCCACTAAAGAAAAGATATACTTTATTAGATAAACTACAATTGTTATATCAAAGTTTGCCAACAGATTTTAAAAATAAGTTAAACGAAATCATTTCTCCTATGGATATAAATAAATGGCTAGAAAGATTAAAAGATAAAAGAGTAAATATAACCCATGGCTAAGAAAGGTCCACGAATTTTGTATCTTTCCCAGATTTTGTAATAAGCGTAGAAATTTTGCAATTAATGACCCAAGTCTTTATCATTAGATATATTTCTATAAATTCAAAACTTGATTTTTCACCAGCTATAGATTCTCTAAAGCGAATTAGCAATCAAAGTTTTTTTAATTGAATATAGACACCAGACTAGAATCTTGATCTTCTATGAGATAATCATCAATCATACGAAAATTTACTAATTATTTCTTCCAATAATTTTGAACTGTAAGGAATGTATCTTTTTGACCAACAGAAAAAAGACAGCTTTTGCAAGCTGTCTAACAAGAAGGCTTCATCAGCAGATGAGGTCTTATTTTGTTTCCATAATTGATAAGTAGTGGTTCCACTGAACCGGAATTTCCGCCGTTGGCAGCAGCATTAAAATCAGCAAAATGATGCGGCCAATTTCGGGGATAAGGCAAAGCCACATCCAGTAGCCTGAACGATTGGTGTCATGCAAGCGTCTGACGCCTAGCCCCAGTTGGCAAAGGTTGCAATAAATGAGGACGAGCACAAAGATAGCTATGATAACCCAAGCCCAAATTGAAGCCACGTCGTTCACGTGACCAGTCACGTCGCCATGATCGGTCCAAGTGACATCAATAGCGAGCGGCACGAAGCAAATAATTGCGCTAATAATCATCAGCACCTCGCTGATTGCCCAACCAATCCAAAAAGTTTTCCGTGTTGATCGTGCATTCCACACAAATGGCTTCAAGAAAGTTTCTTTCACGATTTGGCCAAAACTTGAATCTGGCACTTGGCTTGGGACTGATTGATACTCGTGTTCGTAATAAGGTTCAGACATGAATCAAAAGCACTCCTCTCAAAAATTCTTCCTATAATTATACCGAAAGTTTTTAAAAATAAAATGGTCATCAACTTGTCTAACGACTGTGCTAAACTTGAAGCAATCTTTTGACTAGTAGCTAGACTGCAATGAAGCATGACTTTTTCTTTGACTTATGTCATTTTCAAACAGAAGACGGTCAAGACGTCCGCCTGGTTTTAGCTGAGCCCGTGCAAGCTGAGTCATTGTTTGCCGCAATCGACCGTGATCGGCAAATGCTACAAGTTTGGCTGCCATGGGTTGATAAAATGACTAGTTCGGAAATAGAGCGCCGCCACTTGCAGCAAGCTTTGACATTATTTGCAGCGGGCAAATATTTAGGACTTGCGATTATCGTGAATGGCCAGCCGGCAGGGATGATCGATCTGCACAATTTTCGCCCTGGCGGCGGAGAGATTGGTTATTGGCTGAGCAGACAGGCACAAAGGCATGGTATTGTCACGCAAAGCACGCTGCTCTTATGTCAATATGCCTTTGAAAAATCAGGTTGGCACGAAGTTGATTTGCGGATCTTGCCGGGCAATTTGCCAAGTCAACGTGTGGCCAAACATGCTGGCTTTGTTTTGCTGGGTCAAAAAGGGCGCTTTTTGGTTTTTCGAAAAGAAAGAGATTAATAAAAAGAGATTAATAATGAAAGTTTTTGCGTATTTAAAGTTGGTGGGATTGAAGCGCAAGTAGAAGTTGATTTCTTGTAACGATTTTTGGAGTACGGTATAATGTACGCAAAATGATACGCTTAAAAATTGAGGCCTAAAATGGAAGTTATAACACCAACTAATTTGCGCAAAGATATTTTTAATATTTTAAAAGGTATCGTTCAAAGCAAGCGTCCTGTGGAAGTGACCATTAATACCGATAATGGTTTTAATGATGGAGTAGTTATTCTTGATAAGAAGGAGTATGAAAAAATGCAAGAACTGCAATTCTTAGAAAAGACTGGCACGCTCAAAACAGTTATAGAGCGAATGAAATCTGCAACAGATGCAGATTTCACTGAGTTATAATCATTGTCAAAATGGAAAGTATTAGTACATCGAGGTGTCACAAAACATGATATCCCGTTATTGCAACAAAGTAATTTACAAGCTGATTTTGATGAAATAGTCTGCAGCTTGAAAATAAATCCTTATCGGTCTTTTAGAAACTTTGAAAAATTAAACCCTCATAGGCTTAATATTTTTTCAATTAGGATAAATGCTAAACACAGTGTAGTTTATACTATTAACAAAGACCAACACATCGTTAAAATTTGGAGTGCTTGGTCTCATTATGAACAAAGAATGCCTTTTTAATATTCCATCAAAAAAGCCGCTGCTGAAGCAACGGTTTTTAGTGTGTAACGAAAAATTAGTGCAGAGCTGCCTGAACCTTGATTTCGTTGGTATTTGCGTAGTAAATTACGTTTTCAACTTCAATGATCAGATCGCGGTGATTAGCTGCTTTTTTAAAGCTGATCACGTCGCCAATTTCAGGCACTGCTGGCAAAGTGCATGACAAAACTGGTCCGTCGTCGACAACAATGGTTGCATTGATTTCCATAGCTTTTTCCTCCTGTTGTTTATTCTTAATTCCAGTTTAACAGAAAAAGCATTTGGAACAACTTTAAAATCTGGACGTAATGTTTATTCAAATTGTTATATATAGAAAAAAGGTAGACAGATAAAGCGCTTTCAGTTAAACTCATAAATGAAATGGATACTTTGTTTGGCTATTGAAGCTGAAATAATTGTTTATGAGGATAAAAATGAGTAAAAAGATTAAAGACTGGCAGGGAAATACTTATGTTAAAAAGAAGCCTTTCTATAAGAAAGTATGGTTTTGGTTACTAATTCTGATTGTTATTATCGTTGCCGCTGCAATGGGCCAAGGCGGTAAATCGGATAATTCTGCAAACACTGCCAAAAAGAGCGGCACTGAGCAAGTTGCTAAGGATAAGTCCAATAAAAGCTCATCAAAAATAAATCAGGCAAACTTCGACAAAATTCAAATTTCTGAGTCGACTGGTACTTCAAAAGAAGAGGTTGAAAAGCTATTCGGCAAAAAACCGTCGACTACCTCAACTCAGACAATTCAAGGCACACAAGCAGATGCCGAAGTTTGGAGTGGTGGGATTTTAGGCTCAACAGTGACAATTAGTTTTGTTAACAACCACGCTGTTGCTAAAGCTATTACTGGCATGCCAAGCGGCAAAAAAGTTACTAGTGCTCAATTTAACGCTATCTCAAATGGAATGTCCAAGGATGCAGTGAAACAAAAATTAGGCAAACCATTTGGCATGAGTTATTCAGCTTTAGCTGGTCAATCTAGTGAAACTTGGCAGTATAGTGGAAAAGGTAGTTTAGGTTCCAATCTGACTATTACTTTTACTAATGGTGTAGTTTCGGGAAAGTCTCAAACAGGTCTAAAATAAATTTGCATCATAATGTATAAAATATGAAACTAAGCATGTGAAGTTAACCCCCAAAGTTGGACATTAATTTAAAGATATTTCTCTAAGGCAAGCTGCCAATATTACATTGGTGTCTTGCCTTTTAATGTATGACGAATTCTTTCAAAATTATAATAGCTAATATATTTCTTCATTGCTCTAATCAGCTGCTCCTTCGTTTGATAATGCAGGTTAAAGTACATTTCTACTTTCATCGTATGAAAAAAAACTCTACATCGCTGCATTATCATGACAATTGCCTCTTCTAGACATGCTTTGAAAAACTCTATTCTGCTTAAGTCTATTAATATAAGCATGCGACTGATATTGCCAGCCTTGATCAGTATGAAAGATCAAACCATTGAGGGCAGGATGCTTATTTAGCAGCTGTTCTAGTCCCTCCATCACGAATTCAGTATTTGGATGTTCACTGATACTAAAACCAATAATTGCTCCGCCACACAGATCCTTATAAGGCGATAGATACACTCTTTCATCCATCGACATGTTTCCATAGCGAAATTCACTAACATCGGTGACAATCTTTTGAAAGGGACGATTAGTTTTAAATCTGCGATGCAAGCGATTCTTAGCCTTTTTCCCTTGTGGACCTTTAGAAGAGTCATATTTGCCTGATCTTAAATTATAGATTTTGCCAGAAAGACCATGTTGGCGCATTAAGCGATAGACGCGTTTATGGTTGACGATTATTCCTTGCCGGTGAAGCTGATCAGTTACGGTCCAATAGCCGTAGCCACGATTGTGCTTCTTAATCTTGATGATCTGTTTGAGCAAACTTTCATCACTAAGCGGCTGCTTGCGTTTATGGCTGCGATAATGATACGTGCTCTTAGGTAGAGACGTTAAGGGCAGTAGCTCAGTCAGCTTAAAACCGAATTCTTGCCTTAATTCATTGATTACTTGACGTTCTTCTGCCGCTGTTCTCTTTTTTGAATTAAGGCATCTAATTTTTTTAAGTATTCATTTTCAATAAATAGAGCACGGTTTTCTTTGCGGAGCTTAATTAATTCCTGTCTCTCAGAGTCGGTTAAAGGTTTTTCGCTTTTTCTATTTTGCTTCAAAGGTGGTCTACCTCGCTTTTTCTTGGGAGCAACCAGCAGACCTGCATCGCTAGCTTTCTGCCACTGATAAACTGTGGCTGGACTGGAGAGGCCAAATTTCAAAGCCGTTGCTTCAAAAGTTTCGTGATATCGTTTTTTCCAGTCTAAAGCATTTAATTTAAACTCGCTACTATATTGTGATTTGGTCTTGCTTGGTCTAAGGCTTGCTGGCCCATGCCTTTGATATTGCTTGACCCAAAAAAGAAGTTCTGCATACTCTGCAATTTGAAACTCTTTAATAATCGAACCAGAACTTTGGCCAGCAAGATATAGCCTAACAGCAGCTAATTTCTGCTCATAAGAAAATTTAGACAAAACAAAAACCTCCAAACTTGAACCTGTTTGGTCCAACTTTGGGGGTTAGCTTCAGTCACTATACAACTAGTAACCGCTATTATTCAATTAATCTTAGCATTAATGGAACTATTCTCAACGTTGTAGCAGGTGTTGAGAAAGCGATAGTTGCTTGGAGCTATTGCTTTCTTTAATTATAACAAAAAATAAAGAGTGGAGTAGTATTTATGCAGAAGCTTACATTATGGATTAGCATTTTGGCTTTGATTATATCTATTTCAGCATTGATTATTGAATTGGTGAAGATATGCCAGTAAGCGAAGCACAACGCAGAGCCAGCGATAAATGGGCTGCTAAGAATAAAGACAAGCAGCGCTATTATGCGGCTAAAAGCACTGCCAAGCGCTTTATATCCAAATTAGCGAAAGAGCAGGATTTGGATGAGATGGTCAACTTGATTAATCAGCGCCAGGAAGAATTAAAATATCAAGATTAGCAGTATTGTAGGTATCCTATCATGAAAATAGATCTAAATAGCAAAGATATTACGAGCGCCAAGGAAGCCGCTGAGATTTGGCAGGTTTCTGAAGGCTATGTGCGAAAAACTTTCCAGCAAAGCCCAGAAAAATTTCCTGCCGGTACCATTCGCAAAATAGGCAAGCAGTGGGTTGTAACCACTGAAGGGATGGAGTCTGCTACTGGTCAAAAGGATCCGAGAAAGGAACAATGACCAGAGATCAAGTTCGTAGGAATTTTTAAATGCTGTAAAGAATAGAAAAGCAAACGATATGCTTCTAGATCTGCGTAGCAACAAATCAGCATCAAAGACGGTCAGTGATGACCGTCTTTTTTGTATGGTTAGGGTTGAATTTACTGTAAAAATTGTTAGTGTTTTAAACTTTTGTTATTAAACTGGTCTTTTTAAGATGCTAGTAGCATACTTAAAGAAAGCCCTTTCCTATTTTAGGCACTTCTAAATAACTTTAAAGGAGGACATCATCGTGACTAAAGTCAAAGGTGATTATATGGTAGGTCTCGATATCGGGACAAACTCATGCGGTTGGGTAGCAACCGATATGAAAAACAATATTTTGCGTCTTCATGGCAAGACTGCAATTGGCTCACATTTATTTGAAGAAGGGCAACCTGCAGCTGATCGACGTGGTTTTAGAACTACTCGGCGCCGTTTAAATCGTAGAAAATGGCGTTTAAATCTTTTGCAGGAAATTTTTGATCCTTATATGACGAAAGTAGATCCCTATTTCTTTGCACGTTTAAGGGAATCAGGACTTTCCCCACTGGATAAGAATAAACGCTTTTCTTCGATTATCTTTCCGACTGCAGAAGAAGATCAACAGTTCCATCAACAATATCCAACTATTTATCATCTTAGAAATGCTCTGATGATAGAAGATAGACAATTCGATTTGCGCTTGGTCTATTTGGCAATTCATCATATTGTTAAATATCGTGGTAATTTTTTGCAAGCAACTTCCGTTAAAGATTTTGAACCTTCAAAAATTGATGTTCAGGCGTTTTTGCAAAAATTGAACAATGCGTTTGCAGATATGGGCGAAGATGAAGCAATTCAATTTGCTGAACAAAACGCCGATCAAATTGAGCAAATCCTGCGGGCCGATGATATTTTTAAAAAAGACAAGCAAAGTAAAATTTCCAAATTATTAGTGAAATTCCCTGCTGACGGTCAATTATCAAAATCTGATCAAAAAGAATTGGAAAAGAAATACAAGGCTGCTGCTAATGCAGTCTCAACAGCAATTTTTGGCTATAAAACGAAAATTGAAGATATTTTTAACTTGGAAATTCCGAAGGAAGACAAAAAAGACTGGGAATTTAAATTTACTGATACAGATGCAGATGACAAATTGGCTGCCTTATCTGAGAAATTAACTGAAAAGCAGCAAACTGTCATTGCAATCGTCGAAGAATTATTTGGCGCAATTACTTTATCTGAAATTGTAGATGAAGGCATGACCTTGTCGCAATCAATGATAAATAATTATGATCAGCATCGCCAAGATCTCCATTTGTTAAAAACTGTTATTAGTAATCAGCGTGGTACTGATAACGCTAAAAAATTGCAGGCCGCTTATGATTTATATGTCAATAACCGGCATGCATCATTATTAAAGGCTAAGAAACTGCTCAAAAGCAATGGCGTTCTCTCAATCGATGATTTCAATAAAATTGTTACTGCAAATTTGGATGATTCTGAATCAGCCCTGAAGATTAAAAATGAAATTGATCTGGGCATTTTCATGCCTAAACAGCGGACTAATCAAAATGGCGTAATTCCTTTCCAGCTGCATCAAAGAGAGTTGGATCAAATTATTGCCAAACAAGGAAAATACTACCCATTTTTGCAAGAGTCTAACCCTGTTAGTGAGCACTTAAACCAGGCACCTTACAAATTAGATGAACTAGTCCGTTTTCGTGTCCCATATTATGTTGGGCCGATGATTGCTCCAAAACAATCTAATGATCAGCAAACGCAAGCAAATCAGAACTTTGCTTGGATGGTGCGGCGTAAGGACGGACAAATTACGCCCTGGAATTTTGATGAGCAAGTTGATCGAATGGAATCGGCTAATCGCTTTATCAAACGAATGACGACTAAAGATACCTACTTGCTGGGTGAAGATGTTTTGCCTAAGCATAGTTTGCTGTATCAAAAATTCGAAGTCCTGAATGAGTTGAATAATATTCGTATCAATGGCAGTCGCATTTCTTTCAGTGATAAGCAAGATGTATATAAAAAATTATTTAAAGATGATAAATCAGCTTCTGTGTCAGTCAAACATTTGACTGATTATCTAAAAATTGAAAAACATTTACCTTTTGTGGAAATTAAAGGATTAGCTAACGAAGCCAAATTTAACTCTTCATTGGCTACTTACCATGAATTGCGCAAAATGGGTGTGTTCGATCTGGAACTAGATGATCCTAAGTATCGCACTGATTTTGAAAACATAATTGAGTGGGCCACTATTTTTGAAGATCGTTCCATCTATCAACAAAAACTGCAGACCGTTTCTTGGCTAAAACCAGAGCAGATTAAAGCATTAACTCGGCTGAATCATTATCAAGGCTGGGGCCGACTCTCGAAAAAATTGCTATTGGACATCCATGACAGTAACGGTCAAAACATTATGGAGCAATTGTGGGACAGCCAGAAGAATTTCATGCAGATTGTTAAAGAGCCGGATTTTGTTGCTCAAATAAATGCTCATAACCAGCAAACTGCGCAAGAACACGGAATGGAAGCAATTTTAGCAGATGCTTATACGTCTCCCGCTAATAAAAAAGCTATCCGTCAGGTAATGAAAGTAGTTAATGACATTACTCGTGCTGCAAGTGGAAAAGCACCTAGGCAAATTGCAATTGAATTTGCGCGGGATGCGGAGAAGAAACCGCGGTTAAGCACCCAAAGAGGGCGAAAGTTGCAACAAATCTATAGCAAATTGTCAGACGAGTTTGTTTCTGAAGCAATGAAACAGAACTTGGATCAAGCCACCGATAGCAGACAATTAGCTCATGATAAATATTTCCTATATTTTATGCAATTGGGCAGGGATGCTTATTCGGGCAAACCGATTAATTTTGATGAAATTGAAACTAAATATCAAATCGATCATATCTTGCCGCAAGCATTTATCAAAGATGATTCCCTTGATAATAGGGTCTTGGTTGCCAGTGAACTGAATAATGCTAAATCTGATCAAGTCCCAGTTCAGCTGTATGCTCATAAAAAAGTCCCAGGAAGCAATTTGACAGTCCGCGGTTTATGGGATAAATGGCTGGATCTAAAGCTAATCAGTAACCGTAAGCATAATAATTTGTTGACTGATCCAACTAAAATCAATAAGTATCAAAAATCCGGGTTTATTCAGCGGCAGCTAGTTGAAACTAGTCAGATCATTAAACTTGTTTCAACTATTTTGCAGGAGGAATATCCTGATTCTGAGATTATTGTTGTTAAAGCCAGCTACAATCACGATTTACGTGAGAGGCTCAATTTATACAAGAGCAGATCTGTCAATGATTACCATCATGCCATTGATGCTTATTTATCAACAATTTGTGCTAATTTCCTGTATCAAGTTTATCCAAAGCTAAGACCATTCTTCGTTTACGGACAATTTAAAAAGTTCAAATCTGATCCGGAGCTTGAAAAAGATATTATTAGGCAACAAAGGACATTTAACTTTATTTGGCCATTGCTTAAAAAGGAGGATCCAAGTGATCCTGGCAGAGAAATAATTCACTTAAATGCTAGATCTGATGGGCCTGTCATTTTTAATCGACAAACTGATATATTTGCAAAACTGGAGCGAGCATATAACTTTAAATACATGCTATTATCACGAGAGACATCTAGTCGTGAGCAAGAGATGTTTAAAATGACGCTATATCCAAGATCTGACAGAGATACTGCTAAGTCGCGCAATTTGATTCCTAAGGCTAAAAATATGCCTACCTCAATTTATGGTGGCTATAGTAACAATTCTGATGCTTACATGGCTATTGTTGAGATAAACAAGAAAAAAGGCAAAGAATACCGTGTGATTGGTGTTCCAATGCGTGCTTTATCTAAATTGAAAAAAGCAGAAAAAGAAAATTGTTACGATGAAGTTTTAACGGAAGTATTACGTCCAATTGTCATGTTTGATAAAAATGGAAAAGCAAAAAGAAGTATTCAGGGCTTTAAAGTTGTGAAAGGCAGAGTTTTATATAAACAGCCTATTAAGGATGGCGACAAGAAATTTATGCTTGGCAGCTCCACGTATGTTTACAATGATAAGCAGCTAACTTTATCAGATGAAACTATGCGGATTGTAACTGGCAATTTTACAAGAGATGAAGATCAAGACGTAAGTTTAGTAAAAGCTTTTGATGAATTAACAGACAAAGTAAACAAATATTTGCCACTATATGATATTAATGGCTTTAGAAACAAATTAATTGCAGGACGTGATAAGTTTATTGAACTTTCTTTGGAAGATAAGAAGAAGGTCATTGAAGAAATTCTAGTTGGATTGCATGATAATCCCGCTGTGGGAAACGCTAAATCCATTGGGATAAAGACTCCTTTTGGATTCATGCAAATGAAATCTGGGGTGGTCTTATCATCCGATGCCGAATTGATTTATCAATCACCAACCGGATTATTTGAAAAGAAAGTTAGAATTTCTGATCTGTGATAAAAAGGAGAAGCATAATTATGCTTCTCCTTTTCCCGCTTTTATGTATAAAAAAAGTCCCTCGATAACTCGGGACAGGCGTTGAAACTAAGCATTCATGGAATGCCTTGCTTGATTTTAAATCAGGTTGTCAGATCAATAAAGTTTAAAAGATCTATATCGGGAGCTACCCGATAAATTCAATATATCAAAGAATAGCATAACTGGCAAGGAGGAAAAATGGGTTGGAGAAATGTGATTATTACACAACATGCTAAACTAACGTACTCAATGAACATGATGATTGTTCAGACAAAAGACGGAATTAATCAAATACCTTTAGATGATATTAATTTGTTGCTTGTTTCTACTACGCAAGCTGTCATAACAAGTGCTCTAATTAGTCAACTTGCCCAAAGACAGATTAAAGTTATTTTTGTTGATGACCAGTATCAGCCGGTATGTGAGACAGTTGATTATTATCCGCATTCCCGAAGCATGAATTGTTTGATAGATCAATTCAATTGGCCGCAAGACCGAAAAGATAAACTATGGACGGCGATTATTGCTGCCAAAATTCAAAATCAAATAAATGTTTTAAACAACTATAGCTTACATAATGACAAGGTTGCTCAATGTCTTGACCAGTTAGAGCTGGATGATGCGACCAATCGTGAAGCTTATGCTGCAAGAGAGTATTTTATGACTCTATTTGATAAAAATTTTGTTCGCAAGAATTCTGATGTGATTAATGCCGCATTGAACTATGGCTACTCATTTCTATTATCCACAGTAAACAGAGAAATTGAGATAAATGGATATTTGTCCTATCTCGGGATTCACCATTGCTCACAGGAAAATCAATTTAACTTAGCAAGCGATTTTATGGAACCTTTCCGTCCTTTAGTTGATTATTGGGTGAAAGATCATGAAAAAATTACCGATTTTACTCCAGATATTAAATATGGGTTAGTCGAGCTATTGAGTTTAAAAATCGAATTTAATGGTAAAAAGATATTGTTAACCAATGCTTTAACTGAGTATGTACGCAACTGTTTAAGATATTTAAATGGTGAACTACAAAATTATGAAATGAAAGTGGGCCTAACTAATGAGGTACCGAATGATGCGCTTAATGATAATGTTTGATTTGCCAGTTGAAACGGCGGAAGAAAGAAGAGAATATAGGCAATTTCGCAAAGATCTAATTAATGAAGGCTTTTTAATGATTCAGTACTCTGTTTACGAAAGAGTCTGCGTTTCTAGGAAAACAGCCAACTTTTTGGAAAACAGAATTAAACGCTTTTTACCAGAAACTGGCACAATTCAGACATTGATGGTAACTGAGAAGCAATATAACGCAATGCATTTCTTAGTGGGAGCTCCAGTGGAAGATGTTAGAAATACTTCAGATAGGACGGTAATATTGTGATTCTTTCTTATTCAACTCATAAGAAAATGGCGTTTGAACAAGGTGGACTAAAAGTTATAGCTACTCAAAGTCCCATAGTTTACAGGGATTTAGTATTGGGATTTCAGGGATGCAATCAATTAGTGAATTGCTATAGCGATAGTTATGAAAAGCTTGAACTAAGTCATGTATTTGAATTAGAAGGAGATTTACTGCTAACTCAGCACTTATCAGCAAAATATTTAAGCGTAATTACTAAGAACTATTTGAAAAATATAGATTCGGAGAGTAGAGATGCTATTCTGAAAGCTTATTTGCAACTTGAAAATAGATTGCAGGATTCTCTTCTTTTAGAAGATTTGCCACTGGAAATTAATTTTGAGGAGGACCTTTCAAAATTAGTAAAATTGGTTGGACTTCATTTAGACGAAAAGCTTATGAAGAACCCATATGATATACTAGAAATGATCATTAAAGTTCATTGTAAATGTAATTTGAAAACTATTCCTGTGATTTGTAATGCAGTTCATTACTTAGACCAGGAATCTTTTCGAGAAATTGAGTCTTTACTTGCTCAACTTAAAGAAACATTATTTTTAATAGAATTCACAGATCAACAATTTCAGGCTGTTGTTGGTAATGCTGAATTTTATTACATTGATGAGGACCTTGTTGATTGGTACTAATCTGAAACTGAGAGAATTATTATATTTAATTGGTTTTAGAAGGTTGTTAGATCAATAAGGTTTAGAACTGGTTTCAAGAAATTTATTGCGTTTGTAAAGTTTTAGAAGGTTGTTAGATCAATAAGGTTTAGAACTACAGTGACGCACCATCTGGCCGCGTTACTGTTTTAGAAGGTTGTTAGATCAATAAGGTTTAGAACCTGACGACTAACTTATCTGAACAGACGCAAGTTTTAGAAGGTTGTTAGATCAATAAGGTTTAGAACATTGCTGAACTGCTGGTGCTTACTGCGTCTGTTTTAGAAGGTTGTTAGATCAATAAGGTTTAGAACATTTATTTGCTGACTTATATGACAGTAAGGGTTTTAGAAGGTTGTTAGATCAATAAGGTTTAGAACTTGCCAGAAACCGGTTTGCCTTTTGCGGGGGTTTTAGAAGGTTGTTAGATCAATAAGGTTTAGAACATCAGATCAGCAAGATTAAGCAACTGATGGGTTTTAGAAGGTTGTTAGATCAATAAGGTTTAGAACTGATGATAGCTTCATGATAGCGTGATGACAGTTTTAGAAGGTTGTTAGATCAATAAGGTTTAGAACCGTGACTATCATCTTTGTCAATATTGTCGAGTTTTAGAAGGTTGTTAGATCAATAAGGTTTAGAACCTGCATTCATGTAGTATCATACTAGAACGAGTTTTAGAAGGTTGTTAGATCAATAAGGTTTAGAACAGTATTTCTTCTTCATAATTGGGATTGGCAGTTTTAGAAGGTTGTTAGATCAATAAGGTTTAGAACGCCAATAGCTGCACCCATCGGACCGCCGAAGTTTTAGAAGGTTGTTAGATCAATAAGGTTTAGAACCTTAACTCAACGTGAAAAAGCATACATCGTGTTTTAGAAGGTTGTTAGATCAATAAGGTTTAGAACACGTGCTGGACATCCGTCTAAAGGCTTGGTGTTTTAGAAGGTTGTTAGATCAATAAGGTTTAGAACCGAAGACGACTTCGAGTAAGCGAGCCTATAGTTTTAGAAGGTTGTTAGATCAATAAGGTTTAGAACGTAAATATGTACAGAACGTAACGACTAAGAGTTTTAGAAGGTTGTTAGATCAATAAGGTTTAGAACTTATCGCCAGGTGCGACATCTGTATCACCCGTTTTAGAAGGTTGTTAGATCAATAAGGTTTAGAACTAATTGTTGAGAATGAAATTACTCTACTACGTTTTAGAAGGTTGTTAGATCAATAAGGTTTAGAACCTGACGACTAACTTATCTGAACAGACGCAAGTTTTAGAAGGTTGTTAGATCAATAAGGTTTAGAACTTATTTCTACGTTGTTCTCTAATGATTCTTGTTTTAGAAGGTTGTTAGATCAATAAGGTTTAGAACCAGTGTGGGCAATGGTACCTGGTACCATGTGTTTTAGAAGGTTGTTAGATCAATAAGGTTTAGAACCACGAACGGATTCATAAAAAAGGATACTATGTTTTAGAAGGTTGTTAGATCAATAAGGTTTAGAACTAGAACCAAAGGTGATTAGCATCTTGCTATGTTTTAGAAGGTTGTTAGATCAATAAGGTTTAGAACCAGAAGATATGACTTTCACATTGGTCCATAGTTTTAGAAGGTTGTTAGATCAATAAGGTTTAGAACCCATCGTCATAATCGCAACCAGGTCCAACGGTTTTAGAAGGTTGTTAGATCAATAAGGTTTAGAACTAAGACGTTGGATTATAGTTTGCATATTGTGTTTTAGAAGGTTGTTAGATCAATAAGGTTTAGAACCCAGCATGCAAACGATCAAGCAAGCCGGCTGTTTTAGAAGGTTGTTAGATCAATAAGGTTTAGAACCATCGCAGTACAGCACCAACAAAAATGGCAGTTTTAGAAGGTTGTTAGATCAATAAGGTTTAGAACGGCATTGAATCTGTGGCGCAGCTGATGACCGTTTTAGAAGGTTGTTAGATCAATAAGGTTTAGAACTACGAGTGAAGTTTATGATCGGGAATTTGGGTTTTAGAAGGTTGTTAGATCAATAAGGTTTAGAACCACACAAGATGCAGACTCACAACAGCCTTCGTTTTAGAAGGTTGTTAGATCAATAAGGTTTAGAACTGCGGAAGAAGATGCGAAGCTGGTTAAATGGTTTTAGAAGGTTGTTAGATCAATAAGGTTTAGAACGCGGTAAAACGCACCTTGCCACATCAATTAGTTTTAGAAGGTTGTTAGATCAATAAGGTTTAGAACAGCGTAGTGATGAAGTTGGTAACCATCATCGTTTTAGAAGGTTGTTAGATCAATAAGGTTTAGAACTTTGTTGTAGGCGAAACCTTCTTTACCATTGTTTTAGAAGGTTGTTAGATCAATAAGGTTTAGAACTTAAGCGTTAAATATTTTCCAGCAGCTGTTGTTTTAGAAGGTTGTTAGATCAATAAGGTTTAGAACTGGAAGCAGAAGGCAAGCATGAGGAAGCCAGTTTTAGAAGGTTGTTAGATCAATAAGGTTTAGAACCGGTATCGGTTGTATATCGAGCGGTTTGTGGTTTTAGAAGGTTGTTAGATCAATAAGGTTTAGAACCACACAAGATGCAGACTCACAACAGCCTTCGTTTTAGAAGGTTGTTAGATCAATAAGGTTTAGAACCGACTACAAGAAGCATCTGCACAACCAGACGTTTTAGAAGGTTGTTAGATCAATAAGGTTTAGAACCATCATCTTTAGTTCCAAGTAAGGGTTCGTGTTTTAGAAGGTTGTTAGATCAATAAGGTTTAGAACGGCAAATAAGTGGTTGACGTTAAAAATTCAGTTTTAGAAGGTTGTTAGATCAATAAGGTTTAGAACGTTATGCTTTGCAGACAGTTTTGACTATTGGTTTTAGAAGGTTGTTAGATCAATAAGGTTTAGAACAAATTCAAACAGTGATTGGCATTCAGCACAGTTTTAGAAGGTTGTTAGATCAATAAGGTTTAGAACAAAGAAGATGGAGCTAAATTTATCCATTGAGTTTTAGAAGGTTGTTAGATCAATAAGGTTTAGAACTATAATGGATGTAGCTAGTGATAAGGAGGGGTTTTAGAAGGTTGTTAGATCAATAAGGTTTAGAACAAGACAAAAGCCAGCGCCGCAACAAGCGCAGTTTTAGAAGGTTGTTAGATCAATAAGGTTTAGAACTGGTATAGTGGCTTAATATCGTCCTGACTGGTTTTAGAAGGTTGTTAGATCAATAAGGTTTAGAACAACTTTGGTGTTCAATTTTCTCAAATGATGGTTTTAGAAGGTTGTTAGATCAATAAGGTTTAGAACGCCAACTTGGATTGCGACTACGGAGATCTTGTTTTAGAAGGTTGTTAGATCAATAAGGTTTAGAACGCCTCTAACTAAACTTAAACCCAACGAAAAGTTTTAGAAGGTTGTTAGATCAATAAGGTTTAGAACTCTCCTTTGCGTGGTTTGTAAGTCCAACTAGTTTTAGAAGGTTGTTAGATCAATAAGGTTTAGAACGATTTGGCTATGGATGATTTGGCAAAAGGTGTTTTAGAAGGTTGTTAGATCAATAAGGTTTAGAACTACTGCCGGCCATTGTCACCAAAAACAGTGGTTTTAGAAGGTTGTTAGATCAATAAGGTTTAGAACTGTCGGCACCCCAAAATAGTCAGCAACCATGTTGTTTATGCATAATAATTACAAACCTATAGAGATATTTTAATGAAGATAGGATAGCAAGTCTAAAACATTACTGAAGTAAACAAAAAAGCCTAGGGCTTTGCGTAACCCTAGGAAATACAGAAAGAGTAGAACTTTGATACAAGTTCACAATAATAATCAAGCTTATTATATCATAAAGACTTCGGAAGCAAGGCAACGGGCGTCTACTAAGTAGTGTGCAAAGAATAAAGGACAGTATCAAGGTAATAAGAAGCAAAAAAAGAACCGTTGCTATTCACCTAGCAACGGCACTTATAAGCTTTTTAAAAGCTTTGATATCTCTCGTCTCAGCTATGGCTTATAGCTGACAGCAGTAGGACGTTTGATGCCTACTACACCGTTCATTATATCAAAAAAGTATACATAGCATAAAAAGAAGCGTTGATTTATCTGTGCTCCTTTTTTATATTACTGAATTCAAACACAAACTAATCAAATTTGGCGGGTTTGTTTAAGGTGCCATCTTTTTTCATTTTTTCGTACTTAAACTGTTCTTCAGACATGCTGTCATCAGAAATCCAATAAATTTTTTCTTTTTTTCGTTTACTCTTTTTCAAGATGGACACCTCCTAAATTAAATACATGATCCGTAGATTTATAATAAGATTCTTGCATTGAAAAGACAATATTTCTGCATTTATTATACCAAGAACCGTAGGTCTTCTTTAAATCGATGTCTTTTCTAACAGAATATTTTCAAATACTGTCAGTGTTTTCCACGTATGTGGAGGTGATGCTTACTATCTATGGCAATCAGACTATAAAACTAAGTGATTAACAAATATAGATTTTCCCATCTTCGTTGAGTATATAATAATTGCTAAGAATTGATATTGCGATGAGATTAGATGTCTGAGGAAATAGAAAAAACAGCGGCATTAGCAAAAAAACGAGGTAGAATTTTGGAACCTAATGATGAAAAACATTCAAATAGATACTGGCGAACACATGATTTCCCAACTCATGAGCAGTTTATTCGGGGCTTAAAAGAAGCTGGATTATATAAAAAACCTGATGCAGCTGCTATTAAACGTAGAAAGCGATTGGAAAAATGGGTTGAAGAAAACGAAAAGAAGAATCAATGAAATTAAGATACGTTGGTGAAAGCTTTTATATAGAAGGCTTAACAAATGGAAAAGAATATGAAATTGGAGGTGAAGAAGGACCTTATTATCGTGTGATCGATGATAGTGGGGAAGATTACTTATACTCTAAAGAAAATCCTGCACCGATGGACGGGAGTTCCAAAGGCGGACATTGGGAAAAGATATAGGTAGTTAATATTTAAACGACAGCTACATGAGTCTGCATTAAATATAATTTTCACGATTTAATGGAGAAAAAGATAAAAGTTAAAGCTATCAATTACTATTTATCAACCAAAAAAGGATTAGACCAACTTGAATAGGGTCTAATCCTTTTTGTATTAAATTAGGGTTTAGCAAAGAACAGGGATTTTGCAGGAAGCAGGGAACACGCTTCCTTGTGCAACTTCCTGTTACAAATCATTATAATCTGGCACATTCAGAAAAGCATGAAATATGCTTCAAAAAAGGCATCCCTTTAAGGATGCCTTTTAAACTAATCTTGGATTTCTTCAAAACCCAGCTCTTTCTGCCGTTGCTGCAGCAAATCAGCTATCATCATTAAATCTTCTTTGGTTGCTAACTTTTTAATAAATCGTTTAGCCGTGCTTTTAGCGACGTAATAGTGTTGGCGCTCTTTATTTTTCGCGTTCCACTTCGCGCTAGCACGGCGTTGTGCTTCGCTTGTTGTCATCTATACATCATTCCTATCTATCTATATGGCTATATTTTAATACATTTCTTAGACACTGACAGCTATAGATTTAGATAATACAAGTTTAAAAAGCAAAAAATGCTCCACTACAGCGTAGTGGAGCATTTTTATATGAATTATTTAGATTGTAAGCGCTGCGGGATACAAATCCACCCTGCTAAATTAATAATGATTGCTACAACCAGCAAGAACAGAAAAGCATGATGAGTGCCGATAGCTGTTGTCATACTGCGCGTTCCACGGCCGCTTTGTGCACTAGCTACGATCATCGCGGCTAGCGACGTTCCCATTGAACCCGCAAATTGCTGCAGGGTGTTTAAAATGGCATTGCCTTGCGGAGCGGCAGCCGCTGGCAAACTGCCCAGTGCTGACGTCATGACCGCGCCCATGCACGAGCCCATCCCCATCATATATAGTGAATAAACAATAGCGATAACCCAGTTGTCGATCTGCGTACCTAGTAAATAAAAAATTAAAATTGATAAAAAGACGACACTGGTTCCGGTCAGAATTGGCCTGCGTGGTCCCCAAGCATCTAGCAAGCGTCCACCTAGCGGTGCACAAATTGCTCCTAAAATACCGGCCGGCATGACTACCAATCCGGCAATCAAAGCAGTATTGCCATTGGTCAGTTGAATATAATTAGTTAGCAGAAAGGCAAAACCAAGCGAGCACAGCTGGATGCAGAAGAACATCAGCACTTGCCCTGCGAAATGATAATTTTTAAATAAAGCTAACTGCAGGATTGGTTGTTCAATTGTTAGTGACCGCCAAGCAAATAACCCCATCCCGATTAATCCAAGTAAAATCATACCTCCGCCAGTAAGACCAACTAAACCAGCATTCGCTAAGTTTGCAAAACCAGTTACTAGGCCAGTAAAGGTGAGCGTAATCAGCAAACATGACAATAAATCAAAGCTAACTTGCCGCAGTTTAGATTTTTGTTGAATACCCCAGCTGCCTAAGGCTAGCGAAATAAGCAGCAGCGGCAGCAGCAAGTAAAAAATCCACCGCCAGCCTAGCGCTGATATAATAATTCCGCCGAGCGTTGGTCCGATTGCCGGGGCGATACCAGTAATTAAATTACCAAACCCCATCATCATACCCAGTTTTTGCTGCGGGACCTGTTCCATGATGATATTGAACATGAGTGGTAATGCAATTCCAGTGCCGATTCCTTGTACTGCCCGCCCAACCAGCAGCATTGGGAAACCGATCGCGAAGGCGTCAATTAGTAGGCCGGCGATAAACAGTAAATTAGCAGTTAAGAACAAGGTTTTGGTTTTAAAGCGTGCTTTTAAAACGGCTGACAGCGGCACGATAATTGCGATAATTAGTAAGTAGATTGAGGTCATCCATTGTACGGTAGAAGTTGAAACCGAAAACTCGCGCATCAGGGTTGGGAAGGCGATATTCATTGAGGTTTCTACTAAAACACCGCATAGAGACAAAATACCGGTTGCAATAATTGCAGCAATTACTTTACCAGGAATTTTTTCAGTTTCTGTTTCACTCATTGACCATTATCTCCCATAAATTTCAACACTTTGACGACGGTTTGCAGCTCTTCTTCAGAAAAATTGTCTAGCAGGTTTTGCTGGCGTTCTTGAATAAAGTCATGAAAAATCGGTAGGAGTTCTATGGCTTTTTGGGATAGCTTGATCATGCGCTTGCGCCGATCAGACGGAACAATAATCCGCCGCAGCATACCTTTCTTTTCAAGGCGCTGCACCATAATCGCCGTGGCTGAGCGTTTAATGCCGAGCGCAGTTTCAAGGTTGCTTTGCGGACAAATCGCATTTGGCTGACTGCCGACATAGTTAATCACATTGAACTGGGCTGTACTTAGATTGTATGGGGCACAAAATTGATCAACTAGACGATTCATCTGAATCGTGGTTTTTCTAACTAAGAGGCCTAAGTCAGGGACAGTATTTTTCATTGTCAGGTCCTTTCTCTGTTTTTTGATTACTGTAAGGATAAATTTGTTTGATGTCAAACAATTTGGAAAAATTAAGTAAAAATAACGAAAATGAGAAGTAAATTATATTTATGAAATTAGATTGACGATTAAATTTGTGATTTGCTACACTTGAATTGCAGAGGCAACTTGTCTACATATCGGGAGAATGAATTATGAAACGCTTATCAAAGCTGTTTACTAAAATTGCTGCTTCTGTTTTGCTGTTAATTGGCGGCGCTAGTTTGGCACAGAACCAGGCGCAAGCCAGCAGCAATCTTGGTGAACAGAATGTGATGTCAGTTGCTTGGTATCAAACTTCGGCTGAAGCCAAGGCTTTGTACTTGCAAGGCTACAATATAGCTCGCCGCAATTTGGACCAAAGCTTGCAAACCCAGTCAGCTAAGCCGCGGGCAATTATCTTGGATATTGATGAAACTGTCCTTGATAACTCACCATTCCAAGCTTACAACGCTATTCACAACAAGACTTTTCCATCTTGCTGGAATAAGTGGGTGAAGTACGCTAAGGCTAAGCCTGTTCCTGGCGCAAAGTCATTTTTGAACTATGCCGATTCTAAAGGCGTTCAAATTTACTACGTCAGTGACCGGTCAGCTGATCAACTGGCAGCCACTAAGAAAAACTTAAAGCGTGAAGGTTTGCCACAAGCTGACAACCAACACGTTTTGTTGAAGAAGAAGAGCGACAAGACTAAGGAAGAACGCCGGAAGGCAATTGAAGCCAAAAGTAACGTTATTATGTACTTTGGCGACAATTTGACTGACTTTAACGATCCTAAATCAACTAGCATGAAGGACCGTTACAACGACGTGATGGAAAATGCTAACCAATGGGGCAGTAAGTATATTATCTTGCCATGCCCAATGTATGGTAGCTGGGAAGCTTCTTTATACGGCGGCACTTACGACAAGTCTGCTAGTGCTAAGTCAAAGGCTCGTAAGGCACATTTGACTGTTTACAACCCAAAGAAGAATAAAGTTCAACATAAAACTGTTACTGAAAAATAATTGCTAATCAGTCGTTGCTGCTGCCGGAAAACTGCCCAAAAGGGCAGTTTTTTTGCGGCTTCCATATGTTAAGATAGAGACGTAATGAATTGAAGAGAGTGAAATGAATAGGAGCATTTTCGTGAAACGCACATTAATGACTGCGGGGATGATCTCCGCTGGTGTATTAGCAGCTGTTTCGTTAGCTCAAACTAATAGGGTTCAAGCTGCAACTAATGTTCAAACAGATAAAGAAATTGCAACTGTTACTTATCAAGGTCCGGGCAAGGTCCGCTTGCTTGACAGTCAGGGTGTTTACCAAGATCAATATTTAACTAGCGGCACGAGATGGAAGACTTTTGCCAAAGGTACGATCAGAGATCTTACTATGTATCGCTTAGGCAGCGACAAGCAATGGATTCCGGCTCAATATACTAATTTATCAGCTGCCCCACTTGATAATAACGGTCAAACTGATCAAGGCACGAATACTCAAACTGATCAAGGTACTAATACTCAAACTGGTGGTCAGACTAACAATCAAACTAGCCAAAACACTGGGCAAACTAATAACCCAGCTAATAACCAAGCAGATCAAACTACCGATGATCAAACTCCAGCTGTTCACCAAGCAATTAGTCAGCGGCAAAAAGTTTCTGGCTTAGTGCAAGTTAACTATCACGGCAATGGACAAGTTCAGCTGGTTAATGAAGCAGGTAATTTTACCAATCAATATGTAAAGAATAATTCCATTTGGAAAGCCTTTGAAAAGGCTATGATCAATGAACAAGTCATGTACCGGCTTGGTTCTAGTCAACAATGGATTCCAGCTAAATATACTTTAGGTTTAGTACCAAAATCAGGTTATTCATCTTCTTGGACTTACCCAATCGCTGGTTTCTACGAAAGTGGCAATTTAACTTCTAGCTTTGGCGCTCATTCAGACCGCAATTGGCATGACGGAATTGATATTATTCCAGACCATGGCGGCAATGAAGACATCCGTGCTATTCACGGTGGGACAGTTTACTTTATTGGCCACCAAGGCACCACCCAAAACGATTTGGGCTACTATATCTGCATTAAATCACCGGATGGCTATAATACGGTTTACCAAGAATTTGCCTTTTATCCTGATGAAGCAGCTGCCGCCATTCATGTTAAGGTTGGCGATGTTGTGAAACCAGGACAGGTTATTTTGACTTTCATTCCAACTACCCACGTTACTCACGTTCATTTGGGTGTCACTCAAAGTGAAGTGAATGCGGCTGAAAAGTATTGGAACTCTGACAATGGGACTTGGATTGATCCGATGCAGCTGATTTATCGCTACAACCGTGGCTATTAAAAAGCTGATAAAATTTGATTATTAAGCTGTCTGGCAACAGGCAGCTTTTTTATGTGTTATTGGAATTTTAAATAATTACTATCAAAAAATAATGAAACTTGCAGGATTTGACTTTAAAAAGATTGATGCAATGACCGGCAGGGAACTTTTCTGTGTCGAGCGGTTGCGTTGCGAAGTATTTGTGACTGAGCAGGAGATTACTTTGCCTGAACTCGATGACGATGATTTAAGTGCTATTCAGGTTTTTAAACTTAATGCGCATAAGAACAATGCAGTAGCAACTTGCCGAATTTTTCAAACTGAAGGGGAATGGATGCTAGGACGCGTTGCGGTTGCACAAGACCAGCGCGGAACTGGCCTAGGATCAAGACTGATGCGTGCCGTGCATGCTTATTTGCAAATGCGCGGGGTTGATGCCTTGTTTTGCCATGCGCAACTTCCTGCCCAGGCCTTTTATGAGCAACTGGGGTATGAAACAGTGGGAACGCCGTTTGACGAAGGCGGTATTCAGCATGTGTTAATGAAAAAATCATTACGGTAACTGCGTTATAGCCGTTATAAGTTCAAAAAAGTTAAATTTTTTTGCATGCCTGTGTTTTCGTAGAAAGTAGCCGTTATCTATACGATATTATAACTGCATATCTTTGACATCCTCACCAAATTTTGGTTAGCTTATTAACCGTCATCATTTTTTGGAAAGAGGTAATTAGTTTGCAGACAACCACAACGAAGAAAACCGCCATTGCTTGGTATGATATTTTTAAACCGAGTTGGTATGTAGAACAGATGCAAGGCTGGACGGCTAGCTCTTACCGGTTGCTTTTACTAGGGCTTGGAGTTATTTTCGGGATGACCATTGCCGGCAAAATTAATGCTATTTCAATTTTAACGATGCTGGCGGGGATGCTTGGTTTTACTTGCACTTTGAGTTATTACCAATGCTAAGCCATTAAACGGCGTCCTGGGTATTGTTTCAGCCGTGATTTACATTATTGTGGCGATCGATGCCCGCAACTATAACGATGTGCTCTTGCAATCCATTTATATTGTGCTGCTTGACCTGCCAGTTTTATTGATGCCAAGCTGGGCAAAAGATGTAGATAAAAAAGTCCGCTTTTTAACTGAAGAAGGACGAGGCCTGCGCAATTGGCTGCTGACTGCTCTCTTCTTCGCTGTGGTTTTAGGCCTGACTTACTATTCAGATACGCACTGGTTTATCAGCCCGCGTCCTTGGGTTGATAGTATTGCTGCTACAATAGGGATCACTGGCGCGATGTTAACAACGCTGCGTTTTTCTGATACTTATTTCTTCTGGTTTGCGCAAGCAATTTTCCCAATCAGTTTATGGGCAATTACTGCCGCACAAGGTGATGCTAATTGGGTTCTGTTTGTGACTTACATTTTATACTTGGCAAATGATTTAATTACGGTGTTTGATAAAAAAGTTGCTTGGTTCCACCATGAAAAACACCAAGCAATCGAAGCCTAAAAAAGAAGCTCAAACGAGCTTCTTTTTTTATTTATTTGGCTAAATTGTTGATGACATTTTTTCTGAATAGCAGCAAATTTAAAACGACTATCGCGGCCGTGACTAAAAAGACCACGTTGTAAGAACTAAACCCAGAAATCGTTGATCCAAGCAGGGGTCCAATAATATTGCCGATATACATCGCTGATTGATTCCAAGAAAAGATCCGACCGGTCAATTCATTCGGCGTATTTTTCGTTAGCATCGTCTGCACTTGCGGGAAAAGGCAAGCATCAGTGAAACCGATTAAAAACCGTAAAATTCCAAGTTCCCAAACATTCTGTACAAATGAAGTCAAGAAGAATAGGGCTGCTGCCCCATAAAAGCCAAAGAGGATAATTTTGTGAGTTCCGATTCGGTCACCCAGGGCGCCAAAACGTGAAGCGGCAAGAAAAGTTGCAATCCCAGGTAACGCCGCAACAATGCCGGAAACAAATACTACGTTGCCATGATTATGCATTAGTTGCCGGACAAATAAGGACACGATGGGGTTAATCGAATTATTGGCTGCTTGGATGATCATTGTCGTCAGCAGTAGGCCAAAAATCAACTGCGGGCTGCGCAAGGCATGAATTACGCCGCTAGTCTTATCCAGTTTCTTTGACGTGATTGGCTTGAAATTTGGTTCATGCACGAAGAAAACTGACAATAAAAAGCAAATTAAGAGTAAACCGCCCGTAACGAAGAAAGTTATCCGATATGAAAAAACAGAGGCGAGCGCCCGCCGATAAAAGGTCCTAGCAGGTTGCCAGCAGTGAAAGCCGATGCCATCGTTCCCAGAGCCTGGCCACTTTTTTTGCTAGGAACCTGGGTGGCAATTAAAGCATTCGAATTAGAAACATAGCCTGAAACCGCACCTTGTGCCATCCGCAGGAAAAACAGCTGCCAAACGTTGGTTACAAGGCCCATGGCGGCTAAAATAATGGCCATTCCTAGTGAAGCCCGCAAAATCATCGGTTTGCGGCCTTTTTTGTCGGCTAATTTTCCCCACCAAGGTGAAACAACTGCTGAGACAAAATAAATACCAGAAAAGACTAAACCTGATAAGAGGTTTAGCTGCCGGTGGGTGAAATGTCCCAAAGTATCAATATACAGCGATAAAAAAGGCCTGACTTCAGAAAAGGCAATGCCAGCGATAAAGACGCTGATGGAAAGGGCAATGAGGTTTTGCTTCCAAATTTCTTTGTGTTTCATGAGAACGACCTTCTGTCAAGGATTGAATTTAATCAACTTTTCATGATAAAACAAGAATAGGAAAAATTCTATTATTTAGGAGGATCTTATGGATAAACAAGCTGCGATTGCGATGATTAAACGCTTTTGTGATGCAAATGCTACTTCCGGGTTTGAAGATGAACTTGTCAAAATGTTCAAAGACCAGGTAACGCCATTTGCGGACGTGACCGTAGACGGGATGTTGAATGCTTATGCCAATAAGAAAGAGAATCAGGCCGGCAAGCCAGTTATTCAACTTGATGCTCACTCTGATTCAGTTGGTTTTATTACCCAGGCAATTCGGCCGAATGGCTTGATTAAGTTTGTTCCACTTGGAGGCTGGGTTAAATATAATATCCCAGCCATAAAAGTTAAAATCCGCAACCAGGATGGGGAATATATTCCCGGTGTAGTTGCAACTAAGCCGCCGCACTTCATGACTAAGGCTGAGCAAAATAATGTGCCTGAAGTTGCTGACATGTCAATTGATGTTGGTTCAACTAGCCGTGAAGAAACGATTAACGATTTCAAAATCAATACTGGCTGCCCAATTTTTGTCGATGTCACTTGCGAATACAATGATAAAAACGGTGTCTTCTTTGGAAAAGATTTTGATGACCGCTTCGGTGCCGCTGCCATGGCAGCAGTGCTGGAAAACTTGCAAGGCGAACAAACTAACTTCAACGTAGTCGCTGCCTTGTCTTCTCAAGAAGAAGTTGGCCTGCGCGGGGCCTACGTCACAGCTCGCAAGGTTAAGCCAGATGTTTGTCTCGTCCTGGAATCATGCCCAGCTGATGATACTTTTACCCCGGACTGGTTGTCACAAACTGGTTTAAAACGTGGGCCAATGCTGCGTGATATGGACACAACGTTTTTGCCAAATCCGCATTTCCAGCAATATGCTTGCGAGTTAGCTGATAAAAATGGCATTCCTTATACGCGCTCAGTCAGAACTGGCGGCGGCCAAGACGGAGCAGCGATTTATTACGAACAGGGTGCGCCAACGATTGTGATTGGGATTCCAGTGCGCTATGAGCATTCTCCATATTGCTTCTCTGCCTATAAAGACTTCAAGGCGTCAGTAGATTTGGCAACGGCTATCATCCGCGACTTAACGGCGGAAAAATTAGCCAGCTTTTCACAGCTTTAATTAGGATCGACTAATGAGTAAATTAAAACAGTTTTTTAAAAATGTAGCTTTAGCTTGGTGGATGCTTCTAGTAATTACCGTGGCTTTACTCGATATTCGTTACGGCTGGCAAGGTACCATGCGCTTTTTTAGCTGGGATTATCCCCTGTCGTGGATTTTACTGGCAACAGTTGTCATTACTGTGCTAGCGATAGTTTGGCCTGGAGGCAGTAAGCATGAGAATTAATGTGTTGCAGCATACGCCGAATGAAGGATCTGGTGCGATTAAAAGCTGGGCAGACCAGCGCGGTGATGAACTGTATGTCTATCACCCAGCGACTTTTGGTATTCTACCGGCTGCTGGTGACACTGATATGCTGATTTTGTTGGGCGGACCCATGAGCCCGAATGATGATTTGCCCTGGATTAAGCAAGAACGTGAGTTAATTAAGCAAGTGCAGGAAGTTGGTAAGCCAATTTTTGGCGCTTGCTTTGGTGCGCAGCAAATTGCGCTAGTTAATGGCGGGGTAGTGAAGGATGCACCAGCTAAAGAAGTAGGCTGGGCGCCTGTTTACTTACAAAGCAGCCGTATTCCGGGACTGCCGCAGACGACAACGGTTTTGCACTGGCACCAGCAGATGTTTGAACTGCCAGCCGGAGCAGACTTGCTATTTTCTAGTAAATTATTAAAAAATCAGGGCTTTTTGCTGGGTGATAAAGTAATTGGCCTGCAGTTTCACTTTGAACCGGAAACTGATAATTTACGAGAAATGGTAGTCAATGATGGCAGCTATGCCGAGCGTGATAATGCTTTAAAGCAAAGTGCAGCTGATATTTTACGACATGGAGTTCCAGCTGAAAATCGAACGATCATGTTTAAATTATTGGATTATTTGGCTAGCTAATTATTTACATCACAAAAAAGGATGCGCATTTGCGCATCCTTTTAACATTGTTATTTTTATCACGTTTTAAAATTGATCTTCGTTTCGCAAAATTGAACGAATTTGGTTGGCTAGCATATGGATTGCTACATGGTTGTGGCCACCTTCGGGCACGATAATATCAGCGTAACGCTTAGACGGTTCAACGAATTGATTGTACATTGGTTTAACAGTCTTCAGATATTGATTAATCACTTGTTCTTGTGACCGGGCGCGTTTTTCGGTGTCACGCTTCAAACGGCGAATAAAGCGAATGTCATCATCATTATCAACAAAGACTTTGATATCCATCATGTCGCGCAAGCGCTTGTCGGTTAAGACCAAGATGCCTTCTAGCAAAATGATGCCAGCAGGTTCAACATGGACAGTTTCGGAACTGCGCGTCAATTTAGTAAAGTCATAGACTGGCATATCAACAGCTTGCCAATTTAAGAGCTGGTTCAGCTGCTTGATCATCAGGGGCATGTCGTAAGCGTCTGGGTGGTCATAGTTGATCTTGCGGCGTTCTTCCATTGGGATGCCAGCATTATCTTTATAATAAGCATCTTGCGTAACAGCTAAAATTCGGTCATTAGGCAGTTTCTTGCGAATTTCACGGGCAATTGTTGTCTTGCCAGAACCGGACCCACCAGCAATCCCAATCACTAAAGGCTTATTTTTTTTCTTCTTGTTAGTTTCCATAATTGTCCTTTCCTGCTAATTTAGGCTGTTGCTAATCGTTTTCGTTTAAAACAGAGCGAATTTTGGTAGAGAGCATATCAATGGCTACATTGTTTTCTCCGCCTTCGGGCACGATTATATCAGCATAACGCTTCGATGGTTCAACAAATTGATTATACATTGGCTTTACCGTCGTTAAATATTGGTCAATGATGTAATCAAGTGAGTAACCACGGTCTTTCATATCCCGGACTTCCCGTCGAATTAGGCGAATGTCGTCATCAGTATCTACGTAAACTTTAATGCTCATCAGATCACGTAATTCAGGATCAGACAGGACCAAAATCCCTTCCAAAATAATAATATCGGCCGGCTTGACGTGGATGGTTTCCTTGCTGCGTAGGTGAGTCGGGAAATCGTAGATTGGCATCTCAATTGCTTCTCGGTTAAGCAATTGCTTGAGTTGTTCGACTAATAGCTTCATGTCAAATGCATCAGGGTGGTCGAAGTTGATTCTGTCCCGTTCTTCTTTGGTCATGTCAGGGTGGTCCTTGTAGTAGGAATCCTGGGTCATGATCAAGACCCGGTCTTCAGGCATGTTTTTATAAATTTCATGGGCAATAGTGGTTTTGCCGGAACCAGACCCGCCAGCAATGCCAATAATGATGGGCTTCTTTTTCTTGTTCATTATGTGCTCCTTTTGCTGCCTTTTTCTTTATCCGTACTATTCTACCGTAAAATGCGTCAGATAAAAAACTTTTGTGAAGATATGTACAAGCCTTGTGAAGAGTTGTATAATGACCGTGTAAAAATGGAAAAGAGAGGTGTGCCTCATGGCAATCATAGACTTCAAGCACGTCGACAAATTTTACGGCGGCTTCCACGTTTTAAAAGATATTAATTTTCGCGTTAACCGAGGCGAAGTTGTCGTTATTGTTGGACCATCAGGCTCAGGTAAGAGTACCTTAATTCGGACAATTAATGGTCTAGAAAAGATCAATGATGGGAGTTTAATTGTTGACGGTAAGGATATGACCGATCGCTCAACCAATTTCAATGAGTTGAGACGTGATGTGGGCATGGTTTTCCAGCACTTTAACCTATATGCCAATAAAACAGTGCTCGAAAACATCATGTTAGCACCGCGCATCGTGCTGCACCGTCCAGAGGAAGAAAACCGCAAAGAAGCAATGCGTTTGCTCCAAGAAGTTAACTTAGTTGAAAAAGCCAACAACTATCCGCGGCAATTGTCTGGTGGTCAGCAGCAGCGGATTGCGATTGCTCGGTCCTTGGCAATGAAACCAAAGGTGATTTTATTCGACGAGCCAACTTCAGCCTTAGACCCTGAAATGATTCAAGATGTGTTAGACGTTATGAAGCTTGTTGCCCAAGAAGGTATCACCATGGTTGTGGTAACCCACGAGATGGGCTTTGCCCGCGAGGTTGGTACCCGGGTCGTCTTTTTAGCTGATGGGGAAATCCTTGAGGATACTGATCCTAATAGCTTCTTTGACCATCCGCAGACCAAACGTGCCCGTCAATTCTTGAGCAAGGTTATTTCCCACTAGTGGAAAGGACGCAAGCTTTATGAAACGAATATGGAAAAAGCTGGGGATTATCTTATCCCTCTTGCTGGTAGCTATTGGTCTGGCTGGCTGCGGCAATAAAGCAGTGAACAAGTCTAATGTCTATCAACATGTGAAAAAAACTAACACGATTATTTGGGGCGTGCGGAATGATACCCCATTGTTTGGGCTGGTTGATCCGAAAACTGGTACTTTGCGCGGGTTTGAAATTGATTTAGCCAAAGCCTTAACTAAAGAAATTTTGGGGCCGACTGGCAAGTGCAAGTTGTTCCAAGCCAGTGCCAAAACTAAGATTCCTGTTTTGAAAAACGGCAATATCGATGTTTTGCTAGCTACTTGTACGATTACGCCTGACCGGGCGAAAGTAGTTGACTTCTCCAAGCCTTACTTTGGGGCCGGTCAATCATTGCTAGTGCCTAAAACTAGCAGCCTGCATTCAATTAAGCAGCTGAATAAACCGGGAACCAAAGTTTTAGCCGTTAAAGGGACGACCGCGATTGCCAATATTCAAAAAGTTGCCCCTAAGGCGAAATTGCTAGAATATGACGACTATGGTCAATGTTTTTCAGCCTTGAAATCTGGTCAAGGGGTAGCCATGAGTACTGATAACGGTATTTTGGCTGGTATTGCTGCTAATAACCCTCAATACCACGTCGTCGGCGGCAGCTTTACGACTGAGCCATACGGAATTGCGGTTGATAAAGGACAGCACCAAATGCGTGACGAAATCAACAAGGCTTTTGCTAAGTTAAAAGCCAATGGCACCTATGACCGGCTGCTCAAGAAATGGTTCGCTGATGTACCAGGGTTTAATTACAAGGAAGTGGAAAAATAATGTGGCAATTATTTACACAGAACTGGCAAGCATTTTTAACTGGTTTTTGGCACACCATCTTATCCAGCATTATTGCTCTGATCTTTAGTTTCATCCTTGGTTCTGGCTTTGCTATTTTAGAAACTAATCCGAATAAGTTTTGGCGCGGTGTAGCCAAGGTTTACGTTGAAATCTTCCGTAACATTCCATTGCTAGTTGTTACGATGTTCTTTTACCTGGTTTTGCCTAAAGTCTTGCCAGCGATGAGCGGGTTTACGGCTGGGACGATTGGCCTGACTTTATATACATCGGCTTTTATTGCTGAAACAGTCCGGTCTGGTTTGCAGTCAGTTGGGACAGGACAAATGGAAGGCTGTTTAGCTAATGGTTTAAGCTACTGGCAAGCGATGAAAAATGTCATTTTGCCGCAGGCTTTGAAAATTACGATTCCGCCACTTGGCAACCAGTTCGTTAACTTGATTAAGAACTCATCAGTGCTTGCCTTTGTTGCCGGCATGGATCTGATGTATCAAGGCGATGTAATCGCTTCTAATACTTTTCAAACAATTCCTACATATATTATTGTCGGAATTTTCTACTTGATTTTAACTTTGCCGCTAAGTTACTACATGCAGTACTTGGAAAAGAAATTGGCGTAAGGAGGATTAGCAAATGCAAAATTGGATTAATGCTTATTCAGCCACAAACTTGCGCTTCTTGCTCCAAGGTCTGTGGGTTACGATTGAAGTTTCAATCATTTCAATCCTGCTGAGTTTTATTATTGGATTGATTTTGGGGACTTTGCGTTACGTCAAAATTAAATATTTGTCTAAAATTGTTGGCGTGATTGTTGACGTGATTCGGAATTTGCCGCTGCTGCTGATTATCTTCTTTACTTACTTCGGTTTGCCAGGCATGGGGATCCGGGTCAACCCGATGATTGCCGCAATTACTGCTTTGGTTGTGTTTGAATCTGCTATGCTGGCTGAAATTGTCCGGGCCGGGATTGCTGCCGTGCCAGATGGACAAATGGAAGGTGCCCGGTCAAACGGGATGTCGTACGCGCAAGCCTTGTTCCATGTCGTTTTGCCGCAGGCATTAACAATGATGATTCCAGCTTTATTGTCGCAGTTTGTTTCTTTAGTTAAGGATACTTCTTTGGCAACGATTATCGTTTTGCCAGAACTTTTGTACCACGCCCAAATCATTTACAGTCAGGATCCAAACTTTATTATCCCGATGTATGCAATGATTGCGGTAATGTATTTCATTCTTTGCTTCTGTTTGTCGCGGCTGGCTAAATACTTGCAAACGCGGCTGGCCAATGTCTTTTAAAGATAATTAAGTGAGGCATTAAAAAAATCAGCCTGTGCTAAAAGGCTGATTTTTTTGTGTCATTTACCCACAAAGAACCAATTTATGGCTATAATAGACCTGTGCAGTCTACTGGACCCATTCAATATTTGAAAAGGATGCGATTAATTATGCAAAAAGCCGAGCAAGATAAGTTAAAGCAAGAAGCTGCTCGTCAAGCTGCAGCCATGGTGAAACCAGGCAGTATTTTAGGTGTCGGTACTGGATCGACCGTTAAGTTCTTTATTGATGAATTGACTAAACGCAACCAAACTAGTCCACTGAACTTAAAGGCGATCGTGACTACTTCTAGCCGGAGCCAGCGTCAACTTGAAGAAAACGGCTTCCACGTTAATGAATTGTCAGAAATTGACCAGGCTGATTTAATTGTTGATGGCGCAGACCGGGTTGCCGATAATTTTGATGGTATTAAGGGCGGCGGTGGTGCCCTGACATTAGAAAAAAATGTTGCTGTTAACTCCAAGAAATGCATTTGGATTGTTGATGAATCTAAATTGGTCCATCAATTAGGCGACTTCCCACTACCAGTGGAAGTTTTGCCAATTTCTTGTGAACAAGTTAAACGTAAGTTAGCAGCTCAAGGCTTAAACCCAGAATTCCGTCTGACCGATGATGGCAAGCGCTTTGTGACTCATTATGGCAACTACATTTTAGACTTGCATGTCGATCCGATCCCAGTTCCGGCAGGTTTAGCTGATTACTTAGACCATCTGGTCGGGGTTGTTGAACATGGCTTGTTCTTAAATATGTGCGATGAAGTTCTGATTGCGCATAGTGATGGCACGATCGAAGATCGCAAGCGCTAATTGAAGCGAGTGTTTACATGGCAGATTTAGTCTATCGAACTGTTATGCACGACGTGAAGGAAAAGATTAAGGCTAACGCTTATCCAAGCATGAAATTGCCGGATGAGCGCACGTTAGCCCAGCAATATCAAGTTTCACGGTCGTCATTGAAAAAAGCATTGGCCTTGCTGGCTGAACAAGGGATTATTTTTAAAAAACGGGGCAGTGGTACATTCATTAACCCGCTCTACTTGAAAAACCAATCACTTTTCAAGTACGAAGGTTCTAATTTAGGTATTACTGATAGTTTCCACGTCCCAGGCAAGAAACAGAGCATTAAGCTGCTTGATTACCAAGTGGTCACGCCTGACGAAGATTTACGGCAAGACTTGTTCCTTGAAGAAGGAAGTTTTGTTTATCAAATTAAGCGTTTACGTTTGCTTGATGGTAAACCGTTCTTGCTGGAAACTGGTTTTATCCCTATTAAAATTTTGCCAGAATTGAAACCGCAAGTTTTGCAAGGATCGCTGTTTAACTACTTGCAAGATGCATGGGGCAAATCCGTTACCCGTTCATATTTGACGATTACTGTTTCACCTTCAACAGCGGATGATCAAAAGATGCTGGAACTTACACCGACTGAGCCAGTTGGGGTGATGAGTGGTATTTTCTTTTTGGACGATGGTACTCCATTTGAAGTTTCAAACATGCGCGTGCATTATAAATATATGAAATACAATACTTTTGTTGATCTACATTAAAAAGCACCCCCTGCGGGATGCTTTTTGTTTTACACAAATTTTCTCACGAGCCAATAGGCGCCGCCGCCAATCAAGGCGATTGCTAAAACTGGTAGAACTAAGTAGGCCACCAAGGCCCAAATTAAGGCAATGACAAAAATCCAGGCCAGAACGGTCCAGATGCTGGCACTCAAAATTTTAACGAGCAACCAGACAGAAGCTGCTAGTAAAAGCAGAGATAACATAGTTGTTCCTCCTTTGAATTGCCCATATTTTAGCATGAATTATCTCAAATGTGCCTCAAATAATTGGACCGTATCAATTTGTAAAAAGGTTGTATTTTACGAAAAACCTGGTAGTATAAATGGTGTTAACAAATCGGATTATTCTACGAGGTGTTTTAAATGTCAGTTAACTACGATTCAAAACAATACCTGGAAAGCATGAATGCTCACTGGCGGGCAGCTAACTACCTGTCAGTTGGTCAATTGTTCTTAATGCATAATCCATTGCTAAAGCACGATTTGCAAGCTAGCGATGTTAAGCCTAAGCCAATTGGCCACTGGGGCACAATTGCACCGCAAAACTTTATTTATGTTCACTTAAACCGGGTTATTAAAAAGTATGGCCTGAACATGTTCTATATTGAAGGTTCAGGTCATGGCGGCCAGGTAATGGTTTCTAACTCATACTTGGACGGTTCTTACACTGAACGCTACCCAGAAATTACCCAAGATGAAAAGGGGATGGCTAAGTTGTTTAAGCAATTTAGTTTCCCTGGCGGTACTGCTTCACACGCTGCTCCTGAAACTCCAGGTTCACTGCACGAAGGTGGGGAATTAGGCTACTCTCTGTCACACGGTGCTGGTGCTATTTTAGACAACCCAGACGTCATTGCCGCTGTTGAAATTGGTGATGGTGAAGCTGAAACTGGTCCATTAGCTGCTTCTTGGTTCTCAGACAAGTTTATCAACCCAATCAAAGATGGGGCTGTTTTGCCAATCTTGCAAATCAACGGTTTCAAGATTTCTAACCCAACAATTGTGGCACGGATGAGTGATGAAGAATTAACTGAATACTTCCGTGGCATGGGCTGGGACCCACACTTTGTATCTGCCTTTAAGGGCGGCCGTTTCGATGGTGAAAAAGATCCAATGACTGTCCACGAAGAAATGGCTAAAGTCATGGATGAAGTTATTGAAGAAATTAAGGCTATCCAAAAGCACGCTCGTGAAAATAACGATGCAAGCTTACCTCGCTGGCCAATGATTATCTTCCAATGCCCAAAGGGTTGGACTGGTCCAAAAGAAAACTTAGATGGCAAGCCAATCGAAAACTCATTCCGAGCTCACCAGATTCCAATTCCTGTTGCTCAAGACGATATGAAGCACAAAGAATTGCTGGTTAACTGGCTGAAGAGTTACCACCCAGAAGAATTGTTCAATGAAGATGGCTCACCAAAGGACATTGTTGAAGAAGCAGCTGTGCAAGGTGATGCACGGATGGCTATGAACCCAATCACTAATGGTGGTATTAACCCTAAGCGGTTGAACATGCCAGACTGGCGTGACTACGGTGTTGACTTTGATAAACCTGGTTCAGTTGACAAGCAAGACATGGCAGAATGGGCTAAGTACTTGAATAAAATTGCTGAATTGAACCCAACTACTTTCCGCGGCTTTGGTCCAGACGAATCTAAGTCAAACCGTTTGTTCCAATTGCTGGATGATCAAAAGCGTCAATGGGAAGAAGAAATTCATGAGCCAAATGACGAAAACCTGGCACCAGCTGGCCGGATTATTGACTCACAATTATCTGAACACCAAGACGAAGGTTGGCTTGAAGGCTACATTCTGACTGGCCGTCACGGATTCTTTGCTACTTACGAAGCTTTCGGCCGGGTTGTTGATTCAATGCTGACTCAACACATGAAGTGGTTGCGGAAGGCTAAGGAACAATACTGGCGTCATGACTATCCATCATTGAACTTCGTTTCAACTTCTACTGTGTTCCAACAAGATCACAATGGGTACACTCACCAGGATCCAGGCATTTTGACCCATATGTTTGAAAAGGGCCGGGCTGACCTGGTTCATGAATATCTGCCAGCTGACACTAACTCATTGTTAGCTGTTTCTGACAAGGCTTTCCAAGAACGTGAATGCATCAACCTGCTGGTAACTTCTAAACAGCCACGTCCACAATGGTTCAGCAAGGACGAAGCTGCTAGATTAGTTAGCCACGGCTTAGGTTACATTGATTGGGCTTCTAACGACCAAGGTGCTAAGCCAGATGTGATTTTTGCATCAACTGCTACTGAGCCAACGATCGAAACTTTGGCTGCGATCGACTTGCTGCACAAAGAATTCCCTGATTTGAAGATGCGCTACATTAACGTTATCGACGTGATGAAGTTGATGACGCCTGACAAGAATTCAGCAGCTATTTCTGATGAAGAATTTAACCGTCTGTTCCCAAGCGATGTACCAGTAATCTTTGCATGGCACGGCTTCAAGGATATGATGAAGGCTATTTGGTTTGACCGTAAGCACTACAATGTTCATGTTCATGGCTACGAAGAAAATGGTGACATTACCACTCCATTTGATATGCGTGTCTTGAATCACATTGACCGCTTCAACTTAGCTAAGGACGCTATTAACAGCATCCCTGGTATGGCTGACAAGCATGCTGACTTTATCGGCAAATTGGACAGCATTTTAGCTAAGCACCATGACTACATTCGTGACAACGGCAAGGACTTGCCAGAAGTAACGAGCTGGAAGTGGAGCGGCTTAAACTAGTCGGCAACTGACATTTAAAATAACTAAGCAAGCACAAATTTGTGCTTGCTTTTTTGTTCTGTTTAAAACTTATCGCTTTAAAAATAAATATAGTAGAATAGACTTGAATTATTGAAGTGAAAGGCGAATTAATTTGGCTACTAATCAGATAATTACAAACTTGCTTGCAACACTAATTATCTTTATCTTTGCGGCTTTCTTTGTTGCTGCCGAATTTGCTTTAGTGCAAACTAGGCCAAGCCAGCTAGAAGATATGCTGGCTAGTGACAAGGGTAATAAAAAGAAAATCAAGCGCGCCCTGCATATGGTTCACAATTTGAACGAATATCTTTCGACGACGCAAGTCGGAACAACTCTAGTTGGGGCGATCTTAGGTTGGTTTGCAGCAGATACTTTTGCCGCCCTGCTAGCAAAACTGTTCAATTTAACACCGATGAACCCTTCTTTAGTAAAATCGGTGAGTGCGATTTTAGGCTTGATTCTGTTGACTTACTTAGAAGTCGTTGTCACTGAAATTGTCCCTAAAAATATCGCTATCGATATGCCAGTGAAGATGTTAATGCTGATCGTTACGCCGCTGCAATGGTTCCACACACTGGTCTACCCATTTGTCTGGCTGCTGAACAGCAGTTCGAATGGTCTGCTAAAACTGTTAGGTTTTCAAGCAGCTGACGAAGAAAATCAGATTTATTCTCAGTCAGAAATTATTAAACTTTCGCGCAATGCCGTGCATGGCGGCTCACTTGATAAAGAAGACCTAACTTATATGGAGCGGGCCTTTGAACTAAACGATAAGGTCGCTAAAGATATTATGACTGACCGGACGAGGCTGACAGTGCTTGATGCGACCGATACAGTAGCGACAGCTTTGTCTATGTATTTGCGAGAAGGTTTTTCCCGTTTTCCCGTTGTGCGTGACAATGATAAAGATGATATCGTTGGCTATGTTTACGCTTATGATGTTATTCAGCAAAATGAAGAAAACGGCCATTTGCCAGTCACCCGGATTATTCGGGCAATTATAACTGTCCCAGAATCAATGCCGATTCAGGATATTCTGCACTTAATGATCAAAAAGCACACTCCGATTGTGCTAGTCGTTGATGAATATGGCGGCACTAGCGGGATTGTAACTGATAAAGATATTTATGAAGAACTGTTTGGTTCGATTAAAGATGAAATTGATGATGTTTCAGACGAATACATTATCAAAGATGAAACAGGGCAGGTGCATGTTTCGGGTAAAACTACCCTGTATGACTTTGAGCGTTACTTCCACCACAAATTACTCGCCTTTCAAGACAGCGACATTATTACCATTGGTGGTTATATGATGGAGCATTATCCAGATTTGCAAAAAGATCAAACCATCAATTTAGAAGGATTTGATTTTAAGTTGGTGACGATTGAACAAGGCTTTATGCGCTGGTTCATTGTGCAGCCGGCTAAGTCAAAAGCGGAAGAGGTCCCAAAGACAGAAGATAAAAACGCTTAGTCAGACTAAGCGTTTTTTTACTAGTCAAAAATGGTATAATACAGGTTAATCTACGAAAATTTTACACAGAAAGGGCAAGAAAATGGCAACAGGAGAAAATATCGAAGGCATTATTGATCACAAATTGTTTAGCGAGGACGACATTGAAGAAATGACGGATCGCTTGGGCAAGCAATTAACTAAGGATTATGCTGGTAAATTCCCAGTTGTTATTGGTGCCCTGAAAGGCGCAATTTACTTTTTAACGGCTTTAACGCCAAAAATTGATGTCAAAATGCAGCTGGATTTCTTGGATGTATCCAGTTACGGCAATGGTTTTTCATCTAGCGGCAATGTTAAATTGATCACTGATATTACTTGCGATGTTAAAGACCGTGATGTTTTAATCGTGGAAGATATCGTTGATACTGGTCAAACTCTTAAATTCATGGAAGACTTGATGCGTGAGCGCGGTGCCAAGAGCGTTAAATGTTGTGCTATGCTGAATAAAACTGCGCGCCGGGTGGACGATGTCACGGTTGATTACTATGGCGCTCATGTACAAAATGAATTTGTTGTGGGTTTTGGCTTGGATTATTTAAACGCTTATCGAAACATTCCTTATGTTGGCGTGCTGAAGCAATCAGTCATCGATGCACACAAGGATGAAGAATAATTTTGAGCAATAAAAAAAGAGGCAGCTGTCTCTTTTTTTATTACTTGCGTTTTTGCATGATGTAGTACACTGGTAAGCCTAGCATGGTTAGCCCAATGCCAATCAATGATAAAACTGGTTGATTGATTAAAGTTGCAATTACGATAAACAGGCCGCCACCAATTGAGATGACTGGCACAATTGGATACCAAGGGACAATATATGGCCGGTTTAGTTTCGGCTCGCGCAATCGCAGGATAATGACGGCAATTGAAACCAGGGTAGTAAAGCCCCACATGACGAAAACTAACATATCGGTTAGTAAGTCAAAAGTTCCCAGTAAGATCATGACTAAAGAGTTGCCTAAAATAATCAGAGCAGAAATTGTTGGAACCCCAGTGTTAACGTTGGTTTGTCCAATATGACCCGAAAAAGGCAGATCGCCGGCTTTAGCTAAAATATAAGGCACTCGAATACCAGCTAAGGTAAAGCCGTTAATTGCGCCGTAAACGGAAATTAAAATACCAACTGTCACTATTTTACCGCCGATTTTTCCAAATAATTTCATCGAGGCATAGAAGGCAGTATTTTGATTACCCATGATTTCCTTAAATGGCAGGACAGTCATGAAAGTGTAATTCACTAAAATATAAATAATAGTGATAATGGTTAAACCAACAATAATTGCCCGTGAAAGGTTCTTTTCAGGGGATTTCACTTCACCTGCAATATTAGTGACTGAGATCCAGCCATCGTAGGCAAACAGTGCTGATAGGAGCGAGCTGGATAATGCCTGCCAGAAACTTTTGTGCGGCCCTGCCTGCAATGGAAAAACTGGTACGCCAATCTTATGGGAATTAAAGAGCCCCCAAATGACAATCAGTAAGAGGGGAATAAATTTTAAGACCGTAACAAAGGCCTGCACAGTTCCAGCAAATTTTGTTCCTAAAAAGTTGCTCAGCACGATAAAGCAGGCTAAACCTAAGGCTACCCAAGTGACTTTATTGCTGCTCCAACCAAATAAAGCTACAAATTGCTGAGCAAAGACCACGCTTAAGGCGCCAATATTTGCTGGGTAATAAATCAGCATTTGCGCCCAGCCGAATAAGAAGCCCCAAACACGTCCATAAGTATAGGAAATGTATTTAATCGTGCCGCCAGTGACAGGGAGGGCGGCTGCAATTTCAGAAACTGTGAGGCCGGAGGCAATGGACAAGATGCCAGCCAGCAGCCAAACGAACAAGCTCATGGATGGGTGACCAGCCTGAGCGGTAATTGAACTTATTTTAAAAAATACGCCCCCGCCAATTACGGTCCCAACCACGGTAGCTAGGGCTTGTGAAAATGTAATCTGTCTTTTCAAAGCTTTGATTCTCCTCAAATTAACACCCACCATTATACAAAAAAAGAAAAGTTTAGCCTAAGGTTTATTTTTGCTAGAATATTGGCAGAGGTGTGGCTGATGACAAGATACCGTCACCGGGCGACTTTGCCCGCTTTACTGATTTGCTTATTGGTGGCTTTAGGGCTGCTGATTTTTGCCTGGCATCAGTGGCGCACGCGGACTACTTTGCCGTCCAGCAGCAATATGAGCACGATTGGGGTTGAACTGACGCAAGAGCAGGGTTTTGTAGACCTGCAAGCTTTGAAAAAGCATGGGATTGATTTCGTTTATTTGCGCGGCACTCAAGGACGCTCATATTTTGATGACAATTACGATTTGTATCGAGATAAGCTGCAAAGCGGCGTCATGCCATTTGGAACGGTGGTTCGCTTTAGTAATGAGTCAACTGTCGCCCAACAGCTGGCTTTTTTTAACAAAAAAATTGGACAGCAGGCGGGGCAACTCCCAGTTATGATTGTTCCGGCAGTTAACGACCGCTCGCCTAAATTCTTGCAAGCAATGGCAAAATTTGCGGCAGCGCTGCAAAAGCAGGGACAAGCGGTGGTCGTGAGCGATGTTTGCCCTGCTAAATACTTAACTAAAAGTACGCAACGCCTCCTAACTGGCGCGCAAGCTAATAACTCATCCAGCCGTTATACTTTTTGGCGTTATACCGAACAAGGACGGGTAAAAGATGTTGACCAATTAGCTGGTAAAACTACTATGTTTGCCTATTTAGGCAGTAGTGGCAGTTTTTCACGGTTATATGAACAGAATTTAAATTAGGTGACAGCATGTATGAAGAAACGATTTTAAAGCAGCTGCATGAGCAGGGACTGCATCAACCAGCGCTAATTCAAGCGAAAACTTACCAGCCGATCAAAGATGGTGAAAATTTACTCGCATTGGCTAAAACCGGAACTGGTAAAACACTGGCTTATGCTTTGCCGGTGCTTGAGCGAATTAAGAAAATTGGTGGCCAAGCAGTAATTTTTGAGCCGACCGCTGAATTAGCCGTGCAGGTGAGTGATGTTATCATGCCATTTGCTAAGGCTCTAGGCTTAAAAACTTTAGGGCTGATTGGCAGCGGCAACCGGCAGCGGCAATTGCAGAAGCTGCGTGAGCGCCGGCCAGCAATTTTGGTGGCTACGCCCGGACGCTTTTTTGATATTTTGTCGACAGGAAAATTGCAAGCTGCTAACTTGCGGAGTTTAGTGATTGACGAGCCAGATGATGTTTTAGAATTTCAAAACTTAGACTTATTCCAAAGTTTAAGCAGGCAGCTGCCAGTTTTATGTCAGGTTTTGCTCTTTGGTGCGACTATGTCAACATCTGTTGCCCGCTGTGAAACGGTCTTCAGCCGCAAATTTTTGCAAATTGATGTACGCGCTGAGCAAGAATTAAAATTGCACCATGAATTCTTGCAAGTCGATAACGCGCATAAATTAGACTTTTTGCAAAGATTGACCAGGTCAAAGCATTTTAAGGGGATTGTTTTCTTCAATAATAACCGCCGGTTAGAGCATTTCGCTGGTATTCTGGGTCATACCAAACTCCGTTTTGCGGTCCTAGGGACTAAGATGAGTTCACAAGCTAGACAGCAAGCAAGGCGGCGGTTTATTAAGAGCGAAGTTAAACTGCTGCTGGCAACTGATTTAGCTGCCCGTGGATTAGACTTGCCGGGAGTGACGGACGTTGTTAATTTTGACCTGCCGGCTAATCAAGCGGACTACCTGCACCGAGCTGGCCGGACTGGCCGGATGGGCAAGCCGGGTTTTGTGATCACCTTAGGCGATGACCACGATGCGCGTTCGCTGCGGCAATTAGTTGGGGATGAGATAAAAATTGAGCGTGTTTACTTTGGTAAAAGCGGCCTGACTACGAAGGCTCCGCAAGCAAAAGTAGAACCAGCGCCAAAACCTAATCATAAAAAACATCGCCAGCGCCGGCAGCGCAATAAAGGCTACCACCCGCAAAAATGGAGAAAGGAAAATTAATGGAAGGATTTGTCCGCTGGCTACGCCGCTATGTGCTGCCTTGGGCTGGTCAAATTGGCCGCATCGGCTGGTTGACAGCGCTACGTGACGCGTTTGTTTCAACTTTGCCAATCAATATTGCCGGTTCGATCGCGGTTTTAATCGTCAGTTTGGTTCGTGCGGCCGGCACGCAATTGCATTGGACTGCCTTTGTTTTTGCGATGTCGCCGCTAGTGGGGATTGCGAATATCGTTTGGCAAGGGACTTTTAAGCTGTTTGCTTTGTTTTTTGCTTTTGCTTGGGGATATCAATTAGCAAAAACTTATGAAGTGCCAGCTTTGCCAGCAGCGACCGTAGCAGTTGCCTCCTTTGCAATGAGCATCGCCAACTTAACGAAAATAAAAGTTGGGGGCCAGCTGATCACGATTAAGCATGCGTTTAATATTAATCAGCTGTCGACGACTGGTTTGTTTACAGCTATTCTCTTTGGCGGTTTAGGTACCCTAATTTTTATTTTGGCTTGGAAAGGGAAGCTGCAAATTCATTTTCGCTCGCAGTTGCCGCGGGCCGAATACTATGCGTTTGCAAGCTTGCCTGGTGCCTTAATTGCTATCGGTAGCGTTGGCGTTGTTAATTATTTATTCCAAATCATCACCGGCGACTATTTCGGCGATTGGCTGCTTAAATCAATTCAGGCGCCACTAGTTAAATTAGGACAGGGTTTTGGACCAGTCTTATTGATTACTTTTTTAGTCCAAGTGCTTTGGTTCTTTGGTTTAAATGGCGGCAGCGTGCTAGCACCAGTGATCGAATCAATTTGGCTAACGCCAGAGAACATTAATGTCATGGCGGCCAAAAATGGACAAGCTGTTCCGTATGCTTGGACGCGCAATTCATTTGACGTGTTTGTGTGGTTTGGCGGAGCTGGCGGGACATTAGTGTTAGTAATTGCAATTTTATGTCTCTCCAAACGAACTGATTTTAGAAGTTTGGCTAAAATTGCGCTAGCGCCAAGCGTTTTCAATATTAATGAACCAGTTATGTTTGGACTGCCGATTATTTTGAATACAGCCTATGTCATTCCGTTTATTTTTGCACCGCTAGTCAATGTTACGATTGCTTACTGGGCGACCCAACTCGGGTGGGTTAATCCTGTGCAAATTGTCGTCCCAGCTGTGATGCCGCCAATTTTAAATTCATTCTTGGCTACAAACTATGATTGGCGGGCAATTGTCTTGACGATTGTTAATATGGCGGTGGCTTTTGTGATTTGGCTGCCGTTTGTGATTGCGGCTGACAAGTTGGCCGATCAAGAACAAACTGATGCAGATGGCCTGCATTTTTAAGCTAGGCGAGCCCATACTAATTATGGTAAAGTAAACCTAGTTTGACTTCGTAGCTCAGCTGGATAGAGCGACTGTCTCCTAAACAGTAGGTCGTGGGTTCGAATCTCACCGGGGTCATATTTTGAATAAAAAGGGAGAAGCAACAATGCCAATTAAAGTCATGGCCGTTTTTGGAACGCGGCCTGAAGCAATTAAAATGGCACCCTTGGTGCTGAAGCTGCAAGCAGACCCACGCTTTGAAGAAGTTACGGTTGTTTCGGCACAGCACCGCGAGATGCTGGACCAGGTCTTGGATATTTTTAAAATTAAGCCAGACTATGATTTCAATATCATGCACAAAAATCAAACTTTGGCTGAAATCACCACGAAAGTGATGATTGACCTCGAGCGGGTCATTCAAAAGGAAAAACCTGATATTGTGCTGGTTCATGGTGATACGACCACTTCGTTTGCGGCAGGTCTGGCTACTTTTTACGAACAAACTACCCTTGGCCACGTAGAAGCTGGTTTGCGGACTTGGAACAAATATTCACCATTCCCAGAGGAAATGAATCGTCAACTGACCGACGTTTTAAGCGACCTCTACTTTGCTCCAACCGAGCTTAGTAAACAAAATCTGCTGAAAGAAGATCACCCGGCTGAGCATATCTTTATTACTGGTAACACCGCCATTGATGCTTTGCACGAAACAGTACAAAAAGATTACCATCACGCTGTGCTGGATGAAATTAAACCTGGGCACAAGATGATTTTGGTGACTATGCACCGGCGCGAAAATCAAGGTGAACCAATGCGGCGCGTCTTTAAGGTGATGAAGCAGGTTGTTGACAGTCATGACGATGTAGAAATTATTTATCCTGTTCACCTGTCTCCACGCGTACAAGAAGCTGCTAATGATGTGCTGGGCGGCGATCCGCGTATTCACTTGATTAAGCCGCTGGATGTGGTTGATTTCCACAATTTAGCTAAGCGTTCTTACTTCATTATGACTGACTCAGGCGGCGTGCAAGAAGAAGCCCCATCACTGGGCAAACCGGTTCTAGTTTTGCGGGATGCGACCGAGCGACCAGAAGGCGTTAAAGCTGGTACCTTAAAAGTTGTTGGTACGCAAGTTGATAAAGTCAGAACGGAAATGCTTCGGCTGCTTGAAGATCCAGCTGCTTACAAGCAAATGGCTGAGGCTAAAAACCCATATGGCGATGGACATGCGTCTGATCGAATTATGGATGCAATTGCTTATTGGTTTAAACAAGGCGATCGTCCGCAAGATTTTGAGTAAAAACTGCTTTTTAACCATAAAAATACCGCTAAGCAATGAATTTGCTTAACGGTTATTTTTTACGACGTTTGGAATCGATCCGATGCGGATGATTATGCTTTTGGAAAACTGATTTGGTGGTCAAATAGTTGAAGATACCGACTAAGCATTGGTCGATGATTTTGACAATTATACTTGGCCAATGCAGCCAAGACATGCCGACAACCATGATCAGGTTGTCAGGAATCAGACTGAGCAGCCGGTAGAGCATGAATAGACCTAGTTGATAAATAAGCCCGTGCCGCTTGTCTAAGTTTTCCGTAAAGACAAATTTTTTGTTAACGAAAAACGAAAAGACATTGGAAATGATAAAGGCCACCGTATTGTCGATGATGATGGCTGAGTGCATCCAATCATGTAAAATAATAAAAGCAGCGGTATTAACCAAGGCTGCTAAAAAACCACCAACGACATAGGAATAAAAACTGCGGTGCCTTGCCACTAATTTTTTGCCAAGAGCACGAAGCTGCTCACGATCGGCCGCCTGTTCACGGCGCTTTGTTTTACCCATTTAATTGTGCAGCGATTTTTGCGGCTGTTTGATCTAATAAATCCATGTCTTCATCGCTAACTGCGTTTTCAATTTTAATGGGGCTAGCGATTTCTTGGGCACCGACTGCTAGAAAGGCTTTTTCCATGTCATCGACTGTTTCACAGTAATGGTCTTTGTACGATTTGTCGCCTGATCCCATGACAAAAAAGTGTTTGCCGGTTAAATCCAGTTCTTTTAATTGCTCATAAAAATCTGCGACCTCATCAGTCATGACGCCTTCGCCGTAAGTATAAGTTACAAAGACGCAAAGGTCAGCTGCTTCATAAGCTGCAGCATCCGCAAAACTAACATCAGTGCTTTCAACTTCGAAACCAGCATCGGTCAAATCATCGCTAAAAATTTCGGCCATGTCTTCGTCATTGCCGGTCATACTAGCATAGACAATTTGCACTTTCATTTTGATTGCTCCTATCGTTTGCAGTTTAGTATATTTATTATAGCAAAATTGATAAAAAGATACTTTTGTTCAAGCCAAAAGTTGTAAGATTAACAGTGTAAAAAGGAGAAATATCGTGATTACAATTAAATCTTTGCGAGAGCTGCAAGGCATGCAAGCCTCTGGGCACCTGCTCGCACAAATGTTTGAAGGCCTGCGGCCAGTGATTAAGCCAGGCATCTCAACTTGGGAAATTGAAAAATTCTGTCAAAAATTCGTCAAGAGCCGGGGAGGCCGCTTATCTGAACAAGGCTTTGAAGGCTATAAGTATGGAACTTGTATTTCTGTTAATGACGAAATCGCCCATGCTATTCCGCGCAAGAATAAGATTTTAAACGAAGGCGATATTGTCAGCGTTGATGTAACTGTCAATTTGAACGGTTACGAATCAGATTCATGCACGACCTACCCAGTGGGTAAAATTTCAGATGCTGATCAAAAATTGATTGAAGCAACTAAAAAGGCCATGTATCTAGGGATTGCTCAAGCTAAAGTTGGCAACCGGATTGGTGATATTGGTCATGCGATTCAAAACTATTTGGAAGTTGAGCATGACTATGGTGATGTACGTGAATTAATCGGTCACGGCATTCAGCCTTCAATTCACGAAGACCCAGAAGTACCGCATTGGGGCAAAGCAGGCCACGGCTTGCGTCTGCGTCCAGGGATGACAATTACCGTTGAACCAATGGTTGAAGCCGGCGGGGATTGGCATATTGACGAACATGTGGTTAGCGACCCCAATGATGACTGGGTTTACTATGCTACTCCAGATGGGTCTAAGGCTGCTCAATTTGAGCATACAATCGCCATTACTGAAGATGGTCCGAAGATTTTAACCTTGCAAGAGCCATATGACGGGTTAGAAGAATATATTCCGCATTTTGACGAGCAGACTGATTAATGAAAAATATGCGTCAACAGGTGCGATGCTTTATTCAGCAGCTGTCACGCGTCCTTGGTCAGGGAGAAATTCTGCAAAGCTCAGTGATTATTGCTTACTATGTTTTATTTGGGCTATTTCCACTAATCATGGTAATTGGCAACGTACTGCCATTGTTCAAAATTGATACGCAACCGATTGCTGATTATTTAACCCTGATTTTTCCGCAGGAAGTTTCCAATTATGTCATGCCGATTGTTGATACTTTATTGAAAACACAATCGACCGGCTATATGTCCATTGGGCTGATTGCCTATCTGTGGTCGTTTTCCTGCTTGATTAATGCCATTAGAATTGGCATGAATCGCTTGTATGGCGTTCATAAAGTCGAATTGCGGCTGCCACTAGCTAATTTTCTTTGGACGCGGGGACTGACGGTCATTACTTCCGCACTACTTATTATGATTTTTATGATCGTGATTGTGCTATTTGGTTTTGGCGATCAGGCGATTAGGCTGCTGGCTCCTATTTTCCACTTTTCACTGAAGGGATATTTCTGGATTAGGCGTTATCGCTGGCCAGTTGTCATCGCGGTCCTATTTTTAACCGCACTTTATCTTAACTGGGCCTTGCCAAATATTAGCAGTCGTCACCGAGTGTTGATTCCTGGCACATTAACGACAGTTATTGGCTGGCTGCTGCTTTCGACCTTGTTTTCAATTTATTTAAACAATTTTAGTTTGACCTGGGAAAACTATGGCATTATCGGCACCTTAATTATTTTTATGCTGTGGCTGAACTTATGTGCTATTATTTTGCTGTTCGGGACCAGCTGCAATGCTGTTTTGCAACAAATGCGGTTTGGCCGTGTAAAATATAGCGTTTCTGCTTTATCAGATTATTTACGAACAAGAAAGAATGAAAGAGTGAAAAAATGAAAGTCAGAAAAGCTGTGATTCCAGCTGCTGGCCTAGGAACACGTTTTTTACCAGTGACCAAGGCTATGCCAAAGGAAATGCTGCCAATCGTTGATAAGCCAACGATCCAATTTATCGTCGAGGAAGCCAAAGCTTCAGGAATTGAAGATATTTTAATCGTGACTGGCAAGAGCAAGCGGGCAATTGAAGACCATTTTGACTCTAACCCAGAACTTGAAGCCAACTTGGAAGAAAAGCATAAGAGCAATTTATTGCATTTAACGCAATCAATTACACAATTAGGCGTCAACCTTTACTATACTCGCCAGCCATATCCAAAAGGTTTGGGGGATGCGATTTTCCGGGCCTCATCATTTGTTGGGAATGAACCATTTGTCGTTATGCTCGGCGATGATTTAATGACTGATAAAGTTCCATTGACTAAGCAATTGATTGATCGTTACGAAAAAACGCATGCTTCCACGATTGCGGTCAAGAAAGTCCCACATGAGGATGTTTCTAAGTATGGCGTGATTGATCCGGCAACCGAGATTGAACCTGGTTTGTTCAATGTTAAAGCCTTTGTAGAAAAGCCAGCAGTTGAGCAAGCGCCAAGCGATTTAGCAATTATTGGCCGCTACTTGCTGACCCCTGAAATTTTTGATATTTTGGCTAAACAAAAGCCAGGTGCCGGTGGCGAAATTCAGTTAACTGATGCGATCGACACGATGAATAAGACCCAACGCGTCTTTGCCCATGTCTTTAACGGAGAACGGCATGATGTCGGCAATAAGGAAGGGTACTTGGAAACTTCGATTGAATATGGTTTGCAGCACCCGGAAACCAAAGAGGCTTTGCGGCAGTACATTATTGACTTAGGCAAAAAGTTATCTAAGTAATTAAAAAATCACTTCTGTGTAGAAGTGATTTTTTTGCTTTAATATAAAATGACTGCTTGCTGATTCATGTCCACTCGCAGACCGAAGAAATTTCGGCTTTCTCTTTGCTGTTGAACTAAAACTTCAATATCCAAATTTTGACTAGGCCTGAGCAAGTGTTGTAGTTTGCCGATTGTCAGTCCGGGGCCAGTTTGTGTTAATAAAAGACAGGTTTGCCGGCCAAGCTTGATTTTGGTAATTGGCTGCTGGTCGGGTGATAATAGTTTAAAAGTAGGTTGCAGGTCAGATGTTAAATGTAATAAATCAGTTAGTTGCATGATTTGAATATTCGTAAAAATGAAAAAATTTGCCAAAGGATTGTTAATTGTTGTCACGACGCTGTTGCTTGCTGGTGGATTGCTGTTATGGGCTGGCTACCGGATAACTGGCCAAGAATTGATGACAGCTTTAACCAGTAAACAAGGCCAAGCATGGACTACCGCGCAAGCACCAGTCCCAACGCAGCATACTCGTCCTGGCCGCTGGTATTTGCAAACCAGCAAGGAAACGTGGCTTTTGACAAGAAAAGATTGTCGGTTAAAAGCTGATTGGATTAAGGGCAGCCAAGCTAAAACTGCTGTCTTACTGCCAGGCTACGGCCAGCGCCGTTCAGCCATGTATCAGTATGCCTATTTCTTTAATCAGGCTGGCTACAACGTCTTGCTAGTCGATAGCCGCGGGCAAGGTGCAAGCGGCGGCAAAGTGAGTTTTGGCTACCAGGAAAAATATGATTTGCAAGCTTGGGCCAAACGAGTTGCCAAAACAGTAGGTGCTGATAATCAAACTGTTGTCTTAGGGGTTAGCATGGGCGCCAGCACGGCTTTACAAGCTAGCTCTTTGAACTTGCCGCAGGTGAAAGCGATAATTGCTGATAGCGGCTATACTAGCTTTGAGCAGGAATTGAATTATCAGGCGGTGCAAACCCTGCAGCTGCCAAAAGCAGTTAAAAATTTTGTTTTATCAGCTGCTAATAGCGCTTGCCAGCGGCAAGCTGGTTTTTCACTAAAACAAACTGATGCTCGGGCAGCTTTGCGCCATAACAAATTGCCAATTTTATTTATTCATGGTTTATCCGATCACTTTGTACCCGCTAGCATGAGCCGAAAGAATTACCAGGCTGATCAGGGTCCGAAAAAATTATGGTTGGTGCCGCAAGCTGAACATATTCAAGCATTAAACGTGACAGAAGATACCTATCAGCAACGAGTGCTGGCATTTTGTCAGCTTTATCTGAAATGAGGGAAAAGATGACATATTTATTTGTAGCCGCGGTGAAACGCAGTTCATATTCAACGCACGCTGCTAGCAATTTAGCAGCAGTAGAATCAGCAGCTCTGCAAGCTGCTGGCTTGAGTACTGCACAAGTTGACGGTAGAACCACGTCTTTATCTGAAGCAGTTAATCGCTTAGAAAAAGACGCGCAAGTCTATCTTTGGGAACAAAGCAGCCAGCCGCAAACTTGGACCAAAGATTTGCTTGAGCCAATTGAACAAGCGCTGACTAAAGCAGAAATTGCTCGGGCCAATCAAGACGAATTTGCACTTGCTGCAGAGTCACAAGCTTATGCTGGTTGGCGCAATGGCTGGTTTCAGCAAGAAGTTATTGGCGAGCAGATGGATACGACGATTGCCGCCAATGTCGGCTATCAAGTTTTGACAAGCTTTGAATCAATTGTCCCACATGGCTCGATTACATTAGGAAACAGTGAACCGCCTGCCGGTGGGGCAATTGTAGCCGTGTTAGTTAATGAAGCTGCGTTAGAGGCTAATCGAAATGTTAATCCAATCGCTAGAATTAGTGGGCAAGCTGATGATTTGTCTGGGCTATCGGCCAATCTGCGTGCTCAGGATGCGATTGAATTAGCTTATCCAACGGCTGGTCAAAACTTGTTAGTGCAAGAACGATACCAAATCAGCTCTTCCTTGCTGAATCCGAGCGGTGGCTTGTTAGCTTTAGGCTATTTGCAGAATAATTTATTGCTATCGGCAACCGCAGAATTAGTGAATGATTTAGTGCAGTTAAATGCAGGCCGCGGGATTGTTGCTGGTGTTGGCGGAGCATTAGCGTTTCGCCGTGTTAAGCTATGAGTTGCAAGCGCTTACAGGCGACGATATAATATAATTAGAGGGGAGCATTAACATAAACTTTTATCTCCAAAATTGTTAGTGAAGCAATAGATTTTCCTTGTTTGCGATTAACAGCAGGCAAGCGTTCCCCTCTAATTGGTCCAGCAGCGGGTTTGCAAATGGCAGCTAAGCCAGCAGCCTGCTTTTTTTGTGCTTATTTTTTGCGTAAGACTAGTTTGGCGATAGCCTCACAACGCGGAGTTTGCGGGAACATATCAACTGACTTAATAACTCTTACTTGGTATTTTTCACTAAGTAAAACTAAGTCTTGCGCCAAGGTCGATGGGTTGCAAGAAATGTAGACAAAAGTGCGCGGCTTAGCTGTTAAAATGGTTTTGATCATGCTTTTAGCCAGACCGGTACGCGGCGGATCAACAATTAAGGCATCGAATTTTAAGCCATCTGCCTGCAAGGCAGGCAAGACTTTTTCAACTGCCCCTTGGTAGTATTCTGCATTTCGGATATGGTTTAGCTGACAGTTTTTGCGGGCGTCAGCGACGGCTGCAGGAATGGTTTCAATTCCGATCACTTGCTTGACGCTGCTGGCTGCCAAAATACCTAAAGTACCAATCCCGCTGTACGCATCAATTAAAGTTTGGCCCGGGCGCAAATCCAGCATTTGCAAAGCGGAATCGTATAACTTAACTGTTTGGGCAGGATTTAATTGGAAGAAAGCTTGTGGCGATAAGTGGAAAGTACGGTCATGAATTTTTTCGGTAATAAAGTCCTGGCCCCATAATTTTTGGGTTTTGTTGCCCCAAACTTGTGGATTAGTCCATTGAGTAATGTTTTGGAAAATGCCAGTCACATGTGGCAATTGACTAATATCTTTTACCAGTTCAGATACATGTGCCAGCTGATCGCCAACAGTAATCAAAGTGACCTGTGCTTCTTGCGTAGTGGCCGAAGTTCGAACAACGACTGTTTTTACTCCCGGCTTTTTGGTCCGCTGGTTAGCAATGTTAATTTTATGCTTGATCAGCAAATCGCGAATTTTCCGCTCCAGCTGCTGGGATAATTTTCCTTGCGTTGGCATCTGCGGCAAATCAACTAATTGTCGGGTGCCCGGTTCATACAGGCCTAAAGCTAGTTTTCCGCGGAGAATTTCTGCTTGATATTGGGCTTTTTGCCGGTAATGCCACGGCTGGTCTGCTGGCGCAGTAGCTTGCACTTTGATTTTTTGATAGGCCCGCGGGCGATATTTGGCTAGACTTTCTCTAATTAAACCGGTTTTGAATTTTAATTGAGATGCATAGTTTAAATGAGCCAGCTCTAAGCCACCTGTTTTAGGATTAGCGCCTTTAGGCAGGGCAACTCGGTCAGGACTAACTTCTTTCAGACGGATTAAACTGCCTTCTAAATAATTGCGCTGGCGGTTAACAATTTTAACCACAGCAACTTCACCTGGCAGAGCACCAGGGACAAAAATAATTTTCTTGCGGTAGTAGCCGATGCCCTCACCGTTAATACCTAGACGTTTGATAGTGATGATGACCGGATGATAATTTTGCTGTTGCACGGTGTTACTCCTTTATATGTCGCTAAATCTGCATTTATGATAGCGGGAATTTTTCGCGAACACAAATACTGGCTATTTTGCGTATAATAAATTAGAAACAGAAAGGAGTTAGCACTTGGCAACAATTACCAAAGTCAGCGCTCAAAAGCGCGCTGGCCGCTACAATATTTTTTTAGATGGGCAGTATGCTTTTTCAGCGTCTGAGCAAACGGTAGCAGAATATGTGCTGCTGCCAGGCAAGGAGCTTTCAGACCAAGAAATTGCTAAAATCAAGCAATTTGATGGGCGCAGCCGGGCTAGCAATTTGGCGGCTAAATACTTGAGCTACCAGCCGCGTTCAGTGTATGAAGTGAGCGTTTATTTGCGCAAACATGAGCTGGATGAAGATAGTATCAACGGTGCGATTGCATCCTTGAGCGACTTGGGATATTTAGATGATGCAAAATATGCACAGCTGTTTATTGATGACGCCTTGCAAGTTGGCAGCAAAGGCCCGGGACAAGTGCGCCAGCAGCTGCGGAAAAAGGGTTTAGCCGATGAAGTGATTGACCAAGCTTTGCAAGCAGTTTCTGCTGACAAGTGGCAGTTAGTTAGTCAACGGATTTTGCATCCTTTAGCTGGGCAAGCCAGACGGGTGTCAGAGCAGCAATTAAAGCTCAAGGCTAAAACTAGGCTGCTGAGTCATGGATTTAGCGGCGATTTGTTAGCTGCCGCGCTAGCTGATTGGCAGCCACCAGTTGATGAAACCAGCCAACTAACAGCTTTGAAAAAACAGGGGATTACTGCTTACAAACGCTTTCGGCGATTTGATCCTGCCAGCAGACGGCAAAAAATGTACCAATTTTTGCGGCGCCGCGGTTTTTCAAATGAAGAGACAAATGCCTTTTTAGATGGCGAAATTATTAGTCAGAGTGAATTAGAGGAGTATTAAACATGAGTATTGAGCGAGTTGAAACACCAGTGTTGCACTTTGTGGGCCGCGTTTTTACTGACCACCAGATGAATAAGTCACAATCTTTTCAAGCAGCTAACCAAGCGTGTGAAAAGGATCCAGCTTTGCAAGAATTGTTCGCACAAGTCGACGCCAACCAGCGTGCTAATTTAGTAGTCTTTGGCCCGACGAACTTTACTTATTGGTATGGCGTTGTCTCTAAAGATAAAATCGAAAAGCCTGACGGCCTGTTAGCTTACGACTTGCCAGCAGCAGTTTGTGCTGAAGAAACAACGGCTGGTGGACTCGGCAGTTTCTCGCTGCCGCTAGGTCCAGTTTTGCTATCATTTTTGCAAAAAACGGCAGATGCTGGTTTTAAACTCTATGCCAACTTAGGCGATTCAGAGACGCCTTATATTTTACGGACAGTTGATTTAGAGGCTAAAAAAATGACCACCAGAGTTTATCTGGCGGCCAAATAGGCTTTATCTAAATTATTGGCGATCGATGGACAAGTTGTCATATTCAACAAATGCCCCTAAGCAGGTTGAAATGAACATGATCAATAAAACCCAGCCGGTAGCAGTGTTGACGATAGTATTAAGCGGCAGGACCTTTCGGATAAGCCAGGTAGCCAGCAAACATAAGCCAAAGTCTAAGGCGAAATTAGCTGCTTGGTAAACAGGCCGCCGGCGAATGCTGAAAAAGCGGATGATTTGTTTGAAAATTCCATCATGAATATTAATAGCAATTAGGTCTAAGGGCCGTTGAATTGTGGCTTTAATTGCCATCATGAGCATGGCTCCTACCAAGGCGCCAATTAAACTGCGCCACGGGCTGGTTGCATGGTTGACTAAAGCGTTATAGCCAAGACCAATAATAATTAAGCTGCAAAGATAGGGGATCAGCAGCAAGAAAATAAAAACTGGTAAGTAATGATGATTGCGTTTCATAATCGACATGCCTCAATCCTTTCCCCTAATTTTAGCATAAAGCCCCCACATGGCTATGCTATAATTATAGTATTTGAAATTCGACTAAGGAGAACAAGATGAAAGAAGAGCCCGCCGCTGGCGGAATGTTTTCGCGACTGAAGCGGCGTTTTAAACCTGTAACGCCGCTTAAGGCAGACGAACAGTTAAAACGCGATTTTTCACGCTTATGGCACAATAAATCGATTGACCAGCATGAATATTCGATGCTGACGAGTGTGGTTGATTTTCAAAATCGCATGGCGCGTGAAGTCATGGTGGCTAGGCCCGATGCATTTATGGTTGATGCCCGCAAGCCGCTACCTGGTTTGCTGGATGAAATTTTGCGGCAGCCATATTCACGCATTCCGGTTTATAACGGTGATAAGGATCATATTATCGGCGTCATTCATATACGGACCGTTTTAAGAGAAGCTCGGCGCTTAGGCTTTGATAATTTAACTTATGACGACGTCATGTTTGAACCGTTGTTTGTGCCTGAAACTATTACGCTAGCCGAATTGCTTGATGAAATGCAAAGTACACAGATGCAGCTGGCGATTTTGCTAGATGAATATGGCGGAGTAGTGGGGTTAGCCACAATTGAAGATTTGGTTGAAGAAATTGTTGGTCAAATCGAAGATGAGGCAGATCATGCTGAGGCTCAATATAAAACATTGGGTAATGGTCAGTATCTGATCGCCGGTCGGATGCCATTAGTTGACTTCAACGAGCAGTTCCATCAGCAGCTGCAAGAAGACGATGTCGACACCGTTGCCGGTTACGTTATCACTAAGTTGGGCATGATTCCGGCTAAAGGTGAAAAATTGCGCGTGCCAGTAGGCGAGCATGCCTTCTTTACTACGCAGCGGATGCGGGGCTCTCGCTTATTAGACGTTAAGTATACAGAAAAAACTATCGAACAAGATAAAAAGGAAGTAGCAGAACATTAATGACCAAAGACTTAGCAGCAGCCGTTAACCGGCGCAGAACATTTGCAATTATTTCTCACCCAGACGCAGGTAAGACAACGATTACTGAACAAATGCTGCTGTTTGGCGGAATTATTCGCAATGCCGGGACCGTTAAAGCTAGAAAAACCGGTAAATATGCTACTAGTGACTGGATGGATATTGAGAAAAAACGTGGAATCTCGGTTACTAGTTCAGTTATGCAGTTTGAATACCAAGGTAAGCGGGTTAATATCCTGGATACGCCAGGGCACCAGGACTTCTCAGAAGACACATATCGAACTCTGATGGCGGTTGACTCGGCCGTAATGGTAATTGACTCGGCTCGCGGTATTGAACCACAAACAATTAAGCTTTTTAAAGTGGTTAGTCAGCGCGGGATCCCTATTTTCACTTTTATGAATAAACTCGACCGGGATGGCCGGGACCCACTGGATTTAATCGCAGAATTAGAAGACGTCCTGGGTATTGAAGGCGTAGCGATGAATTGGCCAATTGGGATGGGGCAGAGTCTGAAGGGCTTGTATGACTTGCAGCATAACCGGGTGGAGCTTTATCACAAAAATGATCAAGATCGGTTCGTAGACTTAGATGCTGCTGGTCAATTGCCAGAAAGTGAGCCGTTAAGTCAAGACCCGCTGTACCAAAAAACACTGGAAGACATTGAGTTAGTTAAAGAAGCTGGCAACCAATTTGATTTGCAAAAAGTTTTAGCCGGCAAACAAACGCCAGTCTTTTTCGGGTCTGCTTTGACCAATTTTGGGGTCGAAACTTTCTTAGATAGCTTTGTTAAGATGGCCCCAGCTCCAAGCAGCCACTTGGTTAATGGCGATCAAGAATTATCGCCAGAAGATCCTGAATTCTCCGGCTTTGTCTTTAAAATTCAAGCGAACATGAATCCACGCCACCGCGACCGGATTGCGTTTGTCAGAATTGGCAGTGGTGAATTCAATAAGGGGCTGGATGTTCATTTGGCTAGAACTGGTCAAATTGTGCGGCTCAATAATGCGACTGAATTTATGTCGAGTAAACGGGTGCAAGTTTCTGATGCAGTCGCTGGCGACATTGTTGGTCTGTACGATACTGGCAACTTCCAAATTGGTGACAGTATTTATGCAGGTAAGGATGAAATTGTTTATCCGCCGCTGCCACAATTTACCCCAGAGCTGTTCATGCAAGTCAGCGCTAAGAATGTCATGAAACAAAAGTCCTTCCACAAAGGGATGACGCAGCTTGTTCAAGAAGGCGCGATTCAGTTATATCGTAATTATTCAACCAATGACTACATATTAGGTGCCGTTGGTCAGTTGCAGTTCGAAGTTTTCTCCTATAGAATGAAAAATGAATACAATTCAGAGGTTGAGATGCAGAGCTTAGGCAGCCGAGTAGCGCGCTGGATTGATCCAGACCAGCTTGATCCGAAAATGGCAAGTTCTCGTAACTTATTAGTCAAAGATCAAGCCGGCGAGCCTTTGTTCTTATTCGAAAACGCTTTTGCTGAACGTTGGTTTAAGGATAAATATCCAGATGTTAAGCTAACGTCCAGACTATAGTTGGAATAACGAGGATAGATAGATTTTGAATTGGATTGGGATTGTAGCCGTGATCGCGGCTATTCTTTTACTGGTTTTTGTAAGCGCTTGCGCGTACGCGGGGCACTTCTTTATTAACGCTTTTTTGGTTAAGGATTCAACTTGGTACCACGATCATGGTCACCAAATGATGAATCCTGACAATTTCGATCGACCAAAAAATATTTATACAGAAACTGAAGATCGTCAAAACGAAGAATCGCATAAATTTTGGGATGAAAATGCGGCTGGCGATTTACAGTTGAAATTAGATGGTGAAACACTAGTGGCCCGTGAATTTAAAGGCCAACCTGGTGATCACCGCTGGGTTTTATGTGTGCACGGTTATCGTTCAACTGGTAAGCGTGATATGTCTTACCCGGCCATGAAATTCGCACGTGCTGGCTACAACGTAGTCGTTCCTGACTTGCGGGCACATGGTAAAAGTACGGGCGAAGTTATCGGCATGGGCTGGTTAGAAAAAGAAGATGTCAAAGCTTGGGCAAACAAGATTGTTGAATTGGACCCAGCAGCTAAGATCATTCTTTTCGGTGGTTCAATGGGGGCTGCTTCTGTCATGATGGCCAGTGGGGACCCATTGCCAAAACAAGTGAAAATGCTGATTGCCGATTGTGGTTATTCTTCTGTGTACAACGAATGCCGCTACTTGCTTAAATCGGCTTTGCATTTGCCAACTGGTCCGATTCTATTTTTTTGCTAATAGCTTTTGCCGCAAGAAAATGGGCTTTGAATTAAAAACTGCTTCAAGTATCAATCAATTGCATAAAAATCATTTGCCAGCTTTGTTCATTCATGGAACTGAAGATAAATTTGTTCCCCATACAGCAATTTATAAGAACATGGAAGCAACTCAAGGACGCAAGATGGGCTTATTGATCAATAAGGCTCCGCACCTATCTTCATGGATTTACGATGAAAAGCGTTACTTTACAGTTGTTGAACAGTTTATTGCCAATAACTTAGAAAGTGGGAATTAAAATGGCGAGTGAAAAAAATAATATGAAATTAGCAATTCTGCTAATTATAGTTGCAGCGACGATGAGTAGCTTGAGTCAATTGGTTTGGAAATTTGGTGCTGACACGAAGAGTAGCGGCTTAGCTTGGGGCCTTTACATTTTGGGGTTTGTACTAGCAGGCTTAGGTATGGTGATTATGAGTGTTGCCTTTCGTTACGGGGAAGTTTCCATTTTGCACCCGATGATGAGTCTGGGCTTTGCCTTGTCAATTGTTTTTGGAGCACTTTTTCTGCAAGAATCGATCACGATTGGTAAAGTAATTGGCACGATTTTAATTATCGCTGGATCGGCGCTGCTAGGCTACGAAGGGGGTCGCAATAATGGCTAATGGAATGATGATTTTCTTTATTTTGCTGTTTACGACCTTAACTGGTAGTATCGGTGCGCTAGCTTTAAAGCAAGGCATGAATAAGATTGAACAACTAACTTTAGTCAAAATGCTGACTAACTGGTGGCTGATTTTCGGTGTCTTACTGTATTTGGTAAGTTCAATTGCTAATATTTATTTATACAAATTCTTACCGTATTCGATTGCCTTTCCGATGACTTCCTTAACTTATGTCTGGACGGTAGTTATTTCTTACTTTACCTTTAAAGAAAAAATAACTCCGCTAAAGATTATTGCTGTTTTGCTAATTATTGCCGGGATTGTCATTATCGCTCGGTAACAAATAATCACGATAAAAAAGGCTGCTTGCTAGGATTTCTAGCAAGCAGCCTTTTTGTTTAGTTATTGGTTGCTAATAATCACGTGCCGCCGCTCTTTATCTAATTTGATCAGATATTCATCATAATCGCTAAATAATTGAGCAAGTGTTAGGTCGACTTCTTCAGCCCTGATTCGGTGGTGGCGATTTGACAAATCTGCGCTAATTCGACCAGTTTGGCGGGTCACGATAATAAAAGTATTGCCAATTTTGTAAACTTCTTTGCCCAGTTCGGGATGTTCTGCGCTAACATCGACTAAATAATTCATTAAGCTTGTTCCGTTTCTGTTGCTTCGCTAATGACAATCTCATCATCTTTGACGTCGGCCAATAAGTTTTTGGCGTCTGGATGATCGAGCTTGAAATCAGCTACTCTGTCTTCAATTTCTTCTTGAATGGTTCTGCGCAATGGCCGTGCGCCCATCTTAGGATTATAACCTTTTTCGACCAGCAAGTTTTTATCAGCAGGGGTGACGTTGATTTGCAAGCCTTGATCCTTGACCATGGCGTTAGTCTTAGCCAACATCAAGTTGACGATTTGTAACAGGTCATCTTTAGTCAACGGGCTAAATTCAATAATGTCATCTAACCGGTTCAAAAATTCTGGTTTGAAGTATTCACCCAAGGCACTGCTGAAAGCAGTGTTGTTATCATCATTTTCAGCCGCAAAGCCAACGCTGGCTGTTTTAATGCTTTGACCAGCATTTGAAGTCATGATGATAATGGTGTCCTTGAAGGAAACAGTCCGCCCTTGTGAATCAGTTAAGCGGCCATCGTCAAGAATTTGCAAAAGCAAGTTCAAAACATCTGGGTGAGCTTTTTCGATTTCATCAAATAAAATCAAGCTGTATGGGTTGTGCCGAACTTGTTCAGTCAATTGGCCGGCTTCTTCGTAGCCAACATAGCCTGGGGCAGAACCGATTAATTTAGAAACAGAGTATTGCTCCATGTACTCTGACATGTCAAAGCGGATCATGGCGTCTTCTGAGCCAAACATTTGCTTAGCTAATTGCTTAGCAAGTTCAGTCTTACCAACGCCAGTCGGTCCGACGAAGAGGAAGGAACCGATTGGACGGCCGCTCTTGTTAAAGCCGACCCGGTTGCGCCGAATAGCCCGAGCAACTTTTTCAACCGCTTTATTTTGACCAATGACATTCTTCTTTAAATCGGTAGCCAAATCTTTCAGCTGGGTTTCTTCTTGCTTTTGCAAGTCTCCAACTGGGATACCGGTCTTTTCTTCGACAATTTTGTCCATAATCTTGTCGGTGATTGTTGGCGTCTTATCAGGATCGACTTTTTGATCCTTTAACTTGTCATACTTTTCAATTTGGTCGCGGTAGTAAGCTGCTTTTTCGTAATCTTCATTCTTTAAAGCAGTTTGTTTTAGATCTTCGGCAGCCTTGATCCGTTCCTTGATTTTGTCTTTATCAACAAATGGAATCGTTAAGTTCATGCGTGAACCGGCTTCATCCAGCAAGTCAATTGCTTTATCTGGCAGGAAACGGTCTTGAATGTAACGAGCGCTAAGCTTAACCGCAGCATTAATTGCTTCATCGGTGTAGTGGACGTGGTGGTAGGCTTCGTAACGAGGCTTGATTCCTTCTAATATTTTGATGGTTTCTTCAATTGAAGGCTCCTTAACCTCAACCGGTTGGAATCGCCGTGCAAGGGCAGAGTCCTTTTCAATTTCACGGTATTCTTTAATGGTAGTAGCACCGATTAATTGCAAATCGCCACGGGCTAAGGCAGGTTTAATAATATTGCCTGCGTCCATCCCGCCCTCAGCATTGCCAGCGCCAACGATTTGGTGAATTTCGTCAATGAAAAGAATAATTTCTTGATGGTTTTGCAATTCTTTGATTAATTGTTGCATCCGCTGTTCAAATTGACCACGAATACCAGTGCCTTGTACTAAAGAAACCATATTTAGCGAAACAATGCGTTTGCCTTGCAACTTAGCTGGCACTGACCCATCAACGATTTCTTGAGCTAGACCTTCAACGACCGCGGTTTTACCAACCCCGGCTTCACCAATTAAAACTGGGTTGTTTTTCGTCCGCCGGTTTAAAATTTCGATGACCCGTGCGATTTCATTATCACGGCCGATAACCGGATCGATCTTGCCTTTTTTGGCAAGGTCGGTTAAGTCTGTTCCATATTGACTGAGGATGGAGTTGCCACCTTGCCGGCCTCCATTTCCGCCGCCCCGTTGTACTTGCGGGCCTTGATTTTGATTGTTTTGACCTGCTGGTTGCCCATTTAAGGCACTAAAGAAATCATTCAGATCAAAGAAAGAATTATTATCCATATTATTCATGTTCCCTTGTTCTTGTCTTAATTCTTGATAGCAATGTTGACATAAGCTAATTTCACGGCTTTGGCCATTTACTTTGGCAAACAGGTGAATTGCTGCTGGCCGTTGATGGCAATTTTGACAAAGTTCCATAATTCTTGCTTGCCCTCTTTCTGAAACATTATGGCTTTATTGTATGTTTAGCACTCTGGATAGTCAAGTGCTAAGACTCGGGCACAATAATCTGCTTCGATAAGCTATAATGATTAATGTAATAATCTGAAAAGAAGTGGGTCTATGGATTTCGAAAAAATTTTGCAGCAATTAAGTACTGGTGAGCTAAAAGAGTATCGGGTAAAACCAGAAAATGCGTTTGCATTTCAGGCAGCCTTGCGTCAATTTGGTAAACGGCAAGATATTCGGGGAACCGCGCTGCGCGGGGGTGAAATCGTTTACCATTTGAAAGAAAATTCTACTAGTTAGTTTATTGTTTTGAACTACAAAAAATGATAGTGTAGAAATTAAATAGACTAAGGTTTACAAACGCAAAAGGTAAATGAAGAAGGAGAAAGTTCATGGAAAAGCGTGATTTTCATATTACAGCTCCGACAGGTATCCATGCCCGTCCAGCTACGCTGTTGGTACAAGCAGCATCTAGATTTAATTCAGACATTAGTTTGGAATGCAATGGCAAATCAGTTAACTTGAAGTCAATCATGGGTGTTATGTCACTGGGTGTAGCCCAAGGATCTGATGTAACCATTACGGCTGATGGTGAAGATGCGGTTGAAGCCATGAAGACCATTACTGACACAATGAAAAAAGAAGGTTTAGCATAATTCATGACTAATGCCATTACTGGAATAGCTGCGAGTGCGGGGATTGCCGCTGCTCCAGCTTTTCTTTTTTTAGAGCCAGATTTATCATTTGAACACCGTCAAATAACTGATCAACAAGCAGAAATTGACCGCTTTGAAGATGCTGTCGCAGTTGCCCGCACGGAAGTGCAAGCATTAGCAGATCAAGCACAAGTCAAGATGGGGCAAGAAGCAGCTGATGTCTTCACAGCACATTTGATGATTCTGCAGGACCCTGAATTTGTTGGTGCAATTGAAGAAATTATTCAAGAACAGCAAATCAACGCTGAAGCTGCTTTGGCCCAGATCGAGCAAAAATTTGTCAAACTGCTTAGCGGGTTGGCCGGAAATGCTTATATGCAAGAGCGGGTGGCAGACGTGCGTGACGTGTCTAAACGTTTGCTGGCGCATTTATTAAAGCAGCCACTGCCCGACTTGCAGGCTATTACTTCGCCGGTCATCTTAGTCGCAACGGATTTAACACCAAGTATGACCGCGCATGTGAACCCTAAATTTATTAAAGGCTTTGTTACGGATGAAGGCGGTAAAACGTCACATTCGGCGATTATGGCGCGGACTTTAGGAATTCCAGCGGTTGTGGGCACCGGTAAGGCCACGACTGATATTCGGACTGGTCAACAAATAATTGTTAATGGAACGGCTGGCACGGTAGTTTTATATCCAACCACTCAGCAGCTCAAGCAAGCTGAGGCAGAACGGGCAGCTTGGCAGCAGCGATTGCGTGATGAAGAAGCTTTGCGCAACTCGGCTAGCCAGACTGCTGATGGTCACCGGGTGATTGTAGCGGCTAATTTAGGCCTGCCGTCTGATGTTGAACAGGCACAAAAAAATGGGGCCGAAGCGGTTGGCTTATTCAGGACTGAATTTTTGTACATGCATGCTGACCAGTTTCCAAGTGAAGATGTGCAAGTTGAAGCATACCGGCAAGTTTTAAGAGCGATGCCAGACAAGCAAGTCATCATTCGCACGATGGATATTGGCGGGGACAAGCGTCTTCCTTATTGGGAGCTGCCACAAGAAGATAATCCGTTTTTAGGGGTACGGGCTATTCGGTTATCCTTAGCTAACGAAGATGTATTTAGGACGCAGCTGCGAGCACTGCTTAGGGCATCTGCATCTGGACATTTAGGTATCATGTTTCCGCTGATTTCTAATTTATCAGAGCTGCGGGCTGCGAAAAAAATGCTGGCTGAAGAAAAAGAAAACCTCCTGCAAGCGGGAGTAAAAATTGGTCAGGATTTGCAAGTTGGAATGATGATTGAAGTACCAGCTGCAGCTATTTTGGCTAATCGTTTTGCTAAAGAAGTTGATTTCTTTTCAATTGGCAGCAATGACTTAGTGCAATACACATTGGCTGCTGATCGGACTAATCGGCAACTGGCACAGTTAAGTCAGCCTTATAATCCTGCCGTCTTGCAACTGATTTGGCGGACAATTAGTGCTGCACATGAAGCTGGTATTTGGTGCGGGATGTGCGGCGAGGCTGCCTGTGATCCAATTATGCTGCCACTACTGATCGGGGCAGGACTGGATGAATTTTCAATGAACAGCGGCAGTATTTTAACTGTTCGTGATCAGTTGCGCCACTGCTCACAATCCGAGGCAGCTGAGCTAGTAGCGCAAGTGAAAGCGCAAGCTGAAACGGCCAGCGATGTTAAGAAGCTGGTGCAAGCTTTTCAAAAAAGAGAGAAAGCTTAATAAATTTTAACGAAACTTCATACTTTATTCATTTTTAGTTGTTAACCTATAATTAGTTAAGAAATACTAATACTAGTAATCACTTACAAAAAGCACTTACAAAAGTATAGTGATTGTGCTATGATATTAGGGAAGCAAAGAACAGCATAACTTAAAGGAGGCAGACAAACATGATTACCTTATATTCTTCTCCGAGCTGCACTTCCTGCAGAAAGGCTAAGGCCTGGCTCGATAAGCATGAGCTGGAGTACCATGAACGCAATATTTTTGCACAGCCTTTAACTAAAGATGAAATTTTACAAGTTTTAAGCTTAACCGAAAATGGAACTGAGGATATTATTTCCACTCGTTCACGAGCTTTTAAGAACTTGCATGTGAATATTGACGATTTGTCAATTGATCAACTTCTTGATTTGATCAGTAAAAACCCGAGCTTGCTCCGTCGCCCAATTATTTTAGATGATCGTCGTCTGCAAGTTGGTTACAACAAAGACGAAATCAGACGCTTCTTACCAAGATCTGTTCGGAGGTTAGAATTACGCCGGGCACAAGCGATGGTTGAATAGTTGAATTAAAACTGCGTGGGCTTTTAAGGCTCGCGCTTTTATTTTGTCCACCGAATAAGCTACAATATAAGTAATAGACAGGTGGTGTTAAAATGTTGCAAGTTGATCGCATCAATCAAAATACTCTGCGAGTTCGCATGGATGCAGCTGAGTTAAAAAAGCGTGGCATTACTATGCTGGATTTGCTCGGCAATAAATCTGACATTCAAAAATTCTTCTATTCTATTTTAGAAGAAGTTGATAAAGATCATCTTTTTGCTGGAACAGATGCGGTAACTTTCCAAGTGATGCCAAATGGCAATGGCCTTGAGCTATTGATTTCTAAAGTAAATGGCGGTGCTGGTGCTTTTAATCAACAGCCAGCTCCTGCGCCAGTCAGCACGCAAGCAATCGTTAAAGACAATCGCCGCGTCTTTAAGTTAGCTAGTCTTGAAGCCGTTATAGCTTTGGCTGACAGTTTGCAAGTGCAAGACCTCGCGGCTAGTTTGTATAAATCGGGTAGGGATTATTATTTAGAATTAGCTTTCTTAGATGATAATTACGCGGAAATGAAACCGCAGGATGCCTGGGCAATTGCCAATGAATTCGGTGAAGGCATGAGCGATCAGGAATTTACTGACATTAAGACTACAGCTAAGTGTTTGTTGCCACAGGATGCCTTAGCTAGTTTACGTTCATATTTCTCATAGAACAGTCCATAAATTGTTAAAAGAAATAAAAAGAGCAAGTTTAAACTTGCTCTTTTTTGCGTATATAAAGTTAGGAGGGATAAAAATGTATGCAGCTTTGCGTCACCAGCAGTTAGTATTAGCCCGAACCGAGGCGTACAAGCACTGGCATTCACCTAAGCCAACTTACCGTTGTCCGCACTGCAGCCATGAAGTGGTTTTGATCATTGCTGAAGCTAAGACGCCATATTTTCAGCATTTGAATTTGAAAGGCAGCGGCGGTGAAAAAAACGAGCATGCTTTAGGCAAGCGAGCAGTGAAAGCTGCCTTAACAGCAGCTGGTTGGCCAGCCCAATTAGAAGTGCCTTTAGCGAATGGGCAAATTCGAGCTGATGTCTTAGCCAGCCCTAAATTAGCGTTTGAAATTCAGTGCGCGCCTCTTAGCCAGACTGAATTTAGCCATCGCCATCACTGCTATCAGCAGGTGCAGATTATGGATGTGTGGTTAGTAGGTCAGCGGCATTTTTTAGGCACTAAAATAAAAAAGACGCAGGTGATTTTCCTACGTTTTAATAAGCGATGGCATTGGTATTATTTAGAACTTGATGTTAAACGGAATATCTTGCGTTTGCAATATAATTTGCAACAAACAGCCTGGCAGCAGCGTTTATGCCGGCAGCAGCAAGAATTTGCGCTAGACGAGCTCGGACTACAGGCCCTCTGGCAATTCCATCCAATTTTGCGTTCTTATCAAGCTCAGCCCAAAGCTGAATACTTTTATCTGCAAAAGCAACTAACTCAAAAAACTAAGCTTGGTCTGGAACTAGGGGAGTATTTATATCTGCGAAAGCAAACTTCAGCTGATTTACCCGCTGCTGCTTTTTCCAGCTGGCAAGTACCGGGTGCTAATTATGATTGGACCCTGCTTGATCTAGATTAAATGTATTTGCTGTGAATTGTTAGTTGTCAAAACTGGCGCCAAATCGCTACGGCTAATTGCACCCTCGAAGATGTAACCAGTTTTGTTTTGAGCATAGTTGTAAATAACTGTTGTTGGCGTGGTTTGAATGCCAAACTGAGCAACGATTTGTTTGTCTTTTTCTATCGCTTTGCTGACAAACGGACTGTGGTAATGACTGGCAATATTTTCTGGTTTAACGTCTAACTGTTCAAGCAGCTGATTAGCCAGTAGCTGCGAAAAAGCTTCTTGTTTGGCTAATTTGGCCTGCAAGTCAAAGATAAAGCTTCTGGCTTTTTTATTGCCAGCTAGCATCTTTAAAGTATAGAAATCAGTTTGTGCTTGCCTCATGGCTTCGGCTGCTTGATTGAATTCATCCAAGCAGTTGCCACTACAGCCGCGCCGCATTAAATAAGTTTTGATATTATCAAGGGAAACAACCGGCACCATGTGATATGACGCGCTTAAATTATGTTCATTTAAGGCTGAAATAACTGTTTGCTCATTGTGGTAACACAGGGTTCCCAAAGGATTGATAAAAAAGAAAACTTCGAACATAGGCTCCTCCTGCTTTGTCACTTTAGCAGATTAAAAAGCAATAGGACAACTTAAATGCTCACGCGATGTTGCGTGGCACGGTCAACTTTATTTTGATTGCATTGGTTTGCGTCAGGGTGAAAATTAAATTTAGCTTGAATTTCTTGGCTGGCTTGCTGAATTGCAGCTGGCTGATGATTTTCAATTTATAATTCGTAATCGGTACTTCCATCAGGATAAACAGTTTTATCCAAGGTTAATTCACAGTCGCCAGGCCCAGTTAATAAATGCCGCTGAGTTTTGCTCCATGAGAATTGCTTAAGCTGCGGCAATAAATTAGCAAAATTTTGCTGCAGGTAGTGTCCAACTTGGCCTTCCATAAACAGGCCTGCCTGCTGAACTAGTTGCTGAGCCTGACCTAAGTCAAGCTCGTCATTAATTTCGATTACTTCGTGGTAAGTTGATTGCCGCGGCCTCGGATCAGGCGTTTTCAATGTTTCTTCAGCGCGATCGCTGAACAGACGAATCCGCAGGCCGCAGTGCTGCTTTCGTAAACTAAAATCAGGAGTATCGTAATAATAATTTGCTTGCTCAAAACTTCGCTTCAATGGATAAGTTTTCAGCAATTGCTGATATAAATCTGGCGGCAACAAATATTTGGCTTCAATTTCCTGATTTTTAGACATGATCTTTTCCTTTCTGGTGCTGACTTTATTATAATGAATAGGGATTAATAATTGTGGTTGAAAGTATTGAATAAGGCAAAAGCAATGAAGGCAATTTTTCCCGGATCATTTGATCCCATTACTAATGGCCATTTAGCGTTAATAAAACGGGCAGCAGCTGTTTTTGATGAAGTCGTAGTGGTGGTTGCAAATAATCAAAGCAAGCATCAACTATTTAATGAACAAGAGCGGCTTGCTTTAGTCGCAGCAGCTGTAAAATCTCTGTCAAACGTCACGGCTTTGCGCCCGCGGCGGCAAGAGTTGACTGTGCAGGTTGCTCAGAGGGTCGGAGCCCAAGTAATTATCCGCGGGGTCCGCAATGAAACGGATTTTTCATTTGAGCAGGCAATTGCAGCTGTCAATAAGGATTTAGCACCAGATGTTGAAACGCTGCTCCTGCCTAGCCAAGGAAAATATCAACAGCTTTCATCCACATTAGTGCGTGAGATTGCCAGCTACGGCGGCGATGTATCTACCTTAGTACCGCCAGCAGTCCAAGCAGCTTTACTTAAACAAGAAGATAGAATAGGTGATTAAAGTGGACGATTGGGTAAAATTTTTAAGTCCATATCATGAAGCTGTCGATGAATTAAAAGTGAAATTTAGATCGTTGCGACAAAGCTTTTTGACAAATAATGAACACTCGCCCATTGAATTTGTCACGGGACGGGTTAAGACAGTTGAGTCGATTAAAGAAAAAATGCGGCGCCGCTATATCGATGAATCGGTAATTGAAACTGACATGCAAGATATTGCTGGTATTCGGATCATGTGTCAATTTGTCGATGACATCTATACAGTCGTTGACCTAATTCACCAGCGCTCGGATATGGAAGTGATTGAGGAGCGAGACTATGTGCAAAATGCTAAGCCGTCAGGCTACCGTTCATATCACATGGTTATTTCCTATCCAGTGTTCTTGCCGACCGGGAAAAAAGATTTAATTGCCGAAATTCAAATTAGAACGCTAGCCATGAACTTTTGGGCGACGGTTGAGCACTCGCTGAATTATAAGTATCAAGGCAAGTATCCAGATGATGTCTCAAAACGTTTAAAATCAACTGCTGAAGCTGCTTATCAGCTAGACGAAGAAATGTCTTCTATCAAAGATGAAGTCCAGTCTGCCCAAAAGATTTTTTCTAAGTCAAAGGGTAAGGAAAGCTAAATGAGAGTCGCTCTAGTTTATAATCATCAACCGCAAACATTAGCTGTCGCGCAAAAATTAGAACATGAATTGCTTGCTAGTGGAATCAAAATCAATGCTGACCAACCTAATGTGGTCATTAGTATTGGCGGTGATGGAACGCTGCTTAGTGCTTTTCATCGCTATTTACCGTTGATTGATGATGTGCGCTTTATTGGGGTGCATACTGGTCATTTGGGTTTTTATACTGATTGGCGTGATTTTGAATTAGCTGAGTTGGTGAAAGCGTTAAAACAACGACAGCCAGAAACTGTTAGCTATCCGCTTTTAGAAGTTCGGGTCAAAGAAGACCATCGCGTGCGCTACTACACTGCTTTAAATGAAGCTTCGATTAAAGGTGGTTATAAAACGCTAGAAGCTGAAGTTGATATTAAAGGACAATTTTTTGAGAATTTTCGTGGGGATGGACTCTGCGTGTCAACTCCAACCGGTTCGACCGCTTACAGTAAATCTTTAGGTGGAGCGGTAATTCACCCCACACTAAAAGCCCTGCAAATGACCGAAATTGCCTCGCTGAACAATCGCTTGTTCAGAACTTTGTCAGCGCCAGTAGTTATTCCGCCAGATCAGTGGATTACGCTCAAACCTAAAGCACGGCCTGATTTGCTGTTGGTTGTCGATGGTCACCGAGTTCGGCACCGTCAAATTAGTGAGCTCGACTTTTCAATTTCAAAACATATGATTCATTTTGATCGTTTTAAGTATACGCATTTTTGGAACCGAGTGCGTGATTCTTTCTTAGGACAAGATTCATGATAAATTTTTTTAAAGAACAGGTTTCCGCAAATGATCCACACGTGTTGGGTCATTTTTTGCTGAAACGAGGATTTTCCAGACGATCGCTGAAATTTGCCCGCTATCACAATGGCTTGATTTTAGTTAACCACCGGCGGCGATATCTAAGCTTCCACCTGCAAACAGGGGATGAGGTAATTTTTGTGCCGGGGCAGGAAAAGCCCAACCCATATTTGGTGCCAATCAAAGGCCCACTGCAAATCGTGCAGGAAACAAACAATTATTTGCTGATCAATAAACCAGCCGGACTGCTAACAATTCCTTCACGCTATGAAGATCGCCAATCATTGGTTAATTATTTGCTGGCCTATTTTGAAGAATTAGGCTTAACAACTCGTCCGCATATAGTGACGCGTTTAGATCGCCAAACAAGTGGTTTAGTTTTAGTTGGTAAAAATGGCGTTGCTCAGAGTCAATTTAGTCAACAGTCTGCTGATCAGCTGCAAAAAAAATACCATGCAATTGTGCATGGCAATTTTGATGAATGGACGGGTAGAGTTGATCTCGCGATTAGTCAAGTGAATAAAACCGTTAGGCGGCGGGTTGCTCCGCACGGTCAAAGCGCGGTGACGTTGTATCAGGTGCTTGATCAGGTGCCGGGAGCTAGCTTAGTTTCTTTGCGGCTGATGACAGGCCGGACGCATCAGATCCGCGTCCACATGCAGGCGATTGGACACCCGCTTTATGGTGACCAATTATATGGTCGTCCTGATGACTTTCACCGCCAAGCTCTAAACGCGTATTCCCTGCACTTCTTTGATCCATTTTCTAAACAGGAAAAAGCTGTCGAGGTTCCTGATCCAACCGATATGCAGCAATTATGGCGACGGCTTAAGAACGATTAGCACTTTTGCGTTTGGTAATAATTAGGATTAAGTCTAAGCCGATTAAGAGGCAGATGCAGACTGCAAAAATGAGCAGCCTTTTCCAGTCTAAGTGAAGTAGGGCATCGCCACCGAAAGCGTATAAAAAACTGGCTGGCAAGGTACCACAAATAATCGGCAACATGCGCTGCTGCCAACTTGGCAGCAAGTTAATCGAAGCATAGGCAGCGGTCACACTGGGAATAATTGGAATCGCGTAGGCTAGCGTTAAACTAAAATATGGACTGCTAGCAGAAGCTGCGTCAGTTAATTTTTTGAAAAGATCTGATTTTTGAGTAGCTTGCCGGTGAGTTAATACATTTAACAGGCGCAATAACAAAAATTGTCCACAAACAGCCGCTAGCCAGTTAACGCCAAAGCCCAGCCAAGGTCCGTAAAGCAGCCCATTTAACACGCAAAAAATGCTATTTGATAAACCTGGGATGGCAGTTGCCAAGGTGCTGAGTAGGAAAAGCAAGACCAAGTCGCGCCAGCCATGGTTACGAATTTTGGCTACTAAGAGTTGTTCATTTTTATGATTGAAATGAATTAGTAAGTTTAGTTCTGGAGCATAGTCTAGGTACAGCCGATATAAAATTAACGCACCAATTAAACAGGCAGCGGTAATTAGACAGGTGCGGATAGTTTTTCGCTTATTCGTAATAATTTAACTCCTTTCAAATAAAACGCAGGTTGGCTGTGGTACCGCAACATCTAGCTGCCAGCGGCTTAACAAACCGGTTTCTGCATTACGACGATAAACAGCTGCGTTATTTGAAGTTTGATTGGCAGCGATAACAAACTGCTGCTGACTGTCCCAATTAAAATCGCGCGGGAAACTGCCAAAAGTGCTGATTCGCTGAATCAATTCTAAACCGGTCGGTGTAATTTTAAAGACGACTAAGCTATTTTCACCGCGATTGGAAACGTATAAAAAGCGGCCGTCACGGCTGATGCGGATTGCAGCGGCACCGTTGTGATCATGGAAGGAAGCAGCAGTAGTCGCATAACGCGGTCCTAAACTCAAAACGGCTCCATTTTGCTCATAATTTACTACTTGTACTTGGCTGGCTAATTCGCACGCGATATAAATGCGTTGATATTGCCGATCAAAGACTAAATGCCGCGGACCACTGCCAGCAGGCAATTGCAAATCAGCACTAGGAACTAGTTGATCGTTTTGCAGCTGATAAAAAGCTAGGGAGTCTGTCCCGAGGTCGCAGCAGACCAGATTATTAAATGGCGTTTCGCCAAAAAAGTGGGGATGAGCTGCTGTTTGCTCTGGCCTAATACTGCTGCCGCGGCGAATCGTTTCAGCTTGTAAAGATAGCTGTCCTTGTAAGTCATAGTGATAAACAGCAATTCGGCCGCTATGATAATTGGCCATAAAAAGCAGCTGTTGCTCAGGATCTACTTGCAGGTAGGCAGGCGAAGCTCCCGCTTCTAGCTGCTGTGATAGGAGCTTTCCATTAATTAATGAATAACAAGCGACTCCGCCCTGATCTGGCAAGCGTTTGATTGCAAAAAGCAAATCGCCGGCTTGCTGTAAATAAGTAGGGGCCCCAACTTGAATGAAAGGCTTGGGCTGACTTAAGCCAGCCACCGAGTCAAATTCAGCTTGATAAACTCCTGTTCCGCCTTGATCTGTATAGCCGCCGAATAAAACTTTTGTCATGCTGGATCTCCTTTGCTGCCTATTATTTTACTCTATCGCCAGTGGTGTGGGAATGGGCTCTGGTGTGCTAGAATTTAACACATAAAGAATTGGAGCTGATCTTATGAATCAACAGCCGCCAAAGAATGTTTGGCGCGACTGGTTAGTCAACAACCGTTTTACGATCGCGATGATCAACTTACTGTTGTTCTTTCTGGTCATTTTTGTTTTTAATAAAATTTCATTTGTCCTGAATCCTTTTTGGGCATTTTTCAATGCTATTTTTCCACCATTATTGCTAGCAGGCCTGCAATACTATTTAATGAATCCAGTTGTTGATTTTTTGCAAAAGCGCTGGCACGTGCCACGCACCGTGACAATTACGATCTTGTTTGTTTTGTTCGTTCTGTTGCTAGTTTGGTTGTTAAATTGGATTGTGCCAATCGTGCAGCAGCAATTGCAATCGCTGATCAAGAACTGGCCACGCTACTGGCGTGATGCACAGGCCACGATCCAACACGCTGCTCATGATCCGCACTTGCAGTATATGCATAAGGATTTTAATAAGGCGATCAGCCAGGTGCGCAAGGCTTTTGCCAATTATGATATGGGTAGCGCGATGTCGAGTATCAACTCAGCAGTCAGCGTAGTTACGATGACATTTATGACCCTGTTAACCGCTCCGTTTGTCCTGTTCTTTATGTTAAAAGACGGTCATCAATTGCGGCCGGCTATTGCCAAATTTGCTCCTGCTCGTTTTCAAGCATCATTTTCCAAACTGCTTGGCGACATTAATCAAGCAGTTGCCCAATATGTACGTGGTCAATTAATCGTGGCTTTTTGGGTAGCCGTGATGTTTGGAGTCGGCTATAGTTTGATAGGTCAAAGTTATGCTATTTTGCTAGCCGTGATCGCGGGACTGTGCAACTTAATCCCATATTTTGGGACTTTTATTGCTATGATTCCATCATTGGTGCTAGCAATTATGAATTCACCGATGATGCTGGTGAAAGTCTTGATCGTTTTTGCGATTGAACAAACTCTAGAAGGACGGGTCATTAGTCCATTAGTAATGGGCAATAAGATGAAAATGCACCCTGTTACAACTATTTTGATTTTGATTGGTGCTAGCGCGGTGGCTGGACTATGGGGCGTTATTTTTGCGATCCCAGTTTACGCGGTAATTAAAATTATCGTGCAGCGCGTCTTTAATTATTACCAACGCGTTTCTAGCTTTTATCAAGGGCCAATTGTGGCTGAACCAGAAAGGAAGCCAAAAAAAGATGACTAACCACGTTGTATTGTATGAACCGCTGATGCCAGCTAATACCGGTAATATCGCTCGGACATGTGCCGGAACTAACACTGTGTTGGATTTGATTGAACCCTTAGGCTTCAGTTTAGATGATAAGCACATGAAGCGGGCAGGTTTAGATTATTGGAAAAATGTTGACCTGCACCGTCACGAAAGCTTAGCTGCCTTCATGAAAACTTTGGGGCCAAAGGATGAACTATATCTGATTTCTAAATTCTCAGAAAAATCGGTTTATGACCAGACTTACACTGCCCCAGATAAAAATTACTATTTCTTATTTGGTAAAGAAACGACTGGCTTGCCGGAAACTTTTATGCGTGAGCATTATCAGCAAAATATTCGGATTCCAATGTCTAATAAAATCAGAGCTTTTAACCTGGCTAATTCTGTGGTCATGGTTTTATTTGAAGCTTTGCGCCAACAAGGTTTTCCTGGCATGGAAACGAGTCATCATTATCCAGTTGATAAGTTAAAGGATTAATTAACGATGGAAATCAAAAAAATGGAACGCGTGATTGTCGAATCTTTTCACTATGATAATCACGATGAATACAATCCTCATCAAAAATTAGATTTTACGATTCAACCTGTCTATCATGTCGGTGCTGATGGTCAAAAAGAGCCAGCTAAAGATGGAACTTTTGTCAAAGTAAGTCTTGACTATGATTTAGCTCCGCAACCAGGCGACTTGAGCTTTTCAGGAATTATTAGCCAAGTGGTTTTATTGCAAGATTATTATGGCGATGGTCAAGACCTAACAGATGAAGAATATCAATTGATGTCACAACCGCTAATGGAGACTTTAGGCACGGTTATTTATCAAATTACGCAAGTTACTTTAGAGCAGCCTTTGAATTTGGAATTTGGCATGAAACCAACCGATGAAGATAGTGAAAATTAGCTGATATTGAGCAGAGAGGAGGGGAGTTTAATGGCTAAAAAGAAGAAAAGAAAACGCAGCCGGCGCAAACGTAAGCAAAAATCATATACTTGGTCGATCACCGGCATAGTCTTGCTGATGTGGGCACTGCTAGCTGGAGTAAAGCTAGGGTGGCTTGGCCGTCAACTGGCTAACGCCCTGCGCTTTTTTGTTGGCGATGGCTACCTGATCTTTGCGATTCTGCTTGGAATTCTGGGCTTAGTTATGGTTGTTTATAATCAACCACCGCATTGGGGCTGGAAACGCAATTGCGGACTGCTGCTGCTTGCCTTAGGCTTTCTTCTCTGCTTAAGCCAGCGCTATTTTAATCGTCTAATGATTAACCATGGTTTTATCAATGTCTTTATGCAAGCAATTGGCGGAGAATTTGCACGTGGCCAAGCGGCACATGCCTTAGGCGGCGGAATCATTGGGACTGCTTTATATAGCTGTTTCTTTCCGCTGATCAGTAGTATAGGAACAGTAATTTTAGGCTGGCTAGGGATGCTAACGGGTCTTTTGATGCTGTTTGACATTAAATTTGTTAGCGTGCTCACCGGCGTGCAAAAAGCTGGTCAAGGCATAGTTACAACTAATCAAAAGGCTGGTCATGCTTTGCAGAAGCAGTATCAAGATTTAGTTGAAAAACGCAAAGTAAAAAATCGGCAAAAACTGCAAGATCCATTGCAAAAAGATGAACAGCCTTTTCCAGATTTGAGCGATTTTAAGTCGCAACAGCCTACTGATGAAACATCTGATTCAGTTTCCGATGATGCATCAATTGAATCAGTCGAGCCTGAAATTATCTCACAACCCGAACCGGACTTAAATGAAGTGGTAGCTAATGAACCGGCGAGACCACTGTCTCACGGTGACCTAGCAGATGATCAACAGGTGCTGCATAATTTAGGTAGCGTTGAACATCATGATGATTTGGCTAGTGAACCAGTGAAGCCGGTCACCGGTAATTACCAGCTGCCGCCTGTGTCGCTGCTCGATCCAATTAAACATGTTGATCAAAGCGAAGATCGAGCATTAATTCGGACTAATACCAATAAGCTTGAACAAACACTGGCTAGCTTTGGCGTTAAAGTAAAAGTCAAAACTGCCGTTTTAGGGCCAACTGTTACGCGTTATGAAGTGCAGCCTGCGGTTGGCGTTAAAGTTAGCCGAGTCGTTAATTTAGCTGATGATTTGGCCTTAGCTTTGGCGGCTAAAGATATCCGGATCGAGGCTCCAATCCCAGGTAAGCCGTTAATTGGGATTGAAGTGCCAAACAAGAACACCTCATCCGTTAATTTTAAAGATGTGATGGAACATCAATCTCAGCGTGCTAAAAAGAATCCACTGGCAATTCCACTTGGGAAAGATGTGGCTGGCCGGGTCGTTTCAGCTGACTTGCGTAAAATGCCCCACTTGCTGATTGCTGGTTCAACTGGTTCTGGTAAATCAGTAGCAGTCAATACTTTTATCACTAGCATTTTGATGAAGGCTAAGCCAGACCAAGTTAAGTTGGTTTTGATTGACCCTAAGATGGTGGAACTATCGACTTATAATGACGTTCCGCACTTGCTGATTCCAGTTGTCACGAATGCAAGGTTAGCAGCAAATGCCTTACATAAAACTGTAAAGGAAATGGAACGCCGTTATAAACTTTTTGCCGCCAGTGGAACTCGTAATATGGCTGAGTTCAATCAGAAAGTGCAAGAAAATAATCGTGATAAGAGCAGGCCAGTCATGCAGCCATTGCCGTATATCGTGGTTATTGTCGATGAGCTTAGCGATTTGATGATGGTTGCTGGGCACGAAGTCGAAGATGCAATCGTGCGGTTAGCTCAAATGGCACGTGCTGCAGGGATTCATATGGTTTTGGCAACGCAGCGTCCAAGTGTCGATGTTATTACTGGTTTGATTAAGGCTAACGTTCCTTCAAGAATTTCTTTTGCTGTTTCAAGTGGAATTGATTCACGGACAATTTTGGACCAAGTTGGTGCGGAAAAATTAATCGGGCGCGGCGATATGCTCTTTTTGCCAATTGGCGCAGCCAAGCCAGAACGAATTCAAGGCGCGTACATTTCAGTTGATGAAGTTGAGCGGGTCGCTAAATATGTCAAAGATCAGCAGCAGGCTGTTTATAGCGATGAAATGATGCCAACAGCTAACGCTGCAAATGATGAAGGTCTGGGCCGTGAAACTGAAGATTTGGATGAATATTATGATGAAGCTGTAGCGCTAGTTCGTAAGCAAAAGTCTGCCAGCGTGTCAATGCTGCAGCGCAGATTCCGCATTGGCTACAATCGGGCAGCGAGAATTGTCGATCAAATGGAAGCTAATGGTGTTGTCGGTCCATCAGAAGGGTCGAAGCCGCGCAAAGTATTACCACCAAAAAAGGATGATCAACAAGCATGAGTGAGCATATCTATTTGTTGCCGGAACATAAGTTTTCAACGGGCAATCTCGGTTGCTTTTTTTGCTTTCCATTAACACAAGCAAACATTGCTAAAGCTAGTTTGCTGAACTTTATGCAAAACAATGCCAGCCAAAATTATCCGAGCATGTATTTGCAAACCAAATATTTAGCTAGCCTGTATGACGCTCATTTTTCAGCATATACGCAAGTGATGGGACAAACTTTGCTAGTTTCTTATACCTTAAATTATGTAGAACCTAGGGCAGTTTTAAATCCTGATTATGATTCTCAGCAAGTTGTCTCGGCGTTAGCTGAATTAGTACAGCAGCCACTACTCACACCGATCAATTTTCAGTTAGCTAAGTTGCAGTTGCAGGATGCCTGGCATGATTTTTATGATTTGCCAAGTAATTTGGCAGCACAACGCTTTTTTGCAAGCCTATTTGCTGATCAGCGTGATTTGATATATAGCATTTTTGGCCCTTTAGATACTATTTCGTCTTTACAGCTTAGTGATTTACAAGATTTTTATGACAAAATGCTTCAGCAGCCAGCGATGTTTATTGGACAAGGAGCTGCTTTGCCATCAGCTGCAGAAATTGCTGGACAGTTCAATCAGCTAGATTTTGGTCAAACTATTGGTGCTGTAAGCTCTGTTCCCGCTGATCCTCCTGCCAAAGTAGTGACGGAAAAAAATCAATTTGATCAATCACAATTAGTGCTAGGCTTTGTTTATAATGACACTTTGCCTTATTTCAGCCGTGAAATTTTAGGTGAATTTTTAGCGGCCTATCTGGCTGGAGATGAATCATCAATTTTGTTTCAGCGAGTTCGTGAACAATTAGGGGCGGCCTATGCAATTGATGGCAGCAATTATCCTGCCTTAAGCTTATTAGTGATTTCTGCATCGCTTGATAAACAGAAAAAAGATATAGCCCAGCAGGCGATTACTAAAGCAATTTTGGACTTACAAGCAGGTCAGCTGAACCACGGCTTGTTTGAAAAATGCAAGCAAAATATGATTCGCCGCTTTTTGACCAGCAATGATAATGCCGCTGCAATTTTTGAACGTACGGTGATTGGTAAAATGTTTAACTGCGAATTAACTAGCCGTGCTTGCGTGAGAACAGCTGCTCAATTAAGCCCGGCTGAGTTTTTAGATTTTGCTAGCAAGTTGGAATTAAAAGAAAGCTATTGTTTGCAATGAGACGACCTACTATTTATCGCCATACCTACCAAACTGGCTTACAGGCGCAAATTATCTGCCGGCCAGGTTTTAACCAAAAATTTGCTGGAATTTTGGTTGATTTTGGCAGTGCCGATCCTCAACCTTTACCGGGGCAAGCTCATTTTTTAGAGCACGTTTTATTTGCTAAAAAGTCTGGCGACTTATCACAACAATTTGAAGCTTTGGGTGCGTATGTTAATGCCTTTACTTCCTACAACGAAACAATGTTCTATGCAACTTGTTTAGATAATTTTTCGGCTGTAGTTAAATTGCTCTTACAATTAGTAGGGCAGCCAGAATTTACGCAGAAGACGATTAGTAAAGAACGGCCGATCATTCTGCAAGAACTTGCTTCGTACCAAGATGATCCTAGCTGGCAGCTTGAACGTGATTTGCTTGGACAAATGTATCCAAAAACGTTGCTGGCAGCTGATATTGCAGGTACCAGAGATGCAGTTGCGGCAACTGATGCTACTAGTTTACAAACAGCTTATAGTGCTAATTATCAACCGACAAAAATGCAGCTGTTGATGAGTGGCGATTTTTCTCAAGCCCAAGCCAGTCAACTTTTTAAGCTTGTTCAGCCCTGGCAAAAGCGACTTTTGCAGGTCAAACGAGCAACTGCTTTTAAACAAGCAGTGCCAACTGAGCAGTGGAGCTCGGAAGTCAGTGGCAGTTTAAATCGTTTTGCTTGCGGGATTAAATTGCCAGATCTTAAGATTTTTTTAGCAAATCCACTTCTAGCACAAATGTTGCTTGAATTAATGGTAGAATCGCAATTAGGCATTTTGAGCCCATGGTTCACCCAGACGCAGCAACAAGGAATTATTAACTTGCCCCTTGATTTAAGTGTGACTTGCACTCGAGAAGGTGCTTTTGTTAGTATTTTTGGGGTCTCTGAACACCTATCAGCGGCAATTGAAGCTGTACAAACTGGGTGGATTAGTAATCGTTTACCAGCAGATTTGTTCGCCTTGCTAAAAAAACAAAGCTTGGCCCAAAGTCTACGCGGACTTGACGATTTGCCTTGGCTTGCAACAGAACTCGGCGAAAGTGCCTTGCAAGATCAAGATTATTACCAAACTTTGCAAGACTTGCAGAATTTTAGTTATGCTAGATATGCAGCTTTTGCAAAAAAAATTCAGGCTAATAGCCGTTTTTACGCGGCTCAGCAACCTAAAAACTAGGTTGGGACTGCGGCAAATATGATATACTCAAATTAAGTTTTTAAGGTAGAGGTTTATATGGCAGACATTGGAGAGAAATTAAGCGAAGCACGTAAAGCTAAGGGCATGTCAATCTCTGACGTTGAAAAAATCACGAAGATTCAAAGTCGTTATTTAACGGCAATCGAAGAAAATGATTACGATAAATTGCCTGGCGACTTTTATGTGCGTGCGTTCATCAGACAATATGCAAATGTAGTTGGCCTTGACGGTAAGCAATTGCTGGAAAGTTACCAGCAAGAAGTGCCAGAGGCTAAACCAGATGAGTATGTCGAAGATTCGATCGATAATCAAACTGAGAAGGTTAAGAAAACAACCCAAAATAAAAAGGGTATGTGGCAGGCTTACTTACCAAAGGCCTTAGGCATTATTGGCGCTCTAGTTGTTATTATGCTGATTTACTTGGTCTTCTCGCATTTCTTTGGCGGTTCGCAACAAGAAGCAGAAAACAAGTCTAACGATGTGACTGTTTCTCAAACTGCTCCGAAGAAAAAGAAAAAGACCACAACAGTTAAAAAGACTTCTTCAGTTAAGATTGAAAAAGTTAGTGCCGGAGTTTACCGCGTGCGTGGCTTGAAGTCAAACCGCAAGCTGACAGTTTCAACTAATGACAGTACCTGGGCTCAAATTACTGCTGGTAGCAGCAAGACTTGGTCTAATACTTTAGCAGCTGGCGATAAACATAGCATGACTATCCCGCATGGGACTCAGCAAGTGGTCGTTAACTTTGGCAATGCCAACTCAGCTACAATCAAGATTGCTGGTAAACGGGTACCATTTACGCGGACAAGTGGCAGTTTGCGGATTACTTTGTTGATTGGTTCAGCATCAACGACAAGTGATACAGACAGTAGTACTGATACAAGTACAACAACTGATACTACTACCAGTTCTAATACTGATTCTCAGCAAACCCAAACAAATCAAAGTAGCCAGCAAACTAACCAGAACTCTACGACTAATTCAACCACTGGCAGCAGCCAAACAACCACTGGCGGTTACCAGTCTTCTAATCAGACAACTGGTTCTGGTCAAAGCTCCACTGGACAAGGAACTACTAGTAGCAATACACAAACAAGCGGAGGCCAAAGTAGCAGATAATGAATACGCCAAATAAGTTAACCCTGTTTCGAATTTGTTTAATTCCTGTTTTTATGCTGTTGATCATTTTTCGTTGGCCAGCAGGCAGTGCCACTTTTGGCGGCGTGACAATTCCTTGGTTCCAGATTTGGGCTACGATTGTTTTTGCTGGTGCATCTGCAACTGATTGGTTTGATGGACATCTGGCTCGGGCAAATCATCAAGTCACTACCTTTGGCAAGTTTGCCGATCCACTGGCGGATAAAATGTTGGTCATGACTGCCATGGTTTTCCTGGTAGAGCTGAAAATGGCACCTGCCTGGGTAGTTGCCATTATTGTCTGCCGCGAACTGGCGGTGACTGGTTTACGGTTACTATTGGTTGAAAATGATGGCCAAGTCTTAGCAGCTAAGATGCCAGGTAAGATTAAGACAACAACACAGATGTTGGCAATTATTTTCTTGCTCCTAAACGACGTTTTCTTTGCAGCTATTCACATTCCAATTGGTGAAATTCTGCTGTACGTCTGCTTGTTCTTTACTATTTACTCAGGCTGGGATTATTTCCATCAAAGTAAAGATGTCTTTAAAGGCGGATTTAAGTAAAAATTATTTTAAAAGCTCTGGCGCTAAGTCAGAGCTTTTTTGCGTATATAAATTTAGAGGGCTAGCGCTTTGAACGTGCGTTCGCTTTTCGCTGGCTTTTTCAATTTAAAGCAAGTATAATAAAACAGAACTAGTTAAGGAGGAAGAACTTGGCTAAAGATCAAAAGCAAGCAGCGCTGGAAGCTGCATTGAAAAAAATTGAAAAGAACTTCGGTAAGGGTGCGGTTATGCGGATGGGCGATAAAGCGGACACGCAAGTGTCAACTGTACCATCAGGTTCATTAGCCTTAGACGCTGCTTTAGGAGTTGGCGGCTATCCGCGCGGCCGAATTGTAGAAATTTATGGTCCAGAATCATCTGGTAAAACGACGGTAGCGTTGCATGCGGTTGCTGAGGTGCAAAAACAAGGTGGGACAGCAGCTTATATTGACGCGGAAAATGCGTTAGACCCAGCTTATGCCGAAAATTTAGGCGTTGATATCGATTCGCTTATTTTATCTCAACCTAATACTGGTGAAGAAGGCTTGCAAATTGCCGATACATTGATTTCTAGTGGGGCAATTGACTTGGTAGTCGTTGACTCGGTTGCTGCCTTAGTCCCACGGGCGGAAATTGAAGGCGAGATGGGCGATTCTCATGTCGGCCTGCAAGCACGGCTGATGAGTCAAGCCTTGCGTAAATTATCTGGAACCATTTCCAAGACCAAAACAATCGCGATTTTTATTAACCAAATTCGTGAAAAAGTAGGCGTCATGTTCGGGAATCCGGAAACGACCCCAGGCGGACGTGCGTTGAAATTCTATTCAACTATTCGATTAGAAGTTCGGCGTGCTGAGCAAATTAAACAAGGCGGTAACGTGATTGGTAACCGGGCTAAGATTAAAGTGGTCAAGAATAAAGTTGCCCCACCTTTTAAAGTTGCCGAAGTAGATATTATGTACGGGCAAGGGATTTCACAAACTGGTGAATTACTTGATATGGCCGCTGATAAGGATATCGTTCAAAAGGCGGGTTCTTGGTATTCATACAATGGCGAGCGGATTGGACAGGGACGTGAAAATGTCAAAACTTATTTGGCTGATCATCCTGAAATGTTCCAAGAGCTGATGGTTAAAGTCCGCAAAGCGTATGGAATTGATAAGGAATCAATTGCTGACCGTGAAAATCCAGAAAAGGTGAAGGCACGCTTGGCAGGAGATAAAGCTACTGATAAACAATCTACTACTGAACCCAGTAAAACAACAAAATCTTGAGCTTAAATTGGATTTGTGATTTGCAAATCCAATTTTTTTATAAATTGACATCTTTAGCCGAGATCATTAAGATTTTATGTGGCGTGTAACAACTCAAACGAAGTAAAAAGGCGATAGTAATTATGAATGAAATTTATACAATTTCCGTTGCTGTCGCTGTTGTTTCGATCATACTTGGAGTTGGGATTGGTTATTTACTGCGTAAGCGTCGGTGGGAAAAAGATGCCGCTAACGCTAGTCATGATGCAGAACATATTTTAGCCAATGCTCACTCGCAAGTAGAGGCGATCAAAGCTGAAGTGGCGGCTCAAAAAAATGTTGCTGAAGCCGTCAAAAAAGAAGCTGAAAACGCAAAGAAAGAAAAGCTTATTCAAGCCCAAGAGCAAATCAACCGCATGCGTGAGCAAGCAGAAACTAAACTCAAACAACGGCAGGATGAGCTGGATTTGCGGCAAAGTCGTCTTCAACGCCAAGCAGATGATTTAGACCATCAAAACAAGAAAATTACGCAACAACAACGTGATTTAGACCAGCAAGCTAAAATAGCTCAGGCAAAAGATCAGGAGTTAACTGATAATTTGACTCAAGCTAAAGAATTGGTCAATAAACGCCAACAAGCCTTATTGGCCGTATCAAATTTAACCGAAAACCAGGCTAAACAAATGGTTTTGGATGAGCTTTCTGGTCAGCTAGTTAAAGAACGAGCAGAATTAATCAGAGATAGCGATGAAAAAGTGAAAGCTAAAGCTGACCATTATGCTCGCAAAATTATCATTGAAGCTTTACAAAGCAGCGCGGCAGATACTGTTGCTGAAACTACTGTTTCGGTTGTCAATTTGCCAAACGATGATATGAAAGGGAGAATTATTGGCCGCGAAGGGCGCAATATTCGCTCTTTTGAAGCTTTAACTGGAATTGACTTGGTCATTGATGATACACCTGAAGTGGTGGTTTTGAGCGGTTTTGATCCAATCAGACGTGAAGTGGCTAAACGGGCGCTAACACGTTTGATTAAGGACGGCCGTATTCATCCTGCTCGGATTGAAGAAATGGTTGAAAAAGCACGAAAAGAAGTCAATGATGACATTTATGAGGCCGGTGAAGGCGCGTTGATGGATCTTGGCATTCATAAGATGCACCCAGAACTGGTCAAAGTTTTAGGTCGATTGAAGTATCGAACTTCTTATGGACAAAACGTGCTTCAGCATTCAATCGAAGTTGGTCGTTTATCGGGCGTGATGGCTGCAGAGCTAGGCCTGGACGAAAAAATGGCGGTACGCGCGGGATTATTACACGATATTGGCAAAGCAATTGATCACGAACTAGATGGTTCGCATGTTGAAATTGGCGTCGAACTGGCAATGAAGTATCATGAGCCAGATGTGGTTGTGAATACAATTGCTTCGCACCATGGCGATGTCGCACCACTATCCTTTATTGCTGAATTGGTGGTAGCCGCAGATGCATTATCATCTGCCCGCCCAGGTGCCAGATCAGAATCGTTAGAAAATTATGTTAAACGTTTGCAGCAGCTGGAAAGCATTGCTAACAGCTACCGCGGCGTTAAGCAAGCTTATGCCATTCAGGCTGGTCGTGAGATCCGGGTAATGGTTGAGCCAAGTAAGATTTCTGACGATGAAACAGTGATTCTGGCACGCGATATCAAAAATCAGGTTGAAGCGGAAATGGATTACCCAGGCAACATTAAGGTAACCGTTATTCGTGAAAAAAGGGCAGTTGCCATTGCCAAGTAAAAAAGCTAGCCTAGTGGCTGGCTTTTTTCATGCCTTGATTTGTCAGAATAGCTGGGTCTTTGTATAATAAATTGACTGAAGATAAAGGAAACCAGCTATGTTCAAAATTATTGTTTGTTTATTCTTGCTTGTGATTATCCAAGCAGCTATTACGCCATTCATTCGGCGCTTAGCTTTTGTGCTTGGGGCGGTTGATGATCCCAATGCGCGCCGTGTTAATAAAAAACCAATGCCGACGATTGGCGGCTTGGGTATTTTTGTGACCTATAATATTGGGTGTTTCATCCTTTTGCGGCCACAATTTCCAACTCATGAATTATTTAGTTTATTACTGGCTCAAAGCGTCATTGTACTAACTGGGATGATTGATGATATTCTGGAATTAAAACCCAAGCAGAAGATGTTAGGGATCTTTATTGCTGCTTTAGTAGTGTACTTCCTGGCTGGCATTCGCATGAATGAACTAAGCTTGCCACTGGGAGGCAAAATTTATCTTGGCTGGTGGTCATGCCCAATCACGATTTTTTGGATTTTAGCGCTAACTAATGCTATTAACTTGATTGATGGCTTAGATGGGCTGGCTGATGGAGTTTCGATGATTTCATTAGTCACAATGGGGACAGTTGGCTACTTTTTCTTGCATACTACTCAGCTCTATGTTCCAATTGCCTGCTTTATCTTGGCTGCTTGCTTGCTAGGCTTTTTACCGTTCAATTTCCACCCGGCTAAGATCTTTTTGGGTGATACCGGCGCATTATTTATCGGTTTTATGGTGGCAGTACTTTCGCTTAAGGGATTGAAAAATGTCACTTTTATTTCGCTGCTGGTTCCAATTATTATTTTAGGTGTTCCGATTACTGATACCGTTTATGCGATGATTCGTCGGAAATTGAACCATCATCCAATTTCTGAGGCTGATAAACACCACCTGCATCACCAATTAATGCAAATGGGCTTATCTCATCGGCAAACAGTTGTTGCTATGTATGGCATGTCGTTAATTTTTTCATTTGTAGCCATGCTATTCTTGCTGTCTCCGAGTTGGGGCATCTGGCCGTTGATTATCAGCCTGCTTTTTGCCTTAGAATTATTTGTGGAATCGATTGGGCTGTTAGGTGAGCGCTTCAAGCCGCTCTTTCATTTCTTCCAAAAGGTCATCAACGTGATGCGGCGCCAAGAACCAGAAGTACATGTCTGGCACTTAGGACAAGAAAAGCCTAATGAATTAAAAGATAAAAAAGATAAGCAATAAAATAAAAAACGAGCAAGGTTACTTGCTCGTTTTTGTTTGTTCACGATATGTTACTGTTCCTTGCTTAAACTTAATTTGGCCAGCTAATAAATTAGTCAGCTCAGTTTTTGTTTGCTCAATCAGCTCAGCTTCATTATCAACTAAGATAGTCAGTTCAACTTGCGCACCAAATGTACGGTTAGCAATAGTGACCGGCGCATTTTCTAAATAATGATTAATCGTTCCGTATTCAGGATAAGGCACTGAGAAAGTTAAGCTTTGCTGCGGGATGCATTCTACAATGCCAATAGCTTCTGCTGCCGCTGAAACTGAATTTGAATAAGCACGAATTAATCCACCAGCCCCAAGCTTAATCCCGCCAAAATAACGGGTAACAACGACAACAACATTATGCAAATCCATTAGCTGCAAAGCTTTTAATTCAGGCACGCCGGCCGTGCCAGCTGGTTCACCGTTATCGCTAGCTTTGGCCTTGCTGCCGTCCAAACCGAGCGTATAAGCGAAGGTGTTGTGAGTGGCATCACGGTACGTATTTTTGATTAATTCGATAAAATTTTCGGCTTCAGTTACCGTTTGACACCGGCTCATAGAAGCAATAAAACGGCTTTCTTTGATAATAAGCTCATGCTTGCCAGTTTCTTTGATCGTGCAATATTTTTGAAATTTTGACACTGCTTTAGCCTCTTTCTGCGTAATTAAAGTTGGAGGAAGATTTATGTCAACTGATTTTAATCAACCTGGCCGGCAATGGATTGTGAGTCCGGCCGAAACTATTCCAATTATACCAGGGCTGGTTAAAAAGCCAGCCATCGTGCAAAAACTTTGCCAGCGCTGCGGTAGTCAGGCTGCAGGTTTATTGCCTAATCGTAAAAGTTACTGCCGAGTTTGCCTTGGCTTAGGACGCGTGGTTGAAGGAGACTGGCTGGTGCAGAATTTGGAAGTGAAAAAGTGGCCACAAATCGAGCATGCTTGCACTTGGCAAGGTCAATTAACCCCTCAGCAAAAGCAAGTAGCGCAGTCTTTGGTAGAAAGTTTGCAAGCTGGTCAATCACACTTAGTTGAGGCTGTCACTGGCGCAGGCAAGACCGAGATGCTTTTTCCAGCTATCACATGGGCGCTAGCACATGGGTTAAGAATTGCAGTAGCAACTCCTCGAGTTGACGTGGCGATTGAACTTTATCCGCGGCTGCAAGCAGCATTTACTTGTATACTAGGTCTTAGGCATGGCCGAACTGCTCCGCCGAGTAGAGAACCGCAGCTGCTAGTTTGCACGACGCATCAGCTTTTAAAATATATTCGTGCTTTTGATTTGCTTATTATTGACGAAGTAGATGCCTTTCCATTTCAAAATAATCAACCACTGCAATTTGGAGCTAAACAAGCCGTTAGACAGCAAGGCTGCATCTTTTATTTAACTGCAACTCCGCCAGCAAAATTGTTAAAGCGTGCTAAGCAGCATGAATTGGGATATTCGAGCTTACATCGGAGGTTTCATGGGTACAACTTACCAGTTCCGCGGGTTTATTATTGCAGCCGTCAGCAACTAAAGCAGTTGTGCCCGAGCATTATTAAACAAACTTTGACTAAAGCGCAGCAAGCTGGAAAACAAGTATTGGTGTTCCTGCCTAGAATCGAACAGCTGCCGGCTTACTTGACAGCCTATCAGAAAGCTTTTCCAGACTTACGCTTAGCAAGTGTTTCAGCTGAAGATCCTGAGCGATTAGCTAAAATTGAAGCTTTTCGTGTTAAGCAAATTGATGTTTTGCTAACTACGACCATTTTGGAGCGTGGAGTGACGTTTAAAAGTGTTTGGGTCATTGTTTGGCAAGCTGAAGATGCAATCTATCAAACTGCATCTTTGGTGCAGATTGCTGGTCGTGTAGGCCGTTCAGCAGATGATCCCACTGGCCTGGTGTTATTTTGTTATCACTGCTATACGCGTTATTTACGGCAAACAATACGGCAAATTAGGAGGCTGAACCGATGATTTGCATGTGGTGCCAGCAAAAATTTATTCCAAGCATTCAGCCTTGGCAGCTGTTTGTCAAACGGTCGCAATTAGACCAGTTGTGCCGTCATTGTCAGCGAAAATTTTTAAAACTTGGTAAGCAGCGCTGCCCGCAATGCGGACGAGCCCAAACTGATTCCAAGAAATGTTTAGACTGTCAATCTTGGGAGCGTTTATATCAAGGCAAGACTCTGGTTAATCATGCCCAGTGGCATTATAATGCGGGCTTTCATGATTTAATGGTGGCCTATAAACGTTATGGCGATTATGAATTGCGGCCAGTGTTGCGGTCACTAGCTAAGTCAGTGCAAGACCTAGCAGCTGACTATTATGTCCCAGTGCCGACCTCACCAGAACACCTGGCTAAGCGCCAGTTTGATACGGTAGAAGCAATTTTTGCAACTTTAGTGCCATTAACCCATGTCCTAGCTAAAGCGTCCGGGACGAGCCCGCAGGGCGAGAAAAATCGGCAGGAGCGTCTGCAGGCTAAGCAGAGTTTTTTCGTCAAATCTAAAATGGCTTTAAGTGGCAAAATTTTAATCCTTGATGATATTTATACCACTGGCCGGACTTTATACCACGCTAGGGATGCCTTGCTGGCTGCCTACCCTGACTGTCAAATTAGCTCGTTCACAATTGCAAGATAAAATGAGCAAAGCGCTTACATTTTTGGTATACTGGTATTAAAGAAAACGTTTGAAAGGAGAATCCTTTATGTTAAAGTTCAACGTTCGTGGAGAAAATATCGAAGTTACCCCTGCTTTAAGAAGCTATGTTGAAAAGCGGCTCAAGAAGATTGAAAAATACTTTGACTTGGACCAAGATGTAGTCGCTCACGTAAATTTAAAAGTTTACCCTGACCACACCGGTAAGGTAGAAGTAACAATTCCATTGCCATTCCTGTTATTACGGGCAGAGGATACAACTGGCGATATGTACCAAAGCATCGACTTTGTCAGTGACAAACTGGAACGTCAAATTAGAAAGTACAAGACTAAGATTAACCGCCGCAGCCGTGAAAAAGGCTTGAAGGACATGTTCTATGAGTCCAGCAGCGAAGAGCAAGAGAAACCAAAGGCTTTTGATATTGTCAAAAACAAGCAATTTGATCTGAAGCCAATGGATCCAGAAGAAGCTATTTTGCAAATGGACATGCTGGAACACGACTTCTTTATTTTCCAAGATGCAGATACTAATGGTACCAGCATTGTCTATCGCCGGAATGACGGCCGGTATGGTTTAATTGAAACCAACGAATAATTAACTATTTCTTTTTAGCCTTCTGGCTTTTACAGCCGGAAGGCTTTTTTGATGTGAACGTTTTTGTTTTATGGCTATTTCATGGTAAAATTATTGAGTGAATTTTGATCAAAATTTGAAAAACTCTAATTAGGGACGATTGCATGACAAATATCTTAAAGCGCCTCTACGACGCTGATAAACGTGAATTAAAAAAATTTGAACGCATTGCTGACAAAGTTGAAAGCTATGCTGATGAATACTCAAAATTAAGCGATGAACAACTACAAGGTAAGACTAAAGAATTTCGCGACCGCCTAGCAAAAGGAGCAACACTTGATGATTTGCTGCCCGAAGCTTTCGCTACCGCGCGTGAAGGTGCTAAACGTGTCTTAGGTTTGTATCCATTCCATGTTCAAATCATTGGTGGGATTGCCTTGCACTTTGGTAACATTGCCGAAATGATGACTGGTGAAGGCAAGACCTTGACTGCGACCATGCCAGTTTATTTAAATGCTTTATCTGGCAAGGGCGTGCATGTTGTTACGGTTAACGAATACTTATCAAGCCGTGACGAAAATGAAATGGGTCAATTGTACAGATGGCTTGGTTTAACTGTCGGCTTGAACTTGAACTCAATGTCGCCAGATGAAAAGCGGGCTGCTTATGCTGCCGATGTCACTTATTCGACTAATGCAGAACTGGGATTTGACTACTTGCGGGACAACATGGTTGTCTACAAGGAACAAATGGTCCAGCGGCCACTTAACTATGCCATCATCGATGAGGTCGACTCAATTTTGATCGATGAAGCCAGAACGCCATTAATCATTTCTGGGCAAGCTGAACAAGCTAATAGCGAATATGTCCGGGCTGACCGCTTCGTCAAAACTTTAACTGAAGATAAAAGTGATGATGAAGAAGACGATGATATCGATCATGGCGATTACAAGATCGACTGGCCAACTAAGACCATTTCTTTGACTAACCAAGGAATTAAAAAGGCCTGCAAGCACTTTGGCTTAAAGAACTTGTACGATATTGAAAACCAAGTGTTGGTGCACCATATCGATCAAGCTTTGCGGGCTAATTACATCATGTTGAAAGACATTGATTACGTAGTGCAAGATGGCGAAGTTTTAATCGTCGACTCCTTTACTGGCCGTGTCATGAAAGGCCGGCGCTATTCAGATGGTTTGCACCAGGCAATCGAAGCCAAGGAAGGCGTCAAGATTCAAGAAGAATCTAAAACACAAGCCACTATCACTTACCAGAACTTCTTCCGGATGTACAAAAAACTGTCAGGGATGACTGGGACGGCTAAAACTGAAGAAGAAGAATTCCGGGAAATTTACAACATGCAAGTTATTACTATTCCGACTAACCGGCCAGTTATTCGGAAAGACTTGCCAGATATTTTGTATCCAACATTGGATTCAAAATTTGCGGCTGTTGTTCGTGATATTAAAGCGCGTCATAAGAAAGGTCAGCCAGTTCTAGTTGGTACGGTTGCGATTGAATCATCTGAACGGTTGAGCCACCTGCTGGACCGGGAAGGGATTTCACACGCAGTTTTGAATGCCAAAAACCACGCTAAGGAAGCTGAAATCATCATGAATGCGGGTCAGCGCGGTGCTGTTACGATTGCGACCAACATGGCTGGTCGTGGGACCGACATTAAGTTGGGACCTGGTGTGAAAGAATTAGGCGGGTTGGCCGTTGTTGGTACTGAACGGCATGAATCTCGGCGGATTGACAACCAGCTACGTGGTCGTTCTGGTCGTCAGGGTGACCCTGGCGTGACACGTTTTTACTTGTCACTAGAAGATGACTTGATGAAACGGTTTGGCTCTGACCGGGTCAAGGCTTTCTTAGACCGTGTTTCAGACAATGATGACGATAAGGTCATTGAAAGTCGCATGATTACCAAACAAGTTGAATCAGCGCAAAAGCGGGTTGAAGGTAACAACTACGATACCCGTAAACAAACCTTGCAGTACGATGACGTTATGCGGACGCAGCGTGAAATTATCTATGGCGAACGGATGCAGGTCATCGAAGAAGATCAATCACTGAAATGGGTCTTAATGCCAATGATCAAGCGGACTATTTCACACCAGATTGATATGTACACGCAAGGGGATAAAAAGGATTGGCGTAATCGTTCAATCCACGATTTCATTGTTTCAAGCTTAACTGATGAAGAGACAGCTAACGAAATTCGCTGGCATGATTGGACTGCTGACCAATTAAAAGACAAACTTTATGAAGTAGCTGAAGATAATTACGCGGCTAAGGCCAGAATCTTAAACGATCCTAGTCAAATGCTCGAATTTGAAAAAGTAGTTATCTTGCGGGTTGTTGATGATCGCTGGACTGATCATATTGATGCGATGGATCAGTTGCGGCAATCAATTGGCCTGCGTGGCTATGGTCAGATGAACCCACTGGTTGAATATCAAGAAAGTGGCTACCGCATGTTTGAAGAAATGGTGTCAAACATTGAATATGATGCGACCCGTTTGTTCATGAAGGCTCAAATTAGACAAAATATTCAACGCTAATAAAAAAGAGGCGGTTAGCCTCTTTTTTGCTAGAAAGGAAAAGATAAATGGATCAAACAGAAATGAGAAGTCAGCTAGATCAGCTGGAAGCTAAACTAGCCCACTTCAGGAGGTCTCTTTGACTTTGATGCCCTGAATGAAAACATTGCAATTAATGAAGCTAAGATGGCCGAACCCGGATTTTGGGATGACCAAGCTCAAGCAGAAAAGCTAATTGCGGAGACCAATCAGCTCAAAGAAAAACGTGATCATTTTAAAGATTTGCAAACTGCTTACTTAAATGAGCAGACTGCTCTAGATTTGTTAGCGGTAGAGCCCGATGCTGCCTTGCAGGCTGAAGCAGAACAAGATCTGACCAAATTAATTGAAAGCTTTAAGCAGTATGAGCAGAATTTGCTCTTGATGGGCAAGTACGACCAGCACAGCGCACTCTTAGAAATTCACCCCGGTGCTGGCGGGACGGAAGCAATGGATTGGGCAAATATGCTCTTTCGGATGTATCAGCGTTGGAGCCAAGCCCATCACTATAAATTTGAAGTTAATGACTACGAACCCGGCGAAGAGGCAGGTTTAAAAACAGTCAGCGTGCGAGTTTCAGGTCCGCATGCTTATGGACTGCTTAAGTCTGAAAATGGTGTCCACCGATTGGTGAGAATTTCTCCTTTTGATGCGGCCAAACGGCGGCATACTTCGTTTGCTTCTGTTGAAGTTGTCCCAGAAATTGATGACTCAATTGAAGTAGACATTAATCCTAAAGATTTGCGGATCGATGTATATCGCTCGAGTGGTGCTGGCGGGCAGCATATCAACAAAACTTCCAGTGCTGTCCGAATTACCCACTTACCGACAGGTATTGTGACGACTTCGCAAGCGCAGCGTTCGCAACTGCAAAACCGTGAAACTGCTATGAATGCTCTGCGAGCAAAACTATTCCAATTAGAATTGCGCAAGAAAGAAGCCCAAAAGGCTAAATTAAAAGGCGAGCAAAAAGAAATTGGGTGGGGTTCGCAAATTAGATCATATGTTTTCCACCCCTATAGTATGGTTAAAGATCATCGCACCGACTATACTACAGCTGATGTTAATGGCGTGATGGATGGAAAAATTGATCCATTTATTAACGCTTACTTGCAGTGGCTTTTAAGTCAAGAAAATCCGGATTAGGTGATAATTATGACAGTTCTTTCAATGTTGATTTTGATTTTGGTGGCAGTTATCGTCTTAAGTTTACTGCTGCTCGTGTTTAAAGTTTTTATTGGCTTAGTACCACTAATTATTGTTGCCGTGGTTGTTTTATGGGTCATGGGTAAGCTGAAAAAAGAAGGGCGCGAGGACGAAAAGATTGAAGAAACGCCATTTTGGCAGCAAACTCACCAAGGACAAGGCGAGGAACGAAAAAAGGCTGAAAACTTTAAGGTTACTTTTGATGACGATGACGACAATCAGCATGATAAAAAGGAGTAGTAACGATGGGACAGTCTGTGACAGTTGAAAAATTAATGACAGATAATGACTTGTTACATGTGGTGCAGGGAGAAGAATATCTAAGCAAAAAAACTGTCGGTGTAGCTGACATTTCTCGACCTGGTTTGGTTCTGACTGGTTACTTTGATTTTTATCCGCATCAGCGGATTCAACTATTTGGTCAAACTGAAATTTCCTATTTGTCACGTGTTAGCCATGATAAGAAGGCTGCTTTATTTGACCGAATGTGCGCCGATGACACTCCTTGCTTTGTGGTTGCGCGTAATTTGCCAATTCCGTTAGAAATGCTGGCTGCCGCTAAAAAGAACCACTTACCAGTTTTACAGAGCTCATCAGCTACGACTTATATTTTGAGTGTACTAACTCGTTATTTGAGTGACCAATTAGCACCGCGGAAAAGCATTCATGGCGTTTTAATCGAACTTTATGGTTTGGGCGTTTTGCTGACGGGGCATTCTGGTGTTGGTAAATCTGAAACGGCCTTATCCTTAATTAAAAAAGGCCACCGGCTAATCGCTGATGACCGGGTGGATGTTTACCCAGAAAATGAAAAAACATTAATGGGGACAGCGCCGAAGATTTTAAAGCATCTAGTAGAAATTCGCGGAATGGGTATTATTAATGTCTTTGACCTGTTTGGTGTCGGCGCAGTCAAAGATTCTTGCCAAATTCAGCTTATTATTAACATGCAAAAATGGGATCCAGATGCCAATTATGATCGGCTAGGACTTGATCAAAATACTAAGAAAATTTGCGGGATTGAAGTACCACAAATTACGATTCCAGTGAAGGTCGGCCGCAGCATGGACAATATCATTGAAGTTGCCGTGATGAACTTCCGTGCTAAGATGATGGGCTTTGATGCCAGCAAGACTTTCCGCAATAATTTGCTAGCCTTAATCCGCGAAAACTCACAGCATAATCAGCAGGAGAATTAGTCGATGTTAGCAGCTTTAAATCCGGTTGCTTTTCATTTAGGCAATCTTAATGTTAAATGGTATGGGATTTTAATGGCGACCGCGGTAGTGGTCGCGGCTTGGATGGCAATTGCTGAGGGCAAACGGCGGCAAATCATGAGTGATGATTTCGTTGATTTTTTGCTCTGGGCTGTTCCAATAGGCTTTATTGGCGCTCGGTTATACTATGTGATTTTTGAATGGAATTTTTATTCACAGCATCCTGATCAAATTATTGCGATTTGGAATGGAGGAATTGCGATCTATGGCGGTTTAATTGCTGGCTTGATCGTACTGCTGTTTTTCTGTTATTACCGGGTATTGCCACCATTTTTGATGCTCGATATTATTGTGCCCGGCGTTTTACTTGGACAAGTTATCGCGCGCTGGGGCAATTTTATGAACCAGGAAGCTTATGGTGCTAAAACCAGTTTGGCTTTTCTGCAAAATCTGCACCTGCCAAATTTTGTGATTCAACAAATGTACATTAATGGAGCTTATCGTCAGCCGACTTTTTTATATGAATCATTTTTTAATTTGATTGGTTTAATATTAATTTTGGCATTGCGCCATCGCCAGCATTTATTTAAACAAGGCGAGATTTTCTGTTTCTATTTGATCTGGTATGGCACAGTCCGCTTTTTCGTGGAAGGGATGCGGACTGATAGCTTATACATAGCAGGCGTGATTCGCGTTTCACAAGCACTAAGTCTTGTTCTGGTAATTTTAGCAATTGGTTTAATCATTTATCGGCGCAAAGTTGTGCATCCGCGCTGGTATTTGGACGGTAGCGGACTGAAATATCCGTATGAACGCTAATCATGAATTTGCTTCTCCGCATGGAGAAGCTTTTTTTCTGCCTTGTTTGCGGTAAAATAAGAATGATTTTACAGCGAGGAGAATAGATTTCATGAGTCCACAAGAAACAGCACAACAGTGGTTAGCATCAAACCAGCTGCCCGTTTATTTGCGTAAACAATTATTGGCAAAGCAAGACGATCAAGATTGGGTAAAAGATGCCTTTACTGGCTATCCTGCTTTTGGTACTGCTGGGATGAGAGGCTTGCTTGAACCTGGGACTAACCGCATTAATGTGTTTACGATTGGGAGAGTCACTGCTGGCTTGGCAGCATTGCTGCATAGTCAAGGAACGCAAGCTGAACAGGCAGGCGTGGTTATTTCGTTTGATTCTCGTTTTCACTCGCAAGAATTCGCGACCCATGCGGCTGAAATTCTTGGGCATGCTGGCATTAAAGTCTATTTGTTTGATAGCTTGCGGCCTACACCTGAGCTGTCATTTGCCATTCGATATCTTAAAACTGCTGCAGGGATCATGATTACCTCATCTCATAATGCCAAAATTTATAATGGTTATAAGATTTATGGCCCGGATGGTGGTCAGATGCCGCCTGAGCATGCTGCAACTTTAGTCAAGTTTGCTGATGAAATTGACCCTTTGCAAGTGGAAACAACCAACTTAGAAGATCTGCGAGAAAATAAGCTGGTTCAAATGGTCGGCGAAGATGTTGACCAAGCTTATTTGCAAGAATTATCGACGGTTAACGTTGATCGGCCGCTAATTAAAAAAATGGCTGACCAATTAAAGATCGTTTACACTCCTTTGCATGGGACAGGGAAAATGCTCTATCGACGGGCCTTTGCTCAGGGTGGCTTCACACAAGTCGAACCAGTGGCCAGCCAAGCAATTTTGGATCCGGCTTTTGGAACAGTAGTCAAGCCTAATCCAGAATTCAAAGAAGTCTTCACTGATGGCATCGCGCTAGCCAAAAAAACTGGGGCTAATTTAATCGTTGCGACTGACCCTGACGCTGATCGCGTTGGGGCTTGTGTGCCAGATCATAACGGCGACTTTCAAGTGTTAACTGGTAACCAAATGGCAGCATTAATGCTGAATTATTTACTAGTGCAGCAAGCTGAACGAGGTTTGGTTCGCCCTGAAGAAGAAGTGGTTGCCTCGATTGTTTCGAGTGCTTTGCCATTTAAGATCGCGCGGCGTTATGGCATTCAAACTAAATATGTCTTAACTGGTTTTAAATACATCGGTGAGGAAATCAAACGTTTGCAGCGTGAGCAGGCTGGCAGTTTCTTGATGGGCTTTGAAGAAAGCTATGGCTTTTTGTTCAAAACTTTTAACCGTGATAAGGATGCCATGCAAGGTGCATTAATGTTGATGGAAGTAGCTGCCTTTTATGCCGAACAAGGGATGACCTTGCTCGACGGTTTGCACCAAATTTGGGAGCAATACGGAGCCGCAGCTGAAATTACGCAGGCGATTCCAATTGCTGGCTACCAAGTACAAGCCAAAATGCAGCAGATTTTAGCTAACTTACGGCAAAACCAATTAAGAGAAATTAACGGTGTGCAGGTGGTTAAAACTGAGGACTTCTTGCAGCAAACTGTAACTGATCAGCAGGGAACAAGACCATTAACTGGGCTGCCTAAGTCCAACGTGCTCAAATACTTCTTAGCTGATGAAACTTGGATTGCTTTACGGCCATCAGGCACCGAACCGGTGATGAAGGCATATGTTGGTACTTCTCAGCCAACGTTTGCAGAAGCAGAAGCTTTAGCACAGCGTTATGCCGCCTTTTTAAAGCAATTAATTAAATAAGCATCTTATTAGCGAATTAGTGTTCGGTATTGTAGAATATAGCGTAGTTTTGAAGAGTTGGACTTTGTCCAACTTTTTTATACGGAGGAATTTTGCATGCTAAAACGGCAAGATGATCGTAAATTTGAATTAGTATCGAAATTCAAGCCGGCTGGTGACCAGCAGCAGGCGATTGATCAACTAACCGCTGGGTTTAAGGCTGGTGAAAAAGAGCAGATTCTGCAAGGTGCAACGGGGACTGGTAAGACTTTTACCATGGCAAATGTGATCGCCAAACTAAATAAACCAACTTTGGTGATCACTCACAATAAAACCTTAGTTGGTCAGTTATATGGAGAGTTTAAGCAATTTTTCCCGAAAAATGCGGTTGAGTATTTCGTGTCTTACTATGATTACTACCAGCCAGAGGCATATGTACCAAGTTCAGATACTTATATCGAAAAAGACTCAGCGATCAATGATGAAATTGATCAGTTGCGTCACGCCGCTACGACGGCCCTGATGGAACGCAACGATGTGATCGTGGTGGCATCTGTTTCTTGTATTTACGGCTTGGGTGATCCGCGTGAATACGCGGCTAGTGCTTTGTCATTAAGTGAGGGGCAGTCATATGACCGTAACGTTTTGCTGCGTGATTTAGTTAATATTCAATACGACCGCAACGATATTGATTTTGAACGCGGACGTTTTCGCGTGCGCGGTGACGTCGTTGAAATTTATCCAGCTGGTAATTCTGATTATGCTTACCGGGTTGAATTTTTTGGGGACGAAATTGATCGAATTACGGAAGTTAATGCCTTAACTGGGGAAATTATTGGTGAACGCGAGCAAGTTGTCCTGTTCCCGGCTACGCACTTTATCACCCCGCAAGCTCAAATGCAGCGGGCTTTGCAAAGCATCAAACAAGAGATGGACGTGCAAGTCAAAAAATTTGAAGGCCAAGGCAAACTGCTCGAAGCACAACGCATTAAGCAGCGGACCACTTTTGATATGGAAATGATGTCAGAAGTTGGCTACACCAACGGCATTGAAAACTATTCCCGTCACATGGAAAATCGCCAGGCTGGTGAGCCCCCTTATACTTTACTGGATTTCTTTCCAGATGATTTTTTGATTTTAATTGATGAATCACACGCGACTATTCCAGAATTGAGTGCGATGTATAACGGTGACCGTAACCGTAAACAAACTCTGATTGATTATGGCTTCCGCTTGCCATCGGCACTGGATAACCGGCCACTCAAATTGGCTGAGTTTGAACAGCATGTACACCAAATAATGTATGTTTCTGCTACGCCAGGTGACTATGAATTAGGTCGGACGAAACATGTGGTTGAACAATTAATTCGGCCAACTGGTTTACTAGATCCTAAGATCGAAGTACGCCCAATTAAGGGACAAATTGATGACTTGGTCGGGGAAATTAATAAGCGTATTGAGCGGCATGAGCGGGTCTTTGTCACGACTTTAACTAAGAAAATGGCAGAAGACTTAACCGATTATTTGAAAGATTTATCAATTAAAGTCCGCTATTTGCACTCAGACATCAAAACGCTTGAGCGAATGCAAATTTTGCGTGATTTGCGGCTTGGTAAATTCGATGTGCTGGTGGGGATCAACCTGCTACGGGAAGGAATTGACGTGCCCGAGGTTTCCTTAGTTGCTATCTTAGATGCTGATAAAGAAGGTTTCCTGCGTTCACGGCGTCCTTTGATCCAAACGATGGGGCGAGCTGCTCGTAACGCGAATGGGACCGTAATTATGTATGCTGATAAAATTACCGATTCTATGCGGGCCGCTATTGACGAAACCAAGCGGAGACGCAGCATTCAGGAACAATTTAACCAGCAGCATGGTATTACGCCCAAAACGATTATTAAACCTGTTCGGGAAGCAATCTCGGCCGTTAAGCCAGGTAAAGATGAAGAGTCCAATGATAATGATTTTAGCGATTTGAACTTTGATGAGCTGACGGCTAAGCAAAAACAAGCAATGATTAAGACGCTGACTGGGCAAATGCAAGCTGCTGCTAAAAAACTAGACTTCGAAGAAGCAGCTAATTTGCGGGATGCGATTATGGAACTGCAGAGTTCAGCCCATAAATTAAGAAAAGTGAAGGGCAAGAATTTTAATGGCAAATGATCAAATCATTATTCGCGGCGCACGCGAACATAATTTAAAAGACATTGATTTAACGATTCCGAAGAATAAGTTAGTCGTTATCACGGGTTTATCTGGCTCAGGCAAATCTTCACTAGCCTTTGACACTTTATATGCAGAAGGACGGCGACGTTATGTTCAGTCATTGTCCTCATATGCGCGGCAGTTTTTAGGCCAAATGCAAAAACCAGATGTCGATTCTATTGATGGTTTAACGCCAGCTATTTCTATCGATCAAAAAACAGCTTCTCATAATCCACGCTCGACCGTCGGTACGGTGACTGAAATTAATGATTATTTGCGGCTCTTGTGGGCTCGAGTTGGCGTGCCAATTTGTCCAAATGACGGGACGGTGATTCAAAGTCAGTCGGTTGATCAAATGGTTGATCGGATTTTGCAACTGCCAGAGCGGACCAAGATTCAGCTGTTTGCCCCAATTGTCCGCGACAAACGCGGTCAGCATAAAGAATTCTTTAAAAAAGCGCAGCGAGCAGGCTATGTTCGGGTCATGGTCGATGGCGAGATGCATGAAATCGGTGAGCGGATCGATTTGGAAAAAAATAAGCGTCACAGTTTATCGATTGTCGTTGACCGTTTAATTGTTAAACCAAGCATTCGCAGCCGCTTGTTTGACTCCGTAGAAGCGACTTTGCGTCTGTCAGGTGGGTATATGACGGTAGACGTAATTGGCGATGAATCGCTGGTTTTTTCTGAATTTTATGCTTGTCCTCTGTGCGGGTTTACAGTTGGAGAAATGGAGCCGCGGCTTTTTTCATTTAACGCACCGTTTGGTGCCTGTCCTGATTGTGACGGCTTAGGCGTGAAATTAGCAGTTGACCAAGATTTGGTGGTGCCTGACCCAAGTAAAACTTTAAACGAAGGAGCCTTAGCTCCTTGGAAAACTAGCTCGGATTATTACTTCGGAATGTTGCAGCAAGCCTGTGCTGCCCTAAAAATTCCAATGGACCAACCTTTTAACAAGTTGACGTCCAAGCAACAGGATATGCTCCTGCATGGGTCAGATAAACCGATTAAATTTCATCTGTCAGGTGATTTTGGGGTCCAGAATACCACACAAGCATTTGAAGGGGTCATGAATAATGTTTGGCGCCGCTATCAACATCCAATGTCAATGTTCATGCGGGATTTAATGCGCAAATATTTGACTGAGTTAGTTTGCCCAACTTGCCATGGACAGCGCCTGAATGAAAAGGCCTTAGCCGTGCAGGTTGGTCACAAGAATATCGCGGAAGTTTCTGATTTACCGATTGAAAAATCGCTGGCCTTTTTTGAAAGCTTAGAGTTAACTAAGCATCAGTTAATAATTGCTAAACCTATTTTAAAAGAGGTCCGTGATCGGTTAACATTTTTGGTCAATGTAGGCCTGGACTATTTGACGCTGTCTCGTTCAGCTAATACCTTATCTGGTGGTGAAGCACAGCGTATTCGGCTGGCGACACAAATCGGATCAAATTTGTCAGGCGTGATGTATATTTTAGATGAACCGTCGATTGGATTGCACCAGCGCGATAATCAGCGCTTGATCAATTCCTTAAAGAAAATGCGTGACCTTGGCAATTCATTGATCGTGGTTGAGCACGATGAAGAAACAATGCTGCAAGCTGACTATTTAATTGATATGGGGCCTGGAGCTGGTGAATTTGGCGGCAAAGTGATGGCTGCTGGCACGCCGCAAGAATTAATGGCTAATCCGAATTCTTTGACTGGAGCCTACTTATCGGGCCGTAAATTTATTCCGGTTCCAAGTAAGCGCCGCCCGGGTAACGGCAAGAAAATTACCGTTTATGGGGCGCAAGCTAATAACTTGCAAAAATTAAAGGTTGATTTTCCACTGGGGAAGTTCATTGTCGTGACTGGCGTGTCAGGTTCAGGCAAATCGACCCTGGTGAACTTGATTTTGAAGCGGGCGCTAGCTCAAAAGATTAATAAAAATGGGACAAAACCCGGTAAATTTACAAAATTAACCGGCTGGGAACAAATCGATAAAATTATTGATATTGATCAAAGTCCGATTGGCCGCACTCCGCGCAGCAATCCCGCCACATATACCAGTACGTTCGACGATATTCGTGCGCTTTTTGCGGCTACCAACGAAGCAAAAGTTCGTGGATATACCAAGGGGAGATTTTCATTCAATACTAAAGGTGGCCGCTGTGAGGCTTGCAAAGGCAATGGGATCATCAAGATTGAAATGAACTTCTTGCCCGATGTTTTTGTCCCTTGCGAAGTTTGTCACGGTACCCGGTATAACTCTGAGACGCTTGAGGTAACTTATCGCGGTAAAAATATTGCTCAAGTCCTTGATCTGACGATTAGTGAAGCGTGTGAATTCTTTAAACGCATTCCAAAAATTAAACGTAAGCTGCAGACGATTGTTGATGTTGGCTTAGGCTACGTTAAACTGGGCCAGCCAGCGACGACTTTGTCTGGTGGTGAAGCACAGCGGATGAAACTGGCCTCAGAGCTGCAAAAATTATCAGCTGGTAATAATTTCTATATTTTGGACGAGCCGACAACTGGCTTGCATACCGATGATATTAAGCGGCTGCTAGCAGTGCTTCAGCGTTTAGTTGATCAAGGCAATACGGTTTTAATTATTGAACATAACTTGGATATTATTAAATCAGCTGATTGGCTGATTGATCTTGGTCCAGAAGGTGGCGATCGCGGCGGGCAAATTGTCTGCACGGGTACGCCAGAAAAAGTAGCTGCATGTCAGGCTAGTTACACTGGTCAATATCTGGCCCCTGTTCTTAAACGTGACCGTGATCGCGCCGCGCAAGCTGACGTGACTAACAAAGAGTAGTAGAATGGAATAAAAACAGAGGAGGAGTAGACATGTTTAGTTTTTCTAGACCTGATCGTCAACATGGCTTTGACTGGGGCGTTTTTATTGCTGGTGTCATCTCATGCTTATTATCATTTGTCATGCTGCGCAATCCTGGGCAAAGCTTACGTGGTTTAGTCGTTGCATTTTCAATTGTCTCGATTATGCAAGGGATTATGTGGCTTTCGTCTTACAGCTGGTTCCGCGACTTGTTCGGTATCAGTTGGGTAGGAATTGTGGCAGCCGTGGTTGACATTATCATTGGGATTATTTTCTTGTTTTATCAAGAAATTGGTGCCGTTTCATTAGGCTTGATTTTAGGTATCTGGTTCTTAATCGATTCAATTTCTGGAATTGCCTTTTCTGGCCACCTGCGCTTCTTATCAACTGGTTATTTCATCTTTGATTTGATCATGAACATCTTAACGTTAATCTTGAGTATCATGCTGCTCCTGCACCCAATCGCTTCAGCATTTAGCTTAGTCTACTTAGTTGCGTTTTACCTGCTCTTGTTTGGGATTAATGAAATTGTCCTTGCTTGGATGCACAGATAATAATTAAAAATGAACAAAGACAGTCGATTGACTGTCTTTTTATTTTGCAAGCAAAAGAAACACCCGGCATGTGGTATAATATAAGCACTTAGGGAGGCTAATTATGGCACAAAAAAAGCAGCTCCTCATCGTTACAGGGATGAGTGGGGCCGGTAAAACGGTCGCAATTCAGTCATTAGAAGATATGGGATATTTCGTGGTCGACAATTTACCGCCGACTTTATTATCTAGCTTTTGGGAATTAATTATCACGAGTGATGATTTTAGCAAAGTGGCAGTTGTTATCGACTTGCGTGTGCGCAGCTTCTATAAAGATTTAATCGAAGAAATAAATTCACTCGAAGACAATCAGCAGGTGACTGCTACTATTGTCTTCTTGGATGCTGACGACCAAGTTTTGGTGGCTCGTTATAAAGAAACTCGGCGGTTGCCACCGCTGGCTAAAAATGAACGTTTACTTGATGCAATTAAGCAGGAACGTTTGATTTTGGAACCTGTCCGTAACATGTCGAACATTATCATCGACACATCTAAATTGACTCCAAAAGAATTGAAGAAGAAGCTAATCGGCGAGTTCAATGATTCATCAAATAAACTGTTCCGCATTGAAGTATTGTCGTTTGGCTTTAAATATGGGATGCCCATTGATGCTGATATCGTCATGGACGTGCGTTTTTTGCCTAACCCGTTTTATATTCCAAGCTTGAAGCCATTTACTGGTCTGGATCGTAAAGTTTTTGATTATGTGATGACTAAGCCGGAGACGAAGGTATTTTATGCTAAGTTTTTGGATATGTTAAAGACAGCGATTCCTGGCTATATTAAAGAAGGTAAAGAAAAGCTGACGATCGCGATTGGCTGTACTGGTGGCCAGCACCGGTCGGTTTCAATTGCCCAGCAGTTAGCTCGCGACTTAGCTAAAACTTATCCGGTCGATATTTCACATCGAGAAATTAGTCGCTACATTGGCAAGAAGGTGGATTAAAGCATGCAGCGTGAAGGCAACCGGATCGTGCGGGTCATCCGCGGCCGCCGGCCACGAGTAGTGGTCATTGGTGGCGGGACCGGCTTACCGGTTATTTTGAAAGCATTGCGGAAGCGTAACGCTGATATTACGGCAATTGTCACGGTTGCTGATGATGGCGGCTCTTCTGGCGCTTTGCGCAATTATATCAATGTTGTTCCACCAGGTGATATCCGTAACGTCTTAGTCTCACTGGCCGATTTGACACCAGAGGAAAAGGGCATCTTTCAGTATCGTTTTCAGTCGTCAGATAAATTTTTTGCTGGGCATGCGATTGGCAACCTAATTATTGCTGCTTTAAATGAAATGAAAGGCAATATTTTTGACGCGGTGCAATCTCTGTCAAAAATGATGCGAGTTGATGGCCACGTTTTTCCCGCTTCCAATGAACCATTAACTTTAAATGCTGAATTTATGGATGGAACTCAGCAAGCCGGTGAAACTGAAATAGCTAAGGCTGATAAGCAAATCAAACGGGTCTGGGTAACGGATAGCGATTCCCACCAAGAGCCGCAAAGTTTGCTCCCTGTTTTGGCCAGCGTGATGCAAGCCGATGTGGTTGTGTTGGGGCCAGGTAGTTTATTTACTTCGATTTTGCCTAACTTGATGATTAAAAATTTGGGTCAAGCAGTACGGGAAACTCAGGCAGAAGTTATCTATATTTGCAATATCATGACTCAAAAGGGCGAAACGGATCATTTTACTGATGCAGACCATGTGCGCGTGATTAATCAGCACTTGGGTGGTGACTATATCAATACCGCGCTAGTTAACGGACAGGCTGTTGATATGAGCCGCTTTGACCAGACAAAATCTGATAAGTATATCGAACCTGTGCGTCACGACTTTAATGGTCTGCGTGATCAGCATTGCCGTGTGATTATGAATGACTTTTTAGACCAACGTGACGGGCTAGTTTTCCATAACGGTGAGCGCGTCGCTAAAGAAATATTGAATCTTGCGTTTGAATCTTATTGCCGGAGAAAATTAACATATTATGACTAGCTATGCAGCTAAAGTAAAAAAAGAATTAACTTCGCTGACAGTTCATCCAGCCCATGCAAAGGCTGAATTGTCGGCTTTTTTGCGGATGAATGGTGTCTTGCACTTACACGATGGACAAATCAGCTTAGACATTACGACTGAAAATCCAGCCATTGCTCGGCGCATTTTTTCGTTAATTAAATTAGCTTATCAAGTAGAGCCGCTCCTGATTGTGTCGCGTAAAATGAAGCTGAAGAAGAATATTCAGTTTTTGGTACGACTGCAAGAACGGCTACCGGAAATTTTAAATGACCTATCGATTTGGACCGAGGATGAAGGCGTCATCACTGGTGTACCTAAACAAATTAAAGAATCACAAACTCTGGCCATGTCGTACTTACGGGGAGCTTTTTTAGCTGGCGGGAGTGTCAATAATCCTGAAACGTCACGTTATCATCTGGAAATTTATTCACTTTATGAAGACCATAACGCTGATCTAGCTTATTTGATGGATCACCATTTTGGCTTGAATGCTAAAACTACTAAACGCCGCAGTGGTTATATCGTTTACCTAAAAGAGGCCGAAAAAATAGGCGATTTTTTGCATATTATAGGCGCTGTGAATGCCATGCTGGCCTTTGAAGATTTGCGAATTATGCGAGACATGCGTAATTCAGTTAATCGACTAGTTAATTGCGACACAGCTAACTTGAAAAAAACCGCGACAGCTGCCGCGCGGCAAGTACAAGATATCCAATTGATTGCTGAGCAGACTGGTTTAGACAAATTGCCACCTAAGTTAGAAGTATTAGCTCGCTTCCGGCTTGATCATCCGGAATTGTCTTTGAAAGAATTGGCGGCCCAGGTACCTGATGGTCCGATTTCTAAGTCGGGTGTCAATCACCGTTTTAAAAAATTGCATGATCTAGCACAAGAATTGCGCAAACAATAATTTCATGCTATATTGATAACGATTTAAATTGAGAAAGAAGGAAGTCCATTGCGTTTTTAACTTGCCAAAATATTGCAGAGTCGAACTTAGAAATAGGGGAGGACTATGCACTTTTAGCAAGTTGATGATGCAGCGCTCTTTCTAACAGACCTAGTGGGCTAAGAAAAAACGTCTGTACTTGTTAAAAGTGCAGACGTTTTTTTATTTAGGAGTGAAGTCACAGTGGGTCAAATTAAACTAACAAATTTATCTTTTCGTTACGCTAATCAAAGTCAAAATTTATTTAATCACCTGAATGCAAATTTAGATACTAGTTGGAAATTAGGCTTAGTCGGCCGCAATGGACGAGGGAAAACTACTTTATTGAATTTGCTGCGAGGTAAACTGCAGGGGACAGGCCAAATTATCAGTGCCAATAATTTGGCCTATTTTCCAGCAAAAATCGCCGATCCAACTAATCTGACTTATAGTGAGTTGCTTGAAGTGGCTGAAACAGAGCTATGGAAAATTCAGCGGGAATTAAATTTGATGCAAGTTGACGATCAACTGCTTTGGCGCCCATTTGCTAGTTTGAGCGGCGGGGAGCAGACTAAGGTTTTGCTAGCGTTAGCTTTTGCTGATGAAACTAGTTTTCCGCTGCTAGATGAGCCCACCAATCATTTGGATCAACCTAGCCGGCAGCAAATTGCTAATTATTTGCGGAAAAAACGGACAGGTTATGTTGTGGTCAGCCATGATCGTGAATTCTTAAATCGGACTACCGATCACATCTTAGCGATTGAACAAACTGAAATTCATGTTTACCAAGGAAATTTTGCCAGTTACGAATTGACTAAACAGCGGCGTGATCAAGAGAATCAGAGTAAAAATAGCAAACTGCAACGTGAAATTAGCGAGTTGAATGAAAGCCGGCAGCGTATTAAGGGCTACTCTGATAAGGCTGAAAAAGAAAAATATGCCGGTGCTCATCAGAATGAACAAGTTTTGCATATTAATCGCGGCTTTTACAGTCACAAGGCTGCTAAGATCATGAAACGATCTAAAAATGCTGAGCGACGCATGAATGAACAAATCGAAGCAAAAGAAGGGCTGCTGACTAATATTGAACATGCGCCAGCTTTGACAATTAATTTCACGCCGGATTATCATCAGGAATTGCTGCGGTTAGATCACTTTGGCTTAACGATTGCAGATGAGCAAGATTTATTTAAACAAGTGAATTTAACTGTTAAAAATCATGGGGTCGTCGCCTTAACTGGCCCCAATGGGACCGGTAAGACAACCCTGCTGCGGTACTTATTGGGTCAGCGCGATGAGTTGAAAGCTAGTGGGCAATTGACCCAAGTTGATAAATTGCAACTATCATATTTGCCACAACAGTTTGATGATTATACTGGTACACTGCAAGAATTCGCGGCGACATATCATTTATCATATTCAGAATTGCTTAATAATTTGAAAAAAATGGGATTTCCGCGTGCTAGTTTTACTACCCCGATTGAAGAAATGAGCCTAGGCCAGCAAAAGCGGGTCGCACTTGCTAAATCACTAGTGGAGCCAGCTAATCTTTATTTCTGGGATGAACCAGCTAATTATTTAGATGTATTTAACCAGGATCAATTAATAAATTTGCTTAAAGAGGCCCAACCGGCCATGATTTTAGTAGAACACGATCCACACTTTGTCGAAGAGGTTGCCAGTACGGTGGCGCAATTAGGATAAAATTTTGTGACAAAAAAAGCCTGCTTATTGATAAGCAGGCTTTTAATTATATACATAATAAAGTCAGGACTATTTATTCTTATTAACCATGATCTTGTCAATCAAGCCATAGTCTTTAGCTTCTTCAGCGGTCAGGTAATTATCGCGTTCAGTATCTTGCTGAATCTTGTCTAATGGCTGACCAGTAGTTTCATGAATGATATTGTTAATCATTTTTCTGGTTTTGCTAATTTCACGAGCAGCAATTTCGATTTCAGTTGCTTGTCCTTGAGCACCACCTAATGGTTGGTGGATCAGGACAGTTGAGTGTGGCAAAGCATAGCGCTTGCCTTTAGTTCCTGAAGTCAAAATGATCGATGCCATTGAGGCAGCCATACCGGTGGCAATAGTTGAAACGTCAGACTTGATAAAGTTCATTGTATCAACAATTGCCATGCCTGAAGTGATTACACCACCAGGCGAGTTGATATATAAAGAAATATCTTTGGTATTGTCTTGGGCATCTAAGAATAAAAGTTGAGCAATAATGGAGTTAGCCATTTGGTCATTAACTTCACCGCTCAGCATGATAATCCTGTCTTTTAATAGGCGGGAGTAAATGTCATAAGCACGTTCGCCGCGGGCGGACTGCTCAATAACTGTAGGTACGAGCATATTTTAACCTCCACATCTTTTTAGCACTCTTTTAAGTACAGTGCTAATTAAACCATAATTATTAATCAGGGTCAATTATCAAGACTCCGTGTTAGCTTGCTTAACTAAATTCAGGAATAATTTGCTAAGTGGCGAAAGGTAAGCATCCTTTTTCCAAATTAACGCGTTGCTGTCTAGTAAAGCTGGAGCAAGGGGCCGGAAAGCTAAATTGCCGATGGTTTCGAGATTGGCATTACCTTCATAAGTTAAAACGAGGCAAGCTCCAGTATGTGCCAGCAAGGCGGCGTTGAAAGTTAAATTATAGGTACCAACTATTTGGTAATGTTCTAGATTTGAACCGGCCCAAACTCGCAACGAATTCATTTGGTTAATGCGCAAAGGCATGAGAAGCGGCTGGTCTAATAAATCACTGGCCTGAATTTTTTCTTTTTTGGTCAGTGGATGATCAGCTGGCATTAAGACACCCCATCTATTTTTGGACTTGAGTGGGAAATAGTTGTAGTCATTAATTTTGGCTGACTGTTCACCCATGATAATGCCAAAATCAAGCAAGCCTTGATCTAATTTATGCTCGATACCAAAACTATCGGCTGACCGTAAATTAATATGGACGTCAGGATAAGCGTGCAAAATTTGGCTAATGACGTCCATGATCGGTTGCAAGCCGATACTTTCACCAGCACCAAGGTCCAACGTGCCAGAAATAATTTCCGGTTGGGCTAGTTTGTATTTGGTTTTATCAACTAAATCTAAAATTTCAGTTGCTCGCTGATAGAGGTAATAGCCAGCAGAAGTAAGATGAATTTGCCGATGGCCGCGTTCAAATAAAGTTTGACCAACTTCATCTTCTAATTGTTTGATTTGCCGTGACAGGGCGGGCTGAGAAACATGCAAGCTTTCAGCGGCCTTAGAGATATTTTTTGCTTGGACGATGGCTACGAAATAATGCAATACTCTTAGTTCCATGATTCGCCTCCATACTTTTTACTTATATTTTACTAGACATTAGAAATATTTTAAAAAGTTACGCTAACTAGCTAAAATACAGGTAAAGCAAGATCGTTAGAAAGGAAAAACTAAGATGAAAACAGCTCAATTTGTAAAAGCCGGTCAAATGCAAGTTGTCGAGGCGGACAAGCCAACAATTCAAGCCCCAGATGACGTTATTATCAAAGTGATCCGTGCTTGTGTGTGCGGTTCAGATTTATGGGCTTATCGAGGCTTTGATTCAAAAGCTGCTAATTCTGGCAACTCTGGTCATGAAGCAATTGGTTTGGTCGAAGCAGTTGGTTCTGAAATTACGACCGTCAAACCAGGCGATTTTGTCATTGCTCCCTTTACCCATGGATGTGGTCATTGTGCCGCCTGTTTAGCTGGTTTCGATGGCGTTTGCCAAGACCATGACGATAACTTTAGTTCAGGTACGCAAGCGGAGTATATTCGTTTCCAACATGGTCAATGGGCTCTAGTCAAAGTGCCAGGTCAGCCAAGTGATTATAGTGAGGGAATGCTGAAGTCTCTTTTGACTTTAGCTGATGTCATGGCCACTGGCTATCATGCCGCCCGCGTTGCCGAGGTTAAGCCGGGCGATACGGTGATCGTTTTAGGCGATGGGGCTGTTGGCCAATGCGCGATTATTGCCGCTAAGATGCGCGGCGCGAAGCGGATTATTTCAACTAGTCGCCACCCAGATAGAGCAGCTTTAGCTAAGAAATTTGGCGCGACTGAAAATATTGCCGAACGCGGCGAGGAAGGTATTCAAAAATTGTTGGCTGCAACTAATGGCGGTGCCGATGCAGTGCTTGAGTGCGTGGGTAACCGCAGCTCAGTGGAAGAAGCGATGCATGTTGGCCGTCCAGGTTCGATTGTTGGCCGTGTTGGTCTTCCGCATGATTATCGCCCAGATCCGGCTGAGAGTTTTTACCGGAATGTGATTACTGCTGGTGGTCCAGCTTCAGTTACTACCTATGATAAGGATTTGCTGTTGAAAGCCGTACTTGATGGCAAAATCAATCCAGGCTTGGTCTTTACTAAAACCTTTAAGCTAGCAGAGATTGATGCTGCTTATCAGGCAATGGCTGAACGGAAGGCTATTAAATCTTATGTAGTAGTTGAATAAAACAAAATTGCAAAATAAAAGGCAGAAGCAATTGCTTCTGCCTTTTCCTATATTATGCGCCCCCTGGGAGTCGAACCCAGATTTCAAGAACCGGAATCTTACGTGCGATCCATTACACTAAGGGCACGAACAAAGTTTATTATACATAAAAGCAACAAAAAAATAAAGCCCTGTTTTATCTAAACAAATGATCAATTTAGTTAGTGAAATTGTTTGCAAATAATTTTTGCAGTTGCTATACTTTAAATGTCGAATGGAGGAATGAAGTAAATCTTGATTCCTCTCTTGTTTTTAAACATTTTGGGACGCTCAGCGTCAATATGCTGGTCGATATCTGCCCCATAAGGAGGAGATTAGATGAACACAGATTTTACTTGGTTGCAAAGTCTGGTTCCTGATGTTTTAAAAACTGCTCGACAGCGCTATTTGATTTTGGAACAGATTGCTATGCAGGCACCAGTTGGACGCCGGGTAGTGGCAAAAAAGCTGGGCTTGTCTGAACGTAATGCTAGAACTGAAACTGATTATTTGAAACAGTTAGGGTTAATCAGCATTGATCGTTCGGGGATGAAGCCAACGCCAAAGGGTGTACGTACTTTGCAAGCAGCAGCGCCAATTATTGAACGCCTTTATCAGATGAATGAAAAGGAACGGCAATTGGCCCGGCAATTTCATATTGATCGTGTGATTATTGTTCCAGGTGATAGCGATTTACAATCAAGAAGCTTTGACTTGTTCGGCGAAGAACTAAATTCAGCTCTGGATTTATTACTTCCACTAGGTCAAAGTGTTATAACTGTTTTGGGCGGTCATACAATGGCTAAAGTTGCACCGCACTTATCACCAAAGCTGAGTACATATCGTGATTTATTATTTGTACCTGGTCGTGGTGCTATCGGTGAGGGAGCAGATTTGCAGCCAAATACCATCGCCCAGCGCATGGCGGACAGCACGCAAAGTACATATCGGACTTTGTATTTGCCAGAAAAGGTTTCGGCGACAGCTTATCGATCATTGCTGCGTGACCAAGAAATAGCGCAGGTTATGTCCGATATAGCTAAAAGCGATGCCGTGATTTTCGGAATTGGCAATGCTCAGATGATGATGGATCGGCGAAGCTTTTCCCACCAACAAAAATCTGAATTGCGTCAAAAAGGTGCTGTGGTGGAATGCTTTGGCTGCTTCTTTAATGAAGCAGGTGAATTAGTTGGTCGTATTCCGGGAATTGGATTACAGCTACCAGATTTAGACAAAATTCCACATGTCTTTGCTATTGCTGGTGGACACCGCAAAGCTACAGCAATCAAGTCATTTATGCTTCATGCCCCTCGGCAGACTTGGTTGATCACGGATGAGGGTGCCTCAAATCTGATTTTAAAGGAGAAGTAATTCTCGTTTAAAATAAATTGTTTTATATTGTGTGTTTCCTAAGGAGGAATAACAGATATGACTGTTAAAATTGGTATTAACGGTTTTGGCCGTATTGGTCGTTTAGCCTTTCGTCGGATTATGGACTTAGGTGAAAAGTCATCTGACATCCAAGTTGTTGCTATCAACGACTTAACTACTCCAGCAATGTTAGCTTACTTACTGAAGTATGACACTACTCACGGCACTTTCAACCACGAAGTATCTTCAACTGAAGACTCAATCGTTGTTGACGGCAAGAAATACCGTGTATACGCAGAACCACAAGCACAAAACATTCCTTGGGTTAAGAACGACGGCGTTGACTTCGTTCTGGAATGTACTGGTTTCTACACTAGCAAAGCTAAGTCACAAGCTCACTTGGATGCTGGCGCAAAGAGAGTTTTAATCTCAGCACCTGCTGGCAATGACTTGAAGACTATTGTTTACTCAGTAAACGATGACACTTTAACTGCTGACGACAAGATCGTTTCAGCTGCATCATGCACCACTAACTCATTAGCACCAATGGCTAACGCTCTGGACAAGGAATTTGGTATTGAAGTTGCCACTATGACTACTATCCACGCTTACACTGGTACTCAAATGACTTTGGATGGTCCTTCACGCAGCGGCAAGGAACAAGACGCTCGTGCAGCTGCTGAAAACATTATTCCTCATACTACTGGTTCAGCTAAGGCTATTGGTTTGGTATTGCCTAACTTGAACGGTAAGATGAACGGTCACGCACAACGTGTTCCAGTTCCAGATGGTTCAGAAACTGAATTGGTATCAATCTTGAAGAAGAAGGTTACTGCCGACGAAGTTAACGAAGCTATGAAGAAGTACGAAAGTGCATCATTTGCTTACAACCCAGACCACATTGTTTCTAGCGATGTAATCAACATGACTGCTGGTTCAATCTTTGACCCAACTCAAACCATGGTTACTACTGCAGGTGACAAGCAATTAGTTAAGACTGTTGCTTGGTACGACAATGAATACTCATTCACTTGCCAAATGGTTCGTACTTTATTGAAATTTGCTACTCTTTAATTCACAACTGAATTAGCTTAGTAGTGAAGAAGAAGGCGGAGGGAGATTCTTCCTTCCGCCTTTTTTCGAAGAAGTCAAATTAGAGGAGGCTATTTGATCGATGGCAAAATTAACCATTTCAGATCTTGATGTAAAAGGCAAAAAAGTATTGGTCCGTGTTGACTTTAACGTGCCAATTCAAAACGGTGTGATTAACGATGACAACCGGATTGTTGCTGCTTTGCCAACTATTAAGTACATTATTGAACACGGCGGTAAAGCAATTTTGCTGAGCCACTTGGGCCGGATTAAGAGTGAAGAAGATAAGAAGGAATTATCTTTACGCCCAGTTGCTGAGCGCTTAAGTGAATTACTGAAGCAAGATGTTGCTTTTGTGCCTGTTAATGAAGGTCAAGAACTGGAAGACGCAATTGCCAAGATGCAAGCTGGCGACGTCCTGGTTATGGAAAACACTCGTTTCCAAGACATCGATAACGACTTTGGCAAACGTGAATCTGGCAATGATCCAAAATTAGGTGAATACTGGGCAAGCTTGGGCGACATGTTCGTGAACGATGCTTTTGGTACAGCTCACAGAAGCCACGCTTCTAACGTTGGGATTGCTACCGCGATGGAAGCAGAAGGCAAGCCCGTTGCAGCTGGTTTCTTAATTGAAAAAGAAATCAAATTCTTAGGTAACGCTGTTGATAACCCTGAGCACCCATTCATCACGATTTTGGGTGGTGCTAAAGTATCTGACAAGATTGGCGTTATTACTAACTTGATTCCAAAATCCGATCACATTTTAATCGGTGGCGGCATGGCATATACCTTCATGGCTGCGATGGGTCAAAACATTGGTACTTCATTATTTGAAGCTGACAAGGTAGACTTGGCTAAGAAGTTGCTTGATGAAGCAGGCGATAAGCTAGTACTGCCAGTTGATACGGTGGTTACTAAGAAGTTTGACAAAGACGCTCCAGCCAGAGTTGCCTCAGGTGACATTCAAGATGATGAAATGGGGATGGACATCGGTCCTAAGACCATTGAATTATTCAAGAATACGCTGAAAGGTGCCAAAACCGTTGTTTGGAACGGGCCAATGGGCGTGTTTGAAATGCCACGTTTTGCTAAGGGTACTTTAGAGATTGGTCGTTCATTAGCCGCTTTGCCAGACGCAATTACCATCGTTGGTGGTGGTGACTCAACTTCAGCTGTTAAGCAATTGGGCATTGCTCCAAAATTGAGCCACATTTCAACCGGTGGTGGTGCCTCCCTGCGTTACTTGGAAGGTAAACCTTTACCAGGTATTGAATGCATCTCTGATAAATAATTAGTATTTGAAAGAAGGATAATTTATTATGCGTACACCTATTATTGCTGGTAACTGGAAACTACACATGAATCCAGAAGAAACTACTAAGTTTGTTGAAGCAGTTAAAGACCAACTGCCAGACCCAAGCAAAGTAGAATCAGTTATTTGTGCACCAGCTGTTGACCTGGATGCTTTAAGAAAAGCTGCTGCAGGTACTCGTCTGCACATCGGTGGTGAAAACTGCTACTTTGAAGATGAAGGTGCTTTCACTGGTGAAAACTCACCAAAAGTTCTGAAAGAAATGGGTATGAACTACTGCATCATTGGTCACTCAGAACGTCGGGGCTACTTCCACGAAACTGACGAAGATATTAACAAGAAAGCTAAGAAGCTCTTTGCTGATGGTTTAACACCAATTCTTTGCTGTGGTGAATCATTGGAAACCCGTGAAGCTGGTAAGCAAGAAGAATGGGTTGTTCGTCAAATTAAGGAAGCTTTGAACGGCTTAACCGCAGACCAAGTTGCTTCATTAGTTATTGCTTACGAACCAATTTGGGCTATTGGTACTGGCAAGACTGCTTCTGCTGATCAAGCTGAAGAAATGTGCAAGACTATCCGTGAAACTGTCAAGGACTTGTACGATGCTGATACTGCTGACAAGGTTCGTATTCAATACGGTGGCTCTGTCAAGCCAGCTAACGTCAAAGAATTAATGTCTAAGCCAGACATCGATGGCGGTTTGGTTGGTGGTGCTTCATTGAAGCCAGAATCATACCTGCAATTAGTTAACTACCAAGATTAAAACAATTTATTTTAACGAAAATTAAGGAGAGCAGTCATGTCTGTAATTACTGATATTCACGCTCGTGAAGTTTTAGATTCTCGTGGCAACCCTACTGTTGAAGCTGAAGTTTACACTGAATTAGGCGGCTTTGGACGCGCAATCGTTCCATCAGGTGCTTCAACTGGTGAACATGAAGCTGTTGAATTACGCGATGGCGATGATGACCGTTTTGGCGGCAAGGGCGTTTTAAACGCTGTTGATCACGTTAATGGTGAAATTGCCAAGGCTGTGATTGGTTTGGACGTTACCGACCAAAGAAAAATCGACCAAACCATGATCGAGTTGGATGGTACTCCAAACAAGGGTAAATTAGGTGCCAACGCTATTTTGGCAGTTTCATTAGCTAGTGCACGTGCTGCTGCTGATGAATTAGGCTTGCCATTATACCAATACTTAGGCGGCCCTAACGCTCACGTTTTGCCAACTCCAATGATGAACGTTATTAATGGTGGTAAGCACGCCAACAACAACGTTGATATCCAAGAGTTCATGATCATGCCAGTTGGTGCTCACTCAATCCATGAAGCAGTTCGGATGGGTGCAGAAACTTTCCACACTCTGAAGGCTTTGCTGCAAGAACGCGGTGAAACTACTGCTGTTGGTGATGAAGGTGGTTTTGCTCCTAACTTGGAAAGCAACGAAGAACCATTCGAAATTTTAGTTGAAGCAATTCAACGTGCTGGTTACAAGCCAGGCGAAGATATTGCGATTGCCTTTGACTGTGCTGCTTCTGAATTCTACAACAAGGAAACTCATAAGTACGTAACCAAGGCTGATGGCAAGGAATACTCAGCTGAAGAATGGACTTCATTTATTGAAGACTTAGTTGACAAGTACCCAGTTATCTCAGTTGAAGACCCACTGGACGAAAACGACTGGGATGATTGGAAGGCCTTTACTGCTCGCTTGGGCAAGAAGGTTCAAATTGTTGGTGACGACTTATTTGTAACTAACACCAAGTTCTTAGCTAAGGGTATTCAAATGGGTGTAGCTAACTCAATCCTGATTAAGGTTAACCAAATCGGTACCTTAACTGAAACTTTTGAAGCTATTGAGATGGCTAAAGAAGCAGGTTACACTGCTGTTGTTTCACACCGTTCAGGTGAAACTGAAGACACTACTATTGCTGACCTGGTTGTTGCTACTAACGCTGGTCAAATTAAGACTGGTTCAATGAGCCGGACTGACAGAATTGCTAAGTACAACCAATTAATGAGAATTGAAGAAGAATTGGACACTGCTGCTAACTACAAAGGTATCCACTCATTCTACAACTTAGGCAAGCAATTTTAATTAAAGCTTATGTGCTAAAAGACAGACATCGCTGAAAGCGATGCCTGTTTTTTTTGCGGTAATATGATAGAATAGCTGAGTGAACAATTTTACTGGAGGTAGCGCATTGTATAATTTGATTATGACGTTACTGATCATTGTGTCGATTTTGATTATTTTTGCCACGATGATGCAGCCACAAAAGCAGCAAGATGCTTTGAATGCTTTATCAGGTGGTGCTGTTTTTAGCGGACAAACAAAAAAACGTGGCTTTGAAGCTTTAATGGAGAAGATCACTGCTGTTTTACTAGTTCTCTTCTTTGTTTTTGCTTTCATATTGGCATTGATGTCATCTAAGTAGTCAAAATCCTCCTGCTTTCCACGGAGGATTTTTTATTTATATTGAGGTGAATTTATGGCGCAAGATGAAAAAATCTTGGCTAATGTATTAGAAATCTTCCGGCTGAATCCCCAGCATAAATATCGGGTTGATGAACTTGAACATTTAACTCGGCGTGATCATATTGCTAACTTCACGCAATTGATCAAGACCTTAACGACGCTTGAGCAGAAAAAAGAAATCATGACTGATGGGCAAGGACAATACAAATTGGCCCCGGTTAACCGTGAAGTTGACGGCAACTTTCGGGCTAATGACAAGGGCTTTGGCTTTGTCCGGTTAGATGATGAAGACGCAGATGACGTCTTTATTGGGGCAGATCATACTAAGTTTGCACTGGATGGTGACCGGGTCCACGTGAAGATTATTCCAAATGGTAATCCGTGGAATGGTAAAGGCCCAGAAGGTGAAGTCGTTGAGATTCTTGAGCGGGGAGCTGAGAATATTGTCGGCCAATTCGTGCCACTGACAGATAAAGAAGTTAAGCGCACTGGTTACTGGGGTTATGTTGAACCAACTAATGCCAAGCTGCAGAAATATAAGGTTTATATTGATCAAAAAGGATTGCAGCCGCAACTGAAGGACATGGTAAAGGTTTCAGTCAGCCGCTTTCCGAATGCTGATTTTCCAACGAGTTTAGTTGGAACTGTTGTCCTAATCATTGGTAATAAAAATGACCCTGGCGTCGACATTATGTCGATTGTGGTTGATCATGATATTAGAACTGACTGGCCAGATGAGGCGATGGAACAGGCAAATGCCATTCCTGATCATGTAACTGAAGCTGAGCAAGCTGGGCGTGAAGATATTACCGATCAACCAGCCGTGACGATTGATGGGGACGATTCTAAAGACTTTGACGACGCGGTTGTTTGCTGGAAATTACCGAATGGTAACTATCATTTAGGCGTGCATATTGCTGATGTGGCGCACTATGTGAAAGAAAATTCGCCGCTTGATCAAGAGGCCTTTGCTCGCGGCAATAGTACCTACTTAGTTGACCGAGTCATCCCGATGTTGCCATTTAGGCTGTCAAATGGAATTTGCTCCTTAAATGAAGGTGTCAACCGGTTGGTTTTATCTTGTGATATGGAAATCACCCCCAGCGGCGAACGGGTTAATTACCGGATTCACCCATCTTTGATGCGGTCACATGGGCGTTTGACTTATAACAAGGTTAACGCGGCGCTTGATCCTGATAACGACACGCCTTTAGAGGAAAAATACGTGAAATTGCGGCCGATGCTGCAAACTATGGCTGAACTGCATGAAATTTTATATAAGCAGCGTCATGCACGTGGGGCAATTGATTTTGAAGAGCCTGAGGCAAAAATTATTGTTGATGATCAAGGCAAGCCAACTGATATCGTCTTACGCCGGCGGGGCACGGCAGAAAAGATGATTGAGTCATTCATGCTGATTGCTAATGAAACCGTCGCGGAAGACTTTTATAAACAGCATGTACCGTTCTTATACCGGGTGCACGAAACTCCGGAAGGGGAAAAGATGCATGCCTTCTTTGACTTTATTTCTGCCTTAGGAGTGACCGCTAAGGCTGATCCAAATAATGTTAAACCATTAGACTTGCAGCGGATTGTAACGAAGACGCAGGGGACGCCTGAAGAAGCTGTGATTCAGATGGTGATGCTGCGCAGTTTGAAGCAAGCCCATTATTCTGAACAACCGTTAGGGCACTTTGGCTTGGCTGCTAAGTTCTACACGCACTTTACGTCACCAATTCGGCGATATTCTGACTTAATGGTTCACCGGATGATCCATGCTTATGCTGACGAAGGCAAGGGTGAAAAAGTACAAGCTCATTTCAAGTCCGAATTGCCGAATGTTGCTGAACAAACTTCAACCCAAGAACGCCGCTCAGTGGATACTGAACGTGAAGTCAATGACTTGAAGATGACAGAATACATGGCTGATAAGGTTGGTCAACATTTTGACGCAGTTGTGTCATCAGTGACTAGCTTTGGGATGTTCGTTCAACTGCCGAATATGGTAGAAGGCTTAATTCATATTTCGAATTTGAATGATGATTTCTATAGTTTCAACGAACGCTCATTGACTTTAACGGGCCGCGGGACTCATAAAGTTTATAAAGTTGGGATGCCAATTCGTGTAAAGCTGATTCGGGCTAATGTGGAACAGCATCAATTAGACTTTGAGATTTATGATCCTAAGGCTAAAAAGCGGCAACAATTAAAACGTCATTTTGATCGTTATAATAATAATTTCAACCATAACCGTAATGGCCGCCAAAATCGTCAACATCATGGCAATTACCGCGGCGGCAATTATCGGCGCCGGAAGAAGTAGGTCGATATGAAAGCAAAAGAACAAACGCCTGCTTTGGCTCAAAATAAAAAAGCGGGTCATGATTATTTCATTCAGGAAACGATTGAGGCTGGAATTGCTTTAACTGGGACGGAAATCAAGTCCGTTCGGGCGCGCCGGATCAGTTTACGTGATGGCTATGTGCAGATCGTCAATGGCAATGCGCTGTTAGAAAATGTTCATATTAATGAATACAAGCAGGGCAATCGCTATAATCATGATCCGTTGCGGTCGCGGCAGCTGCTGCTGCATAAAAAACAAATTGCGCGGCTAGCTGGTTTGCAGGCTAAGCGAGGTATCGCGATTATCCCACTGAAAGTGTACTTAAAGCACGGCTTTGCGAAAGTTTTGCTTGGCGTGGGTCAAGGTAAAAAAGCTTATGATAAGCGTGAACAAATTAAAAAACGCGATGTTGACCGCGAATTGCGGCGCAAATATCGTGTTTAAATGTAAGTCTTGCATTAAGCAAGGCTTTTTTGATGCAAAAAAATAGCCCGCGATTAGCGAGCCAATAGCTTAGAAGTAATGCTTAGAGATGTCGTAAGGTGAAAAAATAATGCTTTGGTAAATTAATTCTTTAACATCTTTGGTAGTAAAACTGTCTTTATTGTCAATCCAAACAATGAAGGCGTATAAGATGTCGCGTGAGTATTGCAGTGAAAGCAGTTTAAACTCGAATTTTTTCTTGAATAAAGTATGCTCTTGCTTGTAGATGTGATAATAATACATCATGATTTTTGAAATTGCGGACGACATCATGCTGATCATTTTATGAAACACGGCTGGGTCGCCATTTGAAGACAGCAGGACAGCTAGGATATCAGAGTTCTCATTGAAATAATCCAAAAAATCTTGCGCCTTGCGGTCGATCATTCCGTGGATGCGGCTTTTGTTAGGAGAGAATTTTAGAATAGTCCAATTTTTGGTAAATTTTTGCAAACATTGATCAAAGTCATCATATAAACGATTTTCAATATTATTTAAGACATCAATTTTGTCGTTGTAATATTTATAAAAAGTACCAGATGAAACTTCAGCCGCAGCGATGACTTCTTTGTCGCGCAGCTGAATTAGCGGAGTTTCTTTCATTGCTTTGATTAAGCCTTTTTCAATTCGATTTTTAGTATTGATAATTCTAATATCCATCAAAAATCACCCTAATTGTTTCATCGAGTTACGTTATTAATTAGTTTATTATAAATATTTTTTGTTAAATGGTGTGATAGTAACTAAGTTGTTATCTATCGTTTGCACTATTTAAACAGATTGTTTATTAACTAGTCAAACATTATAGGAAGTGAACAAAAATACATAAAAACTGCGATACTGTTTAAATTCTTCAGCAAGTGCATATAATTGACCAAAATTGTTATCAATTAACCAGCTTTTCTTTACAATAAGACTAACATTTAATGGGAGAAAGCTGGTCGGCATATATGCAAGGAATTATAGATCGTGATTTTTTATTGGATATTTCCAGCAATTTATTATTTGCAGACGGAGTTAACAGTTTAACGATTCGCTCATTAGCTAGAGAAGCTAAATGCTCGCCGCAACCAATTTATTCAAACTTTGAAAATATTGATGAAGTTAAAAACAACACCTTGGCTTTGATTTTTAAGAAACTAGGTTCCCAGTTAGGTGAGGCTGTTCGTAACGCCAATGACGATAAGCTCTGGGCCTTTCACATGGCGATGTTTAAAGCAATGCAGCAGGCGCCAGGGTTAGCTTTAACGATTGTTGATAATTACGATCAGATTGCTTACCAGATCCGCAAGCTTAACAACCAAGTTATAAAAATGTTTGATTTGGAGCGTCATGAATATGGACGGAGAATCATTTTAAATGACTTGTTGACTAAAGGCTGGTTGTTAACTAGCCAGCAAATTCTTAATTTTAAGCAATTAAAATTAGTTCAGCAGTTGAACAAGCCGGCAATTGAGCGCTGCGTGCAACAAATTATGACGACTGAATTTGCTTTTATCTAAAAGCTATAGGGATGTGAGTGGTTCGTGGAGAGAAGAATCACTGATAATATGATGGTCAACCCGGCTAGCAAGGAACTATTGGAGGAGTTGCGGGCTAGCCGAAAACAGGGCCGAAACGAGGATGAAATCAAGGAAGTGCTGCTGAAGAAATATCAGCAGGATTTTTCGGCGAGAGAAATTGCATTGTTTATGAAAGTTTATTAAGGCGCGCTAGAATGGCAGGGATGCTGGTAATAGCGTGCTGCATGAAAAAAGCCGTGGCAGGTTTGTGGCCTGCGGCGGCTTTTTTAGTATGTTGTGCGCGCTTTATTGACGGGTTAGGGATTTTGTTAAGCTCAAATAAGCAACTGATAAATTACTAATTTTGTTAAAGGAGAGATAAACAATGAAGATTAATCAATTGCAAAGTGTATTAGAAGCTGACTTTTCACAAGAAGAGTTAAAACATTATACAATTTCGTCTTTGTGTGAACATGCTCAAGTTAGTCGCGGGGCTTTCTATTATTATTTCCATTCATTGAATCGTTTTTTATCAATTTGTTTATTGAGACGACATGAGTTGCTTCTAGGCCAAAGTAGACACAGAAATCTAAATACGCAACTATATTTTTTGCTGAAACATATCGATCAAAATAAAATTTACTATCTCAATGTTTTTCATTTTCTAAAACATGATACTGATGAACTACAAATTTTGTCAGCCCAGTTAACTGATTACTTGAAAAATTATTGTGAAAAACGCGGTCCGTATTCTGTTTATACTGTTGAACGAATCGGCCGGATCATGTTTGCACAAATTATTTGTTGGCTGCAACTTGGCTGTGAGCCATCAGTTAGGGAAGTTCATCGGCAATTTATGCTGTTGATTCCATTGATTGAAAGACAGGCTGATAAATATCCACTCATTTAAAAAATTAATCTACCTGTAAATTTCCACGTTTAAACTCTGGCAATTTTAACTCATTATAATTCCATTCGCTGAGCAGCGCCGCCACTAACAGCACGTACGGCACATCTTCTGGGTGCTTAATCGTGAACTCAGCTACCATCCCTTCTGGCAGCATATGCTGATCAACTTGCGCCTGAACGGCCAGCATTTTCTTAAAGGTATAGCAGCCGCAGCCGTTGTCCCACACCCAATAATGCAGCTTGCTGAGATAAAAAGCATGTCCTAAATTAAGCTTGGCCTTTTTTAAGGTCGTTGGCTGGTCGCCCATGACTTTAATTACAAAATGATCAATTAATTTGCCTTGCTTTTTAGCCGACAAAAACAATCTACCAACTTCTTGCCGGTTGCTGTCATATAAAAATATGGTATGACTTGGCTGGTGAATACTTCCAGCCAAGATAAAAACCAGCTGATGAGATTGATCATAAATTGCCATTTGTCCCAGCAAATGTCGCTGGTGCAGCAGCATTAAATATTTCATCACAGGCCCGCCTTCATCAAACCATTCAGATAGTTGCATTCCTCTTTAAACTTAATTTCATGATACCATATGAACAGGAGAAAAAAGGAAGGGCAAAGCATGAAGAATTTGATTGGGAATGATTGGGATCAGGTCTTGGCACCGGCCTTTGAAAGTGAACAGTATCAACAACTGCATGGATTTTTGCGACAAGAATACGCAACTAAACGTATTTTCCCAGATATGTATCATATTTTTACGGCTTTTAAGCTCACCTCTTTTGCTGATACGAAAGTGGTGATTTTGGGGCAAGATCCATACCACAATCCCGGGCAGGCTAATGGGATGAGCTTTTCAGTCATGCCGGGAACCAAGTTGCCACCATCGTTGGTGAATATTTATCAAGAATTAGCTGATGACGTAGGGGCAGTGCCAGTTAAGCATGGCTACTTAAAAGCATGGGCTGATCAAGGCGTTTTACTGCTGAACGCGGTTTTGACAGTGCCTTATGGCCACGCCAATGGTCACCAGGGAAAAGGCTGGGAAATCGTGACAGATCAGGCGATTAAAGCCCTTAGTCAGCGCGGCGGCGTGGTCTTTATTTTATGGGGCGCGTTCGCTCAAAAGAAGATTCCGCTAATTGATCTGCAAAAAAATGCGATCATTAAGTCCGCTCACCCTAGTCCGTTGTCAGCTAATCGCGGCTTTTTCGGATCGCGTCCTTTCTCACGGTGCAATCAAGCATTAGTTAAAATGGGGAAAACTCCGATTGATTGGCAGCTGCCGCTGCAAGTTAAACCGGAAGATATTGCTTAGGAGGGAATTTATGGATTTATTTACAAAATTAACTAGAATGGCCCAGTCTTCACGCAAAACGATTGTATTTCCAGAAGGTGAAGATGAACGTGTGCTTAAAGCGGCCTTGCGTTTGCAAGCAGACGATATCTTAACGCCTATTCTATTAGGTGATCCTGCAAAAATTGCTGATGCAGCTCAACGTTCAGGCTTAGATCTGGGCACAGTCAAAATCCAGCCAATTGCTGCTGATGAACAATATGAGCAATTCTGTCAAGATTTTGTTGAACGCCGTCATGGTAAAAACACGCTGGATCAGGCTAAGCAAATGCTGCTTGAACCAAGCTATTATGGCACGATGATGGTTTATGAACACTTAGCTGATGGAATGGTTTCCGGTGCCGCTCATTCAACCGCAAATACCGTGCGGCCTGCTTTGCAAATTATTAAAACCGTGCCAGGTCAAAAACGCGTTTCAGGCGCGATGTTACTTGAGCGCGGCGATGAGCGTTATGTCTTTGCTGACTGCGCGATGAACATCGATCCAGATAGCGCTACGTTAGCTGAGATTGCCGTGCAATCAGCTGATACGGCTAAATTGATAGGTTTAGACCCAGTAGTGGCGATGTTAAGCTTTTCAACTAAAGGTTCAGCCAAAGGTGAGATGGTGTCTAAAGTTCAAGACGCGGTATCACTGGCACACGAATTAGCACCGACTTTGAAAATCGATGGTGAATTGCAATTTGATGCAGCTTTTGTGCCAGAGGTGGGAGAGCGCAAAGCACCTGGTTCACAGGTGGCAGGGCATGCGAATGTTTTCGTTTTCCCTGAGCTGCAATCGGCGAACATTGGCTATAAGATCGCGCAACGGTTAGGAAACTTCTCCGCTACAGGGCCCGTTTTGCAAGGTTTGGCAGCGCCAGTTAATGATTTATCACGTGGGGCAAGTAGTGACGATGTTTACCGCGCTGGTATTCTAACGGCTGCACAGGCTAATATGAAGGCGGAATAATATGCAAGTAACAATCGAATCAGCCGCTCAAATGGAAAAATTAGGGGCGGCATTAGGCAAGACTGCCACGCCAGGTAGTTTACTGCTGCTGACAGGCGATTTGGGAGCCGGCAAGACTACTTTAACCAAGGGAATTGCCCGTGCGCTGGGAATTCGGCGGCCGGTGAAAAGCCCAACTTTTACAATCGTGCGAGAATATCGTGAAGGTTCACTGCCCCTGTTCCATATGGATATGTACCGGCTTGAGGATGGTGATTTGTCTAGTATTGATTTACCGGCATATTTTGCTGAACAAGGATTAATTGTGATCGAATGGCCGCAGTTTATCGTTGATCAGCTGCCAGCAGATTATCTGCAGCTGAGTTTAAAACGCGTTGATGATCATTGGGATTCGACTACCAGAACGGTGGAGTTTTCAAGTGAGGGAGAAAAAAATAAAGCCTGGTTAGATCAGGCTTTACAGCTTTTTAATAAGGCTTAATAAATTTTTTAATGGGCTCAGCGCCCATTTTTTTGTGTTCATTAATTAAAATCTCCGCACAGGCTTCACTGTCGCTAAGCGCGTTATGATGGTGCCACAAGTCGATTCCAAGGGCGTCTGAAACGGTATTTAGTTTGTAATTCGGCAATCCATGTTCAAACGCCCGTGCTGTTTGCAAGGTATCAATTAATAAGTAGTGCGGGGCGCTAATATCGTAACGAGCCAGGGACTTTTGCATGACATTAGCATCAAAGCGGGCGTTATGAGCGGCCACAAGCATGCCGGGACGATAGAGGCCCGCGATTCGCGGCCAAAGTTCGGCCATCGTGGGCGCGTCTTTAACATCGGCGGCAGTGATTTGATGAATTTTAATATTGCGTTGATCAAACGGCATTTGCGGATTAATCACGCTGTAAAAGCGGTCAACAATTTGATCATTTCTTACCATGACGATCGCAAGTGAACAGGCACTTTCTGGGTGCCGGTTAGCCGTTTCAAAATCCATCGCGATGAAATTCATAATTACTCTCCTAAAACTTCATTTAGCTACATTATAGCAGTGACAAAATTTACTGGTGCGTTAAAATATTGTGTATTGAGATTTTGAAAGGTGATCAGTGTGTTAAAACTAGCAGATCCAGAAATTAAGTTGCAAACTAATGTTCCTTTGAGTACGATCACGTTTACTAAAACTGGCGGTCCAGCGGAAATGTTGGCTTTTCCAGAAAATATCGAGCAGGTAAAGACCCTAGTTAATGCTTGCCGAGAGCAAAATGTCCCTTTGACCGTGATTGGGAATGCTTCGAACTTGATCATTCGTGACGGCGGCATTAAAGGGCTCGTCATGGTGTTAACCAAGCTGACTAAAATTCAAGTTAGCGGGACCGAAGTGACCGCAATGGCGGGCGCGCGCATTATTGATACTTCTTTTGCAGCTGGTCAAGCTGGTTTATCTGGGCTCGAATTTGCAGCTGGCATTCCTGGCAGTGTTGGTGGCGCTGTTTTCATGAATGCTGGCGCTTATGGCGGCGAAACGCGTGAATGCTTTAAATCTTGCCAAGTTTTAACTAGGGCTGGTGAATTGAAGACTTATACCTGCCAAGATATGAAATTCGCTTACCGGCATTCATTAGTGCAGGAAACTGGCGATATCGTGCTAAGTGCTACGTTTAGTTTGGTGTCTGGCAATCGCCGGGTGATCTTAGACCAAATGCATTATTTAAACGCGTTGCGTCGTTATAAGCAACCACTTGATTATCCGTCTTGTGGATCGGTCTTCAAACGCCCGGCTGGTCATTTTGTGGGTCCAATGATTATACAAGCTGGCCTGCAAGGGAAACAAATCGGCGGTGCGCAGGATTCAATGAAACATGCCGGTTTCATTATTAATGTAGGCGGCGCAACTGCGACCGATTACCTTAATTTAATTCATTACATTCAAAAAGTAGTCGACGCGCAATTCGACGTTGATTTGCAGACGGAAGTTCGCATTATTGGGCAAGAGCCTTAGTGATTAGCTGCAAGCAGCAAGCTTGCAGCCTTTTTATATATATGGAAAAAGCAATGAATATAATTGAATTAAGACACGTTACGCGGCGTTATCCTGATGGTTTTACCGCGCTGCATGATATTAATCTTAGCTTGGAGCCAGGAAAGTTTTATTCTCTTTTGGGTCCCTCAGGATCAGGTAAGACCACTATTTTACGTTTAATTGCTGGGTTTGATCAACCAACTGCCGGTGAGATTTTATTTAAGGGACGCGACATTACTAATTTGCCAGCTAGCCGGCGACCACTAAATACCGTCTTTCAAAATTACGCTTTATTCCCGCATTTGAATGTGTTTGATAATATTGCCTTTGGACTGAAAGTTAAAAAAGTTGCACCTGATGAGATTAAGAAAAAAGTTGAGCGCATGCTATCATTAGTGCGTTTGGAAGGCTTTGGCAAGCGGTCAGTCCAAGAACTTAGCGGTGGTCAGCAGCAGCGGGTAGCGATTGCTCGGGCCCTGGTCAATCACCCAAAAGTATTGTTACTTGATGAATCTTTGTCTGCCCTTGATAAAAAATTGCGCAAGACGATGCAATTTGAGCTGCGGTCAATTCAAAAACAGCTGGGCATTACCTTTATTTTTGTCACTCATGATCAAGAAGAAGCCTTAGCAATGAGTGATGAAATCTTTGTCTTGAATGATGGACGTTTGCAGCAATCTGGCAGCCCGTCAGCGATTTATGATGAGCCGGTGAATGAATTTGTTGCCCGATTTATTGGTGATTCGAATTTGATGAGTGGCCATATGATTCGGGATTTTGAAGTTGAATTTGGCAATCATCGGTTCGAATGTGCGGACGCAGGCATTAAGCCAGGAGAGCAGGTACAGGTGCTGCTGCGGCCAGAGGACTTGTCATTAGTTGAACCCGCGCAAGGCAAAATCGTTGTCGATATATTATCGCAGCTGTTTTTAGGTGATCACTACGAGATATGGGCTAAAGATGATGGAGGCTTTAACTGGTTGATTCATACGGTAGAAAAAGCTCCAGCCGAGCGCTGCGGCCTTCATTTTGCTCCAGACGCGATTCATGTCATGCGGTTAGGCGAATCTGAGTCGGAGTTTGATCAACGCTTGAGTCAATATGAGGAACATGAAAAGTGAAAAACAAGAGTTCATTCTTTTTAATTCCATATTTAATGTGGCTCCTTTTATTTGTAGCTATGCCGATTATTTTATTAACGGTTAATGCTTTCACTGACACACAAGGACAAATTAGTTTAACCAACTTACGAGCATTTTTGGCTAATGGTGCTTGCTTAAAAATGATGGTTAACTCTTTTTGGTATGCCTTGCTAATAACTGGTTTGACTTTGCTTGTTTCATATCCTCTGGCACTGGTGATCGCTAATTGCCGTCATCAGCGTTTATGGTTGCTTTTAGTGATTCTACCAACATGGATTAATCTTTTACTAAAAACCTATGCTTTCATCGGTTTATTAGGTCAGCATGGTTTGGTTAACCAAGCACTGCAATTTTTCGGTGTTGCTCCGCGGCAATTACTGTTTACTAAAGCTGCCTTTGTGGTCGTGGCTGCTTATATTGAAATCCCGTTTATGGTCTTGCCAATTTATGATTCCTTGCATGCCCTAGATAAACAAATTGTAGCTGCGGCTCGTGACTTGGGCGCCAATGCTTGGCAGACCTTCTGGCGGGTGATCTGGCCGCTGACTTTACCTGGCGTGCGGGCAGGCGTTCAAGCGGTTTTTATTCCATCTTTATCATTATTTATAATTACCCGTCTGATTGGCGGCAACAAAGTGATCACGCTGGGCACTGCGATTGAAGAATACTTCTTAACAACCATGAATTGGCATATGGGGTCAATGATTGGCGTGATTTTGATTGTGATTATGGTCTTAGTTTTATTAGCCACCTCTGGTAAGGAGCAAAACAGATGAGAAAACTTGGAAAAGCTCTTTATTTGGTGTTCGCCTTTATTTTGCTATATCTTCCGATCGTGTATTTAGCTTATTTTTCATTTTCAAGTGGTCAAGATATGGTGCATTTTCAGCATTTTTCATGGGTACATTATCAAGCATTATGGGCGGATAAAAATTTAATTGCGATTTTTTTACAGACTATTCTTTTGGCTATTTTGTCAAGCTTAATCGCCACCGCAATTGGAACCTGTGGTGCTTGGGGTATTTTTCGCTTGCGCGGTGTGCAGCGTAAAACTTTGCTAGTGTTTAATAATGTTTTGATGGTTGCTCCCGATGTCATTATTGGGGCAAGCTTCTTGATTTGTTTTACCGCGCTGGGAATTGGTCTGAGTTTTTGGTCGGTCTTGCTCAGCCATATTGCTTTTTCTATCCCGATTGTCGTGTTAATGGTGTTACCAAGACTGCACGATTTGGATTTGACCCTGATTGACGCGGCCCAGGATTTAGGCGCTGGTAAAGGCTTAATTTTTAATCAAATTATTTTGCCTGAAATTATGCCCGGTATTTTATCAGGCTTATTTATGGCGCTGACTTATTCCCTTGATGATTTCGCGGTGACCTTCTTTGTTACTGGTAACGGCTTTACTACTTTATCTGTCGAAATTTATTCTCGTGCTAGACAAGGGATTAATTTGGAAATTAATGCTCTCAGTACTGTAATGCTGTTAGTAGTTTTGCTGCTCGCGGGTGGCTATTTGTTTTTAACGCGTCAACATGACATATCATTGGGAGCAAGATCATGAAAAAACTAGTAGGCTTAATTGGCAGCCTGTTGCTGTTATGCGGATTACTATTTGCAGGTGTGAAATCATTAACTCCGCGGCATGCAGCTGGTGGTAGCAAGACGCTCGTTTTGTACAATTGGGGTGCCTACTTAGACCCAGCGCTGATTAAAAAATTTGAACGTGAAACTGGGTATCAAGTGGTTTATGAAACCTTTGATTCAAACGAAGCGATGCTGACGAAGATCAGGCAAGGAGGAACGGCTTACGATTTAGCAGTGCCATCGGATTATACGATTGCTAAAATGCGTAAAGAGCATTTACTCCAGCCACTTGATAAAAGTAAATTATCTAATTGGAAATATTTGGATCCGGCCTGTTTAAATCATCGATTTGATCCAGGTAATCGCTATTCAGTCCCATATTTTTGGGGCACATTAGGGATTGTCTATAATGATCAAAAAATTAAACCCGGTCAGCTGCAGACCTGGAATGATTTATGGCAGCCGCGTTATCACCGGCAAATTTTATTAGTGGATTCAGCTCGTGACATTATGGGCATGGCGCTAGCTTCAGAAGGCAAGTCCATGAATAGTACTTCTTCAGTCCAGTTAAAATTAGCTGAGGCAAAACTAGTCGCGCTGTCCCCAAATGTTAAAGCGATCGTGGGCGATGAGATGAGGATGTATCTTGAGCAGGGCGAAGCTGCAATTGGAGTGACTTGGTCTGGTGAAGCCGCGCAGATGATGCAAAACAATCGCCACTTACGCTATTTTGTCCCTGCCGAGGGGTCTAATTTATGGTTTGATAACTTAGTTATTCCGAAAAACGCCCGTCATCGGCAAGCGGCCTACGCATTTATTAATTTTATGCTGAAGCCTGAAAACGCCGCTCGTAACGCCGCTTATATCGGCTATGCCACGCCCAATTGGCGGGCTAAACAGTTGCTACGTCAGCGTCATCAATTAGAATCACAACTGTATCAGGTAGATTGGCGACATTTGACCGTGTACCGTAACTTGCGCCAGCGGAAACTGCAAGAATACAATGACCTATTCTTGAACTTTAAGATGAGCAGTCATTAATAATTTTGTATAATAAAAAACGAGGAGGGTGCCATGAATCTAAACCATTTATTTACCTATCAAAACTTCATGAATCTGCTTGATATTTTGATTGTATGGTATGTCATTTATGAACTGATTCTGCTGATTAAAGGCACCAAGGCAGTCCAATTAGCAAAAGGCATTGGTTTTATTATTGTGGTGCGGCTGATTGCTGGCTTCTTAGGGATGAAAACTCTGACCTATTTAGTGGACCAAGTTCTTTCTTGGGCAGTGGTTGGCGTAATTATCATCTTTCAGCCTGAAATCAGACGCGGACTTGAGCGATTGGGACGCTCACCGTTTTTGTCGGGGTCCAGTGCTGATAACGCGGTCGAGAGCTCAGAAAATTTTGTTAAAGAGCTTGATAAAGCAATTCAATACATGTCTAAACGGCGGATTGGTGCTTTAATTACAATTCAGCGTCATACGGGTCTTGAGGATTATATTGAAACTGGTATCAAATTAGACGCGGATGTCACCGGTGAATTGCTAATTAATATTTTTATTCCAAATACGCCGCTGCATGATGGGGCAGTGATTATCCGTGATGGCCGGATCGCTGTTGCTGCCGCTTATCTGCCCTTGTCCGATAGTAACACTATCCCTAAAAAACTCGGGACGCGTCACCGTGCAGCGGTTGGTATTTCAGAAGTTACTGACGCGATTACGATTGTGGTGTCAGAAGAAACCGGCGGCGTGACAATTACTAGCAATAGCCGCTTAATGCTTGAACTAAGCCGCGATGAATATTTGAAATTCTTGCGGGCACAGTTTGTCGAACCAAAGAAAAAGCAGCGTCGTAGTTGGCAGGCAAAATTGCGTAGTTTCTGGAAATGGGGTGCTGAAAAATGAAAAAATTTTTCAACAGCAACTTGTTTTACAGCATTCTAGCGTTATTATGTGCGATTCTGCTATCGGTTTATACGCGTTCAACTAGGGTTGGTTTTGTCACGCAAAGCCAGCGGTCACAAACTACGCAAACTGCAACAAAAGAGCAGAGCATTAAAGTGCCTCTGCAAGTTTCAGTTGATACGGATAAGTATTACGTGGTGGGGTATCCAGAAAAGGTGCAGATTCGTTTATCCGGACCAAGCGCGCTAGTTACTTCGACTGTAAATACTCAGAGTTTCCGGGTGTTTATTGATTTAACTAAATTAAAAGTAGGCAAGCATCGTGTAGCTTTAAAAGTGAGTGGTTTGAGTAAGCAAATTTCATATTCACTTAAACCATCATCTGTGACGGTTAATATCCAGAAGAAAAAATCCCGCTCTCTGCCGGTGCAAATAGAGTATAATAAAAATACTGTGGCAACTGGCTATCATTTTGGTACCGCGTCTAGTGATCCAAGGATAGTCAACGTTACTGGCTCGGGTAGTGAGATCAACCAGCTCAAGCGCGTAGTCGCACGAGTGTCTTTGACAAAGGGTGTTGATAAGAGCGTTGAACAACAGGTGATTTTAGTGGCCGAAGATAAAAAAGGCCACCAATTAAATGTTGTCATTGATCCAGCTACTTCATTGATCCGTATTCCGGTGAAGCTTTACCACAAAAAGGTAAAAATTAAATTAAATACCCGCAATGAAGCCAGTGGCAAGATTTATTCAGTGACAGCCAGCCGTAATTATGTGACAGTTTATGGGTCAAAGAAGGTTTTGGCACACTTGTCACAAATTCCAGTTGACGTTAACTTGGCTGACGTGAAGAATAATACAACTCGTCAAGCTAAGGTGCAGTTGCCGAAAGGCGTTGTACGAACTAAACCGGCTACTGTTAAAGTTAAGATTAAAGTCGGGGCTTCACCGGCTAAAGATGAATAATAACTAAAATTTCCGAGGAGAGGTTGTTTTAATAATGTTGAAGTATTTTGGTACTGATGGTGTTCGCGGCATTGCTAATAAATGCTTAACTCCAGAAATGGCCTTTAAGTTGGGGCGTTGTGGCGGTTATGTTTTAACCCAGCACAAAGAAGATAAGACTCAACCAGCTAAAGTGTTAGTCGGCCGAGACCCTCGTATTTCAGGACAAATGCTGCAATATGCTTTGATCTCAGGCTTGTTGTCTGTTGGGATTGAAGTTTTAAACTTAGGCGTTATTACTACTCCAGGTGTTTCATACCTGATTAGAGCGCAAGGTGTTGATGCGGGTATTCAAGTATCAGCTTCCCATAACCCAGTTGAAGACAACGGTATTAAATTCTTTGGTAGCGATGGCTACAAGTTGTCCGACAAAACTGAAGAAGAAATTGAAAAGTTGATTGATGCGCCAGAAGACAAACTGCCACGTCCATCTGCTAAGGGCTTGGGGATTGTTGAAGAATTTCCTGAAGCAGCTTCAAAGTACTTGCAGTTTATTGAACAAACCATTCCTGAAGAATTAGACGGAATTAAAGTAGTTGTTGATGGCGGATATGGTGCTTCAGCTAAATTGATTTCACGCCTGTTTGCTGATATGAACGCTGATTTCACTACTATCAATACTGACGCAAATGGTTTAAACATTAACGATCATGCTGGGTCAACTCATCCTGAAAAATTACAAAAAGAAGTTGTTGCCCAAGGCGCTCAATTAGGACTTGCTTTTGACGGTGACGCTGACCGCTGTATTGCTGTTGACGAAAAAGGCAATATTGTCGACGGCGACCAAATTATGTACGTTTTAGGCACATTCATGGCTGAGAATGGTCGATTGAAGAAGGATACGATCGTTACCACTGTCATGAGCAACTTTGGCTTAAAGAAGGCCTTAGAAGCTAAAGGCTTAAAGAACGTTCGGACCAAGGTCGGCGACCGTTACGTTTCTGAAGAAATGATTAAGAGTGGTTACAACTTAGGCGGTGAACAATCCGGACACGTAATTATGTTTGACTACCATATTACTGGTGACGGAATGTTGACTGGGCTGCACTTGCTCTATGTCATGAAGAAGACTGGTAAGTCATTGTCAGAGTTATTGAAGGACTTCAAAGAATATCCGCAAAGATTAATCAATGTGCCAGTTGTTCATAAGGAAACTTGGCAACAAAATGAGCGGATTATGAAGGCCATTGATACAGTTGAAAAAGAATTGGGTGACAATGGTCGGGTATTGGTTCGGCCATCTGGTACACAATCACTGTTACGGGTTATGGCAGAAGGACCTGATAAAGAAACAGTTGATCGCTACACTGAACAGATTGCGGATGTGGTTCGGGCTGAAATGGGCGCGGAATAAACCGGGTATTTCAGAACAGACATGAAAAAAGCTCGCAGATGGCGAGCTTTTTTGCTAGACCAATTGTGTAAATTTGCCCGATGAATATTGCTTGACCGTATTAAAGAAAATAGCTATTATAAGGCTTGTCAATTGGCTATATAGCTTAATTTTTTAACTTAATTGAACTAGACCAATTCACTTAACTTAGAATTAAAGGAGACTAACATATGTGTGGGATTGTTGGCGTTGTAGGCAAACCAGCGCGTGATGTATTGCTTAATGGGCTGAAAAATTTGGAATACCGTGGTTATGATTCAGCTGGTATTTATTTGAACGACCTGCAAGGGCATCAATACTTAACGAAGGCTGTTGGCCGGATTAAAAACTTGGAAGCAAAGCTGACCCCTGATGAACAAGGTGTGGTTGGTATTGCTCACACTCGTTGGGCTACGCACGGTAAGCCAACAGTAGCTAATGCTCACCCTCAATATTCAAGTGATAATCGTTTTTACTTGGTTCACAATGGTGTGATTGAAAACTATGCCACTTTAAAGAACAAGTACTTATCAGACGTGGAATTTCACTCAGATACTGATACCGAGGTTATCGTGCAACTGGTTGACAAGTTTGCTCGTGAGGATAACTTGCCTGCCTTTGCTGCGTTTAAGAAGGTCCTGAACTTAGTTGAAGGTTCTTATGCTTTCTTGCTGGTTGATAATACTGAGCCAGATCATATTTTCATTGCTAAAAATAAGAGCCCAATGATGCTGGGCGTGGGTGATGGTTTTAACATTATTGCCTCTGACGCTATTTCAGTTTTAGACCAAACCAGAACTTTTATTGACTTGCATGATGGCGATGTTGCCGATGTTACTAAAGACAAAATTGTCATTGAAGATTTGCAAGGTAATGCTGTTGATCGTCCAGCCAAAGAATTAGATATCGATCCAAATGCGTCATCAAAGGGCACTTATGAATTTTTCATGCTCAAAGAAATTGATGAGCAACCAGCTGTTATGCGGCGTTTGGCACAAGATTATTTCGATGGCAATAACGTTAAAGTTGATCCTGCAATCGTGCAGGCTGCAGCTGATAGCGATCGGATCTACATTTTAGCCGCTGGAACTAGTTACCATGCTGGCTTAGTTGGTAAAAACCTGCTTGAAAAATATACTGGCATTCCAGTAGAAGTTGGTTTGGCCTCAGAGTTTGGCTACCACTTCCCACGCCTGTCTAAGAAACCGTTCTTTATTTTCTTAACTCAATCAGGTGAAACTGCTGACTCTCGGGTAGTGCTGACTCAGGTTAATGACCGTCAATTGCCAAGCCTGACCATTACTAACGTTGAAGGCTCTACATTATCCCGTGAAGCTACTTACACTATGTTGCTGAAGGCGGGTCCAGAAATCGCTGTGGCTTCAACGAAAGCCTATACTGCACAAGTAGCTGTGCAAGCCATTTTGGCCAAAGCTGTTGGTGAAAAGCTTGGTTTGCAAGTTGCCCGCGACTTTGATTTAAAACATCAATTAGGGTTAGCTGCTGAAGGCATGCAGCAATTGGTTGATGGTAAAGAAAAGATTGATGAATTAGCTAAAAAATATCTGGCGACGACTCGGAATGCCTTCTATATTGGCCGTGGCGTTGACTATGCTGTTGCTTTAGAAGGTGCCTTGAAGCTGAAAGAAGTTTCATATATTCAAACCGAAGGCTTCGCGGCAGCTGAATTAAAGCACGGTACTATTGCTTTGATTGAGAAGGGGACACCAGTAGTTGCTTTAATTAATGATCCCGCAACTGCTGATTTAACTAGGGGCAATATTCGTGAAGTTCAATCACGTGGCGCTAATGTCATTGTTTTTGCTGCTAAAGAATTTGCCCAACCTGGCGACGACGTAGTCTTACCACAAATCGAATACTACTTGTCACCATTAGTGACTGTTGTGCCTGCACAATTGCTAGCTTACTATGCTTCAAAGAACAAGGGCTTAGATGTGGACAAGCCGCGTAACTTGGCCAAAAGTGTTACTGTTGAATAAGCAGGATTGAGGACCAGCCATGACTTTTAAAATGATCGCGACTGACTTGGATGGCACTTTGCTTGATTCAAAAAAGCAGATTATGCCAGCATCGGTTGCTGCCTTGCAAACCGCCAAAGACTTAGGTATAAAAATAGTGCTAACTTCTAGCCGGCCTTTGTCAGGAATTCAGCCTTTCTTAAAACAACTGTATTTGAATGGCAACCAGCAATACGCCATTTTATATAATGGCGGCTTAATTCAAAGTTTAGATGGAGAAATTCTGGCAACTGAAGGCTTGGATTACGAGGATTTTAAACGTTTTGCCCAAGTTTGGTCAGATAATGATATTCATTGCCACTTTGAGACACTAACTAACTTTTTGACGATGGATCACGAATTATCATTGCAAATGGCTCGCAATTCCGAGCTAACGCGGATGCCAATCTTGATCAAGGATCGTGCTGATTTTACCCCTGATTTTCGGTTTCTGAAATCAGAGTTCACAGGGACAGCTGAGCAAATTATTGCCTTTAAGCGTAATTTGCCTGCTTGGTTTACGCAAGATTATTCAGTAGTGCAATCTAATGCCTATACTCTAGCCGTTACCTCTAAGAAAGCCTCTAAAGGTGCTGCTGTAAAAAAATTGGCTGAAAAATTAGGCTTTGACCAATCAGAGGTTATTATTTTTGGCGACCAAGGTAACGATTTGTCAATGTTCCAAAATCCGCATTTCTTTAAAGTTGCGATGAAGAATGGGATCGAGCCGGTTCGCAGCCGGGCTAATTTTGTGACGCTGGATAATAATCACGATGGTGTCGCGCTAGCCCTCAATAAATTTGTATTGAAATAACAAAAAGCGGTTGTAATGAACCGCTTTTTTTAGGAGCTGACCATGAAAATAAAAATGTTGGGCATTGACCTTGATGGTACATTGCTGACTGATGATAAAAAAATTTCCCCTGCCACTAAGGCTGCTTTAGCTAAAGCACATGAACAAGGAATAATCATTGTTCCTTGTTCTGGTAGGTCACTGACTGGTGTAAAACCATATTTGGAGCAATTGGGATTTAAGGACCCACAGCTGCCAGTGGTAGTGTTAAACGGCGGACTGGTGCAACGAATCAATGGAGAAGTGTTAGATAGTTTCGAACAAGGCCAGGCTGATATGGATGCTTATCTTGCTTGGCAGAGACAATCAGCTTGTCATTTGCTGTTTGTTGCAGCTGATCATTATTTTACTTTTGACCAGGAACTTGATTGGGGAATGCGGCATTTGAGTGAATTAAATCGGATGCCAATCAAACAATTACCAGTGAGCGCAGCTAAACGTGGACTGAAATTTTATAAGGCGAACTTTACGGGCGAGCCAGCTGCTATTCAGACTTTGCTGCATAGCTTTTCTGAGGAGTTTAAGCAAACACATAATTTGATGCAGACAGCTCCCTTTTTAATTGAATGCAATCATGGCTCTGCCTCTAAGGGTGAAGGTTTAGCTAAGTTGGCTGAACAATGCGAAGTATCAGCTAAGCAAGTGATGATTTTCGGCAATGAAGGCAATGACTTGTCAATGTTCCAGCAGCCAGATTTCTATAAAGTGGCTATGGGTAATGCAATTCCGAAATTAAAACAACTAGCTGATTTCGTTACTCGTACTAACGAAAACGACGGCATCGCCTATGCTTTGCAAGAATTAGTTTTCTAGGTAATCCTAGAAAACTTTTTTTATTGCATCATTGTTGACAAATGTAAACAAAAGCTTTAAATTTACAATTGTAAATATAAAAAGAAGGGCTTTAATATGAAAAATGAAGTTTCAGCAGCAGAATGGATACCATTAAGAATTATTTGGACTCTGCAGCGTGCTTACACCAATACGATTATTTCGTATACGCAGGCGCGAACTAATTGGTCCGAGTCGACCATTAAGACGCTTTTGCGCAGGTTAGAACAAAAAGGCTTTGTTATCTCTCACCATGATGGCCGCAAATTGGTTTATGTGCCAGCTAAAGATGAGCAGGCGACGATGACAGCTGTAGCCCAACAACAGTTATCTAACATGTGTCAAAAAAACCGCGGTCAAGTTATCTTACAGCTGATTAAGGACAATAAGCTTTCTCAGACAGATTTACTAGCCATCCAGGCGGAAGTTAAGCAAAAGCTGCCTGCGGCGCCCGAGCAAGTACCTTGTGATTGTTTAAAAGAAAGAGGCATAGATCATGAATGTTGAACGAGTAATTGTAGCAGTAATTGTCATCGCCTTGATTATTTTCATTAGCTGGTGGTTCTTTGGCAAACACCAAGAACAGGTGCAGACAGCTAAGCAAACTAAGCAAGCACAATCAGCAGTCATAAAAGTGCATGGTGGGTATTCACCAGCTACGGTGGTTCTAAAGCAAGGCGTACCTGGGCAGGTAAAGTTTGAAATGCATGACCAGACGGCTTGCTTATCGCACGTAGTCTTTGAGCAATTGGGAGTGGATAAGGACTTGACCAAACAGGAAGTTACAACGATTGACATTCCAACTGATCAGCCACAAACTTTTAATTTTGCTTGTGGAATGGGCATGTTTCATGGAAAGGTAATTGTGAAATGAAAAAAATCACTTTAAGTCAGCGCTTTTGGCTGACTTTGCTGTTTTCAATGCCATTAATCATTCAAATGCTAACTATGCCTTTAGGCTGGCATTATCCAGGTGAAAAATGGGTGGCATTTATTGCAACAACGGTCATCATGTTGCTATCTGCACGGCCGTATTGGTCTAGTGCTTGGGCGGCATTTAAACATCACCGTGCAAATATGAATACATTAGTTGCTGTTAGCACGACGGTGACTTATTTTTATAGTTTATTTGCTCTTTTAACAAACCGGCCAGAGTATTTTGAAAGTGCGGCCTTGGTAACCTTGTTTGTGCTCTTAGGTGATTATTTGTCTGAGCGTATGAGCAATCATGCCAATGACGCGGTTAAAAAGCTAATGAGTTTGCAGGCTGCGACTGCAGAGGTTTTACGTGATGGGCGTTTTCAAATATTGCCGTTAGAAGAGGTTGTCGTTGGTGACCGGGTCCGAGTTGAAGCAGGTGCTAAAGTACCAGTTGATGGAAAAATTTTAACCGGCACAACAGAAATCGACGAGTCGTTAGTAACGGGTGAAAGCATGCCAGTACCCAAAAAACCAGGTGATACCGTTATCGGCGCGACGATGAACACAACGGGTTTGATTGAAGTACAAGTGACACAAACTGGTAAAGATACTGCCTTAGCGCAAATAGGTGAAATGATGAGAAAGGCTCAAACTAGTCACGCGCCAATTGAAAGTTTGGTTGATCGCGTAGCGAACATTTTTGTGCCAGCTGTCTTGATACTTGCGCTACTAACCTTTGCAGTTTGGTATGTAATTATTGGCGTAAATATCACGCAGGCGATGCTATTTGGAGTGTCGGTGATCGTAATTGCCTGCCCATGTGCGCTAGGCCTTGCCACGCCAACTGCTTTGATGGTTGGTATGGGGCGTAGTGCCCGCAGCGGTGTCTTAATTAAGAATGGCGAAATTTTAGAAAAAGCTACTAAATTGCAGCAAATTGCCTTTGATAAAACTGGTACTTTAACTAAAGGCAAACCAGTGGTAACAGATGTTGCAGGAGATCGTAAACAAGTTTTGACGGTGGCAGCAGCGGTTGAACAAAATATTAGTCATCCGCTAGCTGCGGCTGTTAGACAGGCAGCGGAAAAAGAGCAGATTGATGTTCCATCTGCTATAAATAGTAAGGTAATTGCTGGCAAAGGCACGGCCGCTGAAGTTGCTGGACACACCTATCAGGTTGGAAATCAGCGCCTGATTTCCAATCAGCAAAATGCAGAAAAGTGGATTAAACAAGCCACAGCTTGGCAACAGGCGGGTAAAACAGTTAGTTATGTCTTAAAAGATCGGGAAATAATCGGAGTGTTAGCTTTCAAGGACTTGCCTAAAAACCATGCTAGTCGGGCTTTAAACGATTTGCAAAAGCAGGGCCTTACAACTGCCATGATTAGCGGCGACAGCGAAGCCGCGGCTGAAACAATTGCTAAACAACTAGGTATTACTCAAGTAATCGCTAATGTGCTGCCGGCTAAAAAAGTAGCTGCCGTTAAAGACCTGCAAGCAAAAGGCTCGACTGCCTTTGTAGGTGATGGCATTAATGACGCGCCGGCTTTAGCCCAAGCAGATGTTGGCATCGCAATGGGCAACGGGACTGATATTGCTATTTCAAGCAGCGATATTGTTTTAACCAGTGGCGATTTGCTTGGCGTCCCGCGTGCAATTGCTTTAGCTCGTAAAATATTTAAGAGAATAAAATTAAATTTATTCTGGGCCTTTATCTATAACTTATTAGGGATTCCAATTGCTGCTGGTGTATTTGCTGGTCTTGGACTAGTTCTGAGTCCCGAGCTAGCAGCGCTAGCAATGGCATTTAGCTCGGTGTCTGTTGTCACAAGCGCGCTACTATTGAATTACAGCAAATTAAAGGTTTAATTTAGGCTTTTGTTTCTTTGTCAGAAAGGCTATTCTTATTAATAGCTCAAAACAAAGGAAGCAAGAATAATGAAGCAAAAGCCGGGATGGCTAACAAGAATTTTAACGATGATTTGCGGAATTGCGGCTATGGGACTGCTCCTGACCGCACCTGTCACTTTAAAAATTAATAATTTACATGGAATGATTAAAAGTGTCGTGACTAAAGAGATCAAAGCTAGCGACGATGCTAATGCTAAAGCTGCTTGGTCGTTAATTAAAACGACAGGTGCTGATGACTTATTGCTAAAGCAAGTTCCGCGCAAGTTTTCATACCAGGCGTCATACTGGTCAGCCTATGAGTTGAGTAACCAGAGCGAGCAAATTGAAGATCAGGCGAATCAATATTTGATTTCATCCTTAACGAAAACTGGAATGAGCCGGCGTGATGCAAAAAAATTGCTAGCACTTTTGCCTAAGTCGCAAATAACTGAATTCGAAGACCAAATCAATAGTTATCTGCATAAATACCAAGCCTACTTTTTAATTGCGGCTGCTGCCATGATTATTAGTTTGCTGCTCTTGCTATTAGGACATGGTTTAGGTATTTGGCTGCTTGGCATTCTTGACGCTGTTTTAGTTGCTATCTTGGTAATCTTAACTAGTAATTTGGAACCAGTTTTGCAAACAGATTTGTACCGCGGCATTCAACTGACAGTAAGCTCGACGGCTTATATTAGCCTATTAGTTAGTTTGCTGGGAATCTTGATTTGGCATTTTGGCAAGAAGAGAGTGCGTAAGCATGATTAAAGTATTATTTGTTTGTCACGGCAACATCTGCCGTTCACCAATGGCCGAATTTTTATTTAAACAGATGCTGTTTGATGATAAATTAGGAGATCAAGTCGAAGTTGCTTCTGCTGCAACTACTCGTGATGAAATTCCATTTGGAAAATTTGGGCATGATTTAGATCCTCGTACGAAGCGCGAATTAACTAAACAGGGCGTACCGTTTGAAACTCACCGGGCGCGTCAAATGACAGCTGCTGATTATGATCATTATGATTTGCTGATTGGCATGGATGAAGAAAATTTTTATGATATGAACCGCATCAGTAGTGGCGATCCGCAGCACAAGGAGTTTAAATTGCTTAGTTTTATCGGCTCAACTAAAGATGTTGACGATCCATGGTTTACTGGTGATTTTGATACTGCATTTTCAGAAATTAAGCAAGGCTGTGAGGGATTACTGCAAGAATTGCATAATAAGTACTTACATTAAGCAAAAGAGTGTTAAAATAACAGACAGTCCTAAAGAATCTAGCTGAGGTTTTGCTAAATTGAGTTCATTCTTTTATCCTCTTATTTTTCAGCTAACATCAGAAATTTTGAGTTTTAATAAGCTGATTTTTGCCTAGTCTCAACGAATTCTTTAAGACTAAGAGCTCTGTCGGTAGGCGCCGCAGGGCTTTTTTGTCGGGAAGTTTAATTGAATTACCCAGCATGGTGATGTAAAATTATCCTGTTAAAGATTTGTAAAAGAAAGAGGGATACTGATGTCAGGACATTCAAAATGGCACAACATTCAAGGCCGCAAGAATGCACAAGACGCTAAAAGAGGTAAAATTTTCCAAAAATTATCACGGGAAATTTATATGGCAGCAAAGCAAGGTGGTCCTGAGCCGTCAGCGAATCCTAATTTGCGGATGATTATGGATAAGGCACGTGCTAACAACATGCCTAAAACCAATATCGAACGAGCAATTAAAAAAGCTGAAGGCAACTCTGAAGAACACTATGATGAAATTACTTATGAAGGTTATGCACCAGGCGGTGTAGCAGTTTTTGTTGAAGCATTGACTGACAACAAGAACCGGACCGCTTCTGCTGTGCGGATGGCTTTCACCCGTAATGGCGGTTCTTTAGGTGCTACGGGTTCAGTTGCATATATGTTTGACCGTAAAGGCTACATTGTAATTGACCGCTCAACAACCGATGCCGATGAAGACCAAGTGTTGTTAGATGTCATGGATGCTGGTGGCGATGATTTGGAAACCAGTGATGACGCTTACGAAATCTACACTGATCCTAAGCACTTCACTGATGTACGGGATGCTTTGGAAAAGGCTGGCTACAAGCTGGCTGATGCAGAATTAACAATGGTTCCTCAAAACACCACTGAAGTTCCTGAAGCTAAAAAAGAGCAATTTAAGCACTTGATTGATGCCTTAGAAGATAACGACGACGTTTCTAACGTTTACACCGCTGCCGCTGACGAAGACTAATTCAAGCTGGTAGCTAATTAATAGACTTAGCAATTTTTGCTAGGTCTATTTTTTTGCACTTTTTTAACTAAATTTTGCTTATTTTTGCGTATATAAAGTTGAGGGCTTGAAAGGAGGTATGTTTTTGGAAGTAAAACAATTGGTTAATCACATGTTAACAGCAGCGATTGAACAGCGGGCCAGTGATGTCTTTATACTGCCAGATAAAGATAATTTTGTAATCAAGTTTCGAACAGAATTGGGTCTCACCGGTTGGCAAGTTTTAGATCAAAGCACGGGTAGTGATTTGTTAAATTATTTGAAGTTTTCTGCTCAAATGGATTTAGCCGAGCATCGTCGTCCGCAAATTGGCGCCTGGTTCTACCAAACTGCTGATGCGGTTTATAATTTACGCTTTTCTTGTGTAGGAGATTTTCAAAATCGTGAGTCCATGGTAATGCGGATAATTTATGCTAGCCAGGATAACCGCTATTTTCTGCCTGAACAGCTGCAGCAACTAACGGAGCTAGCTCAGCAGCGCGGCTTGATTATCACTAGTGGTCCAACCGGCTCAGGTAAGACAAGTTTAATGTACGATCTAGCCCATCTGCTATCAGAAGCAAAAATGACGATGACGATTGAGGATCCAGTTGAAATTCAAGCTGATGATTTTTTACAGGCGCAAGTCAATGACGAAGCAGGGATGACCTATCCTAATTTGCTAAAGGCTGCCTTGCGTCATCGACCTGATATTTTAATTATCGGTGAGATACGAGACCAAGAGAGCGCCAAAATCGCTGTTAATGCTGCTTTAAGCGGTCATTTGGTGCTAGCCACAGTCCACGCGAAAAGTACTTTGCAAACCGTTTCGCGGCTAACTGGCTTAGGTGTAGAACTTGAAAAATTACGCAACTGTTTAACTGCCGTCTCATATCAGCGACTGCTGCCTGATAGTGATGGCAAACTGGCCTGTTTACTTGATATTGCTACTTATCGTGATTGGGAACGAACAGGCACTTTTATTAATTGGCGAGATCACCTGACTGAACTACAAGTAAAGGAGAAAATTGATGCGGCTACAAAGGAAGCATTCTGGTATGGCTAAGTTAGGCAGGGATGACCAGCTGATCTTTTTAGACTACTTGCAGCAAGTGTTGCAGAATGGCTATTCCTTAAAACAAGGTCTAGAGTTATTACCCGCTATTTGGCCGCGTCAAGCTGCTGTAGCGAAACAGATTGAGCATGATTTAATCACTGGGGTCAGTTTAGGCACTAGTTTAAAGAAAGTCGGCTTTAGTCAAACAATTGCTGCTCAGCTGAATTTAGCTTTTAGGGAAGGAAAACTGATTGAATGTTTAACGCAGCTGGCGGAATTGATTCGGTTGAAAAATAAACAACTGAAAAAAATTAAAGCCGAACTAGCATATCCACTTGTATTAGTGATTATGATGATTAGCCTGCTAATTTTTATGCAAACATTTGTGCAAAGTCAGTTTGAAACTAGCGATTGGACTGGCAACTTTTTGATTGGAGCAATTGTGGCAATTGGATTGCTTATTTTAGGATTGAGCTGCTATGGCGCAATTTTGTTTCGAAGGCAGGATTATCATGCCTTATGCAAGCTAGGCAAATTTCCCATTATTGGTAGTGCTGTGCGCTTATACACGCAATATTTGCTGGTTTATGATCTGTCCATGCTGCTTGGTAATGGCTTTTCCTTGCGGCAAATTTGTGAGCTTGCTGCTAGTCAAACGGCCGGCAGTCTGCAAGCCGTTTTGGGTCAGCGTATTATGCAGCAGCTGGCATCAGGGCATTCGCTGAAACAAATTATTGCAGATGAACCAATTTTGCCGCAGAGTTTGCAACTGCTTTTAGCTGGTGGTTCGGATAAAGAAGAATTAGCTCAGCGCTGCCGTACACTCGGTCAGTCAATTTTTTATGAATTAACGCGCAGGTTAAATCGAATAATTGTCAGTTTACAGCCAGTTTGTTTTATTTTGATTGGTTTAGCCATTGTTGGCATGTATTTAAAATTATTGCTGCCGATGTACGACATGATGCAGCAACTATAACAAGGAGGATATAATGAAATTTTTACAAACAGCCTTAGCCAAGAAGCGGCAGGCAAAGGGTTTTACTTTAATTGAAATGGTCATTGTTGTAGCGATCATTGCTATGCTAATTTTATTAATTGCCCCGAATTTGATTCAGCAAAAGGATAAGGCGCAATCAACGAGCGATCGGGCCTTTCGGACCACTTTGCAAACACAAATCGATTTGTCAGATAAGAAAATTAATAGCTGGGAAGAAGCAGAAAAAGAAAAGCTGCTTTCTAGCGAACAGGCTAAAAAAGCTGCTGCTGGCTACACGATTTCCAATGGCAAAGTTAGTGAAAAGTAGGGCCTTTACCTTGGTCGAAAGCGTCGTCGTTTTGGCAATTGCAATTATGCTAGTTGCCTGGCCGGCAGTAGCTTTGCATGAATATCGAGAACGGATGGCCTTTAATCAAACGATTGAAACTGTGACCAGTGAAATTGAATATGCTAAGCGTTATGCAATTTTAAAGAGACAAACAGTTAAAATTACAAACTTGCCGCTTGAACACAAGCTGCTGATTGTCTATCCTGGGCGTGGTTTTAAGCATATCCGATTTGATAAGTCAGTCAATGTACGCCTAGGTAGAGAAAATAGTTTTCTGATTCACGGAGCAGGCACGACGGCTCCGCGGACATTGGCTTTTGAACAAAATGGCCGGCGTAAGTTAGTTACGATGCAGTTAGAATGGGGCAAGATGAGTTTTGGTTAAGAAAAAGGGGTTTTTATTGGCTGAGGCTTGCATAGCTTTACTAATTGCAGCAATCAGCGTTGAAGTCATGTTCCTCTGCATGGGCCAAACCAAAACGGCTCGCCAAAGCGTTGAACATCGACTAGAGCGGGCCTATGCCTGGCATGTTTTACAGAATAGTGATCGTAATACAATCCGTGTGCGTGATCATATTTATCGGTTGCGCGGGAGTAAACAAATACAAGATACGGAAACGGGCAACAATTATGAAGTGCATTAAGAAAAGATCTGCTTTTTCTTTAGTTGAAGTTGTAATTAGTTTGGCCGTGACAGTCCTGTGTGTGTTAATGATTTCTGATTTATTTGGCTGCTTTAAACTTTTGCAGGCTGAACCTGAGAAAAATTTAAGTCAAGATAGTGAAATATTTTATGGCTATGCTCAATTGGACCGTTTTTTACATAAGGGCGAATGGTGCAGAATTGAGACCAAACGATCAGATAGCTACCGCATTCTATTTACGATTAAAGATCCTGGGAAAAATGGCAAGAAGAAAACTTATACTCTCAGCCGTTACCAGCAAATGCTGCGCTTGACCAATCAATTTGGTCAGGGACACATGCCGCTCATCATGAACGTACGCAATGCAAAATTTAGTTGTACTGAAACTACTATGCTAGTTTCGGTGAAGGAAAAGAATGGTAAATGGACTGACCTGTATTTCGAAGTACCACCAGCTCCAGCTGAGGAGAAGAAAGAAGATGCTAAAAAATCGGAAAAAACAGAGAAAAAAGAGAAACAAGTTGAGAAAGACAAGGGCGAGCGCGCTGCTCAGCAGCGTACTGGTCCTGACCACGTGCCTAGCTCTCGCTAATTTTTATACGCAATACTTTGCGACTAATATGAAAACCGAATTATTATTGATTGAATATTTTTTAGGCGGCTAAATTGCTTGTCAATTCTGGGCTGGATAGATAGAATAAAGCGAGTGAGGTTGATCCATTGTGAAAATAAAAGAATTAACAACTTTATTCGAGCAATTTCAGGATTGCGTTGATACATTGCAGCAGGCATTGAATGTTTCGCCAGTTTCGGCGCTAACTGAAACGTTTGATAATTTAGAGCATGATGAAATTAAAGTTGAAGCCGGTGCACCTGATCAGCAGACAGTGCAACTTCTGAGCAAAAAGTATCAGAATTTACATTATGATCAGATAGCCCTCAATGATAAGGCACAGGTCTTCACTTTGTTAGCTTTGCACGCTCTTTCAGGCGAAAAAGTTGATGGTAATTTAATGCCAACGCCGGAAATTTTGGGCACCATTATTGCCCTAATGTACCAAAAGATGCTACAACCTGGCGGTCAAACGATCATCGACCCGGCTGTTGGTACAGGTACGCTGCTTAGTACGGTTGTTAGCCAATTAGTACAAAGCAATCATTCGAAGAATGATTTTAAGTTGGTCGGGATGGATAATAATGAAGATCTGCTAGATTTAGCAGATGTTAATTTTCACTTACATCACCAGCCAATTAATCTTGTTTTTCAAGATTCTTTATTACCATGGATGGAAGAAAAGCCTGATGTGGTGATTAGCGATTTGCCAGTCGGATATTATCCGAATGATGAAAATGCAAAAGCCTTTGCTACTGCAGCAAAAACTGGACATTCATTTGCGCATTTCTTGATGATTGAGCAAATTATCAAAATGCTTAAGCCAGGTGGGTTTGCATTCTTAGTTGTTCCTACGTTATTATTTACTGGTAAAAATGCTGCTGATTTTGTTCCGTGGTTAGCGGATAAAGTCTATTTGCAAGCGTTAGTGGAATTGCCTAAATCATTGTTCAACAATAATTTAGTCCATAAACAGCTTTTAGTCTTTCAAAACCATGGTGGAGGCGCTCAGCCAAAACAGGTCCTAGCGGCACAGCTTGGCTCGCTTAAAGATCAAAAATCACTGGTTGAATTTAATCTACAGCTAGATCGTTGGAAGCAGCAAAATCAATAGAAAAAGCAAGGGGTAGGCATGAAGAAAATTTTAGCAATTAATGCAGGTAGTTCATCATTAAAGTACAAGGTTTTTTCACTTCCTAATGAACATGTTGTTTGTAAAGGATTAGCGGACCGAATCGGTACTGAAGGTTCGACTTTTTCGATGAAACTGTCTACTGGCGAAGAAATGCAAGATCAGGTTGATATTCCTGATGCTGAAGCAGCGATTCGCATTTTGCTAGACTGGATGACCAAATATCAAGTTGTAGTGGACTTGAGTGAAATTGTTGGTGTCGGTCACCGAATTGTGAATGGTGGACCATACTTCAAGGATAGCGCAATTATTGATCGTGATAACTTGCAAAAGATTATGGATATGGGTGATTTTGCCCCATTGCATAATGTTCCTGAAGCAAAATGTATCAAAGCATTTAAGAAGCTGCTGCCGGGCGTGCCTGAAGTTGGCGTATTTGACACTTCCTTCCACACTTCGATGGATCCAGTGCACTACATGTATGCTTTGCCATATGAATACTACGAAAAATACCAAGTTCGTAAGTATGGTGCGCATGGAACTTCTGTGCGATTTGTTATTGACCGGGCTTCAAAATTGATGAATAAGCCGGTTAAAGATTTGAAATTGATCGTATGTCACTTGGGATCAGGCGCATCAATTACAGCGGTTAAAGATGGTAAGTCATTTGATACTTCCATGGGCTTTACTCCGCTTGCTGGGTTAGAGATGGGAACACGGACCGGTGATCTGGACCCATCTGTAATTGCTTACTTGATGCACAAACAAGTTGCTGGTGACTTAGATGAATTATTTGATGTTTTAAATCATCAATCTGGCCTCCTGGGCGTTTCAGGCCTGTCTTCTGACATGCGGGATGTCCGTGATGCGGCCTTTAATGGCAATAAGCGTGCTAAGTTAGCGTTTGACATGTTTACGCGTGATATTGTCCGTTATATTGGTGCTTACTACACTGAAATGGGCGGCGCGGATGCAATTATTTTCACGGCAGGCATTGGTGAACATGAAATTGCCGTGCGGCAAGCTATCTTAGAGAAACTTGATATTTTAGGCCTGCAACTGGATGAAAAAGCAAATGCGCAAGCTGGCGACCACCAAGTTGGTAAGGCTGATAGCGGCGATGTCATGATCACGACTCCAGATTCTAAATTGAAGGCTTATGTCATTCCAACTAACGAAGAATTATTAATTGAACGGGATGTAGTCCGCTTAACTAATATCAAATAGTAGCAGTGCGCCATTGTTCTATGATAGAATGATGGCGTACTTTATTTTGGGGGTGTTTTGGGATTCGACAGGTGCACTTTCGCACCAACTGCGTTTCGAAGGTTACGACTTCGTTAAAACGTTACAGTTCTTTAACTGCAAATAAAGAAAATTCTTACGCTTTAGCTGCTTAATTTAGCGCTAAAACTGCCTCTTAGCTGCTTGCTTGCAGCGGCTAATTGGTATTACCCACGCAAGCTACGTTAACTGGTTATACCACGGCTGGTTAAAAGAGACCCTTTTCGAGTTAGTCAGGACCTGTTTGCCTAGTTGAGCGGCGCTTGGTGCTGATGAAGTTCAAATAGCTTAACTATGAACGTAGATGTTGATGACAGGGTACGCTTGGACAGGGGTTCAATTCCCCTCACCTCCATATAAAGGCCTACAACCAACGTGGTTGTAGATCTTTTTGATTTAAAAAATTATTGTAGCTGAATTCATTTAAACATTGCTATTATCACCAGTTATAGCAGACCATGAATAATAGCTAATTCACATCTCACAACCATTTTCATATAATTAATTTAGGTGAGAAGTATGACAAAAACTTTAAAGAATCAAACTTATCAAGGAGAAAGAATTCTTTATGGCCTGCACGATGCTTATTTGGATGGCATCGTTTTTGGTCATGGCGAATCGCCTTTAAAAGAGACTCACAATCTACGCTTAAATCAACCGATTTTTCAGTGGAAATACCCTCTCTGGTATGCTGAAAACATCAATATTGACCAGGCAATTTTTGAAGACATGTCACGGTCTGGCATCTGGTACACCAAAAAGATTACGGTTACTAACTCTGCTTTGCAGGCGCCGAAACTTTTCCGGCATTCAAGCCAAATTAAACTTGATCATGTTCATTTTTCTAATGCCCTTGAAACCATGTGGACTTGTCAGGACATTGAGATTTCGAACAGCCAGATCAATGGTGATTATTTTGGCAAGGATAGTCAAAATATCAAGTTAGATCATGTAAGCCTGATTGGTAATTATGCCTTTGATGGAGCTAAAAATATTGAGGTTCACAATTCAACTTTCATGTCAAAAGACAACTTTTGGAATTGTGAGAACGTTACTATTTACGATTCAATTCTGAATGGTGAATATTTAGCCTGGAATACTAAAAATTTGACGCTGGTTAATTGCTTCATCGAAAGTGACCAAGGCTTGAATTATATTGATCACTTAACCATGCGCAATTGTCGTCTAATCAAAACAGACCTAGCGTTTGAATATGTTAAACATTTGGATGCTGAAGTTGTTTCTAAAATTGATAGTGTTAAAAATCCGCTTTCGGGTAGATTATCAGCCCCAGCAATTGGTCAATTGATCATGGATCCGGCCAAAATTGATCCGAGCAAGACGAAGATTGATTGTCCCGAAATTGAAAAAACATTTACTAAATCTGATTTAAACCAAAAGCCAGTGGAAGGTGAATTAAATGAAATATGATTTTGAGCAGCGGCCTGATCGATCGCAAACTGATTCCGTTAAATGGGGCGGCCTTAAGCCGAATGAATTACCAATGTGGATTGCGGACATGGACTTTAAAACTGCACCAGAAATTCGGCAGGCAATGCAGACTAAAATTGAGTTAGGCGCTTTTGGCTACGAGTGGCCGGGTGATGACTACTTCAATGCAGTAGCTGATTGGTATGAACAAGAACATGGAATTCGTCTGCAAACTGAATGGATGATTTTTACAACCGGTGTCGTGCCAGCTATTTCTTCGATCGTGCGCAGGGTAGCTAATATTGGCGATAATGTTTTAGTACAAGAGCCAGTTTATAATATCTTCTACAATTCCATTGAAAATAATGGCCGTCACGTTTTATCTAATAATTTAAAATTTGACGGACATAATTACGCCATTGATTGGGAAGATTTAGAGCAAAAATTAGCCTTGCCACTCACTACGTTGATGATTTTCTGTAATCCACACAACCCAATTGGAATTGTATGGTCAGCAGCTGATGTGCAAAAACTAGCTGATTTATGCGCACGCCATCATGTAGTTTTACTGTCGGATGAAATTCACGGTGATTTAGTGCGTGAAGGCGCTAGTTATACACCGTCTTTTGCTGTCACCGGTGCAAGCCGCGATAATGTCATTTCACTTGTTTCGCCAAGTAAAACTTTCAACGTGGCAGCCTTGCACGCGGCAACAGCAATTATTCCAGGTAAGTTTTTACGACAAAAAGTCAATCGCGGTTTAAATAGCGATGAAGTTGCTGAGCCCAATTTACTTGCGATTCCAGGCACAATTGCTGCTTATGAGCATGGTCATGCCTGGCTAGCAGCATTAAAAAAGCAATTGCGGGCTAACTTTACTTGGGCAGCTGAACAAATTAATACTCAGCTTCCACAGGTAAAAATTGTTACTGGTCGGGCAACATATCTGATGTGGCTTGATATTTCGGCGATTAGTCATGATTCTGCTAAAGTTGCTGCTTATTTGCGCCAAGCAACAGGTTTGATTGTTTCAGCCGGGAGTATTTATCGCGGCAATGGCCATGATTTTTTGCGGATTAATCTAGCTTGCCCAGCTGCCATGGTACAAGATGGAGTTGGCCGGTTGATTCGCGGCCTTTCTGCTTATCATTAAAAAGCTAAATATCTCACTAAATTACCAGCTTTGCGTCAGTAAAGCTGGTTTCTTATGCTAAAATTAGGGCGATGTAAAGGGAGCGATCAGAATGATTTATGCAGGAATTGGTGCCGTGATAATGGCGGTTGGCGTGCTGTGGCTTATTGCTCCAGCTAAGCGGCCGAATCGAGTGTATGGATATTTATCATATTTAGCCAAAGTTAATCCGACTAGTTTTGCCAAGGCACAGCGCTGGGCTAGTTTGTATTTACTCTTATCTGGGTTAGCCGCTTTAATTTTAGGCATCCTAATTCATAGCCTGCATTGGGACCGTTTCTTTATCATTTGGCTGTTAACAGGGTGGCTTTTTATTATTTTGCCGATTGCAGCAACAGAAGATAAATTGTATAAATTTTTACGCGACCGACATGAACTGCCAGCAGATTATGTAAAGCCGGATGAAGTTAAGCACAAGCGTGTCAAAGGATTTAAAGATTAATCATGAGTTTTAGAATTTTAATGGTCGAAGACGATAAGTCTGTCGCTGAAATGATGGGCATGTTTTTCCAAAAAGAAAATTGGCAGGTTGATTATGCCTATGATGGTGTGCAGGCAGTTGAGATGTTTCACCAGCATAGTCAGGAATACAGTTTGCTTACGCTCGATTTGAACCTGCCTAAAAAAGACGGGATTCAGGTGGCAAAAGAGGTTCGTGAAATTTCACCCACAGTGCCGATTATAATGCTGACGGCGCGTGATTCAGAATCAGATCAGGTCTTAGGTTTAGGTATTGGGGCAGATGACTATGTTACTAAACCCTTTAGTCCACTGGCCTTAGTAGCTAGAATTAAAGCTTTGCAGCGGCGAGTAATGATGCAAACTGTTGATCAGGCAACAACCGCGCAAGATTATGATGTAGTAACTAAACACCTGAAAATTTCGAAAAAACGCCGTGAAGTCTTATTTGATAATCAAGCAGTTACTGGGTTGACCCCTAAAGAATTTGACTTACTGACGACCATGGCAAACAAGCCTAAGCAGGTTTTTGCCCGTGACCAGTTGTTGCAACTGATTTGGGGTTATGAATATTTGGGCGAGGAGCGGACAGTTGACGCCCATATTAAAAAATTACGTCAGAAATTAGAAAAAGTTGGCCCTCAGGTAATTCAGACTGTTTGGGGCGTTGGCTATAAATTTGACGATTCACAGGTTTAATTATGAAACTGCTTTATCAACATTTATTAGCTTTTTTAGCAGTTGTTTTAACTTCCGTTGCGATTATGGGCGTGTCCGTGATTCATTACACGCGGGAAGCAGCTTATGAGCAAAATTTTATTCGCTTGGAAGGATATGCGAACGCAATTGGTGAACAAGGCTTGAATAATCGCAGTCACTCGATGGTTCTTGATGGTGACTTTTTGCTGAAAATGCAAAATGTCATGAGCGGGGATGACGTGACCATGCGTATTTTTAATAATCAAAATGAGCAAATATTTCCAGTTCCACGGACAGATTTGCGTTTGCCGTCAAAAGTTTTTGCTAATTTAAAGCGTGGCGAAAGTTTGCGGATCAGAAATGATCATGAAAAAAGTGGAGCAAAACTATCGACCTCGAAAGCTTATACCAGCGTGCTAGTGCCTTGGTTTTACAAGGGTAAGTTGGTAGGAGCTATTTTGATTGGATCCCGCGTAGCTAACCTAGAAGCCAGCATCGTCAGTGAAAAGCGCAATTTGTTGGTGGCTTTGCTGTTTAGTTTACTGGTCGGGTTAATTCTGAGTTTAGTAATATCTTTATACAGCAATCAGCGCATTAAGCGCTTATCACAAGCCACACAAAAAGTTGCTGCTGGTAATTTTGCTATTCATCTGGAAGACAAGGGAAATGACGAATTTGATGAATTAGCTAGAAACTTCAACAAAATGGTTACGGCCTTAGAAAAATCACAGGAAGAAATTGCTGCCCAAGAAAAACGGCGCGAGCAGTTTATGGCTGACGCCGCGCATGAAATGAGGACTCCATTGACGACTATTAATGGTATTCTTGAGGGTTTGCAGTATGATGTGATTCCAGATGATTCTAAACCAAAATCAATTGCTTTGATGCAGCGGGAAACTAAACGCTTGATTAGATTGGTCAACGAAAATCTTGATTATGAAAAAATTCGCAATAATCAAATTATGCTGGTGAAGGCTAATTTCAATGCTACCCAGGTTCTAACCGACCTATTGACGCAAATGAAAAATAAGGCCCAGCAAATGAATGATAAATTAGTGCTATCTGCTCCAGATGAATTGCCAGTTTACGCGGACCACGACCGCTTTACCCAGATTATGGTCAACCTCGTGCAGAATGCTTTGCAATTCACTCAAGATGGGACTGTGACCATTAGTGGCCGCAGGGTAGAGCATGGCACTGAATTTTCAGTCAAGGATACGGGCATCGGCATGAGTGAGGAACAGCAGAAATATATTTTTGAACGCTTTTACAAAGCAGATCCTTCCAGAGCACGTTCAGGTACTGGTGAATCTGGGTTAGGCTTAGCAATTGTTCTATCACTGGTTAAACAGCATGGCGGTCAGATTAAAGTTGAATCGAAACCGCAACAAGGGTCGACTTTTACTTTTACTATTTTTGACCATGGTTATGAGCAATATGTAAAGGCCAATGAGTAAACGATAGAAAAAGGACAGTAGCTAAGCTACTGTCCTTTTTGTCGCATTCAAATTTTACTTTTGAGTAGTTTTACTTTTAGTTGGATTTAATTTATTAAGCTTAGTTTGATCAATGCTATCAATTTCACTGCGGCGGTTTTTTAGTTCACTAGCATCAGTTTGGTAGTCGCTCGTGGTACTGCCATTATTCTGCGAGTACAAAGCAGTTGAGCGGTCTCCAGCCTGTTTACGGATTCTTTCCATTTGCTGGTAATTGGTCTTATAGTCAAACTGCGTTGGCTGATCAGGAACAAAACCGGCTGGAGTGTAGAAACGCAGCAAATTCCGGTTGTTGAGCATATCGGAAAAATGCAGGCTTTGCAATTCAAATTTAATTAGCTTTTTCAAACGTTTTTGCTCTGCTTGACTAAGCGACTTCCAAGTAAGTTGTTGGCCATTTTGTGCATCGTATAAAATAGGATGTTTGCTGCGAGTACTCAGGATGACGTATTTTTTAGTCACAATAGTGCCATTACGGAACACGACTGCTGATCGGTGCTGTTTTGAAAGCAAGTCAGTGCCAAAGTTGACATATTGCTGACTGTTTATACCAAGCAAATGCAGCAAGGTTGGTAAAGCATCGATTTCGCCGCCAACTTCGTGCTTAATGCCGCCTTTTAGCCCTGACATGTGAATCATGTATGGGACTTTTTGCATCTCGACAGTATCGTAGTTAGTCCAATTGTCTGCGGATTTGCCAATAATTGGCGCCACAGCAGCATTATCCGAATCACTTAATCCGTAGTGGTCACCATAAATAATAATCAGTGAATTTTTGTATAAGCCAGATTTATGCAAATAGGTAAAGGATTCTTGCACAGCCTGGTCTAGGTAGTGGGCAGTTTCGAAATAATTGTTGACGGTTGTATCACTAGTATTAGTGGTTTTGAAATTGGGATCGGTGTCGGATTCATCCATATCAAATGGGATATGATTCGTCACCGTTAAATATTTAACGTAGAATGGCTGCTGCATGCGCTCCAGGTATTTTATACTTTCGGCAAAGAGGAGCTTATCTTTTAAACCATAGCCGATCTTGTCGTTTTTTTGGTTGGAGAAATAATTAGCGTCAAAGAAATAGTTATAGCCTAAATTTTTATAAACTTCGTTGCGGTTCCAAAAAGTTCCCGTGTTGCCGTGGAAAACGGCGGATGTATAGCCGCGTTGACGTAAAATTTGCGGAGCGGCTTGGAAGGTGTTTTCTGAACCGATCGAGGTAAACGCAGAGCCGTCAGACAAGCCAAATGTTCCAGTTTCAAGCATGTTTTCGGCATCGCTTGTCCGGCCCAGTCCAACCTGGTGGTAGAAGTTGTCAAAAGCCAGGGTATGCTTGCTCTTATAGATTGAATTTAAAAATGGCGTGACTTCTTGGCCATTAACCTTCAGGTTGATCAAAAATTGCTGAAAACTCTCGAGGTGAATAATAATTACGTTTTTACCGCGCGCTTTACCGAAATACGCTGAGTTAGGCTGAGCATAATTTTGCTGGGTGAAGGTTAAAATTTGATTCAATTCATCCGCGTTAGCGTTCTTTTTAACAGAACTGCTGCGGGCACTTTTGAACATATCATAAGCAGTAAAAGTATCTAAGCCCAAATATTTGACAACATAAGAACGGTCAAAAGTATTCACTAACAGCCTTGGTCGTGAAGTTTCAGCTAAAAATAGGTTGAGGACTAGCATGAAGCAAGTCGCGTTGGTCGCGGCAAAAGCGCTGCCAATCCCGTAAGATCGCTGGTCAATTTTGAGTTTTCCCATTGCAAGTAGCGCAATGATAATAATCAAATCAATCCAAATTAAGATATCTTGCGGCTTTAGTAAAGCTACCGTACTTTTACCTAGCCCTTGTGATACCTTGCTAGTATTTTGAATGGTTTTAATCGTCAAAAAATCATTAAATTGCCGGTAATAAACAACATTGGCAAATAGCAAAATTGTGTTGGCTAAATCTAGTAGCAGCATTGTTAGGTAGGACAGCCTCGGCCGCGGAACATATAGTCCTAAACTGATAATTGCAGCTGCTAAGCCAAAAGGACTCAGCCACATGATGAAATGCTGGTAGGGATCGCTTAGTCCCAAATTAAAATCACAGTAGGCAGCAAATAAATCTTTCGCTGCGAAGGTTAAAACCAGGATGACAAAGAAGCCAAACCTGGTTTGCCAGAAATTGCTTTTTTTCACGACAATGCTCCTTTGTCTTATTATTTTACTTAGTTTTGCTTGAAACGACAACAGTTAGTCAATGTGGGTGTAGAATGGTTTCATGATCTTTTTTCAACCTTTGTATGATTACTTGTTAAAAAATTATAGCGACCACATTAATCATTTTGCTTTGATTAAGTTGTCGTTATTTGGGCTGGACAAGACCTGTTTATATTTTCTTATTTTTGTAGTCTTGCGGTTGGGCTGGCTATTACTGGCTAAAAAAAGACGATCTCCGCAGCATGAGGCAAAATTGTGGCTCTTTGTTTTTTACTTGCTGCTTTTATTAATGCTGACTGTGTTTCGGCAAAGCTATTTCCCATGGCAACTTGAATTTCATTGGAGCCGGTCGTTGACACAAATTAATCTGCGTTTTATGCGCGAAACAGTGAAATTAGTACATGGAGCTAGTTTGCTTGATTTTTTCTACAATTCAGTTGGAAACGTGGCTTGGTTTATCCCGTTGGGCTGGCTGCTTCCGCAACTATATGCCAAACGCCGATCAGGCGCGGTGACCTTACTTGCTGGCTTATGCTTATCGCTGGTGATCGAAACGCTGCAATTTTTATTGATGACAGGCGTGAGCGATATTGATGATGTCTTCTTCAATTTCTGCGGCTGCTGTTTAGGTTATTGGCTGTTTTGCTTGTGGCCTGGGCGAGCTCAGCACTAGTTTTTGACACGTTTTATTGGTAAGATGAAACTGTTGTGAAAGAGTTAATTTAGGGGCAATGTGATGACTTTAATTCATTTAAAAACAAGCTACTTGGAAAAATTCGTTCATTCACAAGAAGCTGAGCAGATGCGGCCATTAGTTGAAGCTGCCAATCAAGAGTTGCGCGAGGGGACTGGCGTTGGTCATGATTTTCGCGGCTGGTTGGACTTGCCAGCTAATTACGATCATGATGAATTTAAGCGAATTCAAGCAGCAGCAGCTAAAATTAAGGCTGATTCAGACGTGCTGATTTGTATTGGTATTGGCGGATCTTATCTGGGCGCGCAAGCGGCAATTGAATTTTTACATAGCAGTTTTCCGCTACAATCAAATTTGCCAGAAGTTGTTTTTTGCGGCAATTCCTTATCAGGAACATACCTGCACGATTTAATCACTTGGCTGGGTGACCGCGACTTTAGTTTGAATGTCATTTCTAAGTCGGGGACTACAACTGAAACTTCAATTGCCTTTAGGATTTTAAAGCGGCTGCTAGTGAAAAAGTATGGCGAAAAAGGCGCTGCTGAACGTGTTTATGCAACCACTGATCGTGAGCGTGGGGCACTGAAAACAGAAGCTGATGCTGCTGGTTATGAATGCTTTGTCATTCCCGATGATTTGGGTGGACGCTTTAGCGTGCTGAGTGCAGTGGGTTTATTACCAATTGCTGTAGCTGGCGGTGATATTGAAGCTTTGATGCAGGGAGCTGCTGAAGCGCGTCGTGACTATGCTGATTTGTCTTTAACGGATAGTCCGTATGCGTACGCAGTGATGCGTAATATTTTGTACCGCAAAGGTTTTGTTACCGAATTGCTGGAAAACTTTGAGCCTAACTTAAGAATGCTGGGCGAATGGTGGAAGCAGTTAATGGGTGAGTCAGAAGGCAAAGATGAAAAGGGAATTTTTCCAGCCAGTGCCAATTTGACCACTGATCTGCATTCACTGGGTCAATATATTCAGCAGGGCCGGCGAAATTTAATGGAAACCATGTTATGGGTTAAACATCCTGCAGCTGATCAGACGATTCCAGCTGATGCTGAAAATCTTGACCAATTGAATTTCTTAGCCGGGAAAACCATGAATTATGTTAATGAGCAAGCCTTTCAAGGAGTCGTTTTGGCCCATACTGATGGCGGAGTACCTGTGATGACACTTGAGCTGCCAGATACTAGTGAACAGACTTTAGGCTATGTGATTTATTTCTTTGAACTGGCGGTTGGCATTTCTGGCTATTTAAATGGCATTAATCCATTCAATCAGCCAGGGGTAGAAGCCTACAAGCGCAATATGTTTGGTTTGTTAGGCAAGCCAGGCTATGAAGATTTACACGCTGATTTGCAGAAACGCTTGCAAGATTAGGTTGATGTTAAAAGTTAATAAGCAGGTCAAACTGAATTGACAGAGCTGGAGATTTTCTTCAACTCTGCTTTTTTTAGGAGGAAATTTAATGAAAGATAAAAGCGTTGACGGGAAAAAAGTTGGAGCGGTTCTGACTACCGCACTAATGTCTTTTACCGGTATCTTGACGGAAACTAGTTTAAATGTAACTTTTCCCACCATGATGAAGCAATTTAATGTCAGTTTGAATACCGTTCAGTGGCTTGCTACGGGTTATTTGCTGATGATTGCGATTATCATGCTCGGATCATCATATTTAAACCAGCGTTTCACTGCTCGGCAATTGTTTGCTGCATCTTGCATGACTTTTACCCTCGGGAGTTTGATTTGTGCGCTAGCGCCTAATTTTATTATTTTGCTGTTAGGACGATTATTGTCCGCATTTGGGGCTGGGCTCAGTACGCCGCTCATGTTTAATTTGATAGTTGAAATTATGCCGCAGGCACGTTGGGGCTTTTTTATGGGACTAGCTGGTCTGGTCATTGCGATGGCTCCAACGCTAGGACCAGCGTTTGGTGGAGCAGTTAACTATTACATGAACTGGCGCTGGATTTTTATTTTTGTCATTATTATGACTATACTGGTGTTTGCTGCTGGGATGTTTGTGATCGGGCAATATCATGAACAGGTTAAACAAAGCTTTGATTGGTTAAGTTATTTCCTGCTATCGACTGCTTTGGTTTTAACTACGCTGAGCTTAAATCAAGTTGGGCGCGGCTGGCGGCAATTGCAGTTATGGACAGGTTTATTGGTTGCTGGCGTTTTGTTTGTCCTATTTAAAAAGAGTAGCGATCGTAGTTCGAAAAAGCTCATTGATTTACGGGTCTTTCAACATCCGCTCTTCATTTTTGGGATCGTCCCATACTTCTTGCTACAATTTATCAATATCGGCATCAGTTTTGTTTTGCCAAACTATGCGCAAATCGTTAATCGCAGTTCATCATTAATCGGTGGCCTGGTTTTGCTGCCTGGTAGTATTTTAGCCGGTTTGCTGAATCCGTTATTTGGTCGTTTTTACGATCAGGTTGGCGGCCGCATTGCCTTAGGAATTGGTGGGGCAACGGTTTTACTTGGCTGCAGTTTGTTTGCCTGGTTTGGTCTCAATTTAACGACGATGCTAATTATCGTGATTTATGGCATTTTGATGCTTGGTCACCGAATGAGTTTTAGCAACACTTTGACAGAAACTTTAAAATGGCAACCAAAAGAATTACAAAGCGATGCAACCGCTATTATGCAGACCGGTCAACAGTTAGCTGGTTCGGTCGGAGAAACAATTTTAGCTTCGATTATTGCCAGCAGTCAGGCACAACACAATGCATCTTATCGGTTCTTAACCGCACAGGGTTCTTACTGGGCATTTATTTTCTGTGTTAGTTTAGCAATCTTGATTTTATTCAGTTATCTGCTGCTATTTATGTCAGAAAAAAGATTACGTCAGGAAAATAATAAGTAAAAAAGGAAGCTCATAGCTTCCTTTTTTGTATGATAAATCAAGTTTATGCTTGCAACTGCTGGGTAATATCTTGAATGACACTGCCTAAATGCGCCAAGTTGGGTGGGAAAGGATCACTTATTTTCTCTTCAAAGGCTTGCAGCAAATACTGAGTCGCTTTTTTCCCTTCACCAATTATTAATGGTTCCTCATCATTTTTAGGATAAGTCTCGATTTTGGTTGGTGCGAAAATTGAGGTTAGTAGTTTTTTTCCATTATCTGAAACAAGCAATGCATTTTCTAGCAGGTCAGTTTGCTTATTTCGCTCCATGCTGATCTGGGTTTTATGCAATTGAAAGTCTAGTTGATCTTCTGTTTGGTTAATTAATTTTAAATCGGAGATAGATAAATTAAGTCCAACTAATAAAGCAGCTAAAGTTGGTATATATGCTGGTAAGTCGGCATCAGAAGTAAAAAATGTTCGCACCGATGTCAAGTTGAGCTTCTGCTGGCGCAATTTTGTTAATAGCGGCATGGCACAAGTTGGTAAATTTGGAAAGAGCAATACACGCTCTTCGATAGCAAGTTGCTGTAAGGATTGTAAGTCTGCTAAAGAAATAGTTCCTAATTGATCGTAAAGCACACTTTTATGTTGGCGAAGAGCTGATTGTACGATGTCCTGCTGATTGCTGAGTGAATCTGCCAAAAAGATAGCATCGATCTGCTGATCATTTAATAAACTCCGAATTGGCAAGGCTTGCATGACCATCTGATTTTGAGCAAAACGAATTGCTGTTAAATAATTTTCATCGGCAACTGCTCCAATATGCCGTTGCAGCCGGTGCAGATTAAAAGCCATATTAGTGGCCGCTAAGTTGCAGCCAATAATACCCCAATTGACTGAATAATTCCCCATAAAATTTCTCTAATAAAAACTTTGCTAATAAACTTACTAAATTATAATATCATTTTAATTTAAATTAATGTCGAAAATTTTTCAGTTACTCATGCCAAAAAAATTGTGCCAGTTAATAGGCACAATTTTCTTTTAAAAAAGCGTTAATTATTTGTTTACGCATCGCTAGAAAAACTTGATTATGACCGCTGGGGTTAACTCGATTAGTTAGCAGAATTAATCCAGTTTGCCGTACGCGGTCAAAAATAAGCAAGGTCCCTGTGTACCCGGTATGATAAATAATGGGGTAGTGATATTGCGGGTCAAATAGCAAATTCCAGCCCCAAGATCTGGGTTTAACTTGGTGGTTAGTTTTAATATCGAATAAATCGGCTAATAGAGTTTGTTTGATAGGCAAACGATTATTTAAGCCTAAGTATGCCCCAGCAAAAACTAATAAATCAGGCAGGGTGGAAAATAATCCAGCTGAGCCGCAATGATTTCCTAACTGGCGAGCCTTCGGATCATGCGGACGTCCTTGCAAAATTTCTTGTTTAACTAACGCGGTTGGCAGACATGCTTGCGGATCTGGGTGAAAGCTCGTACTTGTCAGCCGCATTGGCCGTAAAATTTGGTCTTGAATGATACTTTGAACCGGGCGATGATAGATTTTTTCTAGGACTAACCCCAGCAAAATAAAATTAGTATCGGCATAGCGCATGCGCTTTTCAAATTCATCAGTCACGGGCAAGTGCACGATAGCATTAATCAGTTCATCAGCTGTTAGTCGATTACGGTGTGGAATCCAGCCGCGAATTCCACTTGTATGGGTTAACAAATGAAATAATCTTACCCTATGATCGGAAAAGTCTGGCAGGAATTCTTGCACGGACTCTGAAAAATTTAACTTGCCTTGCTGATAGAGCTGCAGACAAACATTAAGGGTCCCTAAAACTTTTGTTAAGCTGGCTAAATCATAGACAGCATTAGGAGAAAGCTGTTGCTGATTAGGTAAAAAACTAGCTGCACCTAACGTGACACGATTAGTCTGCTGCTTTGAAATTAGGGCATAATTGACTCCAGGCACGATTTTTTCATGCACCATATCTTCAATCAATTGCTGGGTGTTAAAAAAATTCCGCATAATTAAACCTCTTGCACTTAGGATACCATGTTTTTACAAGATTTAAGCGTGCAGGTCTTGACAAAAAGTTGGCAATTTCATATATTATTGATTGTTGACTTGCCCGTTGGTCAAATGGTTAAGACGCCACCCTCTCAAGGTGGAGTTACGAGTTCAATTCTCGTACGGGTGATCTAACTGGGATATAGCCAAATTGGTAAGGCACAGGATTCTGGTTCCTGGATGTTTCGGTTCGAGCCCGGATATCCCAATAAGAAATGCCGCTAGATCAAGGATCTAGCGGTTTTATTTTGCAAAGTGTGTGCCAACTGTGTGCCAACTTGTTTAATTTTTTCGAAAAAAAGTTTGTGAAAAAATTTAGTCTTGGCGATTAGTTGAAAAATAAAATAACAAAATTAATTATTCTGTATTAATTAATTGATTAATAGTAAGATAAAAGAAAAAGGAGGTAGAACAATGTTTGCTGAAATTCAATTAATATTTAGAACTGCAGCAGAAAGTATTACCCGACCTTATCTTAAATTGGCTAAATCGATGATTAAGCCTAAGAATGATTTTAATAGACCAGCAACTGTTGGTGGATTTACTAATCAGGACTGGGAGAATATCGGTAATGATCTCAGACGGAGCATTATAGCTTATGGCAAATCAAGACTTAGTTGATAAAAATGAACAATCGCAAGATGCTTCTGATTCTGAAATTAAGCGCCTTGATAAACAAATAGCCGATCAAATCAATGATTCGAATATGTCTACTAAGACTAAAAAACATGTAATTAGCATGATGCAAATGTATAGTGGACCTATTCCACATCCTGATATATTAGCAGGTTATCAGCATCTGTATCCTAAGGCTGCAGAGAGAATTATTGAAAATGGTGTTGCAGAAAGCGAGCACCGTCGCAAACTCGAAACGATAAGGCAAAAAAGAAGAGGAAGAATGGCCTGGGTTTCATTAATTGCATTAGTTGTCATTTTGGCAGGTATAACGGTTGGCTCATTTTTCCTTATTCTTCACGGCAGCAAAGTGCTGGGAACTATTTTCGGCTCGTTATCTTTTATCAGTTTGCTTGGCTCATTATTAGGCTATGTTGACAAATTATCCTCTAGTGATGATTGGACTCAGCGCGACAGTGAAAAAAGTTCTTCTGATAGTACTAAAAAATGATACGGTGAATTTTAAATATTACTTAATCAATTAGAATGAGTGCTTTTGGGAAAAGAAATATCTTGATTACAAACTAAAAAAGTCGAATCGTATTGATTCGGCTTTTTGCTTGCTGAAGATTTTAAATTAATTAAGCGGTTTTCTTGCTGGTATTGTCATCTGGGTAGGGATGCTTAGCATAGCCTTGTTTGCCCCATGGGCAGCCAATTGAGTAAACGATCATTAATCCAATACCAAAGCCGCCAGCATTAGACATGTCATTCATGAATGCAAAAATGACATTTATACCGACAACGATGAAGAAAATAATTTTAACGATTTTTTCGGCCTTTCTGTTTGGCGCTTTTTTAAGAGTTACTAAGTACCAAATTGCCAGGCCTAAGGCCCATGCGGCAAAGAAGTACATGAATTGCTGAAATTCTCTCACTACCCCAAACATAGCAGCACCGCTGTACTAGCTAGCGGTAAAGAAACCACTTACTGCACCAATAGCTAGAAAAATGCCACCAACTAATCGACGTACATTTAACGTATTTTCTTTATTTTCCATTCTTGTCCTCCAAATCAATTTACGCCTTAGGTTTAATGTCGCTGGCAGTGGACAATGTATAATTGATCGTATGAAAAGAATTCAATTGTAAAACAGAAAGCGAATGTAGAATGATTAATAGATTAGTGTCCACTTTTTTAGCAGCAGGTTCATTTGGTTTCATTAATTATTGGGTACTAATTCATCTTGGGCTTAAAAGCGAACGACAGCTTACCGGCCATGATGCCATCATGTACTCATTAATCTTTTCAGTACCAGACTTTATAATTTTTTTGATACTTCAGCAATTCTGCCAATCTGTTTTTTCTGGTTTGAATGCTGACTGGAAACTAATCTTTTCAGCAGCTCTGAGCTTTATAATTATTTTTTTGCTTACGCTGGTATGTGGTCAGCCATTAGTATCAGCAATTTATAGTTTGATTAATCTTTTCAGAAGAAAAGGGCATAAAGCCGATATTGTGCAAGAAAGTCCATGGTCAGAGCTAGAGATTGGAACTGATCCTGCTATGGCATATTTTTATGATTTCGATAAGAATCCATTAGGTTTTGGGTATATCAGGACCATTTCAAATGATTTTGATAATAATTATTCAATGAACCTTGAACCATTTGTGGATGACACTAAAGATGCAAAGCAATTGGACTATAATACGCTAATAGACTACATTCAATCTAAAGAATGGCAGAAAAAATATACAATCACGCAACACATCAATTTAAAGCAAAAATTTATATTGATTGTATTGCAAGAAAAATAAATTATTTAGATCCTTTTTTAGGCGGTTTGGGCGGTGTCTTTTTGCCTAAACTAGGAATCGTTTTATGTATGCCTCTGTTCTGCATTTTTGATGGATCTACTGAATCAGCATGTTCCATTAATTTATCCTCCTAAACAGTATATTAAGTTTAAAATCATTGACATCATTGCATTAATTTCTAAGAAAGTATGATTTCATGACTATTTCTGAAGCAATTCAGCTGGCAAATAAAGAAAACAAAGGCGTTTCTCGCATCTCATGGGGTAGCAGGGGATGCACGATTATTCCAACAGATACCATCAATTGTTGCTTGGTTGCGCCTTTTCAAGGAAAGACAGCTACTAAACGCTGGGAACCTTCAGCATCTGATTTAATAGCTGACGATTGGCAAGTTACTGATTAAAAAAGGATTGAGCCATGAAATTAGATGAATTAAAAGCCTTCTCAAAGCTAACAAATGAAAACAAGGAACTTAAACAAGAAGTAGAAACAGCCCAAGAGCTTCAATCGACTTTAATTGATGATCTGTCTATTGATAAAGTCATCAAAGTTAAATATCGATTAGGAATAGGGACACGTGCTAACCCCGTCCGCATAATCACATCCTATTGGGATACTGACGGCCATCATTTATTTGACTTAGAAGAGCCATGATTTTTAACCTCTACAGGCGGGTGTTTAATCATTAGAACCAAATTGACCTGTGCGATGACGATTTTGAAATATGATTTAAGCTGCTCTAGTGATTGCTTAACATCAAATCCGTCAGGCCTATTCCAGTGGGCATAATCGTTGCCAGTAATTCTGACAACATCACTAGCTACCGCTTTTATTTCATCGCCTTTAAAAAAGTGGGCAATAGCATCGTTAAGACTATATTTTGCTATTTTGTCTCTTGACTCGCCCGAAAACTCTACCGCTATTAATGCTTAGCATCAGCAAGCATTTTCATTAAGTCGCTGTATCCGATCTTCGGTACTCCATATTCTTCGGCTTTCAGTTCGCTACTGCTGTGAACTCCATCAGTGAGATGAGTAGAAACTTGTTTTCCATCAATCAAGTAATTTGTCTTATGGCTAACTGATCCTGTAACTTTTCCACCATGAAGTTCTATCATTTGTTTAATTTCATATTTGCTAGCTTCTTTGAATTGTCCAGAAATACAGAAACGAATACCATCAAATATTTTATCCGAATGCTTTTCAGTCTTAGCTAAATCACCGTCTCTTAGCTTTTTATAAAGTCCTGCAGTAACTTGGCAGTCACCTAAAGCATTATGTGAATTTCCAGATAACCCAAAGTAATCTTTTAAAGTTTCTAGCTTAAAATTTTTAAGTCCTAGTTCTGCCATTTCTTGCTTGGCCATTGTGCATGTGTCGATAGTATAAAATTCGTTAGTTGTAAACTTTCCTTTTTGTCGATAGCCATTGTTAAACATAATCGGAATATCGAAATTATTTATATTATGTCCAACCCAAACGCTATTTTCTCCGACAAATTTTTGAAATTGAGGAATAACTTTGTCAAAAGTAGGCTTGTCTTTAACATCATCTTCAGTAATTCCATGAACTAATCTGGCATTTTCACTAATTGGTGTTTTTTCAGGATTGATATATTGATTAAAAGTATCAACAAGTTTGTCATCTTCAAATTTTAAAGCTGCTAGTTGAAGAATTTTATCATGAGAAGTACTTAAGCCAGTGGTTTCCGTATCTAAAACAATGAAATTTTTTGTGTTTTTAGCATTAAAAATTTTAGGAAGTACGTGATCATGTTTAGACGGCCCAACAGAAGTCATAGTGGAATATAATCCTGGAGCGATTTCAACTGAATAACTATTTGGATTAGAGTCTTTATGGTCATTGATTGAAAAACGCGTCGCGGTGCCATGAGTTGGATGAACAGAAGACTCTGCTTTGGACGATTCAATATTAGGCTTAACTTTTGGTGATTCGATATTTTCAGTTGCTTTTTGATTATCTGCAGATTCGTTTAATACTTTTAGATTTTTTTTGCTATTGACAGTGGCTTCTTTGCTTTCAGCTGACTTTTTGTCAGTTATTTGCTTTGGCTCTTTGGTGTCAGATTCTTTTACAGACATTTTGTCTGGCTTAATAGATACTTTATCTTTGTTCTTCACTTTGTAATAGCAATAGCCAGCTATGCAAGCAACTATCACAGTGGCAATGCCTACTGGAGTTGTGAATAGCCATTTTGCTGCTAAAAAAAGAATTGCAATTAAAATAATCCAGCCTATCACATTTTTCATTACTTATTCCTCTTACTGCTTACAATTTACTTCTGACCTCGATGGCTCTGCCGATAATGCGGCCAGGGTGGTCTTTGGTCAAAATAATAGGGTCAAACGTGTCATTATCAGGTTGTAAAACAACCATGCCATTGATATGTTTGACCCTTTTTAGTGTGGCTTCAGTATTCCCATTAACCAAAACTGCAGCTATTTGACCATCCTCAACCTCTGGCTGCTCTCTGACTGTCACGATTGCACCATTTGGAATGGTAGGATCCATGGACTCGCCCTTAGCGCGCAAGTCAAATAAGTTACCCTCTGGAACTTGTCCTGCAGGGTAGATATGAGCTATATGGTCCTCAACATTTTCTTCAGCCGTAATAGGCTCACCACAAGCGATCTCACCCAAAAGAGGGATGCTGACTATAACCGTGTTTGTACGATAGTGGTGATCCATGTTTGTTGGAATTGAGGATGTTATTCCCGGTATACCATCTATTATTTGAGATTTAGGCACGTTAAAAATCTGAGATAGCTTTTCGATATATCCCATACGAGGGATTTTCCGTCCTACTTCCCAATTTGAAACTGTTTGCTTGGAGACATCTAGTTTGTCAGCAAGTTGTGCTTGAGTCATACTGTGCTTTTCTCGCAATACTTTCAATTGAAAGCCAATATCAGTGCCTTTCATCTAATCCCTCCCTTATTGTTCAACTGCCCTTATTATAACATTAAGTTTAAATAGTCGTCCCTAAAGTTATATTTTTGCAAAAAAGTTATTGACTCTAACCAAAAGTTAGACTAATATAAAAGTTGAATTGAGAAAGGAGTTGAAAGAATGAGCGACAAAACCAAAATTAGCTTGAAAGCTGCTAGAGTAAATGCTGGTTTGACTCAGCAAGAAGCTGCCGACAGAATGGCTGAATATATGGGTATTAAGGTATCTCGCCAACGTATTCAAGGCTTTGAAAGAGACCCTGAAACGGTACCTCCGGCTTGGGCCAGGGGATTTTCATGGATTTATAAGCTACCCTTGGACGACTTATTTTTTGCCCGTAGGTCAACCGAAAGTTAGACAAAGGAGGGGGAGATAATGGACAAACCCTTACAGGAATTCAAATTTCATAACTGGGATGTCATGATCTTAAAAATAGATGGCCAGCCATGGTGGATTGGCAAACAAGTCGCTGAAATTCTTGGTTACAAAAATGGCAGCAGAGACATTAATAGACACGTGGATGAAGAAGACCGTCAAAACTACCAAAACGGTACTTTTACGCCACCACGGGGATTAATCGTAATAAGGAGGAGAGAAATGCAAATTAGAAAATATCAATTCGGAGATTATCAACTAACAACCCAAGAAGATAATCGAGGGCAAATATTCTTTGATGCAGAGCAAGCTGCAATTGGTCTAGGAATTTATCAAATAAAAAATGGCCAAAAATATGTACGTTGGGAAAGAGTTCAAAAATATATTCATTCCCCACTTGTGGGGAAAGGAAGTTTTATCTCTGAACCAGAATTCTATGAATTAGCTATTAAAGCCGATAATGAGCCAGCTAGAAAATTTCAACACTGGGTAACTTCAGAGGTTCTGCCATCAATCCGCCAAAACGGCGCATACATGACAGATGAAAAAGCGTACGACGTTGTCCACAACAAAGACGGTCTGGCAAATTTGTTGCAGCAGGCGGCAGATCAGCTCCGCAAGAAAGACATTCAGATCGAAGAGATGAAGCCGAAAGCGCTGTTCGCTGACGCGGTGGCTACCAGCAAGAGCACAATCCTGATCGGCCAACTGGCAAAGATGATGCGACAAAACGGCATCAACATCGGCCAGAACAGATTGTTCGCTTGGTTGCGGAGAAACGGATACTTAGGCAAGCACGGCAATAATTACAACGTTCCAACACAGTACGCAGTAGAGCACGGCTGGTTTAAGACCAAAGAAACGTCAATTCAGCATTCAGACGGTCACATTACTATTCAATTGACCGTCAAAGTGACTGGCAAGGGACAGCAATACTTCATCAACAAGTTTCTGAAACATCCCGAACTGGCGGAGGTGTAGCAGATGTCAGGCATGGCTGATTATGAAGGCAGTTCTGAGCTTTCAAAGGCTTTGGCCAGAAGCATGAAATTCACATTAGACAAGATAACGGCTCACAACCGTAATAGCAAAAAGATGGAGGCGTAGCAGATGAGAAAGCCAAAAACTAGAAAAGAGTACCTGATAAATTTTGCCGAGCAGAACGACTTATCCAAGATTTATCAAAATCACGAAACAATCCAAAAGACTGGCGAAAAAATAATCGAGGCTCTACAAAAAGAAGGCCTGACATACACCGAGGCATATGCAAGCCTTCAATATGCTTACAACAAACTAAAATTTGAATCTAATTTTGTGACGATTCCAAAGGAGAAAAACGATGGACATTAGAACAGCAATCCTAAAGCTAGGCGATAAAAAAGGATGGATTTACCGAAAAGATTGGGAACAGTACGGCGGCAGTCAGCGTATTCAGCCATCAAACAGCACATTTCTTTGCGCTATGTATGATGGCGATGCAATTGTCGGCGTTCGGTGGGAGCCATCTAAAGAAGATTTAACCGCTACAGATTGGGAAGTAGAATAAAAGGCTTCATTCCTGAAGCCCCTTACCAAAATTATTTTGGAAAATCAATATTCAAATTCAAGTATGAGAGCACGTCACTACCATATCGGCGAGTTAGCAATCCTTGATTTTCCAAACTTTCAAGAACGTTATCAAATCCAGCATTGCTAAGACCAGCGTCAGCCTTGATTTGGTCGATCTTATAAGTATGAGTTGGTCTGCAGCTATCTGAATTATTGATAATTGCTTGAATTACCTTATTTTCACTGTTCATGAGATCACCTCCTTTCGCAGGGATGATTCAACTTTAGCAAATGAAAACTAACAACCGTAGTAGCAAAAAAGAAATGAAGGTGACAGCAATGGCACAAACAAAGTTAAATTCTACAGAATTAAGCAATTATGATTGGGTGCTGCATTTGACAGCATTCTATTACTACATTCACTACAAGCATTTGGAGCTTAAAACGGTCAGAGAGCTCAAAAATAATGCCTTAAAGGTGATTTATGCTGATGGATCGTATCAACAGCTTATGCCAGGTGAAAACAGCTCAGATCAGATTTTATACGTAGCTGACGAAGATGCTTATCAGCATTGTTTAGAAAAATTTATGTGAGGTGATCAAAGTGGAGATCGCGGTTGATAACAAATCTTTTAATGAGGCTGTGATCGAAGCCGTTAAGGCACTCGATTTGGTGCCAAAAAGTACGCTGACAGGGCGCACCATTTCGCTCGATGAATTTCGCAAAAAGTATTGTGGCGGCAAATCAAAGGACTGGGTTAAAGAGCAGATCTTTTACACCTTTAAGCCTGATTTTGTCCAGAATATCCATCCCGGACACGGTTCAAGATTCATCATTTTTGAAAGACCGGCAGCTGAATGGATGGAAAAACATAGAAAAGAGATTGAGTGGGATGCTTAGAAAACAAAATAAAAAGACCGACTGGTTAACAGTGGTCTTCTGTGCAGTGATGTTTCCAACTTGGGCGATTTTGCTCAGCGTACTTTGCTACAACTTTTGGAGCTGGGTTATTTCAATCGCTCACTAAGATAATTAATTTTGAAAGGATAGAAAAATGAGTTTATTAGAAACCGTTGATAAAGATACTGCCAAACAGTTTAAGGACATTTTTGGAAGGGCTCAAAAAGAGCTAGATAAAGGTGAAGTTACTAGTGTCTGTTTAATTGTTAATAAAACTGATGGCCATTCTCATAGTCATTTAGCTGGCAATTATCCTGAGCTAATCGGCTCTATAGAAGTTCGAAAATCCGTGATGGTTGAAGCACTGAGTGATCGTTCAAAATTGATGGAGATGCAGGAAACTGTATCAAATATGCCGGATAGCTGGAGAAAAATGTTTGAGAAGATGATCAACGATGATGACGATTAAAGAACGTATTGCAGAACGCAGACAAGCAATTAGGCAGTTTGAACACAATAAGCCCTTAATCCGTGCAAGCAACTGCATGGGTGGCAAAATTTCAGCAACTTGGGGCATTAGAGCTACTGAACCAGATTGGCTAAAAATGGCACCAAAAAAGCCGATCACGGCAAAATGATCGACAGCAAATAGTTATGAATCAGATCGTTTAAAGATCTAACTGAATTATAGCACATCCGTGCTGATTCACTTTGGAGATTATGATGGACAAACAAAATGAGACCTTTCAAAAGCCCAGGAACAAGGATGGCACCTTGAAGCCTAGCTATTATTCAATCACTCCTGCCTCAGTTAGATACGCAAAAATTAATCCAGGTGCCAAACTGCTCTATGGCGAAATAACTGCTCTCAGCAATAGTGAGGGCTATTGCTGGGCGGCCAATGCCTATTTTGCCAAACTGTATGACACGGATAAAAGCACCATTAAGCGTTGGCTAAGGCAGTTAGAAGAACTGGGAGTATTAAGCTCTGTGGTTTTGCGTGGAGATAACAAGCAAGTTATCCAACGCAGGCTGTTTATAAATGATACCCCTGGGGTCAAAAATGCACCCACCCCTGGGTGCAAAAATAAACCTACCCCTGGGGTCAAAAATGAGCCAGAGAATATTACAAGAAAGAATACTACAAGTAATATTAATACTCTCTCTCTTACTCCCTCTTTACCGGGGTTATCCACAGGTAGCAAACCAACTAACCAAACTAAGCAAAAAAAGAGAGAGATTAAAAACAAACCGTTAACTGATCAACAAACTGAAACAGTCAAAATGGTCAGAAATTTGTTTGCTCAGTGGGGCATTACCTTATCTGAATACGAGAACGGGATGCTTTGCTACTGGGCGCAGCATTATCAAGGCAGGACCATTTATCAAAATGCACAGTCAGCTCTTGGCAGAGCAGATGACTCACCATTCTGGTATTTAGCAACTCTTATGAAACAAGAAAAGAAGGACACATGATGGTATCTGATAAAGCAGAAGACATTGCACAATTTAAACGCTGTTGTGAGCAGATTTTAAATAGGCGATCAGATCTACTGGAAGCATTGCAAGATGATACTGATTTTGATCTGCATAATTTGAAGCAATGTGAAGATAAAGCAAAGCGCTTAATTCTTGAATTTAGACAAATTAGCCATATCAGTGATGAACTGTTCCGATTGCTCTTAAGGCTGGATGGTTGACATGTCTGTACAAGCGATTCAGTTGAGCGATCAGATTGCTGAACTGACCAAAAAGATTGAAGCAAAGTATGGCTGCAGAACATCTCGATGGAAAGAAGATGATCCTGACGTCAAACAGGTCAAATTAGTTGGCTTTAAGCTCTGGCATGCGCTATATGGTGATGATCAAGTTGCTGCGAAAGTCGATCCAGCGCTTGACGACCGTTGGCGGAAAATCATCAAGCTTAATGACGACGCTCTTATCCCATTTGAGTCATTGCCGCGGAGGACACGATATTCATGGACCACGATTTTTAGCTTGAATGAACAATATGATGGACCATTGCGGCCGACTTTCAAATATCGCGCTAGGCCGATTAAAGGCACAGGCGTGCAGATCTTTTCACTAACTGTGCTCAATTTGAAGACAATTTTGCACATGCAGCAAGCGCGGAAATCAGATATCGATGAATTAGCAGCTAAACGTGGCTATGTCCTCAGCAAAGGCCATTATGCCTGGCATTGTGTCCGGATGGGCGATGCGTTTATGATTGATGAAACCAGGCCGCCAATTCTCAGGACAACAGACAGTTTCGCAGAATGCTGCAGGAGAAAGGAATATTATGCAGGATTTTAAGATGTGGCTTCAGCTGATAGGTTTTGTAGCCGTTGTTTTAGTAGTTTTGTGGGTTTTATTCAGTTTGGAGGAATGATCTATGAAAATTATTGATAATTCAACACCAAATTTACGCAAATTCAAACCGGGCACGATTTTAAAAGTTTCAGATGGTACAGAGGATGATGCAGACTATTTGCTAGTTGCTTATACTCAAGCCTCAGATCAGGTTTTGCAACTGATTAATCTTAAAGATGGCACGACAATTGATGGACAAGCAGTTGTTGACCCATCAGACAGTATCGACGACTTTTTTGAAGAGGACATGGAAGTGACTGTCTACCACACAATGAAGCTGGTGTCAGACGATGAAGAGTAAATCATGTCCGTACTGCTGTACCTTTGATGAAGAAACCGACTGTGGAGCTGATCGTTGTACAGGGCATCTAGTAGATCTTGACTATTCAAACAAAATAATGAGCTGGACGGGAATGGATTTTGTTAGAGCAATTTACCTTCGAAAAATAAAACATGGCGCAATTTTAGTAAATAATGAACCTGATAATGAGGGCTATATGAGAGCAATTGCTGAAATAAAAGTTTCATACTGCCCTTGGTGTGGGAGAAAACTATGAAAGCATGGATGGTTTATGACAAAAACGAGCCGGAACATCCAGACTATGTTTTTGCTCCAACTGAAGGCAAAGCTAAATCAGCTGCACTTGAATTGCTGTTTTCGCAAACTTGCGCCGATTTTACCGATATGCGAGTCAAGCGTTTGCCAGGAGTTGATGATATCGAAAAAGAAAGCACGGCTAAAATCTTCAGCAAATTAATTTTGACATGTGGTTGGGATGTTAGATTGCCAAATGGCAAATTCATGAATTCTGATAATTATGATGAAAAAGAGCTTGAGGAGGCTTGGCAAGATTATGACTTGTGATAACTGCGGCGAAGAAATTCCGCAAGGACAAAATTATTACTACATTCAAGAAAATCACGTGGTTTTGGATATTACGGGAAACGATATTTTCTGTTCAAAAGAATGTATACTCAAATATTTAATGGTCGATGAAGACATTAGTGACGGAGAAAGCGTGATAGATATATGATTAGTGGTAATCTCAAAGTGCCCTACATATTTAACAAAAAAATTGAAAGAGCATATTTCAATAGCGTTATCTGCGGAAAGAAAAGGTTCGAAATCAGAAAAGACGATAATCCAGATCATCCATACCAAGTCGGCGATATGATTTTGCTGCGTGCTATTAATGATCAGGGAAAGGAAACAGGCGAATTTCAGCTGGTATCGATTACCTACGTTTCTGATTATGCTCAAAAATCAGGTTATAAGGTTTTAAGCATTGATTTAGAACAAATGTCACGGTATTAGATTGGAGCAAATTATGAAAGCCAAATGTTGTGAAAATTGTGGCCGCTTAAATCAGGCTAGTCGCAATTATTGCACACGCTGCAGTTTTCCACTTCTCAGCGATGAAGAGTATCGGCAAACGCAAGTTGTTTTTTGCCAAGAAGGCATCATTACCAAGCTTAACGGTGTGCCAAGATTCATTCTCGATTATGGATATGGCTACTTTGATCAAAATGGAAAAAGACATGACATTTCAGAATGGCACTACAGAAAAGGTGTTCAGCTTATGAGAAGACAAAATCATCGCCATTGGAGAAAGGTAGCATTTGCCGAACGCACAGAACATTTAAAAAAACTTGTTGCTAGATCATAACTCAACTCATTTAGGCCAGTTACAATTAACTTATTAGGTACCTCCGGCAAAAACTACTAACTTTTTACATCTAAAACCTAATGTTGCTGCATCGGCTTCATCGAAAATCTTTGTTTACCGTCACTAGTTTTCTTGATTGATGAATTAATGCTGACGTTCGACTCGTCAGGCAGCAATTGCTTGCAGGTGTTTTCAAATTAAACATATTAGTCGAGTAAATCATAAAGTTACACAAATTATTCGTTCTGCAAGCGGGCTCTAAAGCTTATTCTCATCCCTAGTCAAGGGATGACCCTTAAGAGCTACATCGATGGACTATATGACACACCCTGTTGGTGCTTGATCACTGCTGGTTCGCGACCAGCTATAGCTGTTCCTGCGTGAACGTTGATGGGCCGTTCGTCCATGTACGGTCTGTTATTGCAGGATTTACTTTCGCCACGACCTGTTGCCAAAGTTCAGGCATTGCCCTTAATTACAATTAAGATACAGCGAGCGAAAGAAAGAGCGCACTCAAGTTCCGAGCGCGCTTTTGTTTTTCTTAGAGGGATGATTATATGAATTGGTTTACACCGGCAATGTTTCTAGCATTATCAGTCTTATGTTTTGTTCAGCAAAAAGAAATCGACAAACTGCAGAAGCAAATCGACAGTCTGCATTCAGCTGCAGTTCTGCAGAACAAGGCGATACTTGAGCTTAACGAAAACATGATGAACAACATCAGAGCAATCAACCACAATGCTGAACTCTCAGACAACATCAACAAAGTCATCACGGAGAAAATTCATGAGATTGATCAAAGAACGCAAGGTGATTAGTGTTTTGCTTTTCAGAGAGTTAGACAAGACAGCAACCTGCGCAGCCGCCAAGAAATTCCTTGGACCAGAGCTTGAGCGCTTAGTCTTGATGTCTGGCCATCAGCTGATTGATATATCATCACCAGCGCTAAGTCCTGCGCCTGGCCATTCATCCGGCAATCACAATGAGGATGCGTTGATAGCTGGCATTGATGCTGACAGAATTGTGATGGCCACGCACGAAACTATTCACCATTGTCCGGAACCATCCAAGACTATCTTGCTCGATAAGTATGTTAAGCATCTGCCTAACCTAGTCATCTCACAAAGCATCTACCTTGGCCACACAAGGTTCAATGAGTTGCTTAATCGTGCGCTACTTGAATTCGTGGATGGCTTTGACTATTGGCAGCGTCGCTATGACTGTCAGCCGATCACTGATCTGCATGTTTACAAAGCGGAAAGATAGCGGAAACAAAGCGGACAAAGAGCGGACATCATACGGAGGCGATTGAGATATATTGATAGTGTAAGTTCATTGGCTAGAGCAGAGTCGATAGCTTGCTAAGTCTCATTAATAAACCTCCTTATGGATAAGCATCAGCAGTCAGCTGGTGCTTTTTATTTAGTAAAGAAGGGATGACTCAATGCAGCTCAAGCAATGCAGATATCCGACATGCACAAAGCTGGTGTCGCGTTCGCAAGCCAATCCATTCTGCAAAGACCATGCTCAGTATTGGCAACCACCTAAGTCTAGTCCATATCGCAAGACCGACTACAAGATGTACAATCGCTTTAAACGCGACAAGCAAGCCGATGCTTTCTATCACAGCAAGCAATGGAAGCGATTGTCTGAAAAACTCAGACGAAAATCAATTTGGACTTGCCAATGCTGCGGCAGGACTAGAGATAGGGTATCTTTCCTTGTTGTCGACCACATCGTGCCACTCAAAGTTGATCCTAGCAGACGGCTTGATGAAAAAAATCTCTGGGTTTTGTGCAAACAGTGTCACTTTTGGAAAACTCAGCTTGAAACTCAGATTTATGGAGCATCCCGTATAAGCAACCTAGATGCCTCTAAGAGCTGGCCAAGAGAAAAGATAGCCAATTGGATTCAAAACAAAGAAAAACAAGACAGAGAATCAAATAGCCCCCCCTGGGTGCAGCCTCAGCGGGAGCACACGCACAGGCGTCAAAATTTTGGCAAGCGTGAGTAATCAAACCCGTAAAAAGAGGATTTCAGCAAGGAAGTGATCAAAAGTTGGCAAATCCACGTCATGCTGGACGCAAACGGAAGCTAAATGCCGGCGATGGCGATCAAGCTTATCAACGCCGGCAGACTAAAGAATTTAAAAAACTACAAAAAGGCTTGAAAGAGGTTCAGCAAACCGCTCCAAGCTACTTAGATGCTCATGGCAAATGGCTTTGGCGGCAAATTGTACCTGAATTAAAGAAAATCGGTAATGTTAAGTGGCTAGATGAGCCAAACATCATTGCTCTTTGTTCCGCGTACTCGGATTTCAGAACGGCTAGTGAAGAGATTGCAGCTAATGGTCCGTATGCCATGTTTTTGGCGAAAGATGGTGCATATCATCAAGACAAAAGCCGGGCTAATCCGATGTTTGCTGTTAAAAACACAGCTGAGCGCACGATGAAGACCTTGTCAGCAGATCTGGGCATGAGTTTTAACGCCCGGGCAGCTGCCAACATTGAGTCTGAACATTATCATGCTGCCGAACCTAAACCAAGCAATCCGTTAAAGATAGTGAAGTTCAATGTCTGAAAAAATTGATTTGACGCAAGTCAGCAATATCAAAGAGTACGTTTTAAAGCATGAAAATGAGCTCAATTTTCAGCAATTAGCTGAAAAATACCACGATCCTGGCACTAAATACGCCTTAGACGTGTTTTTCAGCGACAAATATATCACTGGCAGGGATACTCAATTGGCTGTTTTTAGGCATTTAGCAGACCTGAAACGGCAAAATAAGGACGATTTCCCTTATATTTACAGCCAAAATTACGTCCAAGCAATCGAATATTTCACTCGGATTTTGCCAAATCCAGAGAAAATTAATGAAAAAATCGTGCCATTTCCATATGAATCATTCATTTTAGACAGCCTTATTGGCTGGCGGGATGTCAGAACCAAGGGCTCAAGGTTCCATTTGGCCCATGTTTCGGTTGGCCGGCACCAGTTTAAGACCTTTATTGCTGCCGTTTTAGTCAATTTCGGCTATTTCGTCATTGGAATGAATGGTTCAGCACAAGACTTTCTGGTTGCCTCAATTGATACCGACCATGCGCACAAGCTTTTCGATTATATTGCCTTGCAGGCAAGCCAAGTGATTAAACTGCCTGAATTTCAGCAAATCTGCAAAGAAAATGAAGTTGAAGTTCAAGCAACTCAGATCGTTGGCCACAAAAATAAAAATTTAATCCGGCAAGGCACTGCTAAAGGCTCTGGCTTTGACTCAAAGCACGATCTGATTGCTGTTTTTGATGAAGCCGGCGGGCTTGATCCGCGTTATGACGAAAAAATCAATCAGATTATCACTGGCCAAGGCGATATACCTAATCGGCTTTTGCTGAAGATTTCAACTGCTTATCCTGATCCCAAGGTTTCGTTTAAGCATGAAGAAGACAGCTTTAGATCGCTAATCGAGCATGACTATGAGCGTGCCGGCGACGATGATTTCTTCATCAATTTTGCTCAAGACAGTGAGGATGAAGCTTTTGAGCCTGAAACGTGGGAGAAATCTAATCCACTTTTGAGCGATAAAAAGCTGCATGATAAGAAACTGATCGGTCTAATCGAGCTTAGGGACAATATGGAACGTGCCGGCAAATTAGCCGGATTTGCTAACAAGACGTTAAACATGTGGTCAAGACAGTTTCAAGACAGCTATTTATCGCTATATGACATTCAGAAAAATGAAATTGACTCTTTTGATATTGCCGGCAGGGATGTCTATGTTGGCATTGACGCATCAATGAGCAACGACAATACCAGCTTTGGCCTGATTTTTCCGTACGATAACGGAAAATTCCACATTGAGCAGTTCTCATTCATTCCATTCGCTCAAGCTAAAACGATCGAAGCCAAAGAAAAACAAGACTCTTTGCCTTATCGACAGCTTGAAAAAGAAGGATTTTGCTCAATCACCTCTAGTCCATCCGGCACGATCGATTTTGATCAAGTTTGGACCTGGCTTTATGATTATTTGTCGAGTAACAGCTTGACGCTTAAGGCAATCGTAGTCGATCCGGCTTATTTGAAATGGTTTGCTGCCAGAGTAGAGAATTACCGGCCAGAGTGGCCGTATATTCCCATCCGGCAGACTTCATTTCAGCTTAATGAGCCGACTAAAAACCTGCAAAAGGCCTTTATAGATAGCAATGTCAGCATTTTGCATGATCCATTGCTGATTGATGGCCTCAATAACGCAGTGCTGCGGACTGATCAAGGCGGCATGGTCAAGATCGACCGGAATAACCGCACCAGTGAACACATTGATACTGCCGATGCAGTTATCAACGCATTCATGGAGGCACAGAATCATTTCAATGATTTCAACGACTCCGGTAATGATAAACCGCTGGATAAGCTGACCAGCGACCAGCGCAAGAATTATTTCAAGGCATTATTTGGCGTATGATCAAACAATTTCTCAAAATTTTGAAACTAATTTATAGCTTGTATTTGCAAGCTATTTTTTTCATCTCTGGTTTTGTGATTCTTAATATCGCTTGCTACCGCATCAATGTTGAGGCTGGCCTATTCACAACGGCAGCCACATTGATCTTGTTTGGCATCATTTTGAACCATGATCAAGAAAGAAGGTGAGATAGATGGGCTTACTAAGCAGAGCGTCTCCAAGAATTAAAAATGATCTGTCGATGCCGTCACGGCGTGGAATTGTTACCACGCAGCTGATTAATGGCGCACCGCTGAATTTGATTTCGACCACTGCTAATGCTTTAGAAAACTCCGATGTCTTCAGTGCCATTAACCGCATTTCGAGTGATATTGCTTCAGCAAAGTTTAGGACGACCAACACTTATGCTGACAAGGTTTTAAACAATCCTAGTAAAGTGGTTAGCCGCTTTACTTTCTGGCAAGGCGTGTTGGTTGATGCTTTGATCAACGGCAATGCGTATGTGCCAATTGAAGGACTGCAGCTTAATCATCTGCGGCCAATAGAAGTTAGCGAGATCAAGGCTGGTTCGCATAATTCATGGATGACATACAACATCAATCCGATGGATGGCAGCAAGCCTTACTTGCTGGATCAGAGCCACATTCTGCACTTTAGGCTAATGCCAGACGCCACCTGGGATTATCTGATTGGACGGTCGCCACTTGAATCGTTGGCGTATGAACGCACCATTTCGGACGATTCTAAACGTGCAACTTTGAATTCCATTCAAAATCAGATTAGTCCGATTGGTGTTTTAACCATTCCATCTTCTGATTTGAATCCTGAAGATACTGAAGAAGCACGGCAAGACTTTGAAAAAATGAACTCAGGCACCAATGCCGGCCGGCTGATGGTCTTAACTGATGACGCAAAATATGAACAGCTTGACGTTAAAGCTGACGTTTTCAAAGCATTGACTGAGAATGCTGACTATTCAGCTAATCAGATCTCTAAAGCGTTTGGCATACCGGTCGATATGCTAGGCGGCGGCAAATCGACTGAGTCGGAGCATAGCAATATTGACTCTGTCAAAGGCGCTTATGTGTCTGATCTAAACTCATATATCAATCCAATTCTTGATGAAATCAAATTGAAGATGAATTGCCCTGATCTAAAGCTAGACGTTAAATCTGCGATCGATGTGGATGACAGCATTATGGTCAACCAAGTCAATTCCATGATGCAGGCAGGCGTCATTGATCAAAAACAAGCACAAATCTTGTTAAAGCAATCAGGAGCATTACCAATGAATTTAATTCCATCAGCAAGTGAAGGAGGTGAGAGCCAAGATGATCAAAATTGATGTTAAAGGCGATGTGGTTGATAACTTCACAGCGCCTTTTTATGACTTTTGGGATTGGCAGTATACCAGTCCTGCCAAGATGCAAGACGATTTGGCTAAGGCACAAAATCAGGACGTTGAACTAGATATTGCTAGCTATGGCGGCGATGTTTTCGCAGCTTCAGAAATCTACACCATGCTGAATCAGTATCCAGGCAAGGTGACTGGCGTCATCCAAGGGATGGCTGCATCGGCTGCCAGTGTAATTGCTGAAGCGTGCGACCATCTGATCATTAGTCCAGCTGGCCAGATGATGATCCACAAGGCCGCTATGACTAGTGATGGCAATGCAGACAGTCATGTGAAGACTGCCAATGTCTTGAGCACCACTGACCGCACGATTGCCAGCATTTATGAAGCCAAAACAGGCAAGTCAGAAGCAGAAATCATTAGCTTAATGAGCGATGAAACCTATTTGACTGCTAAAGATGCTGTTGATCAAGGCTTCGCCGATGAAGTGATGCAAGTCGGCGATAAGGTGCCGCAAGTTGTCAATGGGATGCATCAAATCCCTTCACACGATCAAGTCCAAGAATTTATGAACTTGGTCAAAAATTCCAAGAAATCAAGCGCTGAACCAGAGAAACAAATCTCTGGTCACAGCGCTCTTTTTAAACAAAAATTAGCAATTTTAAGAGGAGAATAAAATGCCAGGAATTACTAAAGAACAAGTCCAGAACACGTGGATGATCTGGGCCGGCAAAGTTTCAGACCTTAACAACCAACTGAATGTTGGCTTGGTTGATGACTCTTTGACTAAAGAAGACTTCGAAACTAAACGTGCTGCACGTGATAAAGCTGTTAAAATGCGTGACCTTGCTTTAGAACAATTGAAGCAATTTGGCGAAGACGAGCCTAATCCAGCTGACGATGACAAAGGTCACGATGTTAAGAGCCTAAAGAATAATAAAGAGCAAGCTAAAGCTGATCTGTTCAAGCACATTAATAACTTTGTTCATGCACGGCACATTATGAATGATGGCTCCAATGGCGAAGTGACCTCTACTGTGGTTTCACCAATTATTCCAGAAGAAATCATCTATAATCCATCAGCTGAAGTGAACTCAGTTGTCGACTTATCAACGCTGATTACGCGTACTCCTGTTGTGACTGCTTCTGGTAAGTCACCAATTTTGGCGCGCGCCGGCTATGTTTTCCCAACGGTTGAAGAATTACAGACAAATCCAGAGCTGAAAGGCCCTAAATTTACTGATGTTGAGTGGAAAGTTGACACTCACCGTGGTGCTTTAGCCATTTCAAACGAATCAATCCAAGATTCTGCTGTCGACGTTTCTAGCATGGTAACTGATCAATTGGCAGAAGCGCGTGTTAATACCTACAACAGCGTCATTTCTGGCGTTTTGGGCGGTTTTAATAAGGCCACTGCCAACACTGACAATTTAACTGACGCATACAAGTGGTTGCTGAACGTTGGCCTTGATCCGGCTTATTCACCATCAATCGTGGCATCACAAACGATGTACAACGCTCTTGATACTTTGAAAGACAAGAATGGCCAATACATTTTCCACCAAGACATCACCGGCAAGTCTGGAGATAATTTGCTGGGCATTCCGGTTTACAGGGTTGGTGATACTTTACTTGGTAAAGCTGGTGAAGCTCACGCCTTTATCGGTGACTTAAGCCGGTCATTATTCTTTGCTGACCGCCAGCAGATCACTTTGTCATGGCAATACAATGAGTCATACGGTCAATACTTAGCTGGTGCCTTACGATTTGGCGTTAGCGCAGCTGATGTTAATGCTGGCTACTTCTTAACTGCCGATGTACCAGCATCATCAATCGTTAAGCCAGCAATTACGCCTACTCAAGGCTCAACTGTAGCAGGAGACACCGCTAAGTCTGGCAGTGGTAATTAGATAGGTGATAATTAATGACTGACGATAAGAAGGGCGTAACAGTCCAAGAATTGCGTGAATATTTGCAAAATGATGGCCTGTCAGATGCATTTTTGCAGGGCTTGATTGACGATGCAGAGAACAACGCACGCAATTCCATTGACGACAGCCTAGATCTTGATGTTTGCCGAAAATATCCGGACTTCAATATGGCCGTGAAAATTTTGGCTGATTTTGAAAACTGGATGCGTGGCCAACATACTTCAGTTGATATGGCTTATCCGAGGTCCTACTTGTATCGCTTAAATCAGTGTCGATGGAAGATCAGGAGGGAGCAGCATGGCAAATAGATTTTTGCCGGCTAACTTTACCGAGCAGATTGAGTTTGGTAAGGCTAATCGCATTAGAAATCCAAATACAGGCGCTAGTGATTTGACTTTTGTCAAAGAATTGGGGCCTTTTTTATGTGCTCCATACGCGCGGACCATGCATCAGAACTTTCAGTTGCTTGGCACCGAGTTTTCAGATACTCGGCAAGTAGCGATTTGGCACAATCCGTCTGTGACAACCTCACTCCAGTTCGCCAAAATTGGTGGCCAAATCTATGACCTAGTTCAAGTTTCGCCTGATCAAACAGGATCGCCTAATAAAGTCGACATTTTGACTTTGAAGCCTAATGACAGCGTGGAGGTGAGTGCAGATGGCTAGCCTAGAAGAACAGCTGGAGGCATTCCGCAAACGTGTTGCTGCGTGTGTTCCTAACAAGGAACAGCAGCAAAAAGCTACTGAAGCTGGTGCTAAATACTTTGCCCAAGAATTGAGCAAAATTACGAAAGAAAAGCACTATTCCAACAAAAAAGATGCCAAATATGGCCACATGGCTGACCATATTAGCTTTCATGCCGGCAACGGCGATGGCGTTATGGATGGCAGCTCAACAGTTGGCTGGACTAATCGCTATCACGCGATGAACGCTATGCGGCTGAATGATGGCACGGTTCACATTAAAGCTGATCACTTTGTGGACAATGCGCGTGAAGATTGTATGCAAGGCGTCCTAGAAGCTGAAGCAAAAGCTTTGAAAGGGGATGCTGACTAATGCAACCCATGAAGATACCAGTGATCCAAGTACTTGAGCTTCTTCAACAAGCACCATGTGACTGGATTGATGAATTTTTTGTCGGTAGCTTTGATCTTGGCTTCAAGCCAGATGTCAATAAAACATATGTCTTGCTTCAAGATGGCGTCGGTAATCTTGGTGATCATGCTAATGATTCACTCTATTCAATTGATGCTGTCATTGAAATTCAGGTCTTTTTTAGTAAAAAAATCCAAATAAATATTTTACAAGCACAACTTTCCCTAATGTCACTGCTTGAGCCTAACGGTTGGTTGCCTACCGCAATTAGGCCAGTCACTACCGACCCTGATACTCAGCAGAAAACGGCAACTGTTTATGTGCGAAAAACTTTAAGAATTCGAGGTAATTAAAATGGCTAAAAATCCAAGTTCTACCACTCATGGTATTGAACAAGTAATTTTCGGTTTAGTTGACGATGATGGCCAACTGATTGCTGATCCTGATAAAGGATTAAGTGCAAACGGTCTGTACTCACCAACGATGAATTATGAAGGTGCTACGACTGCTAACTGGACTGGTTTGGAACAAACCGGGACTGACCAGTTTGCTAATGACCAAAAGAAGCGTCGGACAACGCCGGCAGCCAATCCATCTTGTGCGCTGACTTTCCTGGATATTGGCTGGAAACAAAATAACAAGATCACAGGTTATGTGCAAGATGCCAACGATGGTGGTTGGTCACTGTCAACATCTAAGCCGCATGTAGCCATGCTGACAGTTGCTAAAGGCTTAGATGGCTCCAAGATCTATGAAGGCTGCGCAAAGGGCACCTGCATTGATCCACAACACCAACACCAAACTGATAACACAGCTGAAGTCGACGCAGATGCAGCTATGACCTACTCAGCTGAAGTTCCTGATGCAGACGTGTTCAAGACTTCAGATGGCTCAAAGCAACCATATCGCAAGTGGTCATCTGCAGACGCAAACTTCAGTCTGGATCAAGTCTTTGCTCAAGTGTTCCCTGGCTTTAAAGGAACTGCCAGCTTAGACGTTGAGCACATTACCGCACCAACTTCTGGTAGCGGTTCAAGCACTCAACCATCTTCTGGCTCTACTACTGATTCAGACGCTCATACTGGCAATCCAACCGCGTAGTTTTTGATAAGCAGGGCGGGAGCGGTAGGCAAAATTGAAAGGAAAAATCATGACGACATTAATCAAGATCGATACGACACCATTAGGCATTGCTAAGAAGACCATGCAGGTCTTTCCTTCAGGAGCTGTTGTTGATAAGGCGCAAGATATCAGCATTCAAACGCTAGAAGTGCCTGAAACCAAGTCAGCTTTGGAAGCTTTTAAGATTCAAAGAGACGTGAAGCTGCATGCTAAAGCGTTCTTGAAGCAATTGCTTGGATTGACTGAAAAGCAAGTCGAAAAGTTCAATGAGTCAGTCACTAATAACGACTTCATGGCTTACGTAGGCTACTTGATCTATTTGCTGGATGGCTCAGATTACGAAACGTTTGCTGAATTCCAAGACAACACGCATGCACAAAATGAGGAAGCGCAAGCTGACCCAAAAAAGCCCTCTACCGCCGAAACAAATTAGTACTTGATTTAAGGAATCGGCGCATGGATTACAAGCGCATGAAAAAGACGCTTTTCTTAGAAAAAGGCGTCCTACCGGAAAAGATTGATTCGATGAATTACTACGATTTGTTAGATGTCCTAAATGTACCTGAAAATGATCTCTCCGATCCAGGTGCAGAAAACGCCTATGACAATGTCGACTGGGCTGATTAGTTAATGGAAAGGAGGTTAAGCAATGACTAGAGTTGAAAACATCATGGCCACTAGTGTTCAAATGAACACTATGTCCGCTAATGAGTCTTTGAAATCATTGACTGCAGCTATCAAATCAACAACCGCGTCTTGGCGAGCACAGTATGCTCAACTGCGCAGCGTTGGCGATAATTTAAGTGCAGCTGAAGCTAAGTACAGAGGCTTAGGCAACTCAATCGATGCCTTGAAGTCAAAAATTGCTTACTTAAAAGATGAGCAAAGCAAGCTGGATACTACTACAGCATCTGGCCGTGATAGCTATAATCGCTACAATACACAGCTTGCAAATGCAACACGACAGCTGGCCAGCTTAACCTCTCAGCAAGAACGTGCCAAGAATTCACTAGATTACTACAAATCTGGCTTGAGTGGCCTGCAGACTTCATATCGTACGATCAATGAAGTCAGCATGTCTTATGTCAGCCGTCTGCAAGCAGAGGGCAAGACAGAAGAAGCTAACCAGCGCAAGATGATGCAGTATCGTGCTGCTGTTGAAAACCTGAGCAAGCAGTACAAATTGCAGGAAGATGAGCTGCAACGCATTGCCAGTGAATCAGGCAGAACCTCTGAAGCTTACCAGCGGCAAGAGGTCCGGTTAAATCAGACTGCAACTTCTTTGGCCAAAGCCAAGGGGGAAATGCATGATCTGAGCAGCTCTATGAGCAAGTATCAGACCAATTTAAATGGTTTGAAAGGCTCATATGAAACTATTAATAAGGTCAGCACGTCTTATATCAACCGTCTGCAAGCGGAAGGCAAGACAGAAGAAGCTAATCAGCGGCAGATGGCCGCCTACCGTGAGGCTATTGAAAACCTGAGCAAGCAGTATCGTCTGCAAGAGGACGAACTGCAAAAAATTGCGGCCACTGCTGGTAAATCATCTGAAGCATATAAAAAGCAAGAAGTAGCTGTTAATGAAACGGCTACCTCTTTAGCTAAAACCAAAACACAAATGAACGGATTGGCCGAGTCGATGGAAAAAGCCAATCCGTCTATTTTTGACCGGCTGAAGAGCAAACTGACCAGCGTAAATAAAGAAGCCGAACACAGCCATTCTTTATTCAAGACAATCTTCTCAGCTGGTGTGATCAGCAATGCTTTTACCAGCGGATTGTCAGCCGTTGGAAATGGCTTCAAGAGCTTGATCAGTTCCGGCATGGAACTGAATGAAACTACTGAAAAAATTAATGAACGCTTTGAAGCATTAGGCAAAAGTAAGTCTGGCATTAAAGCACTTGACGAACAGATCGGCTTTTTAAAGACACATACAAAGGCAAGTGGCGCTGAAGCAGCACAACTTTTGCAAACCACTAACAGAATGGCTGCTGGCAATACCCAAGAAGCGATCAAACTTGCTCATGGTATTGCCGCTATTGGCGATGGTGCCAAAGCCGGCGGCAAAGAAATGAACCAGCTTGCTGCTGGCATGACCAGAATTATTGCTTCAGGTGAAGTCACTGCTGGTACTTTCAATCGTGTGGCCAAAGCAGCACCAAACTTAGGACACGCTCTTGCTGAAGCGGCAGGTGTGTCCGAAAAGAAGTTCAATGAGATGGTGCAATCCGGCAAGATGTCGTCTGCCGACTTCATGAAGTATGTTGAAAAGGCTGGCCAAAACGGCTCGAAGACTTTCCAAGACTTCACGAAGACGCAGGAAGGCGCTACCTGGTACATGCAGCAAAGCTGGAATAGCTTGAAACAGAAGCTGACTGAGCCATTATTTGACGCCAAAACTTCTGGCATGACTCAACTTGCGGACTTGATGAACTCAAAACCAGTTCAACAAGGCACGCAGTTGCTTGCTGAAGGCCTTCAAAAGATTGCTAAATATGCAATGCAAGGTCTAGGCTGGATGGCCAATCACAGAAAAGACATTGTTGGTCTTGGCTCTGATTTTGTAAAAATTGCCGGGGATCTTGCTGTTGACGTTTGGAAAGACTTTGCCGGTATCTTAAACGACATTGCTGCTGCTTTTGGTTTAACGAGCAAAAAAGCCTCTGAAAGCAAAGATCCACTGCACCAGTTCAAACTGACGATGGACGGCATTGCCAAGCATCCGGCTGCAATCAAAAAAATTGCTGATGCTCTGGTGGCCATTGCAGCTATTAAAACGCTGACTCCGGTTGGCACAGGCTTATTGACCATTGCTTCTGGAGCCAAGAAAGCATATCGCTACACCAAAGCAGTTCATGCTGGCCTTAAAGGCGTGAGCGATTTCAGTGAATTTAAGGGCCCGGAACAGGCTTTTGCCAAAATGGCGTCGTCTGCTAAGGACACTGCCAGTCAAATCGCCGGTTTCTTTAAAAACGGCTTTTCGAAAGTTAAGTCGTATGCTTCTGATGCACTGAACGGCAAATCCTTTGGCGGTGCTATGCAAAGCATGCGCTCAGCTGGCGGCTTTAGTGGCTTAAATACGGCCGGCAAGATTACTACCGGCGTAACTGCTGGAGCTATTGCACTGGATGCTGGATCGTCTATCGTTTCAGCTATCAAAGACAAAAAAGGTTCAACCAAACAATATCAAGATGCCGGCAAAGGCATTGGATCTGCTATTGGCGGCGGAATTGGTATGTGGTTTGGTGGACCTGCCGGCGCAGCTATTGGCTCACAGATCGGCAAAATTGTCGGCGGTTGGGGCGGCAAAGCCGTTAAAGAATTCCAAAAAGGATGGCTTTCAAAAAAGCCGCCTAAAAACTTCTGGTCAATTGAAAATCTAGGCTGGTCTACTAAAGACGCATTCAGCAAGATGGGTTCAGGCATGAGCTCAGCTTGGAATAACGTCAAAAAGGGCTTTAGTAAGGGCTCTAAAGACTTCAGCAAGACTTGGTCCGGTTTTTGGAAAGGCGTCAACGAAAACAAGTACGTCAAAGCCTTCAAAAAAGGAAATGGCTTTTCGACTGTCTGGAAAGACATGGAGAAAGGCGTTAAGTCTGGCTCAAAGAAAGTTTCTAAAGGCTGGTCCAATTTCTGGAAAGATGTCACTAAGCAGTTCAGCAATGGTACCAAGAAGAATCAGACAACTCACAGCAACTATCTGAAAAAGCTGCAGAAAGAGTCGTCCGATCACAACAAGAAGAGTGCTAAAGACTGGCAGAAGCATTGGGATGACTCAGCTAAAGAAGTCCAAAATTGGTCAAAACGTACTAAGACCAACTATGAGCGTGGTATCAAATATCTGAAGAGCTCATTCCAATCCTACACACGCAGCGCATCGAAAAGCTGGAAAACTCACTGGAATACGCTGACCAAAAACGTAAGCAATTTCTGGACCAAGTCGCAGAAAGCATCTGAAAAAGGCACAAAGAAACTGCTGAAAGCAGTTAGCGATTATGCCAAGAAATCAAAAAAGAGTTGGTCAGATCACTGGCAAAACATTCAAAAAGGGATGTCAGAGTTCCATGACAAGCTGCAAGACAATAACGGTGACTTCTTTAAGACATTCCAGCAAGAAAGCAGCAAGTGGCTTGATCATGTAAAGAAAGATTGGTCAGACCATTGGTCAGCTGTTCAAAAGAATACTGCTAACACTTGGGAAACAATCCGAAAGAATTCAAACTCTTTTGGAAACAAAATGAATTCCTGGTTTAGCAGCTTTGGTCGAAAGTGGAAACAAGGCTGGCAGACGCTAGGCAATGGTGTCAGCAAGATCTGGTCAAACGCTTGGTCAACTATGCAAAGAATGGCCAAGAGCGGCATTAACAAGCTGATCGACTTCTTGAATGGCGGCATTTCTGCCATCAACAACGTTATCCACTTCTTTGGCGGTAAATCGAGCGCAATTGGCAAAGTTGGCCACTTGGCAACTGGTACTGGTTTCTTAGGTATCAGCAATCAGCGGCGGCCGATTACTAAGCCAACTCTGGCCGTTTTAAATGACGGCTACGATTCGCCAGAAACGAACAACAAAGAAGCCATACTGAGAAGCAACGGCAGTCTAGGAATTGTGCAAGGCAGGAATACGCCAGCATTGCTGATGCCTGGTGATGAAGTTCTAAATGCATCAGAAACAAAGATGCTGATGCAGTTATCAGGCATTGAACATTTTGCTGGCGGAACCGGCTGGTGGTCAGACATTACCAAAACCTTTGGCAATATCGGCTCTTGGATTGGCAATGCTGCCAATAATCTGAAAAAGTTCTTTGATCTGGCCACAAAAATTGTTGCTCACCCTATTAAATACTTAGAAGGTATTTTCCACTGGGGAAGCGATTTTCCGGCTGGCGGCCTGGTCAAGACCATGGCACAAGCCGGTTTTAATAAAGGAAAACAGCAAGTCAACAGCTTCTGGTCAACGCTATGGTCAATGGTGTCTGGCCAACTTGATGGTGGCGGCGCTGAAGGCGGCCTGCTAGGTGCGGTTGAAAAATACGGGCACGGCAAACCTTATGTTTGGGGCGCAGCTGGTCCTAGTGCTTTCGACTGTTCTGGCTTGGTCATGTATGCCTTAAAGCACGCTTTTGGCAAGAGTTTCCCTCACTATTCTGGTGCTCAGTATGCTGCCACAGTTCCGGTTAGCGATCCTCAACCAGGCGACTTAGTCTTCTTTGGTCCTGGCGGCTCTGAACACGTCGGTGTTTACGCCGGTAATGGCAAGTACTACTCAGCAATGTCACCTAGTTCCGGCATCGGCATGAGTGCTGTTTCGTCAGGTCCTGGTAAAGCAAGTTATCGCCGGGTTCCTGGCTTAAAGGGTGAAAGTTCAACCACTTCAGTTAAAGCTAAGTCTGGATTAGAAAGCTTCGTCAAAAATACGGTTGGTTCTGGCTTCTGGAAATTCATCGGCAAGCTAGGTGACATGTTTGGCATTGGCGCTGAAGTTTCTAATCCAAGCGGTGCTGGTGTAGCGCGTTGGGAACAAACCGTTATCAAGGCATTAAAGAAGAACGGTTTCTCAGCCAGTCCATTCCAAGTAAGTTCATGGATGAAGGTTATCCAGCGTGAATCTAATGGTAATCCTCACGCTATTAACAACTGGGATATAAACGCTCAAGAAGGCCATCCATCAAAAGGGCTAGTTCAAACTATTCAATCAACTTTTAATGCCTATGCTTTCCCTGGCCACCATGATATCTGGAACGGATATGATGACCTGCTGGCCGGAATTAATTACATGAAACATAAATATGGTTCTGGTAGCTGGGCATTTAACCGTGTAGCTAGTTATGGCTATGCAAATGGTGGCATTGTTAGCTCAATGATCAACGCCAACTTGGCTGAAGATGGTTTGCCTGAAACGATCATTCCATGGGACATTACCAAACGTGCAAGAGCCTACCAGCTAATGGATAGAACCCTTAAGGCCTTTGGCAAGCAGGATAATCCAACAGGTCAGTCTTCTTCAGCAAACGGTTTAAGTGAGCAGACTGCGGTTGAGATTATCAAACTGTTAACTCAGATTTACCTTGGCATCACAGGGATGCAGGATACGCCAATTGAGCTGCATAACGATGTCAAAATTGGCAATCGTACGATCGAAAAGATCAGTCAAATGGTTCGCCGTGATACTAGAGATCAAATGATAAGAAAGAAGTTGGGAATCAGTGGATTACGCTAAATTAACCTATCATGATCGCAATTCAGCTGATTTTGGTGCAAAAGTTAAATGGGGCGACTCACTAGCCAGCCCCGCGCGAAGCATAACTGAGACGACTGTCCCTGGACAGGCGCCTTTTTTGTCTGACAACCTAACCTGGGACAATCTGGATCAGACGATCAATTTCATCGTTAATCGGCCATCACAGTATGACGATTGGCATGAATGGATGCAGGATTTTGTGGCCTGGCTGCGGCCAAATCGTGTAAATGGCCACACAGTTTATGAACCGTTTTTCTTCGATTTAGAAACAGATTATTTCTGGCTTGGCTATATCACTTCTCAAATCACTTTTACGCCGGCAACTGATATATATGCTGAATACCACGGCACAGCAACAGTGGTCATTCACCGCCAACCTTGGCTTTATCGCCAGGATGGCAAAGATTTTGAAGCTGTGCCACTGAATGTGCCGATCACGAATTGGGAACCTGATGAAGCCTATCCGATATTTCATATTCAAGGCAGTGGTGATTTTGTTCTGACTGTTAATAATGTTCAATACAAGATCAACAACGTTGATGATGAGATTTACCTTGATTGCGAAAAAAACAAGGCCTTTAAAACCCTTAAAGACAGTCGAGATACTCATATTGACTTCCCTAATCACGATTTTCCGTGCTTAAAGTCCGGCGACAATGTGATCAAGCTGAGTGGAAATGCGACGCTGTTTGAGTACAAGCCACGGTGGAGAAAGGTGGGATAGTTTGGATTTTCTGAAGTTTCCGATTCTTTTTGAATCTCTGACAGACGACCATGAATCTAATGGTTTAGGCGCTATGTCGGACCTGATTTCAGGCAAAGTTCAACGCAATACCTGCCAAATTCCGCAAGCTAATATGGTCTATCCTGCCAATACTCCATTAGCAAATCAGATCACTAATGGAATGATCATCATGGTCGACATGGGTCCGCGTGATTGGGAGAAACGGCAGCTTTTCAGAATTGTTGCTTGTCCTAAGTCACGTCAAGATAGTGCGATTATCACCATTACTGCTAACCATATCTGGGGTGACCTGTCATATATTCCGCTAAATCCAGCATCAAATGTGACGGCGCCAAATGTCAATGCTGCTGGTGCTTTTGAAATGCTCAAAGACAATGCAGCATGGCCAGGTTCATTAGCTGGTTTTACTGCTGACACTGATATCAGCAAGGTGGCCAACATTGCTTGGCAAGGGACATCACTAGATAACATCAACTCAGCGGTGATTGGTGCTGATCAAGCTGGTGATACACCAACCAACACAATTCAGGCCATCTACAGTGCAGAGCTGAGGTTTAATAATCAACATTTATCAATCCTAAAACGCGCCGGCACAGACACTGGCATGGTCATCAAGTACGGCAAGAATATGACCGGCTTGACTGAAGACAATACGACTGAATCAACATATAACGCTATTGTTCCATATGCCACCTACACGCCGACTGAAGTGCCGGTTGAAGGTGATGGTTCAGAAGAGGTTTCTGGTCAAGGCACTGTCAAATATGTCGGCACCGGTACGATTTCAATTTACGATGACTTTAAGAAAGGCCACCATGTGGTTGGCCAAGTCCGGCCAGGAGCCAGTTATCAAGTTATTGCTAAAGCAACGGAAAATACCGCCACTGGCAACACTTGGTACGAGATTGGCCCTGGTCAGTGGATTGATGAAACCTTCTGGACTTACGACAAAACCAATGACTATATCATCAACAAGGTGGCCGGTCATGGAACCATCAGCATTGGCGGCGATGATGACTCGGACAGTGGCGATCATGCTGGCTTTAGTGAAAGCTATGATGCTGCCGGCACAATCACTTATGCTGGTCGAGGCGGCGTAGCGCTATGGACTAACTATCAAGGCGGCCACGTTTCAGGTCAATACTTGAAAAATGGCACACGCTGGAAAGTTAACCGGCGCGCCTGGGATACTAATGGTCACCTTTGGTACTGCCTTGGCAATCCGAACAGTCAGTGGGTAGATAGCCAATACTTCAGCCTCAGCAAAGAGCGTGATTATGCTTCTGATGTTGAGCGTGGATACTTAAAGATTGCCGGCACAGTCAGCGTATCGCAAGGACCTGCTCATGGTTTTGCCGCTATCAACTGGTGGCATTACACCAACATGCGCTTTCAGTACACGCGCACCAGTGTAGATAGTGCTGGCACACGCTGGTACTACATTGGCTACAACCGTGGTACTGAAATTTGGGTGTCTGGTGACGGCATTAACTTCACCGCTGCCGGCACGGTTGAGGCTGATCCTAACCAGGCAGAAGAAGCAAATGCCAAAGCAACTGGCAAAATTCCAGTCTTTAATAAGCCTGGTGGCCAAGAGATTACCACAACTCAATTAGTCAACGGTCAATCTTTTGATATTGATGGCCAAGCTGAAAGCAACGGCCGTACCTGGTATCACATTAAAGATGGTTGGGTGGACAGCTCATACTTCAGCTTTGCTGGAGACGCTGACGCTGAACCTGGTGATGGCACTGATGATTCTAGTGAAAGTGAAGAGGTTGAGGAGCAAATCATCACGATTGATGGTTTGGTCTTAATGGCCGATAATGTTTCGCCAACTGAGCCAATCAGAGCACAAGTTGTTGACCTGACTTCTTATGGCATTGGCAATGACCAATCCAAGCTGCGCGATGTGGCAATGCAATATATGCGTCAATATCGCTTTGGACAGCGAAACTACTCATTCACTGTTAACCGTGGCCAGGAGGTTGGCGATTATCGCATTCTTGATGAAGCAACATTGTATGACACGGTTGCCGTACAAGATGATGAGCTTAACATCGGTGACAAAGCTGAGGCCAACGCTGGTGAGTGGAACATCTTAACACATGAATTTGACAGCTTAACGTTTGGATCCATTCCGATTACTTTTGAGCACTTGCTTGGTAACATGCAAAATCAGCTGACTAAGCAAGTCACCTCGGTCGATAAGAAAGCCACGCACCTGTTTGGCAGAATGCACCAAATCATGAAGCTACAAGGCGACGATCAAAAGGCTGCCTTGGCCAAACTAGCCACTGATCTTGGTATGGATATCACTCATAATAAGTCCACAATATCTGCACTGCAGGAGCAGGTTGAAAGCATTAATGCTACTGTTGACGATGTCCAAAGCTGGATCACTCAAGGCGGTGGCGGCGTTATCCAGGCCGTGCCAAATTGGCAATCACCAACCGAGCTAACCGCTACGACACCCAACGGCGGCAAGATGGTCTTTTCCGGCGCTGGTGTAGGATATATTGGCAGTGACAATATCTTGCAAACAGCGATAGACAGTAAAGGTAGAGTTATTGCTGAACAAATAAAGGCCGGCACAATCGACGGTTTAACGCTGACTGGAGCCACCATCACTGGTAAATCCTATGTAAACTCATATGGCGGCAATTATCACACGGTTATGTCGACTGATGTTGGCTTTGGTGTGTACGCTGGCGGCGACCACAAAGCAGTTCTGACACCTGATGGGCTCTGGCTATACAACAGCCATGGTGGTCTTGGATTGCTAACCGGCTATGATATCGCTCAGCTTGGAATGTACATGAAAAAACAAGGATGGGGCTGGGAGTAATCCTAGAAAGCAGGTGCTTGAATGAACGATGAAGTAATGACCAAAATGGCCAGCAATTTGGCCAGTGAACTGGCAGCGGCTCACATTAGACTAGCTGAAGCACAGATTGAAGCTCAAAAGCTGCGTGAAGAAAACGGAAGGCTGAAAACTGAACTAGCTATCAGAGATAAGATGAAAGGTGGTGAGGCAAATGGCTCAAAGACCTCTCAAAATACCGATGGACAAAAGCCGACAGCCTAAGCTAGGCATTACTGTTCGCGATGGCGATGCAAAAGGCGTATTGGATGTGACCTTACTGGACTCAAACAATACGCCTTTTAATTTGACCGGAAAACGCGTGGTTTTTCGTGAAGAAAAAGAAAATAACAAATGGATTGAAGATGACGCCGGCATTAACGTTGACGATCCAACTCGAGGCCATTTGACCTATGTTCTGCATCAGCAGGCACAAGTAATCGGCAATGGCAAAGCTTGGTTCAAAGTTATCAGCGATGATGGCACGATTGATTCAAGCCAAAGCTTTTATATCACTGTTGAAAAAGGCTTTGAAATGGCCATCACCAACTCAAATTACATTTCAGAATTTGAGGAATTACGGACAAAGCTTGATCAAATCACCATAAAGGCTGATAGCTCATACAAAGCTGAACTACAGGATTTGAAGGATCGTGGTAATCAAAGCATTACTGCGATAGAAGACTCTTACAAGAAAGCTTCAGCAAACTTTCAATCGACCTTTGATGCCGCTGAATCTGCTCGGCAAACGGAGTACACAGCCGACAAGAAACAGCGTGATGATACTTATAATGCTGATAAAACTGCTAGAGATGATGCTTTCAAAAAACAAGCTTCTGATCAAGCGACTCAGTATGCTACAGATAAAAAAGCACGAGATGATCAGTATTCATCTGATAAGTCTACCAGGGATGCTGACTGGGCTAATGGCTTGGCTAAGATTAAGCAAGATGCTCAGAATGAAGCTGACTCCATTCAAAAAGCGGCTTCTGATCAAGTTAAAACTATTCAGCAAGCAGCCGATAAGCAAAATAGCGATAATCAGGCCGCCTGGAATACTGAAAAGCAATCTCTGATTGACTCCTGGCATCAGACTGAACAAGGATTCCAGACAACTTTAAGCAGCTTGCAAACGACAGTTGATAGCTTGCAAAAAGCTGTTGCTAAACTGAATTCAACAGATTTGCCGACCGCACAATCTGATATGGATGCTTTGAAGAAGCAGATTGCAGATGCCAAAGCCAGCTTTGATAGTGTCGACTTTAGTCAGTATATGCTGAAGAAAGATACGTATGACAAAGCAGTAATCGACCAAAAGATTGGCGAGGCCGGCCAAGTCAAAACAGTTAGCTTAAATGGCGGCACACCGGTTGCGCCTGACAGTAACAAAAACGTTAATTTGACGGTACCTGAGCCGGATCTATCTAGCTATGAAAGCAAAACTGATGCTCAAGCTGCCATTGCTCAAGCAACAGAGTCTTTACAAAAAGCGACCGATTCGAAATTGTCCGCTAAAGCAAACAGCGCCGACGTCTACACTAAGGCGGAAACTGATGCTGCAATTAATGCCCATAAACCTGACCTAAGTGCTTATGCGACTAAAACAGATCTGCAGACTGTTAGCACCACTGCTACGCAAGCCGCTAGCGATGCTTCATCTGCCAAGAGTGCAGCTGACACGGCACAGACTAAAGTGAACAGCCTTCAAACAAGAGTGGACGCACTTGAAGCACAAAAGCCTCAGACTTTCAGCACACTAGCCGAGGCGCAAGCATACGCTAAAACACATCCAGGAATTATTTGCATTGTTTCAAGTAGTTAGGAGTTGATGAAATGCTAGATAGTGATATTCAAGCAATTGTGCAAAACACTCAAACGTTTTGGCCACAATTTGAGCCAGTTCAGTGCACTCTGCAAGATGCCTACTTTCACGAACAGCCAAATGAAGAGTCAGGTATGCTTAACGCAGATGGCTTTACAACTAACAGTAAACTGACAGCGTGGGGCATTAGCCATAACGAAGGATTTACATGGTACTATTTCAGCATCGGCGGCGTTAAAGGCTGGTGCAAAGCGTCACACGTTAAAATTGGGGGGGTGCTTAGCTTTATTAAAAGCTGCTGGCATCGCCTTACTGAAAGGACGGTGGCAGTATGCTAGAAAGTGATATTCGGGCTATTGTCTTAGATCAAGAAATCTTTTGGCCAAACTTCAAGCCTTGCAAAGGCACCATGCTAAGCAGTCTATCACTCCACATGTGGCCTTCGGAATCGTCATATATGTCTTTTGAAATTTCAAAAGGTCAGTCAGTTTCTTGCTATGCAAAAATTGACGATTTTCTCTATGTAATAGACGATAGCAATTCTGAACGGCTGGGATGGATGCCAGCTAAATATGTGGAGCTCGTAGGGGAGTAGTTAAACTCATTAACTACCTGCACCGTCTGTGGAAGGCGGCGGTTGTATGCTGACTGGCGATATTAAGGCTATCGTTCAAAACGACAATATTTTCGTCAAGGCATTCAATGCAAACACTATTGTCAGATTGTCGACTGGTGCCAAATTGTATCTTATGTCTAATGGAAAGCTAGTCTTTAAGCAAAACACTAGGCAAGATCTTAGCTGGTCTTATCTAGGCTCTGTAGTTTTTGACGGTAAACTGTACTATGTAGCAAACTATGAAAATGGACGCTACTTAGCAGCCGATGATCCTTGTGTTTCCCTAGGGGGGTAGCTAACTATAATCGCTGCCTGACCAGAGAGCTGGTGGCAGCATGACGCTACTAATCAATAGCAAAGAGCCATCAGCAATCTTTTATCAAGGAAAAACTGTACAGTATATCGTGCGTGGCAATTTCATTGTGTGGGCAGCACAGTATACGCCAGGAACGAAGTTTGTGGGTTCTCAAAATTCTAAGAACCTGCGAGGATTCACTTTCGATATTGATACTAGACGGGTACCAGCTGATGCAAAGTTTAAATTGCTTATCACAGATGCCTACGGATCAGCTGAATCAACTAGCTTAATAACTGCTGAACAGCTTTTGAGAAGCTATGAGCCGAACGATGTGAATGTTCTAACCGATGTGTATTTTCCAAATGGCAGACGCGAATACTGGATTGGAAACAAAGCTATCATTGACAACGCAATTGTAGGATATTTGCAACAAATCACTTTAGAAATGCAGAAACAAATACAGCGTCCTACCAGGGCGCTTTTTTCATGCCCTGAAAAGGGCTAGAAAGGAAAACAAAATGGCAGACGAAACTAAAACATGGCAGGAGAAAGCAGATGCTTTCAAGACCCTGCTGCAACCTAACGGAATTTACGTGCAAATCGTGTACCAGTCAGATAGCCATCATGACTGCGAACCTATTCCAATTCCATACAAGCTAGACGGCGACCAGTACCCGTTCGTAGTAGAAGCACCAACTGGCATGAACCATCCGAAATTTGATTGGAGCGTAGATAACCATGGTTGGCACGAAACGGATGCCAATGCTCAAGGCGAAAGAATTGCAGCACTGGAAACCACTGCTCAGCAAACCACTGAGCAAGTAAAAGCGCTGCAAGAGGCACATGAAACTACTGTCCAAAGCAGCAAAACTTTAGACAGCAAAATGGACAACATGTCCAAACTGCTGGTTCAGAGCACCGCCAACCAAGCCAAGCTGATGGCGGCGGTTAACTCGTTGACTCAAAAATCTACTGGCACGACTGATAGCACAACTGAAGGTGGTGACAAGTAATGCTTTTTGATATGACACCAACTTTCAAAATGGAGTACGACTTCGGTATGATCGATAAGCAAACGCTGGCAAGCTATGTTGCGGCAGGAAACATGTGCATTGATGCCGCTGGTTACAAAGAAATCACAGGTGAAGATTATGTCGAACCTCAAACGCAAACTGAGCCAGTTGCTGGCTAATTGCAAGAAAAATCAGTTATATATCATCATCGGCTTAGCAGTTGCAGCCAACGGGGGATGTCTGTGGATTGATAAACTGCTGGCAAAACATGGCTACTTTTTCTGGCCACCACAGTGGGCATGGCTGATGAACGACGATGGCTTTGATGCCATTGCGGTGATTGCTGGCGTAGGATTAATAATTTATGCGCTAATGAATGCTCATAACAACGCCGTTTCTGGCATTCTTCTGGGAACCTGCGCAGCATTTATGACGCTGGTTGCATTAGTTGAGCTTGGCCATGCCTTGTTTGCTGGCCAGTTCAGAATGCTGAATACTATCATCGGCGATGTTTTCATTGTTCTTATCATCTTATATACAGCTAGAAACAGAAATACCAAGCGCTAGGAGGTGCGATAATTGCATGATTTAACTAATCTGCTCTACATCATCGCATCTTTTTTAACTGGTTTCTTTACGTTCAGGCTGAATGACAAAAAGACTAGTCATGACATCTTATCCGATGATAATGACCGGCTGGAGAAAGAGATTAAGCGGCTAAATGCGCAATTGATCTCTAAAGATAAAAAAATTGATGAATTGAGAAAGGAACTTTTAAATGCCAAACACACGAGTAATTGATTATACAGTTCTAGTTCAAGACAACATCATGTCTATTCAAGATGTGCCTGCAGACATCAGAGATGAAGTCGCAAAATGGCTAAAGTATTTTCAAACGCCTATTCAAAAGACTGATTCTGTGGACAAAACCACGGATGATCTGAAAGATGGTGGTGTAAATGAGCAATAATGAGCTGATGATTGCTGCCGTCATTTTGCTGGCGGTGTTGGCCGTTGCTAAAATCATCTCTGATTTTTACCAATTTGCTCAAAAACGTGATCCGCAGTTGGCAGCTAAGCTGAAAGATATTGCTTTGGTGGCTGATTTCATCACTGCTGAAGAAGAGCAATTTAGCTCACAAAGCGGCAGTGAGAAATTTAACGATGGTCTAAAAATCTTGCAAGCCATTTTTCCTCAAGCACACTTAGATTTGCTGAAAGGCGCTTTGCAGTTTTCATACGATCAGAACATCAAGCCAAACAAAACAAAGCAAAAACAGTCAGAAAATAGCAATCAAAAAGAAGAGGTTGCTGAAACTACAAAAGTAGATCAACCTAAACCAATCGTGACAGACCCAAAAATCCAAGGATTACTTGATGATTTAGAGGTGAAGTGATCATGAGTCTTGCGGGTGTAGATGTATCATCCTATCAGCCGGCTGATTTAACTAAGTATGCTATGGCAGGCGCTAAGTTTGCTATTGTAAAGCTGACTCAAAACATCAACTACACGAACCCTAACGCCAAAGCTCAGCTTGCTAGTGCTAAAGCCCATCAAATGCTTCAGATGGGCTATTTTTATGCGAATTTTTCAGCAAATTCAGCGCAAGCCTTAGCTGAAGCAGGCTACTCAATTAACGTTGCCAAACGATTAGGCTTGCCGGCTGGTTCCTACTTAGCGGTTGATTGGGAAGATAATAACGGCAACTCAGTAAAAGGGCCTAGAGGTGCCAATACCTCAGCGATCTTGGCTGCTATGAGAATTATCAAGCAGGCAGGCTATCGGCCACTGCTTTACTCCGGTGCCTTCGTTTTGCGCAATTATTTGAATTCGGCTGCCGTGATCAAAGAGTTTCCGAATTCTCTGTGGGTAGCTAGCTATCCTTTTAATGGCGCTGTTTATCAGCCAAACATGGCTTACTTTCCATCAATGGATGGTGTCGCAATTTGGCAGTATACAGATGATTGGCATGGCATGAGCGTTGATGGTAATGTTGCCGTTATTGACTTAAAAAACGGCAGTAGCAAGGAAGAAGATGATGAAATGAGTTGGCATCCCACAGTAAAATACAACGAATTGGGCCTGTTTAAGGTCAATCGTCCAAAAGGTGCGACGTTATATGCTGACAAGACCTTGACTAAGCCAATTGGCCAGAAGCCATATGGCTCTGTTTTTAAGATTTTCAAAGCAAGCGATGGCGCTGTTAATGGCGGTGGCGATCAGTGGTTCAGTCAAGCCGATGGCCTGACTAAGATCAATCCGTTGGCAGTTAATCCAATGGCCCATGCTATTTGCCAAGTCACTGCAGCAGACGTTTGGACACAGAATTTACCGAAGCCTGGTCAAAAAGGCGTTGGCTATTTGGCCAAAGGCAGCACCTGGAAAGTTTTGGCAAGAGAAAAGAAATACTTGCTGATTGGTGATGAACAGGTAGGCAAGTATGTAGACGGTGACAAGTGCGTGATTGTGCTCTAAACCCGTCGAATTCGACCTGTTTTAAAAATTTAACGAACAATTCAAAACCGCTCTGGAGCTAGTGACTCTGGAGCGGTTTTTTTGTGTGTTACTGGTATAATAATCTTGTCGAAAAAATCAATTATGTTTGAATTGAGCAAACGACAACTGTTTGAAATAGATAAACCCACGACTGATTAAAGCCGTGGGTTTTTTGTTTGAAAATCGTTTGAATTTTTTATCAGGGCATTGCATAAATGCCGATATATCAACAATTATGAGCATAGTTTTCTTTTTAAAATCTTTTGATTTCGCTTGAATATATCATGATAACGTGATAATATAATAATTGAAAGGAGGAAAGCAAATGAAAAAACGGAAAAAGAAAAAGGCTGATCCTTTTGAAGTAACTGCAACGATTTGTTCTATTATTTCAGCGATAATAAGCTTGTTGCAATATTTTAAGATCAAGCCTTAAGGTTAAAGGGGATTCGAAAGAATCCCTTTTAGCCATACAATAAATTATTAGGAGGGAAAAAGCAATGACTAAACGTACAGCATGGCTAATTGTCTTAATTTCATCACTTATTGTTATAGCAACTAGAATTTTAACTTGGTTAGGAATTAGACCATGAGAATTGATTTAAACAGCAAAGATATTATGAGTGCTAAAGAAGCGGCCGAAATTTGGAAAGTCTCAGAGGGATATGTTCGTAAGACCTATCAACAAACTCCAGAAAAATTTCCAGATGGCTCAATTCGGAAAATTGGAAAGCAGTGGGTAGTTACTACTGAAGGGATGGAAGCCGCTACGGGCAAAAAAGATCCAAGAAAGTAAAGCGGTGATTAGTCATGGCAGTTTATAAGCGTGGAAATTATTGGTATGCCAGACTTTATTGGCGCAAGCCAGATGGAACAAGGCAAACTGTTTCAGAGGGGCATTTCAAGACTAAAAAAGAAGCATCTATGTGGTGTGGCGATATGAAAACTAAGCTTAGCAATGGTTTTCAAATCAAAGAAGATCCAGTTTTTGCTTCATATTTTTGGGACTGGTATCAGACTTATAAAGAGCCTCATTTAAGGGTTGGTAGCAAAAAGCGCTATGAAACCAACCATAAATTGCTAGAAAAATATTGGGGACATACAAAAATCAAGACTATTAAGCGCCTTGATTGGCAAAAATTCATTAATCATGCAGGCAAAACACGTGCTAAGCAAACCGTTGAGCTTTTAAATCGCCAATGTCGCGCCTGCGTTCGCAACGCAGTTGCTGACGGCATTATCCCGCGCGATTTTACTTATGGTGTACAAATTAGTGGGTCTACTGCGCACACGCGCATCGACAAGGTTCAAATGCCTTCAGCAGAACAAATTAAGAAGCTGCTGAATTATACGATTGAAAAATGTAGCCAGCCTAAAGTTGTTAGTCCTTACGTGATTGCTACTCTAATTATGACAGGTGGCAGAATTGGTGAAGTTTTAGCCCTGCGCTGGTCAGATCTAAATGAACTTGAATCTACTATTCAATTTCACCGCTCATATGATTCGGATAAGCGAATATTTGGCCCCACAAAAAACAAATCATCTTATCGGACGATTAAAGTAAATAAGGATCTATTAAGCCTTTTAAGTCACTTAAGGCACAATGGTTCTGACTTAGTTTTTGTGAGTCATGATGGCACAGGATTGCCAGTCACTAAACATTCCGTTAACATTGCACTGCACCGTTACATGCAGGCATGCAAAATTCCAGACAAATATTTTACTGCACACAGTTTGCGGCATTGCCATGTTGCTTTGCTCAGGCATTATGGAATGGACTGGTATGAAATCAGTCAACGTTTGGGTCATGAGAATTTGGCCACTACTTTAAAAACTTATGCCTACATGATAGAGGAAGAAAAAAGAAAGAATAACAAGCAAGTTGAAAGCATTTTAGACAGCTTAACTTTATGAGATTTCACGAACTGCGCCAAAAGGTGTGTGCCAAAGTGTGTGCCAATTTTTCAACTTTTTTAGTTTTTTCTAGTTTTTAAATTTTGGAAACTCTGATATAACACGCATCTTGCTTTTTATATTTTTCCAAAATAAGCCGGTTCGAGCCCGGATATCCCAATCACAAAAGCCGTCAGATCAATGATCTGGCGGTTTTATTTTTCTCAGCTGAAAAAAGCAGGCTCAAACGAGCCTGCTTTTGCTATGTTTAGTTAATTCTGCGCTTTAAAACTTTTTGATCAGCCAAGGTTTGCCGTAAGGCAAGCATCGCAGTATATGTAGCTAAAATGTAAATTTTCTTAGTTGGAGCTGCAGCTAATTGCCGCAGTAAAGTTTGGTCATCAGGCGCAGTAATCATCTTGCCTGGGTCAAACCCTGCAACTTCTAACCGGAAGCCCATATCATGATAGCGCTCTCCGCCGACTAAAACGTGTTTGATTTGCTCTTTATGCAATGCTTCAAAATCAGCATCCCAGATCCAGCTAGTATCGATGCCATCAGCATGATGTGCATTGAGAAGTGCTGCCAAAGTGTAGTCATCGTGTTCAGTATTTAAGAGGCTGAGTACTTGATTTAAACCAACGGGATTTTTAACCAGGATCAAATTAATTTTCTTACCTTGGTAGTCAATAATTTCTTGCCGGCCGAAGACGCGCTTGCTTGCCCGCAAGGCTTCAGCTGCCTCGTCTTCACTGACGCCAAAAGTGCGGGCAGTGGCATAGGCAGCTAGTGCGTTGTAGATATTGTAAGTACCACCAATTTGCAAACTGAACGGATGATGATCAATTTCAAATTCGACTGCATCAGGAGTTTGTTTACTGATTTTGTTAACTGCGTAGTTTAGCTTAGGCTGATGGAACCCACAATTTGGGCAGAAATAATTGCCTAAGCTGGCATATGAAATTTGGTGATAATGCAGAATATGATCGCATTTTGGGCAAAGAACGCCATCAGTATTAACCGCAGCCCGCAAGTCAGCCTGCATTTTATCTTCAGGTGTTGAAAAGCCGTAATAAATTTTAGGATTTGGCAACTCTGCCCGTTCGAAAATATTGGCGTCACCATTGATGATCAGGGCAGCTTCCGGGGCTTCTTTAATACCTTTAACAATTTTGTCATAGGTCGTATAAATTTCGCCATAACGGTCCATTTGGTCACGGAAAATATTAGTTAAAACGAAGGCCTTGGGATGCAGCCATTTAGCAACTAAATATACATTGGCTTCATCCACTTCTAGCACAGCAATTTTTTTCCGGCTTCGATCATGATGCCCTAAAAATGCCGTCACAATTCCTTGCTGCATATTGCTGCCGGATGGATTAGTTAAAACATCACCGTAAACTTGGCGGAAAATATTTGCGATTAAGGCGGTGGTCATAGTTTTCCCATTTGTACCCGTGACGATAATCGTTTCATAGTGTTTACTCAAGTTTTCCAAGATTTGTGGATCTATTTTTAAAGCTAGTTTACCCGGAAAACTTGTACCGCCTTTTAAAATATTGTGCAAAAACCAATATGAAGATTTGCCAGCTACTTTGGCCAGACCAGTTGAGAAATTCATCTTAAGCTCCTTTGTCCAAATCTGACCGTAATTATAGCATAATAAAACTGTTTTTATCTTTGCTGGCTTTCATCTATACTAGAGGGGCGAATAATAAAGAAGGGAAGATTTGACAAATGCCACAGCTTTTTTTCCAGTATGGTGTCATGAATAGTGGCAAAACAATTGAAATTTTGAAGGTTGCTCATAATTATGAGGCACAGCATCGCCAAGTTGCTTTAATGACTAGCGGCTTAGATGATCGTTCAGGGACAGGCGTAATTGCTTCTAGAATTGGTTTATCACGTAAAGCCGTACCCATTGACCATGACTTTGACCTGTTTAAATATATAGAAGAAAAAGATCAAAAAGAAGATTTCGCGTGTGTCCTAATTGATGAAGCACAATTCTTAACCAAGCAACAAGTGCTGGCTTGCGCTAAAATTGTTGATGATCTGCATATTCCAGTAATGGCTTTTGGCTTAAAAAATGATTTTCAAAATCATTTATTTGAAGGTAGCCAATATTTATTACTGTATGCTGACAAAATTGAAGAAATGAAAACAATTTGCTTTTTCTGTACCCGCAAGGCAACCATGAATTTGCGCGTGCATGAAGGCAAGCCTGTTTATGAAGGCGAGCAGGTTCAAATCGGCGGCAATGAAAGCTATTATCCAGTTTGCCGCTGGCACTATTTCCACCCAGGTAAGGAGACAAATTAATGGACAAAATAATGTCACAACTTGAAGGGTTAGTCGGGCGCTATGAAGAATTGCAGGAAATGATGGCTGATCCAGAAGTAATTAACGATACCAAGCGCTATATGGAAATTTCTAAAGAAGAAGCTGATTTGCGCCCGGTCATTCAAAAATACCGTAAATATCAGGCCAATCGTAAGGAAATCAAAGACAATGAAGAAATTATCAGTACTGAAAAGACTGGTGATTTAGTTGAAATGGCTAAGGCAGAAAATGCTGAATTAGAAGCTGAACTGCCAGAACTTGAAAATGATATTAAATTGCTTATGTTGCCTAAGGATCCAAATGATGACAAAGATATTATCATGGAAATCCGCGGAGCAGCTGGTGGCGATGAGGCATCTTTGTTTGCTGGCGATTTGCTGCGCATGTATGAAAAATATGCTGAACGGCAGGGCTGGCAAGTTTCAATTATCGATAGCGAACCAACTGAAGTAGGTGGATATAAACGCGTTGCCATCATGATTACGGGCGATAAAGTCTACTCTAAATTGAAGTATGAAAATGGTGCTCACCGCGTTCAACGGGTGCCAGTTACTGAATCACAAGGCCGGGTGCATACTTCAACCGCGACGGTGGCAGTTATGCCTGAATATCAAAAAGTTGACATTGATATCGATCCTAAAGACATTCGGGTTGATGTTTACCGCTCATCTGGTGCTGGTGGCCAGCACATTAACAAAACTTCTAGTGCTGTCCGGATGACGCACTTGCCGACTGGAATTGTAGTTGCTATGCAGGACCAGCGGTCTCAGCAGCAAAACCGGCAAAAAGCGATGGAAATTTTACAGTCGCGGGTTTATGACTACTATGAAAGCCAGCACCGTGATAAATACGATGCTAAGCGGAAAAATGCAGTCGGAACAGGTGACCGGTCCGAACGAATTAGAACTTATAACTATCCGCAAAACCGGGTAACTGATCACCGAATCGGTTTAACTTTGAACAAATTAGACCGGATTATGAATGGTGAACTTGACGAGATTATTTCCGCGTTGATTCTGCATTACCAGACTCAGCAGCTTGAAGAAATGGATGATGAAAATGCTTAAACTCAGAGATTTAGTTGCGCAGGGGCAAGAGCTAGCTCCTGCTGCTAAAGCTGCCGATATTGAATATGTTCTGGGTGAACGTTTAGGATTAACTCCTAGCGAATTTGCCATGAAACAAGATTTAGAGCTAACTCCAGACCAAGAAAAGCAAGCTAAGAAGGACTTAAAGAAATTGGCCCGCGGGGTTTCTCCGCAATATATTTTAGGTTTTGCTTGGTTTTATGGTTATAAAATCCGCGTTCAGCGAGGAGTATTGATTCCGCGCTATGATACTGAAGGTCTAGTTAAATTGGCCTTGGATCACCTAGAATCAGGGCAAAAAGTGCTCGATATGGGAACTGGTTCAGGTTGTTTGACTGTTGCACTGGCAAAAGAAGCTGCTAAGCAAGGAAAACAAAATTTGACCTGGTACGCTAGCGATATTACAGACCAGGCGTTGCGGACTAGTGAAGAAAACTTTTTAGATTATGATTTAGACGTTTATGTGCGCAAAGCCAACGTATTAATTGGCTTAGAAAAATTTGATCTGATTGTATCTAATCCGCCATATATTAAATATTCTGAAAAGAAATATATGGACGACAACGTTCTGAAGAACGAGCCAGAAGAAGCGCTTTTCGGCGGCGAAGATGGGTTAGATTTTTACCGCACTTTTGTTAAGCAAGTTCGCGAGCACTTAACCAGTCACGGGCAATTTTGCTTGGAGTTTGGCTTCCAGCAACGTTCAGCCTTGGCAGAACTACTACAGACAGCTTTGCCTGATTTTGAGCTGGAGTTTGTTAAAGATCTGTCTGGCAAAGATCGTTTTGTATATGGAAGGTGGCAAAAATAATTGGGAACAAAGATTTTTAAGCGTGACCAGTTACATGATGCAGTAGAATTGCTGCGCGCTGGTCAATTAGTCGCGTTTCCAACAGAGACTGTCTATGGTTTGGGAGCCTTAGCAACTAATGAGACTGCTGTTAAAAGCGTTTATGCGGCTAAGGGCCGGCCAAGTGACAATCCCTTGATCGTTACTGTTTCAGACGAAGCAATGATGCGGCGCTTTGTCAAAGAAATTCCTGCACGGGCCCAAAAATTAATCGATCACTTTTGGCCGGGACCATTGACTCTATTATTATTAGCTAAACCTGGTGCCTTACCAGCCGCTGTTACTGGCGGTTTGCCAACGGCTGCCTTTCGCTGTCCGGATGATTCCCTCACACATGATCTGATCGCCGATTTAGGTGATCCAATTGTGGGTCCGTCAGCTAATACTTCAACTAAACCGAGTCCGACCACTGCTCAACATGTTTATCATGATTTGCATGGAAAAATTGCAGGAATCGTTGACAATGGTCCAACTGAAATCGGCTTAGAATCGACGATTATCGATTTATCAGTTGAACAGCCTATTGTTTTGCGTCCGGGGAAAATTACCCCTGAAGAACTCAGCGAAGTTTTAGGCGAACCAGTTCTAATTAATGCAGGCACTAAAGCAACTAAGGGCGTTCCAAAAGCTCCAGGCATGAAATATCGGCATTACGCTCCGAGCGCACCCGTACAAATTGTTGATGAGCCAACAGATTTTGCCAAAATTAATTTAGATGAGCATACTGGTGTTGCAGCTTCAAAAGCAATTTTGCAAAAGATTGGCGCCAAACATGGTTTTGATTTAGGACCTGATTTAATTGCGGCCGATCATAATTTATTCAATGCTTTGCGCTATTTTGATGATCAGCCAGAAATCAAGCGTATCTTTGTGCAGGGCTACCATACAGGGGAAAATAGCATGGCTTATATGAATCGGTTAGGTAAAGCTGCTGCTGGTCATCATTTCAAAGCTGAATAAATTTATAACTTATATGAAAAAATATTTGTCTTTTTACTGAGAAAAAACGTCCAAGCGGGCGTTTTTTTGTTAGAATGAGTTGACCAAAAAAGTTATTGCTATTAGGAGGTTAGACATGGGGAAATATGTTGTGCTGCAGCAACCACTGCTGACACATAAGTTAACGATTATTCGTGATAAGAAGACCGATAATGCCACTTTTCGGCGGGTGGTCGATGAAATCACTGAATTGATGGTTTACGAAGTGACGCGGGATTTGCCTTTAGAAGATGTCGCATTGGAAACACCAATCGGCAAAACCGTGCAGCCTAAATTAGCTGGCAAAGAGCCTGTTATCGTACCAGTTTTACGGGCTGGCTTAGGGATGCTGAATGGCTTTTTGCACATGCTGCCTAATGCAGAAGTAGGTTACATTGGCATGTCCAGAAATGAAGAAACACTGGAAGCACATGAATATTTTGTCCGGGTGCCACAAGATATTGCGGAACGGAAATGCTTTATTGTTGATCCAATGCTGGCCACAGGCGGCTCAATCATCGACGCAATTGGTGCTTTGATCAAGCGGGGTGTGCCAGAAAATGCGATTAGAGTAGCATCAATTGTGGCTGCACCAGATGGTGTGAAGGCAGTACAAGCTAAATATCCAGACGTTGATTTGTACGTGGCAGTTGAAGATGAAAAACTAATGCCTAATGGCTACATTTATCCTGGTTTGGGCGATGCTGGTGATCGTTTAAATGGCACCGTTAAAAGTGATTAGAATGCTTGAAATTTCTTCGTGCAGTGTTATCATTCAAGGGTGTGTTTATCTAATAAACACAATTAGATGAAGGGAGGTCTTGAAGTGGGTGAAAAACCAGTTGTTGTGAGTTTCCTCGGCTTGAATTTCAATCTGACCAACTGCCTAAGTGGGACACTAATGGCGATCGTAATTGGCTGGTTTGTCATTTGGCTGGCGAAAAAAGTTTCAATGAAGCCAGGCAAACGGCAAAATGTGCTCGAATTTATCATCGACTTTACTAATGGCATTGTCCGTGACAATGTCTCAGATGTTGATGCACAAAAGCACTTGTCACTTTACGCGTTCACCTTATTCTTGTTCATCTTCATGATGAACCAATTAGGCTTGTTCCTCGAATTGACAATCAATGGTCATATTTGGATTAAGTCGCCAACAGCTAGCCCGCTGATCACCATGACTTTCGCCATGATGACATTGCTGCTGTCATTCAACTTTGCGATGCAGCGCTTTGGCGTGGGTGGCTATCTAAGAAACTATTCTCGGCCAATTGGCTTCTTGTTGCCAATCAACGTTTTGGAAGAGTTCACCAACTTCTTAACTTTATCCTTGCGTTTGTACGGAAACATTTACGCAGGGGAAGTTTTACTGACACTGATTGGACATGACTTTGCCCATAGTGCAGGTTTTGCCACTGTGCTAGCTTCAGCACCTTTGGCTTTTATCTGGCAGGGCTTTTCAGTGTTTATTGGCTCAATTCAGGCCTATGTTTTCGTAACTTTGTCGATGGTTTATATCGGACGCAAAGTTCAACAAGAGTAATTTTGGAGGTATTCAAATGAAATATGTAGCTGCTGCTATTGCAGCCGGTATGGCTGCGTTGGCTGCTTCTTGGGGTAACGGGAAAGTTATTACCGAAACTCTGAAGGGCATTACTAGACAACCTGAAAGTGCAAATAATTTAAGATCAACCATGTTCATTGGTGTTGGTTTGATCGAAGCCGTTCCTATTGTGGCGGTTGTTGTTGCCTTCCTGATCCTCTTCCTGTAATAATCAAGTCAAGTTTATTAGAGAGAAGGGCAGTAAATGACATTTCAACCATTGTTTGCAGCCTTAAATCTAGAAATTGGAGATTTGCTCTACTACTTAATCGTTTTTGCTATTTTGCTCTGGGTCGTTAAGCATTATGCTTGGGGTCCAGTAACCAAAATGATGGAAAAACGGCGCAAGCAAGTTAGCGATGATTTGGATCATGCAGCTAGCGACCGGCAACGGGCCGAATTATTGGCCAACCAACGTGCCGCTGCCTTGCAAAAATCTAAGCAAGATGCTACTCAAATCATTTCTGACGCCCGCACTAATGCGGAGAAGACCAAGCAATCAATTATCTCCGATGCTGATCAAGAGGCGGCAACGATTAAAAAACAGGCTAAAGCTGATGCTGAACAAGCAAAAGCTGATGCTTTAAATGCTGCTCAAGCACAAGTTGCAGACTTATCTGTAACGATTGCAGGCAAAGTGATTGCGAAGAATTTATCTGCTGAAGATCAAAAAGATTTAGTGGATCAATTTGTTAAGGGGTTGAAGGATTAATGGCTTTGAGTAAAGACCAAATTGCTAGTCGCTATGGCACAGCTCTTTTCGGTTTTGCGCAAGACCAAGATTGCCTTGAACAGCTCCATCGTGAAGTAGCTGTGCTGCTAACAGTTTTGCAAGAAAATCCCGATTTTTTGAACATGCTGTCTGATCCAGTTCTGGATAAAGATGAAAAAAGACACGTGCTCGATAGCGTCATCGGTCAATTTTCAACTGAAATGCAAGGCTTTTTACGGCTGCTGCTCGAATATAAGCGTTTTGATGCAGTTATTGATATTTTGCAAAATTTCAATAGCCACTATGATCGCTTAAAGAAAATTGCTCATGGAAAAGCGATTTCAGCTGTCAAATTATCAGACGAACAGTTGCAAAAAGTTAGCCAAGCTTACGCTGATAAATATGGCTTACAAGAATTGCAGCTAACCAATGAAGTTAAGCCAGAAATTTTAGGCGGCTTGATTTTGCAAGTTGGCGATCGCCGCATTGATGGCTCAATCCAGACCAAGCTTGAGCAAATTCGAACGCAATTGACTGCAAAATAATAAAAGAGGTGAATCCATTGAGCATTAAATCGGAAGAAATCAGCTCTTTAATCAAGAAACAACTTGAGCACTATGATGACAAATTGAATATTGATGAAGTTGGTACAGTTACCTATGTTGGTGATGGTATTGCTCGGGCTCACGGGCTTAACAATGTTTTGTCCAACGAATTAGTTCAATTTGCCAACGGTTCTTATGGGATCGCTCAAAACCTGGAAAGCAATGATGTTGGTATCATCATCTTGGGCCGGTTTGACGATATTCGTGAAGGTGACCAAGTTAAGAGAACTGGCCGGATCATGGAAGTTCCGGTCGGGGATGCTTTGATCGGCCGGGTTGTTAACCCATTGGGTCAGCCAGTCGATGGTTTAGGCGAGATTAAGACTGATAAAACACGCCCAATTGAAACACAAGCTCCAGGTGTTATGGATCGTCAATCAGTAAAAGATCCATTGCAAACGGGGATTAAGGCCATTGATGCCTTAGTACCAATTGGTCGTGGCCAGCGTGAATTGATTATCGGTGACCGTAAAACCGGTAAAACTTCACTGGCAATTGACACGATTATTAACCAAAAAGGCCAAGACGTAATTTGTATTTATGTTGCGATTGGTCAAAAAGAATCAACTGTTAGACGACAAGTACGGACCTTAAAGCGGTTTGGCGCTATGGACTATACCATCGTTGTGACAGCTGGTCCTAGTGAAGCCGCACCTATGCTGTATATCGCTCCTTATGCAGGTACAGCGATGGGTGAAGAATTTATGTACAATGGCAAAGATGTTTTGGTAGTCTTTGATGACCTATCCAAGCAAGCGGTTGCTTACCGTGAAATTTCTTTGCTGCTTCGTCGTCCACCTGGTCGTGAAGCGTACCCTGGTGATGTCTTCTACTTGCACTCTCGTTTGCTAGAACGTAGTGCGAAGTTAAGTGACAAACTGGGCGGGGGTTCAATGACTGCCTTGCCATTTATTGAAACTCAGGCCGGTGACATTTCCGCCTATATTCCAACTAACGTAATTTCTATTACTGACGGGCAGATCTTCTTGGAAAGTGACTTGTTCTTTGCAGGAACTCGGCCAGCCATCGATGCCGGTGCTTCGGTATCTCGTGTTGGTGGTGACGCTCAGATCAAAGCGATGAAGAAAGTTGCTGGTACTTTGCGGGTTGACCTGGCTTCCTACAATGAATTGAAGAGTTTTGCTCAATTCGGTAGTGACTTAGATCAAGCTACGCAAGCTCGTCTGAATCGTGGTCGCCGGACTGTAGAAGTCTTAAAACAGCCACTTCACAAGCCTTTGTCAGTTGATAAGCAGGTGCTGATTTTATACGCACTGACACATGGCTACTTGGATTCTATTCCTGTTGCTGACATTCAGCGCTATGAAGATGAATTAGACGCTTACTTTAACAGTAACTACAACGATTTGTTGGAACACATTCGTCACACTGGCGATCTGCCTGATGAAAAGAAAATGAATCAGGCATTGAAAGACTTCACTGACGGCTTTTCAACAAGTAATAAGTAGGAGGTAGTCAAATGCCTGCATCTTTACTTGACTTGAAAAGAAAAATTGCCTCGGTTAACCAAACTGGTCAAATTACCAAAGCCATGCAAATGGTGTCGGCCGCAAAATTAAGCAAAACTCAAAATCTGGATCAAGGATTTGTTTTGTTTGATCAAACGATGCGCAAAACTTTGTCGCACCTGATGAGCGACCGAATTATCCGGCATCTGCGCAAGGAAAATATTAGCTTCAATCAAGAAAATCTGGCTAACTTAGAAAATCTGGCTAACTTAGATTATGCCGATGTCTTTAACTTGGGTATTGTAGCTGATTTAATTCAACCGCGTAAGGAAGTTAAAAATGTTGGCTATTTGGTAATTGGCGGTGACCGTGGCCTGGTTGGTTCCTACAACAGCACCATCATAAAAAATATGATGCAAGTTTTTGAGCAACGTCAAAATCAAAACATCAAGGTGCTAGCTGTTGGGAGCGTACCAGCTCAATTTTTTAAAAAGCGTAATTTAAACGTCGTTTATGAATACAGTGGCATTTCTGACGTGCCAACTTTCAATGAAATTCGGCCAATTGTGTCAACAATTGTCAAAATGTATTTAGACGGTGTGATTGATGAGTTGTATGTTTGCCATACTCACTTCGTCAATACCCTATCTTCACAGTTCCAGATTGAAAAAATGCTCCCGATTGCTGATATCAATATCGACAATAATGAAGAGCGGACTGATCGAGATCAATTAGACTTTATGATCAAGCCAGATTTGGATACTGTATTAAAGAAATTGCTACCACAATTTGCACGAACAATGATTTACGGTATGATTCTGGATGCTAAAACTGCTGAGCATGCTAGTTCGATGACCGCGATGTCATCTGCTTCAGATAATGCCAAAGATATTGTTAGTGACTTAACGACGCAGCTTAACCGTGCAAGACAAGCACAAATCACTACTGAAATTACTGAAATTATCAGTGGTGCGAATGCTTTGAATTAAAAGAAAAGGAGGTAGATGTTTTGAGCGAAGGAGAAATCGTCCAAGTTATCGGCCCTGTTGTCGATGTTGCTTTCCCAATTGACAAAGACTTGCCTGATATCTATAACGAATTAAAAGTTAAAGTTTCAGACGAGCAAACTGTCGTGCTGGAAGTTTCGCTGGAATTAGGCGACGGCGTGCTGAGAACAATCGCTATGGAATCTACCAATGGTTTGCGGCGCGGCATGAAAGTTGAAGATACTGGTGCTCCTATTTCAGTACCAGTTGGTGATAAAACTTTAGGACGCGTATTTAATGTTTTAGGCGAACCAATTGATGGTGGTCCTGAATTTGGTCCAGACGACCAACGGGACAGTATTCACAAACCAGCTCCGAAATATGATGACTTGAGTACCAGTACTGAAATTTTGGAAACTGGTATTAAAGTTATCGATCTGCTTGCTCCATATGTTCGTGGTGGTAAAGTTGGTTTGTTCGGCGGTGCCGGTGTTGGTAAAACTGTTTTGATTCAGGAATTGATTCACAACATTGCCCAAGAACATGGTGGTATTTCTGTGTTTACCGGTGTTGGTGAAAGAACGCGTGAAGGTAACGACCTTTACTTTGAAATGAAGGCTTCAGGCGTTTTGGCTAAAACAGCCATGGTCTTTGGTCAGATGAACGAACCACCTGGTGCCAGAATGCGGGTTGCCTTGACTGGTTTGACACTGGCTGAATACTTCCGTGACGTTGAAGGCCAAGATGTGTTGCTCTTCATCGACAACATCTTCCGGTTTACTCAGGCTGGTTCAGAAGTTTCAGCTTTGCTGGGACGGATGCCTAGTGCCGTTGGTTACCAGCCTACTTTGGCAACTGAAATGGGTCAATTGCAGGAAAGAATCACTTCAACTAAGAAGGGTTCTGTTACTTCAATTCAGGCTGTTTATGTGCCTGCCGATGACTATACTGACCCAGCTCCAGCTACGACTTTCGCCCACTTGGACGCTACGACTAACTTGGAACGTAGTTTAGTAGAACAAGGTATTTATCCAGCCGTTGACCCACTGGAATCTTCTTCAAGTGCTTTGGACCCTGAAATTGTTGGTCAAGAACACTACGAAGTAGCTACCCGCGTTCAGCATGTCTTACAACGTTACCATGAACTGCAAGATATTATTTCAGTTTTAGGTATGGACGAATTGTCAGACGAAGAAAAGAAGATCGTTGAACGTGCCCGGAAGATTCAATACTTCTTGTCACAAAACTTCTTTGTGGCTGAAAAATTCACTGGCGTACCTGGTTCATACGTTCCTGTTAAAGACACTGTTAAAGGCTTCAAGATGATCCTTGATGGTCAACTTGATGACCTGCCAGAAGGTGCCTTTAGAGGCGTTGGCCCAATCGAAGATGTTCTAAAGGCTGCTGAAAAGATGGGGGCTACTCCATCTGATCCTGAAGCTAAAGCTTTATTGAACAAGGCTGAATAAGGTGATGCGCCATGGCAGAGAAGGAAAAGCTTTTTAAAGTAACAGTGATCACGCCGACGGGTATTGTTTATGATCATAATAGTGCCTATCTGCAAATTGAAGCAATTGATGGTCAACGGGGCTTTCTGTATAACCACGCACCTTTGATCACGCCATTATCAATTGGCGAGGTAAAGGTTAAGCGTAAGCATGCCATGAATGATCGAATCGATCTGCTGGCAGTTAACGGCGGTTATATCGAGTTCTTGAACAATCATGCAACAATTATTGCTGATTCAGCTGAGCGTGAACGCAATATTGATGTTAAGCGCGCGCAATCAGCGCGTGAGCGGGCTCAACGCCTGCTGACAGAGGCTCAGCAAAAGCATGATCAAGTAACTTACGCTCGGGCTCAAATTGCTCTGCGGCGTGCAATGAACCGGATCAACGTTTATAATGATCGCAATAAGTAAGCTAAAGCAATTTAGCTTGCGAGTTAGCGACAGCCTGAAAATGGCTGTCGCTTTTTGTTAGGAAGAAAGTAATGAAAAATTTAGGGATTCATGCAGTTGTCAGTTTAATCACTTATTTGTTAACTTGCGGGCTATCCTTTAAAGCCGTGATGGCATTGCACGTGGAAAAATATGTCCGTAAAGGGCACGTGTTTGAAGCACAGGTTTTAGCGCTCTTTTTGGCAATTGCCTTAGGTTTTTTAGTCGGTCAGTTCTTATTAACTTTGGTTGATCAATCACAAGCTTTGTTATATCTTTTTAAAGACTAGGTAGATCAAGCAAATCGCTGACCTTATTTATGGTATAATTTCATCTGATAAAAAGATGGAGGTTCCAAGATTGGCAAGAGATATAGGAATAGATTTAGGAACTGCTAACGTATTGATTAATCTTTCAGGCAAGGGGATCGTCCTGAATGAACCCTCAGTCGTTGCGGTTGATACCACTAATAACAAAGTTGTTGCCGTAGGGACAGAAGCCTACAAGATGGTTGGGCGGACGCCAGGTAATATCCGAGTTATTCGTCCATTGAAAAACGGTGTGATTGCAGACTTTGACATTACTGAAGCTATGCTTAGCTATTTCATCAATAAGCTGAACGTTAAAGGCTTTTTGTCAAAGCCAAATATTTTGATTTGTGCGCCAACTGGCGTGACTTCAATCGAGCAGAAGGCGATTATTCAAGCTGCCGAAAAGTCAGGTGGCGGGAACGTTTACTTGGACTTTGAACCAAAAGTTGCCGCTGTCGGTGCTGGTTTGGACATCTTTAAGCCGCAAGGCAATATGGTTATTGATATCGGTGGTGGAACGACTGATATTGCAGTTTTGTCAATGGGCGAAATTGTTACTTCCCGTTCACTACGCTGGGCTGGTGACGAAATGAACCAGGCTGTGATTAATTTCTTGAAGAACAACAGCAATTTGCTGATTGGTCAACGGACTGCTGAACAAATTAAGATGCAAATTGGCTTTGCCTTTGATGCAGACGAAGATGAAACAATTACTGTCCGTGGACGTGATTTAGTGGACGGCTTGCCAAAACAAACTACGGTAACCGCTCCGCAAATTCAATCTGCTTTACATGATGGCTTAATGTCCATTATTGCCGCCACTAAACAGGTGTTGGAACAAACACCACCAGAATTGTCAGCTGATATTGTCGATCGAGGCATTATGCTGACGGGTGGTGGAGCTTTACTGAAGAATATCGATAAATTAATTCAATATTACTTGCAAGTTCCAGTTTTGACAGCCGATCAGCCATTAGAAGCAGTTGCCCTGGGTACTGGGGTTCTATTGAAAAACATTGCTGCTCATAAGAAGCATTAATTATGAAATTGTTTAATCAGGCAATCGTAAAGGCCAAAGTTCGCAAGTTTTTTCATCTTTGTGGCTGGTTGATTCTGATGATTGTGATCGGAGCATTTATCGGGTGCGGAATTTCAAGCGGTAATCCGTTTGCTATTTTCTTCCCGAGCAGCTGGCTACATCTATTTCAATTTATTAGCTAATGAAAAAAGTTCTAATATTTTTAGTTCATGGCTATCAAAAATGTATTTCACCGCTCTTTCCGCCGACATGTCGCTATTATCCGACTTGTTCAGCTTATATGGTCACCGCTTTGCAAAAGCATGGCTGGTTCTTGGGGCTGTTAATGGGGTTAGCGCGGATTTTACGGTGCAATCCCTTAGTTAGAGGGGGAGTTGATCCGGTGCCGGATAACTTTACTTTGCGCCGCAACCCGCATCCAGAAAGATATGAAGACGAAATCATTGCGGCCGCCTTCCACCCAGAGGCAAAAAAATAGGAGTTTTTTATGTCAAAGAGATTAAACAACATTGAAGTTGAAGTCAATGAGCGTAAGGGTTTGTCGCATCCAGCTTGGGAAGTTGTCATCCCTGGCAAACAAACTATTGGTGTCATTGAAAACATGTCCACGCGTTTCCGCGTAACTACTTCAAAAGATAAGCACACGCTTTATTCAAAGTCTTTGGAAAGCGCTATTAACGATCTGTTGTCTTACTTTGCTTTACACGAAAAGTAAAGGGGCTGGTGAATTAAATGCCACAAGCAGAAAATAAAACTAATTGGGTCGACCGCATCGCTTGGGGTGTGGTCGGCTCCGTTTTGTTACTAGCAATTATCAGTTTATACTGTATCTGGGTGGCCGCCCGTGATGACAGCAATCTTGGTAATCCCCTCAGATTAGTAATCGTGCAGGCAGCATGGTATGTCATTACAATTGGCATCGTCATCGTGGTGATGCAATTTGATTCTGAGCAGCTGTTTAAAATAGCACCGTATGCATACGCAATAGGAATTTTCTTCTTAGTAGCGGTTTTATTCCTGTACAGCCGTTCAATGTTTGATAAAACTGGAGCAAAAAGCTGGTTCAGTTTAGGACCAGTCAGCTTTCAGCCTTCGGAAATCATGAAACCTGCCTTTGTATTGATGCTGGCTAGGGTCATTCATGATCATAATACAAAATACAGTCATTCTTTTGCGAATGATTGGCTGCTGCTAGGTAAAATTGTGTTATGGCTAGCGCCAATCGCTGTGTTGCTGAGATTGCAGAATGACTTTGGTACCATGTTAGTTTTCTTTGCGATTGTAGCAGGTATGGTGCTGGTTTCAGGCATTTCTTGGAAAATCATTATCCCCGTTTATGGAGCCGTGATGGCTTTAGGTGTGATTGCGATTATGTTGGTCACAACTTCTTGGGGGCAAGCGCTACTCGGCAATTTCTTCCGTGCTTATCAATTTGAGCGGATAAATTCTTGGCTTGATCCTTCTGGCGATACGTCTCAGAATGCTTACCAGTTGTGGCAAAGTATGAAAGCAGTAGGCTCTGGTCAATTATTTGGCAAAGGATTTGGACACGTGTCTGTTTATGTGCCAGTCCGCAGTTCTGATATGGTTTTTTCAGTAATTGCTGAATCATTTGGTTTTATTGGCAGCGTCTTCTTGATTTTGATCTATACTTATTTGATTTTCCAGATGGTCAAAATCACGTTTGAAACTAAGAATAATTTTTATTCATATATCTCAACTGGGATCATTATGATGATTTTATTCCACGTCTTTGAAAATATCGGCATGGGAATCGACCTGTTGCCTTTGACTGGGATCCCGTTGCCATTTGTCTCCCAGGGTGGTTCTGCCTTGCTAGGTAATATGATCGGTATTGGATTAATTCTATCGATGAAATATCACCACCGTGATTACATTTTCAGCACTGCTGGCGATTTCTAAAAATCTAATAATTAATTTTAATTGAATAATAAAAAAACATGTAAGTTAACTTACATGTTTTTTGTTTGCTTATCTTTATTATTTTGCCAGCCATAGCCGCATAATGTTAGCAGTTGTGCGTTCAATATTTTCGCTAGCTGCTTGCAAAGCTTGTGTTAATGAATTAGGCCCATTAACAATGGAGAAAAAGGAAGTAAAACCAGCAGGATAGAGGGTTTCATAGCCTGGGCCTAAACTACCAGCTAAAGAAATGACGGGTGTATGTTGCTGTTTAGCTAGCTTGGCAACCCCAAATGGAGTCTTGCCAAATTTTGTTTGGCCATCAGTACTGCCTTCGCCAGTTAGCACTAAGTCGGCACCCTGAAGCTTTTCTGCTAGCTTGACTTCTTTAGCGATAATGCTGAAACCTGGCTCCAATTTAGCATTAGTAAAGGCGAGCAAGCCTGCTCCTAAACCACCAGCAGCCCCGCTGCCTGGCAGGGTGGCGACCTGTTTGCCTAAGTCAGCTGCAATGATATCTGCATAGTGCTGTAAATTATTATCCAGCTTTTTTACAGTTTTTTCATCAGCGCCTTTCTGCGGGCCAAAAACATAGCTAGCACCATTGTGTCCAACTAGGGGTGATGTGACATCACTGGCTAGTATGATTTGCGTTTTTTGCAGGCGTGGGTCTAGTTTATTAATTTTAAGATGGGCAATTTTACTTAGGTCACCGCCGCCAATTTTTGATTCAATTTTATGATTATCAGAATTTAAAAACGTAACGCCCAATGCCTGTGCCATACCAGCTCCGCCATCATTGGTAGCACTACCTCCTAAGCCAATAATTAATTTCTGTGCGCCCTGATCTAATGCTGCTTTGATCAGTTCACCTGTGCCAAAAGTAGAGGCCTGTAAAATTGTTTCTGGAAGCCGGCGATTTGGTGCCACATAATTAATTCCGCTAGCCTGTGCCATCTCAATGACGGCAGTTTTCCCATCGGGTAGTAATCCAAATTGAGCAGGAACTATTTGTCCTAGTGGGCCAGTTACTTTAACGGTGATTTTCTGTCCGCCAGTTGCCGAAACCAAGGCATCCATAGTTCCATCACCGCCGTCGGCCATGGGAATTGATACGATCTTGGCTGTTTGTGTAACTTGCAGTATGCCGCGTTTCATCGCTTGACAGACCTGCGCGGCAGTTAAACTTTCTTTGAATGAATCAGGAGCTAAGACAATTTTCATCGCAATAACCTTAATTTAGCTACAAAAAAAACACTAGGGCAAAATAAACCCTAATGTTTAAAGTTTTTTATGACAATGGTGTTCTAATCACCATAACATCGCAATCAGCTGTTCGCGTAACATACTCTGTTACACTCCCAATCAGCATTCTTTCAACTGCGTTTAGCCCAGTTGCTCCAAGAATAATTAGGTCGGTTTGATGTTTGCTAGGATAGTCATGGCTGATGATGCTTTTTGGCGAGCCAAACTCAATCGCGTAGTGGACTTCATCAATGCCAGCTTGCTTAGCGCGATCAGCATAATCTTCCATTTTGGTTTTAGCATCGCCAGAAATCTGTTCAACCATGGCTGAATCAAAGCTAGAGACATTTTGGAAAGCACGGGTATCAATGACATGCAAAATATCTAATGTTGCTTGGTTGCGGGCTGCAACGGCAACAGCTTTGCTAAAGGCACGATCGGCTTCTTTTGAGCCATCGACTGATACCAGGATATGTTTGTATTGTGATAACATGTTGTTCACCTCTTCATCTTTATTTTACCAATTTGAGGTTACTTTGACATAATTAATTGGCTGAAGAGCAAAATAATTAAACAGGCTAAAACTAGGGTTAAAACGTTTAATAACGGCGGACAAGCTATAACGATAATAATACCAATAGCGCTAACAAAGAGTAGGCCATAGGCTGAATCTTTAACAATGGTCAATTTGCGCTGAGTAATTTCTTGTCCTAAAGCCTGCAGCATTGCTTCTTTGTGTAAAAGCAGAAAGCAAGCGGTGATAACTAGAAGCGCAATAAAAACGGCCATTATAATTTTGATGAGCATAAACAACCTCAGTTCAAGAAAAAAGCGACTGCCAAGCAGTCGCTCTGAAAATTCAGAATAATTCGAGTTGATTTGAATAATGACGTTGTTGAACCCGCAGTGTTCAAATAATGAGCTCATATCGCAGTGAATATGGATCCTCACAAGGAGTATTCCGATTCAGTAGTTACTTACAAACTCTAACGTCGTATGGTTTGATCGGTCAACATTACAATTATTGCTAACGATCAACTCGAATCAACTATATAGTAACAAATTATGCCGTAATGTCAAACAATTGAGATCGCTTTCAAGTTAGACGGGAGTAAGGCTGACCGCTTAACTATTTTTGTTAAAAATTCGTTGCCAGAGAGTTTTTTTATGCTGTGTTGGCAACTCTTCTTTAGGCATTTCAGGAGCATATACCTGCCTGATACTAATTCGTGGCCGATTTAAGGCAGTCTTAGCAACCACTAAAATACCAGTAGCGTCTGGCTCTGTTTTAGCTGTCTGGTCATTGATCAGGCGAAAAGCAATATTAGTTTGACCGCATTTGCTAATCACTTGGTCAACAAGCTGAGTTTGAGGCATGCGGCCATTAATTAGGATCTCATATGGCTTGAAATCATTAAAATGCTGCATAAATAACCGGCCAGCTTGTGGATCTTGCGTCTCTGCCACAGTTAAACGGACGTAAACCCGCTCGCGCAAAGAACCTAAATAACGCCGTCGTTCATCGGGCCGAGTTTGCGGGGTGATGCCTTGAGCCTCTAACTCTAAGCGCTTATTAATATCTTCAGTCATGATGAGACTCCTTTCTGAATGACTAAAACAAAAAGCCCTCCCAATAGTGGGAAGGTTTTGCCAAGCGACCGTAAAATTACAGCAGCTTGTTGTACCATTCAACGACTAAAGCTTCGTCGATTTCTGGTTCCATTTCGTCACGTTCTGGTAAACGAACTAAAGTACCAGTTAATTTGCTGTCATCAAATGAAACAAATGGGGGACGTGAAACTACAGCATCCAAAGCGTCTTTGACTTGTTGCAAGTTCTTTGACTTTTCCTTCAAGCCAATAGTTTGACCAACTTTGACTTCGTATGAAGGAATGTCAACACGCTTGCCGTCAACAGTAATGTGGCCGTGGTTGACCAATTGCCGAGCTTGTTCTCCAGTAGTAGCAAAGCCTAAACGGTAAACAATGCTGTCTAAACGTGATTCCAACAATCTCATGAAGTTAACACCGTGTTGACCTTCACGGATCTTGCCGGCACGTAAGAACAAGTTTCTAAATTGACGTTCGTTCAAGCCAAACATCCAACGCAGCTTTTGCTTTTCGTGCAGTTGTTGACCGTATTCTGACAAACGACCGCGGTGGTTTGGACCATGATCGCCAGGTGCGTAGTTACGGCGAGCTAATTCCTTACCAGTACCTGATAAAGAAATGCCTAAACGTCTTGAACGTTTCCAATTTGGACCAGTATATCTTGACATAAAAAATCCTCCATAAAATAATTAAGTATTTTTTGGAGTAAAATATGAGGCATAAGTTCAACATTCGTGCATCTCAAGTTGCAGGTTTCACTCAGTGCAGCACTGGCTACTTGTTCACTTGACGTCTTGAGATGTTGACGTTCTTGTCACTTATTGCTGCAAATATTTTACACGAAGCATATTGTACGTTCCCGCCCATAAAAAAGCAAGGCATAAGTTACGTGTGAACCTATCTTTGTTATAATGGGGACAGTGAGAAAAGCGGGAGGAAAAAATGTCTTCATTTCAATCGATGCTGGTAATTAGCATCTTTATTTTGATCATTATTGCGGTTGCTGCTTTTTGGCTGACGCAAAAGCACTTGATCCATCTGCTGGGAGAGTTAGATAAACATGTAGATGGGTTGCAAGACATTGCTGCCGCTGATGCAATTAGCCGGTTAGAAAAAATGGAACTGGCTGGTGAAAGTTTAGATACTTTTGTTAAATGGCGGAAAACCTACCAGGAATTATCTACGACAAAACGTGCTGATTATAAGCAGCAATTAACAACAGCTGCAGAATTAGTTAACAAATATAAATTAGTTGCAGGTAATCGCCAAATTAAGCAAACTACGACAGAAGTTGAGCAAGCACGTGAAGATTTATCAGACGCCAAAGCTGTTTTTAAACAACTGCTGGAGTCCAACCGTGATAATCAAATTCAATACGATCACTTGTTAAAAACTTATCGTGAGTTGCGCAAAGAAGTACTGGCCAAGTCGTTTGATTATGGGACAGCCATGCCGAAAATTGAAGAGCAGTTGTCGACCATGGAAAAAGACTTTGATGGTGCCAAGAACTTATCCAACCAAGGCGATCACGTTGAAGCTAAGCGGGTTTTGAGCAGAATCAGTGAAAATCTATCAACTTTGCAATCTAAATTGCCACAATTAAAAGATGGCTGGCATGAACTGCAACAAGTTTTCCCAGCCCAATTAGATGAGTTGTCATCAGTTTACAAACAGATGGTGGGTGAAAAATACTGCATTAAAGAAGTTGATTTTCCCAAAGAAATTAAACAGCTCCATGCAGAAGTAGACGATAGTGAAGAATTACTGACTAAGATGGATGAGCAGGGCTTGGCTGATAAAAATCAGGCAATCGCTGACCAGATTAATTCTTTATATGACATCTTAGCCAAAGAATATCATGCTCGTCCATTTGTTAAGCAAAACCGTGATAAATTAATTCAAATTTTAACTAGCTTGGCTTCTGCTTCTAAGCAATTAATTGATAAGCTAGAACATATTGATGAAAGCTACGAACTAACGCATGGCGAATTGGATGAAGCGCGGCAATTGGCTGACCGCGTTAACCAAGCTAATGATGCTTACACTAAAGACGTGCAAGCCATGGCTGACGGGACGGGTGTTTACTCAGAAATTAAAGGCAACTGGTTAAAGATTACGCAGGACTTAGGCGAAATTGAAAACCGGGAAAAGACCTTATCTCAAGATGTTGACGGCCTGTTTGATGCTGAAAAAATCGCCCATGATTCGATTGATCGTTTTAAGCAGGATGTATCTTTGCTTTATCGCCGAGTTCAGCGCCGCCACCTACCAGGTAAACCGGAAAGTTTTGTCCAAATGTATACGCTGGTAGTCAATGAAATTGGCAAAACTGATGAAGAATTAAGTCAAGTGCGGATCAATATGGAAAAGATCTCGCAAGAGCTGATTCAAATTCAAGAAGATGTTGACCGCCTGCACCGTGAAGCTGACAGCATTATTAGTTCGGCTGATTTGGTTGAACGGGCGATGCAGTACTCCAACAAATATTTGAACTACGGCGAGATTAAAAAAGCTCGGGCTAAGGCTTTGAAATTGTATCAAACGGAATATAACTACAAAGATGCACTTGATGCGATTGCGACAGCCTTGGAGCATGTTGAACCTGGTTCATATAACCGAATTGAAAAAAGCTACTACGATGAGCGAAAATCTTTGAACTCAGAGCAAGGATAAGCTAAACTAATTACGTATTTTTAACGGCACCTGTTTCAGGGGCCGTTTTTTAGAGGAAGTTTTGCATGATTTATTTTGATAACAGTGCGACCACTAAGATGTCCACAGAGGCTTTAACTACCTATGAAGAAGTAGTCAAAAATATCTGGGGAAACCCCTCCAGCCTGCACCAGCTGGGCGATCGAGCGCATCAACTTTTAGAAGCAGCGCGCAAACAATGTGCCAATTTATTGGGCGTGAAACCGTGTGAAATCTTTTTCACTTCTGGAGGAACCGAATCAGATAATTGGGCGATTAAGGGTACAGCTTTAGCCAAACGAGAATTTGGCCGCCATATCATTACGAGCAGCGTTGAACACGCAGCAGTTGGCAATGCTGTTCAATCGTTAAAAGAACTTGGCTACCGGGTGACTGTTTTGCCAGTTAATAAACGCGGTCAGGTTAATCCCGCCGATTTAAAGCAAGCACTGGATTCAGATACTATTTTGGTATCTATTATGGGTGTTAATAATGAAATTGGTGCTATTCAACCAATTCCAGAAATTGGTGACATCCTTGAAAATTATCCGAGTGTCCATTTCCACGTCGATAATGTGCAAGCGCTGGGTAAAGGAATTTGGGATCAGGTTTACAGCCCGCGAGTTGATTTAATGAGCTTCTCGGCTCATAAATTTCATGCACCGCGCGGAATCGGGATCCTTTATAAAAAAGCTGGCCGCACATTAAAGCCGTTGCACGATGGCGGCGGACAAGAAAAGGGCCTGCGGTCGGGGACCGAAAACTTGCCAGCGATTGCTGCCATGGCTAAAGCAATGCGTTTATATTTGGATAATGAACCAGCTAAAGCTGCGCGTCAGCGGGCTATTAAAGAGCGCATCATTAATTACTTGCAAGATAAGCCTGGTATTACAATTTTTTCACCGGCTGAGCAGGATTTTGCTCCTCATATTCTTTGCTTTAGTTTAGCTGGTATTCGCGGAGAAACATTAGTGCATACTTTAGAAGCGCAAGATATTTATGTTTCAACTACGAGCGCTTGCTCATCGCGCAGCGGTGAAGAGGCAGGTACCTTGCATGCAATGCATATTGACGATGGCCTGGCGACTAGTGCGATTCGGCTAAGTTTTGATGAGCATAATACACTGGCTGAAGCAGATGAATTTATTCGTGTCTTCGATCAGATTTATCGTCATTTTGCAAAAGTAAATCATTTAGGATAGGAAAATTAATGCAATATACAGAAATTATGGTTCGTTACGGCGAACTATCCACTAAAGGCAAAAATCGGCGTGACTTCATTGGCCGGTTAGCTGGCAATGTGCAAAAGGCTTTGCGTGATTATCCAGATGTCAAGATTCATCCTAAGCATGACCGTTTGCATATTGTTTTGAACGGCGCACCGTTTAAAGAAATTGATCAGCGTTTGCGCCTAGTGTTTGGGATTCAAACTTATTCACCAAGTATCCGTATCCCTAAAACTTTGCCAGATATCGAACAGGCTAGTTTAGAGTTAATGCAGGCAACCTGGAAACCAGGTCAAACTTTTAAAGTTAACACTAAACGCAGCGATCACAAGTTTGAATATGATACAAATCAATTAAACCGCTTAGTTGGTGATTACCTGTTTGAACATCTAGATGGACTAAAAGCAGAAATGAAACACCCGGACTTAGTTTTACGAATTGAAGTCCGGGCTGACGCTGTCTACCTATCAAGTGAATTAATTAAAGGCGCTGGCGGGATGCCAGTTGGAACTGCTGGCAAAGCCATGATGATGCTCTCTGGCGGAATTGATTCACCGGTAGCTTCATACTTAGCAATGAAGCGAGGCGTTGAGATTGATATGGTTCACTTCTTTAGCCCGCCATATACTACAGCTAAGGCTTTAGCAAAAGCGCAAGAACTGACAGGAATTTTGGCAAAATATGCCGGTAAGATCAACTTCATTGCCGTTCCATTTGCTGAAATTCAAGAAACAATCAAGGAAAAGCTGCCTGAAGGCTACTTAATGACCATTCAGCGTCGGATGATGCTCCAGCTAGCTGATCGAATCCGGGCGATGCGCGGAGGTTTAGCAATTTTTAACGGTGAATCGGTTGGACAAGTTGCCTCGCAAACTTTGCAATCAATGGCCGCAATTAACGATGTCACAACTACGCCAGTCATTCGTCCAGTGGCAACCATGGATAAAACTGAAATTATTCGGTTAGCTGAAGAAATTGGAACCTTTGATTTGTCAATCCAGCCGTTTGAAGATTGCTGTACGATCTTTGCCCCGCCTCGTCCAAAGACCAAGCCGCGCTTGGAAGTGGCTCGTAAATTAGAAGCTGAGCTTGATGTGGAAGGGCTCTTGCAGCGGGCAATTGACGGCATTCAAATTACGCCGATTTATCCTGGCCAAAAATTTTTAGATGATCAGGCACAAACTGATCAGAATCTTTTGTAAGAACATGCTATAATTACTAGCACAAGCAAGAATCAAGAGTAGCAATGACGCAATTACAGAGAACGACCCATGTGCTGAAAGGTCGAGTCATTAGCTTGTAGCTTGATTGGCTGATTAATTGAAAATAAAAAGTAGGTTAATCCGGTTCGCACCGTTATCGCACTAAGCGGAGCATAATTATGCTTAATTTAGGTGGTACCGCGGTTAAACTAATCGTCCTAGACACATTGTCTAGGACTTTTTTATTGGAGGAATTTTAATGACGGATTTAGCGCCAAAATATAATCCTAATGAAGTTGAAAAGGGGCGTTACCAGACTTGGCTTGATGAAGACTTGTTTAAGCCATCTGGTGATAAAAAGGCTCATCCATATTCAATTGTGATCCCGCCACCAAATGTCACTGGTAAATTACACTTGGGTCATGCTTGGGATACAGCGATTCAAGACACTTTGATCCGGTTTAAGCGGATGCAGGGCTATGACACGCTGTACCTGCCAGGAATGGACCACGCCGGCATTGCCACTCAGGCCAAGGTTGAGGCTAAACTGCGTAAGCAGGGCCGCGACCGACATGAAATGGGCCGGGAAGCTTTTGTTAAACAAGTTTGGGAATGGAAAGATGAATACGCTGGTATCATTAAAAGCCAGTGGGCTAAATTAGGCTTATCACTCGACTATTCTCGTGAACGGTTCACTTTAGACAAAGGCTTGTCCAAAGCAGTTAGAAAAGTGTTTGTCCAGCTATACAATGAAGGCTTAATTTACCGCGGCCAATATATTATTAACTGGGATCCGAAACTGGAAACGGCCTTATCTGATATTGAAGTGATCCACCAAGATGACCAAGGCGCTTTCTATCACATCAACTATCCGTTTGCTGATGGTTCTGGTTCAATTGAAATTGCTACCACGCGGCCAGAAACCATGTTTGGTGATACGGCAGTGGCAGTTGCTCCTGGCGATCCACGTTACAAGGATATCGTGGGCAGGGAATTGATTTTGCCATTGGTTGGCCGGCACATCCCAATTATTGAAGACCGGCATGTTGATCCGGAATTTGGAACCGGTTTAGTTAAAATTACACCAGCGCACGATCCAAACGACTTTGCAGTGGGCAACCGTCATAATTTGAAGCGAATTAACGTTATGAACGATGACGGCACCATGAACGAAGAATGCGGCAAATATGCCGGGATGGACCGGTTTGACTGCCGGAAGGCCTTAGTCAAGGACTTAAAGGCAGCAGGTTACTTAATTGACGTACAGCCAATTGTCCACTCAGTTGGTCACTCTGAACGGTCTGGCGTACAAGTTGAGCCGCGGCTGTCAACACAATGGTTTGTTAAGATGAAGCCTTTGGCTGAAAAAGTTTTAGCAAATCAAAAGACCGATGGTAAGGTCAATTTTGTACCTCCACGTTTTGAAAAGACCTTAGATCACTGGATGGAAAACGTCCATGATTGGGTAATTTCTCGTCAATTGTGGTGGGGGCACCGGATTCCTGCCTGGTATAACAAGCAAACAGGCGAAGTCTATGTCGGTGAAGAAGCACCAAAGGATCTTGAAAATTGGAAGCAAGATCCAGATGTATTGGATACTTGGTTCTCCAGTGCTTTATGGCCATTTTCAACTTTAGGCTGGCCAGATGCTGACGCGGAAGACTTTAAGCGCTACTTCCCAACGAATGCTTTAGTAACAGGCTACGATATTATCTTCTTCTGGGTTTCCCGGATGATTTTCCAAAGCCTGCACTTTACTGATGAGCGCCCATTCAAAGATGTTGTCTTGCATGGTTTAATGCGTGACCAACAAGGCCGTAAAATGAGTAAATCATTGGGCAATGGGGTTGACCCAATGGATGTTGTTGATAAATATGGGGCCGATGCACTGCGTTGGTTCTTGTTGAACGGGACTGCTCCTGGTCAAGATACGCGGTACGATCCAACTAAATTGAGTGCCGCTTGGAACTTTATCAACAAAATTTGGAATGCAGCTCGGTTCGTAATCATGAATCTGCCAGCTGATGCGCAACCTGCCAGTTTGCCGGACGCATCGGAATTTGATTTAGCTGATAAATGGATTTTTAACCGGTTAAACCATACTGTTGGTGAAGTCGTACGTTTATTTGATGAGTACAAGTTCGGCGAAGCAGGCCGCGAGTTGTACAACTTTATTTGGAACGACTTTTGTGATTGGTATATTGAAATTGCTAAAGTAGCACTGAACGGTGATGACGAACAACTGAAGGCTCGCAAGCAAGCTTATTTGGTTTGGATTTTAGACCAGATCTTACGTTTGCTGCACCCAATTATGCCGTTTGTGACTGAAAAATTATGGTTGTCAATGCCGCATGCTGGCCAATCGATTATGGTTGCTGAATATCCAACTACACACCCTGAATTTGAAGATGCAGCTGCTGACAAGCAAATGGCCTTCTTAATTGAAGTGATTAAAGCCGTCCGCAACATCAGAATGGAAGTTAATGCTCCAATGTCATCTCAGATTGATATCATGATTCAATTGGATGATTTGGCAGATAAAAAGATTTTAGACAAGAATGTCAGCTATGTTGAAAACTTCTTACATCCAAAGAAGCTGACAGTTGCAGCTGAAATTGAAGCACCAAAATTAGCTAAAACTGCAGTGATTCCAGGTGCGCAAATCTTTGTCCCATTAACTGAATTAGTTAATGTTGATGAAGAATTAGCCCGGATGGAAAAAGAAGAAACTCGTCTGCAAGCAGAAGTTGCTCGCTCAGAGAAGAAATTATCCAACCAAGGCTTTGTTGCCCACGCTCCAGCGGCAGTTGTTGACAAAGAAAAAGCTAAAAAGGCTGATTATGAAAGTCAGTTAGCTGGAGTGCAAGCCCGCATTAAAGAATTGCAGGCCAGTAAATAATGAATAAAAGTGAAGCAATCGCTTACTTGTACCAGTTGCCGCACTTGCACCCAAGAAATGATTTATCTTATATCAAGACTGTGCTGCAGGCGCTAGGTAATCCGCAAGCTAAGACGCCCGCAATTCACGTGACGGGGACTAATGGCAAGGGGTCAACCTGCTATTATCTGAGCGCTTTGCTCAAGCAGGCCGGTCAGAAGACTGGCCTGTTTGTTTCTCCTTACGTGATTGACTTTAATGAGCGCATTCAGATAAATGGACGAATGATCAGCGACCAACTTTTGCTAGCAGCATTTGCTGCTGTGAAAACCGTGATTGATGATATTCAAGCTGATCAGCCTCAATTTCAATTGACGACTTTCGAATTTGAAACTTGCATGGCTTTTTGGGCCTTTAATCATGAGCATTGTGATTATGCGGTGATCGAAGTTGGCATTGGCGGCGAGCACGATAAAACTAATGTGATTACGCCTGTTGTTAGCATCATTACGACGATCGGACTGGATCATGAACAACTAATTGGTCCAACGCTGGCCGATATTGCCCGTGAAAAAAGTGGTATTATTAAAGCTCAGCGGCCGGTGGTTTTGGGCAATGTGCCAGCAGAAGTTTTACCAATTGTGCTAGCAAAAGCTAAAGCTGAAGCAGCACCAGTCGTACGCTTGGGTCGAGACTTTCAACCAGCCGATTTTTTGAATAAAGCGCTAGCTGAACAAATAGATGCCGGGTGCGCACTAGCCGCTTTTCAGCAATTATCAGTTAAACTTGGTAAAGAGCAAATTATTTCAACCTTACAAGCAGTTAACATTCCAGGCCGCTATCAGGTGCTGGGGCATCAGCCATTGATTATCGCTGATGGCGCTCATAATGTGCAGGCTATGGCGCAGCTGCTTGCTTATGTGCGCAAATTGCCGCACAGACGCCTGCATGTGCTACTGGGGATGATGAAGGATAAAGATTTAGATGCAGTTCTTCATCTCTTTCAAGCTGATGAAAAAGTGTACTTAACCCGGATTGATTATCCACGGGCAGCTAAGCTACATGATTTTCCAGCTTGGGCACAAGCACGTTTTGATTATGAGCCAGATTACAAGCGGGCATTAGCACGCATTATGCAACAAGCTAAAGCAGATGATGTGATTTTAATTACCGGCTCCTTTTACCTAGTCGGTGCAGTATTACAAGTAATGAAAGCAGGTACAGATGATGCGCGTTAAAGGCTTAAGCGGCGACTACCGCGGCGTGATTTTTGATATGGATGGTTTGCTAGTCAACTCAGAGAATCTATATTGGCAGGCCAATATTCAAGCCGCGGCTGAAGAAAATTTAGGTTTGCCAGAAGATACCTACTTAAAATTAAATGGGGCTTCAATTGCTTATTCTGAGCAATTTTATCGGCGCTATTTTAAGTCAAAGAAGGAACAAGATTACTTCGTCCGCCGGACAGATGAATTAATATGGCAGTGGACTGATGAAGGCAAGCTGAAGCTGATGCCTGGAGTCCAAGCGGCTTTAGATAAATTTCAAGCTGCTGGGCTAAGAATGGGGATTGCTTCAAGTAACTATAAAAAAGTGATTGACCATAATTTATGGGTAACCGGGATTAGGCAATACTTTGATTTTTGCTTGAGTGATATAGATTTAGCAGCTGATCATGTTCAGCCTAAACCTGCCCCAGATATTTACGAATTGGCCGCGCAAAGACTCGCGCTTCCTAAAGAGCAGCTGCTAGTCTTTGAAGATTCTAGCAATGGCATTGAGGCTGCTTGGCGGGCGGAGCTGACTGCGATTATGATTCCAAACTTAAAAGCACCGATCGCTGCCGATCATGAACGGGCGAGCTTGATTTTGGATAATTTCAATGAATTTTTAAAATTAACTCAATAAGCCGAATTTTTGCGTAATTAATGGTGGAGGGAATAAAATGCAAAATTTTCAACACCATTATGATTTAACTGACGATTGGATTCTGATAGATCAATTGCATCAGCATTTACGTCACGCTGGCTACAAGGATTGGACAAGTTTGCGGCAAGAACTGCGGCGCCTAGATTTGAAGGACTTGCAAGCGGTGCATGCATATTTAAGCCAGCACGGCCAAGCGGACGAATTAGCTTGGCTGTGGCAACTACTGGTCTTGCGTTTTAAACAAATTAAATTGCGCAGTTTGGAAGAATTTTCGTCCAGCAGCCAAGTTGGGCTGTATCTCTGCGATCAATTAGGAAGTTTATTGCAAGAGCGGTTGTTAGTTCTTTATTTAGACGCCAAAAATCAATTAGTTGGGCAAAAAGTCATTTCGCAAGGTACTTTGAATAAAGCAATCGCACATCCGCGCGATATTTTTCGCTGGGCGGTAATTTACAATTGCGCGGGGATGATTGTGGCACATAATCATCCAAGTGGCCACTTAGCGCCGTCCCAGCAAGATCTGCGCTTATCGCAAAAATTGGAAAATCTTAGTCAGGAAATGGGCATTAGTTTCTGGGATCACTTTATTGTTTCCGAACAAGCCTATTTGAGTTTTCGCGAACGTGGGTATCTTATTAAGTCTTGATTAATTCTAGCCTGACAGTTGGCAAAGCTCGGAAGGTTGCTATATAATAATTCAAGATTAAGAGCTAACTGAAGGAGAAATTTTCGTGTTTGGATTCGGTAGTAAAAATATAGGTATCGATCTGGGTACCGCTAATACGCTGGTCTACATGGAAGGCAAGGGCATTGTTTTGCGTGAGCCATCTGTCGTAGCCAAAAATACAAAGACCAATGAGGTAATTGCTGTCGGCTCAGAAGCTAAAGAAATGATTGGCCGTACGCCTGAAACCATTGTGGCTATTCGCCCAATGAAAGATGGCGTGATTGCTGATTATGATACGACTGCTGCTATGCTGAAGTATTTTATTGAAAAAACAGCTGGTAATTCTAAGCCAGCCGCTATGATTTCAGTACCTTCTGGTGTAACTGAAGTTGAAAAGCGGGCAGTGATTGATGCTTCACGCGTAGCAGGTGCACGAGAAGCTTATGTCATTGAAGAACCATTTGCTGCAGCTATTGGGGCTGGGTTACCAGTTATGGACCCAACCGGCTCGATGGTTGTTGATATTGGCGGCGGTACAACAGATGTAGCCACAATTTCTTTGGGCGGGATCGTTTCATCACGGTCAACTCGTAGTGCTGGTGATCGTTTTAACAGCGCGATTACTAGTTATATTCACCAAAACTACAATTTGCTGATTGGTGAACGGACTGCGGAAGACATCAAGATTCAGATTGGCTCTGCTTCAATTGAAAAGGCTCAAGAAATTGAAGCTATGAACATTCGTGGTCGGGACTTGGTAACTGGTTTGCCTAAATCAATGGATATTTCAGCTGTTGATGTAGCTAAAGCTATTCAAGAAGTCGTGCAAGATATTATTGTAGCGATCAAGGATACTTTGGAAGAAACTTCTCCTGAAATTGCAGCTGATGTTATTGATCACGGAATCGTGTTAACTGGTGGCGGCGCTTTGCTGAAGAACTTACCGGAGATCATTTCGGATGCCACCAAGGTACCAGTTTTCATTGCCCAAGATCCGCTTGACTGCGTAGCGATCGGTACCGGCGATTCGCTGAAGAACATTGAAGTAATGCGCAAACGTCATTAAAAAGAACCGGCGAAAGCCGGTTTTTGTATTTCTGGATTGATTGCATGAAAAAATTTTTTCAAAATAAAAAAATTATCACTATTTTTGTGATTGTTGTCCTCGTGTTGAGTCTGCTAACGGTTTCAGTGCATGCTCGTCAACGTCGATCAGGCCCGCTTTTTTTGCAAAAAGTAGGTAATGAAACGATGGCGATTGGTTCACGGCTATTGAACTGGCCCTTGTCAATTATTAGCGGCGGCGCTAACAGCGTTCACGATATTATGCAAGCTGAATCTGAAAATGATCACTTAAAAAAGCAGGTCGATGATTTGGCACAAACTAAGGCGCGCAATGCCAGTTTGGAATCAGAGAATGCCCAGTTGAAAAAAGCTTTGAAGCTAAAGAGTTCATTGACTGATTATCATTTAATCAATGGGTCGGTGATTAGTCGATCACCAGAAACCTGGTCAGATCTTTTAATTATTGATAAAGGTTCTAGCTCGGGCGTGCGTAAAAATATGGCTGTCATGTCCGGAGGCGGCGTGATTGGCAGAATCGTTGAAGTTGATCAAACTACTGCTAAAGTTGAGCTTCTGACGACCAGTGATAAACAAGCTAATCGTTTTGCTGTTCAGGCTAAAAGCTCAACTGGCAAAATGATTCACGGCGTAATTTCAGCAACTAATGGTCAGCTTAGCTTTACCCAGGTTAACAATAACCATAAGCTGAAGGCTGGGACAAAAGTTTATACCAGTGGCATGGGTGGTAATTCCCCGCAAGGTTTGTTGATTGGGCATGTTTCAAAAACTACCAAGGATAGTTATGGTTTATCTGACGTTATTCAAATTAAACCGGCTGGTGAAATTACAAGTCCGTCGATCGTGACCGTTGTACAGCGAAAGGAAGCTGACTAAGATGACCGCAGTTAAACGCTGGCTGGCAGCGATTTTTCTTTTGCTAGCAGCTATTTTATCGGGCAGCTTAGCCATGTTTTTGCGGCCAGTGATGTGGTCGCAAGCTAGTTTTGGCATTACGTTAATCGGGCTGGTAGTTCTGGCTTTATATGATGAAGAAAATTATAACTTATTATGGTTAGCTGGACTGCTAGGATTACTTTGCGACTCGTTTTATTTTGGCTTTTTCGGCGTTTGCTTGGTTTCCTTTCCGGTTTTAACCTTTTTAACGCAGAAGCTAGCTCGATATATTCCAGAAATTGCTTGGACAAAAATGCTGGTTGCTCTGGTGGCCTATTTAATTCAATATTTATACCTGTTTTTGATTTTAGCCATGTTTAATTTGGGTAATGTAAGCCGGTCAGCTTTTTGGCAAGGCTTAGGAGCTAGTTGCTTGAGTGGGATTTTCTGGATTGTTTTAACTTTTTGGCTTTGGCGTAAAGTTGCTCAAAAATTTCCATTCTTGCCTAGTCAAGCTGATCTGTATTGAGCGATTAAATGAATGCATAAAAAAACTGCCGTTAGGCAGTTTTTTTATTATTAATGAAATAAAACGGGCAGGAGGACGCCTGCTAAAGTAATAACGGCCATTAAGACAGCCATGACAATTGTTAATTTCTGAAATGGCGACTTTTTCTTTTTGTATGCCATATTCTCAACCTCCTTTAAATTCTCCTTCATTTTAAACTACTAGTCAGTAAAAATACAATTCAATTACTGTTGAGCTGAGCGCGGTTAAAAAGTAGAATGAGAACAGAAAGTGTGAAGGTGCAGATGCTAAATATAATTTTATTACCCCTAATCGGCCTATTTTTAACTTGGGTCCTTGCGAAGGCTTTTCCCAAAGCCCAATTTAATGCGACAATCATTCTGCCATTTTTCTTTTTGCCAGCATGTCAGCAATTAACCCGTAGCCGGCAATTGCCTTCGTTTTTACCGTATGGTTTTTTCTGCTTTTTTGTATTAGTGATTGCGGTTAGTTTGAGTTTGGCAATCCACAATAAAAATATTTCATTGGGAAAAACCTTATTGCAATTATTTGATTATTTGTCATTGTGTTCTGTGCTTTGGTTTCTAGGCCTATTGGTAGTCGTCTTTATTTAGTGAAAATTTAATATAATTGTTATTAATCATCGGTTGAAGCTGGCCATTTGTGGTTGGCTTTTTTGTTTGGGTGAGAAGTTTTGAAACTTTTGGACATAATGTGGTGGAAAGTGGGTAAGTGTGGTAAATTATTTATTGGAAGGGGGATTAGACCATGTTCATGGGTGAATATCATCACAACTTGGACGCAAAAGGCCGGTTAATTATTCCGGCTAAATTTCGTGACCAAGTTGGTACCAAAATGGTATTCACACGTGGGATGGAAGGCTGCATTTTTGGCTATTCTGAAGCAGAATGGGACAAAATTGAGGCCCGCCTAGCCAACCTTCCATTAACCAAGAGATCAGCGCGTAAATTTACGCGGCTGTTTTACTCTGGAGCGATGGAAAGCGAATTCGACAAGCAAGGACGTGTCAATTTGACCACGACATTAAAAAAGCATGCCGAACTTGAAAAAGAGTGTGTAATCGTTGGCGTTTATAATCGGATTGAGATTTGGTCGCAGCAGCGATGGGAATCTTATGAAGCCGAAGCTAACGAAAACTACGATGACATCGCTGAAGATTTGGACGACATGGAGTTTTAACCATGGAATTCAAGCATACAAGTGTGCTTTTGCACGAAACAATAGATAATTTAAAAGCTCGAGATGGCGGCATTTATGTTGACGCTACCTTTGGTGGAGGCGGTCACGCGCATTATCTGTTGAGCAAGTTAGCGCAAGGGTCCGTTATTGGTTTTGATCAGGACGATTATGCCATTCAGGCAGCCAAGACCAAGTTCGCGGAAGATTTGCAAACAACAAGTCAACCGCGGCTTTGGTTAGTCCATGACAACTTTTCCAATTTGCAGGAAGATCTGGTTAATCTGGGCTTCACGAATGGAATTGATGGCATTTACTATGACTTGGGAGTTTCATCGCCGCAATTTGATCAAGCTGAGCGCGGTTTCTCCTATCGCTTTAATAGCCGACTTGACATGAGAATGAATCAGGAACAGGCTTTAGACGCTTACCAAATCGTCAATACTTGGTCACAGAATGACTTGACTCGTATTCTTCGCCAATATGGCGGTGAAAAATTTGCCCATCAGATCGCACGCAAGATAGTGCTTACTCGGCGAGAAAAACCGATTGTTACTACTTTTGACTTAGTTGCTTGCATCAAGGATGCGATTCCCGCGGCTGCTCGCAGACACGGGGGACATCCGGCGAAGAAAAGCTTCCAGGCCATTCGAGTGGCAGTTAATGATGAACTTGGGGTTCTGGAACGATCGCTGACTGAAGCAATTAGCCTACTGCGACCTGGCGGCAGGATTTGCGTCATTAGTTTTGAATCTAATGAGGACAAGATCGTTAAGAAATTGTTTAAAGCAAATTCTGAAATTCAGCTTCCAAGAGGGATGCCAGCTATTCCGGCTGAAATGAAGCCAACACTGCGGTTAGTGACTCGCAAGCCGATCGTGGCTCAAGAGTCAGAATTAACGAGAAACTACCGCTCACACAGTGCCAAGCTGAGAGTTGCAGAAAAGGTATGAGGAAAAGCATGGCAGATAGTTCAGCAAGAAATCTAACATATGAACAACCAGATCAGGCCAAGGCTAAGCAAACGACGATCATCTTAAATCCGGGCAAAGTTGCTTGGACTAAGATGGAGAAGTTCTTGGTAATAGCTGGAACGCTAATTACTTTTTGCCTCATGGCCATGCTGGTCGCGACCAGTACGTCAGCTACCAGCGCGCAAGAAAAGCTGGCTAACGAAGAAAAAATTGTTACCAGCAAACAAAATAGCAATGCCGATTTAAAACAGGAAATCGGCGAGTTAAGTTCAAGCTCTAACTTAAATAAAGTTGCTAAAGAGCAGGGCTTAACCTTGATTGAAAGCAACATTAGGAATATTCGCTAATGAAACAGCTTAATAATTTAAAGAAAAACAAATCCAAAGCCCACGGCTACCGCTTTACGGTGGGGAGAATCCTCCAAATAGTCTTGGCTTTGGTTTTTCTTGTTTTTGCAGGCAGATTTTTATATATCAGTATCTCTAAGACTGTCGCAGGGGAAAACTTGACTGAGCGGACCAATCAGTTGTACCGCAAGAATCAAGTTTTGAAAGCAACGCGTGGGTCAATTTACGATCGCAATGGGATAACCATTGCCGAAGATTCGCACGTCTATACTGTGTACGCTGTCTTAGACCATTCGGCAATTGATTACCACAATAAGCCACAATATGTGGTCAATAAAGAAAAAACAGCTGAAAAGCTAGCCGAAGTTTTGCCGCTGAGCAAGGAACGAATTCTTAAATACTTAAACCCGAAAAAGAAAAGCTATCAGGTGGAGTTTGGTTCTGGCGGTAGTGGTTTGACAATTCGTCAGCGTCATAAAATTGAATCTTTCAAGCTGCCGGGTATCAAATTTATTGAAACGCCAGCGCGGCTGTATCCAAATGGTAATTTTGCTTCACCTATTGTCGGTTTGGCGCAAGTTCAAACCAACCATCAAACTGAAAATAGCAATTTGGTGGGTATTATGGGGCTGGAACAGTACTTCAATAAGCAGCTTTCAGGTAAAGATGGGTATCGCGAGTCGTTTGTCGATGGTGAAAATGAAACGATGCCAACTGGCAAGCAAAAGGGTGAACAGCCAGTCAATGGCAACAGCCTTTACTTAACCTTGGACTTCCAGATGCAAAGTTATCTGGAGCAGTTAATGTCGCAAGTACAAGAAAAATATAAGCCTGTTCAATTAACGGCGGTAGTTGAGGATATCAAAACTGGGAAAGTTTTAGCTGCTTCGCAGCGTCCGACTTTCAACCCGCAGACCAAGAAAGGATTAAGCAGCGCCTGGCGCGATGTGCTGGTACAGGATTCTTATGAACCAGGTTCGGTTTTCAAAGTTTTGTCCTTAGCAGCTGCCATCCAAAGCGGAAACTATAATCCGAATGCAACTTATAGGTCTGGTTCGATTACGATTGGTGGGGCAACTATTCATGACTGGAACAATACTGGTTGGGGCGTAATTCCATTTTCACAGGCTTTCCCGCGATCTAGTAATGTCGGGATGGCTACCTTGGAACAAAAAATGGGTGCCAAAGTCTGGCGTCAATATTTGGATGCCTTTCACATTGGTAAAATGACTGGTGTGACTTTGCCAGGTGAAGTACCAGGCATTTTATCCTTTAAGACCAGTACCGACCAAGCCGTCACTTCTTTTGGCCAGGGCGTTAATGTCACTGCCATGCAAATGATGCAAGCCTTTAGCAGTTTGGGCAATAACGGACAAATGGTTAAGCCGCAATTTGTTGATAAAATTGTCAGCCCAACTGGCAAAACCATAAAAAAATATAAGATTGAAAATGTCGGCCAGCCTGTTTATTCTGCAGCTACTACCAAGGTTATTTTGCAGAATATGAAGGAAGTTTTGAACCAAGAATACGGCACCGGTAGTGCTTATAACATGCCCGGTCAAAGTATTGGCGTGAAAACTGGGACTGCACAAATTGCTAATCCTAAAGGTGGCGGGTACATGACTGGGAACAACAATTATATTTTCTCAGTGATGGGAGTTACTCCGCTGAATGATCCGCGTTATTGCATTTATATCACGATGAAACAGCCACAGCATATGACGGCTGCAGCAGAAACAATTTTGGCTTCGATTTTTAAGCCAATGATGAATCGGATTATTTTGACAGCTTCTAAACAACAAAGTGGTGCTAGTGTGTCCACGACGACTGTGCCGAATGTTACCGGTAAAAAAGTTAGTGAAGCAGAATCAGCTGCTAGTTCAGCCAGCTTAGCCTCGGTTGTTTTAGGAACAGGGAAAACGGTAATTAACCAATCACTGACTGCTGGACAGAAAACAACTGCAGGCAGCAAATTAATCGTAAATACTGGTGGTACAATCAAAATGCCGAACATGACTGGCTGGAGTAAGGCAGAAGTAACTGCTTTAGGTAAATTGCTGGGATTACAGGTCCAATTTACAGGAACAGGGTCAGTAAAAACACAAAGTATAAAAGCTGGTCAGAAGATTAGTAGCGGCACACAAATCAAGGTTGAACTGGAGGAGTAAACCATTGGAATTTTCTTTAATCCCGTTAATTAGTTCATTTGCTATTACTGTCATTTGCCTCCCTCTATTTATTGGTTTGATGCGAATGAAGCATGAGGGCCAACAAATTCGTGAAGAAGGGCCAAAATGGCATGCTAAAAAGTCTGGCACCCCAACTATGGGCGGAGTGGTCTTCATTATTGCCACCGTCATTTCTGCTCTTTGGGTGCTAGCTTGGCAACATAAAATTAATAAAACTTTATGGATTTTGCTGGCGGCTTTATTGGGGTACACAATTATTGGCTTTTTAGATGATGGCTTGAAATTGCTGTATAAGCGTAATTTGGGTCTGCGTGCTTGGCAAAAACTCCTCGGTCAAATTATCATTGCTGCAATTATTATCTGTTTAGCCTTAAGCGATCATTTTGATTACGGCATTTTTGTGCCATTCTTTGGTCGTGTAACCAATTTAGTCTTTTTCGCCTGCTTCGTGATCTTTTGGCTGGTTGGATATTCTAATGCTGTTAACTTATCAGACGGACTTGACGGCTTAGCTACTGGTTTGTCCATCATTGCTTACGGTACTTACGCATATTTAGCTTGGCAGATGGATAACCAAGTTGCGCTTTGCTTTGCGATGGCAGTTATTGGCGGCTTGCTGGGCTTCTTTATTTTTAACCACAAACCAGCTAAAATCTTCATGGGCGACGCTGGATCACTAGCTTTAGGTGGCGGTTTAGCTGCTTTAAGCATTATGCTGCAGCGTCCATGGTCGTTATTGTTAGTTGGGATTGTTTTTGTTTGCGAAACCCTAAGTGTTATTTTGCAAGTGATTTCTTTCCAAACAACTGGCAAACGTATCTTTAAAATGACACCAATTCACCACCATTTTGAAATGCTTGGCTGGTCAGAATGGAAGGTAGACATTGTTTTCTGGCTGACAGGCTTAATTGGTGCAGTTGTTTATTTATTGATTTGGGGCTAATTTAGATGAAGCAAATTACAAAATATCAAGGCAAGAATATGCTGGTGTTAGGCCTTGGCAAAAGCGGCTTTGCTGTTAGCAAATTGCTGCTTCAACTAGGGGCTAAAGTAACTGTGAATGATCAGGCCGATTTAAGCCAGGATCAGCATGCACAAGAGTTGAAGAAGCTAGGTGTGCGCGTAATCGGTGGTCATCACCCAGTCGACTTATTTGATCAAGAAAAATTTGATTACTTGGTAAAAAACCCAGGTATTGTTTATGAAAATCCAATGGTAGCTAAAGCTTTGAGCCAACAGATTCCAGTTATTACGGAACCCGAGATTGCTTTAGTGGTTAGTGAAGCTCCATATGTGTGCGTGACGGGCTCAAACGGTAAAACTACTACTGTCATGTTGACTCAGCGGATTATGGACCATTATCTGCAAAAAACTGGCCATCATGCTTATGCTGTTGGTAATATTGGCGTCCCAATTTCAGAAGTAGCTCCTAAAGTTGGCCCAGATGATTTATTAGTTGTTGAAATTTCTAGTTTCCAGCTATTGGGTGTGACGGATATTGATCCAAAAGTGGCTGCGATTGTTGATATTTATGATCGCGTTCACTTGGATTATCACAAGACCTTTGAAAATTACGTTAATGCCAAGTTAAACGTAACCCGTACCCAGCAAGCTAGTGATTATTTCTTAGCCAATTTTGATCAAAAAGACATTTTGGCAAAAGAGCAAGCTGCTTCACCTGCACAAATTAAAACCTTTAGTGAATTTTCTGATCAGGCTGATTTTTATTTGACTGATGATTATTTGTGCAGTCAAACTGAACAGTTAATGCCGATTAAAGACATTAAATTGCCTGGGCTGCATAACCTGCAAAACTGTTTGGTTGCATCAGCCATTTCCAAACTAATGGGGGCTGGCAACGATGATATCTATGCGGTACTGAGTACTTTCACTGGGGCAGAACACCGTTTGCAATATATTGGCGAATATAACGGCGTTAAGGTTTACAATGACTCCAAGTCAACCAATATTGAAGCTGCGACAGTTGCAATTGGCGCCTTTAATCAACCAGAAGTGTTAATTGCTGGCGGCTTGGACCGCGGCTTCGTGTTTGATGCATTGATTGACCTGTTTAAGCAACATGTCAAAGCGATTGTGCTTTATGGCGAAACTCGCTATTTACTAGCTGAAGCTGCCCGTAAAGCAGGCGTTAAGCGGATCATCATTGTGGATGAATTAAAAGAAGCCGTACCAGCTGCGTTTAAAGAAACTCAGCCAGGAGACATTTTGCTGTTCTCACCGGCATGCGCTTCTTGGGATCAATTTAAGACCTTCGAACAGCGCGGTCATTACTTTGTCGATTATGTAAAGGACTACTGGAAATAAAATGCGTGTAATCTTCACTGGTGGCGGTACAGGCGGCCACATTTACCCAATTATGGCTTTAATCGAACGCTTACAAGAGCGTGGCCTTTGCAGCCTGGATGATATTTTGTTTGTTGGCACTCAACGGGGGCTGGAATCGAAAATTGTCCCAGCGGCCGGTGTTCCATTTAAAACGTTAGAAATTATTGGTTTTAATCGCCGCCATCCTTTGCGCAACTTTAAAACTATTGAAAAGTTTTTAGAAGCAAGCAAGCAAGCGCGGGCTTTATTGAAAGAATTTAAACCTGATGTAGTTGTCGGCACTGGTGGTTATGTCAGTGGGGCGATTGTTTATGAAGCGGCCAAGATGCATATCCCAACTATGATTCATGAATCTAATTCGGTTGTTGGTTTAGCTAACAAATTCCTTGGCCACTATGTTGATAAGATCTGCTATTCATTCGACAATGCGGCTAAAGAATTTTCAGAAAAGAAAAAATTAGTCAAAACTGGCAACCCTCGTTCTCAGCAAATCTTAGGTTTGCATGCTGATAAGATTAATTTGAACCAAAAATGGGGCTTGGATAATAGCTTGCCAACTGTTCTGGTTTTTGGTGGGTCCCGTGGCGCGCTGGCTTTAAACGAAATTATGGAAAAATCATTGCCAGTGCTAGCAGAAAAGCCATATCAAATTATTTGGGCGACCGGCCAGTTGTACTACGGCAAGGTCAAAGAATACCTGCATGGCCGGCCTGAGCCAACCAATATGAAGATTGTTCCATATATTGATAATATGCCAGGCTTGCTGCCAGAAATGACCTGCGTAGTAGCTCGATCTGGTGCGACCAGCATTTCTGAATTTACTGCTCTGGGCTGTCCGGCTATCTTAATTCCGAGCCCAAATGTTACGCACAATCACCAAATGAAGAATGCCTTGGATTTAGAAAAGGCTGGTGCGGCTTTAGTGATTCCAGAAGATGATTTACATCCGAATAATTTCGTAGGGTCAATTGATCATATTTTGCTGGACAAAACTTATGCTCAGAAGATGAGCGAAGCTTCGAAAAAGTTAGGCGTTCCTGATTCTTCAGACCGAGTAATTGAGGTTATGCTAGAAATTAGCAAGCAAAAATAACTGTTTAATTGTTGTGTGAGTAGTGAGAGGTGAAAAGCGATGGCGAAAAAGAAACTTACTAAAAAAGATCCACAAGCTGAAATCTCTGGCTGGTTGGATTTTAAATCCAAACCGGCTAAAAAAGAACAGCCTAAGGTTTCGGCTTCGCTGAAGCAACTGAACCACGAGCGGCGCAAATCATTGCTGGGCCGCTTAGGGGTGCTGATTTTCATCTCTTTGTGTTTGCTAGTTGGGTGCGGCTACTATATTTCGCCTAAAGCAAGTATCTGCAGTGTCCGAGTTAAAGGGGCAGCACAGCTGCCGCGAGCACAAGTTGTTAAAGCAAGCGGCTTAACAGCAAAAGATAAAGTTGTAGGCGTAATGTTTCACCGTCAAGAAATTAATCAGCGTTTGGTTAATCATTTTCCTGAATTATCGGCAACGCGGATTAATTTTTATGATGGCAACCGCGTTAACCTGACTTTGAAGCAGAAAAAGGTCATTGGTTATGTGCGGACGGGTAATCGCTGTCACATGATCATGTCTAATGGCAAGGTTGGACTGCAAGCTTTGCCATTAAGCATGATTGAAAAAGACAAGCCGCTTTTTGTCGGTTACAATAAAAAAACTTCTCTTAAAGAAGACCTAGAAGTATTTTCATCATTGCCAACCAGTATCCGGGATCGAATTAAGATGATGAGCGGTGAGACTGAGCGCCCCACGCAAATCATTTTTGTGATGAAAGACAATAATGTTGTTATCGGCAATATCCGTACCATCAAAGATAAAATGAAATATTATGATGAAATTAAGACATCTTTGAAGGGGGAATCGGTAGTCGATTTTGAAATCGGTGCATATAGCCGATCATTAACTCAATCAGAAAAAGTCAAGTACGGGATTTCCCAATAAGCCTGGTATGGTATGATTTTAAGGAAGATAGAAATGTGGAGGCTCAATTTTGGATAATTCAAATTTGCTGGTCGGGCTGGATATCGGCACTACCAGAATTAAAGCAGTCGTAGCCGATACTGGTGCGCAAGGCATGCAAGTTATTGGCGCGGTCAGTGAACCCACTAACGGCATGCGGCATGGCAAAATCGTTGATATTGATCAAACGGCTGCCAGCATTAGCCGTACACTGAAAAATTTGTCGCAAAAAACTAATTCGAAAATTTATCGGGTGGTCACTGGTATTCCGATTGGTTTATTGCAATTGCAAACAGCCAGCGCTCAAATTAATATTTCTGACCAGGGACGTGAAATTAACGACCAAGATGTTAAAAAAGTGCTGGCAAAGGCAATTAATGATAGCTTGCAAGAAGGTAAAGCTGCTATTACGTATTTGCCAAGTCGCTTCTTGATCGATGGCAAAACGGATGTTCATGATCCACGTAATATGCTGGCTCATTCTTTGCAAGTTAGTGGGATTTTGCTAACAGTGCCAGCCAATGATTTGCATAATATTCGCAAGGCAATTGAGCGGGCAGGCTATCAAAATAATTTCTTTGTGCCTGCGCCGCTAGCTATTGCCCGGGTAGCTTTACAAGAAGCAGAAGCGACCTTTGGCGCTATCATCTTAGATCTTGGCGGCGGTACTTCAACTGCGACTGTAATTCGTGACAATAAGATTACCTATGCTCGAATTGACGCAGAAGGCGGAGAAAATATCACGCATGACATTTCAGTGGCCTTAAATACCTCGAAAAAGGACGCTGAACAGGTTAAATTAGACTTTGGTTTTGCCGAGCCGACTTTAACTTCTGAAGATGATAAATTCCCAATTAGTGTAGTGGGCGAATCAGAGCCGCAATTGATTGACGAACATTATTTGAGTGAAATTATTAATGCTCGTCTGCAACAGATTTTCAGCCGGATTGGTAAAGTATTATCCAAAAACAATAGTTTCCAAGTGCCTGGTGGGATTGTTGTGACTGGTGGCGCCAGCAATTTGCAAGGCATTGCTGATTTGATCAACAATGACTATGGCGTCAAAGTCAGGATTTATCAGCCGGATCAAATGGGCCTTCATAATGCGATGTTTGCTGCAGCCTATGGCATTGTGTCATATGCTTATGAATTGGCTGATATTGATTATTTGGTTAATAGTGTCATCTATGGTCCAGTTGAAACTGAACCTGTGACCGATTCTGGCGGTAACCTTAAATTTTTCAAAAGGCACAGCCGGGATGATGAAATCGATAGAGAAGAAGATTATAATAAACAAGAGGTGGCTTCCCCTGAGGAAACAGCTCACCGTGTTCAGCATCAAGCTGATCAACATAAAAAGGGAGTCAGAGATTTCTTTAAGAAATTCTTTGATTAAGTTAGGGTGACATTAATGGATTTTACATTTGATTCAGACGACAACAAAAATGCTGTGATCAAAGTAATCGGTGTCGGCGGTGCTGGCGGCAATGCCGTCAACAGAATGATTGACGATGGCGTTCAAGGCGTTTCGTTTATCGCAGCTAACACCGATGTACAAGCTTTGAATTCTAGCAAAGCCGAAAATAAGATTCAGCTTGGGCCAAAGCTCACACGTGGCTTAGGCGCTGGTTCACATCCTGAGGTTGGTCAAAAGGCAGCTGAAGAAAGCCAGCAAACCATTGAAGATGCACTGAAAGGTGCAGATATGATTTTTATTACTGCCGGCATGGGCGGCGGCACTGGTACTGGAGCAGCACCAGTTATCGCCAAGATTGCTCGTGAAAGCGGCGCTTTGACGGTGGGAGTTGTCACCCGCCCATTCTCATTTGAGGGGCCAAAGCGTTCTAAAAACGCGGCAGAAGGAATCGCTAATTTAAAACAATATGTCGACACTTTAGTCATCATTGCCAATAACCGTTTATTGGAAATGGTCGATAAGAAGACTCCAATGATGGATGCCTTCAAAGAAGCCGACAATGTATTGCGGCAAGGTGTACAAGGTATTTCGGACCTGATCACTTCAACTGACTATGTTAACTTGGACTTCGCCGATGTTAAGACGGTGATGCAAAACCAAGGCTCAGCTTTAATGGGAATTGGTCGCGCTAATGGGGAGAACCGAACGGTTGAAGCAACTAAGGCTGCTATTTCTTCACCTTTATTGGAAGTTTCAATTGATGGTGCCAAACAAGTTCTGTTGAATATTACTGGTGGCCCTGACTTGACTCTGTTCGAAGCACAGGATGCTTCTGAAATTGTCAGCAAGGCTGCCGGTGATGGCGTCAACATCATCTTCGGTACTTCAATTAATCCAAACTTAGGTGATGAAGTAGTCGTAACTGTGATTGCTACTGGCATTGATGCGCAAGCTGAAGAAGAAGCTTCTAAGCAGCTGCCAGGGCATAGCCGTCAGTTACATGTACAACCTAAGCAAGCTCCAATGAATACTAGCCGTCAGCAAGCAGTTCAACCTGCTGCTAACCCTACGCCACAAGTAGATGATCAACCAAGCCAGTCAGCAGAAGCTGACAGTAAGCAGGAAGCAGCTGAAACAATGGTTGATCCAACCAGCGTATGGGGCTTAGGTGATAATCAAACTAGCCGCCGCAATACTGAACAACCAAAACAAACACAAACTTCCTATGACTCATTAGATAACGATGAAACAGGAATTTCACAAATTGAAACTAGCGCCAACGATGATGACGATGATGACGTGCCATTCTTCAAGCATCGCAAGTAAGCGTTAGGCAGGAGGTAACATTATGGCATTAGATAAGTTAGGTAGATTTTTCGGTATTTCTGAAGATGACGAAACAGATAACACTGAATTAGAAGATGGAACTGCTGTTCCAGCTGTTGATCATACTCAGGAAACCAACCACCGGGGGCATAATGTGGTATCAATCCAATCAGGCTTAACACCAACCAGTAAAATCGTGATTTATGAACCACGTGTTTACTCTGATGCAAAAGAAGTAGCACAAAACTTGCTGAATAATAAAGCAATTATTATCAACTTTAGCCGGATGGATGATGCTTCAGCTCGTCGGATTGTTGACTTTATCACTGGTACAGTTTATGCACTGAGTGGTGAAATTCAACGGGTTGGTGACAAGATTTTCCTGGCTACTCCACCAAAATTTGAGACTGATGGTAAAGTTTCTGAATTAGTTGAAAAGAAAGACAACCTTGATTAATGGCAACTTTTTTCTTAACGCTTTACCGGTTATTACAATGGCTAATTTATTTATATAGTTTAGTCATTGTCATTTATTGCCTATTTTCCTGGGTACCAGCTTTGAGGAGTTCGAAGCTGGGTGAAATTTTAGGACGCATCGTTGAACCTTATCTGCATGTGTTCCATCTCCCAACTTTTTGGGGAATAGATTTTTCGCCAGTGATCGCGTTACTTGTACTTTATCTAGTACAAGATTACGTATTACGTTGGCTCTTTCAAGCTATTTTTAGATTATTAGGCTATTAAAAGCGAGGATTATCAACCTCGCTTTTTGTTTGGAGAAAGAATGCAAAATAAAGAGTGGTATCTGCACCGTTTTGGACCATCACCATCCCTAGATAAATTTATCGGCTGGTATAAAGAAGCTATGTACCAGCAAACTACTATCTTGACTGGCTTTTTTAATCCGCATGATTTAGCTTTGCTAACAGCCATTTTGGGGCGGGAAATTCCGCTAATTGCTAACGGTGGCTATCCTGATAGTGAGAAGAAAAGAGCTATCATTAATTCCCAAGGAAGGGCTGATTTTAAGCTAGCCTTGCTGGAATTTGACTATAATCAGCAATTTAACCAGCTAACTCATAGTCAAATTTTAGGTGTACTGACACACTTGGGCGTAGAACTGAGTACTTTTGGTGATATTGTGACTGATGGGCAAGGCCGCTGGCAGGTAATTGTTGAAGCTGAGCTAACGGACTTCTTCTGTCAGCAGGTCCAGCGAGTAGGGCGGACTAGTGTTAAATTACGTTTAGCAGCTTGGGCCGACTTAGTAGAAATTAAGGATGATCACCTTGAAAACAGCACTGTTTCTTCTTCGCTGCGGCTAGATGCTGTGCTGGCTAAAATAGGGCGTCAAAGCCGCAAAGACGTGCAAACAGCAATTGCAGCTGGTGAGATTCAAGTTAATTTTATGCTTCCGCAGCATATTGAACGCCCAATAGAACCAGGTCAAATTATTAGCTGGCGGCATTTTGGCCGCATAAAATTGCAGGCAATTAGTCCTACACGCAAGGGTCGCTACCGAATTGATTATTATTTATGGTCTTCACGCCACTGATTGAGTAGCACCCGACCCAATTTTTGGCTATAATAAATGAGTAAAACTGAAGAGGAGCAAAGGACTGATATAATGACTTTAACGCCGATGGACATTCACAATAAGCAATTTGATAAAAAAATGCGCGGCTATGATGCTGAACAAGTCGATGCCTTTTTAGATCGAATTGTTGACGCTTATGGTGATGCCTTGGATAAGATTGTTGACTTAAAAAATAGCAATCAAGAATTAAAAGCACAAGTTGACAAGTATGCTAAAATCAAGGATTCGTTAAACAATTCTTTAATTGAAGCTCAACGGACCGCTAAGCAAGTAAAAGCAGATGCGAAAAAGAATGCAGATGATTTACTGGCTAAAGGCAAGGCCGATGCTGAAAAGCAAAATGCAGAACTGCAAAGACAGCATGACAGTCTGCAAAATGATTATGAATTACTTAAGAATAAAGTTGAGGAATTCCGTAATCAGACCAAGCATTTGCTCGAGCAGCAAGTTAAAGAGTTAGATGACGATGAATGGCAATATTACCTGGACAAGTATTATGGCCGGAGTCGTTTATATCCAGCTGATGGCGGGGAACCGATCCCAACCAGTGAAATCGAGCAGCAAGCTCCAGCAGTTGACAATGAGTCAAATCCTGAAGTAAACTCTAACCAAGCTGACCAGCCGCAAATCATGGCAGGAGATAGTCCAAGTCATGAGGAAGCTGGTCCGCAACCGGATCCACAGCCACAACAAGTTGGCCCGACAGTGGTTTTCCCGGATGATTACAAAGATCACGATTAATTTTAAGTTGTCAGTAGAACCAAGGCTAACAGCGAGCTAATGTTGGTGGAAGATTAGCACGGCCGCGATGGGTTGATCAGCTGACCGAATTGACTTAAACGTTTGCTTGCGCGTTAAGCAAGCTTACTAAGAGGAATGAATCTAAATTCATTCAAGTTAGGTGGTACCGCGAAACAGCTTCGTCCTATCGGACGGGCTGTTTTTTGTTTACTAGAGGCAATTTATGAGAATTAAAGATACATTAAATTTAGGTAAAACTAAATTCCGGATGCGTGGCAACTTGCCTCAACGCGAACCGGAATGGCAAAAGCAATGGGCTGATGATGACGTTTATCAGCAAGTTTTGAAGAAAAATAAGGGTAAAAAGACCTTTATGCTGCACGATGGCCCTCCATTTGCTAACGGCAATATTCATATGGGCCACGCTTTAAATAAGATTTCTAAAGATATTATTGTTCGCTACAAAAATATGGCTGGCTTTTATGCACCATTTGTACCTGGTTGGGATACTCACGGTTTGCCTGTTGAGCAGCAATTAGCCAAACAAGGTGTCGATCGCAAGACCATGGATCGGGCTAAGTACCGGGAGTTATGCCGGCAATACGCGGTTGAACAAATTAACAAACAGCGTAGTGATTTTAAGCGGCTAGGTATTATGGCTGATTGGGACCACCCATACATTACTTTACAGCCAGAATTCGAAGCTGCTGAACTGCGCGTTTTCGGTGAAATGTATGACAAAGGCCTGATTTACAAAGGCAAAAAGCCGGTTTACTGGTCATGGTCCAGCGAATCAACTTTAGCAGAAGCTGAAGTCGAATATCATGACATTAAAGCACCGAAGATTTATGTCGCTTTTCCAATCAAGGATGGCAAAGGTGTATTAGATAGTGACGTTTCGCTAGTAATTTGGACGACTACTCCATGGACTATTCCAAGCAATGTCGGCATTACTGTTAACCCGAAATTTGATTATTCAGTAGTCGAAGTTCAAGGCAAAAAGTATGTGATTGGGACTGACCGCCTGCCAGCTGTTGCTAAAGATTTAGGTTGGGACAACTATCAAACACTGAAACACTTGCCAGGAACGGCTTTTGACCGGATGACTTATCAACACCCGCTATATGACGTCACTGGTTTGGTAATGAATGATACCTACGTTACTGATGATGATGGTACTGGATTAGTTCACAACGCGACTGGTTTTGGTGAAGATGACTATAATGTTGGTCGTCGCTATGGATTGCCTGTTTTCAGCCCAATGGATGAACATGGGTGTTTTACCAAGGATGTTCCCGATCCTGATTTAGTTGGCGTCTTCTATGATGATGCCAACAAGATCGTTACCGACAAATTGAAGGCAGCCGGAGCTTTGCTGAAACTTAGTTTCTTTACCCACGCTTATCCGCATGATTGGCGGACTAAGAAGCCAGTAATTTATCGGGCTACGACTCAATGGTTTGCTTCAATCGACAAAATCCGGCCACAAATTTTAGACCAAATTAAACAAGATAGTTTTATTCCTGAATGGGGTAAAACACGGCTCTACAATATGATCAAAGATCGCGGGGACTGGGTAATTTCACGTCAACGTGCGTGGGGTGTACCACTACCAATTTTCTACGCTGAAGATGGAACGCCAATTATCAGTAAAGAAATTATTGATCATATTGCCGATCTGGTTGAACAAGAGGGGACTAATGCCTGGTATACCCACACTGCTCAAGAATTATTGCCAGCCGGCTTTACTTCAGAACATTCACCACATGGTGAGTTCAAAAAAGAAACTGATATTTTAGATGTTTGGTTTGACTCTGGTTCTTCTTGGGCTGGCGTGCTGCAGCAGCGTGACGGCTTAAGTTTCCCAGCTGATCTTTACCTTGAAGGTAGCGACCAGTATCGCGGCTGGTTCAACTCAAGTTTAATTACTGCGGTGGCTATTACCGGCCAGGCTCCATACCGGCAAGTTTTATCACAAGGCTTCGTACTGGACGACCAAGGTCATAAAATGTCAAAATCACTTGGTAACGTAATTGCGCCAAGTGATGTAATTAAGCAAATGGGCGCTGAAATTGTCCGTCTGTGGGTTGCTTCAGCTGATACGACTTCTGATGTTGCTGTTTCTAAGAAAATCTTGCAACAGGCTGCTGAAGCTTATCGGAAGATCCGAAATACTATGCGGTACATGCTGGCTAATACCAGTGACTTTGATCCGAAGGCTAACGCAGTTGACTTTAAAGACTTAGGCAGTGTTGACCAATACATGCTGGTAAAATTGAATGATTTAGTAGCTGACTGTTTAATGGCTTATGACCATTTCGATTTCACATCGGTTTACAAGCAAGTCTTTAGCTTCTTATCAAATGATTTATCAGCTTTCTATTTGGACTTTGCTAAGGATGTCTTGTACATTGATGCAGCTGATTCCCGTAGCCGGCGGTCAATGCAGACAGTCATTTATGCAGCTTTAGTCAAATTGACCAAATTATTAACGCCAATTTTGCCGCACACTATGGAAGAAGTTTGGTCATACCTGCAAGAACCAGAAGCATACGCTCAATTAGCTGACATGCCAGTCGTTGAGAATTACCCGAATGCAGATGAATTAAAGACTAATTGGGCTGCTTTCATGGACCTGCGCAGTGATGTTTTGAAAGCCTTAGAAGAAGCGCGTGATCAAAAGCTGATTGGTAAATCATTTGAGGCTAAATTGACTCTGTACCCGACAGCTGAAACTAAGGCAGTTTTAGATAAATTGGCTGCCAATGTCCAACAAATTTTAATCATTTCACAATTAACGATTGCTGATGAACCTGCACCAGCTGATACAGAACAATTCGCCAGTGGAGCTGTCAAGGTTGAACATGCGCAAGGGGAAGTTTGTCCTCGCTGCCGGATGATCAAGAATGATTTGGGTACTGATAAGCGCTTACCAATGTTATGTGCTCGGTGTGCCCAAATTGTAGCTGACAATTATCCAGCCGCATTAACAGAGGGGTTGGATAAATAATGCGTCACGGAGTAGTTGATCAATTTGATCAAGACAAAAGCTACGGCTTTATTAAAGACGATTTAACCCATGCTAAATATTTTGTGTTCCGGACAGCTATTCAGGCCGAAGGGAAGCAGCGCTTGCAAGTTGGTCAGCGCGTAAAATATCAATTGGCGCAAGGCAAGCGCGGCTTGCAATGCGTTAATGTCTACTTGGATTAGAAAGGGATATGATGAATTTAGAAGAAAAAGAACTCTCCACCAAGCAGATTTTTCAAGGGCGGCTAATCGATGTCAATGTTGAGACTGTTTCTTTGCCAAATGATGAAACTGCTACTAGAGAAATAGTTCATCACCCTAATGCCAGCGGCGTGATTGCAGTTAACGATGAGAAAAAAATGCTGCTGGTAAAGCAGTGGCGGGAGCCAATTAAACAAGTTACTTTGGAAATTCCAGCTGGTTTGATTGATCCAACCGATGCCACTCCGCTGGAAGCAATGAAACGGGAACTGAATGAAGAAGGCGGCTATTCCGCTGCTTACTGGGAGAAGGTTACTGAATTTTATTCTTCAGCTGGCTTCTGCGATGAAAAAATGTACCTGTTTTATTGCGATACTTTGACTAAGCTTGAAGACAAACGCCCATTAGATGAAGATGAGTTTTTAACGCGGGCTTGGTACAGTTTGGATGAACTGCAGCAACTTTTGTCACAGGGCAAGATTGTTGATGCAAAAACAATTTTAGCGATTACCTTATGGAGCAATATGCTCTTGACTGGTGGTCGCGATCAAGGCAAACAGCATGAGTGATAAGCATTCAGACCTAGACGAACCAACCACTCGTGCCGATTATGCCCGGCAGCAACATGAACAATACAAATCCCAACGCAGTGATGTTTTGAAAAAAAGATTAGATTTGGCAATTGGGATTGTGCTGGCCTTGCTGGCGTTAGTGTTGCTAATTTTGTTTAAATTATAGGGGACGTCGACGTGAAAATTGCAATCATCGTACCAATGGAAATTGAAGCACAGTTTTATTTGCAGCACTTTCCAGTCGAAAGAACTGTCAAGTATGGTGTCGCTGAGTATCGAGTTTTTAAAATCGGGCAAAACGAGATCTTTTTAGGCTTATCAGGCATTGGCAAAGTGCAAGCGGCCATGAATTTAGCTAGTTTGCTGGCCTGTCAGCCAATTGATTTGATTTTGGTCACCGGATCAGCTGGTTCCTTGCAAACTAATGTTAAATTAAAGGACTTGCTGTTAGTGAATGCTTTTGCATATTACGATGTCCATTGCCAAGAAGCTGGCGATTATCAATTAGGGCAAATTCCACATGAACCAGCAGAATTTGCCTTAACTGGGTCAGCTTTTGACGAGTTTGCATCTTTCTTGCAAACTAAACACGTGGATTATAAGACTGGTTTAGTGGTCACTGGCGATAGTTTTTTGGCTAACGAAGATGATAAACGGGCGATCAAGGCTGATTTTCCGGCAGCCATGGCGGTTGAAATGGAAGGTGCAGCCTTTGCCCAAGTCGCTTATCATTTCCAGACGCCGCTAGTTGTCTTGCGCGCAATTTCTGATAATGGCGATCAAGATGCTAACTTTAACTTCGACCAATTTGTCGCCGAAGTGGGCAAGAAGGCAGCTAGTTTAGTGGTTGAGTATTTAGAAAGCAAGGCTGAGTAGGATGCAAGAAATTTATTTAGATAATGCTGCAACGACCCCGATGTCGCCAGAAGTAGTCAAAGTCATGACCGATGAAATGGCGCATGATTTTGGCAATGCTTCTAGCACGCATGCGATTGGCCGCAAGGCGCGGCAGGCAGTTGAACATGCCCGCAAGTTAATTGCTAGCAGCATTAATGCTGATCCTGAAGCGATTATTTTTACTAGTGGCGGGACTGAAAGTAACAATACAGCCATCATGGAAGTGGCGCGCAGCCGTAAGCATGTGGGCAAGCGTATTATTACCACTAAGATTGAACACCCATCGGTGCTAAATCCGTTAAAGCGCCTTGAACAAGCTGGTTTTGAAGTCATTTATCTCGATGTCGACCAAACTGGCCACATTTCTTTAGACCAGTTGCGAGAAGCTCTGACTCCAGACACAATTTTAGTTTCAGTTATGGCGGTCAACAATGAAGTTGGAAGTATTATGCCGCTGGCTGAGATTGGAGCGCTGGTCAAGCCAACGCAAGCTTATTTCCATGTCGATGCTGTCCAAGGACTAGGTACGATTGATTTAGATATCAAAGCGATGAGCATTGATTTGCTGTCTACTTCCGCGCATAAGATCAATGGTCCCAAGTTTTTAGGATTTTTGTACGAAAATCCGGACCTGGCATTGCCAAGCTTTGTGCTTGGCGGCGAGCAAGAGCACAAGCGCCGGGCTGGCACGGAAAATGTACCAGCAATTGCTGGTTTTGGCGAAGCGGTGCGGGAATTAACTGCGATCGATAAAAATCAATTGCAGGCTAATTATCAAGCTTTTCAGCAGCTAATCTTGGAGAGGCTAAAGTCAGCAGGCGCCGACTTTGCGGTCAATGGCAGTTTAACTGGTGCTGTATCTCATCACGTTTTGAACTTAAGCTTTCCGGGCATTAGTACCTATGTTTTATTGACCCGGTTGGATTTAGCTGGTTTTGCTGTCTCGGGTGGGTCTGCCTGCACGGCTGGTTCGCTAACTCCGTCGCATGTCTTAGCAGCGATGTATGGCGCAGATTCTCCGCGGCTTGGTGATTCAATTCGAATTAGCTTTGGCCGCTTTACCACTTCTGAGCAAGTTGCAGCTTTTGCTGAAGCTTTAACGAAACTGGTCCTAGAGCTGCAAAGCAAATAATTGCTTTTGTTGAAAAATTTACTTATTATTAGTTAGTGAGGCTCGAAAATGGCTAACAAAGTGACAATCAATGGCGATCATCGCCAGTTCATGGTCAATCCGGAGTTAAAAAAATATGCGCTGATTGATGCAGGTTTTAAACAAACTAAGCGCGGCAATTATGTGTATGAGCACCCGCTTTACAATGATTCGCCTTATAATGCGCCAACTAAGCTAAAAATCACCCTGCGGGAAGACTTAGAAACGCTGACGATGGTTGTGACTGATCGCAATGGTTTGCAGAAGGTTAATATTTTTAAGAATAAGCAATTAGCTCCAACTGTTGAATTATTGGACTACATTTTGAAAGACCTCATCGAGCGTAAAATTCTGACTGAGGTAAAGGATTGAGGCATTTTGACTGATAAGAAGAACATCCGCGTAGTCGTCGGCATGAGCGGCGGCGTCGATTCTAGCGTGTCAGCCCTGCTCTTGAAGCAGCAAGGCTACGACGTGATCGGCGTTTTTATGAAAAATTGGGATGATACTGATGATAGCGGCGTTTGCACGGCAACAGAAGATTATGAAGACGTGCAACGGGTGGCTGAAAAAATCGGGATCCCTTACTACGCCATTAACTTTGAAAAAGAATACTGGCAACGGGTGTTTCAATACTTTTTAGGTGAATATAAGCAAGGACGGACCCCCAATCCTGATGTCATGTGCAATAAGGAAATTAAATTTAAGTCTTTCCTTGAATTTGCCTTGAAACTAGATGCAGATTATATTGCCATGGGTCACTATGCCAAGACACGCACTGATGACCAGGGAATTGTCCATATGGTCCGCCCCAAAGATGGCAATAAAGATCAAACATATTTCTTGAGTCAATTATCTCAAGACCAGCTCAAGCATGTAATTTTCCCACTGGCTGATGTAACTAAACCACAAGTTCGGCGGATTGCTGAACAAGCTGGTTTAGTGACTGCTAAGAAAAAAGATTCAACGGGTATTTGCTTTATTGGCGAGCGGAATTTCCGTAAATTCTTGAGTGAATTCTTGCCAGCTCAAGGCGGAGAGATGGTCACACCTGACGGACAGGTTGTTGGGCACCACGCCGGGTTAATGTACTATACGATTGGCCAGCGTTCAGGTTTAGGTTTAGGCAGTACTAAAGAATCAACTGATCCTTGGTTTGTAGTGGGTAAAGACCTCAAGCATAATCAATTAATTGTTGACCAAGGCTATGACAATCCGCTCTTGTACGCTGATCAATTAAAGGCCAGTGACATGTCGTTCTTTACTGGTCAACCGCAAGCTGATTTTGACTTGCATTGCTCGGCTAAGTTCCGTTATCGCCAGCCAGATGTTGGCGTAACTCTGCATTATCATGCAGCGGACAATACAGCTACCATTGACTTTGATGAGCCAGCTCGGGCAGTGACGCCTGGACAGGCCTTAGTCCTATACAATGGCGAGGAGTGTTTAGGCGGCGGCACGATTGACTGTGCTTACCAAAAACAACGCGAATTGCAATTAGTTTAACCACTTTAGCTAGTGCGAAAGCACTAGCTTTTTTGTTATTATGGTAGGCAGAAAGAAGGAGAGGGCATGGAAATTTATTTTGTCCGTCATGGGAAAACTGAATGGAATTTAGCAGGCCGTTTTCAAGGAGGACATGGTGATTCGCCGCTGCTTCCGCAAAGCTTGGCCGATATCAAAAAATTAGGTCACTATTTGCGAGGAACCGAGTTTGCCGCTATTTATGCCAGCCCGCTGCCGCGTGCTTATCAAACAGCTTGTGGCATTCGTGATGCCATGGGCAGTCAGCTGCCAGTGATTAAAGATGAACGTCTGCGTGAATTTAATTTAGGCAAACTAGAAGGCATGACTTTTAAGGAAGCTGCCGAAAAATTTCCAGTCCAAGTTAAAAACTTTTGGGATGCACCTGACAAATATGATCCGACTGAACTAGCTGGTGAATCATATCCGCAGATTATTGCCCGCGGAAAAAGTTTTGCTAGAGCGGTGGCGGCTAAATACCCTTACCCAGATGATAAAGTGTTAGCAGTAAGCCATGGAGCGGCTCTATGTGCGATTATGGGCGGTTTGCTTGGCTACCCGTTAGCAGAACTTCGTAAACATGGCGGTCTTGGCAATACCAGTTTGACGATTTTAGCAACTGATGACCAGGGACAAAGTTTTCAAAAAGTTGTCTGGAATCAGACAGATTATTTAGGCCGAAAATTATCGGCAACGGACTTATTATAATGGCGATTAATCAAAAAATTGACCAGCTGTATCAAGCTGGTCAAACTGACAAAGCAATTCATTTATTAGTACAAGCAATCGATGCTCATCCGCAAGAAATCAATAATTACCTGCAATTATCAACTTATTTGCTAGAACAAGGCAGTGCTGACCAAGCGCAAAAACTACTTGAACAGGCTCAGCATTTAGTGAAAAAGCCACGCGAATTACTCTATAATTTAGCAATTTGCTACTACATGCAAGGCGAATTTCAGCGGGCACTAACCATTTTAAATGAGATTCCTAATACCGATCCTGCCTTATATCAAAAGGCGCTAGTTTATCTTAAATTAGGACAACCTGAACGTGGTTTAGCCTTTGCGTTAACCATTAAACAAGCAGATGCCAAAGTTTGGGAATTGTTAGGTGATTTATGGCTGAACTTAGGCGAGACTGAGCAAGCAAGCCACAATTTTGCAAAGATCGCACCAGAACAACGAACTGCCAAAGTCTGGTTCTTATTAGGGGTCGCTCTAATTAACACCGATCACGAGCAAGCCGAAGCCGCTTGGCAGAAAAGCAAACAATTAGACCTGAAATATTATGAGCAGGCCATGAAACAGTATCAGGCGATTATTACCACGCTACAAGGTCAGCAGGGGAAAAAGCATGACTGAATTAACTGGACAAGTCATTGACCTCGTCTTTGAAAGCAGTCGTGACCAATTTAAAATTATCGATGTCAAGATTATTGGTACCCTGCCAAAATATGACCGGGAATCGATCAGAGTCACGGGTAGTTTTGGTGAAGTTAAAGCTGGTGACACTTTTCGTTTTCAAGGACGGCTGGTTTTGCATGAAAAATTTGGCTGGCAGTTTAAAGCTGACAGCTATACACCGGTCTTGCCACGGGAAGAGGGCAGCCTAAAGTCTTATTTAAGCGGCAAAAAATTTCCTGGTATCGGTCAAAAAGCCGCTGAAAAGATCGTGACGGAATTAGGTCTAGATGCTTTATCGATCCTTAAAGAAAATCCAGCGAAAATTGCAACCTTGTCTTTAACCAGACGGCAAAAGGATAGCTTGCTAACTGGTCTTTCGCAGATGGATTCGTATTCAGAGCTGATGTTAAAATTAGCACGGCTAGGCTTGAATAAACGCGTCAGCGAGCAGTTTTACCATGAATATCATGGGGAAGCGCTTGAAAAAATTAAGGCCAATCCATATGAAGCAGTTGGACAGATTCCTGGTTATGGTTTTGGAACGGCTGATCGGATTGGGCAAGATCTGCAGATTGCACTTAATGATCCGCGTCGAATCGGCGGAGCAATTAAACAAGTCCTGCGTAAAAATTTACTGGAAGATGGCAATACTTGCTTAGCCGATCGAGACCTGTTGCAACTAGCTGCTGATTTACTTGGTACCGAAGATTTTGACCAAGTGGCAGGGGCTGTTAATCAGCTGCAAGCACAAGGTCAGATCGTTATCCGCCAACAGCGTGTTTTTTTGGCCAATGCTTTTCAAACTGAACAGGTAATTGCTGACCAACTGAAGCGGCTGCAAGCAGCTAGGGCTAACGAAACTGAGTATAGCGCTGAGCAGATTAAAGATGCTCTGAATAAGTTAACCACCGCTCAGCATTTCGAGTATGATTCTACGCAGCAGCAGGCAATTGTTAATGCTCTAACGCATCCAATTTCGATTATTACTGGTGGGCCAGGAACTGGTAAAACGACGATTATTAATGGATTGCTGCAATGTTTGCGAGAACTAGCCGACATACCAAGTGCAGTGTTATATAGCGAAGATTCACCGTTTTTACTAGCTGCACCAACTGGGCGAGCCGCCAAACGCATGAGTGAAGTGACAGGGCTAAATGCGCAAACAATTCACCGTTTGCTTGGTTTAGGCATTGGTGAAACTGAAGCAGACGATTTAAACGAGCTAAATGGTGAAATATTAATCGTTGATGAGATGTCGATGGTTGATATGTATCTGTTTAAACAGTTGTTAAGTGCAATTGATGGGACGAAACACTTAGTCTTTGTGGGAGACAAGGACCAGCTGCCATCAGTCGGGCCTGGCAATATTTTTGCTGATTTGATTCGGGCTGAGATTTTTCCAACGACGAAGCTTTCCAAGATTCACCGCCAAGAAAATGATTCTAGTATTATTTCACTTGCCCATGCCGTTAACCAAGGGGCAGCCGAACCGGCTTTGTTTCAAAAAACAGCAAACTACTCTTTTATTCCAGCGCGGCCAGAGCAGGTGGAAGATGCAGTCGGCAAGATTATCAAATTGGCCCTGAAAAAATTCCATAAAGAAGACCTGCAAGTGCTGACAGCTATGTATCATGGACCTGGTGGAATTATCAACCTTAACCGAGAATTAAGACTGATTATGAATCCGGTCAAAGCTGACGCTAAATCAATTGAGATTCATGATGAAACTTTTTGGATTGGCGACCGAGTCCTGCAGCTGCAAAACAACCCAGCTAAAGATATTTATAATGGGCAAATTGGGAAAATAATTGGTTTAGATCCTGATAATAAGCAAGAAACAGCAACAGTCGATTTTGATGGCCGACAAGTTAGTCTGGCTAAAAATGATTTATTTGATTTGACGCATGCTTACGCAATTACGATCCACAAGGCGCAAGGATCAGAATTTCCAGTAGTGATTCTGGCCTTAACGATGCAAAATTACATCATGCTGCGACGTAATTTACTATATACTGGCATTACCCGGGCTGAACAAAATTTGGTCTTAGTTGGCGATCCCCAAGCTTTTCGTTTAGCCGTTCAAACACCTGGGAATGCTAGACAGACCGGGTTAGTTGAACAGATCCATCAGCTGCTGAAACCGCAAAAAGCAATAGCTACTGCCCCGATTGCCGAAGATTATATTTTGACACCTGCCAAAATTAAAACTGGTGAAATTGATCCAATGATTGGGATGGACGGTATACAACTAGTTCATCAAAAAAAGGAAGCTTAAACAGCTTCCTTTTTTTAATCTAATGAGGCGAGGGCATCGAGCATGTTGATTTTTTGCAAATGATGGTGAACCCAAATGGCCATCAGGCCGGTAATAATAGCTGGGATGAGGGCTGAAAGCAGAAAGTTCAGTGGATACATCTTCGGGTCGAACATCGCTTGATCAGGCGGCAGGTTGACAATAATGAAGTGGTGCAGCCACCAGCCAAAAACATAACCGACCAGGATGCCGATCAGTGAAAGAAAAATTGTTTCGCGGTAAATATACATCGTAACTTCGCGGTCGTAAAAACCCAAAACTTTGATGGTTGATAATTCCCGTACTCGCTCGGCTACATTGATATTAGTTAAGTTATAAATGACCACTATTGCTAATAATGAAGAAATGATAATCAAAATTACAATGACCAAATCAATGCTGCCTGTATATGAGTTTAAGAATTGCCGGTTAGCTGAATTAGCGATTACGGTTTGGATACCAGCTAATTTAACTAACTGCCGGCTCAGATGATCAACTTGGCTGCGGCGTTTCATAGTGATCAGGTAGGCATTTGGCTGATAAGCTTTGCCCATAAATTTGCGATAAGCAGCTGGACTTAAAAATAAATAGTGGTTGATATAAGTCTCGCAGATCCCGCTGATTTTAAAACGCATTGGTTGCCCATTACTTTGCAGAGTTAACCAATCGCCAGTCTGCAGACCTAGTAGTTGAGCTAATTTTTCGGTGATAATTACGCCATCTTTAGGCAGGTTTAACTGTTTGTGATCGGTGCGCTGACGTAAATTAATAAATTGGCGCAGTTTGTGAGGATTCTGTGGGGCGATCAAGGTGATTGCCTGGGTTGCGCCTGTTTTAGCTTGGTGTTTACTTAGTTGCTCGTAGCGAACTGGCAAACTGCCTTGAATTGCTGATGTTTGCATAAACTGGTTAATAGACTTTGTTTGGGCAGGAGTTACTGTTTGATTTTCTAAAGCAATCACGTCATTTTTTTCAATTTGCTGGTATTGAATATGACTGATTCCTTGCAGAGAATCACGAATGCCAAAACCCATCACTAATAAACCAGTACAGCCTGCCACACCCAGAATCGTCATCAGCATCCGGCTTTTATACCGAAAAGCATTGCGAGCGGTCACTTTGGCTGAAAAAGACAGCCGGCGCCAAAGCGGGGTAATATATTCAAGCAAGATGCGTGAACCTTTTTTCGGTGGTTTGGGTAACAGCAAGGCTGCAGGCCGCTCGCGCAAGGTTGACCAGAGCGTCAGCCAAGTAACGATTGTTGTTGAAGTTAAGGCGACGAGCAGTGAAATTAAAATCGGATCCCAAGCAAAATTGAGTTCGTAGTTAGACCCTAAAGTTGAAGTTGACAAGTAGGCCTTAATGATCATATTTGGCAAAAAGGTATAGCCCAAACAGCCACCTAAAATTACGCCTAGCAAAGCGGCGCTGGTACTGTAGAGCGTGAATTTTAAACCAATAGCGGCATTACTATAGCCGAGCCCTTTTAGGGTTCCAATTTTAATGCGCTCTTCTTCAACGAACCGCGTCATTGTTGAAAGACAGACTAGAGCAGCAACTGCGTATAAGAAAACTGGAAAGACACTCGCCAAAATTTCAACTTTTTGTGAGTCGGCACGATAAGTGGCGTAGCCTAAGTCATCTTCGCGGCTTTGCACTGTATATTGCCTGGAAAGTGGGTAGTTAGCAGCCTGCTTATTTAGAATTTTTTGCAGTTTTTGCTGATCGCGGTAAGCGCGGTTGCGGTAGCTGGTGCTGAAAAGACTCAGATTGCTAGTATTTTTAAAACTAACCCGGCCAATTTGCTTGACTGGTGATGTAAAGGCAACTGGACTGGCTACGGCAATACCGGTCAGCCGGCCATTGCCTAAGTTAGTTTGACCAATTTGGTGCTTATCCAAGTATTCGCTAGATTTGACGAACCCAACAATTTTTACCTGGCTATGTTTTAAATAAGTAGCATCTTGCAGGTGGATAGTTTGACCCAAGTGGTACTGCTTGGCTAATAGGTAAGATAAGGCAAGCTCCTGGCTACCTCGCGGCAGGTGGCCTTTAATCACTTCAGAAGTTGATAATTTTTTTGTCTGTGAGAAAATTCGCAGGGTAGTTTTAGTATGTGCTACCGTGGCATCTTGAAAGTAGCCGAATTCTGCTTGTTTAACGCCAGCGGCCTGCTTGATCAAATGCTGATCTTGAGCATCTAAGCCGTAATTAGACACAACTGTGACATCAGCAAGGTGATGAGCGGTAAAAAAGTCATTCCCAGTAGCCCGCATGTCAGGTCCAGTCATTTTCAAACCGACAAATGCAAAGGTACCTAAGGCGATGAGCGCAATAATTGCTAAATAGCGTCCCAAAGAATGAGTAATAGCTTGCCAGGCATCTTTCCAAAGCATTTTTGAACGCATGCCGTGTCACCTACCATTCCAAATCGCTAATGCTAGCAGGGTGTTGGTTAAAATGCTGTTCTATCGCCGCACCATCGTGAATACGGATTACTTGGTCAGCGATCGGGGCGATTGCTGAATTGTGCGTCACGATAATGACCGTTGAATGATCTTGCCGGCTCATATCCTGCAAGAGTTGCAAGATGCGTTTGCCAGTTTGATAATCCAGTGCGCCGGTCGGTTCATCGCACAGCAATAATTTTGGTCTCTTCGCAATTGCTCGTGCAATCGCTACGCGCTGTTGTTCCCCGCCTGATAATTGGGCCGGAAAGTTATTGGCTCGTTTGCTTAAGCCAACCCGGGCTAGTGCTTCTTCGGCTGGCATGGCTTGCGGGACAATTTCGGCTGCTAGTTCAACATTTTCTTTAGCAGTCAGATTAGGGATTAAATTATAAAATTGAAAAACAAAACCAATATCCTGCCGGCGATAAGCCGTTAATTGCCGCTGATTTAAATTGGCAATATTAGTCCCATCAATTATTACTTCCCCGCTGGTATTAGTATCCATCCCGCCTAAAATATTAAGCAAAGTGGATTTGCCAGCACCGGATGCGCCGAGGATAATAACTAGCTGACCGCGGTCTACTTGGAAGGAAATATCGCGATTAGCATAAATTGTTTCATTGCCAGTGTGGTAAATTTTGTTATTATGTTTGACTTCAATATAAGCAGCCATAATTGACCCCTTTACAATTATCTGTCTACTTATATTATTCGGCATTTAAACCAGAAAAGCAAAAAGCCGAGCGTTATTTAGCGCTCAGCTTTTTATTCGAGTTTTAGCTAGACGAGTAAGTTAAATTTACTAATTGTGAATTTAAATGAAAAGGCGTGCTCTCCCAGTTCTTCGCCATCAAGTTGCCCAAATTCATGGTCACCATTTGCGACTTGTACTTCATCGGCAAAATAGTAATGGAAGAATGGATATTTTACATGTTGGCCGTCAGTGACTAAATGACTAGCGGCCCGTATGAAAAGATTAACGCCTGGCTTTTGAATGACAATCACTGCAATCTTGCGGTTAAACGGATTGGTTTGCGGCAAGATCTTTACACCACCGCCAAAAAAGGGGTGATTGGTTGTGGTCAAAAGGAAAGCATCTTTAAATTCATGCGTATGTCCATTTTCGACCACTTTTACTGGAAAAGTTTGTTGGTGTTTAAGGGCTGATATGACGTTGACCCCGTAAATTAAGTGACCTAATTCCTTTTTTAGCGGGGAATGATTGCTTTTCTGCACAACATACGCATCAAAGCCAATGCCCAAATTGTTGACAAAATAGCCTGTTTGACCAGTTTTAAGATTTTCATATTTAATGCAATCTGTCGGTTGAATGCGCGGTGTTTGCAGTGCGGCGACTATACGGGCTGGCTCTGTACTCAGCTTAGCACCACGGGCAAAATCGTTGCCTGTTCCAGAGGGTAGGTAACAAATTGGCTGATCAGGATTTTTAGACTGTTTAACCCCGTTTAGGGCTTGGTTTAATGAGCCATCTCCGCCGATGACAACGAGCGGTTCATCTGGCCGTCCAATCAATAAATCGCTAGTGATTTGCGCCATTGATACCATTTCACCGGCATAATTTGAAACCTTAACTGAATATGGAATTTTATTTGCCGCCAGCAAGCGCTCTGTCTTTTCAAATGCCTTTTTAGCGCGACCAGAGCCGGCTAGAAGATTAACTAGTAAATGTACTCTCATATGCTACCCGGAAAAAAAATCCTCCTGCATAAAAAGGAGGATTTTTAAAATTTGTTCGTTAATATTTTACTTTTTTTGGTTTTTATCAATAATCATGACCAAAATCATCGGCCGTCGTTCAGTGCGTGAGTAGAGGAAATCTTGCAGATTTTCAATGATTGCCCGGCGCAGTGAACTTTCGCGTGGATGCTGATATTTTGACATTTGGTAACGCAAAATATGGTAAACATGTTTTTGCGCTTGGTTGATCAAGTCACCAGATTCACGCATATAGACAAAGCCGCGGCTCAAGATATCCGGTCCTGCTAAGACGCGTTTGTGCTTGTAGTCAACTGTTGCAACCACCACGACTAGTCCGTCGTCAGCTAAAATTTGCCGGTCACGGACAACTACGTTGCCAACGTCCGCAGCACCTGAAGTATCGACGTAAACGTCGCCAGCAGGGATGCGGCCCGCAATGCGAGAGCCATTAGCTGAAATAGCCAAAACTTGTCCATTTTCCAGGACATAAGTGTTTTTAGCCGGAACACCAGCTTCTTGAGCTAAGTGAGTATGGATAACCTGCATTCGGTATTCGCCGTGAACTGGAATCATGTATTTTGGCTTGGACAATCGTACCATAAGCCGCAATTCTTCTTGACCGCCGTGTCCTGAAGTATGGACATTATTAATACGGCCGTGAACAACGCTGGCGCCAGCTTCATCTAATTTGTTAATCAGGTTGTTCACTGAGATAGTGTTGCCTGGAATTGGATTAGATGAAAAGATGACCGTATCACCAGGCTGGATCTTAATCTGCCGGTGGGTGCCGTTAGCAATCCGCGAGAGGGCAGCTAATGGTTCACCTTGTGAGCCAGTACATAAGATCATGGCTTTTTCTGGTGGGGTATGGTTGATTGTTTTGGCATCAACGATTAAGTCATCAGGTACGTGCAAATAACCTAGATCGATCCCATTTTGCACGCCGTTTTCCATCGAACGCCCAAAAATGGCCACTTTTCGGCCAGTATCAATTGCTGCTTGGATCGCAGTGGATACCCGGTACAAGTTAGATGCAAAAGTTGCAAAAATGATCCGGCCGTCGATGTTGCTAATGATGTTGTGCAGGGACTTAGCAACGAAGCGTTCAGATTTAGTAAACTGGCTGACTTCAGCGTTAGTTGAGTCAGCCAGCAGGGCTAAAACGCCTTCATCGCCCAATTTAGCCATCCGGTTAAAGTTTGGAGCTGGCTGGTTCATGACAGGTGTCAGGTCAAACTTAAAGTCACCAGTAAATAGCACCGCTCCAAGTGGCGTGTGAACTGCAATTCCTAAAGTATCAGGAATTGAGTGCGTAGTTCTGAAGAAGGAGACAGATAGCTTCTTGAAACGCAAAACTGTGTCTTCTTGTTCTTCATGCAATTCGGTCCGGTCTAGAATACCGTGTTCTTCCAATTTGCTCTTAATCAGAGCCAAGGCAAATGGAGTCGCGTAGACTGGAATTTCTGGAATTTTTTCAAGCAGGAATGGAATTCCGCCAATGTGGTCTTCGTGGCCGTGAGAAACAACTAAGGCTTTGATTTTCGAACGGTTTTTAATCAGGTAAGAATAATCAGAAATTACATAGTTGATTCCCATCATGCCGTCTTCTGGGAACTTGATACCGCAGTCCATGATGATAATTTCATCTTGGAATTGAACGCAGTACATATTCTTGCCAATTTCGCCTAACCCCCCGATGGCGTAAATGGCAACTTCGTCATTTTTAATCTTCACTATCGGACTTCTTATTCTTTGGGAACTCCGTTAATTTAAAATCAGCGTGTTCCTTTTCGTATTCTAAAGAATTGCCTGTCAATTCTTGGATCAGTTCGATGTTGTAGGGGGTATTGTCTTCAACCAAGGTCCGCGCCTCAACTACGTTGTCTGCTTCCATGAACAGAGTTTTCGTAGTTTCTCGGCGTGGGTTAACAATTTTGTTTTCTTGGTACAAAACTTTGTAGATCATAAATTGTAACTCCTTTTAAAATTTGATTTTTGTCGGAATAAAAACGAACAAAACAGAATAAACGAATTTATTCTAAAGCTAAACAAAATTTTAACATATTCAAGCCGGGTTGATAATATAAAAAGCCGCTCAGGGGAGCGACTATCGTTAAAATTTTTATTTGGACATATTTTTTAGGAAATGACAACCGTATTTTCTGGCAAATCAAATGGTTGATTTTTGTTGATTCGATCGTAGAATAGATGCCCCTGCAGGTGGTCAATTTCGTGTGAAGAAACGATGGCAGGGTAATCCTTGAGCTTGACCGTTTTTTCTTCACCGTCAACCGTATAATAATGAATAGTTAATTTATCTGGGCGCGGGACAAAGCCATCAATTACTTTGTCTACGCTCAAGCAGCCTTCACCTTCTTCTAGACAAGCTTGGCGGACTGATTCAGCTTCAATAGTTGGGTTAACGTAAACTTCCTTAAAAATAATCTTGCCTTTGTCATCTGGGACTAGCAGGGCAGCCATCTGGACGCCTTCGCCAACCTGCGGGGCAGCAAGACCGACACCAGCACGCAATTGGTGCTTTTTAGCAATTTGCGGGTCTTGCGAGTTAATTAAGTATTCCATCATGTCTTTAGCTAATTTTTGATAGTGTTCAGACAAAGGAAAAGTGAGTGGCTTGGCAACTTGGCGTAAGACTGGGTCGCCATCGCGCACGATATCATGCATTAAAATCATCTTTTTTGACTCCTTTAATTTCGGTAAATTCACAGTTAATCATATCATACGACATAACTGCGATAACGATTGACCTGTGCTGGTTTTTTTGCTAAAATTCCTTGAATGTAATCAGGTGGCTTCATTGGCAGCAGACAGACGACTGTGACCGAAGTCACAGTTTTTAGCTATGGGGAGGAATCTTTCTTGCCAAAGAGAAGAGAGGATATTAGAAATATTGCCATTATCGCGCACGTTGACCATGGTAAAACAACGTTAGTTAATCAATTGCTAGAACAATCTGATACTTTACCAGAACATATGGAAATTGCTGATCGGGCGATGGACTCTAACGCAATTGAACGTGAACGGGGCATTACTATTTTGTCCAAGAACACGGCCGTTAAATATGGCAACACGACGATTAATATCTTGGATACCCCAGGCCACGCCGACTTTGGTGGTGAAGTAGAGCGGATCATGCACATGGTTGATGGTGCTTTGCTATTGGTTGATGCCTATGAAGGTACGATGCCGCAAACCCGCTTTGTTTTGAAAAAGGCTTTAGAGGCTGGTGTTAAGCCAATTGTTGTTATCAACAAGATTGACCGACCAGGTGCTCGGCCAGCTGAAGTTTTAGACGAGGTTTTAGAACTGTTCATCGAACTGGGTGCTGATGATGATCAGCTGGACTTCCCAGTTGTTTATGCTAGTGCTTTGAATGGTACTTCTAGCTACGATGACGATCCAGCTAAACAAGAGCATACGATGCAGCCGATTTTTGACACGATTGTCAAGAATATTCCTGCACCAGTTGATAATTCAGATGAGCCACTGCAATTCCAAATTACGATGCTTGATTGGGACGACTATGTTGGCCGGATCGGTGTTGGCCGGATTTACCGCGGGCAAGTTAAGGTTGGCGACAACATCACAGTGATGAAGCTGGATGGGTCACAACAAAACTTCCGGGTTACTAAATTGTTTGGTTACTTTGGCTTGAAGCGGAATGAAATCAAGGAAGCTAAAGCTGGCGATATTATTGCCATTTCAGGGATTAACGATATTTTCGTTGGTGAAACAATTGCTAGCGCAGAACACCCTGAAGCTTTACCAGCACTGCACATTGACCCACCTACACTGCAGATGGATTTTGTTGCTAACGATTCACCATTTGCTGGTCGTGAGGGCGATAAAGTTACGCCTAAGAAATTGGAAGATCGTTTAATTCGCCAAACGCGGACCGATGTTTCTTTGAAAGTTGCTTCAACTGATCAACTAAATGCTTGGACTGTTTCAGGTCGTGGTGAATTGCACCTGTCAATTTTAGTTGAAGAACTGCGGCGTGAAGGCTTTGAACTGCAATTATCACGGCCAAAAGTTATCTACCGTGAAATTGATGGCACTCAATGTGAACCATATGAAAATGTTCAAGTCGATGTACCTGATGAATACGTTGGTTCTGTTATTGACTCTTTGTCACAACGCAAGGGTGAAATGCAGAATATGAAACCAAACGGCAACGGCGAAACTAGATTAGACTTCTTGGTACCAACTCGTGGTTTAATTGGCTACAACAATGAATTTATGTCACAAACTGGTGGCTACGGTATTATGAACCATACTTTTGATTCATATAAACCAGTAATCAAGAACTGGTCAGCTGGCCGCCGGAATGGTGCATTGGTTTCAATTAATCAAGGTCAATCAACGACTTACTCACTGCAATCAGTTGAACAGCGTGGTCAATTGTTTATTGGTGCCGGTGTGGAAGTTTATGAAGGTATGATCGTTGGCGAATCTTCTCGTGAACGCGATATTGCCGTTAACGTTACTAAAGGCAAGAACTTGACTAACACGCGTGCAGCTGGGAAAGACCATGCTGCTGCTATTAAGACGCCAAAGACCTTGACTTTGGAAGAAGCTATTGAGTTCTTGAACGACGATGAATACTGTGAAGTTACACCAGAAAGTTTGCGGTTGCGGAAGAAGATTTTAAATACTTCCCAAAGAAAGAAATTTGACAAGCGGCGTGCTCGCAACGAAAATTAATAAATTTAAGCCCACTCACTACGGTGAACGGGCTTTTTTTGTGGGCGCACGTGCTATAATAAAAACGTTTAATAACTAATAGAATGGATGAAAACAGTGCGCAAGAAACTCCAATTTTTAGATTATGGTATTTTGGTTCCATATTTGATGCTGGTGATCCTTGGAATCATTATGGTTTATTCAGCATCTTCAAATATTTTGCAGGTTAATGGTTTTTCCCCGTCAACGTATGCAGTTCGGCAATTGATCTATGCCATAGCCGCATTTTTACTGTTTGGCATACCAATTTTTGCATTGAAGCTGGACGTTTTTAAAAATCGGCGTTTTGTTTTCGTCTTTTTACTAATTACTTTAGCTATGCTGCTTTATTTGATTATTGTCAAAGTTATTCGAGGGAGCGCAGCAGCAGTTAATGGTGCAGTTGGTTGGATCAATCTTGGCTTTATCAATATTCAGCCGCTGGAAGTCGCTAAGTTAGCGATTGTTATCTACCTGGGCTTTGTTTTGTCACGGCGGGACGGCAAATTTATTCCAGGTCAAATTTGGCAAAATCTGTCTGGCCCGACAATTATTTGCGCCATAACTATTTTGTTAGTCGTTTTAGAGCCTGACTTTGGTGGGTCAGCAATTTTGTTCATGATCGTTATTGTCATGTATTCGGTTTCTGGCATTCCGAGCAGGATAGTTCTGCGCTGGCTATTGCTACTAGCTGCCGTGGTTTTTGGTTTGGTAGCTCTTATTTTGGTTTGGAATCCAAAATTTTTGCAAGACTCTTACCAATTTAAACGTCTGCTAGCTTTTGCTCACCCATTTAAACTAGAACGCAGCGGCGGGGCACAATTGGTCAACTCCTATTACGCTATCCATAACGGTAAACTATTTGGGGTTGGGATTGGCAACAGTATGCAAAAGCGTGGTTATTTGCCAGAGCCCTACACAGATTTTATCCTGTCAATTATTTCAGAAGAAATGGGTTCAATTGGAGCAATTGGCGTTATTGGTTTACTCTTCTTTTTGATTTGGAGAATTACTGAAGTGGGTGTGCATGCCGTTGAACAATTTGATGCTTTGATTTGTTTTGGCGTGGCCACAATGATTTTTACTGAGGCCTTGTTCAATATTGGTGGGGTCTTGGGCTTATTGCCAATTACCGGTGTTACCTTGCCATTTATTAGTTATGGCGGGTCGTCAATGATTGTATTAACTGCAGGAATAGCATTAGTCTTAAATATTGCCGCCAATGAACGCAGGCTAGTGTTTGAGAAAGGGCTGGTAGCATGAGCGAAGTAAATCGGCAGTTTGCAGCAGCAGGCCTATTAAAGCGGATTGATTTAATCGTCTGGTTGCATCGCGGCAGTGACCAGCGCCGTTTGCGCAAATATGGCGATATTGTTTATTATTCGGCCCGCAAACACTACGTCATTATGTATGTTGATCAAGCCGAGGCAGAGCAGGTCTGTCAACAAGTCAGCCATTTGCCATTTGTTAAGCGTGCAGAAATTTCTAACCGCGATGATTTGCATTTTGATGCAGATTATCAGACTAAATTGATGCAGAGGTTGGCGCAAGAGGCTGATCGGCTACGAGAAGAAAATGAGGATTTGCGAGTTTGAGAATTATTGCAGGTAAATATGCCAAACGGCACCTGGTTACTTTGAAGAGCCAAGCTACTAGGCCAACTAGTGATAAAGTCAAAGAATCATTATTCAATTCATTGGGTCAATTTTTTCAGGGAGGCCAGGTTTTAGATTTATATGCTGGCAGCGGAGCGTTAGGGATCGAAGCTGTCTCACGTGGAATGGATCGGGCGGTTTTGGTCGATTTAAGCCGGGCTGCCTGTCAAGTTATTAAGAAGAATGTAGCTTTAACCAAAGAACCGGCTAAGTTTACCGTTTTAAATATGCGTGATCGCATCGCACTTAAGCAGTTAGCTGTAAAAAAATGGCAATTCAACTTGGTGTTTTTGGACCCGCCATATGCTAAACAGCAAATTGCAAAAGTAATGGATCAATTAACGCTGAACGGCTTGTTGAAACCGGGTGCTATTGTTGTTGGCGAAACTGATGAGGGAACGGACTTAGTCACACCAACTGATTTTGATTTAGTACTGCAGCATCAATTGGGCAGGACCAAAGTTTGGTTCTATCGCTATCAAGGAGTTGAAGCCCCATGAGTGAAAATCAAGGTAAGCATAGACGCTGGCTAGGCTGGTTAGCCGCAGCCATCGCCTTGATTATCATTGCTTGCTGGCCGACAAATTACTATATCGAATCGCCAGGTTCAGCTCAAAAAGTGAGTGAACTGATGACCAGTCAGGCTAATAAGCCAGATTCGCATTTTTATATGTTAACCGTGGCAGAGCGGCCAGCTGGCTTGCTGGATTATGGTTTAAGCTTTTTGCGCTCCGATGAAAGCCGGATCAGTAAGCAAGAATTGCTAGCCGGGCAATCGACAAAAAGCTACGAAATGCTTCAGCATTACTACATGACGACAAGTCAAAATAACGCTTTGTACTATGCTGCTAAAAAAGCTGGTCGCCACCCGCAGCTGAAATATTTAGGGATTTATGTGTTAGATCTTTTGCCAGGCTCTAGTTTTAAACACAAATTATCCGTAGGCGATACAATTATCAAAATTAATAATCAGCATTTTGACTCAACGCCAGCGATGATGAAGTATTTGCGCCAGCAAAAAATTGGTCAGAAAGTACAGATAACTTATTGGCACCATGGTAAAACTAAACAAGCAACTGGCAAAATTTGCAAGGTTAAAAGTACCGGTAAGCCTGGTTTAGGTGTTGAACTGGTTGACCGGACGCAGGTGAAGTTTACTCCTAAAATTAAAATTAATGCTGGCAGTATCGGCGGTCCATCGGCAGGGCTAATGTTTTCATTAACTGCTTATCAGTCGCTGACTGGCAAAAACCTGACTAAAGGACGGAAAGTTGCAGGGACTGGTACAATTGATGCGCAAGGCAAGGTCGGTATTATTGGCGGCGTAGATAAAAAAGTAATTGCCGCTGATCGGACTGGGGCAAAAATTTTCTTTGCACCAACGCAAAAATTGCCTGGGATGAAAGCAAAAGATACCAACTATGCCGAAGCAAAGCGAACCGCTCAGCGAATTCATAGCAAGATGAAAATTGTACCGGTGGCTAGTTTTGAAGACGCGGTTGCTTATCTAGAAAAATAAAAGTTTATTAAAATAAAAAAACCTCAGCTCAAAGCTGAGGTTTTTTGCGTATTTAAAGTTAGGAGGGAAATTTGATGGATTACGAAAAAATAAAAGAGTGGGTCTTAGAGCATCGCAGTTGGTTAATTGCAGCTATTGTGGGTTTGGGAATTTTAATTGGCTTGGTTATTAACCACCAAACGAAACAATCGATAGCAACCAGACCAGTTATTACTCAGCAAACAAAATCGTCGGCCAGGACTAAAACAGCCGGGAAAAAGCCTGCAAGCCCGTATGTGACTTGCGATATTGCAGGGGCTGTTAAAGATCAGGGCGTTTATACCCTAAAACAGGGAGCAAGGATGTCAGATTTAATTGCTGCCGCTGGTGGATTGGATTCAAAGGCTGCCTTAAAAGCGATTAATCGATCAGTAATTTTGCATGATCAAGATAAAATCTATATTCCTTATCAAGGTGAAAAAGAAGCTGAAACTAGTGCTAGCACAGTCGTTAACGCTAATGGGCAAAATGCAACTGATCCTAGTCAAGGAACTGAAACAAACAAGGTGCATTTAAATAGTGCTAGCAAGGAAGAATTACAAAAATTAACTGGCATTGGCGAAAAGAAAGCCGAGCAAATTATTAGCTATCGCGAACAAAAAGGCGGTTTTAAGAAAATTGAAGAAATCACCGAAGTCTCAGGAATTGGTGAGAAAACCTTCGCCGGTTTCAAAGATCAGCTGGCACTATAAACCAGGTTTATTCTTCTGGCTAGGGCTGTTAATGATGCTGGCAGCATTTGTCCTAATAGTTGCTAGCAATTTTTGGCAGAAAATAATCGGATATTTGATCTTGGGTGGTGGCTTGCTGTTTGCAGTAAGTAAATTTCGCAGCCCTTGGCTCTTGTTAAGCGTAATACTGCTAGGAGGCAGTTTGCATTATCATCAAATAGTGCAATTGCAGCCTGAACAACCACTGATAATTTATCCAGATGAAATAGAAGTTACCGATCATTTTATGCACGGTTTAGCCCGGCAAGACCAGCTGCAAGTTAGAATTTATGGGAAAGTCGATGCAGAAACGGAGCATTTACTCAAGCACGGCGCTATTAAATTATCAAATTGGGAAGGAGAGGTATCTAAGATTCAGCCGCCGCGCAACCGCGCCCAATTTAATTATCGCCGCTATAGTTTGAGTCAAGGAATTGCCGACCAGGTTAAATTGCGGACAGGGCAAACGACAGTCGTTTCCTGGCCGCTAGCTCATCGCTTAAAATTTAAATTGCAGCAATATTTAAGCGACTTGCCGCCGCATTTGTGCTTTTTTGCTAGTGAATTACTGCTGGCGAAAGCAGATGATGAAGTAGCTATTAAAGACAATTATCGGCAGCTTGGAGTAGTCCATTTGCTGAGCCTGTCAGGCTTGCATGTTAGTTTATATTGCTTGCTAGTGACGACGATCGGGTATCGGCTGCATTTTACTGACGAAGAAACGACCATCATTTGCGCCTGTTTATTAATTTGCGGAATATTTTTAAGTAATTGGCAGCCGGGTTTTGTACGAGCAGGCATTAGCTACGGCATTAAACAAGTTCGCAAATTTCGACGCTGGCCGCTGGCAAACTGTGACATTTTGGGCTTAACACTTTGTTTGCATTTATGCTTGCAGCCGCGGCTCTTTTTAAACGTAGGCGCTCAGTTGTCATATCTATTAGCCTGGGGCCTGCAGCTAACCGCTGATCGATCGCGCTGGCAGCAAGGCCTTTGTTTAAATTTGTTAATAGCACCGGTGTTACTGGCGAATTTTTATGGTTTAAATCTATTAACTTGCCTATTCAACTTAGTAATCGTGCCGTATTTCAATTGCTGGGTGATGCCTGTAACATTTTTAGGGTTAATACCCGGTTTAACTAGCAGTTGCGAATGGTTGCTAGCTGCTAGCGAAAAAATTGTGGCTAAACTGGCAGCGGCTAATTTGGGCTGGATATCATTTGGGCAATTGAGTTGGTGGCAAGAACTGGTGCTAACTGGTTTAACTTTGTACTGGCTAATTTGGCTCTTGCCGATCAAGCATAAAAAGTGGCAGTGGCCATGGCTGCTGTATTTGCTGTGCTTTTTAAGTTTGCATTTTCCCTTGCATGGGCAGGTTACGTTCATTGATGTCGGTCAGGGAGACAGCATTTTGCTAACTACGCCGGGAAAGCGGCAAGCTTATTTGATTGATACGGGCGGCCGGTTAAATTTTGGCAGCAGCAAACCGCGGCCGGCACAGCTGCTGCAAACTACGCTACCGTATTTAAAGGCACAAGGGATTACTAAACTCGATGGGGTCTTTTTGTCACATCAAGATGCTGACCATATTGGAGATTTGCGGGCATTGCTCAAGAAAATGCCGGTTGACCACCTCTATTTTGCGGCGGGCTTAGATAAAAATCCCCATTTTCAGCGAAAATTAGCTGGTTTAAAAATTAAGACGCAGCTGCATCCCTTGCTGGTAGGAGACTGTTTGCAACTATCACCGCAACTACAAATTAAGGTTTTGTGGCCGCAAAAACCTGGCCCAGGAAGCAATGAAGATTCGCTTTGTTTATTGGCACAATTTCCGCAGGCTAGTTGGCTTTTTACTGGTGATTTAGACCGCGAGCATGAAAAAATATTAGTTAAGGCTGGCGTGCAAGCTGATTATTTAAAACTTGGCCACCACGGCAGCAAAACCGCGTCTGATCCGGAATTTCTTAAGGCAGTCAAACCTAAGCGAGTTTTTATTTCAGCTGGAGTAAATAACCGTTATGGTCATCCGCATCCGGAGACGATGCTGACTTTGCGCAAACTCGGGCTGGCAGGGGATAATACTGCTGAATGTGGTATGATTAGCTGGACGTATGACCTGTTTCATCGTGAAAGATTTTCTTATGTTTTAAAGGAGCCGGATTCATGACAATTTTATCTGTATTTGGGCAAGAAAAGCCAAGCCGGGCCGTGCTAATCACGGGCCCTGAAGCACTGCTCAACGATTATATCGCCCGCGCTTATTGTCATGAACCGCAATTTAAAGACGATGATCTTGTGCAAGTAGATTGTGAACAAGACGGCCTGGACGAACTGCTGGCTGCCCTAATGGAAAACTCGCTGTTTAGCCCGCAAAAATTAATCCTGGTGAAAAATCCCTATTTTTTAACCAGCAAAGTTCCACAAAAAGACCAAGCTAAAGTAAAACAACTCCAACAGATTTTTGCTAACCTGCCGGAACTGACCGATGCATTGGTGATTGTGGCTAGTTATGAACGGATCGACCAACGCCGCAAAATTACTAAATTACTGAAAAAATATTGCTTGTTTGTCTCAACTGCCGTTAAGCCTTATCAACTAGGCGATTTTTTCAAAAAGTTAAGCAAACAAGAGGGGGTACCATTCGAACCGGGGGCGTTAAAATTACTGCTTGAGCGCAGCGACCAGGTAATGGCGACTGCTCTGGGTAATTACGCCAAGTTGAAAGCAATCTGCAACGGGCAAGTCATTACTCAAGCAATGGTCCGGCAAAATATTGATCGCTCGCTAGCGCAAAATGTTTTCGCTATTTTAGAAAAAGCTTTGGCAGGACAAGTTGAGCAGGCAGTAATGCGGTTAGATGATCAACTGCGCGAGGGCGTAGCGCCAGCTGCTATTTTGGCTGTCTTTGCTAGTCAGCTGGAATTTCAAGTTTGCGTTAAAACACTGGCTCAGCGCGGACGCAGTGAGATGGAGATTACCAAGCAGCTGAATGCGCATCCGTACCGAATTAAATTAGCCTTGCGCAGTCGAACTAACTTAACCCGTTTACGGCGGTTGCTAAGAGAAGTGATTGAATTAGATTTCCGCTATAAAAATGGGACTTATCAGGATTCAATCTTTTTGAAAACTTGGGTTTTAGGAATTTAAATTCATTTAGGCAAAAATAAAAAGGCAAGTGCAATGCACTTGCCTTTTTATTTCATGAATGATTATTTAGCTAACTTAGCTAAACGGCTCTTGTCACGGCTAGCCTTGTTCTTTGAGATAAAGCCCTTAGAAGCAGCTTTATCAATTGCGCGAATAGCTTCTTTGTGCAAGTCGGAGGCGTTTTGCTCACCAGCTGCTTGTGCTACGCGGAACTTCTTTTCGGCACTTCTCAATTGGCTTAAGCCAGCTGAGTTACGCTCGTTGTTTTTAGCAGCAGTTCTAACCCGCTTGATAGCTGATTTGATTTGTGGCATTGAACTCACCTCCATTGCATAAAATGATACCTTCTTAGTATACTTAATCGAGCAGGTCTGTGCAAGCAGATTTTTGCTTGCTTTTATAGGCGATATTTTGTAATATAAATTGTCGTGAACCATTGGCGCTGTTTTCTCGCTTCACCAGCGGTCAACGTTGTCAATGGCAATTTTTAGATGAAAGGTGAAAAAATGGCTATTTCAAAAGAAAAGAAAGACCAAATTATCAAGGAATACGCTCGCCACGAAGGCGACACCGGTTCCGCAGAAGTTCAAATTGCTGTTTTAACTGAAGACATTAATAACCTTAATGCTCACTTAAAGGCTAACAAGCAAGACCACCACTCATACGTTGGTTTGCTTAAGAAGATCGGTCACCGTCGTAACTTGTTAAGATACTTGAAGAACAAGGATATTAACCGTTACCGTGAACTGATTAAGCGTTTAGGTTTACGTCGTTAATCTATTAATTGAATTGCTAAATACTCACACACGAAGGACCGCCGCGAAGGTGGTCCTTTTCTTTCTGCCGAAATTAGTGCAATTATGCTAGAATTATTCTAGTTTGTTTCGCTTGTGATCAATTTGATCCTCATACATGACATTTAAAGAAAAACAGAAAGAAGAATTATAGCAAAATGACTCAAACTATCAAATTAATGATGTTAAGCGGCGTGCGTGAAACTGGTAAAAATATGTTTGCCGCGCAAGTTGGCAAGGATATTTTTGTCTTCGATGCTGGCTTAATGTATCCAGATTCATCTTTACTTGGAATTGATGTAGTTATTCCAGACTTAGATTTTTTCAAAGATTATGCTGACCAAATTCGGGGTATCTTTTTGACCCACGGGCATGCTGATGCCATTGGTGCTTTGCCGTATATTCTGCGCGATTACGATTTACCGATTTATGGTTCAAAATTAACGATTGCTTTGGCTAAAATTACTGTTCAACGCGAAAATAAGCGCTATAAGAAACATCTTTTCCATGAAATTGATGCCAATAGCGTTTTGCATTTTGACCAAGCTACTTTGTCATTCTTTAGTACGACTCACTCAATCCCAGATAGCTTGGGAATTGATTTGTCAACCTCAGCTGGTGAAATTGTTTACACTGGCCACTTTAAGTTCGATCCTTCTTCTCGCCCAGGCTACCGGACTGATATGGTGCGCTTGGCTGAAATTTCGCAAAAAGGGGTCTTAGCACTGCTGTGCGATACTTCCAATGCTGAAGCAGTTTATTCTAGTGCCTCAGAGCGCGATATCGAAACTTATGTCGATAATGTTTTCCAAAGCCATGAAGGACGGATCATTGTCGCTGCCAAGGTTTCAAATGTCACTCGGATGCAGCAGATTATTAATGCCGCAGCGCGGGCTAAACGCAAGGTGGTGTTAACTGGCCGGGACGTGAACAAGATCGTCCAAACGATGATTAAATTGGGCTATCTGAAAGTACCTAATGGTCTGTTAATTCACGAAAAGGACTTAAAAGAAATCCCAGCTAGCCAAACAGTTATTTTGGAAACTGGCCGAATGGGTGAACCGCTGCAATCACTTCAGCAGATGGCCAATAACCGTCACCGCAGCATTAAAATTGTCAAAGGCGACCTGGTCTTTATTGCCACGACCCCATCACATGCAGTTGAAACAATGGTGGCACAAACTAGCGACATGATTTATCGTGCTGGCGGCAGTGTCGTACAATTAGGTTTAGAAAAGCATATTTCAGGCCATGCTACCGGCCGTGATTTACAGCTGTTGATTACAACTTTGAAGCCGCAATTTGTCTTCCCAGTGTTAGGCGAATACCGGTCAATGGATGTTTTGAAGCATCTGGCTGTTGATTCCGGGATGAATAAAAAAGATATTTATCTAGCTGCAAATGGGGAAGCTTATGGCTACGATAAGGGACGCTTCTACCGGACAGATCCTGTACCTGGCGAAGCAACGATGATTGACGGCTCAGGCGTAGGTGATGTCGGCAACATTGTTTTGCGCGACCGGGAAGTTCTGTCTGATGATGGGATCTTTATTGCGGTAGTGACAATTGACCGGCGGAAAAAGATTATCTATCCGCCAAAAGTTACGACCCGCGGCTTTGTTTACATCAAGGAAAATAAACCATTGATGACCAAGGCTGAAGAAACTGTAGTTGAAGCGATTAAGAACAACTTTAACCATAAGAAGTTTGACTGGACAGAACTGAAGAGCGACATCCGTCATGACTTGGAGCGGATGCTGTATAAAGAAACTGGCCGCCGGCCAGTGGTGATGCCGGTGGTTATGGAAATTGATCAGAACCGGCATCGGGCGGCAGTTAAACGGTCACAGAAAAAAGACGACCAAGAATCAGCAGATGTCAAGCAAACAGAGACAACAGAAACAAAGGAGCAATAAGGGAAGATGGCAAACGTTAGTCAAGAAAATTTAGTAAAATTGGCCCGGCAAGCCGCTGATAAAGATAATTTGCAGCAAAGTGCTGATTACTTAGAAGAAGCACTGCGGATGGGGCATGACACTAAAATTGCCTTGAATTTATGCGATACTTACTTGCAGTTAGGTCAGCCAGCTGCTGCTTATAAGCTCATCAAAGAAGAAAAAGACCTATTTTCAGACCAGGCCGTGTTCAAAAAGTATTTGGACGTACTTGGGCAAATGCACTACCGGATCGAATTTTTACAACTGGAAAAACTCGTTGGACAAAAATTAGCAGTTAAAGTGGACCCAGTTAGCGAAGACGAACAAGAAAAAATTATGGGCTCCTTCAAGCAGCAAACCCATATTAATTCTTATGACTATCAGCAGTTATATGCTTTAAGCGAGACTAACTTTGTACAATTTGCCCAAAGCTGCTTAATTGATCCAAGCACAGGCTTTACCGTTAGAATTGCTCTATGCGAAGACTTGGTAAAAATGGGCGTTGACCAAACAATTAAAGTTATTGTGTTAGGTCAACAAGAAGAATTTAACCCAAGTAAGTCGCCTTTAATGGGTCATGATCCAATTTACCGGCAGGTAATTATGCAACTGGCCAGCTCTTATGATGAATCACCAAGCCAGCTGCCAAATGTGCTGGGGGAAGCTAATTTAATGCTGGCAGCAATGTATCCGAAGCTTAGCAAATATATTACCGATCCGGTTTCATTTACCAATAATTTAGACCGCTACATGACCAAACACGATGGCGGGGCAGATCAAGATTTACTTGCTAAGATTTCTCAATATTTGCCAAAACAAAGCTAAAAAGTGTTTTACATTTTGGCTGGAACAGGTATAATCTTAAAAGGATATTTTCCTAGAGCTAAAAGCCGTGCTTAGTGCTAGGCTTTTGGTTTGGAAAGTAGTACAATATTCGACAGAGAATTATCCGTTATTTCTCAACGGACTTCTTGCAAATTTACAGGAGGGTCATTTTAATGGCAGAAAAAGAACATTACGTTAGAACTAAGCCACACGTAAACATTGGTACTATTGGCCACGTTGACCATGGTAAAACCACTTTAACTGCAGCCATCACTACTGTTTTGGCTGAAAAAGGTTTAGCTAAGAAGGAAGACTATTCAGAAATCGATGCTGCTCCAGAAGAAAAGGAACGTGGCATCACTATCAACACCGCGCACGTTGAGTACGAGACTGAAAACCGTCACTACGCTCACATGGATGCCCCAGGCCACGCCGACTACATCAAGAACATGATTACCGGTGCTGCCCAAATGGATGGTGCTATCCTGGTTGTTGCTGCAACTGATGGTCCTATGCCACAGACTCGTGAACACATTCTGTTGGCTCGTCAGGTTGGTGTTCAATACATCGTTGTCTTCTTGAACAAGTGCGACCTGGTTGACGATCCAGAATTGATCGACTTGGTTGAAATGGAAGTTCGCGACTTGTTGAGCGAATACGATTACCCTGGTGAAGATATTCCAGTTGTTCGTGGTTCAGCTCTGCAAGCTTTACAAGGTGACAAGGAACAACAAGAAGTCATCTTGAAGTTGATGGACATCGTTGACGAATACATCCCAACCCCAGAACGTGATACTGACAAGCCATTCTTGATGCCAGTTGAAGACGTCTTCACTATTACTGGTCGTGGTACTGTTGCTTCTGGTCGTATCGACCGTGGTACTATCAAGGTCGGCGATGAAGTTGAAATCGTTGGTCTGGTAGACAACGTTTTGAAGTCAGTTGTAACTGGTTTGGAAATGTTCCACAAGACTCTGGACTTAGGTGAAGCCGGCGACAACGTTGGTGTTCTGTTACGTGGTATTGACCGTGACCAAGTTGTTCGTGGTCAAGTATTGGCTGCACCAGGCTCAATTCAAACCCACAAGAAGTTTAAGGGTCAAGTTTATGTTCTGAAGAAGGACGAAGGTGGTCGTCACACTCCATTCTTCTCAGACTACCGTCCACAATTCTACTTCCACACCACTGACATCACTGGTGAAATTGAATTGCCAGAAGGTACTGAAATGGTTATGCCAGGCGACAACACTGAATTCACTGTTGAATTAATCAAGCCTGCTGCCATCGAAAAGGGTACTAAGTTCACCATCCGTGAAGGTGGTCGGACCGTTGGTGCTGGTCAGGTTACTGACATCCTTGACTAATTTTTAGTCAAGTTAATCAAAAGACGTGCTCGGGCACGTCTTTTTTGTTTAGCATGAATTGTTTTTTTCCTATCTTTACGGTAAGATAGAACAGTGTGCTATTTAGCAAGCCCAAAATTGACAGCGGAGGTATTTAATTAATGTCTGTAAAATGGGAAAAAACCGGTAAAACCACCGGTGAACTTACATTTGAAATCTCAAAAGATGAAGTTAAACTTGGCTTAGACGAAGCTTTCAAGCGGATCAAGCGTAGCTTGAACGTTCCTGGCTTCCGTAAGGGCCATGTTTCAAGAACTGTTTTTGATCAATTCTACGGTGAAGAAGCTTTATACCAAGATGCTTTGAACTTCGTGCTGCCAAATGCATACAGCGAAGCTTTAAAAGAAGCTAAGGTTAAGGCTGTTGGTCAACCACAAGTTAGCCCAGTTTCAATGGAAAAGGGTCAAGCTTGGACCATGAAAGCTACAGTTACTACCGAACCAGAAGTTAAGTTAGGCAAGTACACTGGCATTGAAGTTCCTCGTCAAAACACTCGTGTTTACGCTAAAGACGTTGACGCTGAAATCGAACGTCGTCGTGAAGCTAATGCTACTTTAGTCTTGAAGAAGGGCGAAGCAGCTAAGGGCGACACTGTAACGATCGACTTCGAAGGTACTATCGATGGTAAGAAGTTCGAAGGCGGCGCAGCTAAGAACCATTCATTGCAATTAGGCAGCGGTTCATTTATTCCAGGCTTTGAAGACCAATTAATCGGTCATAAGGCTGGCGACGAAGTTGATGTTGTTGTTACCTTCCCAAAGGATTACGGTGCTAAAGACTTGGCTGGCAAAGAAGCTCACTTCGCAACTACTTTGCACGAAATTAAGACCAAGCAACTGCCAAAATTAGACGATGAGTTTGCTAAAGACGTTGACGAAAGTGTTGATACCTTAGACCAATTAAAGGATAAAATTAAGGATCAACTGAAGGCTAGAAAAGAAGACGAAGCCGAAGATGCAATTCAAGCAGCTGCTTTAGACGGTGCTGTAAAGAATGCTAAGATCGATGAAATCCCTGACGCCATGATTCAACAAGATGTTGACAATCAACTGAACCAATACTTAGGCAACTTGCGTCGTCAAGGCATCGACCCACAAACTTACTTCCAAATTACTAAGACTGATGAAGCTACTTTGCGTAAGCAAATTGCTGCTGGTGCAGAAGACCGCGTTAAGACCAGTTTAGTTTTGGAAGCTATCGTTAAGGCTGAAAAGCTGACTGCTACTAAGGAAGAAAAAGAACAAGAAATCAAAGACTTAGCTAGCGAATACAACATGGACGTTAAGACTGTGCGTGAAACCCTGTCTGATGACATGCTGGAACACGACATCGCTGTTCGGAAGGCTATGGACATGATTACTGACAGTGCTAAGCAAGTTTCCAAGGCTGAATACGAAAAGGCTAATGGCGCTGACAAGAAGTCCAGCAAGAAGTCAGATGACAGCAAGGCTAAAAAGTCTAGCAAGAAGAGCAGCAAATAATTGATGCTCATTCAAAGCGGCTGCGGCCGCTTTTTTTGTGCTAAACTAATTGTTTTACCCAAGTAGAAATTTATGCTAGGCTACCTTTATCGAATAAAGGGAGGACAAAAGATGCCTTTTAATAAACTGGCTGATCAAGACGTAATTCGGTGTACTTCTTGCAACCGGACTGAGTCAGAAGTTAAAAAAATGGCGTTCGTCAACGGTTTTTACATTTGCAATGACTGTATTGACCGCATTAAAGAAATGATTGATGATGAACTGGCTAATGAAGCAGTTCAGGATTTAAGCAACCTGCCAACGCCAGAAGAAATTAACCAGCAGCTTGATCAGTATGTTATCGGGCAAGAACGGGCTAAAAAAGTTCTGTCTGTAGCAGTTTACAACCACTATAAACGGATTTCGCAATTAGATGCTGATCCAGAGACTGAACTGCAAAAATCAAATATTGCCTTGATTGGCCCAACTGGCTCGGGCAAGACTTACTTGGCACAGACCCTGGCCCGCATTTTGAATGTGCCATTTGCAATTGCTGATGCGACTACATTAACCGAAGCTGGTTACGTTGGTGAAGATGTAGAAAACATCCTGCTGAAATTGCTGCAGAATGCTGATTACGACTTAGAGCGGGCACAGCACGGGATTATTTACATTGACGAAATTGACAAGATTTCGAAAAAATCTGAAAATGTGTCAATCACACGGGACGTTTCTGGTGAAGGCGTGCAACAATCATTGCTGAAAATCTTAGAAGGAACCATTGCCTCTGTACCGCCGCAGGGCGGGCGCAAGCACCCACAGCAACAAATGATTAGAATGGACACTTCTAACATTCTGTTTATCGTTGGTGGGGCCTTTGATGGGATTGAGTCCATCGTTAAAGAACGGCTAGGTAAACGGATTATCGGTTTTGGGGCTGAAATGCAGACGCAAGAACATGATCTTGACCACTGGAACCGTTACCTGACAACAGAAGATTTGGTTAAATTCGGGATGATCCCTGAATTTATCGGACGAATTCCAATTATCACTACCCTGGATAAACTGGATCGCTCACACTTAGTGCAAATTTTAACCAAGCCAAAGAATGCTTTGGTTAAACAGTACCAAAAACTGCTGAGCTTAGATGATGTGGACCTGAAGTTTACCAGCGGGGCATTGACTGCGATGGCTGATGTCGCTATCAACCGAAAGATGGGCGCCCGTGGTTTGCGGTCAATCATGGAAAATGCTTTGATGGATACGATGTATAAAACACCAAGCGACAAGACCATCCGGCAGGTTGAAATCACTAAAGACGTGATTACTAAACATGCTAGTCCGCGGATTGAACGAGAGCCAGAAGAAGAAAAACGTGAGGCAGCGCAATGAAAATAAGTGCCAGTCAGTATGCCGTTAGTGCGGTTAAAGCTGACCAGTACCCCAAAGACGGTTTGCCAGAAATCGCTTTAGCTGGTCGGTCGAATGTGGGCAAATCCAGCTTGATCAACCGCTTGCTTAACCGAAAAAATTTGGCAAGAACTTCATCTTCACCGGGTAAAACGCAAACCTTGAATTTTTACTTAGTGAATGAAGATTTCTATTTAGTTGATGTGCCAGGTTATGGCTTTGCCAAGGTATCAAAAAAGCAGCGGGCAGAATTTGGTGTGATGATTCAAGACTATCTTGAAACTCGGGCTGACTTGCTAGGATTAATGATTCTGATTGATTCACGCCATGAGCCAACTAAAGACGATCAAGCCATGTATGAGTATGCGCAGTACTTGAACTTGCCGCTCTTGATTGTATTGACTAAAGTTGATAAGCTCAAGAAAAATGCGGCTAATCGGGCTAAACAGCAGCTAGGGCGGACGTTAGATTTGTCGGCTGACAATGTTACTGTTCAAACTTTTTCCGCGGTAACGGGCGAAGGACGGACAGAAGTTTTAGACTGGATTGAAACTCATTTGGCGTAAACAAAGCTAAATTAGAGAACTACTCAAACGAGTAGTTCTTTTTTTATGAAAACAAACTGAGGGAAAAATTAGACAGCGGGAAAAAGTTGTCAAAATACGGTAAAATTACTAATCGGTAAAATAGGGAGTGTGAAATATTTGGATAACAACAAGCAAGCCAAAACTATTACAATGGGCAGCTTGGTATTAATGATTATTACCTCAGTTTATGGCTTCGGCAATGTGTCGGTGTCATACGCCCAAATGTCTTACGCAGCCTTTATTTGGTACATCTTTGCTGGCTTGGTTTTCATGATTCCATCCAGCTTGATGATGGCCGAATATGGGTCTGCTTATCCGGAAGCTAAAGGCGGCATTTTCACCTGGCTGGCCGGGTCGATTGGCGAAAAGTGGGCCTTTATTGGGACCTTTATCTGGTTAGCCAACTGGGTTATCTGGCAGGTGTCAATGGCCTCAAGAATTTGGATTTCAGTTTCCTCACTGCTGTTTGGGGAAGATAAAACACAAACTTGGCATATCGGCAGTTTAACTTCAACGCAGACGGTTGGGTTATTAGCAATTGCCTTCATTTTGATTACGACTTTCTTGTCATCACGAGGTATGAAAGGAATTCAGGCCATGAGTTCAATTGGCGGGGTCTTCTTGATCGCTTTGAACGTTTTGTTCATTGTCGTTTCAATTTGGGTCCTGATTTTGAACCACGGGCAGTTAGCTGAGCCAATTCATTCAGCTAAAGCTTTCTTCCATTCGCCAAACCCTAACTTCCAAAGCCCGATTGCGGTTATTTCCTTTGTTGTTTACGCGATCTTTGCTTATGGCGGGATGGAGACCGTTTCAGGCGTAACGGACAGTATGAAAGACCCAGAAAAATCGTTCCCGCGGGGGCTATTGATTGGGGCTGCCTTTACAATCTGCTCATACGTTTTGATGATTTTCATGGCTGGTTTTACAGTTAACTACCAGCGTGATATTGCCCGTGATGGCGTAAACATCGGCAATATGACTTATGTCATTTTCCACCGGCTGGGAACTGCTTTAGGGCAGGCACTTGGTTTAAGTGCTGGTACAGCTGATGCAATTGGTGGGACATTTGTCCGCTTTATTGCTTTAGCAACGTTAATGGGCATTATTGGTGCTTTCTTCGTGATGCTGTACTCGCCAATTAAATCCTTTATTTTGGGCAGTGACGAGCGCTTATGGCCAAAGAAGTTGACCAAACTGAATGACCATGAAGTACCAGCTAATGCCATGTGGGCACAAGCCACCTTTGTTTCATTGATGATTTTCTTTGTTTCATTTGGCGGTAGTGCAGCGAAGAGCTTCTACCAGATTTTGCAAAACATGGTTAACGTTTCGTCGAGTGCGTCTTATATTTTCATCGTTGGTGCTTTCCCGTTCTTCTTGCGTAAAGATTTGCCACGGAAATTTAAGATTTTTACCAATTACCGCTGGACGACAGCCTTGGTTGTCTTTGTTGAATTAGTGATCTGTGCTGGGATTCTGTTTACGATTATTGAGCCGATCTTGCAAGGCGACTACATGACAGCGTTCTGGACAGCGATTGGGCCAATTATCTTTGGTTTAATTGCATATACTTTCTACCGGATTTCCGGCAAAGAGCATGGCGTACCAGAAGACGAATTTCCAGAAAATTAAGAGTAATTAAAAAAGCAGCTGCTTGAGCAGTTGCTTTTTTGTTTGGGTTAAATCTTTTTGAAAGATACTTAATAGAATATGCTTAACAATACTTTTAAAAGTACCTTTATGCTAAAATTAAGCAAAAGGAGGATTTTTCTATGCAAGCATTAAATGTTCCTGTAACCAATATGACCGCCTTAAAAAAGTCACCTGCCAAGGTGATTAAGGAAGCAGCAGCGGCTAAAAACGGAGTCTACATTTTTAATCGTGATCATCCAGCAGCCGTTTTGATGACTGCGCATGATTATGAAAAGTTAATCGCTAAACTCGATGAATTAGAGGATGAATTATTAGATTTACAAGTTGAACAAACAGCGGCTAAACGGATTGATCACCAACATAAAGCATATTCTGAGGAAGAAGTGTTTGGCAAAGATGGTTTGGCTGATGTAAAAATTGAGGATGATGATGGCTGGGAATAAAGATCAATTCCCATATCAATTGAATATTTGGGATGGGGCAAAAAAAGATATCGAAAAATTAGACGGGTCCCAGCTGGTGTTTGTCAAAAAAGGTCTGAAGCGCATTAAGCAGTTTGGCTTAAATTGCGGCAGTCCCTTGCATGGGAAATTAATGGGTTATCGTAAATTGAAAAATCGTAAAATGGGGCTGCGGATCGTCTTTGGTCAAAGTGAGCGCGGAGACAAAATCGAAATTATTGATATAGTCGCGGTTGGTAAAAGAAGCGAAGACGCAGTTTACCAAACAGCAACGATGCGGGTAAAAAATAATACCTAGCAGTTAATTGGCACTGCTAGGTATTATCTTGCAAGGATTATTTCTTAGCCGGTTTTTGCTTTTTTTCATCTTTGTCATCGTCTTTACCTTTGCCTGACACTTTGAAGTCTTTTGGCATGATGGCAAATTTGTCCAGCATTTTTTCTAAGTCGTCCTGCTTTTTAAAAGTTAAGCCCATATTTTTCACTCCTTTAAGTCATGGTTATATTATATAAGCTTTTTCGAAATTTTAGCAAAAAGAGCTTGCTTTTTCTGAAAATTAAATTAAAATTAAAAACAATAAAAGCCATAAGTAAGAAAAGTAAATTGTCTTACCTGTTTAGCGAGCTAAGGTTGGTGGAAGCTTAGCCAGGCCGCAATTGAACAAACACTTGCTTGCTGCTAATTCAAAATTCAGATGAAAGTAGACTTAGCCGTTTAGGGTGCGTTAAACCTGCCAAGTTGGTTCAACTAAGAACAAGCAGGGTGGTACCGCGGAAACAAGCAGCCTTTCGTCCCTTCATCGGGATGCGAGGCTGCTTTTTTATTAGGAGGACAAACGATGAAATTAATAGTGCCACAAAACTACGATCCGAAATTATCAATTCGTGAAACTGAAGAAGCAATTCGCTACATTCGGGAAACCTTCCAGCGTGAATTCGGCTTGCAAATGCGGCTGCAGCGGATGTCAGCCCCAATGTTTGTTAAACAGTCTTCAGGGTTGAACGACAACTTGAGCGGGGTAGAAAAACCAGTTTCATTTACCATGAAAGACGAACCAGGCGATACGATTGAAGTCGTCCACTCACTAGCCAAATGGAAGCGGATGGCGCTGAAGAAATATGGCTTCGGTTTGCATGAAGGCTTGTACACTAACATGAACGCGATTCGCAAGGACGAGGACCTCGATAACTTGCACTCAATTTATGTCGACCAGTGGGACTGGGAAAAGGTGATTTCTAAAGAAGAACGGAACTTAGACACCTTAAAGGCAACAGTCAAACAAATTTTTAAGATCATTAAGCACATGGAAGATGAAGTTTGGTACCGTTACCCAAGCGCTGTGCATCATTTGCCAGATGAAATTCACTTTGTGACTAGCCAAGAATTAGAGGATCGCTGGCCAGATTTAACGCCAAAAGAACGAGAAAACAAGATTTGCCAAGAAGACGGGGCGGTCTTTATTATCGGCATTGGCGGCAAGCTGAAAAGCGGCCAGCCACATGACCTGCGGGCTCCTGACTACGATGACTGGGACTTGAACGGTGACATTCTTTTCTGGTACGAACCATTGCAATGTGCATTGGAAATTTCCAGCATGGGGATCAGAGTGAGCCCAGAAAGCTTGCGCAAACAATTGAAGTTAGCTCACCAAGAACAACGCGAACAGTTGCCATTCCACCAGCTGCTCTTGCAAGGAAGACTGCCTTACTCAATTGGTGGCGGGATTGGTCAATCGCGGCTGTGTATGCTGCTGCTGGGTAAGGCCCATGTTGGCGAAGTACAAGCTAGCGTTTGGCCAGCTGAAATGATTAAAGAATGTGAAGCCGCTGGTATCCAGCTGCTGTAATTAAAATTTTGAGCAAATTAAAATCGTTAGCTAGTTATAGCTAACGATTTTTTTATTTGATGTAAGCTGTGTAGAAATAATAGCCAGCCTGCACGAATGCTAAACAGGCAATTAGCCGTCTGACTAAGACGACCGGGATATGGCGCAACAGATGCGGCCCAATGTAGCCGCCGATGAACATGCCAATGGCTAGTGGAATAGCCTTGTCCCAGTAAATGGTAGAAGTGAACATAAAAATTATCAGCGCCACTAAGTTAGCTAAGCCGCCAATCACGTTTTTAATCGCATTATTGACTAAAAAATTATGGTCAGTCAGGTAAGTTAGTAGCACGATGATAATGACCCCAGCGGCTGCACCAAAGTAGCCCGAGTAAGCACCCATGCCGAGCAGCAAAATTAGCTGCAATATTTTTTGCCAGGTCGGGGTTTGCGCCTTTGGTTTAGCTTGGTGGTGGCCTGAAACTAGAATCAGGACGCCAGAAGCAGCAATGAAGAAGGGCACTACTTTTTCAAAAACCTTACCTGGAAAAGCTAGCAGCAGCATGCAGCCAATAACCGATCCCAGGACAGTGAAAATGGCATAAAAACCTGTTTCGCGCCAGTGACCTTTGAGTTCTTTAGTTGAAGCGACCGTTGAACTGATCCCGGTCCAAATCAAAGCGGCGTCATTAGTCACATTCGCAAATACTGGCGGCACACCCGCCATAAGCAAAACTGGATATGAGGCTAGGGATGCAACTGAAGCAATAGATGAGAGCAAGCCGCCAGCTATACCGCCGACTAGTAAAAATAAAAACATGCCAATGGGAGTGAAGGTCATTGATTTCTCCTTTTCTACAAACAGTTTTTATTATAGTGCAAAAATAAACCGTGACCAGTAATTTGCTGGCACGGTTAAGATGGCTTGAATTAGGCTGCTAAATATTGGTTGAACCAGTTGATAATTTCTTGCAGGCGGCGAATTCGGTGAGCCGGTTTGCCTGACCGTGATAATTCATGATTTTCACCATGGAAAACGCACATTCTAGCCGGCACGCCGTACCACAAGAGTGCATGCAGCATTTGCAAGCCTTCATCAATTGGACAGCGGTAATCTTCATCAGAGTTAATAAACAGCGTTGGTGTTTTGACATTATAAGCAAATTTGAGCGGGGAATGATTCCACATTTGCAGAGGATTGTCGCGCAAACTTGCCTGATCTTCAAAAAAGTTGTCGTCTGGGCCAATATCGGAAACAAAAGCATGCGACAGCTCATTGGCAATGCTGCGCTGGCTGCAGGCTGCTTGAAAACGGTGGGTATGGCCGATAATCCAGTTAGTCATATAGCCGCCATAAGAGCCGCCGAGCACTCCTAACCGGGCATGGTCGAGCTGCGGGGTTTGGGCCAGGACAGCATCAGTAAATTTCATGAGGTCGGCGTAATCATTTTCACCCCAGTGGCCAGCAATGTCTGCATAAGCATGTCCTTGCCCATCTGAGCCGTGCGGGTTGCAGAAGAAGACGAAGTAGCCTTGACTGGCTAGGACCTGCATTTCGTGGAAGAAAACCGGGCCAAAAGCAGTTTTCGGCCCGCCATGAATTTCCAGCAGGCCAGGATAAAACTTTTGCGGGTCAAAATCTTTTGGATAAAGCAGCCAGCCATGCTGGTGAGATTGACCAGTGGCAACGAAGTCAATCTGTTTGACTGGTGCGACATATTTCTCGGAGAGCAGGTCAGCATTCGGAGCGTATAAATCAAGCAATTGACCGTCTTTAACGTGATAGAGGTGTTGGGTTTGGTTAGGTTCGGCTCCGATTAAATAAAAATCAGCTGGAGTCTTAATTTGAAAAGCTGCAATCGTGCCGGCAAACTTGAAAAATGGTTTAATTGTCTGACCGTCAAAGACGAATAGCTCAGCGTGGTCGGTAATCGTTGAACAAAAGTAATATTTACCGTCAACAACTTGCGAAACATTGCCTGGCACCATCGCTTGGTCGCTGCCGACCCAGCAGCCAAGTGAATGATCCCAAGCTGCTACGAGTTCAGGTGCATGCCCATTTAAACGGTAGAATTGCGGGTTTGTATTGTAGCCGAGTGTCTGGCCTTCCATACCAAACAAAAAAGGCTGATTATTTAAGAAAAAGGCTTGGTTGAAAAATAGTGAAGTTGAGACGTCAACGTGATTTGGACCATAAATCTGCGTAGTCGTCCCGCTCTTCAAATTTAATTGGTATAAACTTGGCTGAACAGGTCGCTTAGTGTGGTAAACATCGCCAGCAAATAAAAGCTGGTGATGGTCCTGGCTCAAAGCAAAATCATGGACGTGTAAATATTGATCAAAGGCCAAATCGGTTAATTCTTTAGTAGATAAGTCATAGCTAAACAAATGCGTCCGTAATTTGTTGACCGTACCTTCGCCATTAAAGTGCGTTGGCAGTTCGTCTAAAACAACATAGTCGCTATCAGGCTCGTTTTCGCTGAGATCGAGCTGACCGGTTAAAAGTAAGTGCTGGTCATCGAGCAGGTCGGCCAGTTGCAGCTTAGCTTGACCGGGCAGGTCGGCTAAAGTTGTTAATTCGCCGTTAGCTAGGTCAAGGGCTAAGATCTGATTGTTTTCAATTAGCAAAGCAGTCGCTTGGTCTTTGATACATAAATGAGGAAAAGCCGCAAAGGAGTGCAGGGGTTTAATTTACTGATTAGCTATAGTATTGACGGTCCAGCGGTACTGATTGCGATCATGATTTGCATCAGCTTGGCTGCTGATAAAAACGATCCGGTCGGCTTTAATTTGTAATCCGCCGAGATTGACCAATTGCCATAAATCTTGACTGGTAACAGCTTCCATATTCAGGACTCCTTTTAATAAAATTTTAATTTTTATCTTAGCCTATTTCGGTGCAAAAGTGAACTGTTTCTTATCATTAGCCTGAATATTTATAGTAGAATGAACTCATTGAAGTTTGAAAAGGATAGCACGATGGAACAAATTACAGGATTAAGCCGAGCCGAAGTTGAAGCGCGCACGCAGGCTGGCCAGGTCAACCAAGCAGTCGATAATGAATTCAAGACGAATAAGCAAATTATTAAAGAAAATACATTTACTTATTTCAACTTAATTTTCTTAGTCTTAGCAATTTTGCTGATTATTGTCGGCTCATTTCGTGATCTGAGCTTTTTGCCAGTGATTATCGCCAATACCGTGATTGGGATTGTGCAGGAGATCCGGGCCAAAAAGGTGCTGGGCAAGCTGCAAGTGCTGCATGCGACAAAAGCCCAAGCGCTAAGAGATGGCAAACTGACCACGGTGCCAGTCAACCAGTTGGTCCTAGGGGATGTCATCGTTTTAAAAACTGGTGAACAGATTCCTGCCGACGCTGAAGTTCTAAGCGGGGAAGTGCGGGTCAATGAGTCGCTGCTAACTGGTGAAAGCGATGAAATTGCCAAAACTGCCGGCGATGAACTGATGTCGGGCAGTTTTATCGTGTCGGGCCAAGTGTATGCCAAATTGACCAAAGTTGGGGCTGATTCTTATATTGCCAAATTGACTTTAAAAGCTAAGTCAATGGGTAGCGGTGAACAGTCAGAGATGGTCCGGTCGATTAATAAATTGATCAAATGGGTCGGCATTATCATCATTCCGCTCGGGCTTGCTCTATTTGGACAAAGCTTTTTCATCAACCATGCTAGTTTCAAGGAAAGTATTACTTCCATGGAAGCAGCGATCATTGGGATGATTCCAGAGGGGCTTTACTTGCTGACCACGATTGCGCTGGCATTAGCAGCCATGCGGCTAGCTAAAAATCAAGTGATGCTGCATGATATGAAGTCAGTTGAAACCCTGGCGCGGGTAGACGTGTTCTGCGTTGATAAAACTGGGACGATTACTGAGCATAAAATGGCCGTGGAAAAATTAATCCCAGTTGGTCAATATACGGCTGAAACTGCCAAAGTTGTCCTGACTAACTTGCAGCGTAATTTGCCAGCTGATAATGAAACTAGCCAGGCGATTGCCAAGTTCGTAGGAGATGGCGAGTTCCAGCAAGCGGATCACTTAATTCCATTTACTTCCGTTAATAAGTATTCCGGTTGTGTTGTTGGTCAGCAGACCTTGCTGATGGGCGCACCAGAATTTTTATTGCGCGATCAGTTTCCGCGCTACCAAGCCCAAGTTGATCAATATGCTCAAGATGGGATGCGGGTTCTGCTAGTTGGGCAAACTAGCCAGCTGTTAGCTGATGAAAAAACGCCGTTGACGCAAGCAGTTGAACCCGTAGCCTTTGTTCTGATTGCTAACCCGATCCGTAAAGAGGCGCCTGATACTTTTGCATATTTTGCTAAGCAAGGCGTGCAGATTAAGGTTATTTCGGGTGATAATCCTGAAACAGTCGCTAGAATTGCCCAAAAGGCCAATATTGCTCATGCTGAAAATTATGTTGATGCCTCGACTTTGGCGCCAGAGGACTACCCAGCAGCGGTGAAAAAATACACGGTCTTTGGTCGGGTGAAGCCTGAGCAAAAGCGGGCGTTTGTCAAAGCTCTGCAAGATCAAGGCCGAACGGTTGCGATGACTGGCGATGGGGTCAATGATATTTTGGCCATGAAAGAAGCCGATTGCTCGATTGCAGTGGCATCAGGCAATAGCGCAGCGGTGCAGGCGTCACAAGTGGTGCTGCTTGATTCGAACTTTGCGCGGATGCCAAAGGTGGTTGATGAAGGCCGCCGGGTCGTTAATAATATTGAACGGTCAGCCAGTTTGTTCTTGGTGAAAAATATCTTTTCATTATTGATGGCAGTCTTTGCCTTGGTCTTAACGATTACTTATCCGCTGCGGCCATCGCAAATTACGCTGATTTCGGCGTTTACGATCGGGATGCCGTCTTTTTTGCTGGCGCTAGAAAGCAACCACCGGCGGATTCGGGGCAAATTTATCCCAAGTATTTTAGCTCGGTCGATTCCTGGCGGGGTCAGTGATATGTTGGCTGTCAGCGTCTTAGTGATTGCTGATCAGGTGATTACAATCGGGCAAAAGGACGTGGCGACAACGGCGACGATTTTGCTGGTGCTGGTCGGGATGATGGTGCTGTATCACATCTCGGCACCGCTGAATAAGTTCCGGACAGCGGTTTTATTGCTGTCAGTTTTGTGCATCATATTGTCGATCATCTTCTTGCCAAACTTCTTCCAGTTGTCGGCTATTTCTAAGACAGCACTGTTCTTACTGATTGTGCTGTTTTTAGCGGCAGCTTCAGTTTTCCGCTGGTTGACGCTGATCTGCGATAGCGTGCGAGAAGTCATCTTTGTCTGGGAAGAAAAGGGGAAGAATACAACTTTTGGCGATCTAAAAGCAGCTTGGAAGTTAGGACGGCAGACTCGACAAGGCTAAAAATAATCTTGATAAAATAAAGGCTCGTTTTCTGCGAAGACAGCAGAAACGGGTCTTTTTTGAGCTTAAATTACCTCGATGTTCGCGAGGCGATTATGATTTAGGATGGCTAGCGTCCATGGTTTAATCAATGCTTGTAATGGCGCGGATTAAAAGGTTAAGAATTGGTAATGAATAAATTCCCATAAGTGTTAAGATTGAACTAGATAATGCATAATTTTTAGATCATAAAGGAACTTGTGTAATGCTGTTTGACAAACAAAATCGGTATTCAATTAGAAAGTTAACGATTGGCGCTGCCAGCGTCTTAATTGGTGTGTTTTGGTTAAGCACGACAAGTAATACTGCGCAAGCGGCGAAAAGTAATGGCAATGATGCTGCAATGGAAGAAAAAACTACAACAAAAAATGCAGCAGATCTGATTAAAGATAGTCAGCGTACTCTGTTGGCAAAAGAAAAAGCTCAGAATAGTACGACAAGCTCTACAGATAGCGCAAAAAGTATTGCTGGTTCAGTAAATGAAAAGCGGTCTGAAACTGATATTAGCGATAGTAAAAATACCACAGAGCGAACTAGTAATTCGCTTAAAAATAATAATGTAGTGGTTGATGGAAATCATGCATTTAAAAATGCACCCGTGAATTCTCAAGAACATAAACTAGGTACTCCAACGGTTCAAGCACAAGACTTAAAAAAGAGAACCACTTCTGTAATGACTTCAGAAGATGGAACTGAACAAACACGTACTGTAACTGTCCACTATAAGATAGCTGATGGTACAACTGAGGGGTCCAAAGCTGCTGATGATGCAGTTTTAGATATTTACTATAAAAGAACAAAAACCACTAATTCCGATGGTCAAGATACCTACGGTAATTGGACTTGGGATCAAAGCAGAGGTGATGAGAAGCATAAGGGTTATCATGTTGTTTCAGGAAATTGGACTTATTTACCCAAGAATTCAGAAGACTTTAATGCTGTAACTGCCGAAGCACCTGAAAAAGAAGGTTATACCCTTGATACTTCAGGTGATGGAACTAGTTCTGTACCTGCTAACAAATTCGTAGCGCCTACTTATACTGGTAATGATACAAGTAAAGCAGGTGAAAGCTCTGTTGCATATACTAAAAGCGCAGAAAAGTATGAAGCAAAGCCAGAACACACAGTTTGGTATATTCCAGTAAAGCATGAAACCAGAACTGTTACTGAGTACTACAAGTACGAAGATGGTACTACTGCACATGATCCAGACCAAATTCAAGTATTTTATAAAGGTACAGGCGTACGTGATAAAACAACCAATAAGGTTACTTACACTTGGACTTGGGATTCTTCTGCTGGTGATGAAGATACCCCAGGCTTTCACGTCATCTCTGGTAATTGGAGCGTAGGGTCTAAAGGAAAACCGATAACTGGTCCATGGAGTGTAACCACCCCTACTATAAGTGGGTATACTCCAATAACAACGACTGGTATTCAGTACACCTCAAATAACTTTGGTCATCCAACAAGTGGTGACCAATTTACTAGAACTGATGCAAAAGACTGGTTTTATAGAAGTTCGAATACTACATACTATGTTCCTTCTGAAAATACAGGGACTAAATATGTTTATAGGTATATAAACATTATTAAGCCGGGTGGTAGTAAAACAACAAATAATCAATATACTACTTGTACTTCAAATGCCTATTTGAACTCGGATGACAGTGGTGTAGTGTATCGTGGTACTAATGGTACGATGTCAGCAGTTGATGTTAGCATCTCAGGTTATACACCAATAATTACGCAAACAAATAGATGGTAAGACGACTACGATTAATTCTATTGATGCGATAACTGTGGATGGAAAGAGCTCCAATATTACTATTAATGTCACTTATATTGATAGTAACAGCAGAGTAGGTAAGATTTCTTACGTTGACAGTACAACAGGCACAGAAGTCGGTAATGCACCAATTTCAGGAAAAATTGGCAGCACAATCTCAATCACTGACACCATTAATAAAAATGTTCCAAAGGATTATGAAATAGCATCAGGCCAAAATATTCCGAAAACGGTAACTGTTACTGATAGTGGTATAGAAACTGTTGTGGTTAAAGTTGAAAAGACTGCAACAGGAAAAATATCATACGTTGATAGCACTACAAATAAAGAAGTTGGTAGTGCAACGATAACAGGAAAAGTTGGACACACGATTTCAATCATTGATACTGTTAATAACAATATCCCTAAAGATTATGAACTCGTACCAGGTCAAACAATTCCAACAGTAGACGTGACTGAAAATGGTATCTCAACAGTTAATATTAAAGTTCAGAAAAAGACCGTAACTGGTAAGATTTCATATATTGATGTTGATGCCAATGATAAAGAAGTTCAGACGACTGACTTATCTGCAAAAGCTGGTGAAACAGTAAGGATAAGTACTAGTATTCCAGAAAATTATGAACTTGTATCCGATCAAAATATTCCTACCGAAGTAACTGCAACTAGCTCTGGCATTCCAACGGTAACTGTTAAAATTAAGCATAAGACCCAAGATGTTTCTGATACAGACCCAGGCGCTCATCAAGCACGTACTATCACTGAATATTACAAATATGCAGATGCTGGGAGTTTAACTGGACAAGAGGTGTTTTCTGAAGATCAGCTTCAAGTTTTCTACAAAGGTACAGCAATTAAAGATCTAGTTACTGGAAAAGTTACTTATAGTAATTGGAAATGGGATACTTCTCAAGGTGATGAAGATACCCCTGGTTTTCATGTTGTTAAAGGTACATGGACTGGATTAGGCGAAAAGGGTAAGCCAAGTACAAAAAGCATAGTCATAAATCCGCCTGATAAAGAGGAATATACTGCCATTACTGGTACACGTGTAAATTACAATACAAACGTCTTTGTTAATCCAAACACTGATTTTACTACCGATACAGCTTCAAAGTGGTATTACCGCAATTCTCTCACCACCTATTATGTTCCGAAAACCTTGGTCGATAAGATGATCTCTCGGACAATTTACGTAACTGAACCAGGTAAGGAACAAGCATCTGTTACTAATAATGTGAACGTAACTAGATATGCTGCAATCAATAGTACTGACACTGGGGTTATCTATGAGGGATTTGAAGGTAGTGGTTGGCAAATAACTGGTACTAATTCTTGGCCTGCCTATACTGTACCTTCACATCCTGGCTACACAGTCAAGATTACTAAGTCAATTGATGGTGGAGCAGAAGAAGCTGGCAGTGAGGCTGATTTAGCTCAAAAAACTGTCACAGTTGATGGTAAATCTGAAGTCATCAACATTACCTACAGTGCTACTTCAACCATTTCTTTAGATGGCTCCGGAAGTAGTGAATATACAGGTCAACCTATTACGATTGATGATGTCAATAAGGGCATCACAGTTAATGTAATAGGTCCTGATAGTACAACTTCAGGTAAATACACCTTAGTCGATGGCGATGTTGAGTTCTTAAAGGATGGCTCAACTGGTAGCTATTCAACTACTTTGCCAACTGATGCTGGTAAATACTCGATGAAATTAACCGAAGCAGGTATGAACCACATTAAGACTAAGTTTGGTAACAATGCAATCACTTTCCAATACGCAGATAATAAAGATGTTGCATATTACACGATTGCCCAAGTCAAAGCCGAGGTTAGTCTCACAGGTAGTAAAACAATTACATATGGTGATGCAGTCAAAATTGATGCTTCAAACTATCAATTGAAAGCTACTGATTCACAAGGTAACTCTATTGATACTACTGGCATTAAATTGACTGATGGTGATCTAGAGTTTGTAACCACGCCAACTGATGCTGGTACTTATCAAGTTAAGCTGACTACGCAGGGGATTGATAAACTCAAGGCCTTGAAAGGTGCTGCTAACTATAACTGGGATAGTGCAAGTGATGCTAGAGCTAACTACATTGTTGAGAAGAAAAGCCTCGTTTACTCTATTTTAGGGATTGTAAATAGCCAATACACTGGCAGTCCGATTACAATTGCTGATTTAACTAGCCATGGTTCGATAATTCATGTGCAAGTACAAAGCAACGATTACGCTTTGGTTGATGGCGATGTCCAATTTGCTAAGCATGGCACACATGATTATTCAACAATTTATCCTACTGAAATCGGTAGATATGATGTGCAGTTAACTGAAGCTGGTGTGCGTCATCTCCAAGAAAAATATGGTGACCGCAACACAAAGTTAACGCCTGTCAAGCAAGAACAAGTTGCTACATACATTATTGAGCAAGGTACAGCTAAAGTTAGCCTATCTGGTGATCAAACAGTTGCGTACAATGAAGATAAAACAATTGATCCTTCAAAGTACACGCTTTCTATTAAGAATTCGAATGGCGACACCATTTTTGCTAATGAAACTTTGGCAGCAGGTGATCTGGAATTTGTTAACACACCAACTGAACCAGGCAATTATCAGGTTAAGTTGAGTCAACAAGGTATCGCTAAACTTAAAGCATTATCTGATAGTTATAACTGGGACAGTGCAAGTGAAGCTAGGGCAAATTATCAAGCTACTGGAGCCACTTCAAAAATTAATTTGATCAATAATGTAAGTGTTCCTTATACCGGTAATCCGGTTACTTTTGATGAAATTGGCTCTAGAGTTAAGGTGAATATTGCTGGCCCAGATAATGCAACTTCTGGTACTTATAACTTAGTAGCTGGCGATATTCAGATCGCTAAAGCTGGCACTTCAGATTTCTCAACAACCTATCCAACGGAAGCTGGTCAATACGTTGTAAAGCTGACAGAAGCTGGCTTAAAGCACATTAAAAACCATTTCGGCAACAACTATATTACCTACCAGTATAACGAGAACATTCCACACAGTGACTGGACAACATTAACCATTGAACAGGCCAAAGCTAATGTTAGCTTAACTGGTGGTCAAAGTAGTTACTATAGTCAAGAAGCTAAGATTGATGCAGGTAAATACCAAGTATCGATTAAGGACGATCAAGGCAATGCACTTTTTGCTGGCAAAATTACCTTAGCAGATGGTGATTTAGAGTTTGATACGACTCCAACGAATGTTGGCACTTATCAAGTTAAGCTAACATCGCAAGGACTCAATAAGGTTAAGGCATTATCTACTAATTATTCTTGGGATAGCGCAGCAAAAGCTACTGCTACTTATACAGTTGAAGCCATGCCAGTGAACGTCACTGTAGAAGGTGGCAATAAATCTGTTAAATATGGTTCGCAAGATTGGGTCGATAACTTTATTGATGATCCAAAGACTCCAGAAGACATAGGTTACACTCTGTCACTTAAGACAAAAGATGGCAAGGATCTGGACACTTCTTCTGTAAGTGGAAATCTAACCTGGCAAAATGATACTACTCCAACAAATGCTGGCGAATATCATCTAAGTGTTGATACATCGGCTATCCAGCAGAAGCTTGGTTCTAACTATCAAGTAATTGATAAAGTTGATAATTCACTAACCTTCACCATCGAAAAAGGCAATGCTACAATCACATTAGTTAACAAATATGACGATGGCAAAACTTATGACGGTCAAGACGGAACAATTGATGCCACTAATTACACTTATACGGTAATCACTGATGGTGCTGATCCTGATCGTATTTATAGTATTAATGATTTCAGTACTGTAGATAATATTGAATTAACTGATGATTATTTACAATTAGTGCCGATCAACGGAAACATTAAAGATGCTGGTACTTATGAGGTTAAACTGACGTCAGCTGGTGAACAGGCGATTAAAAACACTGATGCTTCAGATGATCTTACTACTGGTACCACGCTTTACGGTTCGAACTACAACTGGACTTTTGCACCATCAGAAGCTACCTACAAGATTGCCAAGACTACAGCTATGGCTACGGTAAATGGTCAAGTTTCGAAAACTTATGATGGTACAGCAATTAGCAATTACACTCCTAGCGTAGATATCAATGTCTCTGGAGTAGGCGATACTACCAATAACATTGAATTAACTGCTGGTACTGATTATGTCTGGAAGTTGGGCAATCAAACCTTTACTACGGCACCAGTTAATACTGGCGATTACACCATTGAATTAACTGATAGCGGTAAGAATAAGATTATGGCCTTTGATGCAAACAATGTTGATTGGGATGACGCAGGCAGCTCAATTACAAGTGCTGCAACTTACACCATTACCCAAGCTGCAGCTAGTGCAACTTTAAGTGGTCAAGGCACACGTGCATATAATGGTCAAGGCGTAACTTTAGCAGATTTGAATGCTAAAGACGCTAATAACAACATTACTTTAACGATTAAGTACCCAGCTAATGGGGATGCCAATCACTCAGAAACTATCGCTTTGACTGCGGATGATTTTGTTTGGAACACTACCGATGGTAAGGCTCCAGTTGACGCTAATAGTCAAGCCTATACAATTTCACTAAATACTGCTGCAATTAAGAAATTAATTGAAGATAAAGCTGGCTATAGTACAGATGCTAGTGGCAAAAAGATAAGCAACGTTACTGTTAATGACACTGCAGTTTCTGGTACAGCAGAATACACGATTACTCCTTTAGAGACCGCTGCAATTGTTGCTGGCTATGGTGACTATGGCAAGGAATATGATGCTACAACAACTGATTCAATTGATCCAAGTAAGCTGAAGTTTACCGCTAAAGTGGGTGACCAGACCGTTGATTTAGACACAACTGGCTTGACTGGTGATGATTTTGAATGGGTTGATCAAAATGGTGCTGCTTTAACAGAAAAGCCTAAGAATGTTGGTACTTATTACATTAAGTTAACTAATGATGGCTTAACTAAGCTGAATAATCAGAATACTAACTTTAAGCTTACTAGTCAGAGTGGTACAGGTACGTACATAATCACCCAAGGCACTGCTAGTGCTAAGCTTGATGGAACTGGATCGAAATTCTACAATGGCAGCAAGATTTCTGCTAGTGATCTGGATAATGGCTCTATCAAAGTAGCCTTGACCTTCCCAGGATCAAATAGCGCAAGCTACACATTGCAAGATGGTGATTACGTCTTAGACAAGACCAATGATGGTTCAGTCGGCAAGTACACGATTACCTTGACTGATGCAGGTAAGAAGCATATTCAAGATAAGATTGCTGAGCTTAGCGGTCACAGTTTAGATGGTACAACTAGCAATGTCACTACTGCCTTAGATACAATCACTGGTAGTGCAAGCTACGAAATTAAGGCTGCTGAGAACACTGTCAGCGTAAGTGGCACGCAGACTGAAACTTACACCGGTCAAACAATTACACCTAAATATGATTCAACAGGTAGCAATGGTGTTAAGGTAACGATTATTGCCAATAATGGTAAAGCTGTTGATATCACCAATGCAGGTTTGACAGGTTCTGACTTCAAGACAGTCGATGCAAGTGGCAACGATGTTAATGCCGTCAATGCTAACGGTACTTACCACATTGTCTTAACCGACGAGGGTCTTGCAAGATTACAACGGGCGGTTGGCAATAATTACCAACTCAGCAAGGGTACTTCCTTTGGTACTTTGATAATTAACAAAGCCACTGGTACAGCAAGCTTTGAAGGTTCAGCATCATACGTTTACACAGGAAATCCTGTTGATGCTAGTGATTACTTGAGTCAATACACCCTTAAATTGAATGAGCCAAATAATCCAACTTATCAGTTGGTAAATGGTGATGTTGAATTTAAGCAAGCTTATGGTACTTGGTCAACCAATGTGCCAACTAAGGTTGGGAAGTACGATGTCCGCCTTTCTCAACAAGGCTGGGACAACGTCAAGAAGATTAACAGCGATAACGTTCAATGGTCAGCAACTGCTTCAACAACAGGCAAAGCAACATTTGAGATTACTCAAGCAAGTGCTACTGCCACTTTAAGTGGCTCTGGCTCAATGATCTATACTGGTCAAGCTGCTGCAACTGATCTTTCCAAAGATGGTTCAACGATTGCCGTTACTATCAAGAGCGATGGTGCCAATATTGCTAACTTGCCAGAGACTTATGAATTAACAGGTGGTGACTACACCTGGAATACAGGCAGTGCACCAACGAATGTTGGAAATTACACAATAGCTTTGACCAATGCTGGCATTCAGAAGATCCAGGCTGCAATTGATCAAGCAGTTGGTGCAGGCAATGTCGTTTTGAAGGGTACTGGCAGTGCAAGCTTTGAAATTAAGCAAGCTGTTAAGACCAACGTTCAACTTCATGGTGATGTTGAGAACACTTATAACGGCAATAGCGTAAGCTTTGATCCAACTGCTAATGATCAGAAGGACAAGTTTGGCTTCAACAACATCGAAGGCTTAACCATGCCAACCTTCGCAAGTTCTGACTTTGATTGGTACTCTGATGCAGATGGCAAGAATAAGCTCACTGGCGCACCAAAAGATGCAGGTACTTATTACTTGTTGTTAAATGATGCTGGTAAGAAGAAGATTGTTGACGCCAATAAGAACTACTCATTTACTGATAAAGAAAACAAGAGCACAATTACTGGTGCAATTAGCTACAAGATTAATCAAGCTGACTTAGCAATCAAGATTTCAGGTCAAAGCCATAAGGATTATGATGGTAAAAATGCAGTAGTGAGTGCAGCAGATCTGACAGGTGGCGACATCAAAGTTTCTTGGAATGACTCATCTAAAATGCCAACCGATCTTGGCAGCTACACTTTGACTGCTGATGATCTGGAGATTGTTGATGCTAGTGGTAATGCAGTTAAGAAAGCCAATGCCATTGGCAATGTGACTACTGGTAATCCAGTTTACACAGTTCGCTTAAAGCAAAGTTCTTTAGCAGCAATCGAAGCTTTATCTGGTGCTAAGAACTACAAGATCAGCACTTCTACTAGTGCTACTTACTTGATCTACAAGCAAAAAGCACAGTTAACTTTGACTGGTAACCAGAAAACCACTTATGGCAATCCATTAGCCTTTGATCCATCTAAATATACTCTTGACTTTAGTAATTGGGTTGATCCTGACAATACAAAGCCAACTAAGAGTGAAATCAATCTTCACGATGGTGATTTGTATATTGTCTACGGCAGCAATGATGGTCCTACCAATGAGTTGCCAACTGATGTCGGGACATATCAAGTTGCAGTTTCAGATCAGTTATTGGCTCGGTTAAAAGCTGCCTATCCAAACTATGATTTTGATGGTATTACAGTCAAAAGTAGCAGTGATAGTAAAGGCGACAGCACAGACGATACACATGAACCAGCAACTTATGTCATTGATCCAGCGACTACTAACGTCAAGATTAACGGTACGAAGAAAGTTAAGTATGGTAGTTCAAAAGTAGAAGGTAACTACAGCTTGACGATTACTGCTACAGTTAACGGCGTTAAGGACACTAAGATTTTTGATGGTCAAGTAACATTGACTAACGAAGATCTCGAGTTTGCTGATGGAACTCCAGGTAATGTAGGCGATTATCACGTCAAGTTGTCGTCAACGGGGCTTGCTAAGCTAGCTAACCTTTCGAAGTCTTCCACAACTGGTGAAAGCAACTATGATTGGAGCCAAGCCAAAGAAGCTAAAGGCCTCTTCATGGTTGAACAAATGCCAGTCACCATCACAGTTAATGATGCTAATAAGTTGGTTGTCTATGGCTCTCAAGACTGGCTTGATGATATTAAGAAGAAGCCTTCCGAATTAGGCTATGGATTAACAATCACAACTAAAGAAGGCAACAAGCCACTTACATATACTCTTCAAGCTGGTGATCTTGAATTCGCTCAAACACCAGGCAATGTTGGTGATTATCAAGTTCAATTATCAGCTGATGGTTTGAGTCACATTAAATCGGCCCTGGGCACCAACTATGACTGCCCGCAGAGTGCAGAGGCCGTCACCAGCAAGGGTAAATTCAATGTCAGTCAAGGTAGTGTTGAAGTTAAGTTAACTGGTAACGATGGCAGACCTTATGATGCTAAGTCAACGACGACAAGCAACTTAGATCTGACTCAATACAGTTATAGTGCAACGATTTACGATGCTTCGGGCAATCCTCAAAGTGTCGACTTGACTGCCGATGATCTAGAAATCGTACCAATTAATAGCAGCACTGAAAATGTTGGCGAATACACAGTTCAGTTGTCATCACATGGGCAAAATCGTTTGAAGGCTCTTGATGGCAATAATGGTGCTAACTACAAGTGGAACTTTACGACTAATGCCAAATACACTATTATTGCAGCCGATGCTCCTACTGTAAAATTAAGTGGACAAAATTCTAAAACTTATGATGGTCACGCAGTAACGATTGATGAAGTTAACAGTTCTACAGGTGACATCAAGGTTAAGTTTACTTATCCAGGTAGCAATGAAAACAGTACTTATACTTTAACTACTGATGATCTTGACTGGTATGACGAAAATAACCAAAAATTAGCCTCAGCACCAACTGATGCTGGCAAATACACAATTAAGGTTAAAGATTCTAGTCTAGCTAAGATTAAGAATCGCTTGACTGAGTTAGCTGGAACAAATGTTAACGCTGATAAGTTAACAAGTGTGTCTGGTTCTGCAAGCTTTTCGATTACGCCAAAGACAATCAATAATGTAACTGTTTCTGGCAATGATCAAAGTAAGACTTACGACAGTCAAGCTGCTAACCTCGATGTTAGTGGTTTAACAGTTCAAGCAGGAACAACATCTCTTAACAAGGAAACTTTGGACGCTAGTGACTTTGACTGGTATGATGCTAATAATAAGAAGTTGGACACTGTGCCAACTGACGCTGGCAATTACCAAGCAAGATTAAAGTCCGAAGCTCTGCAAAAATTGCAAGCCGCTAACAAGAATTACAGCTTTAGTAGCGCTACAGGAACGATTAATTATCAAATTAAGCAAGCTCCTGTCACAGCAGTGATTGGTGGAAATGATAGTCGTGCTTACAACGGTCAATCAACTTCTGCAAGCGATGTTTTAGGTAAGGTAACTTGGACACCAACTGGTCTTGTTTCTGAACAAAACCTTGATACGTCAGCGATTACTGCTGATGATTATGAATGGTTTGCTAAGAACGCGGATGGCACTGAAACTGTCATGACTGGTAACCCAACTAATGCAGGAAGCTATGTCTTGAAGTTCAAGTCATCAGGTATCGACAAACTGCGTAATGCCAACAAGAATTACAGTTTTGCAGACAACGCGGTCAGCGGTGAATTCACTTACACTATCAATAAGGCTACTGAGAATATCAGCGCAGACCTTAGCGGTAGCAACCATCGTGAATACAACGGCAGTGCAGTAACTAATGATGATGTAATCAGCACTAGTGGCGATATCACTGTTAAATTGACTTACCCAGGCAGCACTGATCAAAGCACTTATACTTTGCAAGATGGCGATTACAAGTGGTTTGATGAGGCTGGTAACGCTTTAAGTGGTGCTCCAACCAATGTTGGCAAGTACAAGATCAAGCTGACTAGCGCTGGCTTGACTCGCTTGCAAGATAGACTCAACAGTCTCGCTGGTGGTGAAAATGTCACAATTAGTGAGAGCGGTCTAAAGGGTGATGCTAACTTTGAAATTACCAAGAAGGCTTTGACCGTTAGTCTTGGTGATAAAGATAGTACTAAACCAGCTGGTAAGACTTATGACGGCAACGCAGGTGTAATTAATCCAAATGATGGCAAGTTTACGTCAGAAGGTTTAGCTTCTGGAGATTCTTTGAATATCAGTGGCTTGACTAAAGGCGACTTTGACTGGGTTGATGAAAATGGTAATAAACTGAGTGAAGTACCAACTAATGCTGGAACTTACTATATTGCTTTGAATAGTGATGGATTGACTAAACTCCAAAATAAGAATCCAAACTATCAAGTAAATGAAAATGGTAAGTTCAAGTACGTTATCAGTCCGGCTGAAGCGACCATTACGGTTAGTGGCAATCAAGAAAGTACTACTGCTGAAATTAATAATGATCAGTTTACAACAACCGGTTCAACAGGAATTACGATTCCTACTGGTTTGACTTATGAATTCACTAACGGTAAGCCATCTGAATCTGGTACTTACGATGTGCAGTTGACCAAGGATAGTCAAGATGCAATCAAGAACGCCAATAAGAACTACAGCTTGACTTTTACTTCGACAGCTAAGTTCCAATTGGATCAAACCTTGAAGATCGTATTCAAGGATAAAGATGATAAGAATAAACAAGTCGGCGAAACAATTACGAAGAATGGTGTTGCCGGATCTAAGATTGAAAACCTTAATCTAACGATTCCTGAAAAATATGAGTTAGCTCAAAATCAAACTTTGCCAAAAGACTATACATTCACTAAGCCTTTAACTAACACAATTACTATTTATTTGGCTCACAAGAAGACAAATGTCGATCCAAATGATTCATCAACCAACCCTGATTCAACAAATCCAAACTGGTTCAAGGATAACGGTTTGGTTAAAGAAATCACTCGGACGATCAACTACCAAGGTTTAAGTGAATCTCAATTAGCTGAAATTCCGGCTGATCAAAAGAAGCAGACCGTCGAATTTACTCGGACTGCCAAATATGATGAGGTAACTGGAAAGATTGTAGCTGGAAGCGAAGGCGAGTGGGTTGTCCGTGGTAATAACAATTTCACTGGTTTTACTCCTAAGAATTTTGCGGGTTACACAACAAATACAGATAAAGTTGAAGAAGCTACCCCAAAAGCAGATGATAAAGATTCAACTATCACAATTTCCTACACCAAGAACGCTGAGCCAGTGACGCCAGATGTTCCAGGTACACCGGACGAGCCAACTACACCAGGCAAGCCAGATGACGATCAAGAAATTCTTGAAGATCTGATTTTCGTTGACGGGACTGGTAATGTTATCGCCCGCTTGCCGAAATTGATCTTTGGCAAGAAGGGGACTGAATGGTCAGTTGAGCAAGTCTCAGCTTTGATCAAGAAATACCTGCCAAAAGGATGGGTTCTGCCAACCAACTTCTCGGCCAAGAAGATTCAGATCAACGGTTTGTCGGCCTTTGTAACTTTGATGCTGCCAGGCGAGAATTGGACTTGGGAAGTTGTTCCTAATACTCCACGCTCGAAATTGGGCACGGTTATTTACTTCATGGATGCACAGAATAATGTGATCACTAACGTTACCGCGTACTGGTCTAAGCGGGGCGCCACTGCCAAGCAAGTCAAAGACTTCGCTCAGGCGCACATGCCAGCAGGCTATGACTTTGCACCAGATTGGCAAGCCAAGGCAACGACTGACCGGCCAACGGCTCAAATTGTTAAAATTCAAAAGAAAGCTGCTAAGAAAATAGCACACCATACTTCGAAAGATACAGCTTTTAAAAAGTCTGATGCCGCACCACTTGGCCTGATTTTAACCGGGCTAGGGATGCTAGGCTTAGGCGGAGCTCATCGCCGCAAGCATGATCGTGATTAGTTTTAGCACTTAAACTAATAAAGCCCCGAAATTCACACGCTGGATTTCGAGGCTTTTTGCGTATATGAAGTATAGAGGGGTGATTTTTACTTCTACTTTACTGAAATGAGGTGCGCTAAGATGCCGCACGATAATGGAAAATTTTATGGTTTTACTGAAGACCGCGTTTTTGGTTGGGTGATGGAGGACAAAGAATTTTGCAAATTTATTTTGCAGACGATTTTACCGGATTTGAAAATTCAAAAAATTGAAGAGCTGCGTCTGCAGGAAGAATTGAATAGCGCTGGTTTGCTGACAAAAGACGTGCGGCTGGATGTATTAGTGACGGATGAGCAGGGCCGTGTGTATAATATTGAAATGCAAAACGCCAATGAGCATAATCTGGGCAAGCGGATGCGGTATTATTTGTCGGCGATTGATCAGCACAATACTCTGCGCAAAGGCGCAACTTATAATGAACTTAAGGAAGCTTATGTGATTTTTCTTTGCGATTTTGATTATACCGGGCAGGGGCGGCTGCTGTCGTCCTTTCATACCTACGATGATCATGATCGAGCTTATATTTTGCCAACTGGCGCGCATTTTATTATCATTAGCGATAAAGGAAACCGGCACGGCCAGAGCCAGGATTTGCAGAATTTAGCCAAGCTGATGAATGGTGAAAAGATCACTGGCAATAAGCACTTTGATTATGCGCAAGAAAAAATCGCTGCGATCAACCAAGACCCGCAAAGGAGGGCACAAATTATGCTGTATGAAACAAGACTGTTAGAACGCGAGCAATACGGTGAAGCGAAAGGACGAAAAGCCGGTATGAGAGCCGGTGAGGCTGAAGGACGCAAGGCAGGTAGACTCGAGGCAACATTAGCAGATATTCGCAAAAATATTGCGGGTTACCGCAGCTTTGGCATTTCGGATGAGAAAATTTTGGAGCGTCTGATTGCTGATTACGGCAGTGATGTTGATCCTAAGCAGATCAAGGCAATGATGGAAGAATAAATTAGGGCACACAAAAAAGCCTTCGTTGATCATTCAACGGAGGCTTTTGCCTGCTAAAAATTAATTAATTGCGTTTACGCTTGCGGTCGAAGGTGAAACCTAGCAAGCTCAGACCAGCTAAGATGAGCCCTAAGATAGTAAATTCATGATTGCCAGTTTGCGGCAGGGATTTCTTTTGAGCAGTCTTAGTAACTGTAGCAACTTTCTTAGTTACATTGTTGGTAGTTGCCTGATGTTCTTTATCAGGAGTAGTGTCACCATCAGGTGTGTTCGTATCAGGTTTATCCTTGTCTGGTGTATCAGGTGTATCAGGTGTGTCCGGAGTATCCGGAATATCCGGTGTATTCGGCGTGTCTGGAGTATCGGGTGTATCAGGAGTATCTGGTGTGTCTGGTGTGGTAGTCATCTTGTAAGGAACGTTAATTGTATAAGTTGTAGTTCTGCCATCGACTAAATCGTCGTCTGGAATGTTGAATTCATTAACACCAGTTTTATCACCTTTAAGAATTGCATCTACATGTGAGTCACTAAGAGCTTTAACACCAACCTCATTAAGTTTTAAAATTGTGGTAGTACTTGAGTCAGTATAGTCACGCGTAGCTTCGACGCCTTGTGCATCAAGGTTGTAGGTATTCTTACCTTCATTTTCGATACTTTTCACAGCTTTTGGAAAATCAATTTCGCTAAAACCGTTCTCACCATTTTCTGATTTCCAATTGCTCCAATTACTCCAGTTGCCAGGTATACCGTTTTCAATTGTACGAGTTCTAGTTCTGGTATAAGTAATCGCTCTGTTTACACTAGTTGCATATGCTTCTGGAACATTGCTATTTGCATGTGGTCCGTTTTCGTAATAGTAGGTGACATGCTCAATTACTTGAGAAGTTTGAGTTTCTGTTTCGGTTTGGGGTTGAGCGGTGTTTTTCTTAAAGACAACCGTAATGTTAATATCGTCACTATTATGGTTGATACCTGTTTGTTCAGCTACAGAGTATTCTTCGCCATTTTTGACCAGTACATCAGCCTTAGATTGGTCATTCGTTGCAGAATCAACATAGAAGCCAGTCTCTGGCGCGATCGTAACAGCATTGAATGTTTGATTATCGTCAGTCCATGTGTAGTCTGATTCTTGATCCGTATATTTCTTTGTACCGTTGAAGGTCAAACTCGTTGAACTGGGTGCACGGCTAGTGGTCGTAATTACATTACCGTTTTCATCCTCAAAGACATAGGCGCGATCGTAACAGCATTGAATGTTTGATTATCGTCAGTCCATGTGTAGTCTGATTCTTGATCCGTATATTTCTTTGTACCGTTGAAGGTCAAACTCGTTGAACTGGGTGCACGGCTAGTGGTCGTAATTACATTACCGTTTTCATCCTCAAAGACATATTTGATTGTTTCTGTAACAGTCTTTTTTATTTTAATAGTCTGGTCACCGCTTGCACTTGCACGTAAATTTTCTGTTTGTGATGTCCAAGTTTCGCCGTGACTCAAAGTTTTAACTGTTGGCCCTGTTTTATCAATTGGAACGTCTGGACCTACTGGTTTAGTCCAGTCATCTGGTAATTCTTTCGGAAGCAGGGTAGTAATTTGGAAAAAGTAAGCGTGTTTAGCATACTCTGAGTTACCTTTAATTGCGAACTCACCCTCACCATTTTGACTGAAAGAAATACCAGTAATTTGTTCAAATTTTTGAGTGGCAATGTCTCCTTTAGGGTCACTCCATTCTTGAGAAGTTGCACTGGTGCTTTCATCTGAGAAAGTTACTAGATTACTTTTTAGATAATCTTCGAAATCAGTGTCTTCTGGTTGACTAGTAATTATTTGATAAACGGTTTTGCCACTACTGGTTTCATCATTGATACCATAGCGATCGCCTTCGGGGTTGACTACCAGGTCATCAGGTACTTGCCAAACTCTAATGGAACTTGGCAAAAGATATTGGTTCTTTGAATAAATTTGTTTAAAGATTGCATCCTTTAGTGGTTTTATGTTTGGATTATTTGGATTATTTGGATGTTTTCCTCCTTTGCCATAATTAAAGTAAACCCCGTAGTTGACTACTGTTTGATCATCTTGATCATTAGGTAGAGTGTAATCATTTTTTATTCTGCTGTTGTAAGATGCTTCTTCATTGAAAGTAGATTTACCTATTGGAAAACCATAAGCTATTTCATCTTCTTGAACTTTATTACTAAATGGTTCAACTTTAACACTTTGTGGATTGGCGCTAACTGATTGACCAACCTGTCCATCTTTACTGGGAGTTACAGTAACTGGTAAAGAAATTTCTTCAGTGGTCTTAATTTTTTCTTTCTTAGCAACAAGCGGTAATGTGAAATTGGTACCATTGAACGATATATCAGCATCAGTGCTGCCTTCTTTTTCTGCAATAGTAAATTCACCATTACCGTTATTGGTTATTTGATAGTCAGTTTTGTCAATATCTTGACTTTCATTAATGTGGAAGGAGTCCATGTCCCAATCGATTTCATCTTTAGCTTTTTCATCACCGATTTGGACAGTTAACTTGGTGCCTTTTTCTAATGATGGGGAATTAATGTCAACTTTAAGCTTAATCTGGTCACGTCCGGCCATATATGTCTTAGTAGTTCCATCTTCATTTTTATCATTGTCAATCGAAGCAGAAACCGTGATTGAATTTTGCGGTTCACTTAATTGGCTTATTCTAGCCTTATCGTTAGATTTATCTTCAATTTTATTTTCAGCTAATGATTCTGTGTTTAGCGTCTGATCGGATTTTTTAACTTTTAGATTGGCAGTTTTATCATCCTTACCATCATTTTGCGTAGATGGGGGGGTGTTAGTGGAATCTGTAGGCGTGGTTTTTTGTGTTGAAGTAGGTGTTTCAACTTTAGCACCATCGCTGGCGCTTACCACTGGCTTGGTAATTTTTGTTGTTTCGGTCAAATTAGCTTGTTCAATACCATTGTCAGTTGCCGCTTGTACATTTTGATTATTTGCAGTCATGATTACGGAGCCCAAGGCTACCGCTGCCAGGCCAACAGATAACTTCCGAAAACCGAACCTTTGCTTTATTTTAGATGTTGGATTAAATGTTGCTGATTTAGCTTTCATTATTATTGCCCTCACAGGAATTAAATTCTTTTTTAATTACATAACTATCGTAATATCTACTTCTATTATAAGCCATTATTCCCTAAATAATAAAGCATGAAAACAAAATTAGATAAAAATTAAGAACCACACTTGAATATATTGTATAGACAAAAATACCCGAAATTCCAATCGAATCACGGGTATCTGGCGTGTTATTTATATCTGGTTCTCTTATTTTATTTATTAAAGCGCGAGTGCCAATAGCCGTAAACAAAGTAAATTAAAAGGCCGAAGCCGAACCATATCCCAGCTACGATCCACATTAATTTGCTGAGCTGCAGCATCATCCCAATGCAAATCAAGCCTGACAGAATTGGGACGACTGGGTAGCCCGGTACTTGGAAACCGTGAGCCGGTAAATCTTGCCGCTTGCGCAGGGGAATAATACCAAAGGAGACCAAGGTGAAAGCGAGCAGGGTGCCGAAGTTGACTAAGTTTGTTAACTGATCAACCGAGAAGAAACCGCCGCCGATGGCAATGATAATTGTGACCAGCCACAAAGCCCTGCTGGGAGTTTGGTTGCTGGATAATTTTGCTAGGCCTTTTGGCAGCAAGCCGTCACGTGCCATCGCATATATGAGCCGTGAAGACGAGTAAATCATTGTCAGCATCATCGTGGCCATCCCAATTAAAGCACCAAGCGAGAGCAGTTCAGCTGCCCAGCCTTGGTGAACAACTGAGAGCGCATATGCCACTGGATTAGCTACGTCCAAGTGCTTGTAGTTGACCATCCCAGTTAAAACTAGCGAAACTGCAAAGTATAAAACTGCTGCCACGAGCAGGGTGCCGATAATTCCAATCGGCATATTTTTTTGCGGTTTTTTAACTTCGGCCGCCGAACTAGATACAGCATCAAAGCCTAGAAAGGCAAAGAAGACTGTCGCCGCACCTTTAACTACGCCCGAGAAATGGTAAGGCATGAATGGATGATAATTAGCTGGTTTAATAAAGAAACTGCCAATGACGATGAAAGCGATAATGATTGCAATTTTTAACAAAACAGCCCAGTTATTGATTTTGGCTGAAGTCTTCATCCCATGCTGGAGCAACAGTGCAATCAAAAAAACGGCCAAGATAGCGATGAGATCGCCGTAAACGCCTTTTGATAAATTCATTGGGCCAGCAATGGCAGCTGGAATTTTTAAATTAAAGGCGGTCAAAAATGATTGAAAATAAGCCGACCAACCTGATGCGACCGCTGAAACAGCTAGCATGTATTCTAAGACTAAACTCCAGCCCAAGATCCAACCAACGATTTCGCCGTAAACCAAATTCCCGTATGAATAGGCACTGCCGGCAACTGGGAAAGCACTGGCAAATTCGGCATAGCACATCGCTGATAGCATACAAACAAGTGCTGCCAAGACAAACGACAAAGTCACGCCCGGTCCAGCCGATTTAGCTGCGACCGTCCCAGGCAGGATAAAAATCCCCGTGCCAATCACAGCCCCAATGCCGAGGGCCATTAAGTCTTTAGCTGACATGGTTTTAGCTAAATGCTTGTCTTTGCTTAGATAAGCTTGAATATTTTCTTTGCGGAAGATGTTCATCCCGAACCGCTCCTTCTTATCATTTTCTTTTAATCTTACGCTATTTTACTAGGTAAAAACAGTTATTTTTAAGCCTTGCGTTTATTTTGCCAATTTTTTGCGTAATTAAAGGTAGGTAGTCATCGTGAATTGTAACTATTAATTAGTTGCAAAATACCAATCTATTATTTACACTTACGTTAGAAAGCAGATTATGTCTAAAAAAGATAAATTGTGGCAGAAACTTTTTTCAGCAGATAAGAAATTTTCTTATCTAGAAGCAAAGAAATTGTTGGAACTGCTTGGTTACCAAGAACTAAATAAAGGTAAAACAAGTGGGTCACGAATATGTTTTCAAAAAGGTTCTAAGAAAATATTATTGCATCGGCCGCATGGCCGAAAAGAATTGCTAATTTATCAAATTTTGCAATTACAAGAGGCCCTGAAAGGAGAATAAGTTTGAAACAGCAATTAATGCATTATCGCGGCTATGACGGGTCAGTTGAGTATTCATTAACTGATGATGTACTCTTTGGCAAAGTACAAGGTATTCGTAGTCTTCTTTCATACGAAGGACAAACTTTACCTGAATTACGGCAAGATTTCCATGCTACAGTTGATCATTATCTGCAACTTTGTCATCAGCAGCATGAACAGCCAGAACAAGCTTTTAAGGGGTCATTTAATGTGCGAATTAAACCGGCGCTGCACCGCAAATTAGCCCTTTTTTCGGCTGATAACCATCAGTCGATTAATGCTAGCGTGGAAGCAGCAATTGAAAAAGAATTAGCCGATTTTGAAATTAAATAAGCAGGCCCCAATAGTCTAGTGCTGGTACTAGGCTATTTTTATGGTCTTAACCAGCTTTCATGCTAAACTAAAACCGGTAAAGGAGGGGCGTCTGTGGCTACCCAATTAGTTGAAAATAAATTAAAACTGCTGCCGGCCAAACCAGGCTGCTACTTGATGAAGGATATCAACGGTAAAGTCATTTACGTTGGCAAGTCCAAAAACTTAAAAAGCCGGGTTCGTTCCTATTTTAAAAGCAGGCAGTATGGCCGCCGGGCAGAACTAGTTGCTAATATCCGCGATTTTGACATCATTACGGTGACGTCAGATAAGGAAGCCTTTTTGCTGGAAATTACCCTGATCAAGAAGTATCAGCCGTACTACAACGTCCAGCTCAAACAGGGTTCAGGCTATCCTTACATTGAAATTACCAATGAGCGCGATCCTGAAACGCGCCTGACTTCGATCGTCCATAAGGACCATGGTTATTACTTTGGCCCGTATCCTAATGTTTATGCTGCTCAAGCGACGCTGAAGTTTATTCAAAAAGTTTATCCGCTCCGCCGCTGTCATGGCCACCAAGGCCGGCCGTGTTTGTACTATCATATGGGGCAGTGTTTAGGTGCCTGTTTTAAAACAGTACCCAAATCTGTTTACAACCAGCAGATCAAGAAAATTAAAGCTTTCTTGAATGGTGATATTGCTGATGTTAAGCGCGACCTGACTGCACAAATGGAGGCAGCTTCCCAGCAGCTGGAATTTGAACGGGCAGCGGAAATTCGCGACCAGCTGAATTATATTACTGAAACTGTCGAAAAGCAGAAAATTATCTCTCATGACCATACTCAGCGGGATATTTTCAACTATTATGTTGATCATTCTTGGCTATCTGTTCAGATCTTTTTCCTGCGGCAGGCTAAACTGTTGCGGCGGGAAACGCGGCTATTTCCACTAACCGATGCAGATGCGCCAGTCGATGAATTTGTATCGTTTATCGTGCAATTTTATAACCAGCGCAACCGAGTTTTGCCAAAAGAAGTGCTCGTCCCTGAGCAAGTTGATACTGGTAGCTTAGCTCAAGTGCTAGGCGTGCCAGTCCGGACGCCCCAACGCGGGCAGAAATTATCGCTGCTGAAAATGGCGAAAGATAATGCCAAGTTGAAATTGGATGAAAAATTCCGCTTGCTTGAATTAGGCAACCGTAAAACTAAGGGCGCCCAGAAAGAAATTTTTGACGCCTTAGGCTTGCCGTATGGCCAGCGGATTGAAAGCTTTGACCACTCTCATATCCAGGGGGCTGACCCGGTTTCTGCCTTAGTGGTATTTAAGGATGGCGAACCGGACAAGTCAGCTTATCGCAAGTACAAGTTAAAGGGCGAAGTTGAACACCAAAATGGGGCTGATGAAGTGGCGAATACCCGTGAAGTAGTCCGCCGCCGTTATGGGCGGCTCTTGCGCGAACACCAGCCGATGCCAGATTTAATTTTGATGGATGGTGGTCAAATTCAGGTAGATGCCTGCGAGGATGTTTTAATCAATGAATTAAACTTGCATATTCCTGTCGCTGGGATGGTTAAAGATGATAAACACCGGACTAATCACTTGATTTATGGCAATCCGCTCCAGCTGATTCCGCTTGATCCGCGCTCGCAAGGGTTTTATTTGCTGACCAGGATTCAAGATGAAGTCCACCGCTTTGCGATTACTTTTCACCGACGCCGGCATGCGAAAAACTCACTGGCCAGCCGGCTGGATTCAATCAAAGGTATTGGCCCAGTTAGCCGAAATAAACTTTTGCGGCAATTTGGATCTCTAACCAAAATTAAGCAAGCTAGCGTGCCCGAATTGCAGCAAGCCGGTTTAACGTTAACACAAGCCCAAACTGTAAAATTATCGTTAGCATCTCTAACGTGATGAATTTTGATATGTTAAAATATTAAGGTCTATGTCAATCTAAAGGAGGGTCAGAGCATTGTTTGTTGATCAAACCAAAATTGAAGTCCAAGCTGGTAAAGGCGGCGACGGAATGGTTAGCTTCCGGCATGAAAAATACGTGCCGCTAGGTGGCCCGTCTGGCGGCGATGGTGGCCGCGGCGGTTCAATCATTTTTGTCGCTGATACCGGTCTGCGGACGCTGATGGATTTCCGTTTCCGCCGCAAGTTTAAAGGTGAAAATGGTGAAAATGGCCGCATTAAAGCTCAATACGGAAAAGCTGCCAAAGATTTACGCTTAAAAGTACCAGTGGGGACCATCGTTTACGATGATCAAACTGGGCAAGAATTAGGCGACTTGGTCAAGGCTGGGCAAGAATTAGTAGTCGCTCGCGGCGGACGCGGCGGACGCGGCAATATTCACTTTGCCACTTCAACTAACACGGCTCCTGAAATTGCCGAAAACGGCGAACCAGGCGAAGATCGAGTTTTGCGCTTGGAATTAAAGGTGCTGGCTGATGCCGGCTTAGTAGGCTTCCCATCAGTTGGTAAATCAACGCTGCTGTCAGTAGTCACCAAGGCCAAACCTAAAATTGGCGCTTATGCTTTTACAACTTTGACTCCTAATCTAGGCATGGTGATCCTGCCTGATGGACGCGACTTTTCAATGGCCGATTTGCCAGGTTTGATTGAAGGTGCTTCCCAAGGAGTGGGGCTAGGAATTGAATTCTTGCGCCACGTTGAGCGGACGAAGGTTATCCTGCACCTGGTTTCAATGGATCCTAATAACGGCCGGGAAGCAATCGATGACTACCACATTATTCGACACGAACTGGCTAATTATCAAACTGATTTGACTAAAAAGCGTGAAATTATCGTGGCTAGTCAGATGGATATTCCGGGTGCCGATGAAAAATTGGCTGACTTTAAGGCGGCTTTAGGCACAGGTCACACGATTTACCCAATCTCAAGTGTGACCCACCAAGGCGTGCAAACGCTGCTGCAAGCAACGGCCCAAGCAATTGACGAAGTTGAAGCTGAGCAGCCAGCTGTTAAGCCAGTCCAAGCTGAAAAGACCTATGTCTTTAAACAGCCAGAAAATGATTTGCGGGTCGAAAAATTGGAGGACCACGTCTTTGAGGTTCACGGACAAAAAGTTGAGCGCTTAGTGCAAATGACTAATCTTGACCACCAAGATGGGGTCATGCGGCTAGCGCGGCAGCTGAAGAACCTTGGCGTTGACGAAGCCTTGCGTCAGCAGGGGGCAGTTGACGGCGATGATGTTTATATTGGCGACTTTTCGTTTGAGTTTATTCAATAAAAAGAGCAAATGAGGAAAATGGGACGAGTTAAAAACAGATTTATTAGCGGTTACTCTGGTCTACGGGCAATTGCCGTTATCGGAGTAATTTTGTATCATTTGAATCCAAAAATGTTTATTGGCGGCTATTTAGGCGTGCCAATTTTTTTGGTCTTGTCAGGCTATTTAGTGACAGACCATATGCGTGCTTCCTATGAACAACGCGGATTTTATGATACGCAAAACTTTTATTTGCGGCGGGCGAAGAAGCTTTATCCGCAGCTAATTACTGTTTTGTGGCTTTCCAGTGCTTACATTTTGCTTTTTCAGCGGAACTTACTGGCTAAGCTAAACCAGATCGTCTTTACTAATTTGCTGAATGTTTACAACTTTTGGCAAATTGCTAACGGCCAGTCTTATTTTGCCCGCTTTGCAGCCAATGAATCACCGTTTGTCCACTTATGGACGATGTCAATTGAGGCGCAGTTCTATATTATTTGGCCGCTGGTTATTTTGCTTTTGTTTAAGTTCTGCCACCGGACCAAAACTAAAGTTTGGATCATTTTAGTCTTAACTGCTTTATCAGCCCTGGAAATGGCAATGCTCTTTAAACCAGGTCAAGACACGAGCCGAATTTATTATGGGACAGATACGCGTTTCTTCTCGCTTGGTTTAGGGGCAGCGTTAGCTTTTATCTGGCCGACTAATCGGTTGACGAGCCGGATCAGCCAGCATGATACGCTCTTACTGGATATCACTGGCGGGGTTAGTTTGTTTGCGATGCTCTTTATGGGCTGTAGCCATATCATGGATCCGCAAGCGCCATTTGCCTATCGGGGCGGGATGCTGCTCTTTTCACTGTTTACAACAGTACTGGTAGCTGTGATTGCCGATCCAGGCAGCCACTGGAATAGATGGCTGACCAACGCTGTCTTCAACTGGATTGGATCGCGTTCATATGGGATCTATCTTTACCAATTCCCAGTCATGATTTTCTTTGAAGACAAGGTTCAAAATGTAGCTGATCACTTGCTCTTATATCAGTTAATCGAACTGGCTTTAATTTTAGGCATTTCAGAAATAACTTATCGCTTGATTGAAAAGCCATTCGGTAAACTAACTTGGCGGCAAACCAAGGCCTTCTTTGCTAAGTTATTTGCTAAAAGGGGAACTTGGCAGCAGTACACGCTGACCGGTCTAGCCGCTTTGATTTTAGTCCTCGGCAGCGTTGCGATTGGCAAGGCGCCAACTGTGAAAGCTGTCAATCCGAACAAGTCGCAGCTGGCTAAAACAATTTCAAAAAACCGCAAGCAGCAAGAGCGTGACAACCAGGCAATTATTAAAAAGCGGCAAACTCAGCAGCAGGATAGCAATCAAAGCAAACTCTATGAGGATGCAAAGGCTGCAGCAAAACGCAAGCCGGTGAACCGTGAATATGAGCGTTATGGCATCAGCCAAATTGATTTGCAAGTGGCAAAAAAATTACCAGTGACAGCGGTCGGCGACTCCGTCATGGCGGGTTCAAGTGCCGAACTGAAAAAAATCATGCCGAATGCGTTAATTGACGCCGCCGTTTCGCGGAGCGTTGCAGCGTCCGTTCAGATTTTTAAACAGTACAAAGCGAAAAACAGCTTGAGCAAGACGATCATTATTGGTTTAGGGACTAATGGTGCCTTTATGATGTCCGACCTAGACCAAATCATGCATCTTGCTGGGCCAAAGCGCCAAGTATTCTGGCTGAATACGCATGTGCCAACAAGGCCATGGCAAGGACAGGTTAACGATGAATTAGCTCATGCAGCTAGACGCTATCGGAATTTGACAATTATTGATTGGTACGGCTACAGCAACCCGCATCCGGATTGGTTCTACCAAGATCAAACCCACTTAAAACCGCTTGGTGCCAAGTATTATGCTGCTTTTGTGGCACGAGAAGTGGTTCAACATGAATTACGTGAGGAGAAATAGCAATGGAGATCCAATTTTTAGGCACGGGGGCTGGCCAGCCATCAACTAAACGCAATGTTGCCGGGCTAGCTTTAAAATTGCTAGAAGAACTCAATGAGGTTTGGTTGTTTGATGCCGGTGAAGCTACTCAACACCAAATTTTAGAGACCAATATCCGCCCGCGCAAAATTACTAAGATTTTTATCTCGCATAACCATGGCGACCATATTTTTGGCTTGCCAGGCTTGCTCTCATCGCGCTCTTTTCAAGGTGATGCCAGTCCGCTGACAATTTATGGGCCAGCAGGGCTTGAGCAATTTGTCCGGGCTGCCTTGCGCGTTTCGCGGGCACATTTGTCATATCCGGTGCGGTTTGTTGTTGTCGATCATGATGGACAAATTTTTGCCAATGATAAATTTACCGTTTATGCAGCGAAATTAGACCACCGGGTGCCAAGTTATGGCTACCGGATTGTTGAAAATGCTCGTCCAGGTGAGCTCTTAATTGATAAAGCTTTAGCAGCTGGTGTACCAAAAGGGCCGTTACTTGGTAAACTAAAAGCAGGCGAAGATGTGGCCCTAGCTGATGGCCGCATTTTGCATGGGCCAGACTTTATTGGGCCTGCTCAACCGGGCCGGGTAGTGACTATAATCTACGATACGCGGACTACACCTTCAATTGATCGCTTAGCAAAAAATGCAGATGTCCTTGTCCACGAATCGACTTTTGCTAACGGTGAAGAAAAGATGGCCCGGCAGTATTATCATTCTACTTGTACCCAAGCTGCAGCCTGCGCTAAACGTGCTCATGCTGGCCGCCTGTTTTTAACACACGTGTCAGCTCGTTATACGGGTAAAGGGGCGCGGCAGCTTGAAAAAGAGGCCAAAAAGATTTTTCCACGCACTAAATTGGTTTATGATTTAGATGCATTCGAAATTCCGATGAAAGGAGACCACCATGAGTGATTCATTGCAAGGTCAAGTTATTGTCGTTACTGGAGCTTCCAGCGGAATGGGTAAGGCGATTGCCTTAGAAAGTGCCCGCCGCGGCGCAAAAGTTGTCTTAATTGCCCGCCGGCAGGTGGAACTAGAAAAAGTTGCCAGTCAAGTCCGAGACTTAGGCGGAGAAGTAGTCGTTTTACCAGCTGATTTAAGCAAGGCAGATGCAATTAGTACTTTATTCCAACGATTGGTACAAGCAGTTAAGCAAGTCGATGTCTTAGTCAACGCGGCTGGTTTTGGCAAATTTGGTGAATTTGTCCATAGCGATATGCAAACCGTGACAGATATGTTTCAGGTTAATGTCTTAGGCTTGATGTACTTTACTAGATTGGTTGGCCGGCTGATGATTGATCAAAAACATGGTCAGATTGTCAACTTCGGTTCAATTGCCGGTAAAGTTCCAACTGCTAAAAGTGCTGCTTACAGCGCCAGCAAGGCCGCCGTCATTCAATTTTCAAACGTTTTACGTTTAGAATTGAAACCATTTGGCGTGCACGTTATGACCGTCAATCCAGGACCGGTTTATACTAATTTCTTCAATATTGCTGATGCTAGCGGCAAATACTTGCAAAATGTCGAGGCATTTGTCTTAGACCCAGATGATGTGGCCTGGGAAGTTGTGCACTTCTTTGGTACGAATAAGCGGGAATTAAACTTGCCGCTCAGTTTAAGCTTGGCTTGCAAGTTCTACAACTTATTCCCAACGATTGGCGATTATATTTCATTAAAAGTAGCTAGTCTAAAGTAGGAGGCTACCTAGATGGCAACTAAAGATAAGCCGCAGCAAACAAAAAGTTCCCGTAAACAGGACCGGCTAATTTCGGCCATTGTGATTGTCCTGCTTCTGGTTATCTTTGCGGTTTTGAACGTAAAACCGGTGACAATTAATTTTGGTTTCTTTGCGTTTAAACAACCGCTGATTATTGTCTTAATTATCATGTTTTTGTTAGGTGCCTTGGTTTCCTGGCTGGTAGGGCGCAAGGAATAAGTGTTGATTTGTCAGCCCAAGAATAGTATGATTAGAAAACGTGAGTATTTAGACGTTTAATCATCAACTTAGAAATTAACAATTAAAAAGAGGAGATATTATTATGGCAGTTCCAGCAAGAAAGACTTCAAAGCAACGTAAGCGTACTCGTCGCGGTCACATTAAGTTAAGTGTTCCAGCAATGCACTACGATGCAACTACTGGTGAATACCGTTTGAGCCACCGTGTTTCCCCAAAGGGTTACTACAAGGGCCAACAAGTAATGAACAAGGCTGCAAACAGCAACGCAAGCAACAACTAATTTGTTAGCACGCTAAAAATATCAGAGCCGGGTCAATTGACCCGGCTCTTTTTTGATAAATGTTAAGAAAGCGCTTTCTTAAAATGGATAAAACAGTTATAATGTTTGTATATTAAGGAGGACAAACATGAAACTGGTATTTTTACACACAAGTGATATTCACGGCTATATTTTGCCAACTGATTATCAAAAACAAGGCGATTATTCAGCTCCCTTTGGTTTGAGCCGGGCCAGCACCCTGATTCACCAAGAAAAAGAAAAATTCGGGGCTGATAACGTAGTTGTAACTGATGCTGGCGACTTGCTGCAAGGAGCTCCACTAGCTACTTATACCAGCAAGCAGGATTATGAAAAAGGGATCGCTAAATATACTGAAGCCTTCAACAAGGTTGGCTACGATGCCCGCGTGTTAGGTAACCACGACTTTGACTACGGCCGGGATTACTTGACTTACTACATTGACCATACTAAGGCTCCAATGTTAAACGACAACGTTTTAGATGAAGAAACTAACGAACCATTTGCTGGTCAGCAATACACCATTGTTGAAAAGAATGGCGTGAAGGTTGGGATTGTCGGCGTCTGCACCCAATACGTCCCACATTGGCAGAACCAAGAACATATTAAAGGGATGAAATTTATCTCTGCCTTTGATGGAATTAAGCCATTAGTTAAGAAATTACGTCCAGAAGTTGACGTTTTGGCTGTTCTGTACCACGGCGGTTTTGAAAGTGATCCAATGACTGGCAAAGCTACCCAACCTCACAATGGTGAAAATGAAGGCTACAAGATGCTGTCTGAATTGCCAGAAATCGACGTGATTTTGGCAGGTCACCAGCACAACCGGGCTGCTCTGGTTGCTCAAGGCACACCAATTGTACAACCAGGTTTCCGCGGCGACTGCATCGGTGAAATTGTCTTAGACCTGGAAAAGAACGCTGACGGCAAGTACGAAATTAAGGATTCTTCAGCTCAATTAGTTGATACCAAAGATTCTGAACCAGACCCAGCCGTTGCTGGCGAAGTTAAGCAATTAGATGCAGAAACCCAAGAATGGTTAGACAAGCCAATTGCTCACATGTCAGCAGCTGCACCAATTGATCACCCATTACAAGATCGGTTAACTGGGGCACCATTTATCAATTTGATCCAACAAATGGAATTATGGTTCTCACACGCTGATGTTGCTGCAACTGCCATCATGACTGATGACGCTCACGGCTTTACTCAAGATGTAACCATGCGCCAAGTTCTGCTGAACTACCCATTCTCCAACCAACTTTGCGTAGTTAAATTGACTGGTAAAGAATTACGTGAAGTTATGGAACACGCTGCAACTTACGTAACTAAGGACGAAAATGGGAAGGTTAAGTTTAAGGATAAGTATGTGACTCCACAAAACATGCTGTTCAACTTTGACTTATTCTACCCAATTCACTACGAAGTTGACGTTTCTAAGCCAGAAGGCGAACGAATTGTTAAGTTAGAACTGGACGGCAAGCCAATTGACGACAATAAGACTTACCGCTTAGCAGTTAACAACTACCGGGCAAACGGTGGTGGCTTCTACCCATGCTACGGTATGGACAAGATCGAGAGTACTTCTGACCAAGATTACGTTCAAATGTTTGGTACTTTCTTGTCACAAAAAGATATCCAAGTTGATACCGGCAAGAATTACAAGTTCTTTTAATATAGCCTAACAAAAATAGCCTCACTTAAGCAGTGGGGCTATTTTTTTCGTGTAAATTAAAAGCTCAAATGCGGTTAGCACTTGAACTTTACTAATCTAAATTTTGCTGTATTTGCTCTTATCTTTGACGCTATGCGCGGTAATTGTTGGGATGATCAAAGCATACAAGCAACCAAAAATTGCTCCGACAATTACGCATTGCATTGGGTTAAACTTCATTTGGGTTAGGGCGCCAGCGATGAAGCCAATGATTAAGCAAAAAATCACGGCCCAGAACATTGTTACGATAACTCTGAGGACTGTTTGCATACGATCCCTTCTTTCACACAGGCATTCTAGCAAAAAGGCGCCTGTTTTGCAATCCTCATGGCAGCTTTTGTTATACTTAAACTATGAGTAAAAAGGAGTTTTGATCATGAATATCGCAGCTTTGCAAAATTTGAGCGCTTATACTTTGCTGTCTAGCCCCACGCGGGTGAAAGACTTAGTTCAAACAGCCAAAGACCGTGGCTACACAGCTGTAGCTCTGACAGATGTTAATGTCACCTATGGTTTAGTCGATTTTTATCAGGCAGCGCGTGCAGCGGGCATTAAACCGATCCTAGGCATGACGGCGCGTACAGGCGGCATAATTGATCAGGCTGTAAATTATGATTTATTAATTTTAGCTAGGACACAAACTGGCTATCAAAATTTGCTTAAGCTGTCATCAGCAATAAATTTATTGACCGAAAACGGAGAAAATCGCAAGCTGCTGCCATTTGCCGACTTAAAAAAGTACTTGCAAGATGTAATTATCATCGTGCCAGCCAATGATCGCTCCGAACTCCATCGTTTATCCATTGAAAATCCAGATTTAGGTTCAAAATTTGTTCAGCAGCTGCATCAATTGCTGGGTGAGGGCAGCCAGCTTTATTTGGGTGTTTATGCCAGCCAGGAGCAGGCGCCATATGTTGCTTTTTGCACTGACCTTAGCCGCAGCGAATCAGTCCCGCTAGTTGCAGTCGAAGACTGCCGGTATTTGAATGCTGATGATCATTTTTTGCGTAAAAGCTTGCTTGCCATTAAGGATGGTGAAAAATTAGCTGATCCCCTGCAGCTAAGCCAAACTGATGGGTCGCACTGGTTGCGGCCAGCAGCGGACTTGCAAGTACTATATGAAAATTTGGGTTTAACGCAAGCCTTGCAGGCAACTGGTGAGCTGGCCGCTACTTGCCAAGTGGAATTGTCTTTTGCTGGGCCAGAATTGCCGGTATTTAAGCAAACGCAATATCCGAGCTCACAGGCCTTTTTGCAGCATTTAGCTCAAACAGGGTTAAATCAGCGCCGCCGCGGGCAGATTGAGCAAGCATATCAGGACCGGCTTGATTACGAACTGAAAATAATCCATCAGATGGGCTTTGACGACTACTTCTTGATTGTCTGGGATGTTATGAATTTTGCTCACCGCCAGCAAATTACGACTGGGCCTGGGCGTGGTTCAGCGTGCGGGTCGCTAGTTTCTTATTCCTTGCGGATTACAGAAGTTGATCCGCTGAAGTACCACTTGCTCTTTGAGCGTTTTTTGAACCCGGCCCGCCAACAAATGCCAGATATCGACCTAGACATTCCTGACAATCGCCGCGATGAAGTGATCCAGTACATGTTTAAAAAATATGGGATGGATCATGCCGCTCAAATCCTGACTTTTGGTACGCTGGCAGCAAAGCAGTCACTGCGTGATTGTTCCCGAATTTTTGGTTTAACCAAAACAGAAACACAAAAATTTACCCGGTCACTGCCTTTTTCTAAGCAGGCCTTGACCTTGCAGCAATGCTATCAAGAATCTGAAAAATTACGCACGCAAGTAGAAGCGGCTCCGTTAAATCAGCTGCTTTTTAAAACTGCTTGCGGTCTAGAAGGCTTGCCGCGCCACTACTCAATTCACGCGGCTGGGTTAGTGATTTCTGACCGTTCAATTGCCAGTGTAGCTGGATTGCAAGCTGGGCCATTGGGCATTCCTGTCACCCAGCAAACGAAGAATAGTGTTGAACGTTTAGGCCTGTTAAAGATCGACTTTTTAGGCCTACGAAACTTGACCATTTTAGGGACGGCGCTACACTTAGCTGGTTTAAAAGATCCTAATAAAATCCCTTTGGACGATCGGGCTACACTTAAACTGTTTCAAGCCGGCGACACAGATGCCATTTTCCAATTTGAGTCAAATGGGATTAAGCATGTTCTGCAGCGGCTGCATCCTGATAATTTTGAAGATATTGTCGCCGTTAATGCCTTATATCGGCCTGGTCCGATGCAAAATATCGACCATTTTATTGCCCGTAAAAATGGGCAGGAGCCAATTTCTTACCCGGATCCAAGTTTGCAGCAAATTTTAGCCCCAACTTATGGAATTTTGGTTTACCAAGAGCAGGTGATGCAGACAGCTCAAATTTTGGCAGGATTTTCACTTGGCGAAGCCGACCTGCTCAGGCGGGCGATGTCGAAGAAAAAGCAAGACGTGATTGACCAGCAGCGGGACAAATTCATTGCTGGCGCGGTTAAATTAGGGCATGATCAAGCTGTTGCGGCCAAGGTCTACCAATATATTGAACAGTTTGCCAATTATGGTTTTAACCGCTCGCATGCAGTGGCTTATAGTGAAATTGCTTTCTGGCTGGCTTACTTAAAGGTGCATTATCCGGGCGCCTTTTATACGGCACTGCTGAATTCTAATAGCGGGGACAAGGATAAAGTGGCGACTTATCTGACGGCTGTTAAAACGGCAGGCTTGCAAGTTTTTCATCCGGATATTAATCACAGCCAAGCTGGCTATTTGTTGCAAAAGAAGGCAATTTTAGTTGGCTTGAGTGCGATTAAAGGATTGCGGCGTGATTTTGTCGCGGCCATTGTTGAGAATCAACCTTATGCGAATTTGACTGATTTTCTGCAAAAAATTCCGAACCAATTTTTACATCCTGATGCAATTAAGCGCTTGATTAAAGCCGGCTGTTTTGACAATTTTAATAGCAACCGGCTGTCCCTGCTCAAACAGGTTGATCAATTAATTGAAAGCGTCAGCATGTCTGGCGGCAACCAGTCGCTGCTGGAAGCCTTAGCGCCTAAGCCAGTTGCCGTTAAATCGCCAACCCGCGGTGAACTAGCAGCTATGGAAACTGAAGTAATGGGCTTTGCGACTACTTTGACGCCGCTAATTGCAATTCAAAAATTCGCCCAGCGCTATCAAGCTCAGCAATTTAACACATTTGCAGTTAATGAACGAGGAATTGTGGCCGCTCAGCTGGTGAAGCTGAAACTAATTAGAACAAAACGAGGGCAGACGATGGCCTTTGCTTCGTTTAACGATGGCCATACCCAGCAAGAAGTCGTTATTTTTCCGCGCGTGTATGACCGCTTCAGCAACGTGCTCGAGCAGGATAGTTTTTACCTATTGCAAGTGCAGACTCGCAGCGACCGCTATGATCAGGGACAAGTACAATTCATTTTGACCAATTTGCGGCGGGTGCAGTTCAAAACCGAAAGCTAATTTGCTTTTTGCGTTCGGACTACCTATACTAAATTGTTAATGTTGCTAGCAAAAAAGAGAGGTACTAGCGTGATTGGAAAAGTTGCCACTGGCACTGTGACGGATATCAATGAACAAGCTTATTATGTACAAATTGCAGGTCAAACTTATGCTTTACCAAAAGTTGAGGTGACCCAGGAAGAAACGCCTGCACTAGGCAGCCAAGTTGCCGGCTTTATTTATGAAAATAAGCAGAAAAAGCGGATGATGACGCAATTCTGGCCGGTAGCTGGCCCAGATCAATATGGATGGGGCAAGGTAACGCAAACGCGCCGCGATTTAGGTGTGTTTGTTGATATTGGCTTGCCTGATAAAGATGTTGTGATTTCAGAGGACGATTTGCCATTTGAAGCAAGCCGGTGGCCGCGTCCTGACGATCAATTGCTCGTGCGGCTTGAAACAGACTTGAAGGACCGAATTTGGGCCAAACTAGCTGATGAAAAGATTTTTGAGCAGTTATCGCAAAACTTTCCAGATAATTTAAATAATAAAAATATCGCCGGCACAGTTTACAGCAGCCGGCCAATTGGCGCATTTGTAATTACCGATGAATACTACCTAGCCTTTGTCCATTCGTCGCAGTCTTATCAGCCGCTTAGATTGGGAGAACACATTACGGGCCGGGTAATTGGTGCCAGCAAGTATGGCCGCTTGAATTTAAGCGTTCTGCCCCGCAGTTATGAAGAAATTGATGATGATGCGCAAATGCTACTGGTAAGTCTGCAGCGTGAAGCAACTAAGACGCTGCCATTTTCAGATGCTAGCAGCCCAGAAGAAATCAAAGCGCATTTTGGAATTTCTAAAGGTGCTTTTAAGCGGGCTATTGGCCATCTCTTGAAGGCTAACTTGATTGTGGAAGATAAAGCAGCAGGCACGATTAGCCTGCTTGAACAAGGTGAGGAATAATGCTGTTTAAATACCGGCAAGATTATGAAAAAACCGTCATGGGTTTTTTGTCATATTTGCCTGACTTTAAAAACCTCAATAATTTGCGGCAAGAGATGAAGCTGTACAATAATCCAGACAATCACTTTGAAATTTATCTTTTTAGCAAAAGTCAGCAAAGCGATTATTTAGGTATTATTGGCCTGCAGCATGAGCCTAAATTCGTGGTTGTTCGGTATATTGCTTTAGCTCCAGATATTCGCAATCAACACTACGAAAAAATTTTGATGCAAGAGCTGCAAAATACCTTCCCCCAAGAAAATATTACAGCTGTGCCAGATTATACCTATCTGCTGAAGTATTTGCGGTCTGATCAGACAAATGCCTGAGCCATTAACCCTGCAGCTAGCTAGCTTTGAGGGCCCACTAGATTTATTATTGCATTTGATTCGTCAGCAGCGGCTAGATATTTATGATATTCCGATTGCTCAAGTGACAGATCAGTACATGCATTATTTGCGGCAAATGGAGCAAATGAACTTGCAAATTGCTGGTGATTATTTTGTGATGGCTTCGACTTTACTCAAAATTAAGTCGCAGCAGCTGCTGCCGCATAATGAATACGTTGATAATACTGAAGAAGATTCCCGGCAGGAATTGGTTGAGCAGTTAGTTGAATATTCAATGTATCAAAAAATTGCCAGCTATTTGGGCCAGCAGGCAAAAAAAGCGCCTTTTGTGGCCGCTAAAGACCCGGCGCAGCCGACTGATCAGGCGCATTTGCCGCTAAAGCCGGGGCAAATTACGACTAGAGAGTTAGTGCAAGCTATGAGTAAAGTTGTTGCTCGGTTGCGCTTGCGTCAGCCGGCGACTAGTCAAGTAAAGCCGCACCACTTTAAAATTACTGAACTGCGAGGCAAGCTAGTACAAATGCTTGCTCGTAAAGGCAAGGTTTCATTTACTGGAGCCGCAGAAGACTTTAGCTCGATGGACGAAGTTGTGGGGTTATTTTTGGCTGTTCTTGGTTTATACAAAGACCAGGCAATTGCAGTAATTCAGCGAGGAGATGACTTGTTGCTGCAATCAGCAACTCCAACCGATGATTAATAAGACCGCTGCTTTAGAAGCTATTTTATATTTAGCTGGCGATGATGGGCTAAATCTTACTGAAATAGCAACTTTATTGGAAATTGCCCAACCCGCTGCTCGGCAACTAGTTGAACACTTGCAAAAACAGCTGCAAGCTGCTGAAACAAGTGGTTTGCAACTGCTCCAGGTGGAAGATCGCTACAAATTAACAACAAAGCCATCCTTGAGCCAGCTTGCTCAGAAATTTTTACAAACAAATGTTAGCCCTAAATTAAGCCAGGCGGCTTTAGAAGTTTTAGCGATTGTGGCTTACCAGCAACCGATTACCCGGGCTGAAATTGATGAGCTGCGCGGGGTAAATTCACACGGCGCACTGCAAACACTAGTCTGGCGCAATTTAGTGATGACTAACGGGCATAAAGCCGTTGCTGGCAATCCGCGCTTGTATCAGACCACTGATTATTTTTTGCAATATTTTGGCTTTCAGAGCTTAGCGGATTTGCCAGCTCAGGACCAATTCAGTGAAGAAATTGAGCAACCAGCAGCAATTGATTTATTCCAGCAACGATAAAGTTTAGATGAAGGAGACTAACATGGCTGAAAGACTGCAAAAAGTAATTGCGGCTGCCGGGATTACCTCGCGGCGCAAAGCTGAACAACTGATTTTGGCAGGACGTGTCAGTGTTGATGGTAAAAAAGTAACAACATTAGGGACCAAGGTGGAACCACATCAAGAAGTGGCTGTCGATGATGTCCCAATTAAAGCCCAAGCGCTGCATACTTATTTGTTTTATAAGCCTCGCGGGGTAATTTCAGCAGTGTCTGATAATCATGGTCGCCGAACAGTAGCCGATTATTTTGCTGATCTTCCATATCGTTTGTACCCAATTGGCCGGTTAGACTACGATACTTCAGGTCTGTTACTGATGACTGATGATGGTGATTTAGCTAATCATTTAATGCACCCGCGCAATGAAGTGCCAAAGGTTTACGTGGCAAAAGTGGAAGGGGCATTAAATGGGGCGGCTATTCATGCCTTAAAAACTGGTGTGCAAATCAAGGGACACAAAGCAAGCCCTGCGAAAGTCAAAATTTTAAAAACTAAGCAAGGGCACCGTACCTCTCAAATTGTGCAGCTAACAATTCACGAAGGCCACTATCACCAAGTGAAGCTGATGCTGCAAGCAGTGGGTTGTCCTGTCCAAAAGTTGTCGCGCCCACGTTACGCTTTTTTGACTTTGCAAGGTTTATCAGCTGGCCAATACCGCGAATTAACGCCGCAGGAAGTTGACAAACTGCGGCATTTGTAATAGATTAAAGTTGTCAGTTGAATAAAGGAAATGTTGTTCTCAAGGCAGGGTGAAAATCCCGACCGGCGGTTTGAGTCCGCAACCTGCATATGCAGTGGAGTCCTATAGGCACCGATAGTTATAGTCTAGATGGTAGAGGACAGGCATGATAACTGCTAGCTTACTTTTAAGAAAACAATTAGAAGGTCTGTTGCTTGGGGCAACGGATCTTTTTGATTGCAGGAAGGAGTAAGTTTAATGCAAAAAGAAGCTTCAACTGAAAAAATTAAACTGCGGTATTGGGTAGCCTGGGCGGTCATCGCTGCGATTGCCTTTTTAATCATGAAGTTCGAATTTCCGGTGATCCCGGTGATCCCATACCTGAAAATGGACTTTTCTGACGTGGTTGTAGCAATGTCGACCCTGATTTTTGGCCCTTTAGGCGGCACCATGGTAGCATTTTTTAAGTCGCTGCTGAATTACTTGATTTCGGGTGCGAATATTTTGAGTTTGATCGGTGATACAGCCGCTTTTCTAGCCAGCATCGCTTTTGCTTTGCCGATGTATTACTTGTCAAAGAAACATCCTGACAAGAATAGTTCAAAAATTATTGGGATTGCCGTTGGGATTATTGGGCTGACAATCGTAATGTCAGTGATGAATGCCTTCATCTTAACTCCAATGTATGTTAAATTTGCTAACTTTACTTTGCCGCACGGGATGATGTCTTACATCTTTACCGCAATTGTCCCATTTAACTTGGCTAAAGGTTTAGTTAACGGTGTAATTGTCTTCTTACTTTGGAAGAGTGTTATTCCGCAGCTGCAAAAATATGTCTTACGGCATTTTTAAATTCAGATAATTCAACGCTTGTATGAAAAAGTCAATCGTCTGCCTGATAAGGCAGGCGATTTTTTGATCTAAGAATGCAAAGCCTAGGCAGCTATGCTAAACTAGTTAGGTATAATGGAGGGAATTTCAGGATGAGTGAAAAAAACGAGCAGCAGCCCTTGCAGCACTATAGCCGCCCGCAAATGTCCCGGCGGCAAGACCCCAATCTACGCGGCCGGCATGCCGACAGCAAGCGGCACAACCGCGGCGGTAAAAAGCACACGAGCTTGTGGGTCAGCTTAATCATCATTGCTATTTTGATTATTTCAATTGGGCCATTGATCCGCTCGCAGGTGAATAAAACTGATCGACAAGATTTGGCGAGTCCAAAAGTCGTTAAAAAGAGCAGCAGCACTAAGGCTAAGAAAAAGTCGACCAGTAAGTCAACGTCTAAGGCTAAATCCAGCGCTAGTTCAAATAAAACTAAGACGCAGGCTAAAACTTCATCATCGCAGCAAACGACGACTAACTCTGCTGCAGGTAGCACTAATTCACAATCAGCTACTAGCGGTAGCAGTAGTCAAAATACACAGACAAATACGACTAGTCAAAGCAGCAAGGGTACGCCGTCAACTTACGTTGTTAAATCTGGTGATACCTTGTCAAGTATTGCTAGTCAATATGGCCTGTCAGTTGATCAATTGACCCAGTTGAATAATCTGACTAACACAGGCTCAATTCAGACTGGACAAACTTTGAAATTGAAATAAAATAAAGGTCGTAAATTTGAATAAGGAGGAAAGAGACGCAAGTCTCTTTTTTATTGGATGCAAGTAGCTATTGATGGACCTGCTTCAGCAGGCAAAAGCACGGTTGCCAAAATCGTGGCTAAAAAATTGTCATTTATTTATATCGATACTGGTGCAATGTATCGGGCATGTACCTTGATTGCTAAAAACCATGGTTTAGACTACGGCGATGAAGCTGGGATTTTAGCAGCCATTACTCCAGGCAGCATTCGGTTTGAAGCTGGTCAAGATGAACAGCGGGTAATTGTTGAAGGTGAAGATGCTAGTTTAGCTATCAGGACGCCAGAAATTACAGCCAATGTCTCACAAGTTTCAGCTCTGCCAGGAGTGCGGGCTAAGATGGTCAGCCTGCAGCGAGAAATGGCTGGGACCACTAATGTAATTATGGATGGCCGCGATATTGGTACCACTGTTTTGCCACATGCAGATGTCAAAATTTTCTTAATTGCTTCGATTGCAGCCCGGGCCAAGCGCCGCGAACTTGACTATGCTGAAAAAGGTATTCACGAAGATTACGATAAAATTTATCAAGACATTAAACTACGTGATTATAAAGATTCACACCGTGAAGTTTCACCTTTGCGCAAAGCCGACGATGCAGTTGAAATTGATACCTCTAATTTGAACATTGAGCAAGTTGTGGCAGCAATTTTGGACGTGATTGCAAAAAAGCAAAAAATATCACCTAAATAGTAGAAAAATTACGCGAATTACTATAAAATTGTTAAGTGATATTGGGAGGTATTTATGTCAGAAAACAGTAATCAATTTTTAGATGCTTTAAAACAAATGCAGGGAGTTGAGGTTGGCAACATCGTTGACGTTGAAGTCTTAGACGTTGAAGACGGTCAAATCGCCGTTGGCGTTGAAAATGCAGGTGTTGAAGGTGTAATCACTAAGCGTGAATTCACTGCTGACCGTAACGCTGACTTGCACGATTTAGTAAAACCAGGTGACAAGTTCAAAGCTTTAGTTCTGAGAAGAGCTGGCGGCGACAAGGAGAATGGTGAATTCTTCTTCTCAGTTACCCGTTTAGAAGAACGTGAAGCTTACAAGAAGTTGCAAAAGGACTTCGAAGAAGGCAACACTGTTGAAGGTACTGTTGTTGGTGCCGTTCGTGGTGGTTTGCTGGTTAATGTTGGTACTCGCGGCTTCTTACCGGCTTCACTGATTTCAAACCGTTATGTTTCTGATTTGAAGCCTTTCATCGGTAAGAAGATGAACTTAAAGATCACCGAAATTGACCCAGATAAGAACCGTCTGATCTTATCACGGAAAGACCTGATCGAAAAGGAACGGACTGAAGCCTTTGAAAAGGTTGCTTCACAATTAGTTGAAGGCGACATCATTGAAGGTACTGTTTCTCGCTTGACAGGCTTTGGTGCCTTTATTGATGTTGGTGGTGTTGACGGCTTAGTTCACATTTCAGAAATTTCCTACAAGCACGTTGACAAGCCAAGCGACGTTTTGAAGGTTGGTCAAACTGTTAAGGTTAAGGTTATTGGCATTGATAACGACCGTCGTCGGATCTCATTGTCAATCAAGCAAACTTTGCCATCACCATTTGAAGAAGCTACTAAAGGCTTAACTGAAGGTGATGTCATTGAAGGCAAGATCAAGACCTTAACTTCATTTGGTGCTTTCGTAGAAGTTGCTGACGGTATCCAAGGTTTGGTACACGTTTCAGAAATTTCTAACAAGCACGTTGACAAGCCAAGCGATGTTTTGAAGGTTGGCGAAACTGTTAAGGTACGCGTTTTGAACATTGACCCGAATGAACACCGGATTTCACTGTCAATGAAGCAAGCACAACCAAACAGTGAACAAGAAAGCAAACGTCCTCGTCGTCACAACAACCGTGACAATGTTGCTAATAAGTACATGAACAACAATGACAACGGCTTTGCTTTAGGTGACATTATTGGTGATCAATTAAAGGATCGCAATTAAGCTTTAACTAAGCAGAAAAGGGAGCTGACTAATCTCAGCTCTCTTTTTTCATCGAAGGAGGTAGCTAATGGCTTTAGGAACCGTTGCAATTGTTGGCCGCCCCAATGTCGGCAAGTCAACGATTTTTAACCGCATTATTAATGAGCGCCGCTCAATCGTGGAAGATACTCCTGGTGTTACTCGTGACCGGATTTATGCGCATGCTGAATGGCTAGGCCATAAGTTCAATTTGATTGATACTGGCGGAATTACGCTTGAACAGGCTAAGATTGAACAGGAAATCAAAGCGCAAGCAGAAGTTGCCATTGATGAAGCTGATGTCATTATCATGCTAGCTGAAGCAACCAGTGGTGTGACTGATTTGGATGAAGCAATTGCTCAACTGCTGTATCGTGCTCACAAGCCAGTGATCCTTGGCGTTAATAAAGCCGATAACCCTGAACAACGGGCTGATATCTATGACTTTTATAGTTTAGGCTTGGGTGATCCATATCCGCTCTCCGGGGCACATGGGACCGGTTTGGGCGATTTGCTGGATGCAGTTGTAGCCAAATTGCCGAAAACAGATGAAAACATTGATGACAAGCGAATTTCGTTTTCAGTGATTGGCCGGCCAAACGTGGGTAAGTCCTCAATCGTTAATGCTCTGTTAGGTCAAAATCGGGTGATTGTGGCTAATCAAGAGGGGACAACCCGTGATTCGATTGATACGACTTTTAAGACTGAAGACGGCACCGAATTTAATTTGATTGATACGGCTGGGATTCGTCGGCGCGGTAAAGTGTATGAAAAAACGGAAAAATATTCTGTTTTACGCGCTTTAAGTGCCATTGACCGTTCAGACGTAGTTGTTTTAGTTTTAGATGCTGAAACAGGCATTCGTGAGCAAGATAAACATGTTGCAGGCTTAGCGCATGATGCAGGCAAGGGGCTGCTAATTGCTGTCAATAAGTGGGACTTACCTAAAAAAGGCCCACATACAATGCATGATTTTGAAACGGAAATTCGCGCTGAATTCCAATACTTGGATTATGCGCCGATTATTTTCGTGTCTGCTAAAACAAAACAGCGTTTACAGCAGATCCCTAAGCTGGTCAAGCAGATTAATCATAACCAACGCCAGCGTCTGCAATCCAGCAAGCTGAATGATTTGTTGCTGGATGCGACTAAACTAGTCCCAACGCCGCTAATTCATGGCAAGCGTTTGCGGGTTTACTACATGACACAGGTTAGCGTTGCGCCACCAACATTTGTCGTCTTTGTTAACGATCCTGACCTAATGCACTTTTCGTATGAGCGCTTCTTAATCAACCAGCTAAGACAGAATTTTGACTTTACTGGAACCCCAATTAAAATTATTCCACGTCAGCGGAAGTGATTTGCACCATACAAAGCCGTTAAACTGTCTTTTTTGGCGAAAAACCTTGCCGCCACGCGGTTTTTGTGGTAATTTTTGTTGCAGGAAACAATGATAGGTAGTCATCATTCTTCCTTATTTCAAATAGTCTTGAGCAGGTTTTGCTCAATTCAGGAGGTGTAGAAGAATGGCAAACAAAGCTGAATTAGTAAGCGAAGTTGCTGACAAGGCCCAAATGACCAAGAAACAAGCAGCTAGCGCAGTTGACGCAATTTTTGACTCAATCCAAGAAAACCTTGCTAAGGGTGAAAAGGTACAACTGATCGGTTTCGGTACTTTTGAAGTTAGAAAGCGTGCAGCTCGCAAGGGCCGCAACCCTCAAACTGGTGCTGAAATTCAAATTCCAGCTAGCCAAGTTCCTGCATTCAAGCCAGGTAAGGCTTTAAAGGATGCAGTTAAATAAGGGCTTATTTAACTTAAACAAATAAAAAGACGTTAGGTTTCAACCTGACGTTTTTTTGTGCGACAATTAAGGCCTAAGGAGGAGCTTATGTCAAAAACCTATTCTCAGCAATTGCTGACTGCCTTGCAGCAGCACGATTTTTCGCAAAGCAATCTTTTATTAAAAAAGGCCTTTGCTAGCGATGATCCAGAAACTTTGGAAGCTTTAGCCAATAGTTTGAGTGACTTGGGCTTAACTGATTTAGCTGCTAAAACTTACCGCCATTTGCTGGAACTTGACTCACGTAACGATGAAGTGAAAGTTTATCTGGCTGAAATTTTGTTTGATGACGGACAAGATGATGCTGCCTTAAACTTGTTGTATGATGTGCAAACAGATAGCCCAGCTTATGTTCAGAGTTTATTAGTGCAGGCTGATTATTATCAAAGTGCAGGCTTAATTGAAACGGCTAAAAACAAATTGACGCAAGCTAGTCAGCTTGCACCAGAAGAGCCCGCGATTACGTTTGGATTAGCAGAATTAGCTTATAGCAGTGGTGATTATCAAACGGCCTTGCCCCTGTATCAGAAACTTTTAAAGACGCAAACAGCAGTTGCGGAAGTTTCATTGACCCAGCGGGTGATTGCGTGTTTAGCTAAGCTAGGTGATTATGAGCAAGCGGCCGAGCTGCTGAAGCAGCATAAAGATGCAGTATTAGATATTGATAGCCAATACCAGGCTGGTTTAATTTTGTTGCAGGCAAAAGATTACCATGCGGCTGAACACTATTTTGACGAAGTTTTACGCCAGTCGCCGGATTATGTAAATGCTTATCCGCTTTTGACCCAGGCTTATTTAGCTGATAATGACCCTGATAATGCTCTGGCAGCGGCACGTACTGGTTTGACCTATAATGAATACGATGAGACGCTTTACAGCTTAGGCGCGTCAGCTGCTTTAAAGCTGGGTGAACAAGGTGAAGCACAGCACCTGCTTGAAAAGGGCCTAAAAGTCGCTCCTGACAATCAAGAACTAACCCTGCAGTTGTCTAACTTGTACCTGCAAACAGGGCAGGATGAGAAGAATATCGCCTTACTCAAGCACTTACAGGAAGATAGCCGTGAGCCGCAAGTTTATTGGAATTTGGGCCGATCAGAATTACGGCAAGATGATTTGAAATCAGCTCAAGCAGACTTGCTGCTGGCATATCCGAGTTTTAAAGAACAACCAGACTTTTTGCGCGATTTGATTGCTGCGTTACGAGCAACTGGCCAGCGGCAGGCCTTACTTGAAGTTTTGCAAAAGTATGTACAATTAGTCCCAGATGATTTAGATATGCAAGAATTACTTGCTGATTTAGAAACTGAAGCATAAAAAAATTCGTTCCATTCCAGGAACGAATTTTTATTTACGGATAAAGAGCCGCTGCCGCTTTTGTTTATAGGTAAATCCTTCACCAATTGCCTCGTGAACGTTGAGGACGGAAACAAAGGCGTTAGGGTCTTCACGCAAGATCAGGTTTTTAACCATGTGCAATTCACGCGGAGATACGATGCAGTAGATAACTTTTTTCTTAGTTAATTTGTAACCGCCTTCGGCTTCTAAAAATGTATAACCGCGTTCTAGATCAAGGTCGATCATGCGGGCGATTTGTTCATATTTATCAGAAATAATAAGCAAGCCGCGGGCAACATAAGCACCTTGTTGGACAGTATCCATTGTGCGAGATAAGACGAAGCTAGCGCATAAGGTGTACATCATATGCCGAACGTCAAGGTATGACAAAGACAGAAACAGTACGATTGCATCTAAGGCTAGCAAGGACTTGCCGGAAGAAATTCCGTATTTTATTTGCAAAATCCGGGCAATAATATCAGTACCGCCTGTGGTACCATAAAAACGGAAGACGATCCCTAGACCAATTCCGGATAAGGCTCCGGCTAGCATGGCTGAAATAAAGAGGTCGTGTTCGAAATTCAATTGGATTATAATAGGTAAGTGGCGCCAGAACCATAAGAAGAATGAGAGGCAACCGGTCCCCCAAATCGTGTAAACGAGCAGCCGCTTGCCCATGTAGCGCCAACCTAGAATAATCAATGGAATGTTCAGGACTAAGGTACTTAGGCCTGGATCAATATGCCACCAATAGCGGATAATCAAGGTAATACCACTTAATCCGCCATCGGCTAATTGATTCGGGATACTAACGGCGTCCAAACTAAAACCATAGATTGCACAACCAAGCGCGATCATTAGCATTTCTTGCACAATTCGCCAACGTTGTTTATTCATGCAATCAGTCCTTTCTCTTGGGGGGAATTTAACTAAGGACAATTTTAACAAATTAACTACTAAAGAGATATATCAGACTACTTTTAGATTGATTTAAAGCAAGTTAGACCAATAAAATGCAAATAAAAGAATTTCCAGAAATTTTTAAAGCCGCGCTGCCAGTCTTGCAAAAGATTGAAGCTGCTGGCTATGAAGCTTATTTTGTCGGCGGGGCAGTTAGAGATTTGCTGCTCAATCGTCATATTCACGATGTTGATATTGCTACTTCGGCTTATCCAGCTGAAATTAAGCAAATTTTTGACCGAACAATTGATACCGGGATTAAACATGGGACTGTTACCGTCATGTATGACGATGCATCTTATGAAGTCACAACTTTTAGGACTGAATCTGGCTACCAGGATTTTCGCCGGCCAGATCACGTTACCTTTGTGCAAAGCTTAAGTGATGATTTAAAGCGGCGGGACTTTACAATAAACGCCTTAGCGATGAATGCCGATGGTCAAATTATTGATCATTTTGCTGGTTTGCAGGATTTGAAATATCAAACAATCCGGGCGGTTGGCAACCCAGAAGAACGGTTCCATGAAGATGCGCTGCGGATGATGCGAGCCGTGCGCTTTATGAGCCAATTAAGGTTTAAAATTGCCCCAAGCACTTTGCAGGCCATTAAAGATAATCATCAATTGTTGAAAAAAATTTCAGTTGAACGAATTCGCGATGAATTTGTCAAAATGGGCCTTGGTAAAGGCAGCAGGGAAGCGTTTCAAGTTTTCCTAGAGACTGGAATGACCGAAGACGTACCGGGGTTTGCCGGCAAAAGCAAGCAACTATCAGTTTTCAGCAAGCTGAAATATGGTCCTTCAATTGAGGCAAATTTGTGGTCCTTGGTCGTAGTTTTACTTAAGCTGCCAGATCAAGCAATCGCCAGCTTTATGCGGTCTTGGAAAAACTCGAATGAGATGACACACCGGGTGGGAGAAATCGTACGGTTCTTTGACTTAGTCAGCCAACAAGCACCGACCAATTATGATTTGTTCGCAACTGGTTTAGAAACGGTAATGTCGACCATTGACCTAGCTCATATTTTGGGACAGCCAATTGATTCTGCGGCCTTAGTTGATCGCTATCAATCATTGCCAATCAAGCAGCAGCGCGAGCTGGCAGTTAATGGCAGCGATTTGCTAGAAGCTGGCATTCCGGCTGGTCCTTCAATTGGACGCTACTTACACCGTATTTTAGTCGCTGTGCTTGATGGCAAAGTTAATAACGATAAAGATAGCATCTTGACTTTTTTAAGTGGCATAGACTAAAAAAGACATCCTAATGGGATGTCTTTTTGCGTACAAATTTATTTTTATTTAAACATATAGCAAAATGCTGAAATACATCAAGATTGAACCTAGCATCACGAACAGGTGCCAGACAACGTGATTAAAGGGCATATCGCGCATGCTGTATAAAATTGCCCCGACGGTATATGCAATCCCAGACCCGACCATCAGCCAGAAGCCGACTGGGCTCAGCCGGTGGTATAAATATGGGCCAGCAATCAAGACCATCCAACCCATCGCGACGTATAAGATGGTATCGAAAATGACATGTTTTCCTTGGTTGAAAATATAGTATAGGATGCCAATGATAGTCGCACCCCAAATGATGCCAAACATGGTCCAACCGGCCGCGCCACCAATTGCAACTAGTGAATATGGCGTATATGAGCCAGCAATTAAAATAAAAATAGATGAGTGGTCAAAAATCTGAAAAACGCCGCGGGCTTTAGTGAAGATTAAGCTGTGATATAATGTCGAGAATAAATAAAGCAAAATCAAGCTGGCCCCGTAAATCGTAAAGGCCACAATCCGCATGGCATTATGGGTTGAGACTGCTTTGACGATTAAAACGACTAAACCAGCGACAGCTAAACCAAAACCAATTCCGTGGGTGATGGCGCTAAAAGTGTTGCTTAAAATATTGTAAGTTTTAGACCGTGCTTGTGGTTTTTTCCAAGGGTTGAATTTCATATGCGCTTGCAAATCCTCTAATTATTAACTAATTTTTTGGTATACTTAATTTGATCTTTGAAACCAGTCTAGCATAGTTTCTGAGAAATTTTAGGAATTGAAGGCAAGTAAAGTGACGAATCTCAAAGTAATGACTGATTCTTCAGCTCAACTGACCCCAGCAGAAATTGAGAAATACCACATTACAGTCGTGCCGCTATCAATTAATATTGATGGTCAGGTCTATACTGATGGGGTTGATTTGACTCGGGAAGAATTCGTTGAAAAAATGGATGCAGCCGAGCTGTTACCTGAGACTAGTCAGCCTTCGGTTGGTTTGTTTGCTGAAAAAATCAAAGAATTAACAGCTGATGGCAGCCATGTCTTGGGAATTTTCTTATCGAGCGGACTTTCGGGTACGATTGAAGCTGCTCGGCAAGCAGCAGAAATGGTGCCAGGTGCAGAAGTCACTTGCTTTGATTCCAAATATACTGACCGGGCTCAGGCATTCCAAGTACTAGCTGCCTGCCAAGACATAGCAGCTGGAAAAGACTTGCCGGCAGTCTTGGACCACTTGCATGCTATTCAAGATAAGATGCACCTGGATATGATGGTTGTTAATTTGAAAAATATCATCAAAGGCGGCCGCTTAGGACCGGTTGCTGGCCGGGTGGCGACGTTGCTGAATATCCGGATTGCGATCACGATGACCGATGGCAAGATTGACCTGCAAAAGAAAGGGCGGGGTAAGAAATTCACCCACAAATACGTGGAAGAAATCATTGCTTACCTTGCAAAACATCCCGAAGTCAAACAAGTTGGTATTTCTTACGTTGATACGCCAACTGAAATGGAACAGCTGGCTGATCGAATTAAAGAAGTCCGGCCTGATCTTGAAATTTTGACGCGGGTGACTAGCCCGATTGTGGCAATTCATGCTGGCCGTGAAGCCTTTGCGGTCATGTTTTATCCGGAGCAAATTTAATGGCATATCGACAAAGTTTTTATCAATTCCTAATGACGCTGCGCGATCCAGACAGCACAGATGAAGTAGTGCAGTTTGCCAATAACGCGCAGTTTGACAGCAGCTTTCCCAAACAAGCTCAAGATTACAAAGAAATTTCAGACTATTTAGAGTTGAATACGAGCTATTTGCCGTCGATGACAATTTTTGACCAGGCTTATCAGCAGTATTTGGATAAGATGAATTAAAACAGGCAGGAATGACATAATGGCAACAATTCAATGGTATCCAGGCCACATGCATAAAGCACAGCGGCAGCTGCAAGAAAATTTGCCGCTGATTGATGTGGTCGTTGAAGTCCTTGATGCCCGTTTGCCAGAAGCCAGCCGCAACCCGCTACTTGCCGAAATTATCGGTCGCAAGCCGCGGGTTGTTTTGCTCAATAAGGCTGACCTGGCAGACCCAGTATTAACTAAGCAGTGGATTAGCCGCTTGCAAGCTGAAACACCGTATGTGCTGGCGCTAGATACCCAGCACCATACTAACGTTAGTCAATTAGTTAAGGTAATTAAACAAGCTGGACAAGCAGCGGGTAAGCAATTTTTACGGGTCGCAATTGTTGGCGTCCCGAACTGCGGCAAGTCCACTGTGATCAATAAATTAATCGGGAAAAAGCGGGCGGTGACTGGTAACCGCCCGGGTGTGACGCAAGGACAAAATTGGCTGAAAACGGCCCACCAGCTGCAAATTCTTGATACACCTGGTATTTTATGGCCGAAGTTTTCTGATCAAGAAGTCGGCTATAAATTGGCTGCATGTGGATCAATCAAGGATACTGTCTTTGCTAGTGATGATGTGGCTTTATACGCACTAGAATTTTTAAAAAAGTATTATCCTAAAAATTTAGCAGCCTTTAGCCGCTTAACTTCTGATCAACTTGCTCAGCCTATGCCAGAAGTGCTGCTAGCAATGACGCAAAAATATGGGATGCGGGATGATTATGAACGCTTTTCATTGTTTTTCTTGCAGCAGTTACGCCGCGGTAAATTAGGCCGGGTGACTTTTGACCGATGACTATTCAAGAGATAAAAACCAAACTAAAAGATGGTACGTTCACCCAAGAAGAATTGGCTGCTTGGCAGGCAGATCAGCGCAAGGGTGTGCAAACTGCTCTTGCTAGCTGGCAAAAGCGTCAAGCTAAGCTAGAAGCTGCCAAGGATGCTTTTGAGCAACGCTTTCAGTTAGAACGTGCATACTGGCAGCAAGGCTTGTTAGTAGCTGGCGTAGACGAAGTTGGCCGCGGTCCATTAGCTGGGCCAGTGGTCACGGCTGCCGTAGTTTTACCGCAAGATTTTTCTTTGCTAGCTGTTAATGATTCAAAAAAATTAACCCCGAAAGAACGGCTTAAGCTTTATCCGCAAATCTTAGAGCAGGCAGTAGCGGTTGGAATTGGTGTCAAATCTGCGCAAGTGATTGATCAAGTCAATATTTATGAAGCCGACCGGTTAGCTATGGCTGATGCAGTGCGCAATCTGTCGGTGAAGCCTGCGATGACTTTAGTTGATGCTATGAACATTCCTTTGCCGATCAAGCAGCGCTCGCTAATTAAGGGCGATGCCAAGTCCAATTCAATTGCGGCTGCTTCAATTGTGGCGAAAGTTTTTCGTGATCAATTAATGGATGATTATGATGCCATTTACCCAGCTTACGGCTTTAAACATAATGCTGGCTATGGAACTGCGCAGCATCTAGCAGCTTTGCGCAAGTATGGTCCAACCCCAATTCATCGGCGCAGTTTTGCTCCGGTCAGTGATTTTTCATTATTTTAGCTAAAATTCCTCCTTTTTGCGTAATTAAAATTAGGAGGAATTATTTTTGAAACTGACAGAATTTTTATTGCGGTTAAAATTTGAACCAACGATTGGCTATATCAAGATGCTGCAAGTGATTACCATGCTAGGCTGTCCAGCCGAATTAGAGCGGGCAGACTTACTGGCATTAGATTTACCGGCCGCTGGCCGCAATCATGTCCTGCATGCTTTTGCCAGCCATGAGTTTGCCCGCAAAGTAGCTCAAGTTCGCGCCCAATGCGAAGTAATCGGGATTGGCGATGCACTATATCCTGACCAATTGCGGCAAATTTACCGGCCACCGCTTTTGCTATTTGCCCGCGGGAATACGGCTTTACTTAAAGAAAAAATTACAGTGATTGTTGGTGCCCGTTATCCGACTAAATATAGCCAAGAAGTGCTAGGCAAGCTCGTGCCCAATTTAGTACAAGATAAGTGGGTGATTGCTAGTGGCTTGGCCCGCGGGGTTGATGCTGAAGCGCACCAAGCAGCTTTAGCTGCACAGGGCTTGACGATTGCTGTGATTGGGAATGGCTTAAATTATTTTTATCCGAGTCAAAACCGCCACTTGCAGCAAAAGATTGCCAGAACCGGCTTAGTGTTAAGCGAATACCTACCTGATACCCCGCCGCGACCATATTTTTTTCCGGCGCGGAATCGCATCTTAGCAGGGCTAAGTCAAAATGTGATTGTGACAGAAGCTAAGGAAAAATCTGGTTCGTTAATTACGGCTAATTTGGCATTGCAAGAAAACCGAAATATTTTTGCCGTGCCTGGACCTGTTTCTAGCACTTTGTCACGCGGACCGAATTTGTTGATTGCGGCTGGGGCGACTCCGCTGGTTGATTACGAATTGCCAGCATGCGACTTAAATTTTGATATTTGACAAAGTGTTAACGCCTATTCTATATTGGGAATTGACTTTAGCTTAGAGGAAGGGTCAGAGCATGCCTGCGAAAAAGAAAAAATTAGTCATTGTGGAATCGCCGACGAAGGCGAAAACTATTCAACGTTATTTGGGGCGGAACTATAACGTGATTGCGTCTAAAGGACACATTCGTGACTTGCCGAAATCCCAAATGGGCGTTGATATTGAGCATGATTATCAACCTAAATATATCTCGATTCGCGGCAAAGGCCAGACGATCAAGGAACTCAAGAGTGCTGCCAAAAAAGCGCAGTACGTTTATTTGGCTTCCGACCCCGACCGTGAAGGAGAGGCGATTGCTTGGCATGTGGCTCATGCTCTGAAGCTTGACCCACAAGAGAAAAACCGGGTAACTTTTAACGAAATTACTAAAGATGCAGTTAAGAGTTCTTTCAAATCACCGCGGACAATTGATATGGACGTGGTCGACGCTCAGCAAGCTCGGCGGATTTTGGACCGGCTGGTGGGCTATTCTTTGAGCCCAATTTTGTGGGCCAAGGTGAAGAAGGGCTTATCAGCTGGCCGGGTGCAATCAATTGCCTTGAAGCTGGTGATTGACCGTGAAAAAGAAATTAATGCCTTTAAACCTGAAGAATATTGGACGATCGAAGCTGTTTTCAGTAAAGATGGTCAAGAATTCAAGAGTAGTTTTTATGGTATTAATGGCAAAAAGGCAAAGCTTAACAATATTGATGATGTGAAAGCAGCCCTAGCTAAACTTGATAAAAAGCAAGCTTTCATTGTGAAATCAGTGGTCACGCGCCAGCGCCGCCGGCAACCAGCTGCTCCATTTACCACCTCAACTTTGCAACAAGAAGCAAACAAACGGCTGGGAATGCGGACTCGCCGGACCATGAGTATTGCCCAGCAATTATATGAAGGTATTTCTTTAGGTCACCACGGCACAGTCGGTTTAATTACTTATATGAGAACTGACTCAAAACGGGTTGCTAATGTGGCTAAACAAGAAGCTTCTAAATTTTTGCATGAAAACTATGGGGCAGAATATGCAGCTGTTAAACAGCGGCATTTCAAGAACCAAGAAGATGCACAAGATGCTCACGAAGCAATTCGTCCGACCAGCGTTTACCGGACACCAGCTAGTTTGAAAGAGTACCTAAGCCCGCAACAACTCAAACTTTACCGGTTGATTTGGTCGCGCTTTTTGGCGAGTGAAATGACGCCAGCTGTTTATGACACAGTTCGGGCCGATTTAGAGCAAAACCAAGTTGTCTTCCGAACGACTGGTTCGAAGCTAAAATTCCCTGGTTTTACCAAGGTTTATGACGTGGGGCAAGAGCAAGAAGCTGATTTGCCGGCTTTAGCCGAAGGCGATCAGTGCAACCTTGTGCGCAGTGATAACAAGCAGCACTTTACCCAGCCGCCTGCCCGTTATACTGAAGCAAGCTTGGTCCATACTTTGGAAGCTAATGGCGTCGGCCGGCCCTCAACTTATGCACCAACAATTGATACGATCCAGCGGCGCTACTACGTTCGGCTAGAAGGTAGGTCGCTGGTGCCGACTGAACTGGGTGAAATTGTCGACAGCTTAGTGGAAAAATTCTTCCCAGATATCGTTAACGTTGATTTTACGGCTCAACTAGAAAACGATTTGGATAGCGTCGAAGCTGGCAAGAAAGAATGGGTCAAGGTAGTAGACCAATACTACCAACCATTTTCAAAAGAATTAGCTACTGCTGACAAGGAAATTGAGAAGGTTCAGATTAAAGACGAACCAGCTGGTTTCAATTGCGATATTTGTGGGGCGCCGATGGTGATTAAAATGGGGCGGTATGGCAAGTTCTATGCTTGTTCACGTTTCCCGAAATGCCGCAATACCAAGGCAATTGTCAAAAAAGTCGGTGTAGTTTGTCCAAAATGCGGTAAAGGCGACGTCGTTGAGAAGAAGTCGCGCCGCGGACGCAAGTTCTATGGTTGTGATCGTTATCCAGATTGCGACTTTGTCTCTTGGGACAAACCAGTTGCACGCAAATGTCCAAACTGCAGCCACTTTTTAGTTGAAAAACGGTCAAAGAAGGGTCCTTACTTGCTGTGTCCAAACGGCGATTATCGCGAAGAAGCAGCAGAAGTTGATGAATAAGGAGCAAGCTTATGACAACAATTTGTTCAGTTAGATATCATGGCCAAACCGCAATTGCTGGCGATGGTCAAGTCACGATGGGTGAAAAGGTAATTGCTAAAGCTACTGCTAAAAAGATTCGGCGGATTTATCACGATCAAGTGGTCATTGGCTTTGCTGGCGGTGTAGCCGATGCAGTTACCTTGCAGGACATGCTAGAAGGTAAACTGGAAAGCTATGATGGCGACTTGCGCCGCGCAGCTGTTGAATTAGCTCAAAGCTGGCGCAAAGATCCTGCTTTGCAGAAACTGGAAGCCCTATTGATTGCTTTTAATGATCGTGATTTGCTGCTAATTTCCGGCAATGGCGAAGTGATTGCTCCAGATGAGAATGTAGTTGCTATTGGCTCTGGTGGCAACTATGCTCAGGCAGCTGCGATTGCGATGACCCGTCATAGTTCAGGGATGAGCGCTTCTGAAATTGCGAAAGAAGCTGTTTCAATTGCGGCTGGCATTGATGTCTTTACTGACCAGCACATTACCACTGATGAATTGCAGGTGACAGCAGATGAGCATTAAAACTCCTCGGCAAATTGTTAATGAACTCGATCAATATATTATTGGTCAAGATGATGCTAAAAAAGCAGTCGCAATTGCTTTGTACAACCGTTATCGGCGCTTGCAGCTTTCGCAAGATTTACAAAAAGAAATTACGCCTAAAAACATTTTGATGGCTGGTCCGACTGGGGTTGGTAAAACTGAAATTGCCCGCCGCTTAGCTGATATTGTTTCTGCTCCATTTGTAAAAGTTGAAGCGACTAAATTTACAGAAGTCGGTTATGTTGGCCGCGATGTTGAATCAATGGTCCGTGATTTAGTCGAAGTTGCGGTTAGAATGGCTGAGCATGAGCAATTCGAACGGGTTAAAGCGCAAGCTACTAAAAATGCCAATAACCAATTGGTCCGTTTACTAGTACCTGCTGAAAAGCCGAAGCAAAACGATAGCCAGATGCAGCAAATGCAGCAGATGATGCAAATGTTGATGGGCAGCCAGCCTGAGCAAACTAATGAGCAAGTATCTGATCAAGTGCGCAATCAGCGGCTGGATACAGCTGAAAAATTGCGGCAAGGGCTGCTAGAAAACGAAGACGTAACCATTGAAGTTGAACAGGCTCCAAAGGCCAGCCCAATGGGCGATATGATGGGGCAAATGGGGATGGACATGTCGGCTTTGCAAGATATGCTGCCGAAAAAACAAGTTCGCCGCACTTTACCAGTTAAAGAAGCCCGCAAGGTTTTAATCCAACAAGAATCAAAGAAGCTCGTTGATTATGATGCAATTTATCAAAATGCCTTAAAACAGGCTGGTGAAAATGGGATTATCTTCATTGATGAAATCGACAAGGTAACTTCTAAAAATCAGCGTCAAAGTGGACAGGTCTCACGTGAAGGTGTACAACGGGATATTTTGCCAATTGTGGAAGGTTCGACTGTTTCAACTAAATACGGCCCCGTTAAAACGGATCATATTTTATTTATTGCAGCTGGGGCCTTTGTTGAAAGCAAGCCAAGTGATTTGATTCCAGAATTGCAGGGCCGGTTCCCAATCCGGGTTGAATTAAATGCTTTGACCAAGACAGACTTTGAGAAGATCTTAAAAGATCCAGCTAACTCTTTGTTGAAGCAATACATTGCCTTAATGGATGCCGATGGAATTAAGTTAATTTTCACCCAAGAAGCCATCAGCAAAATTGCAGAAATTGCCTATGAAGTTAACCAAGGTACAGATAATATTGGTGCCCGCCGGTTAGCGACGATTTTAGAGAAACTGCTGGAAGATGTTTTGTATGAAGGCCCAGAGATGGAGATGGGCGAGATTACCATTACCCAGAAGTATGTTGAAGGCAAGTTGCAAGATGTAGTTAAGAATAAAGACTTAACTAAGTTTATTCTGTGATAATTTTATTTGATTCAAAAAAAGACGACTGAAGTCGTCTTTTTTGCGTTGGTATTAGTTATAATGCCATAATTGATTTGCTGTATTTTAATCGGGTGGAGTAAACAATGAAACTAGAGTTACCAACAAAAATCAAGGTGCGGGGTGCTCGCGTCCATAATTTGAAAAATATAGACCTTGACCTGCCATTGCACAAATACGTGGCTATTTCTGGCTTGTCAGGATCAGGCAAGTCATCGCTGGCGATGGGTATCTTGTATGAAGAAGGGTCGCGGCGCTATTTAGATGCGCTTTCAACTTATATGCGCCGGCGGATTAAACAGGGCCGACAGGTTGATGTGACCAGCGTGAAGCATATTCCTTCAGCCTTAGCGCTCAGACAGCGGCCGAGTGTGCCAAACGAACGGGCAACCGTGGGAACGATGAGCGAGACTTTTAACGTTTTGCGGTTAATTTATTCTCGGCTCGGCTCACCGGTTTGCCCAAATGGTCACCGTCTCAAGCCAAGCCTGACGATCGCTGAAGCGATGAGCCGGTCTGATGATGAGATGGGACAGCTAACTTGTCCTGTTTGCGGAGTTAGATTCATGGCTTTTAGCGCCGAAGATTTCGCGTTTAATTCGGCTGGCGCTTGTCCTAAATGCGGTGGTACCGGCAAAGTTCGCCAGCTTGCTGAAGATAAATTGATCGCTGATGAAAATTTGTCAATCAAAGATGGAGCGGTGGCTTCTTGGTCACTGCCAGGGCGTAACTTTATGCCCAATGTTGCTGAACATGCCGGGGTGAGAATTGATATACCCTTTAAAGATTTGACTGCTAAGGAAAAGGACTTCGTGCTAAATGGGCCTGAACAGAAATACAAAATGGATTTTTTGTCAGGTACGGGGCGCGTCTTTCATGATTTTAATGCATTGTATGAAAACGCCCACCAAGCAGTCTTGCGGTCAGCTAAAACCAGTAAAAGCGAACGAGCCCAAAAACGTATTGCTGAGTTTTTTGTGTATTCAACTTGTCCTATTTGTCATGGCACTAAGTTAAAGCCGGAATTGCTGACGCAATTAGTTAATGGCAAAAATATTGCTGAAACAGCGGACCTGCAGTTAGGCGATTTGCCAGCCTTTATTAAAGAAACCGCGCAGACGCTACCCGAAAATATGCACACAATGGCTCATGCGCTGCTGCAAGAACTAAGTGAGAATTTACAGCCGCTGCTTGATTTAGGGCTAGACTATTTAACTATGGCCCGCAATGGCAATACGCTTTCAACAGGGGAATTGCAACGGATTCAATTAGCGCGCACCTTGCGAACGGAAACAACTGGCGTCTTGTATGTGTTAGATGAGCCATCGATCGGCTTGCATCCGGCTAATGTGGCTGGTTTGATTAAAATTTTGCACCGATTGGTAGCCCAAGGCAACTCGTTAGTGGTCGTGGACCACAATGTTGATATTATCGCAGCTGCCGATGAAATTATTGAGATTGGGCCAGGTTCTGGTGAAGCTGGCGGCCGGATCATTGCCCAGGGGACGCCGGGTGAAATTGCCAAAAATCCTAACTCATTGATTGCCCCTTATCTGAATGGGACAGCTGCCTTAATGGCGCGTAAACCAGCGCAAGCAATTAATGATGATGCTATCAATTTTACAGTCCAGAACTATTTCAACTTGGCTAACGTTTCTGCCAAAATTCCCCTGCATCAATTAACAGCAGTAACGGGCTTTTCAGGCGCCGGTAAAACCTCATTAATTTTAGATAGTTTGGTGCCAGGAATTTTAGCCCAAGCCAAGGGCAAGCGACTGCCAAAACAGGTACGTCAATTGCTATCACCAATTAAGAGTGTGATTTCAGTTGATGCCAGTCCGGTTGGTAAAAGTACCCGGTCAACGGTTGCTACCTATACTTCTATCATGGATAACTTGCGCCAGTTATTTGCTAGACAGCCGCTAGCTAAGCAGCAGCATTATACGCCAGCTTGGTTTTCTTATAACAATAAACAAGGGGCTTGTCCGACTTGCGGCGGTACTGGAACGGTCACTTTGGATATCCAATTTTTGCCAGATATGGAGCAAGTTTGTCCAACTTGTCATGGCCAGCGCTATAACCGCGAAATTCAGCAGGTGAAATGGCATGACTTGTCGATTGTTGATGTACTGAATTTAGATGTCAACGAAGCTTTGCCGATTTTTAAACATTCACCTAAAATTGCCCGTGATTTGCGTTTGTTAAAAGAGGTTGGTTTGTCATATCTGCATTTAGGCGAAGATACTCCGACTTTATCAGGTGGGGAAGCCCAACGGCTAAAATTGGTTAAACATTTGAGCCGGCAGCAAGACCAAAGCTTGTTTGTCTTTGATGAGCCAACGATTGGTTTGCACCCGCTGGATGTGAAGGTGCTAGTGCAAGTTATGCAAAAATTGCTTGATCAAGGCGCGACAATTGTCGTAATTACCCATGATTTAAACTTGATTGCTAATGCGGATTTCATGCTTGATTTAGGACCGCGCGGCGGTAAAAATGGTGGCCGAATTGTGGCTGCAGGGCGGCCAGCTGATTTAATCAAATCCATGCCAGCAGCTAGTTTAACTAGCCGGTATTTAGCCGAGTATGAACAAAAATTCAGTAACCATACTAAATAGTTATAGTTCGCCAGTTAAAATAAATATTTAACATTATCAGCTGAGCAAATTATGATGATTAGTAAATAAACTGGAGGCGATTTAAATGGCAAAAATTGTAATTCTGACGGGTAGTCCCCATAATCCTGGTACTTCTAAAACTTTAGCTGACGCTTTTGAAAAGGGTGCGCGAGAAGCTGGTAATGAAATCTTTCGTTATGATGCCGGTTTGCAGGGCAAAGCAGCTCCGCATTATTTGATGCTGGAAAAAGCAAGCGGGATGGAAGTTGGGATTCCTGATGATGATCCAGTCGAAAATAAAGTGATTCCTCATCTGTTGAAAGCTGACGTAGTCGTCTTAGCCGCTTCGATGTATTATTTTGGCATCAATGCAGAATTAAAAACTGTAATTGATCGCTTTTATGATTATAATCACGAGCTAAAAGACCGCCATTCAGTGATCTTAGTGTCAGGCTATGGGACCCAGGATGACATGGCTGCAATTAAATTGCACATGCAAAAGCTGCAAGACTATATGCGCTGGCCGAGTTTAGGCGAAGTGTATGCTGATGATTCTTGGAACAGCGGTAAATTAGCTAAACACGCCCAAGAAGCTTATGAACTTGGCAAGCAAATTCACTAATTATTGGAGCAATAAAACCAGCTAAGATCTAGCTTAGCTGGTTTTTTACGTGCTGATTTTTTGTCAAAATAAGAAAGCATTAACGATTGACCTAGGGAGTGCTATGCTAAGGACGTAGAAAAGAGATTTTGACCATGGATATCTATAATCAAAAATTAGCAAAATATGATGATGGCAAACGGCACATTTTTACTGCCAAATTTGTCCGCGCTGATAAACATAATGGCGTATTTCAGGAACTGACCGTCAATAATGAAGATAACCTTGTCGTCCAGCAAATTGCCTTGAAAATGAGTAAATCATTTAAAGATCTGCAGCTGCAAAAAGGTGATACTGTTCAGTTTGAAGGCGTTGTTAAACAAAACAAGCGCGGGGAATACTTAGTGCAGCGCCCGATCAATGTTGATAAAATTGCGTCAGCACCTGATCAAAATAATTCTAAGGTGCACGTAGTTGGTGATGATTGGGATTGGTTCCGCAATTAGCTAGATGGTTTGGAAAGAAGGCTTCTTGCCAAGGCAAGGGTCTTTTGTTTTGCATAAGTATTACTTATCAACTACGCAAGACATTTTTAATTAGTCTGATTTATAAAAAGAGTAAACTATGGTTATTTGGCAACCATGCTTAATTTTGATAATTAAGCATGAGTAATTGCTAATGCTAAACTTAGTCAAAAAACTGTATGATTTAGATAACAATTTTAGCAAAGGAGCAACGCAAATGGTTTATCAAGAATTAAAAAATCGCGTCGCCGTTGTGACTGGCGGTTCAAAAGGAATTGGCACCGCAATTGCTACTCGTTTTGGCCAAGAAGGCATGAAAGTTGTCATTAACTACCATTCTGATCAAGCCGGGGCGGAAGCCGCTGCACAAGCAGTTAAAGACGCAGGTGGTGAAGCAGCGATCGTGCAAGCTGATATCAGTGATGAAGCGGGCGCACAAAAATTGCTGCAAACAGCTTTGGATAATTTTGGCGACTTAGATGTGTGGGTTAATAATGCTGGTATGGAAAACCAAGTAGCCACTAAAGATATGACCCTAGAAAATTGGCAGCGGGTCTTGAATGTTAATTTGACTGGCGTTTTCTTAGGCACCAAGGTAGCATTGAATTACTTCACGTCGCATGACAAACCAGGCAACATTATTAATATGTCTTCCGTCCATGAACAAATTCCATGGCCAACTTTTGCCCATTATGCAGCTAGCAAGGGCGGGGTGAAGCTCTTCACTCAAACTGTAGCGATGGAATATGCTAAGCAAAAGATCCGTGTGAATGCGATTGGGCCAGGTGCAATTAATACCCCAATTAATGCTAAAAAGTTCGCTGATCCTGAGCAGCTGAAAACTACCACGGATATGGTGCCGATGGGCCGGATCGGTGAGCCAAGTGAAGTCGGTGCAGCTGCGGCATGGCTGGCTTCTGACGAGTCCAGCTATGTAACGGGGATTACTTTGTTTGTCGATGGCGGGATGACGCTGTATCCTTCATTCCAAGGTGGTCGTGGTTAGCATGAATATTTTATTAGCATTAGTGCCAGCTATTGGCTGGGGTTTGATTCCATTAATTACTGGCAAGGTCAAAAATAGCCGGCCGACTAATCAGATCTTTGGGGTCGGGCTAGGCGCATCATTATTTGGCATTGTCTTTTGGCTGTTTAACCGTCCAGACGTTAGTGGACGAATTTTTTTGTTGTCGATGATCTCTGGCATGTGTTGGGCAATCGGGCAACTTGGTCAGTTCATCGCCTTTACTAAAATGGGCGTGTCTAAAACGATGCCGATTTCAACCGGCCTGCAGCTAGTCGGCAATACCTTGATTGGGGTCTTAATTTTTGGCGAGTGGCAGACTAGCCAGCAATATTTACTCGGCAGCTTAGCACTAGTCTTGATTATTGCTGGGGTGGCTCTGACCGCCATTAGTCCTGATTCAAAGCAAGATCACGCTTTTGGCAAAGACCTATTATTCTTACTACTGACAACAATTGGTTACTGGATTTATTCGGCTTTTCCAAAAACAGTGTCAGCTTCGTCGCAAGCGCTCTTCCTTCCGCAAATGCTAGGGATCTTGCTGTGTGCAGGCTTGTACGTGCTGTTTAGCAAGCAAACGCAAATTTTGCGGGAACCAGCTACTTATTGGGACATGTTTGCTGGCTTGTCCTTTGGGGTAGCGGCGCTGGCTTATATTTACTCGGCAAAAGCTAACGGCGTGACCTTAGCCTTTATTTACAGTCAACTTTGCGTCATTATTTCCACGATTGGCGGGATGACATTACTTGGCGAACACAAGCATGGCAAAGAACTCACTGCAACTTTAGCAGGTTTAGCTTTAATCGTTATTGGCGCAATTATTTCTTAATTTGAAAAAGTTATTCATCGGCTTTGGCCCATTGATCTTGCATTTGCTCGATCAGGGGTGAAAGCCGTTTTTGATTGCGCTTTAAAAAGCAGGCATAAAATTGCTGGCGAGCTGCGGGGTCTTTGATAGGAACTGCTTGGCGGTCATTATCGTTCAAGCGTTGTTGCCAAATTGGATCAACTGCAGACAGGTTAGTAGTGAAGTAAGGGAAGATTGAATTATGGCGGATTTCTTCGAAATTACCGCGATCGGTTTGATACAAAAACTTAGCACCCGGGATGTTGTCTTGAATCACTTGCCGCCAAACGCCCACGTCGTAAACGACTAAAAAAGTTAAATTTTTTAAATCAGAAAAGGAAACTTGCTGGCGGCTGGCTAGTTCAGTAAATTCGTTGAGATGAACTTCTAAATTTTCACTCCCAAGGTAGATCGACGCAATTTTGTCATTGTTTAACGGCTGGTTGATAAAGAGGCAAGTATATTGCTCATTAAGCAAAAGCTGCTGGTAATTGCCAGCTATCAGTTGCTGATTAGTTTTGATGGCGCTATTTTTGATTTTCTTCAAGATGAGCAAGGGACCGGGAGCATTAGCGGCGATTGTGATCTGAGTTTGACTCAAATTAAATTGTTTGATTTTACTAGCGAAAGCTTTATTTTCGGTTAGTAATGTTTGCGCAGTTTTAGCTGCAAATTCACCGGTAGGGGTTAGTGAAATTTTATTAGGCTGCCGGTCAAAGAGCTGAACGCCAAGTTCTGCTTCAAGCTTCTGCATTCCGCGGGTCACAGTTGGTTGGGTTACCGCTAAATGATCAGCAGTTTGTGCTAAAGTACCATATTTTTGAAAAGCGACTAATTCTTCTAAGAGATATAAATCAATCATTAGCTTGCCTCCTTTGAGTATGTATTAACTGCATACTAACATATTTAGTACGGTTTAATGAATTATAGAAATAGCAATATAGGAGATTTTATATAAAAGTTATCGAGTATAATCGATGAAAAGATAAAAATTAATAATTTCATCGAATATAATCGATGAAATTTCTGCAAATTAGGCTTGCAGTATGTAGCCTACGTATGCTAGCTTGCCTGACTAGTAATTTTCAAAAATAGTGATCGGCTATAAGATGGTGTCAACAATTCAAGTTAATTAAAGGAGCGAATAACGATGACTAACATTCCTTACGTAAAATTAAATGATGGACATAAGATGCCACAACTAGGTTTTGGTGTTTTTCAAATTCCTGATCACGATCAAGCCGTAAAAACTGTTGAAATGGCTTTGGCTAATGGCTATCGCTTGATCGATACTGCTGAAGCTTACAACAACCAACAAGCAGTTGGTGAAGGAATCAAGAATTCCGGCGTAGCGCGGGATGAGATTTTCTTAACCACTAAACTATGGGTTTCAAACTTTACTTATGAAAAAGCCAAAGCTGCCATCGACAACGATCTTAAGGAATTAGGTACTGACTACATTGACTTGCTTTTGTTACACCAAGCTTACGGCGATGTTTACGGCGCCTGGCGGGCAATGGAAGAAGCACAAAAGGCCGGTAAGATTAAATCAATCGGTGTGTCAAACTTTTGGCCAGATCAATTAGTCAACTTACAGTTAGGCAACAATGTTAAACCAGCCGTGAACCAAATTGAAATTAATCCTTGGTTCCAGCGTGAGCCAGAAGTTAAGTGGAATCAAAGCGATGATGTAACAGTTGAAGCTTGGGCACCATTTGCAGAAGGCAAGGACGGCATTTTCACTAATCCTGTACTTAAGGAAATTGGTGAAAAATACGGCAAATCAACCGGGCAAGTGATCTTGCGCTGGCTTCTTCAACGCGGGATTGTCGTCATTCCTAAGTCAGTGCACGATGCTCGTCAAAAAGAAAACATTGATGTCTTCGACTTTGAATTATCGGCTGATGATATGAAGAAGATTGCGGCCTTGGATAAGAATAAGAGTCAATTCTTTGATCATCACGATCCAATGACGATTGAACAAATCTTTGGTTCAAGTTTGGCGCAATTGAAAGATTAAAAATCTTTTGACTGTATTTTTAATATACTTTAATATGTAAGTGATAATAAGAATTTCATCAGAGGACAGTGCCTCGTAAGGCGAACCCAATTTTGGACTGTCAGATAAGATGTCGAGTGAGCTCGGTTAGATTATTTTCTAGCCGAGCTCTTTTTTATTGAAAGGAAAGAGAAATGAAGATTGTAAATACACCGTATCGTGAAACCAAATGTGAGATTATTAAAGGTTTAACTGAATATTTTGCAAAACAATATCATGAGAATATTAAGGATCCTGATATTCCTCAAATTTTAAGAAAAGAATTTTCACTTAGTGCGGTGGAAGATAATACAACTTTAGGCCAAATTTGCGCATCCGTTGATTATGTCAACCTGTCTGCAACCATTGAAGATCTTTATGTTGATCCAGAAAAAAGACGGGGCGGAATTGGCCAACAATTAGTGGCTGAATATGAGAAGACTGCTAAGAAAGAGGGGTGTGTGATGAGTTTTGTTGACACTACCAAAGCCAGCGCGCCAACTTTTTACGAAAAACAAGGATACCAGTTAATCGGAACAATTCCAGATTTTCCAATTACTGGAGATGTTTATTATAGGTACTATAAGTGGCTAGGCAAATAAAGATATCAAAAGGATAAAGAAAACCCGTTGAAGATCAAAATGAACTTCAACGGGTTCTTTTTGTTATTCGGCTGTTTCAACATCCGCTACAGTAATGAGCGCATCTCTTTGCATATACTTGATTGCCTTCAGGGCATAACGATGAGCTTCTTCGCTAGATCCAGCAACTGCATCAGTTACAACCCTGATGTGATAATTATTTTGATGTGCATCAACAGAAGTATAGTGAATACAAACATCTGTTAAACCACCAACCATATAAAGTGTGTCGACATGCAAACATTTTAATAAAAGCTCTAAATCAGTCGCAAAGAAAGCACTATAGCGACGTTTAGTAATTTTATATTCGCCGGGAAGTGGATAAGTCAATTTGGCATAATCCGTTGTTGGCAAATTATCCAGACAGTGCACATCTTCAGCTCCATCTAATTCACGGCCGAAGTCAACCATATTAGCTCGATGAACTTCTTTAACCTGAATGACAGGAAGATGTCTCGTACGAAATACGTCAAGAACTCTCTTAGCGTTTTTAATGGTATCCCATCTTGGATCGTCAAAATTGGATTCATTCATTTCAAGGAAATCTTCTTGTTGAATGTCAATTACAAGTAAAGCACTGTTTTTTTTCTATTTGCATTGTAAAAATTCCTTTCTAAAGCGAAACAATATCATTTGGCGTTTAGAAAGAAATATTAATCTCGATCGAAGTTTACTCCTAAGCCTTCTTCCATAATAAAGCCTCCATTATTCAGTTTTTAAATATTATTTTAGCAAACAAGCAGAACATATCTATTAAAGATAAAGTTAAATTTTAAGTTTGAATATGTATACATGTGGCGTATACTAGTTTACTTCTATAGTAATTTTCATGATTGAATTTTCTACTTATAATTATTTGTGAAAGTTAACAAAGGAGAGATAAATATGGCACAAATTCCAACTTTTAAATTAAACGATGGTACTGAAATTCCTTCATTTGGTTTTGGTGTTTTCCAAATTCCAGCAGATGGCTCAACTTATAAGGCAGTGCTTGATGCTTTGAAATTAGGCTACCGTCATATCGATACTGCTGCCGCTTACTTCAATGAGGCGGAAGTTGGTAAAGCCATTAAAGATAGCGGCATTCCGCGCGAAGAAATCTGGGTAACCAGCAAAATGTGGCTGCAAGATTATGCTTATGAAGATGCTAAGAAAGCCATTGATACTTCTTTAAATAAATTAGGCTTAGACTACATTGACCTTTACCTAATTCACCAACCATACGGCAAAGTTGACGAAGCTTGGAAGGCAATGGAGGAAGCTAAAAAAGCTGGCAAGATTCGTTCAATCGGCGTTTCCAATATGACACCAAAACTTTGGAACAAATGGGTGCCTAAGTTTGATGAAATGCCAAGTGTTAACCAAGTTTTGTTCAACCCTTACATGCAACAAAAGGAATTGCGTCAGATCTTGGCTAAGAATCACGTAACTTTGGAAGCATGGGGACCATTAGGCGAAGGGAATAAAGAATTATTCGCAGAACCATTGCTTAACGATTTGGCTAAGAAATATGGTAAGGATGTTGGTCAAATTATCTTGCGTTTCGAACATCAAGAGGGAGTGATCGTCTTTCCAAAGTCTGTGCATGAAGCCAGAATCAAGTCAAACAAGGAGATCTTTGACTTTGAATTGACCAGTGATGAAATGGATGCTATTCGGGCACTCGATAGAAATGGGGCCGGGATGCACAACCCTGACGCTCCTGGCGTTGAAGAAATGCTTTTGAACGCATTTGATATTCATGCTAACGATTAAAGTAAAGTCTACTAAAAAAACGATTGAGAACATTTAGTTCTTAATCGCTTTTTTCATTTCTGCAATAAAGGCATTACCCAAACGCGTCATTTGGTGATCTTTTCTCCAGATCAAAACAGACGGAATAGCCTGCAAGAATTGCAATTGCTTAAAATGAATATTTCCACTTTGATAAATCGGCTTATCAAAGGTTAATGCAAGTCCTAACCCCGCATTCACCATTGCCCGCATATTGTAGTGCATATCATAGGTTGCAACAACATGATAATTATCAACGTATTCATCTAAGTATGACATTAATTGCGAAGTTGAATCTAGTTGACGCGGAATGATCAAGTTTTGATTTTTTAAATCGGCAGCAACGATTGTGTTCTTCTGATCAAAATCGTGGTTAGCAGGATAGGCAATACCCCAATGATCTTCAAAGGGAAGGGTGAGAGTATTGTAATCATTTAGGTCTTCCTTAGTGGAAATTACAACGAAATCAAGACTACCACGCTCTAATCCTTGGACGATTTGATCGCCATTCAAACTTTGATAATTAATTTTGACGCCAGTTCCTTTATCAATCAACTTTTTAAAAGTCGGTAAAAGATAATCATTAGCCTTGTTTTCGCCAGCTCCGATATTTAATTCACCTGATAGCGTTTTGCCTTGAATTAAATAATTTTCTGTATTGTTTGATAAAGCCAGAATTTCTTTAGCACGGTTATATAAAAAGTAACCATCTTCAGTTAAAGAGATATGTCTCGGCCCGCGAATGAATAATTGCGTTCCAAGTTCTTCCTCTAAATCTTGAATCTGCCGTGAAAGGGTAGACTGAGAAATATGTAAGTGATTAGCGGCCTTAGTGATTCCGTGTTGATTGACGATTTCTACAAAATAGTTCAGTACTCTTAATTCCATTTATCGATCACTTTTAGTCATTGCTATTCATACTATATAACTGTTTTACATGCTTAAGTATCGCCCGTAAAATAAGACTTGTCAATTGAAAGAAAATAATTTTATGAAATGAGGAAAAATAAATGACAGATTTATCAAATAAGGTTGTTGTAATTATGGGTGCGTCATCAGGTATTGGTGCAGCGACTGCAAGAAGATTAGCTAAAGATGGTGCGAAGTTGGTAATCTCTGCTCGTCGCTTGGAACGGTTAGAAGAAATTGCCAAGGAATTTCCAAAAGGTCAAGTTTTGCCAGTTAAAGCTGACGTTACTAATTTCAAGGAAGTTAAAGCAGCTGTTGAGACTGCGGTTAAAGAATTTGGCCGGATCGATGTGATTTACAACAATGCTGGAATCATGCCTTTAGCTAACTTAAGTGAAGGGCGCCGAGATGAATGGCAAAACATGCTTAACATCAATGTTATGGGACCACTTAATGGTATCGCTGCAGCACTTCCAATTATGAAGAAGCAAGGCTACGGTCACATTATTACAACTGATTCGGTTGCTGGCCATGTAGTCGCTCCGGGAATGGCTGTTTACGCCGGAACTAAGTACGCAATCAGAATTATCATGGATGGCCTGCGAATGGAAGAAGCCGCAAATCACATTAAGACAACGATTATCACTCCGGGTAGTACTCAAAGTGAATTGGTGCAGAAGATCAATGATCCTGAAACTAGAAAAGAAAATGCAGACTTCTGGAAGAATGTTGAAGGTTTAACTGCAGATCAAATTGCACAATCAGTTGAATTTGCCATCAACACTGATCATAACGAATCAATTTCAGAAATTATCGTTCGTCCAACTTTGCAAAGTTTGTAATTGAGTTTGAGAAAAAGGGTGAAAGTTATGACAGGTAGATTTAATGACAAGGTGGTTTTAGTTACTGGCGGTGGCTCAGGTCTTGGCAAGGCAATTGCTCAAAAGTTTGCCAGTGAGGGAGCAAAAGTAATCATCCTGGGCCGACACGAGAACACTTTAAAAGCAACAGCTGACACTAACAGCAATATTTCTTATATCATTTGTAATTTGACTAAAGAAGACAACATCGAAAATGTGATTACTTATATTAACGATAAATTCAACGGTAAGTTAGATGTCTTGGTTAACAACGCTGGTTGGTGTCCTGTGCAAAGCATCGAAGATATGAAACTGCAAGATTATGATCGTGCCTTTGATCTTGATGTTAAAGCTGTAGTTGCAATGGTGATTAAAACTTTGCCATTTTTGAAGAAAAGTCATGGTTCAATCATCAATATTTCATCAGCTGGCACCCATGACTTGGAACCTAACTTTTCAATGTATGATGCTGCTAAGCGTGCGGTTGAAACAATGTCTAAGGTCTGGGCGCTTGAATTGGCTAAATATGACATGCGCGTGAATGTTGTCAGTCCTGGCCCAATCGATTCGGATATTTGGTACAAGACCGACATGAGTCGTGAAGAAGAAGAGAAGAACAAGGAACTTCAAGCAAGTCAAACTCCATTTAAGCGTTTAGGAAAACCTATTGACATCGCTAATGCAGTAACCTTCTTAGCTAGTGATGAGGCTAACTATATCACTGGAACCGTTTTATCTGTTGATGGTGGTGTAGGTATTAATTATTAATAAAGAGGCAGATTTAGAGTGAGTAAAGACCTGATTATTTTTTACAGTAGTACAAACTATAATCGTAAAGTCGCAGAAATAGTTGCTGTAAAAACCAGTGCTGATCTTTTTGAGGTAAAACCTGTTAAAGCATACGATACCAATATGTGGGTAGCTTGGGATGTTGCTAAAAGAGAACGTGAAGAAAACAATTTGCCCAAGCTAGCTACGGATTATCCTGATATGAGTAAGTATGATCGGATCTTTTTCGGTGGACCTAGTTGGGGCTTTACTATTTCTAATCCGCTACAAACATTTTTACAAACTGCAGATTTTGCCAGCAAGAGAGTCTATCCTTGGGTGACTTTTTATGATCATGATGAGAATTATTTGTCTGATCTTAAGAAGCAAGCTAAGAACGCAGAAGTTCAACCATTACTTGAATTAACTATGGGAGTTCTCAATAATAGGGCTGACCTAGGAGAAACTATCGAAAATTGGCTTAAGAAAATAGGTGAATAAAATTGGCTAAAATTTTTATTACTGGATCTAGCACTGGGTTAGGCGCCCTGGCTGCCAAAGACCTAATTGCGATGGGTAACGAGGTCTATCTTCATGCCAGAAATGAAAAGAGAGCCCAGGATGCTTTGAACGAAAATCCGCAAGCAAAAGGCGTTGTGATTGGTGACCTGGCTGATTTAGAACAAGTAAAACATGTTGCCAAACAAGTTAATGAACTTGGTCAAATGGATGTTGTCATTGAAAATGCTGGCGTTGATTCATCCGATAGCAAATTAACGGCCAGGGTGAATGTAGAAGCGCCATATCTGCTGACTGCTTTGATTAAGAAACCTAAGCGAATTATTTATGTTGATTCAGGGATGCATAAAGGTGCAATGCTTGATATCAATAATTTAGAAACAAATTTGTCTTATTCAAGTTCAAAAATGGCTTTAATGCTGCTGACAGAATATGTTGCTAGGAAGTGGCCTGAAGTAATTGTCAATGCGGTTGATCCAGGCTGGGTTCCAACCAGAATGGGCGGCCCGGCTGCTAATGATGATTTACGCGGCGGTTATGCAGGACAAGTGTGGCTTGCAACTAGCAATGCCCCACAGGCTCTTAAAAGTGGTAACTGTTACTATCATTTAAAGCTTGAAGATTATGATAAACGCGCTGATGATCCCGATTTGCAGCAGCAATTGATTAATAAACTGGAGAGTTTGACGGGCGTTAAGTTAAATTAGGGGACATTTTCATAAATTATTCACACTAAAAGTATTAAAAAGTCAAAATAGTCGCCTATTCTGTCTATGATAACTTTATATATCTGATTTTAAGATTTAGGAAGTATAGACAGATGAAGAAAACAAATAATAAAGCTGCTATTCCAGTGATACTGGTTTTAGCAGCTTGTTTTGCAAGCGTACTGTTTTGCATTCACCAAGGGATTGAGACTACTGCGAATGGCAATGCAAAGAAGACCACTTTGACCAATCAACAAATCATCAAAAATCTAGGCGTGAAGTCGGTTAGCAAGACGGCCAATGATAAATTGACTAAGAAATATCGGCAGATTTTAAAACAGAAGCAATATTCTTTTAGTAAGCCATACATCAAAGTTAATCCATATCAAACTTCCCCGCTCACTGCTTTAATGATTTTTCATACTAAAGAAGAAGCAGCGAAAGTTTCATACAAAGTAAAGGGCAAGACTACGGGGACAACAATTTCTAACACGGTCAAAGGCTACCAGACTAATCACCAAGTACCAATTGTTGGTTTGTATGCAAATACGACCAATGATGTAGAAGTTACGTTAACTTATAAATCCGGTAAAAAAGTCACCAAACATTTCAAACTGAAAACTGGAAAACTTCCTAAATGGATTACCAGCAGCAAAGTTAAAGTAACTAAAAATGATAAGTCTAAGATGCAATTGGGCAATAATGAGTTGACCGTCTTGAACCGGACGACTAAACAAACTTTCGCTGTTGATGCTGATGGACAAGTTCGCTGGTACTATTCACGCTGGAATGAACACATGTTCAAGCAACTGAATAATGGTCACATCGTTTTGCTTAATAAGATTAAAAACTCGGATTATCGGTATAATTTGCTAGTTGAAACGGATTACTTAGGTAGGGTGTACCGACAATTTAGTTTTGATAAAACATTGGGCGGCAGTTATGCTGGTACGGCCGGCTTGTCTGTTGTTCACCACGACTTGATCGAATTGCCAAATGGCAACTGGCTCATGACAGTGAGTGATGGTAGCAAGTATGTGGAAGATTCAGTCGCTGAGTTAAACACAAAAACGGGCAAAATTGTTAAGGTTATCGACTTTAAGAAGATTTTTCCAGCCAGTATGTATAAACAAAGCAAAATTAAGGCTGCTGACAGTGCAACAAAAGGGTTAGGTTTGTTAGATTGGCTGCATATTAATTCTTTGAGTTACGATGAGAAAACGAATAGTCTACTTGTCTCATCACGTAATCAAGATATGATTTGGTCAATTAACTATAAAACTAATAAATTGAATTGGATTTATTCCAGCAAAGCTAAAGCTAGCTGGCCAAAATCAATGCGAAAATATATTTTGACTAGACAAGCTGGCACACAGTACACATGCGGGCAGCATGCTTTAACCTTGCTTAGTTCAACTGGCAGCACGCAGCGAGTCCTGCTATACGATAACAATATTGCAGTGACGAATGGCAATAAGAAGACAAGTGGTAAGTATTCCCAAGCTGTTGAGTACGAAATTGATACTGTTAAACATACGATCAAGCAAGTTTGGAGCTATGGCAAGAGTTTAGGTAAGCAAAACTTTACCCTGATTATTGGCAATGCCCAGCGCTTAAGCAATGGGAATACCTTGATCGACTTTGGCTATCGGCAAAATGGCAAGTCGAGCAACATTATCGAAGTGACTAGCCAAGGCGAGCAGGTTTTTAATTTGGTCTTGCCGGCTAACGATAATAATAAGACTTATGCTTACCGAGCTTATCGCTTGCAATTCTTCCCAAGCAATTATGTATTTGACCTGAATCGATAAAAAATAAAAATTAAATTTTTCACATACTTAGTTTTATTTGTTAGTGAAAAAAGTCAGCAAGTGGTTAACATGAGTTAATCACTTGCTTTTTTATTTAGGCGAAAGTGTTATTAATTAAGATCTAGTAATTTTTTGCTTAACTATTGTTTATTTTAAAAAAATTGGATATGATTAAATTAAAAAATTCACAAAGTGTTAGCAACTAGCCTCAATTTGAAGTTAGCTGATTAATTTTGATTTAGATAGAAAGTTGCTAAAAATGGAAAATAATCATACTTCTGAAACGGATAGAAACCAAGCTTATGTTTTGTGGTTTGACCAATTACATCGCTCAGATGTTAATTTAGTTGGTGGTAAATCATCATCATTAGGTGAATTAACTTCTGGTACTGACGTGCCAGTTCCATATGGCTACGCCACCACATCAGCTGCTTATCGTTATTTTATGCAAGCTACTGGCTGCCGTGAGCAGGTTGATGCTTTACTTGCCAAGCTGACGAACCCAGAAGATACAGACCAGCTGCATGCTATTGCCAGCCAAATTCGAGAAGTCATTAATCATGCCGAAATGCCAGCTGATTTAGCTCAAATTATTGGTGATGCTTATGATCAATTAGCTAAACGGACTAACCAAGCTGCTCCATATGTTGCTGTACGTTCAAGTGCCACTGCTGAAGACTTGCCTAATGCTAGTTTTGCCGGTGAACAGGATACTTATTTGAATGTGCAAGGTCGCGAGCAAGTGATTAAAAAAGTCCAGGAATGCTACGCATCTTTGTACACTGACCGGGCAACTTATTACCGGATTAAGCAGCAATTCCCAGAAGATAAAGTGGCTTTATCAGCTGCTATTCAAATGATGGCATTTTCAAAAGCCGCCGGCGTCATGTTTACGGTTAACGTGGCAACTGGTGATGATACAAAAATTATGATTGAAGGCTCCTGGGGCTTAGGCGAATATATCGTCCAAGGTACCGTCACGCCGGATAACTACGTGGTGGACAAGGCTAGCTTGCAATTAGTTGATAAAACGATCAACAATAAAACTATTGAATTGGTCCGGGCACCAGGCAGCGGGGTCGAAGAGAAGACCGTGCCAGCTTCAATGTCCCAGCGGCCAGCTTTGACTGATGAACAAGTAGTTCAACTGGCTGGCTATGCCAAACAAATTGAAGAACACTATGGCTGCTACATGGATATGGAATGGTCGCTTGACCAAAATGATAAGCTCTGGCTGGTACAAGCCCGACCAGAAACTGTTTGGTCACAGCGCAAGCAGGTAGCTGCTAAAGCTGATTCTGACACGACAACTGAACGCAAAGTGCTGTTAAAAGGTTTGCCAGCTAGCCCTGGTGTGGCTTCCGGCGTTGTACACGTGATTGAAGATCCAAAAGATATTAAGGAATTTAAAGAAGGAGAAATTTTAGTCACCTTAATGACATCCCCTGACTGGGTGCCGGCAATGCAAAAAGCCAGTGCGATTGTCACTAATAACGGCGGAATGACTTGCCACGCGGCCATTGTTTCGCGGGAAATGCAAATCCCATGTATTGTGGGCACGCGCAGCCGGGGCTTAGCTGCTACTGCCGCTTTGAAGACGGGGCAGACGATCACCGTTGATGCTAAAAATGGGGTGGTTTACGCTGGCAAGGTTATTGATGAAAAGCCAAAACAAGCTACCGCTACTACTGGCGCTGTTGCTGAATACTTCCCGCCAACTGCTACCCGGGTCATGATGAACTTAGGTAACCCCGATTTGGCCGAAAAATATGCTAGTTTGCCAGCAGATGGTATCGGCTTGATGCGGGAAGAATTTTTGTGGACAACCTTTATTCACCAACACCCGCTGTACTTAATTGAAACTGGTCACCCAGAAACAATCGTGAATGAACTGGCAGCAGGAATTAGTAAGGTTGCCCGGGCTATGGCGCCGCGGCCAGTCGTGCTTCGTTTTTCAGACTTTAAGTCAGGCGAATACCGCAACTTAAAGGGTGGGGACAAGTATGAACCACATGAACCAGCTGACTTGCTCGGCTGGCGCGGGGCATCTCGTTACTATGATCCAAAATATGTTGCTGCCTTTAAGTTAGAACTAGCAGCGGTGAGAAAAGTTCGCGAAGAATTTGGCTTAAAGAATTTGAACGTCATGATCCCATTCTGCCGAACAGTCGATGAAGCAAGAAAAGTTACCGATTTGATGCGTGATGAAGGCTTGATTCGCGGTGCTGACTTTAAAGTCTTCATGATGGCTGAAATTCCGGCCAATATCATCTTGGCTGATCAATTTAACCAATTCGTTGATGGCTACTCAATTGGGTCGAACGACTTAACGATGCTGATTTTAGGTTGCGATCGGAATAATGATACGGTAGCTAAATTGTTTGATGAACGTAATTTAGCTGTAAAGCGCGCAATTCGCCACTTGATTAAGACGGCGCATAAAGACGGTAAGACAGTTTCAATTTGCGGACAAGCGCCATCTGAATACCCAGAATTTACTGAATTTTTGGTTAAGAGTGGGATCGACTACGTCTCAGTCAACCCAGACATGGTCAAGGCAACTAAGCTGAATGTTGCCCATTATGAGCAGCGGATTTTGCTGGATAAGGCAACCGGCTTAGGTTTGCAAGACCCAACCGACTATACTTGGTAAAATAAAAACGTTAATTTAGAAAAGCTGTTAGGTTATTAACCTAGCAGCTTTTTTGCCATGAAGATTTTTTGGAAAACTCAAATGAGCTGATTTTGCGTATCTAATAATAGAGGATGATATCTAATATGATTTCTCTAAATAAAATTATACGTTTTAAGCGTATTTAATAATCGCGACGTAAAAAGGAGGTGGAATAATGAATCAATATAAGGCAAGAGAACTAGTTCGTTTGCTCGGGGAGGCCGGTTTTGTTGAAAAAAGTATCTGTGGTGATCATCATAAGTTCGTAAAACAAGGCAATAGGCCAATTATTGTGCCGTATGCTAGGCTAGGCGATACTTTGCACGTAGGAACTTATCGTGCAATAATACGGCAGCTTAATAAGAGTAAACAATAAGTTTGCTTGCCAAAAGGAGATGATTTCACTCTCCTTTTTATTTGCTTAAATACGCTTTTGGCGTATAATTGTTTTTAACAACAACTAGTTTACAAGGAGAATGCTTAACATGCCAAGATATGTTGCTTATCCAGCAATTTTAGATGATTCGGATAATCCTAAAGATTATTTCACAGTCACCTTTCCTGATTTGCCTGGAGTTATTTCTGAAGGAGATGGTATCGCGGCTGCGATGTCCAAGGCTTCTGAGGCTCTGGGTTTAGCACTCTATGATGCCAAAAATTTCCCTGTATCTTCTAGACTTAATCAAATTAAGCAAAAGCATCCCGATAAAATAGTTGTCTTAATCGCGGCTGATTTAGTGAAAACAAAAAAAGAAGTTAAGCCACCAACCGTTAAAAAGAATACGACGATCCCACGTTCTTTAGCACAAAAAGCGGAACAATCTGGGATTAATTTTTCAAAAACTTTGACAGAAGCTTTAGAAATAAAGTTAAGCAAATTAGCTAAGTAGACAAATTTCATCAAAAAAGAGTTCGCTGGAGAGCGAGCCTTTTTTTGTTTGGCTATTAAATTAATTTGCCGAGAAAATGATCAATCTCATGTTGGATAACTTCGGCTGTAAAACCAGTGAATGTTTGTTGCTGCGGGGTAAAATCAATGGTTTGATATTTAACCACAATAGTTTGATAGCGAGTAGTTTCGCGCTCACCGCTTAAAGATAAGCAGCCTTCTTTTGCTTGGTATGGCCCAGATTTTTTAATAATTACGGGGTTCACCATTGCATATGGAACGGGTCCGATAAATATGGCTAAAATCTGTTTATTAATGCCAATCATGTTGGCAGCTAAGCCGGCAGCTGCATCTTGGTTAGCTAGCAAGGTGTCGGTTAGATCTTGAATAGCTTGCCGGTCCATTGCTGTATTAGCGGCAGGAGTACTTGGTAATTGCAGCCTTAATGGGTCGCGAATAATTTGTTTACTGGTCATAGTCTTATCCTAGAAATTCAATTTGATTTGCAAAGCCCCGGTTTCAACACAAGCTCCGAAGCATTTCATAGCTAAATTATAGCTAAGTTCGGCAGTTTTAGCGTTAGCTGCTTGCAAGGCTTGCTGCAGCTTTTGGCCAGTTAATTTGGCAGCAGTTTGGTCAGTTGCCAGTAATTGCTGACGGCCGGCAGCGATGGTGTTTTGCTGGAGCGCCTCCAGATCGGCTTGGTAGCGGAATGGGTGTTCATCAGCAACCGTGGCGATAGCGTGGGTCAGCCAGTACATATTAGCAATATTAAAGTGCTTGCTAGTGTCGCGGTACTGACTTGGTGTGTCAAGCACGTTGGTATAGAAAGGAGCAATGCCGTTGAACGGGTTCGGCCCAAAGGCTAGCCACTGCACGCCTGCTAAGCTAGCAGGAACATTTGAGCGAATTTGTAAAATATGCAGTTCTTGGTTGCGTTGAAAACCGATTGGCCGGAATAATTTATGGTCAGCTTCGCTGCCTGCAACGCCGTAGGGATCGTATTTAGTTTGTTGGTAGTGCGAACTTAGGGCATATTTAAAATCTTCAATTGTTAATAAATGAGCGGGTTTTCTAGCAAACGGCATGTTAGGATCGGCCGGATCCTGGGTGATTTCAGGGTTAAAAAGGCGCTGAATGTACCATTGCCGCGGGATATTATAAGCATAGTCCGAATCATGATGGCTGCCAAAAATATGGCGCAAGTTATAAGGATTGCCGCTTTGATCTAGGTCTAAATGATAAGTCTTGATCAGATCTTCTAAATCGTCAGAAGCCATGGTGTCATCGGCTTGGAAATCAAAGTCAGTGATTGAGAACCAATTCGGTGCAGCGACGTAGCAATCATCTGGCACTTTTTTAGCTGCCCAGTGGTGGCCGCCAATTGTTTCTAGATACCAAACTTCGTCTTGATCTGAAAAAGCAACGCCGTTAGATTCATAGGTTCCGTATTTTTCTAGGTAAGAACCGAGCAGTTTAACGCCTTCTCTAGCTGAACGAATATAAGGCAGGACAATTGTAACAAAATCTTCTTCGCCGATGCCGTGCTGGTTAAGCTGATCAATTCCCAGAATGCGTGAATTGGTCGTGCTGGTTTCAGTCGCCGACATGGCAACGTTAGCTGCATTAATGCCAGCTTCGCCCCACCAGCCAGTGTGAGGCATGGCTTCAGCTAATTCAGGTGTGGCAGTATAGCGCATTGGATTTGCGGGTAATTCAACTTTGCATTTAGAGTTGACTGATTGATAATTTTTTGGCTGCTGATCGGGCGTGACTACAATGAAACGTTTGGGGTTAAAAGCATGACCGTAATCTTCGTTTCTGGCAATTAAAGTCGACCCATCAGCGGTGGCTTGTTTGCCAGCTAAAATCGTTGTACAAGGCATAAATAAAATCTCCTTTTTAAGTTCTTTCTCATTTATTGTAAACCATGCGCAAACAAAAAGCCCGCCGAGTTAGCGAGCTAAGTAAGTTATTTGGTGGCAAAATTGGCGATGAAGACGCCAACGATAATCAGACCAATGCCGAAGAGCTGCCAGGGATTGGTGCCTTCATGAAAAATAAAATATGAAGTCAAACAGGTTAATAAAATTCCGGCGCCACCCCAGGTAGCATAAGCTACATTTAATTTGATGCCTTTCATGGCCAAAGCAGCAAAATAAAAGCAGATGCCGTAAGAGAGCAGGGCTAATAAACCCCATTGCAATTTAGCAAAACCGTTTGATAATTTGAGCAAGTTGCTACCGACTACTTCACCGACGATGGCAATAATTAATTCAAGATATGAGATCATTAATTTTCGTCCTTTCGTTTTTCATTGGTTGCGCAACAGTTACTATTTTATCCGTGAAATTTTTAAAAATGGAGTCTTGGATTAAGCGAAATTGTGTGGTGAGTAGAGTCAGTTTGCAAAACATTTCACTTTACTAAAGTAAGTGTGCATCTTAAAATTAAGGTGTAACAAATCTGTGAAAGGAAGGGCAAAATGATGAAACAATTAAGCGATCAGGTGATTTTCCGCAGCGGAGCCAAAGTTAACAACCGCATGGTGCAGCCGCCAATGCTGACAAATAGCGGCAATTTAGGCGCAGTCAGCAGTGATACTTTAGCTTACTGGCAGGCGCGGGCTCACTCAGCTGGCCTTATGATTACTGAATACAATTATGTTAGTCCAGCTGGCGGCCCAGCGATTACTTGGCGAGATGATCGGACTCAGCTAGCAGTTTATGATGATAAATTTTTGCCCGGCCTGAAGAAATTAGCACAAACAATGAAAGCTGGCGGCAACAAAGCTATTTTGCAAATTGCTCATACTGGCCGTGAAGCTAATTATCGTGCGCACTTAGGACTGCCGGTTTATGCGCCAGATAGCGCTAACTACTCATTTTTACCGTATGGAGTCCAAGCCTTTACAACTGAGCAAGTTGAGCAAGTAGTTAAAGACTTTGGTGCAGCTGCCAAACGCGCGATTGAGGCCGGCTTTGACGGGGTGGAAATTCACGGTGCTAACCACTATTTGATCCAACAGTTCTTCTCTCGTTTTTCTAATCATCGAAACGATCGGTGGGGCAAGGCAGATGCATTTCCACTGGCCGTGACTGCAGAAGTAATGCGGGTCGTTAAGGAATTTGCCCCAGCCAATTTTATTGTCGGCTACCGAATTAGTCCTGAAGAAATTAACCCTGGACAAGTTGGCTATACTTGGCACGAATCAACAAAGTTGGTGCAAGAATTGAATGAAAAATTCCCGCTTGATTATATCCATTTGTCGATGGGTTCGTATAAAGAGGGACCAAGTGATTCAGATCAAACTTTTGCAGAGCTGTTCCGGCCATATCTTGATCCAGCTACGAAACTGATTATTGTTGGCAATGTTATGGATGGAGCAGATGCAAGGGATGCTTTGCAGTATACCGATTTAGTTGCAGCGGGCCGGGCACAATTAATTGATGCTAATTTCGCTGCAAAAATTGTTGCTAGCCGCGATGATGAAGTGATTCATGAGTTATCAGACCAGATAGAACTTGAACAGAAATTGACGCCTGGTTTGCAAGAAGTTTTCAACAAGGAAACGAACCGTCCAGATTGGAGTCAAAAATTAAAACAGTTAGATTACAGCAGGGCTTTAAAAATTAAAACGAATAAATAACCAATATTGCTTAAAAAGAACGGCCGCAATAATTAAAGCGCTTTCAAGAACATATCGAGGGATATGTTCTTTTTTGATGTCGCTAGACAGCGCTAGATCAATTTCTTTACATTTTATTAAGACCTAAAAAAGTTAAGCAAAAGCTTTGCGTTGGCTATATTTAAGCGATAATATATAGCAGTAACATAACTGGTGAAATAACTAGTAGAGGTGACTTAAATGACAATGAAGACAGCAAAACAAAGAGAAAAAATGGCTGAAAGAGTGCAGCATTTTTCAATCAGAAAATTATCGATTGGTGCTGCCTCTGTCATGATTGGTTTAACGTTGATGTTTATGACTGGGCAGAGCGTGAGCGCGGACACGACAACAAGTGATGCAACTACTGCCGCAGTTACAAATTCTCAAAGCAATTCCGAAGAAAGTGGAACCGCAAACGCTAATACTAGTTCTGAAGCTACTACTCAAAATAATGGTAGTGAAACTGATGCATCGACAACTGCAGACGCAAACACTAATAGTCAAGAAAGTTCTACTACAGCCGGAACTTCGACAACTACTGTTTCGGAAAAAACTAAAAATACGGAGACTGATGGTACACAAACAGCCGAGCAAAAGGCTGATGACCAAAGTGGCTCAACAAATGAAACAGTAAATAGCGATACCTCTGCACAATCTGCGACTACTGAAACCAAGGCTACTAACCAAACTACTGATACTAGCAAATACAACACTAGCGACTGGGAAGGTACACTTAACCAGGATACTAACGAATATACTTTAACCAAGTACAAAGGTGCCGATAAAGAAAATATTTACATCCCAAACACCCAAGATTTCATTGATGCAGGCACGATTTCTGCTGACGATAAAGTTTATGTGACTAAAGATCTGCTGCAAACTATTACCAAAGCTGGGGCAGTTAATGTGACCATTGATGGTGCTGGTGAAAAGAACAAGGTTTACGCAAAAGGCGACCTAAGTTCAGCGATGGCGCGGTCTACTACTTTAAAAAATGTAGATTTGAGCAACTTAGATACCAGCGAAGTTACGAATGCCAGCTGGATGTTTTATCATGATACTGCTTTAGAGAATGCCAATTTATCTGGTTGGGATTTCAGTAATACCAGCGATTTAAGTTACATGTTCCTTGATGACAGCAAGTTGCAATCATTGAACATTAGCAACTGGCAGCTGCAGGATAATGTAAATACCACTTTCACTTTTCACTATGGCAATAATCTATCTAGTTTGACAGATATGAACATTGCTGGCGTCAAAAACCTGAATAAAGATGTGCTTACGACCTACCTGAATTCGGTTAAAAAGTCGGGTGCTACCACCATTGACCTGAGCTCAACTACTTTGAGTTCAAGCGTAACTGATTTAAAATTAGCCTTCGCCAACTTGCCAAAAGTAACCAGCATTAATTTAAGCGGCTGGAACACAAGCAATATTACTAACTTATACGCTGCATTTGCTTTTGATAGCGCTTTGACCGATGTTAACTTAAGTGGTTGGAACCTTAGCAACACTAGTTCGCTGGCGAGTTTGTTCTACAATGACAGCAACTTAACTAACGTCAACTTTAATAATGTTGATTTTGGTCAAAATATTACTAATGAAGTTTATGCTTTCCAAGGCGCAAATAAGCTGGCAAATGTTACCTTGACTGGTGCTCAAAATGTACCCGAATCAGTGCTGCGGGCTTTTATTACCGCCGCTAAAAATTCCAATGCAACTACGCTGGATTTGAGCAATGTCTCATTGAGCGACAAGATTACTAGTTTCAAAGGCTTGTTCCAAAACATGCCAAATCTTGAAACTATTAACTTGACGGGTCTTAAGACTTCTAACATCACTGATATGTCTTATATGTTTGATGGTGATTTTAAGTTAAAAGAAATTATTGGCATTGGTGATTTAGATACAAGCAATGTGACAAACATGTCACATATGTTCTCAGCGATGGAAAATTTGACTGATGACAATAATCAGCCAAAAGGAACGATTGCCCACGGTTCGCTGACTAATCTGGACCTGTCTAAATGGAAGACATCTAAAGTCACGAACATGAGCAGCATGTTTGATGGACAAAATAATTTGCAGACACTTAAGGGTCTAGCAAGTTGGGATACTGCTAACGTTACTAATATGTCCAGAATGTTTGCTCATTTGAAGTCATTAGCAGATGGGACTTTCACGGGCGTTAAATGGGATACGTCAAATGTCACTGACATGTCTTACATGTTCTACAACATGCCTTTGCAAAAAGATCTCAGTTTTGTGAACGACTTTAAAACTAGCAAAGTTACTGATATGTCTTACATGTTTGCTGGCGATACTGCTTTGACTGAGCTTGATCTGTCTAACTGGGATGTTAGCAGCGTTGGTACGAAAACAGATCATCTGAACTATAGCCTAGCCATGATGTTTGCAGACGATGTTTCCCTAAAGAGCGTTGGCGACATTTCCCATTGGAATACTTCCAACGTTCACAGCACTAGAAGCATGTTCTATGGTACCACCAGTTTAACGAGCATTGATCTTAGCGGCTGGAAGACAGGCAAGTTGCAAATTGCCGGCAATATGTTTTACGGGACTGGTGCTCGTGACATTAATTTGACCGGTTGGGACTTGAGCAATTTAACTAAATTTAATGACTATGGTTTAGTTGATGAAAACGGTACCCACCGCGGCGGCGAAGGCATGTTTGCCAACCTGAGCAATAAAGCAGTAATCAAGCTGGATAATGTTACTCTGCCAGATGCTAAAAATGCTTTTGATGTCACTGATTTCAGAGGTGACAAACCGATCGTCGTGCTGGCTAATGGAAACAGCAGTGCTTTAGCAGAGTTGAACAAGCAAACCTGGACTGATGAAACTGGCAACACTGTTACTGGTCGGCAAAATTCAAATATTTTAACCTACGTTGATGCTGACGATAATTTGCTTGGTTCGCACAAGCTGAATTTCGTTTACACTGATGCAGCTAGCTTGCAAAGTGAGTTGGCTGAAATTGTTAAGGATGATAAGGCTAACTTCGATGCACAAAAGGGCGCAACTAGTTCGATTAAACTGCTGGATCCTGCCGAAGATGACAGTTTCTTGGCCGACTTTATGACAAGCAAATACCAGCTGACCTACAAGTCGACAGGTGATCAAGGCGGCTCAACCGATCCAGATGATTCTGGTTCAACAGTCGATCCATCTGATCCAGCAGACACTGATCATCTGAATCCTAAGCCGGAAAATCCAGATCAAAATAATTCTGGTCAATCAAATAATGGCAGCAGTGATGGTTCAACTTCAACTGGTCAAACGATGCCGACTGGCAAGCCTGTTAATGTTAAGAGTCAAGATGCTAAAAAATTAACCAAGTCTGCTGCCGCTCTTGCTAAAACTAACAAGTCAGCAGCAACTAGCTCAAAGCAATCAGCTAATGCCTTGCCGCAAACTGGTGCGGCTGACAATAATGCAGCTCTGTGGGGCTTAGGCTTGCTTTCAATGCTTGCTTTAGGTGCTTTTGTTGACCGTAAACGCCGCCAGTAATTGAAAATGTTTGGAGTAAAAAAGAACCTATTTCTATGGAAATAGGTTCTTTGCTTTATCTAAGGAAAATTACTATTTAATGTAAGTGTACTTGAAATCGTAGGCAGCGCCGGCAGAGTTGTAAACGATGTCTTTAACGCTTGGCCGGACAATCCAAGCTGCACTAGAGTGGAAGAGCGGGATCATACCCTCATCTTGCAATAAAACTTGTTCAGCTTTTGCTAAATATTGAAAACGTTTATTATCACTATTCGTATTCTTGGAAGCAGTAATTAGTTGATTGTAACGAACGTTAGTCCAGTGACCGTAATTATTTGAATTGTTAGTGGTTGGCAAGTCCAGGAAGGAAATTGGATCGGCAAAATCGGCAATCCAGTCGTCTAATAATAATTCAAAGTTACCAGTTTCACCGCGGTTTAAAGCTGACTTCAGCGGAATTTGCTGAACACTGACAGATAGACCAGGCAAGTTAGAATCAAGCTGACTTTGCAAAGATTCGCCTGCATCCTTACCGCCATCAGTATCAAAAGTAATTAAATTGAGCTTTAAGCGAGAATATCCTAATTCAGCCAGCCCTTCTTTAAAAAGTTTAGCGGCTTTCTTAGGATTATAGGCTGTTGCTGCCAAAGTTTGTTTATTTTTAACTAAATCAGTGTAGTCTTTTCCATCAACCTTTGTCATCTTTTCTGGCGTCATTGTATAAGCAGGTGTCATTGCAGTTCCAAGAACATTAGCCAGCTGCTTCCGGTTGACCGCCAGTGATAAAGCTTGCCGAATTTTCGCATTTCTTAACGCTGGCACCTTAGCTTGGTTTAAAACCAAGAATTGCGTTGATGCAATCGGTCGCACCGTAAAACCAGGATTGTCTTTTAACTGCTGCGAACCTTGCTTGCTCAACGAAGCACCGTCTAGTTTGCCGGTCTGATACAAGTTGTAGTCGGTCGAAGCGGTCTTGGAAACTGAGAAGTGAATTCGGTGCAGGCGGACAGCCTTCTTGTCCCAGTAATGTTTATTTTTGTCTAAATTCCAAATCATGTTCGACCCAGTCCAGCCTTTCTGAACGAATGGGCCATTGTAGACCTGATATTTTGAAGCAGTCCCATATTTTGAACCATACTTTTGAACGGCGGCTTTATTTTGCGGGGCAAAAACTGGGAAGGCGAGCAGCAGCTTGAAGTAGGGGATCTTTTTCTCAAGTTGAACTTGCAACTTGTATTTTGATAGCGCCTTGATGCCTAAACTAGTAGCTGGCATTTTACCGGCCGTAATGGCGTCCGCATTTTTGATGCCGCTAAACAGGTATGAATACTGAGCACTCGTTGCTGGATTGACCGTCCGCCGCCATGAGTAAACGAAGTCTTGTGCGGTGACAGGCTGACCATTTGACCACTTAGAATTTTTTCGCAGGGTAAAAGTCCAAGTTTTGCCATTTTTACTTTTGACGGTTTTAACGGCTAATTCTTTGTCAGGATGGGCATTTTTGCCTAACCGGTATAGACCAGAATAAGTATTGTTCAGTTGGTCTAAACTGGCATAGTCAGAAGCTTTAGATGGGTCCATCGTCGTGATTTCACCGGCTTCCATCCAGTTTAGTTGGTGTTTATCCCGGCTTTGCTGATTAGAACTACAGGCAGTCAGGCTCAAGGCCGCGACTGCGGTTAAACAAGCCATCATGGCTTTACGGAAACGCATAAGATTAACTCCTTCCGGAATCATAAAAAAATATTATAATCTAATCTTATTTTAATTATAAACCCGATTTATGGTTTTGACGCGCCAAACTGAATAAAAAATATACATAAAAACGGCTTGAGTATAGTTCAAGCCGTTTGCGGGCGTTTAAAAAAACACAATGTGAGGAAGTTAACAAATGATAATTGGCAGTTTTTAGCTCATATCTTCGGTAACTTCGGCTAAGTGATTTGGATCATCGTAGCCGGTCCAAAGTGAGTGGCCTTCGTCTAATGTCTGGAGCTTCTTCATATCATCTTCGTCAAGTTCGAAGTCGAATAGATCGAGGTTTTCTTTCATTCTGGCCGGCTTCGTGGTCTTAGGGATGATGACGATGCCGCGCTGCAAAATTTGCTTTAAGGCAATTTGACCTGGTGTCTTACCATGCTTTTTGGCAATTTCATTGACGATTGGTTCCTTAATAATGTCTTTAACTCTAATTTCAGCTAGTGGCCCCCAAGCTTCGTGTTGAACGCCGATCTTTTTCATCCACTGATGCATTTCATCTTGTTGGTAATAAAGGTGAGTTTCGACTTGGTTAACAGCAGGGACGACTTTGTTAAAGTGGGCAATATCCAGCATCCGCAGGGCAGAGAAGTTAGAAATACCGATTGAATGAATTTTGCCTTCGGCTTGTAAATCTTCAAGTGCCCGGTATGAACCGTAAACATCGTTTAAATCATCATGCAAAAGAACTAAATCAAGGTAATCAGTACCTAGTTTTTGCAGGGATTTTTCGACTGCTTGACGTGTTTGATCATAGCCAAAATCGGTAATCCAAACTTTAGTTGTTAAGAAAACATCACTGCGCTTAATTCCTAATTCCTGTTCTGCACGCTTAATGCCTTGACCAACTTGCTCTTCGTTGAAATAAGCCTCAGCGGTATCAATTAAGCGATAACCGGCTTTTAAAGCTTGAAAAACCAGTTCCGCAGTTTGATCCTTAGACAGTTGAAAAACGCCATAACCAATCATTGGCATCTTGTTGCCATCATTTAAAGTTACGTATTTCATATTTATGCTCCTTTGTTGTCGATACAACTGTTTTGAATTTAAGCATATAATAATCACTTGAAATAGATTTTGCAACTATTTTAGTCAAAAAAGTTGTGGTGATATTAATAATTAGATCATTGATTTGTAAGTCTTTGTTTGAATTAAGTTCAAAATAATAATAAAATAGTTGTATTAAAAACAATAACTGGAGGGCTACAAATTATGGAATACCTTCTACCTAAAAACCGGGCGCAACAGATCTACGTCGTTGCACAGATGGAAAATGATTATCTTTTACATGCCTTGAAAAATCTAAATTTATCCTACGATACGGCGGCTATCATCAAATATGTGAATGATCATCCTGGCACTCGCCAAAAGGAAATCGCGGAATATATTAATAAGCAGCCGGCTAGTGTCACCAATATGATTAAACGGCTGGAAAAGCGCCTGCTGCTCATTCGCCGTGTTGATCCTGATAATTCGCGGGAAAAACAAGTTTTTTTATTAAAAGATGGCTTAGACATGGTGACTAAGATCAAACAAGCTGAACAAGACTTGGATGATTTAATTGATCCTTATGTTCAAGCAGATGGGTCCGTTAAGATTCGAGAATTTTACCAAACATTGAAACAGAAATTAGGTTAAGCAATGATTAATCAGATCGCATACTTTATTTCAGTTGTGAAAAATAAAAATTTTACCAAGGCAGCAGAAGAATGCCATATCTCTCAGCCGGCAATTTCACAGCAAATTAAAGAGTTGGAAAACACTTTGGGCATTAGTTTGCTCGATAGAAAAGGGCGCAGTTTCACTGTGACGCCAGCTGGGCAATATTTCTATCAGCACGGGCAAGATTTACTGACCAACTATCAAGAATTAGTCAAACAGACTAAACAAATTGCCAAGGCTGAAAAAGAGGATTATGTCCTGAATTTGGGCTATTTACGCGATTTTGGCACTGATGAATTTTTGCAAGCAGTGACTAAGTTTTCGAAAGAATATCCGGCTGTTAAGGTTAAGATTAACTCAGGCAATCATGAAGATTTGTTTAGGATGATTGAAAATAATCAAGTGGATTTGAATTTTAGTGATTTGCGGCGGGCAGCGTCTAATAAATATGTGAATGACCATCTGGCCGACAGCAAGTTCGAGGTGATTATTAATCATGCACTGCTTAAAGATATTCAGCAAACTGTAACTAGTCACGAACTGGCAGATATGCCTTGCATTTTAGTTGTGGGCAATAGCGAAAAGCAGAGCGAGATTGACTATTATCGCGATATTTTAGGAATTGAAAGTGAGTTTGTAATCGTTGGCACCTATACAGAAGCGATTGTGCAGGCAGCGGCCGGGGCAGGGTATTTGATTACGAATGAACGCAGCGGACAAAGTATTACCGACCCTTCTTTGAAAAAGCTGGTTTTGTTAAATGGAAGACAGCCGATGATTCAGCACTATTATGCTTTTTGGAAGGCTGATAATTCAGGCTTTTATATTGAAAGCTTTGCGAAAATTCTGAAAGAGCAGTTTAAATCATGAAAAACCCTTATGTTTTAGATATTGATGCCGAGTCTAAGTATACGATGGCGCAAGAGTCGTTGCGCTATGGGCTTATTGATTTACTAAATGAAAAAAGCATAGAACAGGTTTCGGTGAAGGAACTTTGCCAAAAATCCAGTGTCGCTCGCAGTACTTTTTATGCTTACTACAATAACGTCAAAGATCTGCTGGTTGAAACTGAGGATTGGTTCATTGCACAATTAAGCAAGTTGGATCAGAACATTACCGACCCAGCAAACTTTAAGAATCCGCAAGATTTTGGCTATTTTTACACCTTGCTCCATTTTATTGAAGGTAAAAAAGAGCTGCTGACTGCTTTAGTAATCAAAAATTATGATCATGAATTAGTTGAAAAATGGAAGTTAGCCATTAAGTCCAATCTTTTTAAACGAATTCAGCCGCAGAAATTTGATTTAACGGCTGACCTGCTCTTTGAAATGTTAGCTAGTGAAGTCATCAGTGCTTTTATCTTTTATTTACAGCATTTGAATGAAAAAGACAGCCTGCCACCAGAGCAAATTTTGCAAATTATTGCCAACAAACTAGCAGATTTTAAAGCTTATTTTTAGACAGATTGGCTGTTTGTGTCGTGTTCTAATCGCATCATTCTTCATAGAATAGATTTGTAATTTGAAAGAACACGAGGGAAGCAAAATGTCTACATACAAAGTTCATATCATCAATACTGGCAAAGTTAGAATTGAACCAGAATTAGCTTTTGGCGGCGATCATTGCTCAACAGCAAAAGCTTCAGGTTTTTCTTTGAATAATTCACCTAAAATTTGGTTGCCAGTTAACGTTTACTTGGTTGAAACACCCCAAGGATTAGCATTGCTGGATACTGGCTGGGATCGTTCAATGAGCCCGCAAGGTGTGTTTGATAAACAAGCACAGATTGATTCTTTAGGTTCGGCGATGCTGTACCACGTTAACCAAGGTGTAGTGCCGTTGGGTCAAACCGCTAGCGAACAACTTGCAGAGATGGGAATTAAAACCAGCGATATCGATTACGTAATTATTTCACATTTGGACTGCGACCATGCCAACGGCTTGAAACAATTTAAAGACGCTAAACACGTGCTGGTGGCAAGAACGGAATACGAATATGCTAAAAAGCACCACTGGGTCAGATTTAAGAAAAAGTGGTGGGACGGGATGGATCTTGATTTATACGATTGGAATGATAATCAAGGTCCGTTCCAGCGTTCGTACGATTTGTTCGGTGACCAGAGCGTCGAATTAATCAATATCCCGGGTCATACTGACGGTTTAGTTGCCACTAAGATCACTAATGCTGATGGCAAGTTTTTCTTGTACTTTGCTGATGGCGGATATGGGGACGAATCCTGGCAGCAAATGATTACTTCAGGAATTTCGACTGATAAAGCGGCGCAAAAGAAGTCGTTAGCCTGGATTAGAGAACAGAGTTTGCAGCCAAATTGTGTGAAATCTTTGTCCTGTCACGGAAAGAATATTAAGCCGGGAACGTTTGAATTTTAGTAATTAATACAAAAAAGATTGAAGCTAACTCCTAAAGTTAGATGCTAATTTAAATATATTTCTTTAAGGCAAGCTGCCAATATTCCATTGGCGTCTTGCCTTTTAATATATAACGGATTTTTTCAAAATTATAACATCCTAAGATACCAGTATCACGAGAATAAAAATACACAAAAGGCAATAAAAAATAACAATAGAAGTAGCAAATACCATACAATGCATGATATACTAAAGCTAACAAGACAAGCTTAAAAACGTGAAACGCCTAAATAAAAATAAGGCTAAATAAAATTAAAAATCACAATTAAACGCTCAACTAGACTGAATTAATTTTCGTTCTTGATGACAAGCTAGTTTGAAGTGACTAACTTCAATGAGGAGGAAATTAAGATGATTCTACATGATAAGTTCAACCATAAGTTGACTAATACTAATGAAAGCATACCGCGCTACAGTATTCGAAAATTAACAATCGGTGCGGCATCTTGTTTGATCGGATGTTTTATTTTTATGCAGACTAGCAATACTGTCCAAGCAGCTGAAAGTGATTCAGCTGAAGTTAAAACAGAACAGGTTGATACTAGTCAACAGAGTGTTACATCGGCTAAAGATCAGTCATCTTTAAGTTCACAACTAGAAACAACTGCTGAGATACCAGATAATTCTCAACAAACAGCCGATATTCAAATAAGAAATGAAAATAAAGAGCAGGCTTCCGGCCAAGATGATGCTCAACAAATTGAATCAGAAACATCATCAGCAAATCAGACTGCTGCAGCCCCTCTTAGTCAACAAAAGACCTTAGTCGTTGGTGATGGGGAAGATAATTACGAAAGCTTACATCAAGCAGTCGAACAAGCAGCTGATGGCGATACCATTTCCATTGAAAAAGATATCAAGGAAAAGCAAGCAATCACAATTGATAAAGATTTAACGATCGTTGGCAATGGTTCAAAAGTTAGTTTCGATGATGCTACTTTGGAAGGGCAGACAGTTTTAACGATTGCTGATGGGAAAACTGTCAACTTCAGTCAAGATAGCAGCACCGGCTTTGGTCTAAAGACCAATGGTCATGTTGATATTAATGGAACATTAAACATCAATGAGGGCTTTGAATTCTCGAGCACCGGCTCTTTCCAAGAACATCATGAGGAAGGCATTTATTCTAACACCAATACTCATGATGCAACTTCTACTAAAGGCGCTATTGTAGCTAAACAAGGCAGCACGCTCAATATTTCCGGTGGTAAGTTCTCTCCTGCTTTTGTTTGGTATCAGTCAGGTTCAACTGGTGCCATTACAGGTGGCGAATTTACGAATAACCATGAAATTGGCTTGTATTGGGCAGCCTTTCAAAACCTCGAAAAAAATAGCTGCTTAGTTATCGACACAAATGCTACATTGACTGAAATCAGCAATGCCGACTTTAAACAGACTATTACTGGCGATGTGTCCAGTATGTACTATTCAAGCACTTTCCCAGGAGCAGTGCAGGTTAGTAGGGGCGGCCGCATTGATAAAATAAGCAATAGCCGATTTGAGAGCAGTCCTGAATTTTTATCAAGTTCTGGCCTGAGTAATTATGGCACCATTGGCGCAATTGACAGCAGCTATTTTAAAGGTGGGCATGGTTTTTATAATGATTCTAGAAAAGCTAATGGTTTTGGTAACGATGAAGATGGCGTTACTAGCATAGAGTTAATTACCAATAGCACTTTTGAGGCAGGACAGAACATAACCTTTAAACCTGGTAATTTCAATAAGAATAATTGGCCGGAACATGCGGGGGAAGGCTTTTACAATTGCAACAGTATCATTGGTACGATTGCAAATAGCTATTTTATAGGCGGGCAATCAGGATTACTCAATGGTAGCAAGGGAGGCGGCAAATACACTAAAATTAAAAAAATTGAGAATTCTACTTTCGAGGCCGATGAAATCAACTGCCGGTATAATATTACTTATGCCACCGGCTTACGCAATTCGATTGACTGTACTATTGATGAAATTTCAGACTGTCGTTTTACAGGTCGCTTGTCAGGAATTGACAATCTCGGCAATATCTCTAATCTTTTTAAAAGTACCTTAGCATTCAATGACAAAACTAAATTTAAACTAGATGCGGGCTTGTATAATGAGAGCGAAGGAACCATTGGTGAAATTAAGAATAGCACGATCACAGGCGATGCGTATGGCATTTTGAATACCGGCAAAATCGCAACACTGACCGATGTAACGGCCCATTCAATTGGACGTTTGATTAACGGTGAGCGTCAAAGTGGCTATGGCTTAAGTAATAATATTCCTAAACATGGCGCTGCCAGTGGTTCAATTGATATGATCAATGGCGGAGAATTCATAGGTGTTACCGCCGGTGTCGAAAATAAAGGTACGATTGCTGAAATTAAGGATGGTAAGTTTATTGGCGGCGAATCCGGGGTTGTTAATACTGGTAAATTGTCGCAAATAGACGGCGGCGTATATTGGGGCAAGTCTGCTTATGGAATCGATAATCAATCAGACGCGAAGATTAGTCTTGAACCGCAGCTAACTACTCAAAGTGACGGGACTGGCATTGGTTCTGGGCGGTACTGGGGCGCTAAAGATGCTCTCAATGAAGCTACTAAATTTATTTTGCCGGGCGATTATCACATGAGCAATCGGACAACAGTCTTGCCAGTGGCAGGAATTGATGAAGTTCAGTTCCGTTATTTGAAAGAATATCTAAAACTTAACTACGATCCTAACGGTGGTACTGGAAGTACGCCAGCTCAAACTGAAAATGATGATGGTCAAACAATGACGATCGCAGAAAATGGTTTTACTAGGAATGGCGATAACTTTATTGGTTGGAATACAAAAGCTGATGGCACTGGCATAGCTTATCAACCTGGTGATAGTTTGGTCTTGCCCAAGAACATGACTCTCTACGCTCAATGGGAATCAAAACCAGAAGAACCAACAGACCCATTAATACCAGTTAAACCAGAAGAACCGGCAAAACCTGTTGTTCCAACTGACCCAGATGAGCCTGAAAATTCTGGTGAAAATACGGATTCGGATATCCCTGATGAACAATCTAAAGTAAGAGATAAAGAAAAACAAAACGCTACCAAAACTATTGTCGACACTAACCAAACTAATACGCAGGCTACGTTAGCCAAAGAGAAAAATGCTCAATTACCACAAACAGGAAATAGCAGTTTTGATTTACTATCGATTATCTTGCTGCTTACGAGTGGACTTATATCAACATTTGGGTATTCAAGTAAGCAAACCAAACGTAACTAAAACTAATCGCTCCAAGGTTATTAAACTTTGGAGCTTTTTGTTGTAAAAAGTAATTGTTGTGGACAGACTTATTTCCAAAAGGATCAAGTCCAATGAATGATCAAAATCAAATTGTGCAATGACTGGAACTACGGAGAAAGTTAGTCCTATGCTTTGCACTTACAGTGAGGCTGCCGATATCATCATTGTGTAAAGTCATTGTCAGGTCACAGTAAGAATATCAAGCCGGGGAACGTTTGAATTTTAAAAATGTAATTAGAGAGGAGAGCGATTTTTCGCCCTTCTTTTTTGCATAAGATAAACTTATTAATCAGCTCTTGTTTTTACGATTGGTTAAACTTGCAGTCGCTTGTATGATTAACCATGAAAACTAATGGAGGTGACTTGGCATAAGCGACCGAGATGAAATAATTAGACTTTATCGCACGGAAAATCAGGCAATGGTCGAAAAAGATATCCTGACTTTGAATGAGATTTTAGGTCCGACGATGACGCTAACGCACATGACAGGTTATGTGCAGCCAAAATTGGAATGGATTGATCAGATTCAAAATGAAGAAATGAAATATTACTCATCAGTTGAAGAAAATATCAAAGATATTCAACTTGATGGAGATCATGCTAGTTTGGTTGGACAAAACCAGGTCAAAGCTAGTATTTGGGGCAGCGGGGTTAGTACGTGGCCGCTGCAGATTAAAATGTATTTTGAAAAGCAGAATGGCCGCTGGCTCATTACTAAACAAGTTGCCAGCACCTTTTAAGGAGGATAAAAATGACTAACGTTTTAATTATTGGCGCAACCGGCACGATTGGTTCAGCTGTTAGACAAACTTTACTTAATGAAACTGATGCAAAATTAACTTTGTTCTCAAGATCAGCTGGACGATTGTCAGTGAATGCAGAACGTGAAAAAGCAATTTCAGGTTCTGTCACAAATGACGCTGATCTTGATCAAGCATTACAAGGTCAAGATGTAGTTTTTGCCGCATTATCAGGAAACTTAGGCGAATTTGCCCGGCACATTGTGGCCGCGATGGATAGAAATAATGTTAAGAGATTGCTTTTCATAACTTCGATGGGAATTTATGGTGAAGTACCGTCTTCCATGGGAGGAACTCCGGGTAAAGTAAGCCCAATTTTGCGTCCATATCGGGCAGCTGCTGATGTGATTGAGGCTTCTGATCTGAATTACACCGTGATTCGTCCAGGCTGGTTTACTTCTGGCCCGGTCGATTATGAAGTGACTCATAAAGGTGAAGCATTTGGCGGTCACGATGTATCGGTCGCTTCGATTGCTGATTTGGTGAAAAAGTTAGTTTTAGATCCAACACTGGATGCAAGAGACAGCGTTGGTATTAATACACCTGAAAAATAACTATTCACTTTTTGAATAGCAACATGCTTTTTGGGTAATTTTATCCGCTAATATTTTCATTTATACTGACAGTAAATATGGAAGAGAAAGGACATCAATCCAATGAAAGCAGCAGTTTTTGTTAAACCTGGTCAAATGATCGTTAAAGAAATGGCCAAACCTGAAATAGATGGTGAAAACCAAGCAATTATTCGGGTGATTCGGGCTAGTGTTTGTGGTTCGGATTTATGGTGGTACCGCGGAATCGCTAAGCGCGCTGGTGGTTCATTAACGGGCCATGAAGCTATCGGTGTCGTTGAAGCGGTGAGTGATGACGTCACGGATATTAAGCCAGATGATTTCGTTGTTGTGCCATTTACTCATGGCTGCGGTCACTGCGCTGCTTGTTTAAATGGTTTTGAAGGAAATTGCTTGAACCAAAAGCCTGGGACAAATGGTGGCTATCAAGCGGAATACATGAAGTATGAACCAGCCAATTCTGGACTTGTTAAAATTCCGGGCAAACCTGAAGATTATACTGACGAACAACTTGCCTCCCTGCAAACCTTATCCGACGTGATGGCAACTGGTTATCACGCAGCACTTAACGCTGAAGTGAAAAAAGGCGATACCGTTGCAGTTATCGGTGATGGTGCGGTTGGCCTGTGCGGTGTAATTGGTGCCAAGTTGCTCGGCGCTGACAAGATTATTCTTTTATCTCACCACGAAGACCGTGCAAAATTGGGCCGCGAGTTTGGCGCCACTGATATTGTTTTTTCAAGGGGCGAGCAAGCAGCTCGCGATGTATTGTCCTTAACTAAAGAAAAAGCTGGGGCTGACGCTGTTCTTGAATGTGTAGGTGCCACCAGCGCCATTGAGCAAGCAGGTCAGATTGCTCGTCCTGGAGCAGTCATCGGCAGAGTTGGTGTTCCGCAAACTGAACCAAAATCAAACCAATTATTCTGGAAGAATGTCGGCTTGCGCGGCGGAATTGTCTCAGTAACTAAGCCTGACAAAGAAGTACTATTGGATGCAGTTTTATCTGGCAAAATCAATCCGGGCCAGGTCTTCACTAAGAGCTTTGATTTAGATCATATCGAAGATGCTTACCAGGCAATGAGCAACCGGGAAGCAATCAAATCACTCCTTGTGATCAATGAAAAGTAAAAATTAGTTAAAGAAAAAAGTTCTGAATGACTCGTTAATAGAGTTTTCAGAACTTTTTTACTTGATTAAATTTACCTAAATAAAATTTTGAGACAAGAAAATAGAACAAGAGATAACGTTTGAATGTGTGTGTAAGATGTCATACAATTGGTGTAAGGTGATTTTTATGGATGCAAGAGTAGACAGCCGGGTACCAGAAGACATTAAGAAAAAAGCAGCCGAAGAATTAGCAAAACATGGAATGTCAATTTCAAGCTTTATTCGAGTTATGCTTTCTTCGGTAGCAAATGATGGCTTACCAAAGTACTGGGGAATTCCAAATATCGAAACAATGGCTTCATTCGACGAAGCAGTTGATGATCTTAAAAATCCTAAATTGAAAGGTGCAACTTCTTATGATGAGTTGGAGAAGCTGCTAGATGAGTAAAGTTATACCTACCAATCATTTCAAAAAACAATATAAAAAAGTCAAAAAGGATTCACGGTGGTTACCTATCTTTAAGGGCACAGTGCCTTTTGATGATAAAAGGAGATCACCATGGGAATACATCATAGAATGCTTTTTAGAAGATAAAGAAATTCCAAAGTGTTTTTATGAGCATCCGATCACGCTTATAAAATTGCAAAAACAAGAAATAAAACGAAGATTAGGGACGAGTATTGATATTCAAATTCGAGGTTTAGATTTGCATTTGGATGGACACAATGGGGATCATTTACTGTTGTATATTAAAACAAATAAGGGCGTTTTATATTTAACAGGCATTGGTACGCATTCTGAACTTTTCTAGATAAACTAATCGACATTGATTTTGCTTTCTATTTTCATGTAATACATTGAAATTATAATGAGCAAGAATACTTCGTACGAAATAATATATCGAAATGAAAAAGTTATACATAAAACGTATAGCACAATAGATAAGAAGTAATTTTCAACTTAGCTCTAACTCTTTAAGCTAAGAGACAGTTAAGCAAGTAAAGGAGAGTTAGAAAATGACCAAAAAGATTGCAATTATCGGTGCTAACGGTGCGATTGCCCGCTTAGTAGAAGACCGGCTATTGAATGAAAACAATGATATTCATTTAACTTTGTTCTTGCGTAATGCAGCACGTTTGGCTAATTTAAAGGATAACCCCCAAGTGACGATCGTTGATGGGGATGCAAATAACGCTGAAGATTTAAGAAAAGCTATCACGGGCCAAGACTTAGTTTATGTTTCATTCGTGGACCACGGCGCTGGCGCGCAAGTAACTAAGGACGTTATTAAGATCATGGATGAAGAGGGCGTTAAGCGTTTGATTTCATCTAACATTCTTGGGATTTATGATGAAGTTCCAGGAGCCTTCGGTGATTACAACCGTGACTTCTGCTTCAACGGCAAAGTTGAGAAAGATAATCCAGCGGTTGTCTCAGATGACGCGATTGAAAAGTCTGACCTTGATTGGACAGTAATGCGCTTAGCTTGGCTGAATGACCGGGATGACACTAACTACACCGTTACCAAGAAGGGCGAAGCATACGTTGGTGTTTCTGTTTCAAGAAAGAGCGTGGCCGATGTTGTTGTAAGTATTGTTAACGATCCGGCTAAATACAATAAAGAAAGTATTGGCTTTGCAGATCCTGCCACGCAAGGTTCTGACCGGCCGGTTTATTAATTTAACTTCAATCTAAAATATGTGCTGCTTGATAAACTTCTTAAAAAGGCCTTCTCACATGAGAAAGCCTTTTTTGATATCCATATTAGGCAGTGATATCACCATATATGGTAATATGTATATAAAGGAGGATGCATTATGCCAGCAGTTATTTTGGGGTTGATGAAAGAAAGCCATGTTTCAATGAAGGAAATTTCTGAAAAAAGTCACGTTCCTTTTAGCACCTTAAACAATGCTGCCAAAAAGCCGATTGAAAACTGGTCGATTCGTGTTCTCAATGCCTTTGCTACGGGTTTGAATAAGAGTGCAAGTGATTTACTTGAGATTTTGCAACCGCAGAATTACCAATTAAATATTGATAATAGAAACCAAACGATTCAAGACGTATTCATTCCTGATAAAGAGTTGTTTCAGCAAATTCGCTTTGTGGTTGAAAGTGAACATCTTGAAGGATGGAATCCCACTAGTAAAGATATTAAATATCTGCTTAATGCTGCTAAAAATCCAGATCCAAAAATGGTGGCAGAAGCTAAGGATTTATTTGGAGATCAAGTAGATGGCAAAAGATTGGATAGCTGAAACACTGTATAGCAACGGCGTACTCAAGAATAAACTTGGCATCAAAGATAAGAAACAACTGGCTGCCACTGAGTATTTGATTTCGGCAGAACGGGCTTTGCTGCTACTGCAGATGCATTTACGAGTTGAGAAAATAAATGATTTGCATAAGATTCACTATTTTATGTTTTCTCCGCTGTATGATTGGGCAGGACAAGAAAGATGGGGCGATTTTGCCAAAGGTAATACCACTTTTTATCCTTACCAAAGATTTGCTTTCGCCCGGCAGAATATTGACAATTTTCTTGAAGATTTACCACCTAAAAAACCTCTGCAATCCATCACGTATGCAGAATTACTAGATCGAATTAATTTTTATCATCCGTTTAGAGAAGGTAACGGCCGCAGTACCAAGGTATTTTTACAATGTTTAGCCGCGGAGCATCATCAAGTCATCGATTATCCTTATCACAATGACGCAATGATTGAAGCTCAAAATGCGGCTGACGTAAAGGGCTTGGCGAAATTGATTAAACTTGAAAACACACCGGATCGTGCAGCAGCTTTTGAAAGATTGATCCTTTCAAATCAAAAAATTAAAGATTAATCGTTGAACAGAGAAGATCAATCTTTGTTTAATTATGTGATTCTCTGATATAATATAAATTGAAAAGAGAGCTTCCCAAAAGAAAGCTCCCTTGCAGCCCGCTTAAAGAGCGGTGGCATTATTATTTTTCTGCAAAACGCCTACTCAATAACTAGCCAAAGTTAAGGTTGAGCGGGGTTTTTTATTTGCGCTGATCTAAATAAGTTAGCAGCGCTAGTAAAAAATTGCCCGCTAGAAATAGCAGGCTCAAGATGTCGATCACCGACACCTGGCTGAATTCCTTTCCTGAAGAATTTGTCCATAGGACTTCACCTCCAAAAAGTCAAAAACAGCCACCGCTCATTAAACTTCCTGCAGGTTTAATTATACAGGAAGCAGTTCTATATTGATATATACAAAACTGTGGATCTGTTCAAAATCAGTAATTTATTTTTAGCTAGACCTTCTAGGCGACAAACCGTCCATTTTTTAATATAATATTCATAAACTGATTCCAAGTTGAGGAAAGGACTCGATTTCAATGAAAAAAGCAGATTTGCTGCCGATTGCGAAAAACTTGCTCGGCTATTTTACTTATGGGACTGATGATGAACGGACTGACTGGGACGACTGGGAGCACCCGAAAAAAGATGGCCACGCCGATTGTTCCAGCTTTGTTTGGCTAGTGATGAAGCATGCTGGCTGCGAAGTTGAAGACGAACCATTTTCAACGCCAGAAATGGAGCAAGATGCCAAAGGCGACCACGTTTTCTTCCAAGAAGTGACACCGGAAGAATCCGAGGCCGGCGACGTCATTATTATCAACATTGGCGTGGGTTACGGTCCAGATGGGCATACTGGAATTTTGCTGGAACCATATCATGGCCCGGAAACGCAAATTATTGAAATGGGCGGCGACAGCCACGGATCAGTGCATGAAGCCAACGTGCTTGATTCATTTGGCCAGAAGATGCTAACTGAAGGGCGGCTGACTTTGGCCCGGCCGCTGATTAAATAATGATTCAGTTTGCTTTGGCGAAGGCGAGTGACCTTAAGAAAATTGCACGGCTAGAAGCTGAGGCTTTCCCGGTTGATTTAACGCGTACCCTGCAAGAAATGCAGGGGCACTTAGCTGCTTATCCTGAAACTTTTTGGGTGGCGAAAGACTATGAAACTGTCGCCGGCTATATTTTAGGCCCAACTGGCAAGCACCGTTATTTAGACGATAGCGTTTTGCAAGATAAGCCAAATGATCCGGCGGCGAAGTTCCAATGGGTTTTGAGTTTGGTAGTAGCACCAGCTTACCGCGGGCAGGGATTAGGCAGCCAGCTGCTGACTTTATTTACCCAGCAGGCCAAACTTAATCACCGACAAGCTGTGTCGCTGACTTGTTTGTCAGATTTAGTGACTTTTTATGAACAAAATGGCTTTGTTAACGAAGGCCGATCAGGCCTTGTCCAAGGACAAGATATTCTGTTTAATTTAGTAAAATATCTCTAGTCAAACCGCGTTGTTAAAGGCTACCGCTATAACGATAGCAAGGCAGGGCTGAAGAAATACCTGCGCAAGGCTAACTTAATCAAGTAAATATTTTCTAACTGCAGCTAATTTAGGTCGTACAAAATTGTGCGGCAGCTGGAACTAGCTGCTTTTTTGATGCAGAAAAATGCGCAAAAAAATAAGCCCGGCGCGGACCTGTTAAAATTGCGGCTAATCAAGAAGCAAATATTTAGATAAATATAGATACTAATAAGATACCAATTTCTTTAAAACTTTTGTCAAAAGTTTGGCCTATTTGCCTTCTCCCAAACGTTATTAGGGTAAACGGGTAAGGAAGAAAATGATGTTAACAAATTGCCAAGAAATTTATGTTCAACTGCCGAAATTTTTATTTGCTAATTATGCTTACCGCAAGTTGAGCCTGGCTGCCAAGGTGGCTTATGCACTGCTGCGGGACCGGCTGAAATTGTCAAGCGAGCGCGGCTGGCGCGGCGAAAACGGGGAAGTCTTTTGCATTTTTACTAACGAAGAATTGATGGCAGAGCTGAATCTAAGCGAGCATACGGTGATCAAGGTTAAACGCGAGCTGATTAAGGCAAAATTGCTCCGGCAGGAGCGGATTGGTGTCAATCAGCCGAATCACTTGTACTTGCCGCAGCCAAAATTAACCGCGCAGGACGTGTATGTTGCAATTAAAGACAAAACTGCCAAAACGCCAGTTAAACAGCCGGCTGCTAAACCAGTCAGCCGGAGAAAACCGCAAGTTAAGCTAGACTTCTCGCAGGACAATTACAGTCAGGCCGAAGTCTGGGCACAAAATAAAGATTTGCTGCATAAAAGCGGCCAGTTTATGACGCAGCTGGATGCTCAGCATAGTTATTTGCTGGATCAAGCAGGGACGGAATTATTAGGTAAATGGTGTCAAACGCCGGCACAATTGAGCCGGTTAGTTGGCGTGATTCTGGGTGCTAAAAAACAAGTAGCAACTCAATTGCAGGAGTTAGGCAAGGAGGCAGTGCTTGAGTTTGATAGCCCGTATGCTGGCGAGCAAGGAAAGGACTTGAAACATCAACTAACGCTGACTTTGCAGAAATATTTTAATGCAATCAGGCGGGCTGAAGATGATCCAAACCGGCAGCCAATCCGCAACCACCAGCAGTATTTGTACCGGACGATGGTCAACTTCTTTGATTGTTATGCTAATGAGCAGCTGCAGGCTGAGCAAGCACGATAAATAACTGGGGTGAGCACAGAATTGACTGATAAATCCCAGGCTACTATAATATACTGGCTTTTAGGATAAAACGTGTTATTGTATAGGTGTAACTATATTTTTTATGAGGTGGAAACAGTGAAGCGAGAACTAAAACTAAACGAGAGTATGTCTAATGAGAGACAAAGATTCTCTATTAGAAAGTTGTCGATTGGTGCGGCTTCTGTATTGCTTGGCACGACACTATTTTTGACAAATGGGGGGTAGCACACGCTGATAAACTTAGTCAGGGTGATCAGACTGTAAAGACTGAAGAAACTGCTTCTGAATCTAATACTTCTGCTACAGGTGACGTAAAACAAACAGAGGAAAACAAACAACAAGTAGAAACAGGACAAGGCAAAAAGGAAGATAAGCAGGAAGTAGAACAAGATAATAAGCAAAATAGTGTAGGGGATGCTGCTGGTTCTACTAATGAAAATACTAATACTTCTGAAACTCAAGGTAATACAGGTAAAAAAACTGTAACCACTACTTTGAATTTGCAAGGGACAAAGGACAAGAATGGTTCAGAGGATGGTAAGAGTTCCAATACCGATCAGACTTTACGCTCACAATTAAGAAGCGTTAGTCCTACTCAACTTAAAGCTCAAACTACTAAGGCTGACGATGAAGTTACTACAACTTTAAAGTTTGTAGATAAAGATACTGGTAACGTAATTTATACGGAAGATCTAAAAGGTTCTAAGGATGAAACTATTTACGAAGCCTTAGGTAATAAGACTATTTATGATCGAATTTTGGAAGATTATCCAGAATATTTGAGTTGGGATCAAACCAAGTATGATAACGCTATAGATAGCAGGGGTGATTTTAAAAACACATCAGATGGTGCTGAAGCTAAAGCTATATATGATAAATGGAATCCAGAATATAAAACCGGAACGCAACATCAATTATTTGACTATCGACCTATAAGTAACGCCAGTGAGGATTTAACAAATGAGGACCCTTATGTTCAATTGTTAGCAGGTAAGCCTAAATTAGGCGATCAGGCTACACAAACTATTAAATTAGAAAAAAATGCAAATCACATTGTAGTAATTCCTGTTTATTCAAAAATACAGAGACCAATCACTTATTGGAAATATCCTAACATTGGTGATAGTTCTAATACTGATAATAAACCAGTATATGTTGACAAAGATGCCAATGCTTATTCTGTGACACAGAACAATAACCCAGGAACTATCTCTAACTATATGTTATTGGCAGAAGGACAACAGAGAAAAATTGCATCTGAATTTTTAGTAAGAGATTATAATCGCTCTAGTTCCGTTACAGCTGGTAAGCCTAAAGGTAATAATGACCTAAATGGAACAGCTGTAGCAATAGAATATCCAGAAGAAACCACTGAAAATCGTAAGTTGGCTGAAAAAAAGGGTAACCTAGCAGGTTGGTCAACCTTGGATGAATTAGTTAAGGGAATTGATGCTCCAAAATATGATGATAATATTGGTTACCTAACTAATGGTTATACCGTTGCTCTTGATTCAAAGATTTATTATTATGATGAAAACGGTAACAATACTGAATCTACAGGTCCAAAAGAAGCAAAAGTAGTTTACTACCAGAACCAGTCCTACCACATTGACTTTGAAGACATCAGTGAGATAAATCCACAAGATATTTCTGGCTATGACTATAGTCCAACAGACATGACCTTAACTGCTAATAGTAAGACCAACCCTCATAATGGTGATGTTTACAATGCTACCAATGGTGCAACTAACAATAACGTTAAAGCATATAACGTGGATTCCGACGGTAAGTACAGCGAAATAATCAAGCAGTTGAAAGATCAAGGCTACGTTATTGTAAGCAGTGATGTCAATACAGCGGACCAATACTATGATGTTAATAATTTGCAATATAATGCTGACGGTACAATTAAGCGGATTGACTACCATGTTAAAGTAAAGCACGCTGTCAAGAAGATTACACCTGATACAACCGAAAAGATCACCGACAAAGATGGTAATGTAACAGTTGATCCTAGCGATTTAACCAAGACTGCAACCAGAACCATCCACTACGTTGAAAATGATAACGCTGATCCTTCTCAAGCTACTGTTCTTCAAATCCCAACCGACCAAGAAGTTAAATACACCGGTTCTATCTACATTGATGCCGTAACTAATAAGACTACCACTCCTGTGGAAGCTACTGACAAGGATGGAAAATCAGTTCAAGTCGCTTCCGACAAAGCAGGCACAATCACTTGGACTGCCGACGACAACAAGGATTCATTTGCTAAGGTTAGCCAAGACATCATTACTAAAGCCGGTGAGACTTGGAAGGTAGTTAAATCCACTAAGGCTACTGGTACTGGCTACACCGATTACACCGGCAATGATGCTAAGACCGCTCCAGAAGAAGCTGTTTATTCAAGCGTAGCCAATAATTCTCACGAAGATGTCTACCTGATTTATCATAAGGTTAATACTCCTTCTGGTGGTGGTGATGGAACGACCACTGTTCCTGGCGGCGATACTCCAACCACCAACCCTGGTGATGATAAACCGGACAAGTCAGATAAGCCAGATCAACCGAACAATCCTGAAAAACCGGATAAGCCTAACCAACCTGAACAGCCAGCTGATAAACCAGGTCAAAAGAATACTGAGACTAATAAGCCGACCATTTCAGGCAAGCACACCGCTAAGCCTGGCGTAGTTGCTGGTCATCACGCGGTTGCAGCTTCGGCTGCTAAGACTAAGTCTGCTGCCTTGCCGCAAACTGGTGCTAGCGAAAATACTGCTGGCATCTTCGGATTGCTAGCAACGTTGACAGGCCTGTTTGGTTTAACCGCTGCTGAAAAGAAGAAACGTCGTTAATAATTTATTTGATTAATCTTAAAGTCATGCTCCTGTAATAGGAACATGGCTTTTTGTGTACGGCAATTTAGCACGCTTTTGTGGATCAGTTAACGTGATTCTCTGATATAATAGAAATTGAAAAGGGAGCTTCCCAAAAAGAAAGCTCCCTTGCAGCCCGCTTAAAGAGCGGTGGCATTATTATTTTTTGGACTAACGCCTACTCAATAACTTGGCCAAAAGTTGTGATTGAGCGGCGTTTTTTTATTTGCGGCGATCTATATAAGTTAATAGCGCCAATAAAAAATTGCCTGCTAGAAATAGCAGGCTTAAGATGTCGATAGTCGACACCTGGCTGAATTTCTTTCTTGAAGAATTTGTCCATGGGACTTCACCTCCAAAAGTCTGAATCAGCCACCGCTCATTAAACTTTCTGCAGATTCAATTATACAGGAGTAAAAGATATATTGATATATACAAAACCGCGAATGTGTTCAAAACGGTGATATTTTTCAATGATATAATACGGGTAAGTGAAAAGAGGCGATTCCATGTACCCTGATAAATTTCATTTAACTCAGGAGCAAAACCGCAGGTTTGCGAACAAAAATTTAGTTAGACTGGTATTCACCAATTCCCGCTTTGAAGGATTAAATACCACTTTACCGCAAACGCAAACGATCATCGACGGTATGAGTGCCGCTGGCGTTTCAATCGATGATACCAATGTTATTGTGCAATTAAAACGCGCTTGGCAGTATGTAATTCGGGAAAACCAACCACTCTCTTTGACGATCGAACAAAATATTAATTTGCTCGTTGCCAGATATGATTCACTTGATCCAGGCAATTTCCGAACTAGCAATGTGTCGGTTGAATTAGGCAAGAGCCAGGGTGAATGGCAACCGCCGCAGCTTGATCTGGCTGCAGAAGGGAAATTTTTTTCTGACTTAATGAACAGGAATACATCTGTGACCGATAAGGCAATTACCTTGCTGTATCACAATATGCGCAATCAGTTGTTCTGGGACGGGAACAAGAGGACTGCTACTTTGGCCGCTAATAAATTGATGATCGACCACGGCGCCGGCTTGATTAATATTCCGCTTGATAAATGGGATCACTGGAATAAGCTAATTAGCCAGTATTATTTGAGCGGGCAGATGCAGACGCTCAAGGAGTGGACTTATCAGAATGGTATTCAGGGTATAACTTTAACTAGTGATGACCAGCTGCCTAAGCCGACGATCAATCCTGACGCTTATGAATAAGTTTTTAAGATCGCAATCTCTATTGAATAGTTTGGTTCTCTGATATAATAGAAATTGAAAAGGAAGCTTCGAACAAAAGAAAGCTCCCTTGCAGCCCGCTTAAAGAGCGGTGGCAAATAACTATAATGCAAAAAGTTGCTCAGCTATTTCCCAAAAGTTAGACTGAGCGGCTTTTTTATTTGCGCTGATCTAGATAAGTTAGCAGCGCGAGTAAAAAATTGCCTGCTAGAAATAGCAGGCTCAAGATATCGATCGCCGACACCTGGCTGAATTCCTTTCCTGAAGAATTTGTCCATCGGACTTCACCTCCAAAAAGTCAAAACAGCCACCGCTCATTAAACTTTCTGCAGGCTTAATTATACAGGAGTAAAAGATATATTGATATATACAAAACTGCAGATGTGTTCAGATTTGCTGCTTAATTTCCGAAAAAAATCTTTTTTCTACTAAAATTGTTGACAAACATGAAAATGAGATTAAAATAAAGTTCAATAATTTAATCAATCTGAAAACAAAGAGAAAGAAGAGTAGCGCAAGCCTAATTTACAGCGAGTCTCGTTAGGTGCAAGGAGATAAAGGCCGGCTTGGGTGAAAATCACTTTCGAGTTCGACTTCTTAATTAGAGTAAGAAGGAGTGGGAGCACCCATTATAGTGCCTACGTATCGCCAATTCTTGGCCGCACGTGCAGAGGTTCTGTCAGCGATGGCAAAATGAATTTAGGGTGGTACCACGCTCAAGCGTCCCTCAATCAAAGCAATTTGGTTGAGGGACTTTTTTTGTGATCAGATTTAATCAGTAAGGGGAGAATTATGGAAAATCTCACATCACGCAAGTTGACTTGGAAGCATTACCTAGTGGTCGCTTCATTATTATTCGGTTTATTCTTCGGGGCGGGGAACCTGATTTTCCCGCTTCACTTGGGACAGCTGGCCGGCGCTCATTGGGGCCAAGCTGCAGCTGGTTTTTTAATTACCGGTGTGCTCTTGCCGCTGTTATCAGTTCTGGCTGTCGCAATTACGCGCTCAGAAGGGGTTTATGACATCGGCAAACCGCTAGGTGCCGGCTTTGCGGTGGTCTTTATGGTCTTAATTCACGCAACCATCGGCCCATTATTTGGGACACCGCGGACAGCCACGGTTTCATTCACCGTCGGGATCGCTCCATTTTTACCGAAAAATGTTGAACGGCCAGCTTTGCTAATCTTTTCAGCTTTGTTTTTTGCGGCGGCTTTTGCCTTTTCATACCAGCCAAATCACATTTTGTCGAATATTGGCAAAGTGCTGAATCCTTTGTTTTTAGCATTATTGTTCTTAGTTTTCGTAGTTGCCTTTCTGCGGCCGCTTGGTAATCCTAACACAGCAGCTGTGACCAGTGCCTACGAGCATTCAGCCTTGGTTAATGGCTTCTTAGAAGGATACAACACGATGGATGCCTTGGCCGGGTTAGCTTTCGGCGTCACCGTAGTCACAGCAGTTAAATCGATGGGGCAGCGCGATGCAAAAAGTGTATCTAAAGTAGTCGCTAAATCAGGAGTACTAGCAGTGGCAGCAATTGCTGTCATCTACTTGCTGCTCATCTTGATGGGTGCCATGTCCTTAGGCAAATTCAAAGTTTCTGACAACGGCGGGGTCGCCTTTAACCAAATCGTTAGCGTTTACGGCGGCGCTTTTGGACAAGCTTTGCTAGCCTTTTTAATCACGGTGACTTGCTTGACAACAGCTGTTGGCTTGGTAGCAGCGTTTGCACAAGATTTTCATGAGCATTTTCCGCGGGTTTCCTACCATGCTTGGCTAGCCTTGAGCTGTTTAGCTTCATTTTTTACTGCTAATTTTGGTCTCGATGCAATCATCGCTTGGTCAACGCCAATGCTGATGTTTTTGTACCCGCTCGCCATGGTTTTGATCATGTTGTCCGTCTGCTCGCCGCTATTTAAACGAGACGGGGTAGTTTACTTCTTCGTCATCGTCTTCACCGTTGTCCCAGCTTTAGGGGATATGTTCGTTGCTTTTCCAAGTGTTGTTAGCCGCAGCGGATTTGGTTTATGGGTGGCCGGCTTGCGTGCTCATTTGCCGCTGGCCAGCATGGGTTTATCCTGGCTGGTGCCAGCTTTAATTGGATTAGCCTGCGGTTTGCTAGTTCATTATTTGCGCAGCAGAAAAGCTGCTCCGGTCCTGGAAGAAGAATAAAAAATTTTTTGAAAATCGTTGACCTCAAGTTGACTTTAGGTAATATGCTTAAAAGCAAGAACAAACATAAAGGAGAGTCAACAATGGATCGAAGCAAAGTTATTGTTCACATGTATGTTTCAATTGATGGCAAAATTGATGGACCTTATGGCAGCGCATTTTCTAGCAGTTACTATTCAGATGAATTATTTCGGTTGAGTAACGCTGACGGCAACGGCCGCGAGACAATTCAAATGTATGCTGCACCAGGCCAGCCAGATTTGAGCAAATTTGATGCTAGCGGGATCGAATACGAAGATTGGCTGCCTGAAATTAAGTCAGAAAGTTGGTCAGTTGCTTTTGACCGGAAGGGTAAAGACGGCTGGCAGCAAAATTATTTTGAATATAATGGTCATAAAATGCATGCAATTGAGGTGGTCACTAAGCAGGCCAAAAGGGAATCCCTGGCGTTTCTGCGGTCAATGAAGATCCCTTACATTGTCAGCGGCGACACAGACTTTAATTTGGAAGAGGTGCTGGTTAAACTCAAGCAGCATTATCAAATTAATACTTTAGCCGTTTGCGGCGGGTCAGTGATTGACGGCGTTTTCTTGAAAGCCCACTTAGTTGATGAAATTTCGCTGGTAGTTGCTCCGCATGTGAGCGGCGATCGTCATCAAAAAGCCGCCTTTGATACTTTAGGCAGCTATGTTGATGATACTTTTGCTATTAAAACGGTGAAAAAACTGGCTGATGGCGGCTTGCATTTAATTTTTGCCAAGCAATAAAACCGAGTTTACTAAAAAATTAAACGGTCAGGACGAATTGGTCCTGGCCGTTTTTGGTTTGCTATTTTTTGATGTAAGCTAAAACTTCATCGACCACGGCTGGGTGGCCATAGATTAATCCAAACGGCGCGGTGCAGTTCCAAGCTACGGTTTTTGATTTCAGGAGCGGATGCGCGGTTTGCCAATCTTCAGCTGAACAAAGCAGCCAATTATGTTTGACGCAATTATTTAAAGCCGCCAGGTCAAAACCAGCAATTTCATGCAATTGAATGTTAGCTTGCTGACTGAGCCAAGCACGCGCTTTGTCAAAGCAGCTAAATTTGCCTTGAGCAGGCAGGGCAACAGTTTGATCAGCTAAATCCTGCAAGCTGAGCTCTGGCTTACTGCTTAACGGATTTTGAATAGGGACCGAGATCCTGAGCGGGGTTAAATATAGCTGTGTCGCAGCTAAATTATATTGTGTAAGTAAATTTTTGTCATAGATTGAAGCGACTAAGTCAAACTCATGATTGATCCCGGCCAAAAATTCGTTGAAGCTGCCCAAAGAGCAAGAACAAGGGATAAACTGCAAACTCAGTTGCGGCTTAGCTTGTGCTAGTTCTAGCCAGAGGTTGCTGACGCTATTGCCAGCAGCCAAGGGCCCAGCTCCAATTTTCAGCGTTTGCGTTTGGGCAGATAAGTCTTGAGCGTGCAAAATCGATGCTTGATAAGCAGCGACTAATTTGGTCGCATCCGCATAAAAAGATTTGCCGGCCGGCGTTAGGCTAACCCCGCTGTGCGTCCGCTGAAATAATTGCACTTTGATCCGATCTTCAAGTGCATTGATCTGTTTCATGACTGCCGGGACCGATAGAAATAATTGGTTAGCGGCTTGGCTAAAGCTATGATTGTCGGCAACGGCGATAAAAGTGGTCAGTTGATCGTTCATACTGATTAAGTCCTCTTAACTTCAAGTTAATTGCTATTAACATTTTATAACTTCCACAAGTAAAAAGCTGGCGATATTATATACTTACAAAAAGTAAGCAAAAACAATTTGAAATTCATATACAGGAGGTTTAGAAAATGGAATTTCTTGAAACAGTCAACAACCGTCACTCAGTTCGTGACTTTAGTGATCGACTGGTTAAGCGGGCTGACCTGGAAGATATAGTCCAAACGGCTGGTAAAGCTCCTTCTTGGGCGAATGATCAACCTTGGAAAGTGGTCATTGCTACTGGTCAAACCTTAGCTGAAATTAAAAAGAATCATTTGGCCAGCAGCATGAATGGCCGGATGGAAAATTCAGAATTTCCATCTTTGCATCGGGCTAGCATGGGCCGGCAAGGTCAATCAAATTTAAGAATTTGGTCTAGCGGCATTCATAAGTTTTTGGGTGCAAATGTCAACGATATGTATGACGATTCAGCCAACTTGTTCAATGCCCCAGCTATTGCCTACCTCTTATTGCCAGCTGATTTATCAGCTTGGACAACTTATGATCTAGGGGCGTTTGGCCAGACTTTAATGCTAGCTGCTAAAGACAAGGGGATCGATTCCATACCAGCTGAAGAATTTGTATTAAATCCAACCGCTCTGCATCAAATTCTAGGCATTGATAACGATTATGTCATCGGTATGGGGATCGGTTTGGGCTATGCCAAAGATGCCAAAATCAATGATTTTCGCTCCAAGCGGATGGATTTAACTAAATTTTTGACGATTAAGGATTAGCAAAGGAGATTTATCATGAAAAACGTTTTAATTATTGGTGCTAACAGCCGGATTGCTCAATGGGCAGATAAGATGCTGCTGAAAGAGCCTGACATTAACTTGACGATGTTTGTCAGAAATAAAAGCAAATTAGCTGCAGAACTGCAGGATAAAAATGTCATTGTTGGCGATGCGACTAATAGCGACGATCTGGAACAAGCACTGATCGGGCAAGATATCGTTTATGCTAGTTTAGCTGGCGATGTGGTAACGGCTGCGCAAAAGCTGGTCGCTGCAATGAATAAAATCGGCGTGAAGCGGTTAATTTGGACCTCTTCATTAGGCATTTACAATGAAGTGCCAGGAAAATTTGGCGAATTAAATACCAGAGCGCTGCCAGGTTATTTGCAGACTTATCGTAAAGCGGCTGATATTATTAGCGACAGCGATCTTGATTACACAATTATCCGGCCGGCTTGGCTGACGAACGATGATGAAATTTCGTTTGAAACGACCAGCCGCAACGAACCGTTTAAGGGTACAGAAGTTTAGCGTAAAAGCATTGCCGCTTATGTTGTCAGCCTGATCAAGGATCCAGCAAAAGATGTTCGCGACTCAGTTGGCGTAGATAAACCAGGGACAGATGGTGATCGGCCAAGAGCAGCCGTGATGGGCGCAAATGGTTTTGACCCTGAAATGTAGTAGAAAATTAAAAAGACCAGGACGACTTAATCCTGGTTTTTGTTTGCTAATCTTTAAAACTACACCAGTCATAGTGGTCGTTGATCAGGCCAACTGCCTGTAAAAAAGAATAAATTGTCACTGGGCCGACAAATTTAAAACCAGCCTTTTTCAAAGCCTTAGCGATTTGCTGCGAATGCTGATCTTTGCTTGGCACGTCTGCTGATGTCTGCGGATGATTAATAAGAGGGGCGGGCAGATAATGTGTTAAAAAATCAGCTAGGGAACTGCCGCTTTGTTCTAGCTGCACAATTGCTTGCGCGTTATTGATCGCAGCCTGAATTTTTAGCCGGTTGCGGATAATGCCGGCATCTTGCATGAGCCGATCAATATCAGTTTGGTCAAATTGGGCGACTTTTTTATAATTCCAATTTGCAAAAGCCCGCTTGAAATTAGTTCGTTTGTGTAAAATCGTTGCCCAGGAAAGGCCAGATTGAAAGCTTTCAAGGACCAGCATCTCGTAAAGGTACGCAGGGTCTAAATTTAATTTGCCCCATTCTTGATCATGATATTGTTCATACACCCGGTCAGGCTTAGCCGGAAAGCAGCGTTTAATGTTAGGCATCGTTGGTGGTTCTTTCTATTTATTATTTGACGGTAAAACCAAACTGGAGAGCGGCATTTGCTTCTTCACGTATTTCTCCGTTCCGTCTTGGACGGCTTGGCCGTAGTATCTGCACTTAAAGTCGATCATATCCATGGTATTTTGCAGCGCTTGCATTTGCTGTTCAACTTGCTTTTTTAAACGCAGAAACATTGCCAACCGGTCGTTTAAAGTTGCATCACCTTGTTCAACTTTTTGCATAAAAATTTGAATTTCCTTGATCGGCATGCCGGCTGATTTTAAACAGCCAATGACGCGGACAGCATCAATATTATCTTGCGTAAAACGGCGAATACCCGCTGGAGTTTTTTGCAAGTGCGGAATTAAGCCTTCTTGGTCATAATAGCGCAGGGTTGGGATCGACAAGTCAAACATCTTGGCGACTTGCCCAATCGAATAAGTTTTTTCAGTTATTTGTGTAGCTGCTGGCATAATTTTTGTCCTTTCTCAAAAACGTGCTTGACCTAAAGTTAGCTTTAGGTACTATGATAAAACCAACAAATAAGAAAAACAACTAAATATCATTAAAAGAGGAAACAAGATGGCTTACGGCTACATCCACGCTTTAGACAAAAATTTAAACCGAGATCATATTAGTTTTTATAATCGTTATGGCTTTAAATTAGCTGGCGATTTATATTACGCCAAAGCAATTGATCAGCAAACTGACCGGCTGCCGGCTTTAATTATTGGTGCACCATATGGCGGCACGAAAGAACAGGGCCCGTGTGTTTGGGCTAATCAACTTGCTCAACGAGGTTTTGTCGTCTTAACTTTTGACCAAGTTTTTATGGGTGAATCAGGTGGCAATCCGCGGCATGTATCATCGCCTGATTTGTTTGCAGAAAGCTTTTCAGCAGCTGTCGACTACTTAGGTGTGCAAGTGCCGTTTGTTGACCGTGAGAAAATCGGGGTAATCGGCATTTGCGGTTCGGGCGGTTTCAGTCTGTCAGCGGCTAGTGTTGATACCCGGATCAAAGCGGTGGCCACAGCTTCTCTATATGATATTACCGACATTCGCGGCATGGGCAATTTGTCTAAAAAACAACTGGATGAAATGAAAGATAAGCTCACTCGGCAAAGATGGGTCGATTATGCAAATGGTCAACCAGAATACAAGCCATTTTTCCCAGATAAGCCATATTCAAATGAAGCAGCAATTCCGGAGATGGATCCAGTCAGCAAAGTTTGGTTTAGATTTTATGCGACTCCGCGCGGTTTCCATCAGAACGCCCGCGGCGGTTTTACTACGACTTCAGACTTATCAATGCTGCAATTTGATGCTTTAGCGCATGTTGATGAAATTAGTCCACGCCCAGTCCTAGTGATTTATGGCGATATTGCTCATTCGCGGGCATACTCTGAGCGGGCTTACAAATTGCTGCAAGAGCCAAAAGAGCAGTATATCGTTAAAGGCGCTGATCATATTGACTTATACGACAATGAAGATAAGATTTCATTTGATAAAGTCGAAGATTTCTTCAAGAAAAATTTGCAGTAATTTTTGTCGTTGATAGCTTATTAATACAAGGATTGGTTAAAGCCAATCCTTTTTTGTTAAAATAAAATTTAAAGAAGGTGGGGGGGAAAATATGAATAAAGAACGTCTCACGGCCTTCACCGATGCGGTACTGGCCATTATTATGACGATTTTGGTCTTAGAGTTGCGCCGGCCAAGTGCACTTGCCTGGTCTGCCTTTTGGGCCTTGCGGTCGAACTATTTGGCTTATGCGATTTCGTTTTTCTGGCTTGGGGCGATGTGGGTCAACATGCATAATGAATGGTACCCAGTTAAGCAAATTGACGCCCGCACGATTTGGGCGACTTTGATTATGCTGTTTACGGCTTCTTTATACCCATATGCAACCGATATTGTGTCGGAAAATTTCAATAACAAAATTGCACAAATTTTTTATGGGATCATTGTTTTAATGATTTCTCTTGCTAATGTTTGGATGTATGCTTGCCTGCGCCGGGCTAATCCAGACGATCAGAAAATTGCCCAGCAAGTGCGCGGGCGGTAGAGCTGGATGAGTTGGGATCTCGTCATTAAATTCATCGGCTTGCTGCTCAGTGCAACTGTCTTTGCACCAGCAATGATGCTCTCAGTGTTAGTGACCTTGCTCGTCTTAGTTATTCCTAACCAACTAAAAGTTAAAAAATAAGGCAAAGAAAAAAACCGCGTTTTCATGGATGAAAGCGTGGTTTTTAATTTAAGCGATTTAATTATTTTTTATAAGCAAATTGGAAGTCGTGGGCAGCACCAGCGGAGTTGTAAACGACACCCTTAACGTTAGTTCTGACCATCCAAGCGTTATTTGCGTGGTAAATCGGAATAGTGCCAACATTATCCAGCAAAATCTTTTCAGCTTGGGCTAAATCATTGAAGCGCTTGCTGTCGCTAGCGGTATTCCGAGAATCACTAATTAACTGGTTGTATTGGGCATTGTCCCATTTGCCGTAGTTGTTGCTGTTTGAAGTGGTGTACAAATCCAAGAAGGAAATTGGGTCTGCAAAGTCAGCAATCCAGTCGTCAATCAGCAAGTCGAAGTTGCCATTTTCGCCCCGGCTTAAGGCTGATTTAATTGGAATTGATTGCACTCTGACGCTCAAACCTGGCAAGTTTTCTTCTAATTGACTTTGAATAGCTTCCGCCGTGTGCTTAGCATCATCGCCATCAAATGAAACCAAGTTCAAGCTCAATTTGCTCTTGCCTAATTCGCTTTGGCCTTCTTTGAAGAGCTTCTTAGCTTTCTTTGGCTGGTAACTGGTGACATCTTTCGTCTGTTTGTCAGTCACCAGGTCAGTGTAATCTTTGCCCTTAACTTCAGTTAAACCAGTCGGGGTAAAGGTCGTAGCCGGTTCATTAGCGGCACCAACGGTTTTGGTGATTGCTTGCCGGTTGATAGCCATGGATAAAGCTTGACGAATCTTCAGATTCCGCAGGGCTGGGTTGTTTTTAGTATTCAGTTCAATAAACTGCGTATCAGCCATTGGTCGGTCAGTGTAACCTGACTTGCCTTTCAGGTCTTGAACACTTTGCTTATTCAAAACCGTTCCGTCCAGTTTGCCTGATTGATACAAGTTGTAAGCAGTTGACGCTGTTTTTTGAACAGAAAAGTTAATGGTCTTTAAATGAACCTTTTTCTTATTCCAGTAATACTTGTTAGGGCTCAAGTGCCAGGATAAGTTGGCGCCGGTCCAGCCTTTATGGATGAATGGGCCGTTATAAACTTGGTACTTAGAAGCCGTGCCGTAGCGCGAACCGTACTTCTTGACGGCTTGTTGATTTTGCGGGGCAAAAACAGGGAAGGCCAGGAGCAGTTTAAAGTAAGGAATCCGTTTGTCGAGTTGGACTTGCAATTTGTACTTGCCAATCGCCTTGATGCCTAACGAACTAGCCGGCTGCTTGCCGCTGGTAATCGCGTCAGCGTTTTTGATCCCGCTGAACAGGTAAGAATATTGCGCCCCAGTTGATGGTTTGACAGTTCTCCGCCATGAGTAAACAAAGTCCTTGGCAGTTACTGTTTGGCCATTTGACCATTTAGCGTTGTGGCGCAGGTCAAAAGTCCAAGTTTTACCATCAGCACTTTGCTTTGCTTTAGTAGCAATCGCCTTGTAAGGCTTGGCGTGGTTGCCTAAACGGTAAAGGCCAGTATAGGTATTGTTTAGTTGGTCAATACTGGTATAGTCAGATGCCTTGGATGGGTCCAAGCTAGTAATTTCAGCACTTTCCATCCAGTTCAAAGTTGATTTGTCGCTGCTAGATGAGTTTGAGCCGCAGGCGGTCAGACTTAAAGCCGTGACTGCCAAGAGGCTGCCAAGCAGCATTTTCTTGTGCATTTTCATACAATCACCGATCTTAATCTCAATCAAATATTTTCATGTCTTCCACTTAATTATAATCTTACTTGGTAAAATTTCCTCTATTTTTAAAGAATATTAGCGAAATCTGGCTTAAAACCTAATAAAAATAACCAATAATTGCCTTGATCTAGCAATTTTACGTTTTCTTAAATTTTTCTAAAAATAAGCTTTAGCTGACGTCATAATTACGGGCATAAACTTAAAAAAGACTATAATTAACGTCAGTAAAAATATGTGTATAATTGAGCAAGCTAATAAAATTACATTCAGCTTAAATGAGTTTAATGAATGAAATAAAGTCTGCTCTTAATAACCTTTAGTTATAGCTGCTTAGAAAAGATAGATATTTTCTTTTTTAGTGCCAAGCATTTACACTACAGTTAGAAATTGAAACGGAGGCAATTAACATGGCTAAGAACGAAGAAGAAGTTAAAAATAGTGTCTTTGGGTTTGGTAAATCAAATGATGCCTTTGCCAAATATTTCGTCGGCACTAGTTACCTGCAACCACTAGCAGAAAATGCCGAAGCGCAAGCTGCCGTTCACAACGTTTCGTTTGAACCAGGCTGCCGCAACAACTGGCACATGCACTCAGTTGCACAGATTTTAGTAGCTGTTGCCGGTGAAGGCTGGTATCAAGCTGCTGGTGAACCTGCTAAGAAAATGAAGCCTGGCGATGTAGTGATCGTTCCGCCTCACACTAAACACTGGCATGGTGCCACTAAAGATTCATGGTTTGCTCATTTGGCAATCATGGTTGGCAAGAGCCAGAATGATTGGTTCGAACCAGTTTCCGATGAAGATTACGATCAATTAAATTAAGGAGAAAAAAGATGGCCGTTAAACAAACAGCAGGACGCAAGCAATTAGGTGATTTTGCCCCAAAATTTGCAGAATTAAATGATGACGTTTTATTTGGTCAAGTTTGGTCACGTGAGCAGGAATTAAGCCTGCGCGATCGGAGCTTTTTGACAGTGACGGCTTTGATTACCAAAGGTGCGTTTGAACAGCTGCCATATCACATGCAAACTGCCAAGAAGAATGGGATTACTAAAGAAGAAATCGTCGAAATGATTACCCAACTAGCATTTTATGTTGGTTGGCCAAATGCTTGGTCAGCTTTCAATATTGCTAAGAAAGTTTGGGACGATTAGGATAAAAAGTTCACCGATAACAGGTGAACTTTTTTATTTGCCATAAGGGTTGACCTTTGCTTGAATCGAACCTACAATCACGGTAACAACTGAATTAGATAGCAAATAAACTGTTAGGTGAGACTCCTGCGTGAACATAAGCTGTCGCCCAGCAACATCCAGAGATGACAATGGGTAAAACAGGGGTGGCCGAGAGAAGGCTTCCCCCGAACAGCTAGTATTTTTGATAACTTACGTCACGCAGTGTTAAAACTGAACGACTAGTCAAGAAGATCGCTTAAAAAGCCAACGCAGTTTAATGCGCTGGCTTTTTGTGTTTGTTTGCTGCAGCTTTTTGGGAGGATAAGCCAATGATGAGAAATAAAACGCCCCAAACCCAGGCAAACATGCAATTGATTCAGAAAATGGCTCGAGCTGATGCCCGGGCAGTGTTGAAACAGCTAAAAACTAGTTCAGATGGCTTGAGTCCAGCTGAAGCCGAAACTAGGCTGAAACACTACGGGCCAAACCGAGTGGCTGAGAAGAAAAGCAACACTAAACTGCGCTTTCTGGCAGAAGCATTTTTAACGCCGTTTACTTTTGTCCTGCTCCTGCTCGCCACAATTTCATTATTTACCAACTATTTATTAGTGCCCGCTGATCAAAAAGATTTGAGTACCGTCATCATTATGCTGACGATGGTGCTGATTTCTGGTTTGACCTCTTTTGTGCAAAATGTGCGTACCAGCAGCGCCGTTGAAGATTTGCTCAAAATGGTGTCGGTCACGACCAATATCAAACGGGGCGGGACTAGTAAAGAGCGGCCAACGACCGCAGTTGTCCCAGGCGATATTATCAGCGTCGCAGCCGGCGACATTGTGCCTGCCGATATGCGCCTGCTGTCTGCCAAAGACCTCTTTTGCTCAGCTAGTTCATTGAATGGTGAATCTCGGCCAGCTGAAAAAATTGCTAGCCCCTTGGCTAGCGATGCTGACACTGCTTCTTATTTGGATTATCAAAACATATTATACGAAGGAACAACCATCGTTTCTGGCACTGGGATCGGAGTCGTCTTTGCAACAGGCAGCCAGACTGTCTTTGGCCGCTTAGCGCAGAAGATTGCAGAAACGGATCTAAAATCTACCTCTTTTGATACTGGGATTAAAAATATTTCGAAACTGCTTTTGACGATGACGGCAATCATTGCTCCGCTAGTTTTTGTCATTAATGCGGTGACGAAGGGTAACTGGCTGAATGCCTTACTGTTTGCGATTGCAACCGCGGTAGGGCTGACACCAGAAATGCTGCCGGTGATTGTGACGAGCAATTTGGTCAAGGGTTCAGTTGAAATGTCTAAACATGGCACGATCGTCAAAAAGATGAATTCGATTCAGAATTTTGGCGCAGCTGATGTGCTGTGTACTGATAAAACTGGGACGTTGACCGAAGATCGGGTCGGGCTGGAGCGGCATTACAACCTCGATTTGGAAGAAACTAATCAAATTTTGCAGTTGTCATATTTAAATTCTTTTTACCAGACTGGGTTGAAGAACTTGATGGACCGGGCAATTATTAAAGTAGCCCAGCGCAATTTGGATACCAAGCAGATTCAGCGTGAATATACTAAAGTAGACGAAATTCCGTTTGATTTTAAGCGCCGCAAGATGAGCGTGGTTGTTGCCAAACAAAGCGGCGAACGGATTTTGATCACTAAGGGCGCGGCTGAAGAAATGCTTGCTTCTTCTAATCGCGTGGAAACAGGTGGGCAAATCAAGGCGTTAACGCCTGAGCGTAAAGACAAAATCTTGGACCAAATTCAACAGCTGAATGAGCATGGCTTGCGGGTTGTGCTGCTAGCTTACCAGAAGAATCCGGCTGAAGCGGGCGAATTTTCAACCGCTGATGAGAAAAATTTGATCTTGACCGGCTTTTTGGCCTTTCTAGATCCGCCAAAAATTAGTGCTGGCAAGACCCTAGCGCAATTAAAAGCCGATGGAATTACGGTTAAGATTTTAACTGGTGATAATGCAGCGGTCACCAAAAATGTGGCTGGCAAAGTTGGGCTAAATACAGCCAAAATTTATACCGGTCAAGACTTTGCGGGCAAAACTAAAGCTGAAAAGCTGAAAATGGTCGAAGACAGCGATTTGTTCGTTAAGCTATCGCCAGAACTGAAGGCTGAAATCATTAGTCTTTTGCAAGAAAATAAACATACCGTGGCTTACATGGGTGATGGCATCAATGATGCACCAGCTATGAAAACAGCCGATGTCGCTATTTCCGTCGATACGGCGGTCGATATTGCTAAGCAATCAGCCGACATTATCTTGCTGAAAAAAGATTTAAGCGTCCTTGAAAATGGGGTGCGGATTGGCCGGCAGGTCTTTGGCAACACGATGAAATATATCAAGATCACCTTGTCATCGAATTTCGGCAATATCTTGTCGATTTTGGTAGCGTCGTCCTTCTTGCCATTCTTGCCAATGCAGCCTACGCAGTTGTTGGTCTTGGATTTACTGTACGGAACCTCTTGTTTAGCAATTCCGTTTGATGTGATGGACAAGCAGTATTTGGCAATTCCGCGCAAATGGGAGACTAAGAAACTGCCAAAATTCATGTTTTACTTTGGCCCAACTTCTTCAATTTTTGATATTTTAACGTTTGCAATTTTATACTTTTTCGTTTGCCCGCAAGTAGTTGGGGCGAGCTATGCAGCAGCTAGCGCGAGCCAAAAAGCATTGTTTACCACAGTTTTCTGTGCTGGCTGGTTCGTTGAATCACTTTGGACGCAGGAAATGGTCATCCAAGCCTTGCGTGATCCGCGCCTGCCATTTATTCACCAGCATGCAGCCAAACCTGTGATGCTGGCTACCATTGGGGCAGCGATTATCGGAACTTGCTTCCCATTTGTCAAAGGGATTGCTAGTGCTTTGCAATTCGGCCCGCTGCCACTTTACTTCGTACTAATTGTGATGGGATTGTTAGTTTTATACATTTTGCTAACGACGGTCGTAAAAAAATGGTATCTGCAATCTGAAGAATTTTTGATTTAGAAAAATTGTTTAAAAAATAGTTTGCTGACTAAGACAGTTGCAAACTATTTTTATTTTTATCACGTATTCAGAAATAATTATAATTAATTTGAATTTTACTGGCAAAACAGTATAAAATTATAATTAATTATAATTTTATTTTTGGCGAGGCTAATCATGATTCCTAGAAATTCATATTTAGATAAACTAGAAAAATTACGCGATAAACAAATCATCAAGGTGTTGACAGGTGTGCGTCGCTGCGGCAAGTCCACAATTTTGGAATTATTCCAGAAGAACTTATTAAATGAAGGCGTACAGGAAAATCAGATCCAGGCCTATAATTTTGAAGATTTAGGACTGAGTGAGATTAAAGACTATTTAGACTTGTATCAAACAATTAACTCCAAATTGCTGCCTAACAAAATGAACTATATCTTTTTAGATGAAATTCAAGCAATTCCACACTTTGAAAAAGCAGTCGATAGTCTTTTTATTAAGAAAAATGTTGACCTCTATTTGACTGGTTCTAATGCTTTTATGCTCTCGGGTGAACTGGCAACGCTCTTATCTGGCCGGTATTTGGAAATTCCAGTTTTTCCTTTGTCATTTAAAGAATTTCAAAGCAGCAGGACAAATTCTTCGTTAGCTGAAAGTTTTAATACATATTTAGATCAGGGCGGCTTTCCGTTTGCTATTGAATTGCCCGACGAAAATACCTATTTATCTTATGTGCAAGGCATTGTGAATACAGTACTGGTGAAAGATATTCTGGCTAGGATGCAAAGAGGCAATGCAAGTCTGCTTGAACAAATTGCTGCTTTTTTAACTGATACTGCTGGTAATTTAGTGACCGCTGCCAAAATAAGTAATAAGTTAACTTCAAAAGGTATGAAAACTACTAACATGACTGTTTCATCATACCTTGATAAATTAGTCGCCGCTTTTTTGTTTTATCGGTGTGATCGGTTTGATTTAGCAGGTAAAAAATATTTGCAAACCAATAGTAAATATTACGCAGTTGATCCTGCTTTAAGGCGGGCTTTGCTGGGGCAAAAACGACCAAACATGGGTAGTCGTTTAGAAAATGTCGTTTATATGGAATTGAAAAGGCGAGGGTATGAAGTATACGTAGGCACCCTGGGTAATAAAGAAGTTGATTTTGTGGCCATTCATGATGGGGTGCGAAAATACTTTCAGGTTAGTGTTAGCGTTGCTGAGGATAAGACTTATCAGCGTGAGATCGCACCATTTTTTGAAATTAAAGATAATTATCCAAAGGTTTTGCTGACGCAGGATCCTGGAAATTTCAATGATAATGGTATTCAGCAAGTAAATGTTATTGATTGGTTAATGGAGTAATTACCAAAAATTAATACAAAATTAAAAATGATCGTTCGATTTAAGCTTGAATGATCATTTTTTTTTGCTTAATTTAAAAATAATTGGTTTTTCTTGTATATTTATTACTACCGGGCAAAGACCGCTAGATCAAGCCTATCCGTATCAGATAAAAGCCGGTTTTTGCATGTTAATAAAATAAAATTAAAGTTTTAATTGTATTTTCATAAACCTGGTAGTATACTCTGTTCATATTCAAATTAACTCCTACATTTTGGGGAAGGTGAACAAATATGAAATTACGAAAATTAACAGGTGCAGCAGCAATCATTGCGGCTTCAGGTTTTATCTTAGCTGGTTGTGGCAACAACAACTCCAGCAGCAGTAAGCAGGATTTAACCTGGATGGCGAAAACTGAGCTGGAATCAATGGATATTTCAAAGGCCACTGATGGAACCAGTTTTGACCAATTAAACAATGCGATTGAAGGCTTTTACCGTTTAGGCAAGAACTCTAAAGTTGAACCTGGGATTGCTAAGAAGACCAAGATCAGCAAAGATGGCAAGCACTGGACCTTCATCTTGCGCAAGAATGCGAAATGGTCAAACGGTGATAAAGTTACAGCTAAAGACTTCGTTTATTCTTGGCGCCGGACGGTTGATCCAAAGACTGGTTCGCAATATTCATACTTGTTCTCAGGCATCAAGAATGCTGACGACATCGTCGCTGGCAAGAAGGCCGTGAAGACTTTAGGTATTAAGGCCGATGGCAATTATAAAGTTGAAGTTAACCTGGAAAAACGGATTCCATACTTCAAGCTGCTGATGGGCTTCCCATTATTTGGGCCACAAAATGAAAAAGTCGTTAAGAAATACGGCAAAAACTATGGTAACTCTTCAAAGGCCATGGTTTACAACGGGCCATTTAAACAAACAGGCTGGACTGGCACGAACTTATCGTGGAAGCTGAAAAAGAACCCATACTACTGGGACAAGAAGGCTGTTAAACTTAATACGATCAACTACAGTGTACAAAAGACGCCATCAACTGACTACAACTTATACCAATCAGGTAAGTTGGATGCAGCTTTGCTTGACCCGCAAGCTGCTAAAAGCTTAAAGGGCAAGTCGGGCTACACTATCCGGAAAGCTTCTTCCAGCATTTACTTAGAGTTGAACCAGAAGAAAGCTGCCTTTAAGAATGAAAACCTCCGCAAAGCTATTTCTTTGTCAATCAACCGGACAGAATTAGCTAAGTCAATTGGTGGGGCTGCTAAGCCGCTGACTACTTTTGACCCACAAGGTATTGCTCAAGCCAAAGGCAAGGACTTTACTGAATTAGTTAAGGGGACTGAAACTAAGAAGTTTGACAGCTACAACCCAGCTGAAGCTAAAACTTACTGGGCTAAGGCCAAGAAAGAATTAGGCAAGAAGAGCTTGTCATTCACGATCCTGTCCTACGATGATGATGCTTCAAAGAAGGGCGCTGAATTTATCCAAAGCGCAATTGAAACTCATTTGAAGGGCATTAACGTCAGAGTACAAAGTATTCCTAAGAAAGCTGCTCTGGCTCGTGGTGAAAAAGGCAACTTCGATGTCTTCTTAGCCGGTTGGAACGCTGACTTCTCAGACCCGATTTCCTTCTTAGACTTGCACACGACTGGCAACTCATACAACCGGGGTAGTTACAGCAACACAGAATACGACAAGCTAGTTGCTGCTTCGAAGACAACTGGCAGCACTAACCAGCGTTGGGACGATTTGGCTAAGGCTGAAAAAGTCTTAATTTCAACGCAAGGCATTACGCCTTTGTACCAACCAGCTGAAGCTTGGATGATTCGTCCAAACGTTAAAGGTGTTATCTACAACGGTGCTGGTTCTAACTTGAACTTTAAGACTGCTTACATTAAATAGGAACACAACAATTCATTTCCTCACTGATAGACGACAATTTGCCAGAAATGACTCCTGAAATCCTACCGGCAACTGAGATTGCTGGTTAAACAAAGCGATCATTGCATAAAATTTTTGATAATTGCTTAATGCAAAATTATCAAGCCAAGCTGCAGTGATCGTTTTTGTTTGCCAAAATTATGTGAAAAATTGATTTTGTAAAACTTTTTCAAAAAGCAAACGCTTACATTAAGGTAGTAGGATTGCACTTTTGCTGGAAACTGTATACACTAATTTATAGTGAAAAAATGAGCATAAGTAATTATGCAAACTGACTCCAGTTGGAGGAGATTAAATGTCAGTTACTTACCGTCAAGTTTTTAAGACCGATTTACCGCAAATTGCAAAGTTAGAAGCTGCTGCGTTTGGCATGAAGGAAGAGCAGGCCGAGCAGGAGATGAAGCCGCGTTTAGCTGCTTATCCTGAAACTTTCATTGTGGCAGAAGACCATGAACGGATTGTGGGCTATATTTTTGGCCCAGCTACTAATACGCGTTATTTAGAAGATAAATTGTATTATGACAATAAACCAAACAGCGCTGATGCTGCTTATCAAACAGTCTTGAGTTTAGTAGTTGCCCCGCAGTTCCAGCATAATGGGATTGCCACCAATTTGCTGCAAGCAATGTCGGTGCGGGCTCATCACGATCACCGGCAAGCTATTACCTTAACTTGTACGGCAGAACTGATGGAATTTTACCAAGAGCGCGGCTTCCGGAATGAAGGCAAGGCTCAGAATCTTCCCGGTGAAACTAAATATAATATGGTGCATGAACTTAATTAATCAAATCATTAAAAAAGGCTAGCAGTTTGCTAGTCTTTTTGCATGTCTAGATTATCAATTAGCCTTGCTCACTTTGGTCCCAGAGTTTTTTTATAGCTGGGACTTTGCCAAGATCAGTTAATTCATCTTTGTCGAGAATGACTAAGTTGTTAGGACCTTGGGCAAGTTGATTGAAACTATCCAAACTTTGGTTGCGGAAATAACCTTCACCAGCTTGAGATAAAGCTTCTTGCATTTTTTGCACGCGATAAGCATCAGCATCAGCTTGCGTTTTAACTGCTTGTGCTTTTGCTTTAGCAGTAGCTACCAAGGCATCGTTTTGCGCTTTAGTCGTCATTTCAATCGTTTTAGCTTCACCCTCAGCCTTAGCAATGGCGGCAGTTTTTTCACGGTCAGCTGTTAATTGCTTATCCATGGCCCGTTGAATCTCAGGACTTGGCAGCAATTCATCGACGTTAACCCGGACTACGCGAATACCGTAGACGTTGGTTAAATCACCAGTTGCTAAGAATAATTGGTCATTGATTTCTTTCGTTGAACCTAAAGCTTCGTTCAAATCCATCCGGCCAATGATATCACGCAAATGGCCACGAATTAATTGCACCATGGATTCAACTGAATCAGTGTTGTTGTAAAAGTACTTGTAAGAGTCAGTAACCATATAGTTCAAGGTCAAACTGGTCGTAATTTCAGCGTTGTCTTTCGTAATAATAGAATATTTAGAAATTTCCAGCGGCTGCAAAGCTAGTGGTACTTTGCGCACCCGTTGAAAGAGGGGCCACATAAAGACCAAGCCAGCTTTAACGGTGCGAGAATATTTACCCAAGGTTTCGACTAAACCTTCATTGTTCTGCGGGACAATGCGTAACCCAGCTAGGATATAAACCGCTATAAAAATAACGATACTTGGGACTAACATTTTCTTCCTCCTCAAAATAATTAACGCTAATGCGCGTTAACACGCTATTTTGATACTGAATTATAAAGCTTTTAATAAAAAGTGCAAGCAGCAGCATCTCAATTTCAGTGAATTAATGACCGAGGCCCTAAAACAAAAGCTCAAGGTGGAGTAGAATAAATCCTGGTACAAAATTGATTGGGATGAAAAGATGAAAGTTTTAAAAAGAATCGGCATTGTTGTTTTGATTTTAATAGGTCTGTTCTTGGTGATTTTTGGCGGCTACTATTGGTATCTAGCAGCGCATTATTACCGCATTCCAGACCACCAAAAACTGCATGTTGGCAACCAGCAAACCGCCGTTTTGCAGACCGGGAAGTCTTATAAGGCAACTACTTATAATGTTGGTTTTGGTGCCTATAACCAGCAGTTTGACTTTTTCATGGATAAGGGCGAGCTGAAAAATGGTCAAAAGCTGCATGGTCACCGCGGAACAGCCTTTTCTAAGCAGGCAGTCCTGACCTCAACTAATGGCGTAATTCAGACGATGAAACAGCAGCAGCCTGATTTTATGTTTTTCCAGGAAATTGATACGGATTCAACGCGGAGTTTTCACGTTAATCAAGTAAAAAAGGTTGAACAGGCCTTCGATCAAATGGATTATGCCTTTGCTTCTAATTTTCACTCGGCTTATTTAGCCGTTCCGCTGACTAATCCGCATGGGACGGTACGGTCAGGTTTGTTAAGCATGAGCAAGTACCAAATGACCAGTGCAGAGCGCCGCAAGTATCCAGTTTCAGCCGGGCCAGTCGAAAAGTTTGTCGATTTGGACCGCTGCTTTGTAGTGATGAAGTTCCCAGTCAAAAATGGCAAGTCACTGGTGATGATTAATTCGCATATGTCGGCTTATGATAAAGGCGGCAAAATGCGCAAAGCACAAATGAAGCTGATTTCAAGCGTGATGGAGCATGAATATCAGCAAGGCAATTATGTCATTGTCGGCGGGGACTTTAACCATGCTTTGGGTCAAGACATGATGACTCACTTTGAACATGAAGAAAAGATTCCAAGCTGGGTGTCACCATTAACGCAAAGCATGCTGCCAAAGGACTTTACGATGGTCCGGGCGCAAAATCGGGAGACAGTCCCGACTTGCCGGGCGACGGATATGAAATATGATCCGAAGATCAACTATATGACCATTTGCGATGGTTTTATTGTTTCAAAAAATGTGACGGCAACGGCGACTAATTTAAATACGCAGTTTAAGTATGCCGATCATAATCCAGTGAGATTAACATTTAAGTTGAATTAATGAATAAAAAGCAGTTTTTTTAATACCAAAAGAAACTGCTTTTTGCGTATATAAAAATAGAGGGGATTACTAAAGTTAAAAATGGTGAATACAATGAATACCGTGTATACTTGAGAAGAGGTGATATTTATGTTTGTTAAGGCGCGCCATCAAGGAAATTCAATTGTCCTGACTATTCCGAAAAGTATCAATGTCAAAGCAAATACTGAATATAGTGTAATGCAAGGCGAAGATGGCTCAATTATTTATAAACCAGTAAACAAGCAAAAATATGATATTTGGTCAGACCATTCACTTGATAATTTAGATTATGAGCAAATCCAAAAACAAGAGTATCAAGATTTAGGCTACAATCCCCGAGAATTAAAACCAGTTGGAAAGGAAAAATTTAATGGTTAAAATTCGGCAAGGAGATATAGTTTATTTAGATGCTGATCCTCATGCTGGACATGAAATGGGTGGGCATTCGCCTGCAACAGGTAATGTTAGGCGCCTTTTTTAGTTGTCAGTCGACAAAGTTATCAGGAGAGAGCTAGTTTAATTATTGGACTTGCTATTACGCACGTTCATCGCGATTCACCGTTTAGATTTCCAATTATTGACCTCAATAGCAAAATAAATGGTGATGCATTATTACTGCAATTATTGAGTTATGATTATATTGCTAGACACGGACAAATAGTCGGACATTTGAATAATCAGCGACAACTTGATGATATTTTGTTCCAAGTCCAAAATATTTTTAAAAAAGAATCATAGTATCAAAAAAGGACGAGCATTAGCTCGTCCTTTTACTTTATACTTAACGATTATTGGTCTTGCTGCTTACCCTTGATAAACAGCAACCAAGCAATCTGGAATTCAGCAATTAAAACAAACACTGCCACTACAAGCACATACATTAGGGCATGCGAAAGTGGCTCGCCTAATTCGCTAGTGTCAAACGGGTGACTTTCAATCAGGTAAATAATGACCCCTAACAGAAAGACCCAGTAGGCATTAGCGCCCCACCACATCTTCATCGTCTTAAACGCTTTCTATCTATCATTTATACTATCCAGTTACAGTATAACATGAAAGCGCATACATTGGCGATAAATTAAGAAAAAAGTGGCTTTTATTTAAATTTATTTAGCTAATTTCAAAACGATGGTAAAAATGATCATTGGTTCGCGGTAATCAACTTTAATTTTCCCGCGGAAGGCATGAACTAATTCCTGCGCCATCGACAGGCCGATCCCAAAGCCCTGACGTTTTTGATTATGCGATTCATCGGCGCGGTAGAAGCGATCAAAGAACTGATTAAAGTTTTGACCCTTACCGGCTTGGTAAGTATTACTAATTTTTAAAACCGCAGAATTGCTTAGTTTGCTTGGTGCCAAGTCGATTTGTACCTGACCCTTTGGGTCACAATACTTTTGAGCATTATCTAAAAAGATGTTAATGAGCTCAGTCAGAGACTTTTCTTCAGCTAGTACAGTTAGATTTGGTTGTACGTTGGTGATAAATTGCAGCCCTTGCTTCTCCATAACAGGTTTAAAGCTGGTACCAGCTTTTTGTACAATCCCCGACAAGTCAACAGGGGACAGGGTGAGTTCACCAGTTTCTCCGGTGCGGGCGATGGCAATCAAGTGATCAATCAACTGCGTCAGCCGCTTGGTTTGCTCTTTAGTACTTTCTGTCCATTCACTAGCTTGACCAGTCATTTCTTGCATTTCAGTGTTGGCTGAAATAATCGTTAATGGCGTCTTCAGCTCATGCCCAGCATTCGTGATGAATTGCTGCTGTTTATGGTAGGTTTCAATAATTGGTTTGATCGCTTTTTTGGATAAACCAATTAAAATCAAAGCAAAGAAAATTAATGAGCACAGGCCAAGGATGATACCCAGCCGAAGCAGGCTCCAAGAGTGGGCATAAATCAAAGAGATATTTAGGAAAATAATTGCTTGTTGGCCAGTCTGGCTGCGATAGCAGTGATAACTATAAACATTATTATTAAATCTAATCCGTCCGTCTTTTTTGCCACTAGCTAAAATCGACTTAACTTGACTATTAATTTTTGACTGTGACCAAGTAAAATTCTTGGGCTGGTTAGTCAAAATAACCTGTTTTTTATTAATAACAACCCGGAAATATCGGTATTGGTAGGCTGATTCTGGGTTAGGTTTGCCGTTAATAAAGCGATTTGGCACGCCGCCATCAATTTGCTTAGAGGCATTAGGATTCAGAGTGCCGTCATTTTTAACGAGAGCGGTCATGACGCGGTTAGCTTCATTATGATTATGATAAAAGCTAATCCCGACTAACCCGCCGATCGAAACAAGCAGGACAATCAGCAGCGAACAGACCGAAATAGTAATAAAACGCCAGCGAAATTTTTGAATCATGGCTCTTCACCTTGCTTGATTAACTCATATGAGCCGCCTTTTTCGCCAAGGATTTGCGTGCGGCTTTGAATAGAGGCTAGTTTTTGCCGAAGATAAGAAACGTACACCCAAACCAGGTCAGTCGTAGCATCGGCTTGATCTTGCCAGACATGTTTGAATAATTCATCAGTAGATAAAGATTTATTGGGATTAAGCAGGAAGTACTGCAGCATATCAGTTTCTTTACTCGACAAGCGGATCGAATTCTTAGAAGACAATTCTTGTTCATCAGTATTCAGCTACAAATCGCCAAAGGCCAAATGGTCGTTGCCATAGTTATCAGCCCGGCGCTGAACTGAATTCAACCTGGCGACTAGTTCTTTTAAAGAAAAAGGCTTAGTTAGGTAGTCATCGGCGCCAGCTTCTAAGCCAGTCACTTTATCATCAATTTCAGACTTGGCGGTCAGCATCATGACGTAAGTGCGGTTGCCATTTTGTCTAATTTTTTCAAGAGCAGTTACGCCGTCCATCACGGGCATCATGATATCGAGGATAATGGCATCGTAGGCATTTTGTTTGGCCTGGTCGACCGCAGCTTGCCCGTCAAAAACGGAATCAACTTCGTGATGAAAATTTTCCAAAGCCGCCGTAATAACGCGGTTTAATTGTGGTTCATCTTCAGCTAGTAAAATTTTCATCGTTTATTTGTCCTCTCTAACTAATTGCCGAATGGTTTGCATGCTGATGTCGCAAGATGCTAATTCATCGGCCACGCGTTTTAACTCCTGACTAATCATCTCAGGATTTTTAATATCATGTTTATACTTGATTTCATGCTCCAAACTAGCCCAAGTATCCATCGCAATCGTTCGGAGCTGGATTTCAACAAAATAATGGCCTGGGTTTTGCCCGTCTGGGTCAGGATAATTAAAAGTTTTATCCAAAATTAAGTGATAGGAGCGATAACCATTTGGTTTTGATTGCGTAATGTAATCCTTTTTTTCCACGATTTTGACGTCAGGCATTTGCTCGATCAAATCAACGCAATCGTAAATCTCATCAATAAAATTGCAGACAATCCGCAGACCAATACTGTCGCGATTTTTGCGCAGGGCAGAATAAGTTGTCACTGGATAGCCTTTACGGTGACATTTTTCAATCATACTTTGCTCGCTTTTAATGCGGGCATTGAGGTGCTCAAAGAGGCTCAGATCATTTTTTTGTTGGTATTCTTTATTCAGCTGCTGCAAGCTCGTCGTCAGTTCTGACATAATTTGCGGTAAAACTGACTGGTATTCTCCATAAATATTCATATTCATCACCTTGCTTTTCAGTATAGCTAAAATTTGTGAAGGAAATTCTTGCAAAAGTTAAAAAGTAAATAAGTTTTTGACTAGGACAAGTTGCTAATTGTAACCAAGGCTAATTCTTTTCTTTTTTGGTCTAACATTGTACTATTATTTTAAAAAGCGATGTTTTGCAAACTAGAGGGGAATTATGATGACAAAGATTGATGCTTTTGCGCATATTTTACCGCCCAATTTTTACCAAGCGATGCTGAAACTTGATCCCACAATTCCGGCGAAATTTCCATTCATTAAAATTAAAACTCTGATTGATGTCGATGAGCGAATTAAACTCTGGCCAGAACCAGGCATGAAACAGGTTTTAACTTTTGCTAATCTCAACCCCGAGGATTTTATAGGGCCGGAGCAAGCAGCAGAATTAGCTGAAGATGCTAACCAAGAACTAGCCGCGATTGTTGACACACATTCTCGATATTTTGCAGCTGGTGTCGGCATGCTGCCGATGAACAATTTGGCAGCAGCTAATAAAATTTTGAACGAGATAGCTGCTAATCCCAAGCTAGTTGGAGCCCAAATTTTTACGCGGCATTTATGCAAGAGCATTGCTGACCCTACTTTTGAACCAATTTTTGCTCGTGCTTCTGAATTAAATCTCCCTTTGTGGCTTCACCCCGTATTTGACCAGCGCAAACCTGATAATAATTTAGTTTTTTCCTGGGAATATGAGCTGTCACAAGCCATGTTGCAATTAGTGCAAGCAGATATATTTAGCAAATATCCGCATTTGAAGATCTTAGTTCACCATGCTGGTGCAATGGTGCCGTTCTTTAGGGGCCGGATTGAGCATATTTTTAGGAGAAATTAGCGGACTAGTTTAGAATAAAAATAGTAAAAATAAAAATAGTAAAAAAGCAGAAAGGTGGCACTATGATGACACAAATCAAATTTACCCAAGCAGCCTTAGCTGAAATGAAAAAGCGCGATTTACTTGAGCACCCTTTGTTATTAATTGCGGATGATGCTGGCGGCAAATATTCAATTCGCGGCGGGTCTTGCAGCATGGGCGCCAGTTTTTCAATCATCAAACTGGATAAACTGGATCCAGATTATCCAATTGCCTTGCAAAATGATGCAGGCGTTGAAATTTATACTTCCCAATATGACTTAACTTTGCTCGAGGACAATTTAGTCGTTGATTATGTTAATGCTGGTTTGCTGCTTAAAAATGACAGCGGTTTGCTAGATGGGGCAATGAGTATCGGCGATGGTGCGAAATTATTAGCTGCTAACGATAACGTGCAGCAGGGCGCGACTAAAAATTGCTGATAAAATTTGAGTGCAAATAATAGTCAATTGTTATTGTAAATAGTATAATAACTTATGAATTAAGAAAGCTTTTCTTGATCCTGATATTGGTACTTATGTTATTTAATTTTAGCTGGAAAGGACCTTTCTAAATGAAAAAATTAGCTGGAACTTCTTTAACTCAAGCACAACAAGACTTCTTCGCAAGCCACTTGGCATATTTAGCAACTGTTGACGCTAACGGCAACCCACAAGTTGGCCCAAAGCAATCCATGAAAGTAATCGATGCTAACCACCTGCAATACTTAGAAAAAACCAAGGCACATGCTTATGAAAACTTGAAAGGCGGCTCAAAAGCTGCGGTAGTTGTTGCAGACAAGCCTTCACATACGAATGTGCGGGTAATCGGCAGTGCTGAAATTCACGAAAACGATGCTTACGCACAAAAGGTTAACGGCAGCGATAGTGCTGACAACCCATACGTAGTGGTTATTACCATCGAAGAAATCGACGAATAAGAGTTATATCGTTAAATAGCAAAATCCAAGGTTTTAAAAAGCCTTGGATTTTTTGTTTTCATCAATATTACTCAACTTAAAGGAAATGAAATATCAGCAATAACTTTGCCTAAAAATTTCGTGCATGTTATGGTGGACATAGATAGATTAACTATCGCTCCATTCCCATGGAGTAAGCTGACGCTTTTTAACGACAGTTATGGACCAACAGTTATTGAACTGTGATTTCAAAGTGGGGGTATCAACGATGGCTAACCTAAAAAGTAATCATAATAATTCAATAGGCAATCAAAGGCAGCCGCGATATAGCATTCGCAAGTTAACGATTGGCACTGCTTCTTGTTTGATTGGCTATTTTTTATTTATGCCGACAACAACGGTGAAAGCTGCTGATCATTTGCCTGCGGCGGTTGAAGAACAGTTAGCAGCAATTGACTACGACAATCAAAATAATGCTATCGATAAAGTTAGTATCAAAGATGATCAAGCAGAAGTCTCTTTGCCGATTGATAAAACACCCGCAGACGCCGACGTGAATACGGCTACTGATATAGAGCATGAAACTGCTGCGTCTGTAACAGCTGAAAAAACCAAAGCAACAAATGATGATGCAACTAGTAGCGGGGCTACTGACAAGACAGCTGCTTCAAAAAAGGAAGATGCAGGCAATATCTTGATAGTTGGCGATGGAGCAGATGATTATCACACTCTGCATGAAGCAGTAGATCATGCTCATGACGGTGATACGATTTCTATCGAAAAAGACACTCAGGAAACTGAAACGACAATTATTGATAAGGATCTTACTCTGCTCGGTCAGAATAAGGACATTATTTTTGACGATAGCTCTCATCTAGAGATTGCAGCCGACAAAAATGTTGTCTTTGGCAGTACTGATGAAAATCAGGGTGTCACCGTTAAAAGCAAGCATGATTTTACTGTGTATGGTCACCTAACTACTTATGATAGTTTTACATATGTTTGTGAGAACCCAGAGCCAGAAAAAGCAAAATTAAAGGTAGCTGCTGGCGGCCGGCTGGATGTTGAAGGTGGTACTTTTTCGCCAGCTTATGTTGAGTATCAACGCGGCTCAACAGGCAGCATCATGGCGGTAATTTTTTCAATAATAAGCGTGTCAACAATGAATGCTTATTTATTGATGGCGATGTTTATGAAATAACCGGTGGTAGTTTTAGCAACGATCTGCTGGCTGATGATACTAACAACACTCGTGCAGCGGTTTACATTCAGGGACATGTTGGCATTATCAGCGGTGGCACTTTCCTTTCGGAAAAAAGCAATGCTCTGAACATTATCCATGGCGGTCACGTAGATGAGATTAGCGGTGGTACATTTACGACTCACAGTCCGCATAATCAACATGGTTACGCTCTAGCGATGATGTCTAATGCAAACACACCAGTTTCTTATGTCAATAAAATCAGTGGTGGGGTCTTTAATGGGCAACATATTGGGATTTGGATTTTTAGTTACTATGGCGGCCAATGTTATATTGGTGAGATTTCTGGCGGTACTTTTATTGGCGGACAAGCGGGGATACAAAACGACATTGGATCTAAAATAGGTAAAATAAGTGGCGGTATCTTTCAAGCTGATAGCGCAGGACTGTTTAATGTAAGCCAAATTGATGAAATCAGTGGTGGTCAGTTTACGGGGACTTTTACCGGTGGCATTTGGAATTATGACTCGAGAGCTCAAATTGACTTGATTAGCGGCGGGCAATTTAGCGGCTCTTCGGGTATTAACAATAAGGGTACGATAGACCGTATTACCGGCGGTGAATTTACAGGCAACAGGTTTTATGGCTTACGTAATCAAAGCGTGATCAATACGATTGATGGAGGACGCTTTATTGGACGCAGCAATGGGGTAGATAATACTGGCCGTCTTAGCCAAATCACTAATGGTGTTTTCTGGGGTAAGCAAAGCTATGGCATTGATAATCACAGCCAAGAAGCAATTATTTTAGAACCTGGCTTGCAAATTGATCCGAATGGTTTAGGGATTGGTAATGCCCGTTATTTGGGTCAAAAAGATGCTTTGCGGGGCGAGTTTTCTCTCCCAGGCGACTATCACATGAGCAGCCGCGAAACTGTTTTACCAGTAAAAGGAATTGATGAAACTGAGTTTCGTTTCTTAAAAGAATACTTAACTTTATCGTATGATCCAAATGGTGGAACCGGTACAATGAATTCACAAACTGAAACTGAGGATTCGCAAATATTAACAATTGCGGATAATGGTTTTATTTACCCTGATTATGAGTTTGTTGGTTGGAATACGAAAGCTGATGGCAGCGGAACTGTTTATCAGCCCGGGGATACTATTGTGTTAATCCAAAATACAACTCTATATGTGCAATGGCAAACTAAGGATAAACCACAGATTCCAGAGTTGCCTGAGATTCCGGAAACACCAGAAATCCCAAGTAAACCAGAAGAACCAATTGATCCAGTGGATCCCGATAAGCCAGCAGAACCTGATCGACCAATAGAACCAGGCCACCCAACAGACCAAGCTAAATTGGATAAACTTAGTCAACAAGGGCTATCTAAAAAGGGTAGTAGAAAGTTAAACCAGATAAATGCAAATAAGCTTTTACCGCAAACCGGTTTTAAATTATCACCGATTGCTATTCTGTCCGTACTTTTAGTAGCTGGCATTAGCTCGCTTAATTGGCGTAAAAAAAGAGAATAAGTAATGGTAGAAATTTTTATCTTAGATAATTAGAAATGAGAAGGCAGTTCCCTCCATAGAAGCTCCCTTGCAGCCCGCTTAAAGAGCGGTGGAAAATATTATTTTTTCGGCAAACGCCTACTCAATAACTTCGTCCAGAGTTAAGGTTGAGCGGCGTTTTTCATTTTGCAATTTCCACTCGTGATTTATTATGCAGCCAAAAGACCAAGATAAAACCTAGCAGATTCAACACGCAAATAGCAGCAAATGACCAGTGATAGCCTAAGCTGTTGGCTGCTAGCGAACTTAGGCCTCTAGCAAGCCCAGATTTTTTGCCCAAAGATTGCATCGTCGCCGCCATTGCGTTAGCAAAGGCATCAGCAATTTGATTCATATTAACGATTAAAGTGCTGCCGAAGACAACGTACTTTTTAGGCAGGGAATTCAGCGCGTAGACAGTGAGGGGAGCATAAGCTAAATTTAAAGCCCCGCACCGCAAAGCGTACATGATTGTGACAGTGCCCGCACTAGTCTGAGCGGAGTACCAGATCATCGGAGCAGTTGCTACCAAGCCCAGTCCCATCCCAATCACGGCAATCTTTTTAATCCCGATTTCATCATATAGGCGGCCAGCAATTGGTGACACGATCGCCATAACCACTGCACTTGGAATTAGCATTAAGCCAGAAACAGTCGGTGTGACTTTTAAAATATTCTGGTTAAACAGCGGCAGCATCAATTCTGTCGCCATGAGTGAGGACGTATTAAGGAGAGCCAGCAATGCTCCTAGCCGAAAAGACGGGGCTTGGTAAACGCGCATTTCTAGTAGCGGCTTGTCTAATTTAAATTGCCGGCGCACAAACAGTGCTACGATAATTAGCCCGGCGACTTGCATCAAACCAATTTGCCAGGAAAAACGGCCTGTTTGTCCGATCCGTCCAAGGCTGTATAAAAGCAAGCCTAACCCACCGGTCGCCGTAAAAACGGACACCCAGTCTAGTTGATCGGTTTTCGCCCGCACAACATTTTTCACCGCAAATTGGGTGGCGATAATAATCACTAAACTAACTGGAATCAGGATGATGAACAACATCCGCCAGCTGTAGTGATCGACAACAATGCCCGAAATTGTGGGCCCAATCGCCGGTCCGATATTGATAATAATGCCAGATAAGCCCATCACGGTCCCGCGCTGGTTAGCCGGGAAAATTAGCGATAACACGCTTGGAATTAGCGGCATATTAACGCCAACGGCAATTCCTTCAATCAACCGGCCAAGCAAAAGGATTGGAAAATTAGGCGCGCATGCCGCAATCATTGTGCCTAGCAGGAAAATCGACATCGTGGCCGTAAATAAGTGCTTGAGTTTGAATGAATTAAGCAAATAAGCAGCTAGCGGCATAGTCATCCCCGCAATGAGCATATAACCGGTGCTCAGCCACTGCACAATCATTTCGGAAACGCCAACTTCACGCATGATTGTTGGCAAGCCGTTATTGAGCAAGGTCTCCGAAAATGCCGTGGTAAAACTGCCTAGCAACAGAGTAAACACCATCCAAAATTTTTGCCGTTTTGTTAGCACTATTTGCAACCTCCCTCGAAGAAAAAAAGCTGGATTAGGGTAAAACCTGATCCAGCTTTTATGCTCGCTGTTGATGAGCTGATAAACAAATTTTCTACAATTTAAGTTAGCAAGTTTTCATGTTTTTGGCAAGATCTTCGGTAAAATTAAGTGAGAAGATTTTTAAAAAGGAGTTAGCTTTATGAACCAAGATGAACGCAGCGGGCGATCGAATTATCAAAAGCAGCAGTTGAGCATGGGAATGAACCGTTTGGGGCGGTCTTAGTGAAAGACGGCAAGATCGTCTTTGAAAATGAAAATCAAATTCATACAGCTAGCGATCCGACTTTTCATGCCGAACTTGGACTAATCCGCCGTTTCTGCAGTCAGCAAGGTACAGAAGATTTGCGCGACTACACGCTTTATACCAGTTGCGAGCCCTGCATGATGTGCTCTGGCGCGATGGTGTGGGCTAAATTGGGCCGGATGGTTTATGGTGCCAGCAATATTGATTTAGAAAATATTTTGCATAAAACTGGCCATAACACTAGTGAACTGACTTTTACTGAAATGGGCCGCGGGCCAAAGACCACTGGCGGCGTTTTACGCGATGCCAGCTACCAAGTTTTAGCAGCATATTTTGGCTAAAATTTTAATTTTACTCTCACTAAAACTTGTTATATGATCGAACATAAAATAATTATTAGAAAAGAGACTGAAATGGGCAAACTTACTCTGCAAACTACTGATGATTTTTCACGCGATTTCAATGCTAGCCAGCAAAATCAAGTTGCTTCTAGAGCTGCTCGCCGGAGCGGCTTGCTGGAAGCTTCGTTTAATGATCAGGTTTCTGGCCGCTTGAACCACGTTTTTTCAACTGAACTTGATGTCGGCACGGTCACTAATCAAAAACAATCCGGCCGTTGCTGGGAATTTTCAAGTTTAAACCTGCTGCGCCACTTTTTTGGTAAAAAGTATCAAGTTAAGAACTTTACTTTTTCTCAAGCTTATAACTTTTTCTGGGACAAGCTGGAGCGGGCGAATGCTTTTTACGATAAAATGATCGCTTTGGCAGATCGGCCGCTTGACGACCGCGAAGTCCAAGCTTGGCTGAATTTTGCCGGTCAAGATGGCGGCCTCTGGCAAATGGCAGTTAACTTGATTAAAAAATACGGTGTTGTCCCATCATATGCGATGCCGGAAAACTTTAATTCTAACAATACCCGCGGTCTGATTGATTCGCTGGCCCGCAAGGAGCGCAAAGACGCCTTGCAGCTGCGAAAACTCGCCCAATTGGGCAAGACCGACGAGCTGGCAGCCGCTAAACAAAACTGCCTGAACGAAGTTTACCGAATGGTCGCCGTTGCTTTAGGTGAACCGCCAAAGACTTTTGACTTAGAATATCGCGATGATCAAAAACATTATCATTTAGACCGCAATTTGACGCCGCAAGACTTTTTGCAAAAATACCTCGGTGATTTCCCATTTGATGATTATGTAGTATTGCTCAATGCACCTAATTTCGACTATCAAAAACGCTACCATCAAGACCTGTATGACAACGTGGTCGGCGGCCAGCCAATTGTTGGCTTGAATTTACCAATCGAAGATTTAGCGCGGGCCGCAGTGGCACAGTTAAAAGATGGGGAAGCAGTCATGTTCGGCAATGATGTCCTCAAGCAAATGGAACGCAAATCTGGCTACATGGACACTGAATTGTACAAGACCGATGCTTTGTTCAGCGTCGATACGCAAATGAGCAAAGCCGATCGCTTACGCACCGGTGAAGGGACAGCCACCCATGATATGACTTTAGTCGGCGTTGACGAAGATCAAGGAGAAATTCGGCAATGGAAAGTTGAAAATTCCTGGGGTGAAAAAATGGGTGACCATGGTTTTTATGTCATGAGCCAGCCTTGGTTTGAACAATATGTGTATGACGTGGTCGTCAATAAAAAGTATTTGACTCCTGACCAGCAAAAATTATGGGAAAGCAAGCCAATTGACCTGAATCCTTGGGATCATATTGGTTTGTAATTGAAGCAGAAGGCTTTTAGTATGCAGTTTCGCTTAGCGCAGCATTCAGAATTGCCGCAAATTGTTCATATCTATAACGAAATTATTCCTTCACGCTTAGCTACAGCTGACCTAGAACCAGTTAGCGTAGCTGATCGAGAAGCCTGGTTTAACTCTTTTACTCAGACTCATCCTTTATGGGTCATTTTGAATGATGCACAAGAGATTATTGGCTGGGTTGGGCTAGAGCCATTTTATGGCCGGCCAGCTTATGAACATACAGCAGAAATTTCAATTTACATTGATGAAAAAGGCCGCCATCAAGGCGTCGGGACAGCTGCGATTTCATTTGTAGAACAGCAAGTCAAGCAACTAGGAATTTCAGCGATTGTCTGCTACATTTTTGGGCATAATCAGCCAAGTTTGAAGTTATTTGAAAAATTTAATTATCAAGAGTGGGGCCGTTTACCAAGAGTAGCTGAACTAGACGGTCAGCAGCGTGATTTGGTAATTATGGGCAAACGCTACGATGAGGAACAATAATGCAGATCCAAGAAATTAACGACCGCTCACCGGAAGTAATTGCTGCTTTAGTCAAAATTTGGCGGCGGTCAGTGGACGCCACCCATGATTTTTTAACAAAATCGGAAATTGATCAAATTGCAGGTTACGTGCCGCAGGCTTTAAAGTCCGTTGAGACTTTGGTCGGTGCACAAGAAAATGGTAATTTTGTAGGCTTTATGGGTATTCAAGCCGGCTTTTTGGAAATGCTCTTCATTGATCCTGCTTTTCGCGGGCAGGGCCTGGGCAAACAATTACTGCAATTAGGCGAGCAGGAATACGGCGTTAAAGAACTCAGCGTGAATGAACAAAACCCGCAAGCAGTGGGTTTTTATCAGCATATGGGCTTTGAAACATACAAACGGACTGATCACGATGAAGAAGGGCAGCCATATCCGCTCCTATATATGAAGCTTAAGGGATAATTATTAAACAAGCGTTGGCAATTTTGCTGATGCTTTTTGTTTAACTAAATAGTGGACAAAAGCCACCATTCTGATTAGACTAACTTTAAAAATAATAAAGGAGCGATCATCGTGCTGAACCTAGCCCAAATTGGACAAATTCGTGATTTTAACCGGCAATACGTCATTAAGTTAGGCGTGCTAAGCCGTAAAACTTATCAAACTGATTTAACTTGGCCGCAAGCTAGATTAGTGATTGAAATGGGCTTGCATCATTTAAACACCCCCATCGAATTATCGCGTCAGCTTAATTTAGATAAAAGCTACACCAGCCGGCTAATTAAGCAGTTAGTCAGCCGCGACATAATCGTCAAAGAACCGTCAGCAGTTGACGCGCGGTCAATTAATTTGCGGCTAACTCCTGATGGAGACAAAATATTCCAGCAATTAAATCAGCGCTCAAACCAGCAGGTGCAAGCGCTGTTATCAGGTTTAACGCCTGACCAGCAAACAGAATTTTTTACAGCAATTCAGACCATTAATACTTTAATTTTTCCCAACAAGAAGTGATCTAACATGTGGCAATGCAAACAATTTTCACAGTTAACTACTAATGAGCTTTACCAAATTTTATACTTGCGCACGGCTACCTTTGTCGTGGCGCAGCACCGCATTTACCAAGAAGTCGACAACATTGATCAAACAGCTTGGCACCTGTTTAAAACTGACGAAAGCGGCACAGTGATCGCTTATGCTCGGATTTTTACAATTAATCACGGACAAGAAGTATCTTTTGGCCGCGTAGTTACTAGCCCAGCTGTGCGCGGGCAGGGCGTTGGCGGTCAGCTGCTGACAAAAATCATGGCTTTCATCAAGCAGCATTTTCCTGGTAAAAAGATCGTCATCGAAGCACAAGTGCAGGTGACCGGTTTTTATCGCCGGGAAAACTTTACTACCTTTGGCAAACCGTTTATTTATAAATCAACCCCGCACATTAAAATGGTGCATGCGCCCCTTAACTAGCTTCGTATTGACATTGAAGCTCAGCCCTTTAAACTAGATTTAAGAGCTAATCATTGAAGGGACAAACGATGACAATCCAAATGGTTTATCATTTTTCAATTGGTGACTTAAAACTGGTTGAAAATAATGGCCAACTAACTGAAGTCTTGCCCGTGACCAGTCCGCAAACTGTTCAACAGCAAGAACACTCAGAACTACTTGCAAAGGCGGCTCGGCAGATCAAAGAGTACTTAGCAGGGCAGCGGCAAAAATTCGACTTGCCACTAGCCTTCACCGGTACAGCCTTTCAGCAGCAAGTTTGGCAATATTTGTTAACGATTCCCTATGGTGAAACCAGAACTTACCAAGCAGTCGCACGTGCAATCGGCAAACCACAAGCAGTCAGGGCCGTTGGCCACGCGATTGGGCAAAATAAGTTGTTACTGGTGGTTCCTTGTCACCGCGTCCTGGGTAAAAATGGGTCTTTGACCGGTTACGCCGGCGGATTAGCGATGAAAAAGCAGCTTTTAGCTCTAGAACATCTACATCAAAATAAAAATTAGAAAGTCTGATAAATTATGAACTTTTTTAAAAAAGCAGGTTTTGTCTTAGCTGGCGGGGCAGCTGCCTTTGCAGCTTACTATACTTACTTATCTAAGCAGTACTACCGCATCCCTGATCACCAGCCACTTAATTCTGATCATAACCCTGAGGGTAAATTAGAGCCTGGCGTAGACTATTCAGCCATTACTTTTAACGTGGGATTTGGTGCTTACAACCACGACTTTGATTTCTTCATGGATAGTGGCACGATGCTGAATGGTAAAAAAGTCCACGGCCACCGCGGGACAGCCATTTCAAAGCATGCAGTCTTGACCTCAACTAACGGGGTGATCAATACCTTAAAAGATGAAAATCCAGACTTCATGCTGCTTCAAGAAATTGATACAAACTCTACGCGGAGTTTCCACGTCAACCAAGTCGAATTAGTCAGTCATGCTTTCCCCAAGTATGCCCATTTGTATGCTAGTGATTTCCATACAGCTTACTTAGCTGTCCCAATTACTAATCCGCATGGTATTGCCCGCTCAGGCTTGTTAACTTTGAGCAAGTATCACATTAATAAGGCTGAACGGCGCCAATATCCTGTTTCAAATGGTCCAATTGAAAAATTTGTCGACCTAGACCGTTGTTTTGAAATGATGCGCCTGCCAGTAACTAATGGCAAAGAGCTGATTTTAATCAACAGCCATATGTCAGCTTATGATAAAAATGGTGACAGCCGCGCTAAGCAAATTCATTTACTGGCCGAGCTCATGAAGAACGAAACTGCCGCTGGTAATTATGTCATCATTGGCGGCGACTTCAACCAAGTCTTTGGTGCTGATATGATCGGCTACTTCCACCACCAAGAAGAAATTCCAGGTTGGGTTTCAGTCTTAAATGATCCAGAAAGACTCCCAGAAAATAGTCACGTCGTCATGGCCAAGAACCGGCTAGAAGTGCCAACTTGCCGGGCTGCTGAAATGCCATATGACCCAGAAATTAACTACATGACCATTTGCGACGGTTTTATTATTTCAAACAATGTTGAAGCAGAAGCAATCAATTTGGATACTGATTTTGCCTACGCTGATCACAACCCAGTTCGCTTAAACTTCAAGCTAAAGTAAAAAATACAAAATAAAAGTCAGCTGATGAGCAGCTGACTTTTTGCGTGTTAATTATTTTTCATCCGGGTGTTTTTGTTTATACCAATAAAATAAACCAAATGGCATCATGCTTTCTTCGCGATTTTCTAAACGCTTGATATTAGCGTGGTGCCGAACAAAAAGCAGGACCATAATCCCAAACATGACTGCGGTTAAGATCCAGTCATGGAACCAAAAAGATAAGATAAAGATCAGAACTACTGACAGCAAACTGGATAAACTAACCGTACTGGTAATAAATAAAATTGGGAAAAAGATGACGGCGCACCAGCCGAAGAAGACCGGGTTATAGCCGAGTAAAATTCCCGCACTGGTTGCCACGGCCTTGCCGCCATGAAATTTCAAAAAAATTGAAAAAGTATGGCCGGCAATGGCTGCCATTCCGAAAATCAGGACCCAATAATGGGGCAGGGGCAGTTTAAAGATCACAGGCAAGAGCGAACCTAAAGTTCCCTTTAAAACATCAATAATCAGGACAAAAATTCCAGCGACAGGCCCACAGGTTCGAAAAGTATTGGTCGCGCCGGTATTGCCAGACCCAATTTTACGGATGTCTTTATGGAAGAAAAACTTACCAACTAAATACCCGGTCGGAAAGCTGCCGACTAAGTATGCTAAAATAAGTAACAGCGCTATTTTTAAGATAAGCACAGCATTCATATTTAATATCCTTTCATTAACCTTATTCTACCAAAAAAGCTGGTAGCCTGAGCTTAATGTTGATAGCAGCTAATAATATTCATTGGAGGAATTTTTTTGGCTGAAAAAAATACTTATACTGATTCATCAATTAAAATTTTGCATGGACTAGAAGCGGTTCGGAAACGCCCTGGGATGTACATCGGTTCAACCGACATTCATGGCTTAAACCAGCTAGTCTATGAAATTGTCGATAACTCAGTCGATGAAGCGATGGCTGGTTTCGGCAAAGAAATTCGCATTACCATTCATCCTGACAATAGTGTGACCGTGCAAGACTTTGGCCGCGGGATGCCAACTGGGATGCACACATCTGGCAAGCCAACCATTGAAGTTATTTTGACAGTTTTGCATGCCGGCGGTAAGTTCACTGAACAAAACTACAAAACTTCTGGTGGTTTGCACGGGGTTGGTTCTTCAGTGGTTAATGCCTTATCTGAATGGTTAAAAATTCGGGTTGTGCGCGGCGGCGAAGCTTTTGAAGAAGAGTTCCAACATGGCGGTCACCCAGTGGGCACCTTGAAAAAATTAGGACCAACTAAGGATAAAACCGGTACGACGATTACTTTTAAACCGGATTCAACGATTTTTACCACTACCAAGTTTCACTTTGAAACGATCGAAGAACGGATCCGTGAATCAGCTTTCCTGTTGCCAGGAGTCAGATTCGTACTAACTGATGAGCGCGAACCGCAGCACCATGATGATTTCAATTACCATGACGGGATTAAATCATTTGTTAAGTATTTAAACGAAGGCAAGGAAACTTTAGGCGACGTTTTCTACTTCTCTGGCAAGCAAGAGGGGATGGAAATTGAATTTAGCGGTCAATATAATGATGGCTATTCAGAAAACTTCATTTCCTTTGTCAACAATGTGCGGACCGCTGATGGCGGCAGCCATGAAGTTGGCGCCCGGTCAGGCTTTACGCGGGCGTTTAATGATTATGCTAAAAAGCAGGGCCTGCTCAAAAAGAATGAAAAAACGATCGATGGGTCAGACTACCGTGAAGGTTTGAGCGCCGTCTTATCAGTCAAAATTCCTGAAGAACTGCTGGAATTTGAAGGGCAGACCAAAGGTAAATTAGGAACGCCGCAAGCAAGATCGGCCGTTGACAGTATTGTCTATGAGCAGCTGTCGTATTACCTGATGGAAAACGGTGAGTTCGCCCAAGAATTGGTGAAAAAAGCTCAGCGGGCTCGCGATGCCCGGCAAGCAGCAAAAAAAGCCCGTGATGAAAGCCGGTCTGGTAAAAAGCGCCGGAAGAAAGAGCTTTTATCTGGTAAATTGACGCCAGCCCAATCACGCAACCCTAAGAAAAATGAATTGTTCTTGGTCGAGGGGGATTCTGCCGGTGGATCAGCTAAACAAGGGCGTGACCGCCGCTTCCAAGCAATTTTGCCTTTGCGCGGGAAAGTGTTAAATACGCAAAAGGCTAAGTTAGCTGATATTTTTAAAAACGAAGAAATCAATACCATGATTCATACCATCGGCGCGGGTGTTGGAACTGAATTTAATTTAGAAGATGCTAATTACGATAAAATTATTATCATGACTGACGCCGACACAGATGGGGCTCACATTCAGGTCTTGCTGCTGACTTTCTTTTATCGGTACATGCGGCCAATGATTACCGCTGGCCGGGTCTACATTGCCCTGCCGCCGCTGTATAAACTGCAAAAAGGCACTGGCAAAAAAGCCGATATCATCTATGCCTGGACTGACGAAGAGTTAGACCGCGATACCAAGAAAATTGGCAAGGGCTATGCTTTGCAGCGCTTTAAAGGTTTAGGTGAAATGAATGCGGACCAGCTGTGGGAAACGACTATGAACCCAGCTACTCGGACTTTAATCCGGGTGAAAATCGACGATGCTGCTTTAGCCGAACGGCGCGTCACAACTTTAATGGGGACACAAGTGGCGGCTCGGCGCAAGTGGCTGGAAGAAAACGTCCAGTTCAAGATGGGCGAAGACGGCTCAATTTTAGAAACAAGTCGGAATTAAAGAGGGTATTTAAGTGGTACAAAGCAAAGAAAGAATTCGTGAGCTTCCACTCGAAGAAGTTATGGGTGAGCGGTTTGGCCGTTATTCTAAATACATCATCCAAGAACGGGCACTGCCTGATATTAACGATGGTTTCAAACCTGTCCAGCGGCGGATTTTGTACGCCATGTATTTAGACCACAACACCTATGACAAGCCATATAAAAAAGCGGCTAAATCGGTTGGTAACGTGATGGGGAATTTCCACCCGCACGGGGATAGTTCAATTTATGGCGCTTTAGTGCACATGTCGCAAGACTGGAAAATGCGCGCACCGCTAATCCAGATGCACGGCAATAACGGTTCAATGGACGGCGACAGCCCAGCAGCCATGCGGTATACCGAAGCTCGTCTTAGAAAAATTGCCAATGCCATGCTGGCCGATATTGATAAAAATACCGTCCCGATGGTGCTTAACTTTGATGACACTGAAAATGAGCCAACCGTGCTGCCAGCTGGTTTCCCAAATCTCCTGGTTAATGGTGCAACGGGTATTTCATCGGGGTATGCGACTGAAATTCCGCCGCACAATTTAGGAGAAGTGCTTGATGCTGCTATTTACTTGGTTAAGCATCCAGACGCTGATTTGACTGACTTAATGCAATTTGTGCAGGGGCCAGATTTCCCAACCGGCGGCGTGATTATGGGCACCGATGGCATTCGGCAAGCTTATGAAACGGGCCGCGGCCGGATTCAAGTCCGGGCCAAAGCAAATATTCAAGAAATTCGCGGGCACCGGCAAGCGATCGTGATTACCGAAATCCCGTTTGCCGTCAACAAGGCTTTATTGGTCAAAAAGATGGATGAAATTCGGCTCAATAAAGAAATTGATGGCATTAGCGAAGTCCGCGATGAAACTGACAGACACGGTTTAACAATCGTCGTTGAATTAAAGAAAAATGCGGCCGCACAAAGCATTTTGAACTATCTGTTCAAGAATACCGACCTGCAAGTTTCTTATAATTTCAACATGGTGGCCATTGACGACATGACTCCGCGCCAGGTTGGGTTAAAGCATATTTTGTCAGCCTTTCTGGTTCATAAACGCGGAGTGGTCCTCAAACGCACCCAATATGATCTTAAACAAGCCCAAGATCGGCTAGAAGTCATTGATGGCTTAATCCACGCAATGAGCATTTTGGACCAGGTCATTAAAACGATTCGTGCTTCTAAAAACAAGTCCGATGCCCAAAACAATTTAATTAAAGAATTTGGCTTTTCTCAGCGGCAAGCTGAAGCAATCGTAGCTTTGCGTTTATACCGGTTGACGAATACTGACGTAGTCGCTTTGCAGACAGAACACGATGATTTGGAAACCCGCGTGAAGCAATTGCAAAAGATTTTGGACGATAAAAAAACTTTAGATCAGCAAATCATTAAAGAACTTAAACAAGTCAAACGCGACTTTAATGATCCACGCCGGACGCAAATTTCTGAAGAATCGGCTAAAATTCAAATTAATGAAAAATCTTTGATTGCCGATGAAGATGTCCGCGTCCTGGTCAGCCGGAATGGCTACTTGAAACGCTCATCGCTGCGGTCATATTCATCAACAACAGACAGTGAAAATGGTTTGCCGGATGGCGATGAAGTGATTTTTGAAAAGACCGTTTCCACGCTGACTAATCTTTACCTATTTACTGACTATGGTAATTTGATTTACCGGCCAGTCCATGAGCTGCTCGAAAGCAAATGGAAAGAAACCGGGCAGCACTTGTCGCAGGAATTAGGCTTAGCTAATGACGAACACATTATCCGCGTCTTTGAACTGCCAAAACTGCACGCTGATTGCAACTTTGTCTTTGCGACTAACGATGGGTTTATTAAGCAAGTTAAATTAGCCGACTTGCAGCCAACGCGGACTTATAAGTCACGGGCAATTAGTGCTGTTAAGCTAAAAACTTCAACTTCCCGGTTATTAAATGTCTTTTTAGTGAATGCAGATGCTGAACGCGAAGTCCTTTTAGTGACCCAGCATGCTTATGCTTTGCGCTATGCTTTGTCAGAAGTGAGTGTTTCTGGCAAACAGGCCGTCGGGGTTAAATCAATTAATCTGAAAGCAGATGACCAAGTGATCAGCTTCTACTTGCTTGATCCGGCTTATGATGATTTACTGAGCCTTGGCTTAATTACCCAGCGCGGCGCCTTTAAGCAGCTAGCTGTCAGCGAGATTAACTTGATTACGCGGGCTAAGCGCGGCGTGCAAATCATGCGCGAACTGAAGACTAAACCGCACCGCATTATTGGCAGCGTTTGCTACGGTCAAAATCATGAATTGCTGCTTACAACTGGCAGCCAGCGGCATATTACAATTAAAACTAGCGACTTCCCAGTTGATAGCCGATACTCCAACGGATCGTTTGTAATGGATCCAATGACAGAAGGGCGGCCGCTGAGATTGACGATGGGCAAGCCACTGCCAGCTGGACGGACTAATGTTGACCAGCTCTTTTAATGAAAAGGGTTGGCAAGTCTGATAGATTTTAGTAGGCTAGTTAGGAAAGAATTATAAAAGAGGTTTAACACAATGAAAGAATTAGTTTTTGGTCACCGTAGTCCAGATACGGATGCGATTGATACTGCAATTGCTTTTTCATATTTACAAAATCAACTTGGCTATGACACGGAAGCTGTTGCTTTAGGCGAACCAAGTGACGAAACCAAGTACGCTTTAAATAAATTTGGCTACCAAGCACCACGAGTAGTCAAAATTGTAGCTAATGAAGTTGACGCTGTGATGCTGATCGACCACAACGAGCCGCAACAAAGCGTAGCCGACCGCGACAAAGTGACCGTAACCCACGTAGTTGATCACCACCGGATTATGAACTTTGAAACCAAGGCGCCATTGTTCTACCGGGCAGAACCAGTTGGCTGCACTAGTACGATTGTGTGGGAAATGTTCAATGAAAAAGGCGTTGAAATTCCAAGCAAGCTCGCTGGTTTAATGCTGTCAGCAATTATTTCTGATACTTTGCTGCTGAAGAGCCCAACTACTACTGAGCTTGATAAAAAAGCAGTTAAAGCCTTAGCTGAAATTGCTGGCGTTGATTATGAATCATACGGTTTAGCAATGCTGAAGGCTGGAACTAACATTGCCGACAAGTCAGAAAGCGACTTGATCGATCAAGATGCCAAGAGCTTTGAATTAAACGGTTCAACTATCCGGGTTGCTCAAATCAATACTGTCGATTTGCCAGAAGCCATGGAACGCAAAGATGCTTTCTTAAAGGCAATGCAAACAGAAGCTGATGCACAAGGCTACGACTTGTTCTTAGTTTTATTGACCGATATTCTGAATTCTAACTCTAAAGGTTTAGCCATCGGCAGCACTGACGCACAAGCAGGTCTGGAAGCAGCCTTTGATCAAAAACTGCAAGCTAACGAATTAGATCTGCCAGGCGTAGTTTCACGGAAGAAACAAATTGTGCCACCATTAACATCAGCATTTGAAAAATAAGAGGTTTTCATGAACAATTCTCAAAACGATTTTCCGCAATTAAGCCTAACTAATGTTGAAGGCCCACAAGCTTTAGTTAAAACCAACTATGGTGACTTCTTAATCCAACTGTTTGAAAAAGAAGCACCAATGCTGGTTGAAAACTTTGTTCGCTTGGCTCAAAGCCGCTATTACGATGGAACTGTGTTCTATAAGATCGATCCAGACTTTGCTTTGCAAGGCGGGTCAACTAAGCTGGACGGAACCGGCGGTAAAAGTGCCTGGGGCCACCCAATTGAAAATGAATTTGCCCCTAACTTGTTCCACTTCCGCGGGGCTGTTTCCATGGTTAGTGAACAGCCTCAAACTAACACTAATTCTAGCCAATTCTTCGTTGTGCAGAATAAGCACACGCCAGAACAATATCTAAAACAATTAGAAGAAGCTGGCTACCCAGAAGACGTCATCAATACCTACAAGCAAAATGGCGGCTTGCCAATTTTAGACCAACGCTACAGTATTTTTGGTCAAGTTGTCCAAGGCTTAGACGTCGTTGACAAGATTGCTGGCGTCGAAATTGACAAGGATAATCATCCAGTTAAACCGGTCAAGATTGAAACGGTTGAAATTACTGGCGACCTTTGGGACATTAAAGTGCCTCGGAAGGATAAAAAAGAAGAAGATTAACTAGCTACTAGCTTAATAACGATCTAATAATAAAACCCTGAAATTCTATGTTGGATTTCAGGGTTTTTGTTTGTTGAAAATGAGTGAGTTTCACTACACATTTCAAAAACTGTCAATAATTGTACAGAAGCTTAGGCGACTCACCAGTGAAGGTGAAACGCCTATTATTTTTGAATTCCAGCTTCTTTTTGTTTTTGTTTAACTAAGATTGTTTCAATCACATCAGCTAAGCTAACATGATTTAGCTTCGCAAGGGCTGCATTTTCCGCTTCTTGATAGTAATATTCCAATGTCTTTTGAATATTTCCGCCAACGATACATTGAGGATTGGTGTCATAATCGATTTCAAATAGCGGTTTATCTTTTTCAACCGCTAAATAAATATCCAACAGAGAAATGTCTTCGGCAGGCTTTGCTAAACGAGGATCAGGAGAAGCGCCTGATTTTGTTTCAAGCAAACCTGCCTTTTTTAATGTGCTCATTAATTTACGGACCATCACCGAAGAAAGTTCGACACTTCCAGCAATATTATCGCTGGTGAGAGGAATCTTTCCGTGATAAATATTGATGAAAGCAAGGATGTGAATCGCATCGCTAAAACGAGTAGAAACTTTCATTTTATTTCCCTCCTTTGGATATTATTGTAATTTATATTTTTACAAATATCAAAACTTTTGAATTGACTCATTACGTACAATTGCTTTATACTTCAAATTGTAAATATTTAAGTGTAAATAAAAGAATTACAATTATGAACAAAAACGCCATTAATTTGATTAGTTTTTTAGTTTTATTAGTCGGCATTATCTGCTTCGGTTTTTGGCAAACTACTAAACAAGCTAACACCAAAAACGCACAAGCAATAGTCATTGGTTCTAAGAATTTTACGGAAAGCAAGATCGTCATGCAAATCTATGCCGATGCTTTAAGTAAAAATCATTATCAAGTTAGAACTAAGCCTAATATTTCAAGTTCAGTTGTGTTTCAAGCAGCTAAATCCGGACAAATTGATCTCTATCCGGAATATACAGGCACGATTGCCATGACTTATCTGAGCAAAAATATTGTTGGCAAAAATGCATCCCAGATCGCGACAATCGCAAGAAAAGGAATAGCCAAAAATAATTTAGTCACCCTAAATTACGCACCTGCTAACGACGCGCAGGGATTAGTCATCACAAATAAAGCCGCCAATAAATATCATATTAAAACTATTGCAGATTTACAAAGGAAAGCTAAATACCTACGTTTTATTTCTCAAGGATAATTTGATAAACGGCAAGATGGTCTGATTGATTTAACCAAAGTTTATGGTCCATTTAAATTTAAGAGCCATAAGTTATACGATCAAAGTCTGCGTTATGAACTTCTTGATAAAAATCAGGGTGATGTGACGACCGCTTCTACCACAGAAGGTCAGCTAGCTACTGGTAAATATCGCGTTTTAGTCGACAATAAACGCTTCTGGCCAGCATATAATTTAGTCCCAGTAATTAGAAAAAATATAATCGGACGTTATCCTGAAATTCAAAAGATCCTGAATCAAATTGATCAGAAATTAACTACCAAAGAATTAACTAAACTGAATAAAAAAGTTGATGTTGACGGTCAAAACTATCAAAAAGTCGCTCAGGATTGGCTTAAGCACAATTACGAAAGAAGATAAATATGTTGCAAAGTATTATTCATTATTTTCAAAATAATGCAAATGAATATTGGTTGGCTGTCAGGCAGCATTTAGTACTTAGCTTTTCGGCGTTGATCATTTCTTTAATAATTGCCTTGCCACTAGGATATTTGGGATCTAAGAATCAAAAGATTGCTGATATTTGTCAAAGCTTTACTCAAGTTCTACGAATCATTCCTAGTTTAGCTCTCTTATTCATTTTAATTCCATATGTTGGAACAGGGACATTGCCATCATTGATTGCCTTAGTTATTTTGGCTTTGCCACCACTGGTCGTCAACACCATTTTAGGTTTTAACGAAGTGCCAACAGATTTAAACGAAGTTGCGCTTTCTTTAGGGATGAATAACTGGCAGCTTTTAACTAAAGTTCAACTGCCACTTTCATTACCTTATTTGTTGAACGGTATAAAACTAGCATTGATTGAAATTATCGCTAGTGCTACTTTAGCTGCTTATATCGGAGCAGGAGGCTTAGGCGATTTAATCATGACTGGCTTAGGTCTATATCGTATTGACTTAATTATGATTGGCGGAATCAGTGTTGCAATTTTGTCATTTGGTTCGATGCTCACCATTGATTGGCTGATTAGAAAGGCTGCTAGAAATGAATAAAGCAATGATTAAATTTAAAAACGTCAGTAAAAAATTCGGGAAAAACGAAATTATCTCGAATCTGAATTTTGAAGTTAAAGAGGGCGAGTTTATCACTGTTCTCGGGGCATCGGGTAGTGGTAAAACTACCACTTTAAAAATGATCAACGGCCTTGAAAAGCCAACCGCAGGGGATATAAATGTTGCCGGATATTCAATTCAAAAAGGTAAATTAATCGAATTCAGACGGCACATCGGTTATGTCGTGCAATCTATTGGACTTTTTCCGCATATGACGATTGCTCAAAATATCGCAGTAACTCCTAAGCTATTAGGTTGGGATAAAGAAAAAATTAACCACCGCGTTGATGAATTATTAGATTTAGTCAATTTACCCAGAGATTTCAAAGATCGCTATCCAGCTCAGCTCTCTGGTGGTCAGCAACAAAGAGTCGGCGTTGCTCGAGCCTTAAGTGCTAATCCGCCATTGCTTTTATTTGATGAACCATTTTCAGCTTTGGACTCTTTAATTAGACAGGAATTGCAACATCAATTAAAAGATTTGCATCGAAAATTGGACAATAAAACCTTCTATTTTGTTACGCATGATATCAACGAAGCTCTATATCTTGGTGATCGGGTCATGGTAATGAATCACGGGAAAATTGAGCAATTTGATACACCACAGAATCTAGTCAAACATCCCCAAACTGAATATGTTAAACAATTGCTCGATACTGCACAGGAAAATCAGAAATTATGGGAAGCATTAAAATGATTAAATATTGGCAAGAAAATAATCAAATGATGCTGTCTCTAACTTGGCAGCATTTAGTCCTTGTGATTTCATCGCTGGTCCTTGCCACAATAATTGCAGTAATAATTATTGCCCTGTTTTTAAGAAAAAAGAATTGGCTTAAAGCCCTGACTTATTTCTTTTCATTGCTATATTCAGTCCCCAGCTTTGCCTTTTTTGCTTTGCTAATACCTTTAACTGGTTTAGGAACAACAAGTGCAATTATTGTCTTGGTCATTTATTCAGAATATGTTCTATTGCGAAACTTTATCACAGGCATTCAAGAAGTGGATCCTAGTTATCTCGAAGTAGCCAAAGGGTTAGGGATGAATGAACGGCAGATCTTTTTAAAAGTTCAATTGCCACTAGCCATGTCCGCAATTTTTTCAGGATTACAGATTGCTCTTTGTTCAACGATGGCAATTGCAACTATTGCTTCAACAATTAGTGCAGGAGGATTGGGAGATTTATTATTTGAAGGTTTACAAACGGGACGAATTGAACCCATCTTATGGGGCACGATCTTAACTGCGTGTTTGAGTTTGTACTTTATGCTAATGCTTAAATTACTAGAAAATGTCATTAGTGGATCTTGGCGGAATGCCTTGAAAGGAGAGAATTAATTATGAAGGCGATTGTAATTCACCAGGCTGGCGGTCCAGAGCAATTAAAATTGGAAAATGTACCAGTTCCCAAAATAAAAAAAGATTGGTCATTAGTTAAAATTAAAGGTTTGGGGATTAATCATTCAGAAATTTTCACCAGAAAAGGTTTATCACCAACAGTCAAGTTTCCAAGAATTTTAGGAATTGAGTGTGTAGGCGTAATTGAAGAAACCACTGATCCTGAGCACTTACCAGTAGGGCAAAAGATAGTTTCGATTATGGGTGAAATGGGTCGAGATTTTGATGGTTCATATGCAGAATATGTTTTACTTCCTAATAAACAAATCTATCCAGTAGATACCGATTTGGATTGGACAACATTAGCTGCTTTGCCAGAGACTTATTACACCGCCTTTGGTTCATTTCTAAATTTGAAAATAAACGAGCATGATAAGATTTTAGTTCGTGGTGGCACAAGCGGAGTAGGGATTGCTTTTTTGAAATTAGTCAAAGCAAAGTATCCTAATATTTTTATTGCGGGCACTAGCCGATCTTTAGTAAAAGAAAGAATTATGAAAGATGCTGGTTACGATCAAGTAATTATTGATCAGGATGGTGAATTACAAACCAAACAAAAATTTAACAAAATTCTTGAACTAATCGGCCCTAAGACAGTTAAAAACAGTTTTAAACACACCAGTGAAGGTGGAATTGTCTGCTCAACTGGAGAATTAGGAAATCAATGGTATTTGAACAACTTTGATCCAATTATGGATATTGTTCCGAATGCTTATTTGACCAGTTTCTATTCAAATAATGTCGATCAAGATCGGTTAAATGAGATGCTTAAATTCGTTAAGAAATATAAAGTTGATGCAAAACCAGAGAAAGTTTTTGATTTAGAACATGTTGCTGATGCTCATCGTTATTTGGAAAGTCGGCATAGTTTCGGCAAAGTAGTCGTTGTGGAGGATTAATTATGAAAATCGCTGTTACTGGAGCTACCGGTCATTTAGGTAATCAAATCATTAATCAATTATTGAAGAAAACAGAAAAAGACAACATCGTTGCCTTAGTTCATACTAAAAAGCATGCACAAAAGTTAATTGACGAAAATTTAGAAGTTCGCGAAATTGATTTTCAAAATGAAGCTTCATTGCAAAAGGCCTTTGTCGGCATTGATACTTTGATTTATGTAGCTTCTAAAACATATTCTGTTTTAGATCGAGTAAAAGAATTTGAAAATGTTTTAAGTGCTTTAGAAAAGGATAATGTCAAAAATCTAGTTGCAATGAGTTTCATTGCCGATCAGGAAACTAATCCTTTTGTAATGTCTCCGTTCTATGGTTATTTACCAAGACGTCTTGCAGGAACAAATCTTAATTATGCAATTGCTAAAAATGCCCTTTACGCTGATCCGTTGGTCCCATATTTACCTGAATTAATCGAGCGTCACGCCTTAATTTATCCAGTTGGTAACGCAAAAATGTCCTTTATTTCAATTGAAGATTCTGCCGAAGCGATGGCCGATATGGCTTTAAATGAAGACATTTTGCATAGTCGTAAAATTTATACATTAACACAAGGTCGCTCGTACACAATGCCAGAATTAGGGAAAATAATGACTAAAGTAACAGGACATGAAATTGGTTATAAACCAGTTAGCGTCAAAGAATTTGGTGAAATTTATTCCTCTGAAGGCGATGGAGCAGAGCTTGCATCGATGTACGCTGGCGGTGCAATGGGGATGCTCACCAGTCTTAGTGATGATTTTGCCCATATTACTGGTCATGAACCAGAAGATATGTACCACTTTTTATTGAAAAATTATCAAAAATAGCTAACAAAAAAGCCTGGCATTAAGCCAGGTTTTAATTTACTACTAAAAATTAAACTTAATCTTTAGAGCACCGTTTTCAATATATTCACCGAAGCACTTCATTGTTAACACGGCTTGCGCAATTTACCTTATTTATTCTCTAGCAAAGCCTTAGCCGTTTCTGTATCAGTAATTAGCACATTTGGATAACCAGCCGTTAAAGCTGCCTTGATTGGCAAAAATTTTTCTTGCCCGCCGGCAATTAAAATAGAATAGGGAGCACGTTTTAAATTCGCTAAAGAGACAGCCGCGGTGCGCTGATCAAGTTCTTCATCAGCCAGTGATCCGTCAGCTTTGATAAAGTGTGCATTAACATCGCCGACTGCTTTTGACTGCAATTCAGCAATTTCTTGCTCATTGAAGTAATCCAAATTGAACATCATCGCTTGCCGGCGCACCGTGCCAACCGTGTACATCACAATTTCAGCTTGCGAACTAATCTGTGATAGCCGTGCAATAAAGCCATCTTGCATCACTGCTTTGAGCGTAGCCGCTTTTTGAAAAATAACTGGCACTGGCCACAGCTGCGTTTGTAATTGATAAGCTTGATTAAACGCAGCTGCAATTTGACCCGCAAAGTTGGTTTGCGCAGAATTAGACACAATGCCTTTTAAAGAAACAAACTGCAAGTTTTGCCGATGAGCAGGTTCTAAATGCTGAGCAACCGCTGTCATTGTTTCGCCCCAACTTAACCCAACTACTTGCTGATCGCTAATAATCGACTGTAAGTATTGCGCGCCAGCTTGCCCTAAGTTTTCCAGCAAATCTTCTGTTTGACCAGGCTGGCACAGGATAACTTTACGCAAATTAAACTTATCAGCTAACTGCTCACTTAATGTTTGAGCATCAGCTAAGGGATCATTGATTTTAATCTGAATAATGCCTTCTTTTAAAGCAGTTTTTAGGGCATTAGCCACGGTTGGCCGCGATAAATGCAATTCGTCAGCAATTTGACTTTGGCTCAAGTGTTGATAATAGTGCAGCTGACTAATTTTAACCAGACGCTGCAATTTTTCATTATTCATCTGGTTTGGACTCCTTTAACTTAGTTGTTAAATTTATTATAAGGAATATTTTTCATTTGTAAAATATATTTATTTACATTTGCAAAATTCTATGTATAATTAAACTTGTCAAATCAAATAAGTCTTTTTGTTAAAGGAGTTAAGCAAACATGACTGAATTCAACAAATATATCGACCATACTTTATTAAGTCCAGATGCAACTGAAGACCAAGTTGATACTGTAATCAAGCAAGCGATCGACAATCACTTCCACACTGTCATGATCAATCCTTACTGGGTTAAGAAGACCCACAAGGCTTTGGAAGGAACCGATGTTGTAACTGCAACTGTTATTGGTTTCCCTCTGGGCGCAACTACAACTGCCAGCAAGCTGTTTGAAGCTAAAAAGGCTATGGAAGACGGCGTTGATGAATTCGACATGGTAATGAACATCGGCGAAATGAAGGCTGGTCACTACGACAAGGTTGAAGCTGACATTCAAGCTTTAGTTGATGCAGGTCACGCTGAAAACAAGGTCGTTAAGGTTATTATTGAAACTTGCTTATTAACTGATGATGAAATCACTAAGGCAAGCAAGATCGTAGCCAAGACTGGTGCAGACTTTGTTAAGACTTCAACTGGTTTCTCAACTGAAGGTGCAACTGTTCATGGTGTTGAATTAATGGCTGCTGCTGTTAAGGGCACTAATACTCAAGTTAAGGCTTCAGGTGGTATCCACTCAGCTGCTGAAGCACAAGCTATGATCGACGCTGGTGCTACTCGTTTAGGCGTTAGCCACAGTATGGCTGTGATCGGCAAGGCTTAAAAATTAAGTTAATTAATTTAAAGATCGAATCATGATGATTCGATCTTTTTTCATGTAATTAAAATTAAATAGACAGACAATTGTCAGCAAAACATCAATAAAATTGCAATGATTGAACTAATAATTAAACTTACTTGTTAAGTGACTGATTTCTTGCTATGATTGAAAAGAAGCATATCGTTAATATTAAAACAAGAATTTTATTACTAGGTTTATAGAGCACCCTTACTAGATCTAGATTTTAAATCTACGTACGAATTTAAATTATTTAGAAAGCCGTAATCATCATTGGAAACACAACAATACCTAGACTTAATCGAACGTGAACTTACTCAGATGCCTGATTACGTTAAACAATATTATCTAGGCACCAATCATTCACTAGCAACTTCATATCAATATTTAACAGAAATCAGGCGTTTTTTAACATGGCTGCGCTCAAGCGGGATTTCTGATGCAACTAGCAATGCTGATGTTTCAACCGAAACGCTTGAACATCTGCGCCGCAATGACATCATGCTGTATATTGATTACTTGCATCATACTAAAAATCAACAAGGCCGTTTAAATTCACCAACAACGATCAACCGATCAATCAATTCCTTGCGATCACTGTTTAAATTCCTCACAATTACTGCCGATAATAATAATGGCGAGCCATATTTTGACCGCAACGTCATGCTGAAGATTGATTCGCTCAATTCTTCTAAAACCTTAAATTACCGGGCCCACGTGCTTGAATCGCATATGCTGCCGGGTCAGCTAAAATACGATTTTTTAGACTTTATCGAGAAGACCTATCCTCAAAAATGCCGTAAACAGGCACTGCCAGCTTTTAAAATGAATAAAGAACGTGATCTGGCAATTATTGCCTTGATTTTAGGGACCGGCGTACGTGTGTCAGAATGTGCTGGGGCTGATCTAGAAGATTTAAACTTGAAGAAAGCTACTTTGGATGTAACTCGCAAAGGTGGTCAACGCGATAGCGTCCCAATTGCACTTTGGACCTTGCCATATGTCGAAAATTATTTAGAAATCAGGGCTAAACGCTACCAAGCTAAAAAAGCTGACCATGCCCTCTTCCTCACCCGCTGGCACGACCAAACTCGGCGCATTACTTCTCATGCAATTGAAATGCTCGTCAATAAATATTCTAAAGCTTTCGGTCATCCGTTAACCCCGCATAAATTACGCCACACCTTAGCATCAGAATTATACAGCGTGACTAAAGACCAAGTGTTAGTTGCCCAGCAGCTGGGGCAAAAAGGAACTTCTGCGACTGATTTATATACTCACGTTGATCAAAAGCAGCAACGGGCAGCCTTAAATGAAATCAGGCAGCTCGATCAAGCGGCAAGTAAACAGCATGAAGAAAAGGCGGACTAGTTTTAGACTAGCCCGCCTTTTGTGGTTGTAAATATTATTTTAAGAAATCTGGATCTTCAAAGGCTGGATGTGGGTACTTGTAAAAACCTTGCCCTGCTAATTGACCAGTGTGGCCGGCTTCAATCATGCCAGCCAACTTATCGGCAATTAACTTAGAAGCAGGATTGTCTTTGGCTTTACCTTCGTTAATGGCATGCACAGTCCGCAAACCAACCATGTCTAAAATCATGAATGGGCCCATTGGTGCACCAGATGAATTCATCCAGTCCTTGTCAATAGTTTGATAGTCAGCAACACCGCTAGCCCATAAATACAAAGCCGAACTCAACAATGGAATCAGCATCGCATTCATTAAGTAGCCAGGATTTTCTTTATGCAAAACTACTGGCATCATCTTGATTGCCCGTGCAAAATCTACGACTTCTTGAATGACTGCTGGATCAGTGTCTTTAGTGCCGACAATTTCAGCGGTATTAAATTGCCAAATGTGGTTTGCAAAGTGCATATGCAAGAAGCGACTTGGGTCTTTAACATATTTCACTAATTGACTTGGCATAAAAGTTGAAGAGTTGCTGGCAATAATGGTTTTATCAGAAATATATTGGTTTAAATGCTGATAAAAGTCTTCTTTAACTTCTAGCTTTTCTGGAACAGCTTCAATGATGTAATCAGCTTGGCTAAATGGTTTATCCCATTCATTCGTAATTAACTTAATGTTAGCCATCGCTGCATCAAATTGCTCATCAGTTAAGTGCAGATCATGTTGGTACAGCGGCTTAAGCGCAGCCAACCGTTTTTTAGCACGGTCTGGGTGCGGATTCCAAATATTAACTGGAAAACCGCAAAGAGCAGTTTGAAAAGCAATTTGACTGCCGAGAGTTCCTGCCCCAGCAACGGTTAAATTGGTAATTGCCATAATAAAACCTCTTATCTTTCTAAATCAAACTTGTTGATGTCATACATCCACGCAAAGCCCATTGATTTTTCGCCTAAGTGAGTGGCGATGCTTGGCGTAAATTCCGTAAATTCAACGGCTTGACCCGGAAATAGTTGCTTAACGTCATGCTGCATCTTTTCAGCTTGTTTTAAATCATTCGAGTGAATCACTAAAAAACACAACTTGTCTTTGTATGGCAGCTTGGCAATCCGCTCTTGGGCCAGCTCTTCAACTTTGGCTAAAGCCCGCTTCATTGATCTGACCTTATCAAAAGCCACGATTTTGCCGTCCTCAAAAGTTAACAACGGTTTGATATGCAGAAGTGAACCAATAAAAGCACTCGCATTGCTCAGCCGGCCATTTTTTTGCAAATTGTTTAAATCGTCAACGATGAAGAGTTCATCAATCGTTGCCCGCAACTGGTCTAAACGCTCGATAATTTCAGCTGGTGCCAAGTCATTAGCAGCCATTTTAGCAGCGGCAATAGCTAAATTACCCTGCATCTTAACTGTCATGCCGGAATCATATGGATATAAATTGAATTCAGGGTGTTCTTGCTTAACCGAATTCAAGGTATTAAACCAGCAACTGATTCCACTTGATAAGGCAATCGCGATAATGGCATCATAACCATTTTCATGCAGCTTTTTGCAAGTAGCAATGACATCGCCTAAACGCGGTTGTGATGTATGCGGAAAGCCGCCAGTTTCTTTTTGAATCTCAAAAAATTGCTTGGTCGTAATATTAACGCCATCCAAAAAAGACTGACCAGCAATTTCAATCGGCGTGGCAATGACTTGAATTTGATATTTTTCTTGATCAGCACTCGAAAGACCACAAGTGCTGTCAGTGATAACAGCTATCTTCAATTTTAAACTTCCTCAATCAAGATCTGTTAGGAATTATAACATAGAGAAAGTTTAGAACCTATTGATTTTGCTCGTCACTTGCCTGCAAACGACCGCTAATTTCAACTAATTGTTCAGAAAAACGAGTGACATCTTGAGTAACCCAATCACCAAAAATTCGCTCTTGCAGGTCCGCAAGAACCTTTTTCAAAGCTAAGGCCTGCTTCCAACCAGTCTCATTTAAACGAATTGTTTTAGCAGAATTACCAGGTACTTTAGCCACTTCGATCAAAGTAGCAGTTTTTGCTTGATTTAGTTGCCTGCTTAAAGTCGACAAAGAAATATTTAACCCAGCCGCTAAATCTCCCATTTTTAAAGCTTGATTATCATTTTGTAAAAAATAATAAACTAATCTAGTTTGTGAAGAAGTTAATTTTAACTCGTGAAATATGTAACTTTTGATCTCAGTAGCAATATCAGCAAAGTCTAGCACTTGCATTGGCTGATCTCCTCCCTTTTTTGCAGCTTTTCATTGGTCTTTCCAAGCCGCATAAAACGTTATCCCATGATCTTTATTCTATCCTAATTGACCAACCAGCAGGCCGATTTTAATCATAATTTAAGCTAGCGGGTTACTTTGTGATTGATAATTTCTTAAAATAAAGAACTATAGTTAAAATTAGCTTGTTATTAGCCTTTGCCGTATAATTGGAAGGTACAACTTTGAAGGAGGAGTTTTTATGGCTTTTGATGGTTTATTTATTCATAGTTTGCTGACTGCCATCTCCCCTACCCTGCTTAACAGCAAACTTTCTAAAATTTACCAACCCTTTGAACATGACTTGATTTTCGTTTTTCGTCAGCAGCGAAAAAATTATAAATTGTTAGTTTCAGCTAATTCTCAATCTCCGCGTTTTTATTTCCAAACTGAGGAAATTCCTAATCCAGATAAAGCACCTGCTTTTGTCATGGTTTTACGTAAATATTTAGCTGGCTCGATTCTGAAAAAGGTTGAACAAGTCGGGCTGGACCGCATCGTTAATTTTTACTTTTCAAATCGCAATGAATTAGGCGATGAAGTCAATTTGATGCTTTCATTTGAATTAATGGGCAGACACAGCAATGTCATTTTAGTAGACCAAACTTCTGGCAAAATTATTGATTTGCTCAAACGAATCAATCCAGATGAAAACCGGGCTCGCTTGCTGCTGCCTCATGCTAGTTATGAACTGCCGCCACTCAAACCTGGAATTAATCCTTTAACTTTGACTGAAGAGAAGTTTAAGCAACTAGCTAATGAATTATCACCAGATCAATTGGTGCCGCAAGTCACTGGACTTGATCGTGATGATCGCGATGAATTGCTCGGCTATTTAACTGATGATTATTCATTTAGTTCCTGGCAAACTTTCTTTAATCAGCTGGATCATCCTAAAGTATATGTTTTACAGAATGAACGACACCGCGAGCGCATTTTCTTATACCTGCCCTACCACCTTGATTTGACCCTCGTCAGCAAATCTGAACACCTCAACGAGGCATTAGAAGAGTTTTATCATGATCAGGCAACCCGTGATTGGGTCCGTCAAAAATCTGGCCAGATTCGCACGGTTGTCAAAAATGAGCAGAAGAAACTGCGCAAAAAAATCGCTAAGTTAAAACAGCAATTAGATGCCGCGCACAATGCTGATTCCTTGCGGATCAAAGGTGAACTGCTTAACACTTACCTGCGTCAAGTTCCCGCTGGTGCTAAATCTGTTGACCTACCTAATTACTACGACAACAACCAGCCGCTTACGATTGAGTTAGATCCGTCCTTGCGGCCTGAGCGCAATGCCCAGAAATACTTTACCCGCTACCAAAAACTGCGCGATTCGGTTAAACACGTGCATGAACAGATCAAGTTAGCTGAAGAAGATTTAGCTTACTTTGAAACTATTCAAACTGAGATAGATATTGCTGATCCGCAAGATATTGATGCCATTAACGATGAGCTGATTAATCAAGGCTACTTGCATGTCCAGAAAAAGCCGCAGCGCCGCAAGAAGATCACGACTCGTAATTTGCCGCAGTTTAAATTAACTTCGGGCAAGATAGTGTTAGTTGGTAAGAATAATTACGAAAATGATTGGCTAACCTTTAAAAAGGCTAATAAAAACGATTACTGGTTCCATGTCAAAAATATGCCGGGTTCGCACACAATTTTGCAAGATAGCAATCCCAGCCCAGAAGACATTAAAGAAGCAGCTGAAATTGCCGCCTACTTTTCTAAAGGCAAAAATTCTAGCCACGTTCCAGTTGACTACATCCAAGTCAAGCGAATTAAAAAGCCACATGGCAGCAAACCTGGTTTTGTGACCTACCGGGGACAGAATTCGATTGAAGCTACCCCAGTTGAAAGCAATGTCTTAGCTAAAAAAATCAAATAGACAAGCAAAAGAGCACTCCAATGGAGTGCTCTTCTTTGCTTGCTTTTCTTTCTTAAATTGGCTGCGTTGTTAACGATAGCGATTCTAAAACTTCCAACACAAATTCCGCCGTCTGCAAGCTTGAAAAGACAGGAATATGAGTGCTTAAAGCTTGATCGCGGATCCTAATTGCGTCTTGACTAGCCGCATCAGAAAAGTCGGTAACATTGATGACTAATTTGATTTGGTGATTAAACAGTTTACTTAATAAACTATCGCTGCCTTGGTGAATTTTTTTGACAATATCCGTCGTAATACCAGCTTCAGCCAGCATGTTGGCGGTCCCTTCCGTCGCAATCAGCTTAAAGCCTAATCGGTGGAAACGCTTAGCAATCGCCGTTGCCCGCTCTTTATCCTTATCTTTAACAGAGATAAAGATTGTCCCGTAAGTTGGAACATACAGCCCGCTAGCTTCATATCCCTTGTAAAGGGCTTTAGACAAAGCCGGGTCACGGCCAATGACGTTGCCTGCAGTTTTCATCTTTGAATCAAAAGTATTGCCGCTGTGGTAATTTAACCAGCTAGAAACTGGCATTTTAATATAGATTAGCTGATTAGTCAGCCGCCATGAATCAGACTTAATCAAATCTGGCAATTTTTCCCCGAGCAAGATTGAAGTGGTCAGGCCCACTAAGTCTTGGTTTAAAACCTTCGACATAAAGGCCAAATTATGGCCAGCGTAAGTTTTTAGCTGCAAAAAGTATAAGTGGCCGTCTGCAATTAAAAAGTTCAAGTTAATCGGGCCTACTAAGTGTTTAGACTTAATTAAAGACGCTGTGGCAGCACGCATAGCTTGCTCATCGGTTTTTCTTAAGTTTTGGGGCGGAAAAACAGCGATTGAATCACTCGCATGTGAGCCTGATTGTTCCAAGTGCTCAATAATTCCTGGAATAGTGACGTTTTCTCCATCAGAAATTGCGGCGACTTCATATTTAGACCCAGCAATAAATTTGGAAATCCGAATCGTCTTTAAATCATTTTCTTGAATATACTTGCTCAAGGCCGGCATATCAAAGACAACCGCTGATTTTTGTTCTTGCTTTTGGTGACTGGTTCCGCCAATCAAAACTGGAAAACCAACTTTGACAGCAAAACTATAAGCCTTATTTTCATCGCTTGTGCGCAAAGCTGGTGGCATTGAAAATGTCAACGGTTCCGTAACAGCATGCCAGTTTGGTTTAGTCAAATCTGACTGGCCCAAAATTTTAAGGCCGGCATCAACTAGCTGTTTGCGCAAGGCATTAACTTTTTTACCAGAAAATTCAGTCAGCACTTCGGTGATTTGTTCACGTTCTGCTACATCCAAGATATTTTCAAGGGTAACTGGTTCAAAATAAACCCGATCAACGGCATTGTAAGCTGCTGAAATAGCCTCCGCGTTATTGCTCAATAAAATAGCAGTACGCCCTTGGGCTTTTAAAGTTTGGGCGGCTTGGTACAGCATAAAGTCAAATTCGCTTGTTTGCGAAACTTGGAACGGATAAAGTCCAACCAAGAGTACTTTATTTTGGCTGCTTTGTTTACCAGCTTCGTCTTCAACATCATAGGCCGAATAAACAGCATTGATTTTCGGCTGCCAAATGCCAGCGGTGCCGTTGATCTGCAAGTAAACAGGTTCAATTCCTGCTTGCTGGCGGGCTTGGCGAATTTCACGCGCTGACATGGACGCTAAACCAGCAATAGTTTTATCCGACAAACCGACTTTTTTAGCGGCCAGTAAGAGCGAATTAGGGGGTACTTGGCTAGTGACCAGCTGATTCATGACTTCAACTGCCCGGTCTAAGCTATGCAAAAAAAGCGGTTGAATGTTAGTAATTGCTTGAATTTTTTGCAAGCTGATTTTACGCGCTAAAGCAGCCAGCAAGACAATCAAATGTACTTCACTTGGGTGTCGCAAATCATCAATGACTTCATCATCATTTTTAGAAATTTCTTGCTTAAAGACATTGGCGGCATTAGTAAAACTCATCGTGGAGTACAAGCCTTTGAAAAAGGCCGCTGAAAAATCGATGCCTAAACTAATAGCTTCACCGCTCGCCTGCATTCTAGGGCCTAAGTCATAATGATTATAGCCGCTGTCTGAAAATGACCAATACGGCGTTTTGACAGCCACTGCATCTAGCACAGGTTCAACAGCTGCATTTAAATCAGATTCAGGATCAGTAATTTCATTTAAGTTATAGCCTAAGGCCAATTTGGCTGTGACATAACCTAGACTATAAACACCAGCCCGATAAGCTAATAAGGAACTGCGGGCAATCCGCGGTTTAAAACCTAAAATTTTGATCACAATTTGATTGTTTTCATGCTTAATCGCAAAGTGAATGCTTAAAGCACCGACTAAATCTAGGTTAGCAGCCACTTTTCCAGCACAGGCGCGCAGGCGCTGCACTTCATCGTTGTTAAAACCTAACAGCGGAGAAATCAGGACTGAATCGCCTGAGTTAATCGCTACCGGTTCTAAAGAAGAAGCCAAATTGATAAAGCAGTTGTTGCCATTGGCGTCTCGCACTAAGTCAATAATAACTTCTTCCCAATCAGATAAGTCTTCAGTGATGCGGTAATCATGCAGATTAAAGTGTTCGCTTGCCGCTTCTTGGTCAAAATATTTAGCAATGCTGGCTTGATCACTAAAGTGCAGGTGATCATTTTTAACGTAGCGATGATACTTGGTCAAAAGCACCGGATAAGCTAATTGCTTGAGCGTTGAAGCTAGTGGAACACTCTTTTGCAAGCGCCAAGATTTACTGGTCGGCAATTGATTATCGCGCAAAAATTTAAGCTGCTGACTCTGCTGCTGCAATAGCAAAGCTTTTTTTGTCACCGTTAACAATTCAATGTGCATCTCATGCAAAATGCCATCTTCTAGCAGCTGCCTGGTTAAATTTAAGCCGACTAAACTACCATATGCAGTCACAATGGCATTAGGTTCTTCGATCCGCAAAATTCGCTTCATGAATGACAGCGTCAGCGGTTCCATATAAATAGTGACGCCAGGTCGTTTATTAGTCGCGATAGTAGCTGGGTTAGGATTAACTAAGACAACTTGCACGTTATCTTCAACAAAAGCATCAATTGCCTGCTTTGTCATTAAATCCAATTCCGCCACCGCCCCAACAATATTAGGGCCGGACCCGATAATTAATACTTTGTTTAAATCAGTTCTTAATGGCATTTTTGTTCATCAACTTAAAGAAATCATCGAAAATTACACTCGCTTCAAATGCACCAGGCGAACCTTCAGGATTAAAGGCCGTTGCTAGGATTTGTTCTTGCTCAAAACTGTAGCCCGCCAGCAGGTCGCTATGCAAATCATAATACTTCTCTGAAAAATCGTATTCGATGGTTTGCGGGAGCGCCAGCTGCGAGATATTCATCGCAGTTTGCCAAACGCGGCCGGTATTCTGAGCAATCACGGGATAGTTGCTGCCGTTATAAGCAGGCTGTAAATCAGCCAATTCAAAGTTCAAGTAGTCGCTCAGCGCTAAAAAGCCTAAGCCAATGCCTAAGACTGGCATTTTCGTCAAGAAACGTTTAAAAATTGGCGCTAAGCCTGCACGGACTTCTTTTACTGTCCCCGGTCCATTTGAGACAATCAAGCCATTCGGCTGTAAATTAGCAATATCTTCGGCACTAGCAGTCACGGGCATGACGACTACGTTGATTTGACGCAGCGACAATGACCGCAAAAGAGAATTTTTTAAACCTAAGTCAATGACTGCTACTGTTTCGCCAATATTGGGAACAGCATAGGCGTTAGTAGTTGAAGTTTGCGCCGTTTTATTTTTGGGTAGCACCAAAGCCTTAATCTGATCAAAAGCATGCTGGTCATCAGTATCCATAATAGAGGCCTTGATCACAGGTTCAGTAACCAACTTACGGACCAGCGCGTGCGTATCAACGCCAAAAATTCCCGGAATACCCTTTTCTTGCAGGAATTCATTTAAGTTTTCAGTAGCTGGTTGCTGAGCTGGTGCAATTCCGCCAGCAATAATGCCCTTAATACGCGGATTAATTGCTTCGTAGTCGATCGCATTAATTCCGCTAGCTCCAATTAAGGGAGTAGAAAACAACAAGATTTTTCCATCATTAGCAGGGTCAGTTAACGCCTCTTGATAACCATAATTACCAGTAAACAGGGCTAGTTCGCCCGTCGCAATAATTGAGGCGCCAAAGCCTTCACCGGCAAAAGCCGTGCCGTCAGCCAAAATTAAGTAGCGCTTCATTGCTTTGCCTCTTTTCTTAATTGACCCAGAGTTGTTTGAAAAATAGTCGGTGGTTCAACCGAAAATTCACACCATTTGCCAGTCCGGGGATGCTTGAAGCCTAAAACTTCTGCATGCAAAAATTGACCGTGACCAGCTAACGTGTGCCGCGGTCCATACAAGGGATCGCCCGCAACTGGATGACCGATATAAGCTAGATGCACGCGAATCTGATGCGTTCGCCCAGTTTCTAATTGACAAGCCAGCAAGCTATAGCCTTTAAACTGTTCTAGCACTCTAAAATGCGTTACCGCCGGCTTCCCATTAGCCTCCACGGCCATTTGCTTGCGATTAGCAGGATTGCGGCCAATTGGTGCATCAACTGTGCCAGTTTTTTCATTAAAATTGCCGTGCACAATCGCTAAATAAACACGTTTATTGCTTTTTTCAGCGAGTTGTTCTTCAAGTGATTGACGGGCGGCCATGTTCTTAGCAATCATGAGCAAACCTGAAGTATCTTTATCAATGCGGTGGACAATGCCCGGCCGAAATCCTTCTGGGCTTTTAGCTAAATCGCGGGTGTGGTATAAAAGCGCATTGACTAAAGTATGGTCAGGATGGCCAGCTGATGGGTGAACAACCATGCCTTGCGGTTTATTGACAACAATCACATCTTGATCTTCATAAATAATATCTAGTGGCAAATCTTCAGGCTCTAAACTAAGCGGCTTCAAAGGCGGAACATGGACCGCTACTTCAGCCGGCTGTTCCAGTTTAAACGAGCCCTTTTCTGACTTGCCAGCCACTAGAATATCGCCGCTTTTAATTAAAGCTTGGACTCTGGTTCGACTTAAATCTGCGACTTGCTCAGCCACAAATTTATCTAAGCGCTCGCCGGTCCCTGCAGCCTGCAGTAAGTAATCAGTCATGCTTCTCCTTGTCTTCAAAGAAAATTAGATAAATAAAGATCAGAATAATTCCGACCGTAATGGCACTATCGGCGATATTGAAAATATTAAAATTCATAAAATCTAATTGAATCATATCCACGACGTAGTGATAGCGAATTCGGTCGATCAAATTACCGATAATGCCACCCAGTACCAAACTTAACCCGACGCTAAATAAGACAGAACGTGGCGATTGCTTGAATAGATAATACAAAACAATAGCAATCGCTACCGCTGAGATGATATAGAAAAAGACCATCCGCCCCGGAAAAATATTCCAAGCTGCCCCATTATTGCGTAAATAGGTCAGCGAAAATAAGCCGGGCAAAGCCGGCTTAACTTGTCCTAGCGCCCAATGATTAACAATTAAGGACTTTAAGCCCTGATCGGCGAGGATAACAATCAAAGAAATAATTAAATAAAGTGCTTGCATTAGAATAAACCAGAAATTTTGCCGTTATTGTCAACGTCAATGTCTAAAGCGGCTGGATGTTTGGGCAGCCCAGGCATACTTAAAACATGCCCGGTAGTAACTACGATAAACCCGGCCCCATTTTTTAGTTGTAAGGAGCGGACATGCAAAGTGAAACCGCTAGGTGCGCCTAATACCTTTTTGTCATCACTAAAGCTAAACTGAGTCTTCGCAATAATGACTGGCAGTTTATCTTTTCCTAGGTGCCGCAAATGAGCCAGTTGCTGCTTGGCTAAGTCGCTATATTCGACTTGCCCTGCCCCATAAATTTGCTTAGCAATTTTGTCAATTTTTACTTCAACTGGGTCATTGTCAGCGTAAGTTCGCTTTATTGCAGCTTGAGGAGCATGATTCAGCAATTCCAAAACTTTATCAGCTGCTTCGGTTGAAGAATTCGTGCCGCGATCATGATAATTGACAACAGCACATTCGACTCCCTCTGCTTCGATCAGTTGGCGCAAAACAGACAGCTCTTGCTCGGTATCGGTCGCAAATTCATTAATTAAGACAATCACTGGCAAACCATAATGCCGCATATTATTCATATGCCGCTTGAGGTTAGCAAAGCCCGCCTTCAGGGAAGCAATGTTTTCTTGATCAAGCCGGTCAGTAGATTGTTCAGCCTGATACTTCAAAGCTCTGACAGTCGCCACAACGACTACGGCGTCTGGTTCTTTATCCAGGTGTTGAGATACAAAGTCCATAAACTTTTGTCCACCTAGATCGGCCCCAAAGCCGGCTTCAGTTAAAACCACATCACTTAAGTGCATTGCCAGATCTGTGGCTAAGATTGAGTTAGCACCGTGGGCAATATTGGCAAACGGTCCGCCGTGAACAAACGCTGGCACGTGATAAAGAGTTTGGACCAAATTAGGCTCAAGTGCTTTTGACAATAAAGCCGCAATCGCCCCTTCAAAATGCAGCTGTTTAACGTAAACAGGTTCATCATTGACAGTATAGCCAACCAGCATTTCGCCAATTCTGCGTTTCAAATCGTCAATATCTGATGCCAGGCAGAGAATAGCCATCAATTCATTAGCTACCGTAATGGCAAAATGATCAGTCCGCTCGACCCCATTAAAACGCGAACCCTGTCCAATTGTAATGTTGCGCAAGGTCCGATCATTGACGTCTAACCCGCGCTTTAGCAAAATTCGATTTGGATCCAGTTGCAAACTATTGTCTTGGTAAAGATAATTGTCAACTAAAGCTGCGAGCGTATCAATCGCACTAGTTAAAGCATGCATGTCGCCAGTAAAGTGCAAATTAATATCTTCCATCGGAATGATTTGCGCTCTGCCGCCGCCAGTTGCACCACCTTTGAGGCCAAAGACTGGGCCCATTGAAGGCTCACGCAGTGCGATGGCTACTCGTTGGTGTTTTTGCTCTTGCAAGGCGTCAGCTAACCCAATCGTGATGGTCGACTTGCCTTCTCCAGCTGGTGTTGGACTAATTGAAGTTACGAGGATCAATTTGCCTAGTTTTTTATTTTGACGAATGCGCTTAATCGCCGGCCAGGTAATTTTGGCTTTATCACGGCCATAGACTTCTAAGTCTTCTGGCTGCAAGTTTAATTTAGCTGCAATTTTTTCAATTTGTTGGGCAACAGTTGCTTGTGCAATTTCAATATCAGATTTCATGGGCATGTTCTCCTTAATTTTTCTCAAGAACTAAATAAGTCAGCTGTTTGTAATCAGACAACTTGGCTTGATAAATATGAATCATCGAAAAGGCAAATAGCAACTTGGTGGACTCAATGGTCTGTGCTTTGCGTTGATAAGGCAATCTAATTTTGGTTTGCTCACCCTCCTTGCTAAGATAACAAGTCAAAAAACTATAGAGCAAAGCCGCAGCAAACACTGCCCCAACAGCAATGGCAGGCCAAGAGATGCTACGGTTGCTTTCATAGCCGATAATAAAAGCAATAAATAGCACATCCAGCAACCAGCTGTTGTAAATTAGGCCGGCTTTACCTAAAAGCAGGCAATGTTTCTTCATAGGCGCTCCTTATGATAAGATTTTCATAGATATTATAGCAGAAAAGCCGGCAACTTGATTGCTGGCAATTGGGATAGAAATTTGGAGTGAACAACATGAAAATCGGAGTTTTAACTGATAGTTCCGCCTATCTGACCCCCGAAGAACAGCAGGCAGATGGTATTAAGGTTTTGCCGATTCCTATTATTTGGGGCAAGCAAACTTATTACGACTTAGTCACGATCGGCTTTCACGAATTTTATCAAAAATTAGCCTCAGATTCAGACTTGCCGAATACCTCCCAGCCATCGACTGGGGAGCTAAAAGAAGCAATTGATAAATTTGTTGCTGATGGTTACACAGATGTGTTTGTCATTACTTTATCAAGTGGTATTTCCGGCTTTTACAACAACGTGGTGCAATATGCTCAGCAAGAAGACCGGCTTAAGATTCACCCCTTTGATTCAAAAGTAACTTGCGCTGGGTTAGCCTTCCAAGCCCAACTGGCTGGTCGTTTAGCCAAAACTGGCGCTGACGCAGAGACAATTCAGGCTGCTTTAGAAGACTTGCGCAGCACAACCAGGGTCCGGTTTGAAGTTGATAATTTACAGCACCTAAAGCGGACTGGCCGGCTATCAAACGCGGCCAGCTTCATTGGGGGCTTGCTGAAAATCAAACCGATTTTAACCATGAATGTTCAAACTGACGGCAAAATTGTAGCGATTGCCAAAGAACGTCAAGAAAGACGGGCCCTGCGCCATATCATTACTGATGTGCAAACTGATATAGCCAAAGCTAATTATCCAGTTCAGGGGACGATTTTCCATGCTGATGACGAGGCAAAAGAAGACGCCTGGTGCAAAGCTTTTCAAACTGAGGTTCCAACTATGCGCTTAGGCCGCAGCATTATTGGCCCAGTAGTTGGAACGCACGTTGGCCAGCATACAATGTCGATTATCTGGGCGAAAGACTTAGCTGAATATTTCAAATAGAAATCTTTCTCACGCAAAAAGCAGGACAAAAGTCCTGCTTTTTTTGTTAATACTTAAGTTCTAATTGCCAGTTATCGGCCGCTGGGTCAGTATGGTACAAACTTAGCAAATAATCAGGCCGCATAATTTGCTCCTGCACTAGCCAGTTAAAAGCCGGCGTTTGCTGCAGCGCAGTTAAGTCTTTTTCGCTGATTAGGTTGCTGCCAGTAAAATAAGCCCAGTGCATTTTAGCTAGTAAATGCGTGCCTGCTTGCCATAACTGCGGATCAATCTCGCGGCCAGCCAATTTTTGTAAAATTGGCCGCTGGTCGCGCTTAAAGAAAATGCTATGCAAATAAGCAGCAAATTCCTGCTCTGGCCTAGCAAAGCTGCGCCGCTGATAAATTAAACCAGTCGGAGATAACTGCACTACCCCATAACCTTGATCAGTCATACAAAAAGCCGAAGTCACTATTTCAGGCAATTTGCGCTGATCATTGGCCGGTAAAATATTTTGAGCATGAATATGACCGGCAAAAACAGCTGTTACTTGGTACTCGGCAAGCAGCCGTTCAACCTCATCCGCGTTGTCTAAAACAAAACCGCGGTGAATTAAGCGGTTATGCCGGTATAAATCATGGTGCATGAAAACTAAACAGCGTTGCCCAGCAGCCTTAGCTTCAGCTAATTGACTTTTTACCCACTGCAATTCAGCCTGAGAAATGGCCCCGTTAGTCACGGGATCGTCATAATTGAAAAATGGCTGATATAAGCACGAATCAAGCAAGAGCAAACGGTATTGGTCATTCAAATTAACGCTGTATGCTAGTGAACTTGGATCTTGACTCGTCGCATGCATATAAGACGCAAAAAACAAATTTTTCCAGTCACTAAGGCTGATTTCACGGGCAAATTCCATCTGCTGACCATGAAAACTGCGGGCCCAGCCATCGTTGATATCATGGTTACCAGGCACAACTAGCAGCGGAATGCCTAGTACTTCTAGCGCCGCAAAAATATCCGCTAACCGGCGGGCCGATTCATATTCACCGTTAAAAGTTAAATCACCAGTAATAATAATGGCAGTTGGCCGCTTAGTAATCGCTAAGTCAACTAGCCCTTGCAGCCGCCACTCTTGATAAGCCAAATCTTTGCCGGCTGTAGTCAATTCCATCCGGCGAAAAGCTGGACCATAATCATGCAAGTTGCGGGCGAGCAAATGGGTATCACTTAAAATCCATAAAACAGGTTCACGACTAGTGGTGATGTTTTGCTTGTCCATGGAAGTTGGCCCAATATTGATAAAAATCAGTCCGCAAATTACCGTTAAACAGCTTGCGCTTTTTGTTTGCCTTGGCACCAAAGAAGGATTCAAACTTAGGATCAGCTGTTAAGTAGTACTGACTAAATGAGCTCAATGGCCGCAAAACCTGCCCCATTTGCCGATAAAGTTCTTCCGCACTGCGGCGGTCTTTTAATCTTTTACCATAAGGCGGATTGGCAATAATGATCCCATTTTCCAAATCGGTAGCGAAGTCTTTCACTGCGACTTGTTTGAATTCGATATCTTGCAAAACACCGGCATTATGGGCATTAAGTTTTGCAATTTCTAAAACTGATTGATCAATGTCCCTTGCCCAAATTGGTGCATGGTCTGACTTAATTTGTGCTTTTGCAGCAGCTACTGCCTCAGCATGCAAATTCTGATCAAACCAGTCAAAATTGTCGAAGGCAAATTCACGCTGAATTCCTGGCGCAATATTTTTAGCAATCAAGGCCGCTTCAATAGCTAGCGTCCCTGATCCGGTCATCGGGTCAATTAAGGGGTGAGTTCCATTATATGGGGTCAGCAAAAGCAGACCTGCCCCAAAATTTTCTTTCAGCGGGGCCCCGCCATGTTCAACCCGGTAGCCGCGCTTAAACAAACTAGCACCAGTGGTATCTAAAGACAGGGTCGCCTTATCCTTGTAAATTCTGATTTCTAAAGGATAAGTTTGGCCATTTTCTGGTAAAAAGCCGCGGCGATGATAAGCCTGCGTCATTTTATCAACGATCGCCTTTTTCACGATTGATTGCACATCTGGCTCTGAGTGCAGCTTCGACCGTACGCACCGGCCGGCTACGGGAAAGTTGGCATCAACTGGCAACAATTGCGGCCAATCAAAGGCAAAAGTTTCATCATACAGTTGTTCAAAACTCAGGGCCTTGAATTCTTTAAGCAAGATTTTGATGCGGTCAGCACTGCGCAGCCATAAATTAGTTTTAACAATATCAGCTTGGTCGCCGCTGAAAAATACCCGGCCATTGCTAGTTTTAGTTTGGTAGCCTAACGCCTGCAGTTCTTTTTTCGTGACGCTTTCAAAGCCAGCGCCCATCGTTGCAAATAATTGATAGTTTGCCATCTTAATTCCTTTTCTATAAAAAAAGCTGAGTCCAACGACTCAGCCTGCCCCACGCGCAAATTCTGTAAGCCACGTTCTGTTCAAATTGCCCCTTGGGGATGGACAATGATCAGCAATCATCTATCTTCACCGAAGTGATCTGACCTTAAGTTCATTTTCTCAGGCCCAGACGCCCCTACCAAAGTTTGGGTTGCCCGCTTGCAGGGTTTACCTCGTTCCACCAAGGCCATTTCTGGCCTTGCTTCGTCACTGTGGCACTTTTCAGGATAGTCACGCATATCCGAAGACTTAGCGCTTTTTCCGCCATCATTGCTCAGCAATGCCTTAGCTTATTAGGCTAAGTACAAACACTACCAGCATCTCAGCTCGTGCGGGCGTGGACTTTCCTCAGCTGGCTTTAGCCAACCGCGATTGCTCGAACTTGCGCACGCAAGTATTAATTATAGCAAAAAAAGACCTAATTAGCAGAAAAGGTTCTATTTTGCCGGTTAATTCTTTGCTCTAAGTTGAAAACTTTGCGTTCCAGGGTCGACAAACGTTGAATAATTGCCATGTTAGTCGTTTCAGCATTCGTGCTGCCAAAAGTCGAAGTTTGAGCTGTACCTAAAGCTGGGCCAGCTGGCTGGCTTGGATGATATTCTTTAACATCGTCAGCTGCTGGGGCTTGTTCTTGCTGTTCGTATTTTTCTTGCAGCGATTTTTGCAATTCTTCGATCTGTTCTTGTTGGCTTTCAATGATCGATTCAAAGGCCTTATAATCAGAAATTACTTGGTCTAAGTATGAATCGACTTCTTGTTCATCGTAGCCCTTCATACTGTGTTTAAATTGCTTTTTTAAAATTGCTTCTGCACTTAGTTTAACTTGATTAGTTGCTGCCATAATTTTCTCCTTCGGCTAATCATTTTAGCAAATCCCTGCCGTAGGGCAAGCGGTTCCATCGCTGCTTTAATAAAAATTATCATTCTCCTGCTCAGCTAGTTCTTCAGCCGCCTCCTGCAAATCGTAAAAATCGAGCAGCTGCAAGTCATAGTCACCCCGCTCGGCTGCTTGCTGGACTAATTCATAGTCATATTTGCTTTTGCCTGGATGATCAGGATCATAAACCAATAAGGCCCCTTCCGTATGCTGGAGCATAAAGTTTTCATAATTGCGAAGCTGCACAGGGCTTTGATAAGGCTGGTTGGAGGTTGAAGCGGCAAAATCTACTGTTTGCTGGAGGTGCAAAAACTGCGCTTGGTGATTTTCATTCCAATTTTTTGCGTAATCAGCATATGGCGTCATCATTGCTACATGCACCTGCTGATCACGCAAGGTCAGCGCCGTTTCTGCTGCCCACTGCTCTACGCCCAATGCACCACCGGTAATCACCCAGTCCAGTTCATCATCATCTAGCCGCTGCTGCATGGCATTTTTGAGAGCATATTTGATAACTTTTATTTTGGGATCTTTTTGGTCAAAAGCATTAATTTCATAACTCCGGTAACCGGTGACCCAAAGCCGCTTCAACTAGCATCGCTCCTACAATTTAAAGTAGATTTTGCTATAATGCTAGCAGGAGTGAGAACTATGGTCAAATACCCGCAAGGCGTCTCGCCATTTGTTAGCGGCCTAAAGCAGCCCCAATGGTCTAAAGCTGCCCCAGCAAGCACGGCTAAACACCGCCACCGGCGCGGAGTCAATTTTTCTGATCGGGGCATGACGCTTGAACAGCAGCTAAATGAATCAAACAAGTATTACTTGTCCCAAGGCTTAGCAGTCGTTCATAAAAAACCAACACCCGTACAAATCGTTAAGGTGGACTACCCTAAACGGTCCCGGGCTGTCATTCGCGAAGCCTATTTCAGACAAGCTTCAACAACTGACTACAATGGCGTTTATCAGGGCTACTACTTAGATTTTGAGGCTAAAGAAACGCGCAATAAAAGTTCGTTTCCATTAAAGAACTTTCACCCGCATCAGATTAGCCACTTGCAGGCTTGTTTAGATCAAAATGGCATTTGTTTTACGGTCTTAAAATTTGTTACCCTAGATCGCTACTTTATCGTACCAGCAAGCGTTATCATTGCTGCTTGGCAGGACCCAGACCACAGTTCGATTAGTTTAGAGACAATTGTCAGCAAGAGTATTGAATTAGAGTGCGGATATCGCCCGCCTTTACCTTATCTCACTGCTGTTGACCGTTTAATTAAAGATAGGAAATAATCACATGCCTGAAACTAGAGAAACAGAATCACGCGTGAATATGAACAAACATAAACATCATGGCGGCTTGATTCTAAAAATCATCAAATGGCTCTTTTTGATCGCCGTATTAGTTATTGTGTCAGGCGTCGGCCTGTTTGCTTATTATGCAAAAGATGCTCCAAGCATTTCTAAAGATCAATTGCAAAGCGGCGGCAGTTCAAGTCTATATACGACGAACGGCAAGTTTTTACTGACTTTAGGGTCTGAAAAAAGAACCTATGTCACTGACAGTCAAATCCCGCAGCAGTTGAAAGATGCGGTTATTTCAGTTGAAGACAAACGCTTTTACAAAGAAGGGCTCGGCCTTGATCCAATCAGAATTGTCGGATCAGTCTTACTGAATGCCCGCAGTCAAAAAGTAGCTGCTGGTGGGTCAACTATCACCCAGCAGCTGGTCAAGCTGTCAGTTTTCTCAACGGCCAGTTCGCAAAGAACCCTGCGCCGGAAAGCGCAAGAGGCCTGGCTAGCCATGAAAGTTGAACGTGATTATTCCAAAGATGAAATTTTGGAATTTTACATCAACAAAGTCTACATGAACTACAACAATTACGGGATGGGGACAGCGGCCAGCTACTATTACGGCAAATCACTGAAAAAACTTGACCTAGCGCAAATAGCTTTGCTCGCCGGGATGCCAAACGCGCCAGTTAACTATGATCCTTATTTGCATCCTGAAGCTGCAACTTACCGGCGCAATATCGTGTTAAAAGCGATGTATAAGAACAAAAAGATCAGCAAGCAGCAATACAAGCAAGCCAGCAAAGAAAGCGTGAAAACTGGCTTAGTCCCGCAGCATAACAATAGCGACTCGACATTGCGTAAAATTGATGACCCATATATCAAAGAAACCATTAGTGAGGTTAAGGCTAAAGGCTTTGACCCCTACCGAGACAATTTGAAAATTACGGTCAATATCGATCAAGCCGCTCAAAACAAACTCTATGAGCTTGCTAACAATGGCTCAGTCCCATTTACCAACAATAAAATGCAAGTTGGTGCGACAGTCGTTAATCCGAATAATGGCCACGTAATCGCTATTATTGGCGGACGGAAACTGCCCTCTGTTCAATTAGGATTAGACCGGGCAGTGCAAACTGGCCGTTCAACTGGTTCGAGCATTAAACCAGTCCTTGACTACGCTCCAGCCATTCAATATTTGTACTGGTCCACTGGTCATATGCTTGATGACTCGCGCTACGTTTACCCTGGCACTAACATCCAGCTGTATGATTGGGACAACACTTATATGGGATCAATCACGATGCGTAAAGCCTTAGAGCAATCTAGAAACGTTCCAGCCGTTAAGACTTTAGCCAAGGTCGGGTTAAGCCGGGCAGCTTTATTTGCAAGAAAAATGGGAATCAGCATTGATTCTGATGCTGGTTTATCCGTAGCAATTGGTGCTAATGCTTCCTCACTGCAAATGGCTGGTGCCTTTGGGGCTTTTGCTAATCGAGGTATCTATCACAAGCCGCAATTTGTTTCTAAAATTGAAACTCCTGAAGGTTTAGTCCGCAATTATGACAGCACTGGTTCTAGAGTTATGTCGTCAGCAACTGCCTACATGATTACCGATATGCTCAAAGGCGTTCTAACTAAAGGCTCTGGAACAGCTGCTAAAACTAAATATCACGAAGCTGGTAAAACTGGAACGGTTAAATATTCTGATGCTGATTTAATTAAATTCCCAAGTTATAGCTCAACTCCTAAAGATTCATGGTTTGTCGGCTATACTCGCAGCTATTCTTTAGGTATTTGGACCGGCTACGATAACTTAAAAGATGGCACAATTAGCGGCAGCGGCGAACAATCGGCGCAACTGCTCTACAAGCAAATGATGACTTATCTGATGAAAGATAAATCTAACCGCGATTGGTCCATGCCAAGCCATGTTGTTAAAAAGGGCTCTGAATTGTACTACTCTGCAACTGCTCATAAGCATAGCAAGCATCATTACAATGACGATGATGAAGAGACTGATACAAATTCGAGCTATGATGCTGATGCGGACAGTCAAGATGGTTCAACTACTCAGTCAAATGATGATACAAAGCAAAGTGGTAACGGCAATGATGATAATAATTCAGACAGTACCACTGATAATACGACTGATAATAATCAAAATTCCAATAGTTCTAATACTAATAATGGGAATGGGGCTACAGGAACCGACAAAAATAATTCACAAACCAACAGTGGCAGCAGCAATTCAAATAATTCCAGTTCAAACAGTAATAGTTTCACCCTGCCCTGATTAGAAACTTTGATCACATTAAAAAACTACAAGCAATTTTTACTGCTTGTAGTTTTTATTTGTTTTCATTTTTTACTATTTCAAAAAATGATATGGATTTTTATCCTTCGCGCGGGCCGGCCACTGGTAACGCCCAAAATAAATCATAGCGTGATGGGTATGAATCCATTCATCCTCTGGCAAGATTTCTTCCAATCTGTGTTCAATCTCAACTGGCGTTGCTGATTGCGGCACAATCTCAAAAGCCTTCGCAATGCGAGCAACGTGCGTATCAACAGCAATTGCCGGAATCCCAAATCCTTCAGCTAAGACGACGTTAGCCGTTTTAACGCCAACCCCTGGCAGTTCCATCAACTGCTGCTTATTAGCTGGCACTTCCCCGTCGTATTTATCCTGCAGCATTTGTGCCATCGCCTTTAAGTGCTTAGCTTTCATACGGAACAAGCCAATTGTGCGAATATCTGTTTCAATGGCGCTGATGTCCGCTTGCCCTAAAGTCTTCGCATCAGGAAAATCTGCCATAAATTTTGGCATAATCCGATTCACCATTTTATCAGTCGTCTGTGCGCTCATCAGTACTGCACACAGCAAGTGAAAATTATTGTCCCAATGAAGTTCTGAGGACGCGTCTGGATACATCTGATCGATCCGCCGTAAAACTTGATAAGCATCCTGAGTTGATAGCACCATATTACTGCCTTTCTAAATTAAGATTGGTTACGGCTTAAATAAGTCTGTACTTCTTGCCCTGTCCGCAAATTCATTTTCTGCCAATTGAGTAAAATTCGATCAACATACTTGAAATTATAGACCTGAGCTAGCACTGCTTCACGTAAAGCCAATTTGATGATTTCTGGATCATAGTGATCAATACTTAGCCAGTCTGCAATTTCTTCCCGCTCAATTGGACTTAACAAACGGCCAAATTCAATTTCAAATTGGCGCACTAATTGAGAAAGCGGATCATTATCAAGGACAGAGTTATCCGTTAGTGGCTTGTCTTGTCGTCTTAACACATGTGTCTGCAAATATTGATCTAATTTTTCATAAAGCGGATCTAAACTATAAGCATTGCTAATTTTTCCATCAGTATCTTGAATTTCCGTTAAAATCAGCAGTTTCTTATCAATTAAACCCTGCAGCAAATTGCTAACTTCGCCAGCGTCAAAGTCAGTGTTAGCCGCAATTCGGTCGGAACTTGGGAAAGTATCGCCTCTCTGGGCAAATGCTTCTAGTTGTAAAATCACAATAAATTCGGCGCTTGTCAGCTTTAACTTAGCATAGTAAGCAAGCAAAGCATTGCTGATGGTAGTAAAGCCTAAGAGGCGGTATTGATTAAAAGCTGTCATCTTTTTCATCTCGATTAAAAAAGTTGAACCAGGCGGTTCCTGATTCAACTTTTGTGATTGTTTGATTATGGTTGCATTCTGTTGATTAATCTTGGGAATGGAATAGCTTCACGGATGTGGTCTAACTTGCAGATCCAAGCAATTGTCCGTTCAAAGCCCATACCAAAGCCTGAGTGTGGTACACCGCCGAACTTACGCAGGTCTAAATACCATTGGTAATCAGCTAAGTTCAAACCAGCATCTTCGATCTGCTGCTTTAAGACTTCGTAATCGCCTTCACGCTCAGATCCGCCCATGATCTCGCCATAGCCTTCTGGGGCCAGGACATCAGCGCATAAGTATTCCTTTGGATTATCTGGGTTCTTCTTCATGTAGAACTGCTTAATCGAAGTTGGGTAATTCACAATAAAGACTGGCCGGTCAAAGCTCTTGGAAATGACTTCTTCATCTGGAGCACCAAAGTCATCGCCCCACTTGAAGTCACGGCCAGCGTCTTGCAGCATTTTAACCGCATCATCGTATGACAAACGAGTAAAGTTGCCTTCAGTCGTTGGACGCAGCTTATCAGGATCACGTCCTAAAATGGACAATTCGTATTGGTTGTGTTCCAAAACTTGCTTGGTCATGTAAGCCAAGTATCTTTCTTGGATATCCAAAGATTCATCTTGGTGCATCCAAGCCATTTCAGGCTCCATCATCCAGAATTCGGTCATATGACGACGGCCCTTTGATTCTTCGGCTCTAAAAGTTGGACCAAAGGTAAAGATTTTGCCATAAGCCATCGCGCCAGCTTCACCGTATAACTGGCCTGATTGTGACAAGTAAGCATCATGCTTAAAGTAATCAACGTGGAATAATTGCGTGGTGCCTTCTGGAGCAGAGTGCATGAAAATTGGCGCGTCAAATTTGACAAAGCCTTCTTTTTCAAAGAAGTCGACGGTTGCTTTGAACATAGTGTTCCGAATTTGCATGATTGCAAATGGTTTCTTGGACCGCAGCCATAAATGACGGTTATCTAGTAAGAAGTCAACCCCGTGTTCCTTGTTGCCGATTGGGTAGCCATCATTGTTAGATACGACTTGCAAGTCTGAAATTTGCACTTCATAGCCGAAGTGGGACCGCTGGTCTTCATGAATCGTGCCAGTTAAATAAAAACTAGCTTCTTGACGTAGTTCTTTTGCAGCCGCAAAGACTTCTTCTGAAACATCGTTCTTACGCAAGACACCTTGGAAAAAGGCTGTCCCATCACGCAGCTGCAAGAACATGATTTTCCCGCTTGAACGTTTGTCAGTCAGCCAAACGTGCAGTCGCACCTCTTCGTTAACATGCTTTGGTGCTTCTTTAATACTGATTAGTTCAGTCATTTCATTCCACCCTCTAAAAAAATCTATTCCAATTATACAAAAAAGCCACCTTGCCCACCACTGGCAATTGATTACAAATTGTCAATAAATGAAAGTTGTTTGCCGGTCTTGAAAGAATACAAGATATAGGAACAGTTGCCATTTTGTTTACGATAAGCAACTTCCCAGACAGGCTGGCCGCGATACCAACCAAGATTAATCGTGGTGTCGCTGTGCTGGCCATGATCGCGCTTGGCTTTCTTCAAGATTGTTTGTGCAGACTTGCCTTTGCTGCCAGCGTATAAATATGCCCGCTTGGAATTTGGCAGAAAAACAAAGTAATAGCGGTGGCCGCGTTTATCAAAGCCGCTGGCTGAGACGCTTTGACAGCTCCGGCTCAAATGATAGGTCTGATCAACTTTAACAATCGGAGTCTTGCGGTTTATCACGCTTTGCATTGCGCGATAGTCGCTGCCGCGACTGCTGCCCGCAGCTGCTAGGACCCAACTGGCCGCTAAAGCCAAGACAACAATAATTCCAACTAGCCAGCCTACAAAAATCAGCGTTTGACGATTTTCATATCTCATGATTTCAAATCCTTACTGAGTATTTTTTCAGCACCCTTTAAGTTTACCTTTTCTGTTTTTACAGGCAAGTTTTCTAGGAAAATTGGTCCATAATTTCTATGCCATAAACGCTGGTCAAGCAAAATATAGACCCCATGATCATGTTCACCGCGAATGAGCCGCCCGCAACCTTGTCTGAGCTTTAAGATAGCTCGCGGCAGCAAGTCAGCCTTGAACTGGTCTTGTCCCTGCAGACGCAGCTTTTTCTGCCTGAGCTTAACTTCTGGCTGCTCAGGTGAATCAAACGGCAATTTCGTAGCAATTGCTAGATCAACTTGCGCGTGCTGGAAATCGACACCTTCCCAAAAAGTATTCGCCCCAAGTAAAATCGACCGTTTAGCAATCGCAAATCTTTTGGCAATTCGCTCATTCGAGCCAGTAATCCCCTGCGCTAACACTTCATAGTCCTTAAAATGCTGGTCTGATGCAATTTGATCAAATACGGTCTGTATGGTTTTCAAATTAGTAAACAAGACCAAAATATGCTGAGCATTCAGCGGCAATTTTCTCAGAAAACGGGCGCAAAAATTATCAAATTCGCTCTGATTTGGATCTACTGGAATCTGCTGGTCGCTAATTGCTAACACATGCAGGCGCTTGGTTAAATCAAAGCTGGCCTGACTAAGATAAGTTTGCGTTTTTGCTGGCAAGGCTAGCTCTTGCTTAGCAAAACTGAAGTCGCCTTGATTAGCCAGCGTGGCGCTCACAAATAACCGCTGCTGAAAACGTGCATAAATGCGCTGAATTTCTTCCCGCGGATCAAGCATCAGCCAGCTAATATTGGTCGACAATGGATCGCCAGCATTGGTAATATTCAAAATAAATCCGCGCTTAGCCAGCTCCTGCCGGTTGCTGGTTTGATCAGCTAGCAAGTAGATTTGTTGGGCATAATAATCAAGCCGATCAAGCTGCTGCGATAGGTCTTTAGTTAACGATTCATCATCACTGAGCCAATTTTCTTTTTCACCATAAAGCGCGTCTAGACACTGCGTTAGCAGCTGCCGCACAGTATTCATCTTAGCTTGCAAGTCTTTGAACAGGCGGTGGTAGGCTGCAGGCTGATCAAATAAATCAACCCCGTCAAAGCTTAAGACAATTGTGTCATTAGCTAGTTGATTGCGGCTCAGTGCCTGCCGGCGATGACTATACAGCTGCTTTTGCAAACGGTTAATGCTATGAATTGTGTTAATAATTGCCGGTTCTAATTTTTGCAAGGGCAAGCTGATTTCTAAGTCTGCGCCAAAGCGGTCGCTCAGATTGCTTTCGCCAAAGTAAAAAGTGTTGCGCAAATGACTAAGTGAGCCCCATAAGCTTTCTAAATGCAGCTGGTCATTGCGAGAACTAGCTACGCTATCGACAAAACGGTGGGCTTCATCAATCACTAAAATTGGGTTTGATCCCCAAATCATATCCCCATAGTGGTTAGCTAAATAAGCCTGATTTGTCACCAAAATATCTGCTTGTTCAGCGCGGTAGCGGGCCAAATTCCAAAAGTCGACCTCGCTAAAAGCAGTCCCTGTTCTTGCATCCCCTGGGTGCTGGATTTGCGCAAACAGTGGTGCTTGAAAATTAGTGAGTTGCAATTCATCCAAGTCGCCAGTTTTAGTCTGGGTCAGCCAAATTAAAATCCCCATTTGCAGAATCAAGGTCGGTTTATTGGCATCAGTTGGATACAGCGAATTAGCAAACCCATCTAGGTCTAAATAATGGCTGCTAGCTTTAACCAACTGTGCTGACAAGTCCAAACCTGTCACTTGCAGCATTTGCGGAATTTCAGCCTTGATCAGCTGTTCTTGCAAAACTTTAGTTGGCGCTGCAATCACTAATTTATGCCCCTGATACAATTCATAAGCTGCTGCAAACAAATAGGCAAATGTTTTGCCAGTTCCATTTGGTGCTTCAACTAGCAAATCATGCTGTTTTTGATCAGTCAAAAAGCCGTGCAAGCGGTTGATCAATTTAACTTGCGCGCGGCGATAGCGGACATGACCTTTAAACATCGCCTTTTTTTGCCGGTCACTTTGCGGAAAACGTGCGCTAGCCGCCTGGCTCTGCCCGACTTGCTCACTTTGTCTGCGTACCACTAGATTATGAATCTGCTGAAAATCCTTGCCGAGAGGCCGCTTTTGCAACCGGGCGACTTGGCTAATTTCTTGAAAAATATAACTTGTATCGCGCACTAAGCCTTTAGATAAAGCCGACAAAGTATTCAGGGTTGCTTGAGGAAGTTGCTCGACCCGGTTAATAATTTCCAGTAAAAGTTCAGCCGTTACCAAAGCATCTGAATCAGCCCGGTGGGGATTCAGATGCTTAATGTTCAATCTGGCCGTCAGGTCGCGCAATTTGTAGGACGGATAAGTTGGAAAGACAATTTGCGCTAATTCCACCGTGTCAATAGCCCGGTTAGGAAGCGGGTCCAAGCCGGCATTAGTCAATTCATAATTTAAAAATGGCAAGTCAAAATTGACATTGTGAGCCACAAAAATTGTCCCCTGCAAAATCCGGCGAATCCGTTTGGCAAAATAACGAAAATCCCGTTTATGAGCCACTTCGGCATTGCTAATACCAGTTAGGTTTTGAACAGCTTGCGGAATTGAACGATGCGGGTTGATTAAAAATGAATAAGTTTTGACAACTTGCCGGTGCTTAATAATGGCACACCCAAATTGAATAATCCGATCATGCTGCAAGCGCTGGGTCCCTGTTGTTTCCAGATCAACCACCGCAAACACATCATCTGCAAATGCTGCTTTCATCAACTCGCCCTCCTTTTCATTCCAATTTTACGCATTTTTGCGCGGCAAGCAAAATCAAATACTGGCCAATCACTGGTCGACCAGAAAAACTAGTCAGTGCTTGCGCATACAAATTCAGCTGCTGGCGGTAGCGCTGCTTGATTTTTTCAATCGCTGCCGCTTGCTGATTAGGATCAACCTGATCAGTTTTATAGTCGAATAAAACGATACCAGTTGGTGTTTCAAAATAGCCATCAATCGTCCCGTGCAGCAGAATTTTCGCTGTTTCATCGCTCACATCAGCAAATAGCCGCTTAGCTGGCAGCAAGCCTGAAAAAGCTACTTCGCGGTGCAGTTTCTCTGGTGCTTGCCAAAACGGTTTTGCAAAATCGGAGTTAACGAACCATTCCAAAGCATCCAGCGGCAAATCTTGCGCTAGCTCGGCATTTAATTTACCCGTTTCAATTAAGTGCTTAATCGTATCAGCGACTGGTTGCGGCTGGGCTGCATCGTAAGGATAGTATTGCAAGACTAAGTGGGCCGCCGTCCCAATTTGAGCGCCAGTAAATTTATCCTGATACAAAAAACTAGGTTTAGTTTCAATCGGCTGTAAATAACGGTTAGTCGACTGATGCAAATGGCTGTTTTCCAATTCACGCTCATCTGGGTCGAGCCTGCGTTTAAGGTCAGAAACTGATTGATAAGCAGCCTTGGTCGTTTCGGCCTGATTAGGATATTTAAAACTAAATAAGTCATGCACCCGGTTCAACAAACCAGCACTGACTCTCAATTTTTGAGTAGCCAGCTTATGTTGCGTAGTCTTTTCCTGCTCGGCATCAATTTGGCCCATGACTAACAAAAACGGACTTTGTTCAGCTGCTAAGTCTACCTGCTCAATTGGGTGCAGGACTTGTTCAGCTAATTGCAGCTGGCCGCCAATTAAATCTAGGGGCTGGTTTGCGGCAACTGCTTCTGCCGCTGGTAATTTACCAGCAGCTGTCAATTTACGACTCAGTTCAGTTCCCGTTTTTTGCCAATCAGACATCTGTCCAACTAAAATTAATTTTTGCTCAGCCCGCGTTAAGGCTACATAAGTAATCCGGCTTTCTTCTGCAAGCATGCGTTCTTGCTGGTGCATAGCGGCCGCGGTTTTAACCAAGGTATCGACCTTAAACTCAGGTTCAGCAATCGTTAAGCCTAAGCTTTGCTGATCAAACACATAATCGCGCTGCAAGTCTTGCCTTGGAAATTTATGCGTTAAGCCAGTGTAAAAAACAATTGGGAACTGCAAACCTTTCGCCCCGTGAATCGTCAGCAGCTTAACGGCGTTGCCAGCTTCGCTGCTTAATAGCGGCTCTGCTAAGTCTTTATTGGCTGACTGCATCCGGTTAAGAAAGCGGATAAATTGATAGAGGCCTTTAAAACCAGCACTTTCAAATGAACTAGCCCGCTCGTATAAATTCTCTAAATTAACACGGCGCTGGCGGCCATTCGGCAAGCTAGTCATAATTTCCAGCAAATGCGTTTGACTATACAAACTCCAAATCAGTTCAGAAATTCGGTGCTGTCTAGCAAATGTGCGTAGGTCATTCAGCTGCTGCAAAAAACGCTGGCAGCGCTGGCCTAATTCGTTTTTTTGCAGCGAATAAACGCTAACAGCGGTATAAAAATCGCTGCGCGGTGACCGTACGCGAATCTGTGCTAAATCCGTTGTCGAAAAACTAAAAATCGGCGATCTGAGGACAGCCACTAAGGGAATATCCTGCTCGGGATTATCAATTATTTTTAGATAATTTAAAACAATTGATAACTCAAAAGTTTGAAAATAATTTTGAGCATCAGTAATTAATAGTGGAATCCCCGCTTGCGCAAACGCCGACATAATTTCCAAGTTATCGGACCGGCTGCGGGTCAGAATGGCAATATCTGAGTATTGCAACGGCCGCTGCCTGCCCAATTTGCCATCGTAAACCTGAAAATGCTCAGCTTGCAGCTGCTGAATGCGCTGAATTAACAGCTGGCTCAGGGAAAGCTGCTGATTGTCTGGAGTTAAAAGTAATTCGGCTGCTTGCGGGGCCTGATCATAATTGTGATTAGCTGCCAGCAGCTGACTATCTGCTTCATAATCCAACCCGCCAAAATCTTTAGTCATTAAGCCATTAAAAACTTGGTTGACTAGTTTGGTCACCGCTGGACTCGACCGAAAATTTTCAGCTAAGTGCAGACATTGGTCAGTTGCACTCGCTTGATACTCGCGGTATTTTTGCAGAAACAATTCTGGCCGAGCCTGCCGAAAGCCATAAATCGACTGTTTGACATCCCCGACGAAAAACAAATGGTTGCTTGATCCATGCAAACGATTAATCAAAGCGTCTTGCAAGCCATTGATATCCTGACATTCATCTACCAGAATTTCAGCAAATTTTTCTTGGTAGAAACGACGGGCTTGCTGTCCTTGGGTTGTAGGCATCGTTAAAATCTGATAAGCCATTTGTTCCAAATCGCCATAGTCAAGCAAAGTTTGCTGGCGTTTGAGCTGGTTATAAGCCGCAATAAAATCAGTTTCCATCGCCACAATCGTTTGCGTCAGCTGCTGACCAGCCTGCAGGGCTTTAATTTGATCAGATTCAGGTTGGGCGTAAAAATGCGCTAGTAAACTTAGAACTGCTTCTTTAATTGCTTTTTTAGCGGTTTGACTGTCTTCATAAAATTCGGCAGTCGCTTCATCCCACTTTTTACTTTTCGCCGTCCTTAGCAAAAAACGGCAATTTTGCAGCAAAGACCGCTGCTGATCATACGGTTGATCACTATCAACTGCATGAGTAAAAGCTTGCCAGTTTTGTGCAAAGCCCTGAAAATTCTGTGCTACTTTTTGCAAATCAGGACTCGTTAGCAAAGGATCATCTAAAATCGGCTTTAACTGCTCGTTAATATTAGCCAGCTGCAAGTTGATTTGCGGTTTGATTACTGTTTGCCAGAGCTTACTTTGAACCAACTGGTCCTCATCTAACTCATAACGAGCCGGTAGAGATTTAAGCCAAGCTTGATAATCAGCCTTAGCCATGGCTTCTTCGTATAAATCAAGCAGGAGATCATCAGCTTGTTGGAAATTACGGTCACCAGCAAAATTATTGAAAAGCTGTTTAAATGCTGCTGGCTGTTCGGCCAGCCAATTTTCTTCAACTTGCTGCAAGGCTTTTTCTTTCAGCAATTCCTGCTGAGTTTCGTCAGTTAAAATGCTAAAACTTGGGTCTAGCTTAATCACGTAATAAAAGCGTTTGATCAAATCGAGGCAAAAAGCGTCAATCGTTGAAATATTAGCGGTATCAACAGCGAGAATTTGTTCTTGCAGCCAGCGGCGCTTGGCTGGCAATTGATCCTGCATGTCCAACAGCCGCTGTTTAATCCGGATTTTCATTTCGGCTGCAGCTGCTTTAGTAAAAGTGATGACCAATAAATGATCAATGCCTTGACCATGCAGCAATTCATAGATCACCCGCTCAACTAAAACGGTCGTTTTTCCTGAACCAGCTGAAGCTGAGACTAATAAGTTTTTGCCTTGTGTTTCAATCGCAGCGGTTTGAGCCGGCGTAAAGTTAGTCATCGAGTTGCTTGCCTCCTAACACTTCTTTAATCAGCTTGAGCAAATCCGTCTTCGTCATCGAAGGGATCTCGTGGTAGCGGTTGCTTGGCAGCATCGCGTCAAAGAAATAAATATCTTTAAAGTTTGAATATTGCAGCTGGGTTTGCTGACCCTTGCGGTACGGATTCAGCTTGATCTCCCCGCTCAAAATTTCCCGGCCGGCCTGTTCTAACAAATATTCATCATAGGCTAAGAGCTGCTGGAACTGTGCTTGATTAAAGGTACTAGTGCGCGGCAAGGTCAACCCGCCCTTTTTGCGGACGCTAACCCCGCCGTATAACTGGGATTTTTGCTGGGTATTTAAACTCTGATCGGCAGCTGTTAAAAGTTCCGGATCATTAATTAATAAGCCGCGATAAAGCAGGCGCTGCTGACCTGAGGCTAAATCTGGTTTAAGCTGCAAGTCAGCGTTAAATAAAGTTTTCAGGTTTAAGCGTTCCACCTGACTAGTCATTGTTTGATAAAAAGCACCTAGGATCGCCAGCGGCTTTTCACCAGCGAAAAAGTCCTGATGTTTAGCCAAAACGTCTAGATACGACACCATTTGCAGGGCTAAACCAGATGCAAACATCCCTAAATCAAAACTTTTAGCAGATGATTTGTAGTCAATAATTTGACCTAAAACCTGCTCAGCTTGTTCTGCTAAATCCACCCGATCAATTTTTCCGCGCAAACTGATGCCAGTTTGCTCGTCTAATGAAAAATCTAATCCTGGTACAGGCTGACCTGAGCCAAAGCCTAGCTCTGAATAGCGCGGCTGCAGATTAGTTTGCCGGCTTTTAGCTTGCCAAGATTTAACCATCTTATGAGTCGTTTGATTTAGCAAACTAAACAAATATTGATTCAGCGGTTCTTGCTGGAGTTGTTGGTAACGCGGCTGAGCTTGCAGCTTAGCCTGCAGCTGGTTGACGATTTCATTCAACTTACCTGCTGGCAAATCAGCTAGCTGCAAGTTGTGGGACTGCAAGTATTTCACTAAACTGTCCATCGTTTGGTGATAGTAATTGCCCGCCTGAATCACGTCTAATTCATTTTCTAACCGCGGTTTTAAGCGCAAGCCATAAGTTAAAAAGTATTCAAAGGAGTTGCCATAATAAGTTTCTAATTGCGAAACTGAGGCCGATAATTTCCGGCCATAAAGCTGCTGCGCCAAAGCCGGGCTAATATTTTTCGGTTGATTATCAAAGTCAGCACTAGCTAAGACTTGTTTAGTCAAGGCCGGTTTAAAGTCCGCTGCCAGCTGCAGCAACTCGTCTTGTTTTAAAAAGGTTAAGTAGCCCAAACTGGCTTCTGGGTTAGTGATAAAATTCAGCAAATCGCTGCCATCTTGAGCCGGCAAATCATGCTGAATAAAAATTGGCCCACTGATTGCTTGCAACCGGGTAAAGTAAATCGAAGGTTCTAAGCGCTCATTAGCAGCATTTAAAACGGGATAAGACAGGTAAACCCGCTGACTGGCCAGCGCTAGCGCACGGCCAAATTGATAAGTTTGATCTAAATTATTTAACTCCTGCTGATCTTCTAAATAAGTTTCATCGGTAAAAGCCGCTTGCACGGCCGCAATATTTTCACTCGTCACAAAACCCGGCTGGTGTTCAATTTTTGGCAAAGCCGTACTAGTTGCGCCGATGATGAAAACTTGCTGGTAAGTATGCTGCTGCACCATCCCAAATTCGGACACATTCACTGCATCCAGGGTTGACGGAATCTGTGCAAACGACGCTTGACTAAAGCCATTCGTCAATAAATCAAAGAATTCTTCCTGATCGAATTCGGCTGGCGCCATTAACAGATAGTCTTGCAGCAAATCAGTTAATAAATCCCAAACCTGTTCTGGTTCTTGGGCTGCCTGCTGATCGCCCTTTTGACTGGCATCAGCGCGCCAGTGGTCAAGCCGGCGGGCTACCCCGCTATTGACTAAAAACTCGAACAAAGTCGTGACGCCTTGACGCGGGTCAGTTTCTGCTTGCAGGCTGGCTATTAATGGCTGCAAGCGTTCAACTATAAATTTCCGCAAACGTTCTAGGTTATTTAAGATCGCTGGATTGTGATCCATGGCGAGCAAGTCTGCTTGCGCAAATTGCTGCCAATTTTGCTGCCAGCGCTGGTGATTAATGCCATGGGCCAGCACGAAATTTTCAAGTAAATCTAAATCAGCCGTAAAATCTTGTTCATTTAAGTACCAAGTAGGCACTAATAAATGCGTTTTTAAAATTGCTAAAATTGCTGGTGTTGACCAATCACCCTGCAGCAATACTTTTAGATTTTCCAGCAAAATGACCAGCGGGTGATATTTCATCTGCCGCTGCAAATCATCAAAAAAAGGCACTTGATTTTGCCGCAAAATCGGCAGCAAATAAGTTTCATAAGCCTGCAAATCTGGGGCTAAAACCAAAAAGTCCCGGAAACGCGCCTGACCCAAAGCTACCTGCTGATAAATTGTCCGCGCCACAAAATAGGCCTCAGCATAGCGCGAATCGGCCTGGGTCAATTGAATAAAACTATGTTCAGTCAAAGTTTGACTATCGGCTGCACTAGCTTGTCCTGTCCAAAAACGATTGAGCTTGGTTTGTTCTTTTGAGCGTGGCGACGGTTGAGCAACACGCGGACGCCACGATAATCGCCGGCTTTTCCAAAAGCGCTGAAGCCGGTGAATCGTGGTTTGCACCAAGTAATCGTAGTCGCCTTTAACTGGCTCGGAGTTAATTTGGCCAGTTTTAGTTTCAAAAATTAAACTGACATCTGCTCCCTTGGCAGTCAGCAATTTAATCGTAACTAGTTCAGGCTGGGAAAAATGGGAAAAACCGCATAAGCAAAAATGCAGCTGGCTGACATCTGTCTCAGCTAGCAACTGATTAAGCTGCAGGAGATAGTCGCTGCTTGTTTGAAATTTCCCTTCCATCTCCGCTTGCATGCCTTGAGACAAAATTCCTAAATCATAAAATTTAGCTTGTGCTTCTTCAGCTTGTGCTTGCTGGCTTAATTCCGTAAAATCTATACCAGCACTGCGACCAATTTGCACTGCTTGATACAAATCGCCCATTAGGCCTGGGTTAGCTTGTTGATCTTGCAACAGCTGCAGCTGGTCTTGGCATTTTTCAAAAACCTTGCGCATCAGCATTTGCCCGCCAGCATCATCGAGCACAGTTAATTGCTTGCCTGGCGCATCCCGCAAGAAAAACCAAGCAAGCCGTGAAAATGACAAAACGTGCAAATTTTTAGCAGCTGGCTGCGCCTGTCCAGTCAAGTCGCCAAGCTTGCGGAGAGCCCGGACTTCTGTGGTAAACTTAATGTGATTAGGAACCAGCAAAAAAGTCTGTCCCTGCGGATATTTTAAATAAGTCGTCACAGCGGTCTGGATCGCTAAACTTTCCAAATCATCGCTCTGTCGACCAGTTATCAATGTAATCATGCTCATGCTCCTTGCAATCATTTTAGCATAGGCGCTTTCTCCTACTTAGAAAGAAGGACAAATTAAAGTGAAGACTAGTTATGCCGCTCATGGCAAAGTAATTTTAATCGGTGAACATGCAGTTGTTTATGGCTATGATGCTTTAGCTGTCCCCGCTAAAACTTTGCAAATTGTAACCAGCGTTGAACCAATCAAAAAAGATTTCTGGATGGATACCCCGCGTTATCATGGGCCACTGTTTACTGCTCCAGAAGAATTTGATGGCATCAAATATATCGTCCGGGCTATGAAAGCCAAAGCTTACCGCCGGCAAGCTTTAAAAATTACCTACGAAGGCGAAATTCCAATGCAACGCGGACTCGGTTCGTCAGCAGTGGTGGCTTTAGGGACAACTGAAGCACTCAATGAGTATTACCACCTCCACCTCGACCACGATGATATTATGGCCATTGCCAACCATGCTGAAATGATCAACCACGGCAAGGCTTCTGGCTTAGATGCAGCTACGGTTGCGGCTAGTCATGCCGTTTACTTTTCAACCAAAACCGGAATCGAAGAATTAAACGATAAACTAGGAAGTTTCTTGGTCATCATGGATACTGGCGATTTAGGCAATACTAAAGAAGCTGTGGCTCAAGTACATGACTTATTTGTCAAAGAACGGACTGTCCGGCAGAATATGCGCGCTTTGGGTAAACTCAGTCCAGCCTTTAAAAAGGCCTTTTTAGCTGGGGATGCAGCAACTTGTGGTGACTATTTCAACCAGGCCCAAGAGATTTTAGCTTCATTTAATTTATCAACTGATAAAATCGATCAGATTTGTGCCATTGCCAATCAAAATGGAGCCTACGGGGCAAAGTTATCTGGCGGCGGCCTGGGCGGAATCGTAATTGCCTTAGTGCCTGACCCAACAGTTGGTCAAAAAATTATTAATCTCTGCCGCAGTCAAATTGAACACGCTTGGATCGAGGAAATTTAATGTCCGCTACTGCGATTGCCCATACTAATATTGCTTTAATTAAATATTGGGGAAAAGCTGATCCCGCCTTGCGCTTGCCGCTCACGAACAGTTTATCAATGACGCTGGACAAGTTTTACACGCAAACCACGCTGAATTTGCAAGCCAGCGATCAATTTTTCCTAAATAACGCCCAGCAGACTGGTCAGTCAGCTGAGCGTGTTTTTACCTATTTGCACCGGCTAGAACGTCGCTTACAGCTACCGACTAAACATTATTTAGTTAATTCGATTAACCATGTGCCAACAAGCGCAGGCCTAGCTTCTTCCAGCTCAGCCTTTGCAGCTCTAGCGGCTGCTTTTGCCCAGCTGCACCATTTAGACCTCACTAAACAAGAATTATCAATTCTAGCCCGGCTAGGTTCGGGTTCGGCCACTCGGTCAATTTTTGGCGGTTTTGCCGAATGGCAGACTGGAACTGATCAAACTTCTTATGCCATTCCGATTGATGAACATCCTCAGCTTGACTTGCAGCTGTTAGTCGTAGAACTAGACCAGGCTCCGAAAAAAATCTCATCAACAATTGGGATGCAGCGGGCTCAAACCTCCCCTTTTTATCAAACTTGGCTTGACCGCAACCCAAGCGAAATAGCTCAAATGAAAGCTGCTATTCAAGCTGGTAATTTTGATCAAATTGGGAAGCTGGCTGAATTAAACGCAAACGAAATGCACGCGCTTAATCTGACCGCACAAGAGCCGTTTACCTACTTTGAACCTGCCACAATTAAATTAATCAAATTAGTGCAGGACTGGCGGGCAGATGGCCTGGCTTGCTACTACACCATGGATGCCGGCCCTAATGTCAAAATCCTGACAAGTTTAAAAAATTCCAAAGTTATTCGTCAGCGGCTTGCTCAGTTATTGCCGAGTGCTAAGATTGTGGTGACAAATTTTGGCCCAGGCGTGAAGAGCTGGTCCAACTCTGACATGGAATAGAGGTTTCAACTTGATTTCTGTTAAAGCACCCGGAAAACTGTTTATTGCTGGTGAATATGCTGTTTTAGAGCAAAATTGCCCGGCAGTGTTGGTGGCATTGAACCGATACGTTTTTGTAACCATTAAAAAAAGCCCAAATGAAACTGGAAGTATTTACTCAAAACAATACTCCCAGGACTATTTGCATTGGGTCAGACATGGGGATAAAATAATTATTGATAACCGTGATAATCCCTTTGCTTTTATCCTTTCTGCCATTCAATACGCTGAAAAATATGTGCACGAACGCGGAATCCGTTTAGCGGTTTACGACTTGCATGTTAATTCCAACTTAGATTCAGCTGATGGCAAAAAGTATGGTCTAGGCTCCTCAGCTGCTGTTACGGTAGCAACTGTTAAAGCTATCCTGCAATTTTACCAACTGCCAGCTTCGCGTGACCTGCTGTTTAAGATAGCGGCCATTGCTCACTATAGTGTGCAACAGAACGGCTCACTTGGTGATGTTGCAGCCAGCGTTTATGGCGGCTGGCTAGCCTACCAAACTTTTGATAAAAAATGGTTGCAGCAAGAACTGCAGGTCAAAGATTTTATCCAGGTCGTGACTGAAGCTTGGCCTGGTTTAAAGATCCAAAGCCTTACGCCTCCTAAAGGGATGCAACTTCTCATTGGCTGGACACAGAAGCCGGCTTCGACTTCCCAACTGGTTGACGAGTCCAATGCTCAAAAAGCGGTTCTTCAATATAGTTATGCTAAGTTTTTGCTCAATTCTCGGCAGTGCGTGCTCAGAATGATTGCTGGTTTTGCTAAAGGCGATATCAAACTCATTCAAAAGCAAATTCGCGTTAACCGCTTGATTTTACAAAAATTTGGCCAACTAAATCATATTGCAGTTGAAATTCCGCGGCTTCATCAGCTCATCCAAATCGCTGAAAAACACCACGGAGCTGCGAAAACTTCTGGCGCTGGTGGTGGCGACTGCGGCATTGTAATTGGCAGCGCTGCAACTGAAGTTAACGCCTTAAAGCAAGAGTGGCGGGCTAATGGCATTTTGCCACTAGATTTCCAGGTCCACCCTGTTCAGCAAACCGTTGTAACAGAAAGTGAAAATTAAAATGGATGCAGATAAGCAACGAAAAATTGATCAATTACGGTTAGCAAGTTCATTTTTTAAACCTGATAAAAGCAATGACTTTGACCAGATGCACTTAATTGCGCCGGCTTTACCAGAAACCCGAGTGCAACCAGAAATTCTGGCTACCGAAATTTTTGGCTACCGGATTGCCGCTCCTTTCTTTATTGAAGCGATGACTGGTGGGTCTGATTTATCATTTCAGGTTAATAAGGACTTGTCGCTAGCCGCTTCGAAAACCCATATTCCAATGGCGTTAGGTTCAGCTTCCATGCTGGAGCGTGATGAAAAGCAATTAAAGAGTTTTACCGTTGCCCGTGAATATGACCCAGACGGGTTGATTTTTGCCAATATTAATCCAGAAACTTCACCTGAATGTGCAGGCAGAATTGTCGATGAATTAGGCGCAGATGCTTTGCAAATCCACTTAAATGCCCCACAAGAATTAGTCATGCCTGAAGGGATGCGGGACTTCCACTGGATTGACAAAATCGTAGATATTAAAGAAGCAGTTGATGTCCCAGTCATTGTTAAAGCCGTTGGTTTCGGTTTTGATAAAGACAGCCTGCAGCTGTTAATGAACAACGGGATTGAATGGGTCGACTTAGGTGGTGCTGGTGGTACCAACTTTGTTCAAATTGAAAATGCTCGTGGACATGGCGACTATGGCTACTTAGGCGATTTAGGCCTTTCAACTGTCATCAGTTTAATGACTGCTCGGCAATTAAATGCTGATGACCGCAGCCGTAAATTAGGCGTCTTTGCTTCTGGTGGTGTTCGTCAACCGCTGGACATCATGAAGTCCTTAGTTTTAGGTGCTCGGATGGTCGGGATTGCTTCAACCTTCTTGCACACAGTCCAAAAAGGCGGTTCAGAAGCTTTAATTGCTCAAATTACTGAATGGAAGCAGCAATTAGGCGGTTTGTGTGCCCTCTTTGGCTACAACAACTTAGTAGAAGTTTCTTCTCAAGGCCACTTCTACTTCGACCTTCCTTTGCAAGCTAAACTTGATCAAATTTTAAAATACTAATTTGATCATCATTTTGTTTATACAAAAAAAGATCTCCGATAATGGAGATCTTTTTTAATGCCGTAAACCTTTGGGATAAAAGTTTTTCAAGATTTGATCATTGCCTATTTTGCCGAAACTAAAGATTTGATCATGATAACTGACTAGTACATAACCGCGCAGCGAGCTAGTTGTTTTGATCGTTTCTCCATGCAGATAGGCCTTAAAACTTGCTTCATCGTGTAAAGCTAGCACTTGCGTCTGCTTCGCCCCGCCTAAAACTTGGGCTAATTGCTGGCTAGGAATGAAGCGGTGCGGCTTAAGCTGGCCTAATTCAACGCCATTGCTTAAAACATGTAATCCTTGTAAACGTTCATCGCTTAATACAGGTGCAACAACATGCCCGTGGCGATTTTGCAAATTGCGCCAGTTAAGCTGCCAAGTAGCCGGTAAAATAAAATTGTCTAAGGCTTGCTTGACCACTTCCTGATCTGCTTTAGATAAACCCGGCTGCCGTTTTTGTTTACGGCGCTTAATTTGAACACTAGCAGGAGCACCAGGCCGAGTGAACATAGCTAAATACTGACCCTCGCCAACCCCGTCTTGCGGCCAAAAACGGACCGTGTCAGCTAAAACAGGATTTTGACTAGCTGTCCAATCAGGCCGTCCTGGCTGGCCAGCTGTTAGCTGCAAAGGTTTAATTTGCAAGCCTTGCTCGAGTAGCCATTCAGCAATTTGTTCATCTTCTTCTGGTGAAAATGTGCAAGTCGAATAAACCAACCGTCCGCCTGGCTTTAACATTTGGAGAGCGGACTGCAAAATCTTTTTTTGTCGGTCTTGGCAGGTTTGGACATAATCCGGCGACCAGTAATCCATGGCCACTGGATCTTTGCGAAACATACCTTCTCCGCTGCAAGGCGCATCGACGACGATACAGTCAAAATATTCCTGAAAATGCGTTGCTAATTGGTCGGGGCTGGCATTGGTAATGACAACATTGGTTGCACCCCACCGCTCTAAATTTTCACGTAGAATTTTCGCCCGCTTAGCATTAATTTCATTGGCCACGAGTAGTCCTTGTCCACGCAACTTTTCAGCTAAAGCCGTGCTTTTGCCGCCGGGAGCAGCGCACAAATCCAGGACCCGCTCGCCTGGTTGCACACCGCTAACGGCTGCTGGAAACATCGCCGCTGGTTCTTGCGAATAAACGGTGCCGCTAACCCAGTCGCTGCTAGTATCATGCACTTGTCCGTAAAAAGCCTGCATTAAGCCAGGCACTGGCGTTTGCAAGTCAACAGTTTGCGGAGAAACAGCTTTTAACGAATTAACTCGAAAAGCCTTTTTAGTTTCACCGGCAGTTAATGCCTTGAACAAGTCAGCCGCTTGGCTGCCTAGCAATTTTTGATATTTATCAATAAAGGCTTGCGGAAGCATGTTAGTTAGTCCTTTCTGCCCGGTTAAAGTGCCGCATGGCAAGAATGTAAGTCACAATTTCTAGGATGCAGCCAGCAATTAGCAGCCAGGCATACACTTTGCCCGCACTAAAGAAGACCCGGGCACTCATCAGCCAGTAAGCAATCACCGCAAAACAGGCTTGCAGCAAGCCAAAGCGAAAACTGCGGTTGACCAGCCAATTAGTTAAAAGTGCCCCGTGAATTTTGCTGAGACGAGCGCCTTCACGGTTAAAGTAAGCATACAAAGCCGCATTGCCCATTAACAGCAGGCACACAACTGCACCAAAGACCCATTGCAAAGCCCGATAAGCGCGGTGGCGGTGGCGGAATTGCGAAACAAATGATGGCACTTGCGGGCTGGCATGCAAGTAGCTGCTTAAGCGATTAATTTGATTCCGGTTCAAACCATCAATCGTTAATTGGTAGTGATTCAGCCAGTCGCGGCTGTTGTCTTGTTTAATACCGGTACTCAAATAATAGCGCGTCTTTTGCGCCTGCTGATTATTTTTTAAGACCCCTATTACTGACCAATACCGACTGCCGTCTTCGACATAGCGGTTGTTTTGCGTAACTAGTAATTTAGAAGTGACATTTGGCGTCACGACCGCAAAGGTCACCTGACCTTTAAAATCATCGCGGTCAAAATAACGCCCCGAAATGACCGGCATCGTTTTTAAATTGGAATTAGACCACACTAAAACCCTGCTGGGTTGACTGCGATCAGCTAAATGAACCTGCACCTTAGGACCAGCGTCTAGCCGCTTGAGCAACGTTCTGACCCGCACATGCCGGTGCGGGGTAAATTGGCGCGTACTCTGGGACAACCCATTTTCACTTAAAATTTGATCAGCTGTTAGTGACTGCAAGTTAGAAACAGGAAACGCGAGTGCTAGCAGCAGTAAAAATGAGCAGACGAGTACAATTGCTTTTTTAAAATTCATAATTCAGATTTAACTAACTAAGAAAAATTTTTCATCAATAAAATCAAAACTGGCAAAACTGCGGTTAACCCGCCGCAGGTCTAGAGAATGATGCAGATGCGCCTGCGTCCAAAACTGGGGCGAATTGGTCGCCCCATCTTGTTCACCAATAAAAAAGAGCGGGGCTGTGAGCTGTAATTTACGATAAAGCTGCAGCAGTTCCCAATCGGCTTGATTGAAATTCGGCGCCCACGCACATAAAATTGCGTCCACTTGCCCGCCCCATTTTGTTAACGCGGCTGCTGCCGAGCATTTTTTCACCGGTATAACTGGTTTGGCACCAGTCGCGGACGTGATCGACCATTCTTTTGAATCAGTAGTGATTAACTGGCAGCCGGCCGCTTGCAAAGCTTGCGACCAATAACCGTTGCCGGCCATCACTTCCAAAACGCGGTGAAGCCGGAAAGACTTGGTTAAAATGCGCGCCGTGGTTAAATTGGGCAGCGACCAGAGGCCATAAGCCCGTGACAAATAGGCCCGGAAATTATTGAGCAAATTATCAGCCGCATTAATAGCTGGTTCACCATAGAGTTCAGCTAAGTCCGCCTTTTGATCAGGCAGCAAACCAAGTGGCGGCAAGGCTTGCTCGGGCAAGCGCTGGTCGTCAAGCAAGGCAAGCGTTTCCTTGATCACACCGACCTGGTCAGTTATAACTTGCGCAGGACAAACCGCACTTAATGACTCAAGCCGCGATAAATATGTCGACATCTCATCACCTATTGAGATTTTAACATTCTGGGGCCCGAAAATCAGTTATAATAGGGATAGTACGCAAAAGGAGATAATTACTGTGTCTAAGAAAAAAGCGGACAATGAATCTTTCACCAGCTGGCTAGTGCAAGTTTTAGTCCTAACTGCTATTTTAATTGGGGTCTATCTGCTGCTCTTCCACTTTGTTTTTTCAAATGAAACTGTGTCGGGGCCGTCTATGCAGCCCACCTTTGAATCTGGCGACCGCGTTGTGGCTGTACGTCACACCCAGCTCAAACGCGGCGATATTGTCATCCTTAAGGCGCCCGACCAGCCGAATACTTTGTATATCAAGCGGATTATCGGGCTGCCAGGTGATACGGTTTCATCTAAGAATGACACCACGTACGTCAACGGCAAGGCGATTAAAGAGCCATATCTGGACCAATATAAGAAAAAGCTCACCATGGGGCAGCTGTACACTAACAACTTCACCCTTTATCAACTGTTCAAAGTTAAACGGGTACCTAAAAACAGTTACTTCGTCATGGGCGACCACCGCAATGTCTCTAAAGATTCGCGGATGATTGGTTTTATCAAACGGGATGCAATTGTTGGCAAGGTTAACTGGCGCTACTGGCCGCTGAACCGCATGAAAACCTTTTAACGGGCTTTAGATCGCGAAAAGCACTATACTTAAGGTAAGTTAATTAACCAGGAGGCTAATCATGAATCAAGAAGAACTCGCCAATGCAATTATTGAGTTTGAAGCCAAACATAATGCAACTGACAACACACTAGCTTTTGACAGCCATTTGTCCGTTGAAAAAGTACACGCAATGAAATCAGGCAATGGCAGCTACAGCCCAGAAGAAGCCGCTCAATTGCTTGACTTTATCCAAACAAATTTATAATTAATCACTGAGATAAAAAACCTGACGGATCTATTGATTCGTCAGGTTTATTTTTGTGCTAGGTACAAATTTGCTTTTATTTATAAACGATAGTATATTTTTAACTGTTAATTTAATCAGGTGATGACGTTCACCATTAACCGAGTAACATCTAATGACGTCTGCTTTGCTCTGGGGCAAAGTGGACGTTTTTTCATGCGAGGTAATCTTTTGTGTTAGTTAAGTTTAAAAATTATCTGAGTATTGCAATCTTTGCTTTTTTAGGCGGCATGGCCCGTGCTGCCCTGAACGCCCAGCTTAGTTTTCTGGGAACTTTTTTAGGCAATATCGCAGGTTGCTTATTACTTGCCACCCTCACCTACTTCTTTTTAGAATTTAATGAATTTTATGATTGGCTCAACTTAGGGCTAGGAACTGGGTTTATTGGCGCCTTTACCACCTTTTCGACCTTCAATCTCGATACTTTGAAATTGTTTCAGGCTCACCATGCAATATGGGCCATGACATATTTTTTAGGTTCAATCATTTTTGGCTTCTTATTTGCCTATTTAGGTATGAACCTTGGTAAAAAATTAGGGACAGCTGTTAGAAGGAGGTTCCAATGAATATTTTGTTAGCAGGAATTGGCGCCGCAATTGGGGCCATGCTGCGCTATAGTTTGACGAATTATGGGAAGCGGCACTGGGAATGGATCGGCAAAATCTTTTTAAACCTGCCCATTCCGACTTTAGTCATTAATTTAACCGGAGCATTTATTCTTGGACTGATTTTTTCTATGCAAGTCAGTGTCTTTTGGTATGCACTGATTGGGACCGGCGTGCTAGGCGGATATACGACTTTTTCGACCTTAAATACAGAACTGGTTGGTTTATACCACAGCAAAAATTATCGCGGGTTTGTTCTTTACTCGATAGCCTCGTTCATTGGCGGCTTGTTCTGCATTTATTTAGGCTACGGCATAGGGGTGTTTTTTAGGTAGATTCATAGTTCAAAATATTTGAATTGACCATAAAATCAGGCAAAATGAAGTCATACAAGGAGTGACTATCATGCGAGTACCAATAGAAAATACTAGCAAAAAGCGGATCAATGTCTCAAAAATGGACTTTTGGAAAATCATAGCAAAGCAACAAAATAAATATGGCAAGATCGATACCTCTGAAATAGATTGGCATAATGATTTAGGGTCAGAAAGAATTGATTAGTTGTATAAATAAACAATCAGATGACACTTCTTCTCAGAATTTAAAACAGGCTTGCATCTTCCCTGACACAAACCTGTTTTTTATTATTCAATCTTTTCAAACACTTCACAAACCATTAGCGCCTGCGGATAAAACGTTTTACCCTGTTCAGCATATTCTCGAGTAAAAAACTCATCGTGAACTTGCCGCCAATACTGATAACTGCGGTCACCTTCGCCTTCATGATAAGCATGTTCGGCTGAAATTAAATTATAAGGGATAATCTCGACGCACTTGTCTTGAATCACGCAAATCGGCTCGCCTTGACTATTCAAAATGATGCTGTATTCACCTGCTTGTGGCAACGGTTCATCTTTTTCGTACAATTCATAGGCGCTGGTAGTAGCAGTTTTGATGCCACCGTTTACTAATTGTGACAGTTTATCGGCATCTGCATCTGTCGCCCCGAAAGTCCAAGCATCAACCGGCGTCGATAGCAGCAAATTATGTTTCTTGCAAAAAGCTTGCCAATATTTCTTTAGTTGATCGTCCATTCTTCCTCTTTAGCTATTCCAAAAGATATATGAATTTATAATACACTAATTTTTAAACTTTCCAGCCCCAATCACAATAAAAGGTGAAGAAGCAAGTTCTTCGCCCTTTTTTATTAATAATTTTTAGCTTATTCCCTTAGAGAATAAGAGACGTTACTTTTATATCAATGCTTAAGCTAGCTTTTTCTTGTTTTGGCAGACTTCTGGTAGACCGCCTTAAAGCGCCAGCTTCTGAAACACGACAACCTACTCGATAGAAAAATAAAAAGGTGACGTATATTAACTTCTCAAAAAAGCTAGATGCATTTCTATTTAATTAAAATTTATTACTACTCATTAATTTTATCTTGTAAAATTATTTGAACTCTTTTTTGCAATTCCGGAACTACCTGTTCTTCAAACCAAGGATTTTTTACCTCCTAAATCTGATTTCGTGGTGAGGGATGAATAATAGGAAAATAATTTGGCAGATATTGTTGATAGTTTCTAACAGTATCAGTTAACCGATCCTTATACTTTAAGTGAAGATACTTTCTCGTAGAATAAGCTCCTACTAAAATAGTTATTTGAATATTAGGCATCAATTCTAACAATTGCGGATGCCATTTTTCAGCAAAATTTTTGCGAGGAGGTAGATCACCAGATTTTCCCTTTCCTGGATAATAAAAATCCATTGGTAAAATTGCAATTTTTCCAGAATTATAGAAAACGTCTCTAGTAACCCCTAGCCAAGACCGAAGGCGGTCACCACTAGGATCATCCCAGAATTTCATTTTTTCTTGAGCAATCCGCCCCGGTGCCTGACCAATGATATTGATTCTTGCAGATGCAGAAGCATAGTAAAGTGGTTTTATCCCTCGCTTTGTAAAAAGTTCATTATCAGGATCTGCTTGAATTTCTTGAAAAATTTTTTGAAATTCACTTTGCATCTAAAACAACCTGCCTTCCTTTTATTTTCTAAAAAGATACAACGTAAATACCCTATTCGAATAATTCGATTTGACGCAATTTACGTTTTAATTGGCCTCGTTTTTCTAATAAAGCGAACTTACGAGACAAAGTTTCAGGTGTTGTTCCAAGATATAAAGCTAAATCCTTCATTTTTAAAGGTAAATTAAAATTATTTTTATTTATTTCATTCGCATACATTTGTAAATATTTTAATAACCGATCTTCAATCTTAGGTAATGTCAACAAGTGAATCTGCGTTTGCATTTTCACAACTTTAGCCACATTTAGTTCTAGTAATTTAACACTTAATTCTGGCTGTTCATTCATCAGTTTAAGTAAATCCTGCCGTTTTAATAAACAGATTTCACTATCTTCCGTAGTATCTACATAATTATTGATATTCTCTTGACCAAAAAGCCAACTCTCGCCAACGTAATCACCTGTATGCAATATCTCTAAAACATTTTCATTGCCGTCTTCATCTAATGTATACTGCTTAGCATTACCATTGGCTACAATTATTAAATTAGCACTCATCATAGGGGCGATCACTATCTCACCCTTTTGATATTTTTTATGCTGAAATAATCTTTCGATCTGTATTTTTTCATCTTGTGGTAAAGCATTAAATAACGGTACTAAATTAACACATAAATCAGCCATTACATTCTGCCTCCCCTCTTAATTAAAAATCTTCAGACTCTTCAGTATACAATCCTTCTCTTAAATTATGACCTAAAAAGTTTTGAGTTATTCGGATCTGTTCTTTAATCCAAATCAATAAATTGACCAAATTAGTAGATAATTCTGACCAATTTTCATTTTCAGCTAAAGCAATCGCCTTGGTGATAAAAAGAATTTGCGTGTCAAAATCCTTTATCAAAGCAAATAATTGTTCTTCACCTTCGAGATATTTGCTACTGCCGTTTTCTTCTAACACAGAATATTCTTCAAACTGAGATAAAATCGTTGGAATACTTTCACCATTATTAACTAATAGTTGACTTAATTGATCAATTTCTCGACGTTCATAAGCTATCCAATTAGTACCCTTATCTGCTAAAAAAAGATTGGCAACTCCTTTAACAAATAAACTAGCTTGGCTAATTTTTAAAGAATGAATTAACAAGTTAGAAATAATATGACCGGTCATAGCTGCCGCAGTTGGTTTATGGTGATCAAGATCACTTTGCTTCAATTCAGCTTGATACTTTTCTTCTGCATTCATTAGTTAAGCTCCTTTTCCTTAATTTCTTGCACTTCATAACCCATTTTTTCAACGGCTACCTTAACGTCAATAACCTTAGTCTTATCAGGATCTAGAATGAATTTCAGTTTTCCTGCATTAAATAAAATTTTTATTTGATCGGTTCCATCTAAACTATCAATCGCTTTTTCAATTTTGCTCAAACATGAGGGACAAGTCATGCCAGATAATTTCATCATTACTTTTTCCATAGTTCAATCTTCTTTCACGTTAATTTATATGTTTAATGCTACATTGTTCCAATCATTACAAAATTGATAGCTATCAACTTTTTTGATTAAATTTAATTAATCTCATCCCATTTAAGATAACGACGAGGATACTGAATTCGTGAACAAACATCCCACTTGCCATTTCAACATAACCAGCAAACAAGCCGATAAACAATATCAAAACTGTCAATAAAGCTATCACTATGTTTTCATTCATGTTCAAGACCGTTTTCTTGGATAAATTTATGGCATAATTAATTTTTCGTAGATCATCTTTAACTAAAACGACATCTGAAACTTCAAGTGCAATATCCGTTCCACTACCGATAGCAACTGCAACATTAGCATTAGCTAAGGCCGGACTATCATTAATACCATCCCCGATAAACGCAATATGATGACCTTTAGTTCTTTCCTGTTTAATAAATGCTGCTTTAGCTTCTGGCAACATTTGACCATGTACTTCATCAATTGGTAATTTTGCCGCAATTTGTTCAGCAGTTTCTTGTTTATCACCAGAAAGCAGCACTAATTTTTTAACTCCTAATTTCTTTAAGTGAGTTAGAGCTGCTTTAGCTTCTGGGCGTAATTGATCTTTAATCCCAAAAACAGCTAATTGACTTTGATCTTTATTAGCAAAGACAACAACTGAATTACCTAATTGACTAAACTGATTAGTTATTCTGTCTAATTTGTCATTGGCGTGAGTATTTTCAACGATAAAATTTTGACTACCTAAAAAGTATTTTTTATTTTTTAAACTAGCTATGACTCCCTTGCCCTTAACAGTTTGAATTTTAATTGAAGCTAATTTTTGCCTATTTAATTTAGCAATTGCCTGAGCTAACGGGTGGTTGCTTTGACTCTCAATTTGGGCGGCTAATTTAATAATTTCGTTTTTTTGACCATTCAATACTTCAATTAGATTAACTTCTGGATGACCAACGGTTAAAGTCCCGGTCTTATCAAATGCAATTTCATCGATCTTATGAGCTTGATCCATAACTTGAGATCCTTTAAACATAATTCCGTTTTTTGCACCATTGCCAATACCAGCTACTGTAGATACTGGTACACCAATAACTAAGGCTCCTGGACAGCCCAAGACCATAACTGTAATAGCCAATTTAAGGTTTTTAGTAATCAGACCAACAATGAGTGCAATTATAAGAACAGCAGGAGTGTAATATTTTGAAAAACGATTAATTAACTTTTCAGCATGTGACTTTGTATCTTGTGCTTCTTCAACCATTTCGATAATTTTACCAAAGGTCGTATCTTCGGCGACTGCAGTAGCTTTGACAGTCAATATTCCGTTTTCAAGAATTGTGCCTGCATATATTTCATTACCGACTTTCTTGTTAGCCAATTTGGATTCACCATTAACATTGGCCTCATTAAAATAACCAGAACCTGAAATGATTTTTCCATCAACTGGAACTTGATCACCGGTTTTAATTAAAACTTTTTCACCAGGATCAATAAAATCAATATCCTCTTTCTCAGTTGAACCATCATCTTTAACAACTAATGCTGTTTTCGGCGCCATTTTGGTCAAATCAGAGACTGCTGACCGAGTTTTCTTTAAGGTTAATTCTTCTAGCATATCCCCTAGCGAAAATAGCCAGGTAACAATGGCCGCTTCATTAAATTCACCTATAATAAAGGCCCCGATTACCGCTAAAGATACCAACACATCAATCGAAATTAATTTAACCTTTAAAGATGAAATGGCTGTCAAAACAATGGGAATCATCCCAACAATTCCCATAATTAGCATTAAAACCTGATACGATAAATCCATGTGTAATAGCCACTTGAATCCTTCAGCGAGCAGAAGCAGAATAGTGTAAATAAGTAAAAGCTGCTTTCTATATTTCACAAAGAATTGCTGTAATCTAATCATTTTCATCTCTCCTTTATTTAGCCTTACATATCATAGGAGAAAAAAGAATTATATAAATTGATTCTTATCAAGAATAAAGCCTACAAGAAAAAGCTAGAATCTATGTAGAAAATCATAGATCCTAGCTTTCAAGTTTTATTTCTATAAAAAATTAATGCATTAATTTAATTTCACCAGCGGCAATTGGCAAAGTCGTATGAGCATCATAGCTCATAACATCCCCAGCAACACTAGATGGCAATTCAAGATCTGCCGGAACGCCATGAACATAAACTACTCGCTTATCTAATTGAAGATCATCACTGCCAAATGCTTCTTTAAATTTTGCCTGAAGCTTTGTTAATTGAACGTCAATTTCATATTCATAATATCCTTTTTCATCCGCTACAGGATAGCCATCATGGGGTATATTCATATCTTCAGGGGCATCATCTAAAGGTACCATGGTTGTACCAGAAACAGCCGCAGTTTCAGGTAAATCAATAAAGCCATCATGGTTAACATCTTCTTTTTTAGTTGGAACATGAGCTTTAGTGCCATCAGGAAAACCATGAAAATGTTCCCAGTGTTCTATGTTAGCTGGAGTATCAAACATCTCAACATGAATATGTAATTTATCACCATCTTCTTCGAAGGTGGCGATACCATGAGCTTTAGTACCAATCTTTTCTTCGTTTAATGGTTCAATATTTGCAATATATTTTGTCATAATAGATTTCCTTTCTGCCTAAATATCTAAAGTGATTATATTATGATGCGATAATAGATAACTTGATCTGGATCAAGTTATTTATATTTTTCCGATCATCAACAAAAAGATTAGTTATTTATTTTCGATTCTATTGCCTAACCAATAAGGCAATGCTACAAATACTCTTCCACCCCTTACAATTGGAAGTTTAAGTGTAGACAGAGTGCTGGCTTTTGCAGACAAAGAAGATTATAAAGGATTAACTAATTACTTACTTCAAGGACTGCAAAATCTTAAAAATGCAGGGGTTCAATTTGCTAGTTTGACTGGTATGACACCTCATCTAGTAATTAATGAACTAAATAAAAAGAGTCCCATTCCAATTGTTAATATGCTATCTACAGCCAAGAACTATGTGATAAAAAATAATTACAAAAAAGTAGCACTTTAGGGAACTAAACCTACAATGTCTAATGGATTCTTTCAAAGAGAATTTGAAAATACCGATATAACTCTGGTCACACCAAATTCGGCAGAACAAGAAAAAATTTACTCCAATCTTTGCAAATATCTAGCTGCAACTTTGGGTTCAGATTATGAAGTTATAGTTCATTCTGTTGATAATGCACACGTTGTAGCAATTGAGAACGGTTATATTAGTGGTCGTAATCTTGATTCACCAATCACTAATTTAGCTATTTCATTAATTAAAAGTGGTTACTATAAAGATCATGATTTCAAAGTTCATTACAAAGCCAAAACCAAAACTCAACGCTAAGTTATCGGCTCCACCTTTTTTATTAAAAATGACCAAAATCAAATACAAGGTATATTATGTATAAATCATGATATAAGCAAAAATAAACAAGTTATTGATAATTTGATGGATATTCTTAATATTCCGCAAGAATCAGAAAAAAGCAATCATACAGACGAACCAGAAGAAGTACTGGCTACTTCTGTAGAGGGTTTAATTTATTCCGTGGTTGACCCTAAGATGCTCCAAAGCAATATGCTCCTAAGTCCAAAACAAAAAGAAAAATTAATCAGTGAATTGCATATTAAAGGCGTTTTTTCTGTCAAAGGCTCGGTCCAAAAAGTCGCTAAAATTTTACGTATTTCTGAACCGACAATTTATCGCTATCTAAGAAATCTTAAGTAATTTTATTTAATTGATTTCTCATACAAAAAGCTCTCAATTTCATTGAAACTGAGAGCTTTATTTTTGTCATATTTTTGATAAGAACGATAATGCTTTTGAATCAAATATCATCTTTCTCAACATATGAACCATTAAAGTTTGTAGACTTTTGGCAGACAACCAAACTATTTTTTATTATTTCATCTAGATTTTAACCTTTCGCAATGTAGTTAAATCAGGATTCCCTCATAACTTAACATTGTCCCTTTATTCTGCTTCCACAAAGTCGCGCAAGAGCCACGAGTTGATGCCGAAGAACACTGCATCAATTACCAGCAAGATCAAATTATCAACCCACAACTCCGTGTTGCCTTCAAGCATAATCATAATCCAGCGATTGTAGGCGTCGTTAAAAATATTCATCAGCCAGAAAGCTAAAATGATAAAGATAACCCCAATCACAAACCGGCCGAGCTTAGCCATATTTGTTGGCAAATAATCTGCCAAAGTCCGTGAGCCTAAATTAATTAAGGAAATACCGGTATAAACTAACAAGCCAAACACGAGCATAAAGACAATACCGCCTAAAATTGACCAAGGATCAATTTTGCTCAAAACTTCTGCGGAAAACAATTTTTGAATCGATCGAGTAGTTTCTGAAATATTCCTTTTATCTAGTAAAACTGGCAGTAATAAGAGCGTGCCAATAACTGAGTAAATCAGCCCCAGGATAATATAGGAAAGAAAGGCTGACAGCAGGTTACTCCCATAAAATTTAGCCGTAGAAATTGGGATCAACCGCCAGGTTGCCGACCGATTGATCTTTTCGTTTTGCCGAACTGAGATAAAGAAGTAAGCGATAATGCCCAGCATGCCCCAAATCAAAACGCACGTGCCTAATAACAAACAAATGCTAGAAAATGGGCTCAATTCGCCGTTACTCAACATTTCTTCATAAAAATGTCCTCTAGCCGCGGATTTAATCATCGCAATAATCAGTGATACGACCGAAGCTAAGAGCGTCACCCAGAGGACTTGCCAGACACCATGCCGCTTGCGGGCAAACATCGCTTTAAATGTCATTCCAAAACTACTCATCTTCGCCCTCCTGATAGAAACTTTCGTAATATTGCTCAATCGATTGTCCTTTAGCTCGGATATCGTCCGCGCCTTGTTTAGCTAAAACAGTTTGGTCCTTAACGATGACAACTTCATCTAACACAGACGAGATTTCATTAACAAAGTGGTCTGACAATAGGATTGTTGACTGGTCGTTCTTCCACAGCAGAATTGAATTAATGATCCGTTTGCGCGCCATCACATCAATCCCGCTGAATGGTTCATCCAGTAAATACAGCGGCACTTGCCGGGCAAAAGTTAGTGAAATAATCAGCTTCTCTTTCATCCCGCGCGACATTTCCCGCAAACGCATATCAGGCGACAGGTTCATAAATTGCTGCAGCTTGCGATATTCTTCTCGGTCAAAGTCTGGAAAAACCTGCTCATAAAAATCTGCTACTTGGCTGATTTTCATTGCTTTATTAAAACCAGATAACTGGTCAGTAAAGGAAATGCAAGCTTTGCGAGCTGCTTCATTATCTTGACCGTCTACCGTCACTTGTCCATGCCAGTGCTTAGCCTGTCCGCTAATAATCCGCATCAAGGTCGTTTTACCTGCCCCATTGGCACCTAACAAAGCCACAATCTTTCCTGGTTCTAAATCAAGGCAGACGCCTTGCAAAATCAACTTGTGGTGTTTGCTGTAACTCAAATTTTTAATGCTCAGAATCGCCATCTTGCTCCTCTTTTCTTAGATAGTTCTCTAACGCTGCTTGTGCTGATCTATGCTCTAAGCCCAAACCCTGCATTTCTTTCAAAAAATCAGTCACCGCTTGTTTGATGAGTTGTTCTTTGGTGTCAGCGATTAAATCCTGATCATCGGTCACGAAGTTGCCTTCGCCGCGCTTGGTATAAATAAAGCCCTGCATGTTCAGGTCCCGCAGCGCCCGCTGGACCGTGTTGACATTAACTGTCTCAGTGACAGCTAATTTGCGAACCGATGGCAACCGGTCACCTGCTTGCAGCTGACCTTGGACAATCTGCTTAATCAATCGTTGCTCGATTTGCAGATAAATTGGGACATTATCTTTGAATTCCACCTGCTCACTTCCTTACTGTTATATTTATCTAATACAGTATTATATACTCTTTTCCAGCAGATGCAAGTGTAATTTCTGGCAATAGTTTCACAAATTTAAACTAGCTTTTTTTAGCAAAAAAATAAGACCATAAATGCTTTAATAGCAGGCATTATGGTCTATTTTTTAAGCAAAAGACTACAAGTGTATAACTTTTAGTAAAGATTTTGCAACCTCTTACATCACTAATATTTTAGGATTTTTAAACTGTGTAAAAATCAGCCGAGTTAGCAAAAAATCCGATTTTTGTTTCACTTATTCTGCTGATAATTGAGTTCTGCAATCCGAATTAAAACATCAACAGCTTTTTCCATTGATTCCAGCACCGTGTACTCATAGCGGCCATGCATGTTTTCTTCACCCGCAAACAAATTCGGGCATGGCAGGCCCATAAAGGTCAAAGTTGACCCATCCGTGCCGCCGCGAACAGGGTCTTCGTTAATTGTCAAACCTTCATCACGATATGCTTGCCGGGCAAGGTCTATGATTTCCATATGCTTCTTCAGTTCATCGGCCATGTTGTAGTATTGATCGTGCATGTTCAAAGTTAAGCGTTTGACGCCCTGCTCTTCGTTCATTTTAGCGACCAGATCTTTGACAACTTGCTTGCGCCGCTCTAAACCATCGCGTTCAAAATCGCGGATAATGTATTCCATGTGCGCATTATCAACGGTTCCATTAAACGATAGCAAATGGTAAAAGCCCTCTAAGCCATCAGTATGCTCTGGGTCTTCATCTTTTGGCAGACCATTTTGGAAAGCAATTCCTAACTTAACGGCGCTGACCATTTGCCCTTTAGCCACCGCTGGGTGAACATTCACGCCTTGAATATCAAGCGTAAATTCAGCCGCGCTAAAAGTTCCCCAATCAAGTTTGCCCGGTGCTTCGCCATCAACAGTAAATGCAAAATCGGCGTCAAAATCAGCCACGTCAAATTTTTGCGTACCCGTGCCGATTTCTTCATCAGGCGTAAAGGCTAACCGAATCCGGCCATGTTTAACTTCTGGGTGATCGACCAAGTATTTGACAAAGGTCATCAGTTCTGAGCAACCGCACTTATCATCCCCGCCCAGCAAAGTATCACCAGAAGCAGTAATAATCGTTTGACCTTCATAGTTTTTCAAATTAGGAAAGACTGCCGGGTCTAGGTAAAATTCGCTGTCACCCAGCTGAATCTTGGAGTGGCCATCGTAATTTTTGTGTACTTGCGGCTTCACATGTTCTGATTCAAAATCAGCCGTATCACAGTGCGCGATAAAACCGATCGTTGGCACTTTTTCTGCAACGTTAGCAGGAATATCGGCAATCACCGCTGCTGATTTTTGATTATAGTGCACATCAGTTACGCCGATTTCAGCTAAATCAGCCATGATTACCCGTTGAAAATCAACTTGCCGCTGAGTCGACGGGAAACGGTCGGCATGCTCGTCAGAGCGTGAATTAATTTGCACGTACTTTAAAAAATACGGCAGTAAAACATCATACTTCATTCTTAATGCTCCTTTGTTAAAGCTTGATTCAATTGGGCAGCCTGCGGGTCAACCGTCCCTAAGCTAGAACGAACACCCCATTGATAAAAGATCAAAGCTACTACCACAATGACTACAAAGTCCCAAGGATATGATAAATAATTTTGACCGCCAAAGCCACTGCTGCCTAAATACGACATAACTGCCATAAAAATCAGATAAATTAGCAGCCAGGCCGCGTGTCCTAATTGCTGCCTCAAATCAGCATGCTGGTACTTAAGCTCATAATACAGATAAAGCGGCAGCCCCAAAGCGATCACGAAAATCACTTGCACTGTGGTCGGCCACATCGACCAGTAAATCGCTAGACTAGTCAAAACGAAAGCCACTGGTGCCAAGATTTTCATATATTTCGGATTAAATGGCCGGTGCAGTTCGGGGTTAGTTTTTCTAAGCGCCATTACCGTCACTGGACCCGTCAAATAAGCGATTAAAGTCGAGGCAGCAATGACTGTGGCCAGCAAGTTCCAATTCCGAAACACGCTGACTAAAATCACCGCCAGCACATAATCCGTCAGCATTGCATAGCGCGGGATCAGGTATTTTTGGTTGAGTTTGCCGAGCCATTTTGGCAAATGGCGGGTGTGCGTCATCGCTGCTAGCGCTCTGGAAGCCGTAGCCACAAACGCAACTCCCGTCCCAAAGGGCGACACAAATGCATCTAGATAAAGCAAAATAACCAGCCAATTAATCCCTAAAATAATTGCTAGGTCTGCAAATGGTGAACTGAAATTAATCCCATGCCAGCCAGTTTTGGCAAGCATCTCCGGTTTGACTGCCCCAATAAAGGTGATTTGCAGCATGATATAAATCGCCGCCGTAATCAGCATCGAAATCAGCACACCCCGGACCACATTTTTGCGCGGATTTTTCAGCTCTCCGCCCATATTGATGGTCGTTTGAAAAGCATCATAAGACATGATAATGCCAGACACAGATGTAGCTTCAAAAATCGATCGGCTGCCATAAGGCATGAATTCCTGCCAATTGCTCCCAAAATTTTGACTATGAAACCCGCTCAAAAGCAGCGTCACAATCGTAAGCGTTGGCAGCAAAATTTTAAAAATCGAGATCAAATTGGTAAAGTGCGTCATTAGCTTAACCGACCAAAAGTTGATCAAGGTAAAGACCAGCATAAACGCGCATACTACTAGTAATCCAGCCGAAGTAATATTGCCGCCCTGCATAAAATGCTTAGTCCAATTAGCCCAGCTCCACGGCCAAGACGACATGTATTGCACTGCCGCTACTGCTTCCATCGGCACCAAAATAATCAGTGAAATCCAATTAGCCCACGCCGCGATAAAGCCAAGCAGCGGCCCATGGCTGTATTGGGCATACCGGCTCATCCCGCCGCTTTCAGGAAACATCGCACCGAGTTCAATGTAAGTCAAAGCAATGGCGATGATAATCACGGCCCCTAAAATCCAGGAAATAATGGCCGCTGGGCCAGCAATTTTTGCCGCTGAACCTGATCCAAAGAGCCAACCTGACCCAATCAAAGAATTCAGCGAGAGCATGACGGCTGAAAAGAGGCCGATCTGATGCCTGGTTTGCTGTTGATTGTTTTCCATTAGGCTAGCCTAACTCAAGTTTTGGAATGGATCAGTTGAAACTTGTGAAATGATAATCTCAACCTGCCATTTTAAAGCTGGTGCCCATTTCTGCAAAAGCTCAGCAACTTTATACTTAAATAACTTTTCAGTGTAGTGGCCTGGGTCAACTACGGTTAGGCCATTTGAAATAATGTCGTGGCCGGTATGATAGTAAACGTCGCCAGTCACATATGCATCCAGGCCAGCTTTAACTGCTTCTGGCCAGAATTTATTGCCGTCCCCGCACACTAGTCCAACGCGTTTAATTGGCCGCTGGTTGTCGCCTGTAATCAGACGCACAAAGTCGACTTGCAGCTTGTCTTTGACGTAGTCGGCAAATTCCCGCGCCGTCAGCACTTGCGGCAATTCACCCCGACGGCCAATGGCAATGCCATCTAGGTCAAGACAGAACGGATTAATATCTTCTAAATCTAAAGCTTCTGCTTCCCACTGACTAGACCCATTTTGAGCCTTATCGGAATTAGTATGAATAGCGTAAACAGCAATCCCATGTTTGATCAAATCGCCATACATCCGCATTTGTGGATCAGTGAAATCTAGATTTTTAGCTGGACGGAAAATAACCGGGTGGTGGCTAACAATGAAATCCACCTGCTGATCAATTGCTTCCTGGACAACTTGCGGACGCACGTCTAATGTGGTCATCACTTTGGTAACTTCTGCTTCAGGATCGCCAATTTGCATTCCCACTGGGTCGCCCTGTACGGCTAAATCTTCCGGGAAAAATTTTTGCAGCTGGGCAATGATGTCTTTGACCTTAGTCATCTAGTTCTCCTTTGATTAACTCAATTTGTTCGGTTAACTTGGCAATTTTAGCATGATCCGGCTGAGCCGCTTGCTGCAAGTTACGCAGCAGCCGCTGATAGTATGTCAGCTGCCCTGACCATTTACGTGCAAAAGCAGGATTGTCATCCTTTTTGGCTAAAATCTTCGGGCCAAATAAAGCTTCTTTCAGCGTCAAAGGATGTGTCTGGTCAGTTAGTTCAGCCTTAATTAATTCATAGCTATGCCCTTTAACCCAAAGCAATTGTTCATCAATGATTTGGTACTGATGATCTACCAGCCAAGCGCGAACTTGCGGTTCGCCAATATTGGGTTCCAGCACTAAATTCGGAAACCGCAACGGGCTTTGCGTCAAAATTTCAGTCATTAATTGACCGCCAACGCCGGCGATAACCACGGTTTCAATGTGGTCTTCAGCTTTAATCGTAGCTAGGCCATTGCCCAGCCGCGTTTCAATCTGACTGCTAAGCCCGGCTGCTTGAATATCAGCTTGAGCATTGGCCAGCGGGCCTGCAGCGATGTCGCTGGCAATTGCAAAGGGAATTTTTCCAGCCTGCACCAGTGCAATCGGCAAGTAAGCATGGTCAGTCCCAATATCGGCCAGCCGCGTGTTAGCTGGCACCATCGCTGCTAAAGCTGCTAAACGTGCATCCATCTAAAGTCGCCCCTTTCTACGGAAAAAGCTACCGGTTGACCGGTAGCTAGTTATTATTCATCTAAAAAATCTTTCAATTGGTTAGACCGGCTAGGATGACGCAATTTGCGCAGAGCTTTAGCTTCAATCTGCCGAATCCGTTCCCGAGTCACGCCAAAGACTTTACCTACTTCTTCTAAAGTCCGAGTCCGGCCATCGTCTAAACCAAACCGCAAACGCAGGACATTTTCTTCCCGGTCAGTCAGCGTGCCCAAAGTTTCTTGCAATTCCTGTTTTAAGATTTCAAAGGACGCATGCTGCTCAGGACTAGTAGCATCTTTATCTTCGATAAAGTCGCCTAAGTGGGAATCGTCTTCTTCACCAATTGGCGTTTCTAAGGAAACTGGTTCTTGGGAAATCTTCAATGTATCGCGTACTTTATCAGCTGACATGCCGATTTCTGCCCCAATTTCTTCAGGACGAGGTTCTCTGCCCAAGTCTTGCAGCATTTGCCGCTGAGTCCGGATCAATTTATTAATCGTTTCCACCATGTGGACCGGGATTCTAATTGTTCGCGCTTGGTCAGCAATTGCCCGGGTGATCGCTTGCCGAATCCACCAAGTGGCGTAGGTTGAAAACTTAAAACCTAATTTGTAGTTGAACTTATCAACTGCCTTCATCAGACCCATATTGCCTTCTTGAATTAAATCCAAAAAAGACAAACCGCGGCCAACGTAACGTTTAGCAATTGAAACTACTAACCGCAAATTGGCTTCTGCTAATTCCTGCTTGGCAGTCTGGTCACCGTCTTCAATCCGTTTAGCTAAATCTACTTCTTGTTCTGGCGTTAATAGCGGCACCCGGCCAATTTCTTTTAAATACATCCGGACGGGATCATTCATCCGCACGTTGGCTGGGGCTGACATATCCTTTAATTCAGCCTGTTCAACATGCTTTTGTTTTTGTAAAGCAATCGGTGCTGGATTGCCGTCAGCATCTACGATGCTAATCCCGTTATCTTCAAACTCTTGCACTAATTGATCAACTGCCTGGCCAGTTAACTGGTAAGGAGTGACCAATTGATCGATAAATTCAGTTTCTGAGATAGTTTTTGTCTGTTTAACCTGCTTAACAACTTTTTTCACCGCTGCTGCTAAGCCAGACTGTTTATCTGGGGATATTGCCTGTCGATGGTTGGCTGCTTGTCGAGCCATGACCAAGCCTCCTTAATTGTTTGCTCTTTTCAGAGAAATAATCTGATTAGTGATCTTCAGTTGAGCTGCCACGTCTGCCCGACTGCGGGCGGCAGCTAATTTTGTCTGTAATTGATTAATTTGTTCGTCGCGCTGCTGGCACTGCAAGGTATTAATGATTTCGTCAATTTCATCGTTGCTATAGTCAGCCGGATAGGGTTTCATTTCCAGATTAACCACAATCTGCTGCTCTTGTTCAGACAAGTCATTAACAAAATCATTAGGATTGGCTTGCATATGTGTTTCTTCATACTGCAGCCAGTGTTCAGCTAAGTCCGCATAATGCACGTCAGGAAAGAGAAAGTGCCGACTTAATAAATAATCGCGCGCTGATTCTGAATGAATAAACAGGTAGAGCAAGCGGTCTAAATCAGGCCGATTCGGTACAGCTGCCCTCTGCTCAAGTTCTGCTTGCACTGGCGCGCTAGCTGCTTCAGTCTCGCGGCTGCTAGTTGTATGCTGCTGAACGCGGCGCTGAACCCGCCTAGCTTTAGCCAAATTAGCTGCCAGCAAATCATGGCTAACCCCAGTTTGCTTCGCTAATTTATTTAAATACACGTCTTCGGCTAATGGGTCGCCTAAGCGCGCCACTTCCGCTACTGCCGCATTGATAAAATTGAGCTGCTCGCGATCATTATTGAAGTCAGTATCAGCTGCTAATTGCCGAATGAAAAAATCAGTCGGGCTAATTGCCGCTTTGACTTCGCCTTGGTACTTTTCAGGGCCATATTTTTTGACGTATTCGTCAGGGTCCAGCTTTTCGGGAAGGACCACAATCCCTAAATTAAACCGGCCAGCCCGCGCAAACATTCGCGCGGCTCTGCCAGCTGCATGCACGCCAGGATCATCGCCATCGTAATTGATGATGATATTTGGCGTAATCCGTCTGAGAAGGTAAACCTGTCCGCCAGTTAAACTCGTCCCCATTGAGGCAACGCCTGCCTGCACACCAGCTTTGTAGGCGGCTATGACATCCATATAACCTTCATACAAGAGCAAGTGCCCTTCTTTACGGGCAGCTTTTTTTGCCTCCGCTAAATGAAACAGCAACTTCGACTTGTCAAAAATCTCTGTTTCAGGACTATTCATGTACTTAGCGACAGTTTTATCGTTACTTAGCCGGCGGCCAGAAAAGCCGACTACTTGCCCGCTTTCATTGGCTAGCGGGAACATCAACCGGTCGCGAAAGCGGTCAAATAAGCGTCCATCCTTAGTCTGCACGAACAAACCGCTTTTAGCTAGCAACTCGTCATCATACTTTTGTGCCTTTAAAAAAGTCAGTAAGATTTTTTCATTATCAGGGGCATAGCCAATCTTAAAATGACGCAAAGTTTCATCGTTGAGCTCACGCTTGCGTGCATAAGCCAGGCCCCGCTCGCCAGCTTTAGTCGCTAGCAAGAGGTGCTGATAAAACTGACAAGCCGCCTGGTAGACTTTTTTGAGCGGGCTGATTGGTGCCACTGCTTTGCCCAAGCCAGCTGGCATTGGGATATTGACGAAATTAGCGACTTGTTCAACACTTTCAGGGAAGGTTAACCCTTCTTTTTCCATTAAAAACTTGAACACATTGCCGCCGCGTCCGCAGCCAAAGCATTTGAAAAATTGGTTGGCCTCATTAACCGTAAATGAAGGCGTTTTTTCTTGGTGAAAAGGGCAAAGACCCAGATAGTCTTTGCCTTTTTTCGTCAGTGAAACATACTGACTAACGACATCAACAATGTTGACGGCGCTGCGTACTTCATTAATAAAATCTTCAGGAATTCGTCCAGCCATTCATGCTCAGCCTTTACTTAATGACTAATTTGCTCAAATCTCCCATGCGATCGGCTAATTCACTGACAGCGGCCAATTGAGCGAGCCGGTTATGCCGCACTTCTAAGTCCTTATCCATAATCATGTTGGCCTTAAAGTAGCGGTCAATGACTGGCTGCAAGGCGACAAAGCCGGCGTACAGTTGGTCTAAATCAGTGGCATCCAACTTTTGCAACTGGTTAACTGCGTCAGCCAATGCTTGTTCAGATTCGTCACTAAATAGTTTAGCATCTACAGCCGTTGAACCGGTAAATTTACCCTTGGCCAAAATATTGTTGATCCGAGTTAAACTTTCAACAACTGGCTTGAAGTCAGCATCATCGTGGTGATCTTGCAGAACTTTAGCAGCTTGTAAAATATGCTGCGGGTCTTGCTGGCTTGAAGCAAGCACGGCGTCAATGACATCGTATTGGTAATCACGGGTTTGCAAGTATTGCTTGACCCGGCCGCGGATAAAGTCAGCGATTTCTTGTTCACTGTCCTTGTCTTTTGGCAGCTTAGCTGGAGTCTTGCCTGCAACGGCTGACACCAGAGTTGGCAATGCTTCACTAAAATCAAGCGACCAGTTTTGTGCTAATAAAATCCGCACAATTCCGTAAGCAGAACGCCGCAGTGCGTATGGGTCGTTGGATGAGCTTGGGATCATCCCAGCGCCGAAGAAAGTAATAATCGTGTCCAGCTTATCAGCAATTGATAGCAAAGCGCCGACTTTTGTAGCTGGCAAATCGCCTTCAGCTGAACTTGGCAAGTAGTGTTCCTTAATAGCTAAGGCAACATCTTCTTTTTCACCAGCCAAACGAGCGTAATGCATCCCCATCACGCCTTGCAGTTCGGCAAATTCGCCAACCATGGCAGTAACTAAGTCAAACTTGTACAAGTCAGCAGCCCGGTCAAAGTCCTGCATAGTTTCAGCATTAAAGCCAAATTGTTTGCCTAGCCAGTCACCAATAATCTTAGTTCGCAGCATCTTTTCAGCCATTGAACCAATCTTGTCGTGGAAGGAAACGTTCTGTAGGCGGTCAACAAAGTGCTGCAATGGGTACTTCTTGTCTTCATCAAAGAAGAATTGCGCATCGTCCAAGCGGGCCACTAACACTTTTTCGTTTCCGGCAATGACATTGTTTAAGTATTGTTCATTACCGTTGCGGACAGCGATAAAGTGGTTAATCAAATTGCCATCTTGGTCATAAACTTCAAAGTAGCGTTGGTTGTCCTTCATGGAAGTAATTAAAACTTCATCAGGAATTTGCAGGTATTGCTTATCAAAGCTGCCAGCAAACACAGTTGGGTATTCAACCAAGTTGGTTACTTCTTCAAGCAAGCTTGGGTCAAGCTTAACTTGCCAGTGGTGCTGCTCAACTAAGTTGGCAATCTGCTTTTTAATCATCGCCTTGCGTTCGGCTGCGTCAGCAATCACAAATTGACGCTTCAAAGCAGTTTCATAATCATCAGCACTGGCTAAGACCACGCTGTCGCCTAAGAAGCGATGCCCTTGCGTTTTCCGGCCAGCGGTAATGTCTAAAATTTTAACTGGGACGATTTCGCTGCCGAGCAGAGAAACTAACCAGTGCAGCGGACGGATAAATTCAAAGTCGTAGTGGCTCCAGCGCATCTTGGTTGGGAAAGTCATAGCTTTAACGACTTGGTCCATCCCTAGCAAAATATCCTTAGCTAACGTGCCAGATTTTTGTACGTGGACATAAGCATACTGAGTACCTTTGAAGTCTTCAAAGTAAATGTCATCAGCCGTTAAGCCTTGACCGCGGGCAAAACCTTCAGCCGCTTTGGTCCAATTGCCGTTTTCATCTTGGGCAATCCGCTTAGCTGGGCCTTTTTTGATTTCGTCAATGTCAGCTTGCTTTTCGGCCAAATCGTGCACTAAGACAGTCAGCCGGCGCGGAGTTGAATAGGTATCAATTTCGCCAAAAGTCAGGCCGTTTTCTTCCAGAAACTTCTTGGTCCGGCTAGCGAGCTGTTTAACGCTGCGTGTTACCACGTGAGCTGGCATTTCTTCAACGCCAATTTCAAACAAGTAATCTTTAGTCATTGTCTGCCCCCGCTTTCAGTTCAGCACTCTTTAATAATGGGAAGCCGCGTTTTTCTCGTTCTTCAACAAAGCTTGACGCCACTTCATGAGCCAAGTTTCTGATCCGTGCCAGGTAGCCAGCCCGTTCAGTTACTGATACAGCCCCGCGTGCATCCAGTAAGTTGAAAGTATGACTGCATTTCAAGATGTAGTCGTAAGCTGGGTGAACTAAGTTCATGCCGAGCAAACGCTTAGCCGTCTTTTCATAAATATCAAAGAAGGCCAGCAATTGTTCTTGATTGCTTTCTTCAAAGGCGTACTTGGAGTGTTCATATTCAGGTTCTTTAAAGATATCACGGTACAAGACGCCATGACCCCATTCCAGGTCAAAGACGGAGTTAACGTCTTGAATATAGGAAGCAAGCCGTTCAACCCCATAGGTGATTTCTGACATCACCGGCTTAACGTCTAATTCACCGACTACTTGGAAGTAAGTAAATTGCGAAACTTCCATACCGTCAAGCCAAACTTCCCAACCAACACCGGCACAACCCATTGATGGGTTCTCCCAGTTGTCTTCAACGAAACGGATATCGTGCTCTAGCGGCTTAATGCCCAGGGCTTCCAAGCTGTCCAAGTAGTACTGCTGTACATCCAGTGGGGACGGCTTAATAACCACCTGAAACTGGTGGTGTTGGTACAAACGGTTAGGGTTTTCACCATACCGGCCATCAGCTGGCCGACGTGATGGTTCCATGTAGCAAGCTGCCCATGGTTCTGGTCCAACAGCTCGCAAAAAGGTATACGGACTCATGGTCCCAGCACCTTTTTCAACGTCGTATGAAGGCATTACCATGCAGCCTTTTGAAGCCCAGAACTTTTCTAACGTAAAAATCATGTTCTGGATGTTCAATTTATCTGACATATTTTTCCTCCCTCTGCAAGGCCATAAAAAAAGCCTATGCAAAAATAGATTGCATAGGGACGATTAAAAATCGCGGTTCCACCCTAGTTCAGACAAGTTTTGTCTGCTCTTAATTAAGGATTGGCTAAGGGTGCCTTTTCTTAGATGCCCTCTTACCGGCCGGCACTCGCTGAACTAAGCTTTTTCTAATTCCCTATCATTGCCAAATCAAGAAAAATTCTAGCATACTCAAGGGCAAAATACTACTAAAACTCGCTCAGCCGCAGTTCATCTAAAAAGCGCTTGCTCTTTAAATCTAAATCTAGCGTTTCACCATAAATCCGGTCAATGGCCTTACGAGTCGCTTGTTTAGTGTCCGCTTTAATTGTTATTTGACCTAGTTGCTTAATCGGGACCAGCGCCAGCGTTCTTAGCAAGGCGGTTGCTTGGGCCGGCAAGTGCATGCGCGCAGCCTGGCTAAAATGACGCTGGCAAATCACCCCGCCAGCCTGAATTGAATAGTCAAATGGCATCCCGCGACTTTCTGGACCATAAACGCAGTGCGCAAATTGCGGCCCGACCCCATAAGCTGGCAGCAGCTGCAGTTGAACTAGCTGGGTAAGCAGTTCAGGATCTTGTTTTTGGTCTAGCCGCTGCAAAACTTCCATAATTAGGTCATAGTAAGCGCCAATTGGTTCATATTCGACAAAAGCATGCCTGGTCAAATCCAGCAAGTAGCTAGCATAAGCATTAGCGGTTAAATCACTAAATAAATACTCAAATTGCTGGCTGCTTTTAACATTGCGCAAAGTGCTCAGACCATGCCCGCTAGTCATAATGATATAAGTGCCAGACGAAAAATTCACGCTGGCCCCTGCCAAGCGTGAATTCTGTTTGAGCGCGCCATGAATAATCACCGTTAAAAACCCAGCTTCTTTTGTCAGCATTTGTGCTAGTACATCTGCTTCATGGAAACGCTGGTGGTGGAAAATCAAGCCGTGCACATCTTGCAAATAGCGTGCCATTAACTAAGATCCTTCTTGCTGTAGCCGATTTTTTGCAAAAAGGTTGGATCCTCGCGCCAGTGCGGTTGAACTTTGACCCACAAGCGCAAATTAATTTTTTCACCGAGCAGGCGTTCAATCTCTTGACGGGCGGCAATTCCAATCTGCTTCAGCATCTGGCCATTTTTACCGATGATAATGCCTTTTTGACCAGGCCGTTCAACATAAATCGTGGCCACTACCTGCCGCTTGTCACTGCGGAACTCATTCATCTGTTCTACGGCTACTGCTGTTTCGTGAGGTACTTCCTGTTTAGTCAGGCGCAGAATTTGTTCCCGAATCAGTTCAGCCACGATGAAATATTCCGGCCGGTCAGTCAGTTGATCGCGGTCGTAATATTGCGGGCCAGCTGGCAGATACTCAGTTAAGCCGTTAATTAGATCAGACACGTTAATGCCTTTAGCTGCAGAAATCGGGTAAGTTTCAGCGAACTTGCCTAGCTTTTGGTAGTCAGCAATCACTGGCAGCAAAGCATCGGGATGGACGGAGTCAATTTTATTAATTACCAAAAAAACTGGGGCCTTCACCTTGCGCAAATGTTCAGCAATTTTTTTATCTTCAGCGCTGACTTTAGTCGGCTCCACCATGAACAAAACCGCGTCCACATCTTTTAAAGCCGACAAACTAGCTTGGTCCATATAGTTATCTAAACTATTTTGCGCTGGGTGCAAACCGGGCGTATCCAAAAAAACAATCTGCTGGTGGTCGTCAGTATAGATGCCAGCAATTTTATTGCGGGTCGTTTGCGGCTTCGGTGACATAATTGCAACTTTTTCACCTACTAAATAATTTAGCAAAGTTGACTTGCCAACATTTGGTTCGCCAATTAGCGCCACAAAACCGGATTTAAATTCACTTGTTTTGTCCATCATGCAAATCCTGTTCAGTAAAGTAATATGGCAAAATACCTTCTAAAGTCGTCCGTTTGACGTCGCCCTGTTCGTTGGTCAAAAGAACTGGGGTATCATGCTGCATAAATTCCGTCATGACTTGCCGGCAGGCACCACATGGTGAAATTGGGCCCGGCGTATTGCCAGACACCATTAACATTTTAATCGGATCATTAATCAGCCCCTGGTTAACGTAAGAAAACAGGGTAACCCGCTCAGCGCACAAACCTTCTGGGTAAGAAGAATTTTCAATATTAACGCCCAGGACCACTTGCCCGCTCTCCGTAATTAAGCCAGCACCCACCTTAAAATGGGAGTATGGCACGTAAGCGCGGTCCATGTGCTTGCGGATTTGCTCGTATAATTTTTGTTCTTCTGAATTCATAATTTTCCTCAATTTCTATGTAGGGGGAGTCCGTATTCGGTTAAAATTTCGCCCTGCAGGCCAAACATAACTTTCGCCTCATCAGGCTTAATGTGATCATAGCCATTTAAATGCAAAAAACCGTGCACGCAAGTGTAGCCAAATTCACGGTCAAAGCCGGTTTCATATTCTTGACCATGGACCTTGACCACATCTGGACAAATAAACAAGTCGCCGATATCTTCGACAAAGTCTGGGTCAGCCGCAAAGCTGCTTAAATCCAGCTGCTCATCCCCATCTTCAATCGCAAAGGAAATGACGTCAGTAGCCCGGTCCTTGCCCCGGTATTTTTTATTAATTTCGTGAATCCGGGTCTGGTCAACAAAATTAATGCTCATCTCCAGTGAATTCTGCTTGCCGATTTTTTCCTTAGCTTGCAGGAGCAGCTGCTGGATCCAGCTTTTCCAATCACGTTGACCACTGGTTAAAAAACCAACTTCATCGTTGAAAGTAATCGTAAGTGGTGCCATTTATAAACCGTCCTTTTCATAGGCTCTGACAATTTTAGCCACAACTGGGTGGCGGACAACATCATTAAATGAAAAGTTGATAAATTCGATTTGGTCAATCCCGGCCAAAATACGGGTCGCTTGCACTAAACCGCTTTGGGCGTTGCCCGGTAAGTCAATCTGAGTAATATCGCCGTTGACGACCATCTTAGAATCAAAGCCGAGCCGGGTCAAAAACATCTTCATCTGTGCCTGGGTAGTATTTTGCGCTTCATCTAAAATGACAAAGGCATCGTCTAGCGTCCGCCCGCGCATATACGCTAGCGGGGCGACTTCAATTAGGCCACGTTCCATTAAGCGGTTAGTTGCGTCAGTCCCCAGGACCGCATTCAGCGAGTCATAGATTGGCCGCAGATATGGATCAACTTTTTCTTTTAAGTCACCTGGCAAAAAGCCAAGCGACTCGCCAGCTTCAACGGCTGGCCGAGTCAGCACGATCCGGGAAACTTCGCCTTTTTTAAAAGCGGCTACTGCCATCACCACGGCCAAGAAAGTTTTACCAGTCCCGGCAGGACCAATGCCAAAGACCACATCGTGGCTTTTAATGGCGTCAACGTAGCGCTTTTGCCCCATATTTTTTACCCGGATAGCCCGGCCCTTAGCATCATGCAGCAAAATTTTGCGGTACAAATCGCCAAAAGCCGACATCGTCCCGCGCTGGTTCATTTTGATTGCGGACACGACATCAGTGCCTTGAATTGTGATCCCGGTATCAACTACCCGTTCCAGCGCATGCAGGATTTCAGTGACGGCGGTTAATTTAGCTTCGTCATCACCAGAAACGGTGATTTGACTACCAGTATCAACCACCTTCACGTCAAATTCATCAGCTAACAGGTGCAAGTTGCTGTCATTGACACCGACTAAGCTCAAGAGATTTTCTGGCTTTTGCGGTGTAAAAGTTCGGCTTAAAACTTCTCCCACTAACTACTCCCCCATCTTACTTGTTTAATAATTTGCCGACCAAGCCCGAAACAGTCTTGCCATCAGCACGGCCTTTAACTTTTGGCATGATAGCTTTCATCACTTTGCCAAAATCTTGCTTGCCTTTAGCATCAACGGCTTTAATTGCATCTTCAACTAACTTGGTCAGTTCGTCTTTGGTCAGCGGCTTCGGCAGATAACGTTGCACGATTTTTAGCTCGGCTTGCGTGCTGTCGACTAAATCTTGGCGGCCAGCCTTAGCAAATTCGGCAATCGATTCTTTGCGCTGCTTAACTTCCGTGCTCAAAACGCTTAATTCGTCATCAGCGGTTAAGTCGCGGCCCAGCTTAATTTTAGCATTCATTAACGCTGCTTTGATCAATCGAATCGTATTTAAAGCAGTTTTATCATGCTGCTTCATCGCTGTCTTCATATCTTCCATAATTTGCTGTGATAAAGTCATAATTATCTCCTGTACAAAAAAACTCCCGCAGGAGCTGTATCCAACGAGAGCTTTTTTAAAAATTAATAATGTCTACGCTTGCGAGCAGCTTCAGATTTTAACTTGCGGCGAACACTCGGCTTTTCGTAGAATTCACGTTTGCGGTATTCTTGCAAGGTACCACTTCTAGAAACGGAACGTTTGAAACGACGAAGAGCATCATCAATCGACTCATTTTCGTGAACAATTGTCTTGGCCATGTATGATCCCTCCTTCCATTTCTTGGTACGCAGTCGTACCCATACAGTATGTTTTTATTATAGCCAACCTGAAAAAGCTGGTCAATACAATCTCAGGCGCTTTTCTTAATTCTTGCCCAAATAATTGCTGGCTTGCCCGAACCATTTTTTATTTAAGGCGGCTAGCTGCCCATTTTTCTGCAAAACTGCTAGGCCACGGTTAACTTTTGCTTGCAAAATGCGATCACTTTTTCGCATCCCCACTCCGAATAAATCAGCTGGCACGGATTGATTGACGATCACCCGGTAATTGCGGCTCTTAGCTAATTTAGCCAAATAATAATTTGCATAGACCTCATCGAGCAGCAGACCTTGAATCCGGCCCGAATTCAAATCCAAAAAGCCATTCGGCAGCTGGTCATATAAAACTGGCTGCCCGCACTGCAGCAAATGCTGCTGGCCTTCATACCACTGCTCAGCGGTGGACCCTGTCTGCATTCCGATTTGTTTGCCTTTTAACTGTGAAAAATTGTGGTACTTGCTATTCTTGCGGACAACTAAAATTTGCCGATTTTTTAAATACGGCCGGGAAAAGGCAAGTTTACGCTCCCGCTGTGGGGTAATGCTAAACCCGTTCCAAATCAAGTCAATTGTGCCGTTGCGCAGTTCAGTCGTATTCATCGACCAGTCAATGGTTTGAAAGTTCACCTTGATGCCATACAGCTTAAACACAGCCCGGGCTAAATCGATGTCATAGCCGGTTAGCTGTCCATTTTTCTTAGTAAAACCCATTGGGACAAAGGAATCATCTAAGCCAACCACCACTTCTTTTTTCTTGGCAAGTTGGTTCCAGTGGTCGCTACTTGCAGCTGGTGTCTGTTTCGAACAGGCAGCTAGCGGCAGCAGGCATAGGCAAGCTAAGACTAAGAAGAATTTTTTCATGATCCTCACCTTTCCTGCACGGGCTCAATTCGCAAAACGTCTTGACCTAACTGCTCGGCAAACGGCATATCGTGCGTGATGATTAATTGCGTCAGACCTGTTTGCTGCAGGCTTAAAATCAGTTCTCCCACCGCTTGGCGCAAGTTGGGATCAAGGGCGCTGGTCGGCTCGTCGTAGCATAAAACTGCTGGCCGCATGGCTAGCGCCCGAGCAATGGCTACCCGCTGCTTTTGCCCACCGGATAATTGGTAAGGATATTGGTCAGCCAGAGCCGCCATTTGCAGGTCAGCTAAAAACTGGCGAGCACGTTTTACCGCCTGCTCCTTAGTTTGGTGCAGGACTAATTCGGGCGCTAAGGCCACATTTTGCAAAACAGTCAGGTGCGAGAACAAATTGAAATCTTGAAAAACGACTCCAATTTGGCCTGGCTGCACCGGCTCATGATCAAGCAGAATTTGACCCTGATCTTTAGTTTCTAAGCCAGCAATAATCCGCAGCAAGGTGGTTTTGCCAGCACCTGACGGGCCAACAATCGTTAAAATTCCGCCGGTTTTAACAGTAAAAGATAGGTTGCGCAGGATCTCGCATTGATTAAAAGCTTTGCTTAAATTTTTGACTTCTAACATTTAACTCGCCCGCCTTCTATTTATAGTAGGAAAAGTGCCCTTCTAGTTTGCGCTGGGCAAAAGAACAGAGGCTAATCAGTAACAGATAAATCAAGCCGACTAACAAAAGTGGCACCATCGTCACGTCCCGCGCCATTGCCACGTTGCCTGCCCGGAGCAAGTCGCCCAGGCCGATAACATAAACCAGCGAGGAATCTTTTACCAAGTTGATGGTTTCATTGCCAATTGACGGGAGCACAATTTTGACCACCTGCGGGATAATGATATGAATCAGCGTCTGCCAGTGATTCAGCCGCAAGACCTGTGCCGCTTCAAACTGCCCAGTTGGCACTGCTTGCAAACCGCCCGGAAAATTTCAGCAAAATAAGCAGCGTAGTTTAGGATGAAGGCAAATAAAGCTGCTTGGTAACGCGGAAAGACAATCCCGATCAGCGGCAAGCCGTAAAAGACAAAGATCAATTGCAGCAGCAGCGGCGTACCCCGCATGATCCAGACATAAAACCTGACTAGCCACTCAAGTGGTTTAAACTTGCTCAGTTCACCAACGGCCACCAGTACCCCTAATGGCAAAGACACGATTAAGGTCCAGAAAAACACACGCAGGGTCAGCCAAGTGCCTGAAAGCAATGCTGGCATAATTTGCATAATGTACTTCATTCTAATTCCCACTTCCTACTAAAAAATCCTCCCAGGCTGCTTAGCCTGAGAGGACGTCTCAACGTGGTTCCACCTCAACTTTACGGCTGATTTGCACCAGCCGCCTTACTAGGTTGTTAGTCAAACAAGGTAACAAAAAACGCCCTCAGGCCATCAGGCCTTGAGGACGTTTTGCGCGCGTTTCCACCTCAACTTCGCCGCTAATTCACACTAGCAGCCTCAGCTGGTTCGATTTAACAACCTTTAGCGATAACAGGCTAATCCTGAACTGTTTTACTAAATTTCAAACAGTTAACTCCGAGATGTGCCGCAGCTGCACCTTTATCTGTTTCCACCAACCAGACTCTCTGTCAAAGGCTGACAGCTGTTTCTTCTCTTCGCGGTTCTTGAATATTGGTTATTATATTAGACCGATATTAAATCTTTGTCAATTTTTAATTTTTGGCTAAGAATTGCTTGATCCGGTCTAAGCAGGTTTGCAGATTTTCAGTTGAAGCTGCATAAGACAAGCGGACATGGCCCGCCCCGCCTAAGCCAAAGGCTGAACCAGGCGTCAAACCAACTTTAGCTTTTTCTGCTAATTCCTCACAGAACTTAACATCATCAGTGCCGTATTTAACTGGAATTTCTGGGAAGATATAAAAGGCCCCTTGCGGCTTCATCATCTTAAAGCCCATTTTTTCCAGGCCAGCCACCATCAAATCGCGGCGTTTTTGATAAATATCGCGAGCAGCTAAAGCATCCGCATCACCGTTATTGAGGGCCTCAGTGCCAGCAGCTTGGACATTATCAGTGACGGTCATGACCGACAAAGCATGGAACTTGGCCATTTCTTTGATAATTTCGGCCGGCCCAGCCACGTAGCCGCAGCGCCAGCCGGTCATCGCATGTGATTTCGACAAGCCGGAAATCAAAATTGTCCGCTCAGGAATAAATTTAGCAATGGAAGTGTGCTTAACGCCATATACTAATTCGCTGTAAATTTCATCAGTTACAGCATATAAATGGTGCTTGGCAATAACTTTAGCTAAGGCTTCCAGCTGGTCAGCTGAGTATTCACGCCCAGTTGGATTAGATGGGTAATTTAAAACAACGGCTTTAACACCCTTGCCTTCCCGCTCGATGGCAGCTTCCAGTTTTTCTGGCGTCAGCATAAAGCCGTCAGCGGAAGTATCAACTTGAACTGGCGTCCCGCCGGGCAGCTGGACAAATTTAAAGTAAGGCGACCAGAGCGGCGTCGGCAAGATCACCTTGTCACCAGTGTTAAGCAGCGTTGACATGGTCGCAAAAGCACCTTCTGTTGCCCCAACTGTGACTAAGATTTCACCATCAGGGTTGTAGCTAACGCCGCGGGTGCGCTGCAAATAATTGGCGATAGCCTGCTTAAATTCAGGTTTGCCAGTTTGCGGAGCGTAATGCGTATCGTTTTTTTGAATATCTTTAATAGCGGCGGCTTTAACATGGTCTGGGGTATTCAAATCTGGTTCACCGATCGTCAGTTTGATAATGCCGGGAATCTTTGAAATTTTGGCATCAAAGGCCCGGATTGGGGATGGCTGCAAAGCATCCAACTTATGATTAATAATTCCTGCTAAATCTCCTGCTAAACGAGGCATGATTAAGCTTCCTTTCTAATACTGCAAATTTCCAAACTCAGTGTAGGTAATTTGCCCATCAGTTGCAAGTTTTTCCGCGCTGGTGCAGATTTTTTGCTAAACTTGAACTAAGTAATTAAAGAAGGAACTCACATGAACAAACTGAATCAATTAGCCAGGCGCTACAATTTTTTGTCGAAATTATCGGCCGCCCTCTTATACGCCATTGCCGTGGGCGTGGCCTTAAATTTCTTCTGGGAGCCTGGTCATATTTATTCATCAGGGATCACCGGTTTTGCCCAGATTGTCAATTCGCTGACCAGCCGGTATTGCCCGGTGACATTAGCCACTTCGCTAATGTACTTTCTGTTGAACATCCCCTGCTTTATCCTGGGCTGGTTCAAAATCGGCCATAAATTTACTTTCTACACCATCATCGCCGTTATCATGGGTGCGATTATGATGCGGGTGATTCAGCCAGTGAATATCCACCTCGACCCGATGATTTGCGCGATTTTTGGGGCGGTCATCAATGGGGCTGGGACTGGATTATGTTTAAAAAGCGGCGTGGCAACTGGCGGTTTAGACATCGTGGGTATTATTGTCCGGCATAAAACTGGGACAAGTTTTGGCAAGGTCAATATTGCGATCAATTTGGTAATCATCGTCTTTGCCGGTTTTGTCTTTGGCTGGACGCGGGCGCTGTATACGGCTTTGAACATTTTTATCAATGGCCGCGTGATCGACGCCGTTTATAACCAGCACCAAAAGCTCGAAGTCATGGTGGTGACGAACCACCCCAAGCATATTATTCAAGGGGTCCAGCATAAGATGCACCGCGGAATTACGATTTTGCATGATGCTGAAGGTGCTTACGCCCATAATGAAAAAACCGTCCTGATTACGGTCATCGATCACTATGATTTGTATGATATCAACAACATTATCTTTAATAATGACCCAGAAGCCTTTGTAACCGTCAGCAAGGTCCTGCATGTTTACGGACGGTTCAAGGAACAAGAAATCGTGTAAAGAAAAAGTCGATAAACAGCGATTTTTAAACGCTAGTTTATCGGCTTTTTTGTGTGTTCGTCATTAAGGATATTTGCTATTTTAAAGTGCCCCGTCGCAATTCTTGATGAGTAGTAATCGTAGTAAAGCGAATATTTTTCTTTCGATCAATTTTGTAATAGATGACTAGTCACCTAGCCGCTTAAAATAAGCATCTAAATTATCTACTCTGTTGTCATCATCAGGAATTAGCCCATTAATAATTGCTAATTGACGGATCATTTCTTTTTTACTTTCCTCGTCAATGTCCAAATCAGATTTATCCGGTACCACTTTGAGTTCAAACGGTACGGCTTGTTCTCTAGCAACCCGTTTAACAAAGATATTAAGCAAGGCTGAGGAAGTAAGGCCTAAGTTCTCTGCTACTTCGGTGAAGTGCTTTTTGGTTGTCGGATCAGTTTTAAAATTCATTGGGACGGTAGAAGCTGTCATAATAATCACTCCAATGTTATATACAAAAGATATTAGCCTTATATCTAAATAATATAAGATAGACTACTAAATACAAATAATAAGCACTAATAATCTAGCCATAGTAAAAGCCCCAAAAGTCAGCTAACTTTTGAGGCTTTTTAAAAATATTTGCTTGTTTGACTAATGTTTAATTAGTTGCGGAAGCGAACGTAAACTTGCGTGGATGGAACCCATTGGTTACCACCTAAGTTGTACCAAGTAGTGCCATTAACTTCGGTCTTCTTGAAGAAGTGCCAAGCTGTCTTGTTGGCTAAACGCTTCTTGGTTGGGTTCTTGCCCGGTTCACTATAAACAGTAATTGGCTTGTTGTAAGCAACTACTACCGTGCCGCTGGTCCGTTGAGCTAATTCTTTATCAATGTCAGCTTGGGTTTGTTTTTGACCAGAAACGCGGACATACTTCAATGGAATCCATTGATTACCACCTAAGTTGTACCAAGTTTCGCCGTTAACTGTTGTCTTAGCAAAGTACTTCCAAGAAGTATTCCGCTTCAAGTAGCGCTTGGTTGGCTTAGCACCAGGTTCAGCCCAGACAACGATTGGGGTCTTGTAATTAACAGTAGCTACGCCTTGTTCAGCTGTCTTGGTGTAGTTTTGGTTAACATCAGTCTTTGAATCAGACTTAGTGTCAGTCTTGGTGTTAGTTTTAGTGTCTGTTGAAGACTTGGAGTTATCATTTGAGACAATCTTAGAGGTGTTTTCGCCTTCAGTATCGGACTCACGGATCCATTGCTTACCACCAAGGTTGAGCCACAATTCACCATTGTTGCGAACCCAGAAGACTTTCCAGGAAGTGCCATCCTTTAAAACCCGGCTAGTCTTAGTAGCTTTGTCTGGGTCAGAGTATAAAGTGACACCTTTGCCATCTTTAGTCTTAATTGTGACAACACCGGTTGCTTTGGCGGTGTACCAATTATTAGCCTTGGTATCATCCTTCTTGGTGTCGGTCTTAGAATCAGACTTGTCGGCATCTTTCTTAGTAGTAGTTGAGCTATCTACTTGGTAGTCGGCATCAGTTGACTTAATCCATTCATTAGTACCAATCTTGAACCAAATAGTTCCTTCAGCTAACTGAATATCTTGAACAGCGAATTTTTGGCCGTTGTCAACTGACAAGCCAGAATAAGAGTTGGTGTTGGCAGCAGTATAAATACGAGCAGCATTACCGCTAGCAGCTTTGATCGTAATTGATTGAACATTAGCTACTGGTTTAGTTGCAGTAGTTGTAGTTTTAGCAGTGTTAGTTGCAGTGTCAGCAGCTTTAACTTGCGTTGCGCTTAAAGCAGCAACGGCTAAGACGCTAGCTGAAACAGTTAGAACTTTGCTATACTTCATTTTTTAATTCCCCCATGAAGGCAAAACAAAATTGTTAGTGTTTTTTGCCGTCCTCATTATAGCACCATTTTTTCAGATCGAATCATTAAGAAAAAGCAAAATCTAATTTACTGAAACGTCAAGGGCGTGTACCCATTGATTGCCGCCAACGTTGTACATCCCCAGGCCATAATTCTTAGAACCAAAAACCTTCCAGCGGCTGCCGCGTGGCAAAACCCGACTAGTGGCTTTGGCGCTTGGATCAGAAGAAGAACCTAAATATATTCTGGCCCCTGTTTTGCTGGTGACAGTGGCCACGCTGCCGCGGTGATAAGCTGGTGTGTAGTGAGCAATTCGCGGATCTTGACCAAAGTTGACATAGCGGCCTGGGATCCATTGATTGCCACCAAGGTTGTACCAAAACTCACCATTTGAAGTTTCGACGACCTTAAAGTATTTCCAAGCGCTGTCTTTTGGTAAATAGCGCTTAGTTGGCTTAGCACCAGGTTCAGCCCAAACAACAATTGGCGTCTTGTAAGTTACGCGGGCCGTGCCTTGTAGGTCAAGCACATGTTGGTCACCCTGGTTTGATTTATTGCTAGTAGTTGGAGCAGTTAATGAAGCATCGACAACCTTAATCCATTGATTGCTGCCGACTTTATACCAGCGCACGCCGTGACCATATTGACCTGAAACTTTCCAAGTTGAACCTGCTGGTAGAAAGCGGCTAGTTTTAGTTTCATAAACAGGATCAGAGTAAAGGACAGCACCTTTCGGATTAGTAATTTTAGCAATCGAGCCAGCAGCAACTGGCGTGACGACAGCATCGCGGCTGCTTGGCAAATTATTATTCTGCATCGCTGCAGAAACAGGAGCAGCCACAACAACTGACAGAGCTAATGCACTAACTGAAGCTAAAGAAATTTTAGTTAATTTAATTTTTACGCCTCGCGTGAAATGTTACATTTCTGTTACAAGACTATTATAGCACCATTATGACAGCCTGATAGATTCATCTTCAAAATAAAAACATGGCTTCTGAACCAAGTCAGAAACCATGTTGATGAATTAAAAACTATTTATGTTGCTTTCTTCTATGCTTTAAATCCTCGCCTAATCCTAATAATCCTAACCCGGCAAAAATTGAACCGACAATTGCAGCCATTGTGCTTTGATCACTGCTGCCTGTTTGCGGTAATCGTCCAACGGTTTGCGGATCTTTATTAATTTTAAGACCTGGCTTCGGTTTCCCAATTACAGGTTTATTTTCAGGAATACTGATCAAATCAGCTGGTTCTACCGGTTTTTCTGGCTCTTGAGTAGTATCAGATGGCTCGTCAGTCATTTCTGGCTGATCAGTTGGTGACTGATGATCGTCTCCAGAACCACCACCTGATGGATGATGCTCCTCTTCTCCGCCTTGATCAGTCGTACCGCCACCCTGGGACGTAATAGGTTCATATATGACCTTAATTTTAATATCTGCAGAATCATGAGTGATACCAGAAATAGCTTCAACGTTATTTTCGTTGTCGCCATGTGCTGAAACTTTCTTGATCTTATAGCCAATCTCTGTTGGTGAAATTACTTTTTCAAATTCTTTTTTACCGTCTTTCCAATTAATTTTAACTTCATCAGAATTATCCGGATCAACTACTAAAGTATGATTAGTATCATTTAACTTCTTAGCATGAACCATCTTCCCGGTTACTTTGTCGACATAAGCCATACCTTGGAAGGTTAAGGTTTGGTTGGCATTAGCAGGAACTTTACCAGTAAAAGTAGTTCCATCACTGTTTACGTAGTTTACAGTCAATTTAACAGCTTTGGTTAAGTCATCTTTAGTAACTTTACTGCCTTCAGGAATATTGTCCGGTGTTACTTCTTTGACACCATGTGTTAGGTAAACTATGACATTTTGAGCTTTCTTTGGATCAGTATCAAATTTTACTGGTAAATCGGCTTTGCTTACCAACACATATCCATCATTCAAATATGCATTAACAACATCTTCATACTTTTGCTTCGTATCTTCTGGAATCTTCGCATTAGATGACCCAGTTGCTAGCACTTTATCTTGGACAAGTTTCTTACCTTCTCCAGCACTATCAATATCTGCATCGTCAATGATTGTATAAGTTAATTTTTGACCCGATAGAGGCTCATATGTAACCGTAATTTCAATAGTTTCAGAATTATAGGTAATACCAGAAATAGCTTTAACGTTATTATCTTTATCACCATACGGTGTAGGTATAACGCTCTTGATCTGATAGCCAGTCTCTTCTGGTGAACTAACTCCTTCAAATCCTGTTTTTCCGTCTTTTTCGGTCCAAGTAGGTTCCACTGCAGTCTTATTGTCTGGATCGGCTCCTAGTTTACCGTGAAAGTCTTTTGTATGGACCATCTTACCAGTTAATTTGTCGACATAAACCGTACCTTCGAAAGTTAAAGTCTGTTTGGCGTTAGCAGGAACTTCACCAGTAAATGGAGTTCCATCACTGTTTACGTAGTTCACCGTCAGTGTAACAGTATTGGTTAAGTCATTCTCAGTAATTTGACTGTCCTTTGGGATATTATCCTTTGTTACTTTTTTGACATCATGTGTAAAGTGAACTTCAAACTTATTGTTATTGTCGTCCTTTTGATATTTAGTTCCTGCCTTGAAATTGTTGCTTACAAGAACATACCCTTTTTGCTCAAGTTCAGAAATTTTCGTAGTTGGATCAGTCCCAAATTTGATCTCTTGACCGGCCTGTCCGCTAATTTTATTAGGATCTACAATATCTGTATTATCAAAATCGTCAATGTAGCTTATTTCAGCATTTTGGTCAACTATTGGGGCGGTGCTAATTAACGTAATACTTGCAGCCGAATCCGAATTCTCGCCACCGTGTTCAATTACCGCCGTTTTCTGTGAACTAGAAAATGAAATAGCTGATGACAAGTAGCCAGTTAGCCCACTGTGTTTTGTAAAGTCAGGATCTTGTCCCGTAAGAACCACACGATAATTGGTATGTTTTGCAAGCGAAGGAATCTTAATCAAAATTGATTTAGCGCTCTTCTGATCCGTATTAAATTTACTAGTATCAGGTGATTTCAGATCTGCAGTTTCGTCTGAGTACGAAATGTCTAGATTACTAGTAATATTTTTACCTGTATTGATATTGATAACCTGCAAATCACTTAACTTAAAATCATATTCTGACCCTGCATAACCGTTACTTGGCAAATTAATTACAGATTGGACATTATCACTTGCCTTGTCGCTACCATTGGCAATTGTCTGAGTAAAAGTTAATGTCTTATCGCCTGTAACGTCAGATTTACCCTTTTGAAGCGGATGAAGGTCTTGATTTCCTTTGCTCTGCTGAATTTGACCAACGATCTCAGCAGCACTAGTGCGCCAATCGTCTTGACCAATTAAATAAGCATTTGGATTATCTTGAACATATTGTAATTCTTGTGGATCAGTTACTGGTTTTAGATCTTTTTGTTTAATGTCATCGTCAACAAATCTAATCTTATTATTAACCACATAGACCTTATAATGCCCTGTCATCGTAGGAGCATCATTCAAGTTTCTTAAAAACAAATTGGTCTTACTACCGATAACTTTACCGCAGCCTGTATAGTCGATCTTAGCTACTCGCTTACCATCGCTCGCCGTAAAAGTTGTAATCTTAGGCATCTCTTTTGTAAATTTTGATCCTTGCTCCCATTTTGAAGAAAATTTACTAGTGTCTTGGTTTGGACTCACTTCAGCATTATTTGGCAAGACAATATAAAAAACTGTATCTTGCAGTGCTTCATCCGCCTTACCTGCATCAATTCTAATTGAACCGCCTTCTGCACCAGGTTTATGTCCCTCACTTTCATAGTTCATAGAATTTGGTACGTTTTGCCAGTTATAGACAGCTATATGTTTTACCTTTTTGTCGGTTACAACAACCTGTTGGGTTGCAGAGTAAGATTTTCCAACATTTGGTGCCTCTTTACTAGTTATGAAAATGGTACTTTTTAAGGTATCTTTAGCTGTTACAGGTGTCGTTCCATCATCATGCTTAGCAGCAACATACCCATTCAACGATAGTCTGCCATCATGAGGATCCTGCTCCCAGCTTAAGTCACCGGTTGTACCACTAGGCCATTCCGTAGTTGTCACACCTGCGCCTAGAGTTTTAAACGTTAATACGATTTTTCTAATATTTTTATCAGCATTAACGGTACCTTCTTTACTAAAAAAGTTTTTAGTTGTGCCATCCGAGTATGTCAAAACACCTTCATAATCGACCTTATCAGTCATAGTCGGCAAAACAATACTCTTAGTTACAACCCCATCAGGTACCTCAATCGTCACAGTTGCATTATTAATATCTTGGGGTGTTCCATTACCAAAAACATATGAGTAAAGTCTATATGGGGTTGGATTTTTTCCCAGTGGATCCAGCGGAACTGTCTTGTCCTTATATGCCCCGCCTATACCTTGAATATATCCATAATCACCCAAAGGATTACCATCCACAGACATTAAAGTATCTTTAAAGGGAGGCAAGGTCCAGGTCTTGCGGGGAATTCCAGAGCCCTCAACATATTCTTGGGTAACAGTACCTGGAGCTGCAGTTAATTCTTGCTGGTCCTTAGTCAGATTAGTTTCAAACTTACCTACTAAATAAATCGGTTGACTATAGTCCTCAATAATAGTATTTGCTTTCAACAACTGAGAGCTCGATTTAGGAATTGTTATTACAACATCTTGTCCTTTGCCACTCTGGTTAACGGTTACATTCCAAAGAGAGTTATAATTAGCCTCCGTCTTGTCTTTATTTAAAACAAAGCTATCTGGTACTGGAATAGTAATTGTTGTCCCAGCATTAATTTGTTTATTTACCCCTGAAACCGTAGTAGTTGATCCTTTATCAGTATTTAGCCCCGCTTCCTTAAGATTGAACACCCACTTGTAATCAACATTATTAAGAATTTGCCCAACTGAAGTTTGCTTAGGAACTTCTCTTGAGAACTCTGGTTCCATCTTCGGAGTGATAACTTGCTTAAAGCTGACCTTTCCTATTTCCGTGTTATTTTTCAAAATTTGAATAGGAATCTCAGTTTCTCCAACTTTTAAGATGTTGTCAATAGCATCAGATTTGTTAATTTTACTAATACTGATGTTTTGTTTAACAGTAGTTGACCCAATATTTCCAAATGTGTCAGTAAAAGTAGTCGTATCATTCGTATTTTTAGTTGACTGAGTAGTGCCGAAATCAGGATTTAATGGATCTATATGGGCTTTGAAAGCTCCATTTCCAATAATAAATTGATATTCATCCTTGTCCTTAGGATCAACAATGTTCACGGCAAAGCCGAAATCATCATTGTCTGTCTGCGGTGAATATGTATCCTTTTTGGCCGAAATTGTAACATTGTCAAAATGTTCTAAAATAGCCGGCTTTTGCTCATCTGCACGAGCCTGCTTTACTTGTGGGGCCTTAGTTTTTGCGTTTTTTTCATCTTTAGGTGTTTCACCCTTAGTAGGAGTTGAACCTAATTCGCCTTTACCGCCAATATCTTTTTTCTTATCAGAACCCACTTTTACTAGTTGATCGCCTTCACTAGAAGGATCTTTCACCCCCCCAGTTTGGGTTTCAGGTTTTGCACCGTCTGGATCTTTCCCTAACTGTACTTGTTTCTTATCTTCAGCTTTCGGATTAACTTCTACCTGCCCAGGAGTCGGCTCATTCTCAGCTGCTTGCACCGTCTTAGTATTAAAACCGAGCCACATCGTGGTTCCCAGCAGCACTGAACAAGTACCAATCGTCAATTTACGAATCGAAAAATGTTGCTCCTTCCGAGCACTTGCTTTCAACCTATTATTAAGGTTCTTGACTGAATTATTCATCTTTTTGTCCTCTTCATTCCATCTATAAACCAACCAGTCAGCGCTTATCCAGGTCTTTAAAAAGTGCGTGCAATAAAGCTGAGCTTATACTCTAATCTTAGCCTTATATATATTTTCTAGCAAACTTATCCGCCATTTGTCTTCTAAATTTAATAAAGATCTTTTATTTGTGAATAGCCTAATTCTATGATTTATGAATTGAATGATGAGCAGCAAAAAAGCACGACTTCTGTTAGTCAGAAATCGTGCTTTATTAATTTATATCAGCTTATTCTTCGTGTGCTTTCACGTCAGCGTCAGCTTCTTCATTTAGGCGTTCGTTGTATTCTTCCGTGCCCTTCTTCGCCTTCGGCGTAACTTCGATGCCTAATTCTTCCAGCTGTAAATCTTCAACTGGAGCTGGGGCATGCATCATTGGTTCAGATGCACTCGAGTTCTTTGGAAAGGCTAAGACGTCTCTGATGTTGTCTTTTTCAGCCAGCATCATGGCAAACCGGTCTAAGCCAATTGCCAGCCCGGCGTGTGGCGGGAAGCCCATGTCTAAAGCATCCAGCAGGAAACCGAATTGCTTGTAAGCGCGTTCCTTGCTGAAGCCTAACGCCTTCAGCATCTTTTCTTGAATCCAGCGTTTGTGAATTCTGATTGAGCCGCCGCCCATTTCGTCACCGTTCATGACAATGTCGTAGCTGCGGGCGTGTGCCTTGTGCGGATCAGTGTCCAGCAATTTAATGCCTTCATCATCTGGCATCGTGAATGGGTGGTGAGCAGCAATCCATTCGTCATCGCCTTCGTCGTATTCAAACAGTGGCCAGTCAACGACCCAAACAAAGTCAAAGACGTGAGCTGGAATTAAGCCCATTTCTTTGGCGATCGTACGCCGCAAGTAGTCAAAGGAGTCACAGCAGACTTTCCATGGAGCGGCAACAAACAGAATCAGTTCGCCATCAGTTAAGTTAAATTCCTTCTTCAAGCCGGCTTGTTCATCATCGCCCAAGAAGCGGCTGATTGGGCCAGTGAACTTGCCATCTTCAAACTTAGTCCAAGCCAGGCCCTTAGCGTGGTAGCGCTTGATGTAGTCTTGCATGGCATCAATCTTCTTGCGTGAGTATGCTTTAGCGCCGTCTTTCACGCAAATTGCCTTGACGCAGCCGCCATCAGCAATCGCGCCTGAGAAGACCTTGAATTCACTGTCTTTAAAGATTGGGCTTAAATCATGAATTTCCATTCCAAACCGGGTGTCAGGCTTGTCTGAACCGTAGCGGTTCATGGCATCAGTCCAAGTAATCCGCGGAATTGGCAGCCTCAGGTCAATGTTCATGACATCTTTCATAACCTTTTGCAGCATCTTTTCGGTGATGTCTTGCACGCCCTTTTCATCCAGGAAGGAAGTTTCCATGTCAATCTGGGTGAATTCTGGCTGCCGGTCGCCCCGCAAGTCTTCGTCCCGGAAGCAGCGGGCAATCTGGTAGTACTTGTCAAAGCCGGCACCCATCAAGAGCTGCTTGAAAAGTTGTGGTGATTGCGGCAAAGCGTAGAAAGAACCTGGGTAGATCCGTGATGGAACTAAGTAGTCACGGGCACCTTCTGGGGTGGATTTGCCTAAGTCTGGGGTTTCAATGTTGATGAAGCCATTTTGGTCAAAGAATTGGTGGATTGATTCAACAATCTTAGACCGCATGATCAAGGCCTTTTGCAAAGTTGGCCGGCGCAAGTCCAAGTAGCGGTACTTCAACCGGGTTTGTTCGCTGGCGTTTAAGTCATCCTTGATTTCAAATGGCGGGTTTTTCGCTTCATTTAAGACCTTGATTTCGCTAGCATCAACTTCTACTTCACCAGTCTTCATGTCTGGGTTGACGGATGAACGCTTAACAACCTTGCCTTTGACTTGCAAAACGTACTCATTGCCCAGGCTAGTTGCAATATCCATTAATTCTTTGCCTGAGTCTTGGTTGACAACGATCTGCACGATCCCTTCCCGGTCACGCAAATCGATAAAAATCAAATTGCCCAGGTTGCGGACGCGTTGCACCCATCCGTACAAGTTAACGTTTTGGTTTTCGTATTTCGTGGTAATGTTGCCACAGTAGTCTGTTCTTGTTTCCATTCTAATTACCTTCGTCAATTATGTGTTTATTTAAATTGCTCCAGCACCGCTTGCAAATCAGCGGCTTGTTCCAGGTCAAACTGAATTTGCTGGCCATCAGCTAGCCGTTTGATCGTCAGCTGACCCTTAGCTAAATCCTTAGCACCAACTGTTAAAACATACTTAGCTTGCAAACGGTCAGCCTTGCGGAATTGGCCTTTCAGCTTCTTTTGGTCGACATCATACATGCAGGAGAAGCCTTGGCCGCGCAAGCTTCGGGCTAGTTCAACGGTCTTTAAGGTTGTGCCTTCACCAATATTAGTGATGAATACATCAATGCCAGCTGGTGCGAACAAATCTGGATTTTGCTTTTGCAAAACTAGCAAGAGCCGTTCTTCGCCGATTCCAAAACCAACAGCTGGCGTGTGCGGGCCAGTGAATTCTTCAACCAAGTGGTCGTACCGGCCGCCGCCTAAGATCGTGGTTGGTGAAGCCCACAAATCTTGATCAGCCACCATAAATTCAAAGATCACGCCGGTGTAGTAATCTAAGCCCCGCACCAAGTCGTTATCTAGAACATACTTAATACCCAAATGATCTAATTGATCAGTAATGGCTTTAAAGTTGGCTTTAGATTCGTCATCTAAGTAATCGACAATTTTTGGTGCATTTGGCAAAAATTGCTGATCTTCTTCTGCTTTTGAATCCAAAATCCGCAATGGGTTTAAACCCAGCCGCCGCTGCGAATCTTCTGATAATTGACCTTTCAGCGGAGTGAAATAGTCAACCAACGCATCATGGTAAGCTTGCCGCACTTGCTGGTTGCCGAGTGAATTGATGTGCAATTCATAGTTTTTCACGCCTAAAGCGGCCAGTAAGTCGTGACCCAGCACGATTGTTTCAACATCAGCTAACGGATTGTCTGAGCCGAAGCTTTCTACCCCGATTTGGTGGAATTCACGCAGCCGGCCAGCTTGCGGGCGCTCATACCGGAAAGTCGGTTCAATATAGAAGACATTGAACGGCTTGACAATTTGCGGGCCATAGAGCTTATCTTCAACATAAGCCCGCACTACCCCAGCAGTGCCTTCAGGCCGCAAGGCGATGTGGCGGCCGCCCTTGTCGTTGAAATCATACATTTCTTTTTCAACCACGTCGGAAGTTTGGCCACTCGACCGGGAAAAGATTTCGTAATTTTCAAAGGTTGGGGTCCGAATTTCTTGATAGCCGGCTAAGGCAAAAAACTTGCGGGCTTGATGCTCAACACGTTCCCACTTGCCAGATTCGCCTGGCAGAATATCGCTAGTGCCTTTTGGTCGTTGTACTCTCATCAAATCAAAATCATCCTTTTTCAAATAAAAAAGCACCCTTGAATTTCTTCAAGGGCGCTCTAAACAGCACGGTACCACCTTTTGCTTGCTACGATTAACGCTCGCCGCACGAACCATTATCTGTTAAAGGGTCATGATTCTCAAGCAGCCGGCTCTCTCACCACACCAAGCCTTCTCTGGGGACTGCGCTGTCAAATCTCATTCTTTGTCATCGATAATTCTTGAATAGCTTACTGTGTTTTTAAAAATTAGTCAAGCACTCAATGGTCATAAACAATCGTAAATGGACCATCGTTGACTAAACTGACCGCCATGTCGGCGCCAAACTTACCGGTTTCAACATGGAGCCCGCGGGCACGCAGTTCATCATTGAATTGCTCCCAGAGTTCTTTGGACTCCGGCGGCCGCATCGCATCAACAAAACTTGGACGGTTGCCCTTTTTAGTATTAGCCAGCAAGGTAAATTGCGACACTGACAAGACTTGTCCGCCAACTTGCTTGATATTCAAGTTGGTTTTACCAGCTTCATCAGCAAAAATCCGCATTTTAGCAATTTTATCAGCAGCTTGGGTGACTTGTTCCGTCCCATCGCCATTTTTCAAACCTACTAACAGCAGCAGGCCCTGCTGAATTTGCCCGACGGTTTGACCGTCAATTGCTACACTAGCTTGTTTAACTCGTTGAATGACTACTCGCATTAGTTATCTGCCCGCTTTACTTCGTATACATTCGGGATGTCGCGCAACCGGCTGATAATTTGATCGAGGTGGTCAGCATTTTTAACTGCCACGGTCGTGTAAATATGAGCCATGTTGTTGCTGTCGACTTTACCGGAGATATTATCAATATTTTTCGTCTGGGAGTTTAAAACAGAAATCACGTCGGACAAAAGCTTCGACCGGTTGTAGCCAAACACTTCGACATCGGCGTTATAAGTCTGCTTGCCGCCTTGGGTATCTTCCCAGTCAACATCAATCAGCCGGCCTTGGGTTTTGGCCGCACCAGCCAAGTTATGGCAATCAGCCCGGTGAATCGTGACCCCGCGGCCTTGAGTGACGTAACCGACGATTGGGTCGCCTGGCACTGGGTTGCAGCATTTAGCCAGCCGTAGCATCAAATCTGATACGCCTTGAATTTTAACGCCGTTATCGCTTTGGCCTAAATCGTTTTGACTAGCATTTTCACTAGTTTCTTCGCTGGCCTGCTGGCCGGCATTCATGATCTTCTCGGTCCGCTCTTTTTCTTTGGCAGCTTCTTCTTGCTTGCGCAAGTCCAAAGTCAACCGGTTAGCCACGGTTTGCGCCGATAATTCGCCAAAGCCAACGGCAGCATATAATTCATCCGCGTTGTGGTAGTTAAAATGCTCTAAGACCTTATCAACGTGATCTTTGTCCATGTAGTCTTTGGGCAGTAAATCAGCCTGCGCCAGGACTTCTTCCACTTCGCTTTGGCCTTTGTCAATATTTTCTGTCCGGCCTTCAGCTCTAAAGAAGCGCTTGATTTTGTTCCTAGCCCGCGAAGTTTTGACCATGTTGATCCAGTCAGCTGATGGGCGGGCATTAGTCTGCGTCAGCATTTCCACGACGTCGCCGTTTTTCAGCTGGTAGTCCAGCGGGACAATCTTGCCATTGACCCTGGCCCCAACTGAGTGTGCCCCGACTTCAGAGTGGATCATGTAGGCAAAGTCGATCGTAATGCTGCCTTTAGGCAGTTCATAAACCTCGCCCTTTGGCGTAAAGACATAAACCCGATCAGAAAAGATATCTGATTGGACGCTCTGCATAAATTCATCGGCGTTGTTAGTTTCTTCGCCAAGCTCCAAAATCTCCCGGAACATGTCCAGCTTTTTGCCCGAGCTAGTGGCTTCAACGGCGTAATGCATCCCTTCTTTATAAGCCCAGTGCGCAGCAACACCATATTCAGCAACTTGGTGCATGTGCTCAGTCCGAATCTGAATTTCTAGCGGCCGGCCACCAGGGCCAATGATTGTCGTATGCAAGGATTGGTAGCCGTTAACTTTTGGCACAGCAATATAGTCTTTGAACCGTCCCGGCATTGGCTTCCACTTGGTGTGAACTACCCCTAAGACGGCGTAACAATCACGGACTGTTTGGACAATAACCCGGACCGCGAGCAAGTCATAAATTTCTGAGAATTGCTTATGCTTGTCGCGCATTTTTTTATAAATTGAGTAAATGTGCTTAGGCCGACCATAGATTTCGTACTTGATCCCTAAGGTATCCAGCTCATCTTTTAACACCGTAATTGCATCAGAAATGTATTTCTCCCGCTGGCTTCGCTTAGCCTGCATCAGGTTAACGATCCGGTAATATTGCTGCGGGTTCAAGTAGTGCAAACTCATGTCTTCGAGTTCCCACTTGATCGTCCCAATACCTAACCGGTCAGCCAGCGGTGCATAAATATCAAGCGTTTCTGCTGCAATCCGGCGCTGCTTGTCTGGCCGCAGATGGTCCAGCGTATGCATATTATGCAAGCGGTCAGCCAGTTTAACCATAATGACCCGCAAGTCTTTGGCCATCGCAATCAGCATTTTCCGGTGGTTTTCAGCCAAAAATTCTTCGTGGGACTTGTACTTATACTTGCTTAATTTCGTCACGCCGTCCACGATAAACGCTACATCGTGCCCAAAATTCTGCTCAATATCAGCGTTTGTGACTGGTGTATCTTCGACCGTATCATGCAAAAAACCGGCTGCTACTGTATCAGCATCCAGCCGCAATTTTGCTAGCGTCCCAGCTACTTGAGTTGGGTGGATAATGTAAGGCTGACCCGAGGCGCGTTTTTGGTCGCCATGGGCTTTGACCGCGAATTGGTAAGCTTTTTCAACAAAAGCCTGTTGGTCAGGCGTCATGTACTTGGCACACTCCGCCATCACCTCTTCGTGGGTCATTTCAACGTATTTCGACATGCAATATCACCGCGCTTCTTTATAAAAGTGGTCCTGCCACAGACCCAGAACAGCTAAAATCAAATAAGCCGCGCACAAAATAAAGTTGTATTTAGCAAAGTGCAGCGCTACCGCACCAGCAAACACTGCTGGCAGTAGCAGTAGCCACCACTTGCTTAAGTTGCGCTCAGCAATCAAATGACCGAGGTGGTAAGACAGCCAGCCATTATAAATGAAGAAAATCAACCCGATCCGCCAAACTTTTGGCAAGTGCACCAGTCCGCAGCCAAACCAAAGAATTACGGCGAGCAGGGTCCACCAAATTAAGGGCATGAAGGGGTGCTGGTTCAACCGGTTCACCCACTGGCCTAATTTTGAGCGCTTGATTTTTTCTAAAAAACTTTTCATCTTACTAATCCTTCAATCTCATGTTCATTTTAGCACTTTCAGTCAGCCCGTGAGATGATCATGCCTACCCAGCGTTTTTGCCGCATGATCAATTCCACTTGTAAGCCAGCTGTTTTTAAGGCTGCTTTAATTTTATCAGTTTGCAAGTAGTCAATACCAGAGAAAATTACCTTGCCGCCTGGGGCTAAGTGACTTGGCAGCTGCGGGATTAATTCAAGCAGGATCTCTGCCAAAATATTTGCCAAGATCAAATCAAATTGCCCGTCAATTCCGTCTAGCAAGCTGGCTTGTTTGACTGTGATATTCTGGCAGCCATTTAAATCCATATTTTCCCGAGCAGCGTGCATCGAATCTTCAGAAATGTCTGTCGCTAGGACCGATTCAGCACCAAGTTTGCTGGCCGCAATGGCTAAAATTCCCGATCCAGTCCCAACATCAGCCACTTTCATTGGCCGGTCCAAACACCGCTCCATTGCCAGCATCACTAATTGAGTGGTAATGTGGCCGCCAGTCCCAAAGGCTAGGCCGGGATCCATGATAATTGCCTGCTGGCCTGGCAAAGCCGGTTCAAATGTCTCCCACTTCGGGACGATCGCTAAATGACGGGAAAAACTAATTGTATGGTAGTATTTCTGCCATTCGGTCCGCCAGTCAGCATCTGCAATATAAGAAGTAGTGATCTTTTCTTCGCCCGTAGCTAATTGATAGCTTTTCAGCTCAGCGAATTTCGTTTGGAGCGCCTGCTTAATTTGATCAGGATCAGTTTCTTGATCAAAATATGCGATTAATTCTAAATCTTTCGGCAAATTTTTAATATCGGCTAGCTCAACCACAGTCGAGTCATGGCGCCAGCCGGCTTCTTCAAAATCGCTGCGCTTGCGCCCTTCAATCCCAAGCGCCTGCAATTGGTCTTGTAAAAAGACCGTCAGTGCGGCTTCGACTTCATGTGAGGTTTCAATCGTTACTACCAGCAGTTTCATAATAATCCTTTCTTTGTCAGACCTGGCGGGCATGCTATATTAATAGCGGTAGGTGCATAATATATGAGTAAGAAAAAGAAACAAAAAGGTTTAAAGAAAACCCTCGTTGAAAAAATGTTGGACCAGCACAAGATTAAGTATCGGCAAGCCCAGTTCGCCACAAAAATGGACGGCGATGTTGCCCGCATGGATACTTCTATTCTAGCTAAAGACGAGCACTTGGTCTATAAGACCCTGGTTTGTCAAGGCAATAAAACTGGTATTGTCGTTGGCGTGGTCCCGGTCACAGCCCATTTAGATATGAAAAAGCTGGCAAAAGCTTCTGGCAACAAGAAGTGTGAACTGCTGCCGCTCAAGAAATTGGAAAAAACCACCGGCTATGTGCACGGGGCAAACACCCCCATTGGGATTTATGAACGGCTGCATTTTCCAATTTATTTAGACGACTCAGTGAATGACGCGGATGAAATTGGCGTTTCAGCTGGCGAAGTCGGCCGGTCAGTCTTTATCAACCCGCAAGACTTAGCCAAGTTAGTCCAGGCCACAATTGTTGATTTAAAAGAATAACAAGCAAATGAACAAGACCCATGAACTTAATTGGCACCGCAACCTCATTATTTTAGCGATCGGTGTCTTCATTGGCGGCATCGCCTTTTCTGAAGTCGTCCCTTTTCTGTCGCTGTATATCGATACTTTAGGTGAATTTAACCACCAACAACTAAACTTCTGGTCGGGCCTAGTTTTTTCAGGCACTTTTATTGTCGGCGCCTTTATTTCGCCGCTCTGGGGCAAATTAGCTGATAAGCGCGGCCGGAAAACGATTATTTTGATTTCTTCGGCTTCAATGTCAGTCGTCATGACCGGGATGGGACTGGTCACAAATGTGGTCCAGCTCTTTTTGCTGCGGATGCTGCAAGGTTTTTTTGCCGGTTATATTTCTAATTCCAACGCTTTAGTGGCAACGCAAGTACCAGATAAAGAAAGCGGCAAAGCGCTAGGTACGATGACGGCGGCTTTTACCGCGGGACAACTGCTTGGGCCGTTCGTCGGCGGGGCAATGTCCTCAGCCTTTAGCTACCGGGTAACTTTCTTCCTAACGGGTGCCCTGCTGCTTTATTTTTTCACTGCTTTTTGTGCAAGAAGAATTCCACCCCGTGGCTAGTCAAAAAATGGACAAAACTAGCGACGTGATCAAGTCCTTGCGTAGCCCGCAGCTGATTTTTGGCTTGCTGCTGACGACAGTGATTATTCAGGCAGCCACAAACTCGATTAACCCAATTGTTTCGCTATATGTGCGGCAGTTAATGCACGGACGCGGCAACTATGTCTTTATCGCTGGTGTCATCGCTGCCTTGCCCGGGATTGCGACTTTCTTAGCGGCTGCCCGGCTAGGTGCTTGGGGCGATAAAATCGGAACGCATAAAATCATCCTGCTGGGCATGTACAGTGCAATCGTCTTTTTTGCCCTAACCGCGTTTGTGCAGAACACCTGGCAGCTGGGCATTTTACGGTTCTTGGTTGGCTTTTCAGATGCCTGCCTCTTCCCGCAGGTGCAGACGATGCTAACGAAAAATACGCCGAGCTATGCCACTGGCCGGATTTTTTCTTGGAACCAGTCAGCGATGTATATTGGCAATATCTGTGGTCCACTGATCGGATCGACGATTTCAGGGCTGACGAATTACAACTATGTGTTTCTCGCAACGGCAGCGTTGGTAGTTCTGAACTTAGTTCTGTTCCATGTCAATGTCCTGAAAAACATGCAAAGATAACAAAAAATACAGCTTACCTGCAATCAACAAGTAAGCTGTATTTTTTATGCATTCAATAATTGATTAACGTGATGATGTATCGTTTTTCTTTCAGGAATAAAGAAAATAAGAGCTAAGAGCAAAGCAGTTAAGGAGATAATAAGTCCGCCCCAAATACTTGGATCGCCATAATTGGCTAAAAAACTAATCCCCGACAAGCCAAAGCCCAATAAATCTGTGAGGGAGTGCAGCACCATCGCTAGCCACAGTTGGCCGGTAGACAGCCACAAAACTAGCCAGAAACCAGCTAAGCCAAAAGTAGATATAACTTGACCAATCACATTATTAATTGGTTCGCCACTTGCTAGGTTAATCAAGTGCGTTAACGAGAAAATCAAGCTGGTTAAACCGATGCTCAAGCCAAGTTGATGCTTATGCTGCCTAAAAGCTGCAAGCAAGATCAGCAAAACTAGTGCTTGTTCTGTTTGTTCTAGCAAACCTGCTTCAATTGCTGTCATCCAATCATCAGCTTGCAAATGTAGGCCGCCAGCTAATGGCTGTAATAAAATTGCCTGCCCTGGTGTCAGTGAAAAGTATATACAAGCGGCAAACCCACTTAGCCACAAAGACACTAGCAACAGAAGCACTAAAGGGACTGGCTGAACGAACTCATTTTTAGATAAACTTGACCCTAACTGTAACTTCAATCTCCAGGACTTGCTTAAACAAATTGCTGCCAAGAAAAATGAAATTGCATGTAAGACGCCAAGATTAATTAATTCATACGCCCAGTCGGGCGAAACTCGAGCAAAACTACTGCTGATCATAATTGAAAAGATTAACCAGTAAACCGACAAGATCTGCCAAATAGTCCCGTTAATTGCATCAGCAGTATAAGCGATGATTGGTATCAAAAATTGAATAATTAAGATAGCGTATAAAATCAACCAATAGGAACTTTGTTGACTTAAATGACCAAAAGCACTTCCCCAATAGCGATCAATAATAATGGGTAAGCCTAAGAAAATTGCCCGTTTTTGCCAAACTTGCCAAGTGGCTGATCTAACCTTGATCAGGGCTACCACCAACAGTAAAAGCATGACCAACTGCAGCCAGCACAAATTAAACCATGAAAGCGAGTAGTTGTTCGATACCAGCTCTTGGCCACTGATTAAGAAATATAATGCACAAACTATCGTCAGTGCGACTTCTATCATTAACCAAGGCAAATAGATCTTTTGATTAGTTTTCATAATACACCTTTCAAAAAAAGAACATGATTTTCATCATGTCCTTCTTTACATTATCCACGCCAAGGATTTTCTCTGTGTCCGCCAAAAAACCAATAACCGGGGCCTGATGTTCCTTGACGAGTGATCATTACTTTTTCGCTATTTAGAGACTTTAGATTTTGATCATTTGGTTGATAGGTTGAAATATTTAATGTATTGGAATTACTATCAGCTAAAACGGTTGTCGAACTTAAACTGGTTGCACCTAAAAATAAAGCTGCAGCTGGCAAAATTAATAATAATTTTTTCATGATTGCCTCCCATACTATATAAGTATCCCTACAATTAATAATGTTATCATTTAATTTTAAATAATCAATCGTTATTTTCATTTATTTTTCACAACAAAAAAGCTCTCCTTTTCAGGAGAGCTTTTTGATTGAACTGAAACTAAGAATTAAAGTTCAACTGAGTCAACTACTTCTTGCATCTTGTCTGCTGAGTAGTTCATCTTCTTCAATTCTTCGTCTGACAGCTTAGTTTCGATAACATCGGCAATACCGTTGCTGTTAATAACAGCTGGAGTACCTAAGAACAGGTCGTGCTTGATACCGTATTTGCCTTGAACTGGAGCTGACAGTGGCAGAACCATTTCTTGGTTTTCCAAAATAGCCTTAACGATGTGAGTTAACATTTGAGCAACACCGTAGAAGGTAGCACCCTTGTTAGCAATGATCTTGCCGCCCTTCTTGCGGACGTCAGTTTGTAATTGTTCCAGAGTGTCGTCGTCCAATTCTGAGTATGAACGTAATGGCTTGTCAGCAATAGTAGCTTCGTCAAAGTTTTCGAAGGAAGTGTCACCGTGTTCGCCTAATACGTAAGCGTTGATGTCACGAACATCCTTGCCAACCTTCTTAGCCAAAGCAATCTTGAACCGAGCAGTGTCCAGTGAAGTACCAGTACCGATAACACGGTTCTTAGGGAAGCCTGACAAACGTTGAGTCAAAGTAGTCAAGATGTCAACTGGGTTAGCTGAAACAACAAAGATACCTTTGAAGCCTGAGTCAACGATTGGCTTTACAATGCTTTCAAGAATTTTAACGTTCTTGCCAACTAAGTCCAAACGGGTCATACCTGGCTTACGAGCAACACCAGCAGTGATGACAGCAACGTCAGCATCCTTAGCATCTGCATAAGTACCTGCGTGAACATTTACTGGGTGGTAGAAGTTAGTAATATCTTCCAAGTCCAGAGCGTCACCGATAGTTAACTTCTCAACAACGTCGCAAATTACTAATTCCTTAACATCAGCATTTTGCAGCAAGTCGTTTGCAAAGGTTGAACCTACACGACCGTCACCAACTAATAAAACTTTTCCTTTAGACATAGAATAATTCTCCCTTCAAAGAAAAATCTTTGTTCTTAATTACACAAGACATTATACACCATTTATGTCTGAGATTGCGAATGATTTAGTTTATTTTTTCACGAAGAAGCAACAAAAAAAGCATCCTCAGGAGAGGATGCTTTTTTAATGGTCATTAAGCTTGAGTTGCGCCTGAAGTAGCGTCAGCTGCAGGTTCTTCTTCTTTTTCGTCTTCAAGAACAACTGGTTCTAACTTCATGCCAGCTGCTTCCAATTGAGCTGCCATTTCCAAACCAGCTTCACGGCCGTTAACAACAGTTTCAGCAATTGAGTTACCACCAATTCTGTTGTTACCGTGCAGACCACCAGCAACTTCACCAGCTGCGTACAAGCCCTTGATAACGTTACCGTTTTCGTCGATAACTTGGGTCTTGCTGTTAACGTGAACACCACCCATAGTGTAGTGGATAGCTGGAGCAATGTGAATTGCGTAGAATGGTCCTTCGATAGGACGTTGCATACCAGTAGTCCGGCCGAATTGTTCATCCTTGCCAGCCTTAACTGCCATGTTCCACTTCTCAACAGTTTCTTCCAAGGTCTTAGCGTGTTCGTTGTTTTGACCGCCAAGCAAGCCTGCCAAGTCGTCACTCTTCTTAACCAGGCCAATTGATTCGTAGAAGTCTAATGACTTAGCGTGGTCACGAGTACCTTGACCAAAGATCAAGAATGCTGAGTGTTCTGGCAAAGCAGTAATAGCGTTTGAAACGATCTTACGAGTAGTTAATTCGTTTACGAAACGGTGGCCGCGGAAGTCACATAAGATGGCACCTTCACCACGAACAGCTTCACCGATTAAGTATGGGTGATCGCCATCTTGGTAAACAGTTGGGTGGATTTGGATTAAGTCCATTTGAGTTAATTGGGCACCACATTCGGTAGCCAACTTGATACCGTCACCAGTTGAGCCAGGGCCGTTAGTAGTTTCGTAGTCAACCAGGTCTGGACGGTACTTCTTGATCATGTCCTTGTTGTGACCGAAACCACCTGAAGCAAGCAGAACAGCCTTAGTAGCAACTTCACGTGGGCCGCCTTCAGTACCAACTAAAACGCCAGTAACGTTGCCGTCTTCGTCTTGTTCGATCTTCTTAACTTGGCAGTTGTTGAAGATTGAAATATTGTCTGCGTATTTAGCAGCAGTTTCCAGCAAGTGGCTTACTAAGTAACCACCAACAGCTGACATGTCAGCTGGACGGTGAGCACGAGGCTTAGACATACCACCAGTGATAGTTAAGTCGCTTAAGTCAATCTTGTGGTCAGCTAACCAGTCAATTGCTAATGGAGTGTGGTTAACGAAGAACCGCAGCATGTCGCGGTCGTTCATGTAGCCACCACCCTTTAAGGTTTCCTTGTAGAAGTCGTCAGCGCTGTCGATCACGCCGTGCTTTAATTGAACGTGGGTTTCAGCAGCGTTCATACCTGATGAAGCCTTCTTAGTGTTACCACCAAGTTCGTCTTGCTTTTCAAAAACAGCAACGTGCAAGCCCATTTCAGCAGCTTGAATAGCAGCAGTTAAGCCGGCACCACCAGCACCAACTACAACTGCATCGTAAGATTCTTCTAATTCAACAAACCATTTTGGTTCATAATGAAATGCCATCTTTAATTCTCTCCTATACTACTTAACTAATCCATTGGATCGGTACTGTCGACATTAGTCATGGCAAGCATGTCCATCCACTCATCGTATTGCTCAGCGGTTACCTTGCCACTCTTTAAAGCAGCTTCGCGCAATGTGCTGCCAGCCTTGTCAGCAGCTTGTGCGATCTTAGCAGCTGCGTGGTAGCCAATGTGTGGTGACAAAGCAGTAACTGTCATCAATGAGTTTTCAAGCAAGTCGTCCATCCGCTCAGCGTTAACAGTTAAGCCGTGGATCATCTTGTCAGCAAAGCCCTTGATTGTGCCAGCCATCAGGTCAGCTGAGTCAAGGAAGGCTGCAATCATAACTGGCTTGAAGACGTTCATTTCAAAGTTACCTTGTGAGCAGGCAGCGGTGATGGTCGTGTCGTTGCCAAAGACTTTCAAGGCAGCCATCGTGACAGCTTCAGCCTGAGTTGGGTTGACCTTGCCTGGCATGATTGATGAACCAGGTTCGTTAGCAGGAATGTTCAATTCGCCGTAGCCAGCCCGTGGACCAGAAGCCAAGAACCGAATGTCTTGTGCAATCTTAAACATATCAGCAGCCAAGCTCTTTAAAGCACCGTGAACAGTGTTAATGCCTGAGTGGTGAGCTAAGCCGAAGAACTTGTTGGTCTTAACGTTGAATTCGTGACCATAAACCTTGGACAGTTTTTCAGCGATTCTAGCAGTCATGCCAGGAGCGGCATTCAAACCAGTACCAACAGCAGTACCACCAATAGCCAGTTCATACAGAGTTGGCTTCAGAGTCTTGATGTAATCTAAGTCATGCTCCAAAGCTGAAACGTAACCAGAAACTTCTTGGCCGAATGTTAATGGCGTAGCATCTTGCAAGTGGGTCCGGCCGACCTTAACAGTCTTCCAGTACTTCTCTTGCTTAACTTTTAATTCGTCAATCAGGTGTTGAACTTGTGGTTCCAGCTTGTCTAAAGCTTGGACAGCGACAAGGTTCATAGCGGTTGGGAAAGTATCGTTAGATGATTGGCCACGGTTAACATCGTCATTTGGCAAAATAGTCAAATCTGGGTGCAGCTTCATTGCCATGTTAGCAACGACTTCGTTCGTGTTCATGTTGGTTTGCGTACCTGAACCCGTCTGGTAAACATGAAGCGGGAAGTCCTTGCGCAAATCATCATCGCTTAAAGCTGAAAGCTTGTCGACAGCTTCGATAATCGCCTCACCTTTATCTTTTGGCTCGTCGCCAACTTCAACGTTTGATTGAGCAGCGGCTTTCTTAATTTGCAATAAAGCACGAATAATAGCCAAAGGCATTAACTCACCGGTCGGGAAGTTATTGCGACTTCTCTCAGTCTGTGGGCCCCATAAAGCTTCCTTAGGAATCTTGACTGGGCCGATAGTATCACTTTCGACACGATATTCCGTCATTAGATTACCTCCAATTTAGGTAGTTATGTTTAAAAACTTCACAAATACATTATAGCTAATTTTCCAAAATTCAGAAAGCCCTTTCACTCAATTTTAAGAAAAAAGCTACTAATCCCGCAAGATCAGCTTAGCGGCGGCGTTGATGACTAAGCTTTTTAACTAGTAAATCCCCGACTAATTGGACTAATAAAATCAAAAGAACAACTAGTAAAGTAGCGACCACTGTGACATCATTCGCAAACCGGTTGTAGCCGTAAGAAATGGCCGTATTACCTAACCCGCCGGCGCCAACTGCACCAGCCATTGCTGTTAAGCCGATCAGACTAATCAAAGTCACGGTTGAAATCCGGATCAGTTCGCCCCGGCTTTCCTTTAAATAAACATCAAAAATCAAATCTTTGGTCGTGGCTCCTAAAGCCTGAGCGGCTTCAATTTTACCGGCATCAACGCTTTCTAAGGCGACTTGTACTTGCCGGGCAAAAAATGGAAACACCCCAACGGTCAGCGGCACTAAGGCAGCCTTCATCCCAATTTGCGTACCGACAATCTTTTGTGTTACCGGGGCAATCAAAGCTAGCAAGATAATAAAAGGAATGGCCCGCAAGATTGAGATTAATTTATCAATCACATTATGCCAAAAGCGGTTGGCCAGTACCCCGCCCGGTTTAGTTAGCACCAGCAGCAGTCCAAAGACGATGCCCAGAAAACCGCCAAAAATTGCTGACCAGAAGGTCATAAATAATGTCTGAAAAATTGCGGTCCCCCAACCAGCATCGCCGGTCCAGCCTAAGGCAGCGACATTAGGGAATGTTTTAACAAACCAATTAATCATCAGTTAAGACCTCCTTGTCCAGTTTCGTAGCCAGCACGTGCCGGCTAGCTAAAAATTCTTTGGCAGTTTGCTCCTGCTCAGGCGTCAGCGGCAATAAAACCGCTAGCGTTCCGACCGGCTGGCCGCCAATCTGCTCCACGTTCCCGTATAAAATAGAAGCTTTGGTCCCAATTGCCTGGTCTAGATCGGCTAAAACTGATTGGGTAACATCGGTAATTTGGTAGACCAGCTGCACGAGCTGCTCCTGCGGCGCCAAATTCTGGAAGTGGTATTTTTCCAAAATTTCCTGGACTTCCAAGGCCCCGCCGACAAATTCCTGGGTCAATTTTTGTTTTGGCTGCAGGAACACATCAAGCAGCGGACCCTGTTCAATCACCCGGCCGTTTTTCATGACCGCGATCTTGCTGGCAATTTGTTTAACCGCATCCATTTCGTGGGTAATCAAAACAATCGTCAGCCCCAATTTTTTATTCAAACGGTACAGCAAGTCCAAAATCTGCTTGGTGGTTTTAGGGTCTAGCGCGCTAGTAGCTTCATCTGATAACAAAATGTCAGGCTTGTTAGCTAGCGCCCGCGCAATCGCCACCCGCTGCTGCTGACCGCCAGAAAGCTGAACTGGGTAAGCCTCGGCTTTTGATTGCAAATCAACTAATTCGAGTAAATGATTGACGCGCTGCTCTAATTCATCATCAGGTAAACCGGCATGCTTTAAGGCAAAAGCCACGTTTTCAAACACGGTAGCTTCTTCTAACAAGTTGAAGTTTTGAAAAATCATCCCAATTTTGCGGCGGCTAGCTTGCAGCTGTTTAGCTGACACTTGCTGCTGGCCGTTGGCAAACAAAACTTGCCCGTTGACTTTAACCGTGCCTTTGCTTGGCTGCTGGAGCAAGTTGATCGTTCTGACCAAAGTCGATTTGCCAGCGCCGGAATAACCAATCACGCCTAAAATATCACCCTGCTCAATGTCTAAGCTGACATCACGGACAGCATCCTGCCCGGAGAAATCTACTGAAATATGTTTAAGTTCGATTTGTGCCATGAGTTTCGCCTCCTAAAATTTACGGTTCCAGGCTGGCAATTGAGTATTGCCGTAGAGCTTGTGATAGAGCTGTTCAGTTTTTTTAGTTTGGTATGCTTTCACAACGGCCTTAACTGCTTTGTCGTTAGCGTTGCCCTTCCGCGCGACCAATACGTTGACCCATTGCACAGTATCATGGTTGAGCGGTTCAGTGTAAATAGTCTGCTTGCTGGTCAAGTGCGCTGGCACCGCGTATGTGTTGTTAACGACGCTGGCATCAGCTGAAGATAGCAGACGGGCTGTTTGTTCAGCGGCAACTTCTTTAATTTTGTAGTGATGAGGATTGCTGCTAATATCAGCCACGCTGACCAATTTTTTACCAGCCTTTAGCTTAATCAGCCCAGCATTTTTTAAAACAAACAAAGCACGCGACTCATTAGACGCATCGTTTGGCACGACGATCGTCGCCCCATCAGGCAGCTGGCTCAGCTTATGGTACTTCTTTGAATACAAACGAATTGGGGCGATGTAAGTCCGGCCGACTGGGGTTAAAGTTCCGTGGTTAGCCTTGTTCCAAGCATCCAAAAAGGCGTAGTGCTGGAAGCTGTTTAAATCCAGGTCCCCGTTAGCCAAGGCCTTATTTGGCTGATTATAATCAGTGAAGTTTTTCAGCTTCACGGTGACGTGATATTTATCTTTAGCGGTTTTAATTACCTGCTGCCAAATTTTTTGATCTTCTTTTGATAAAGAAACCACGCCGACAGTAACAACCGGCTGCTGGTGATGCGGGAGCGGTCCAAAACTCAGCCAGCCTAAGATAAACAGCGCAACCAGCAGCAAAGTATTAATAATGCGGTGACGCACGATTTTGCGATGCATAACGATTACCTCCAGAAAAAAAGCATCCGTCCTCGATAAGGACGAATGCTTCGCGATACCACCTTAATTTGTCAAAAGTTTGCACTTTTGGCCTCGGTCAGCAGCTAACACTGCTGAGCGTTGTTAACGAGCGCTACCCCGTCAAGGCTTGATTATTCAGCCTTGCCTGCGGCCATTGATCCATCTTCAGTTGTTTTAGCTGCCCGCTTGCACCAAACGCGAGCTCTCTGTGAAGCCAGTCACGACTTACTTAATCAATGCAGTTTTATTATTAAAAAAATATTATAATTTTCTCATGCTTTCGTCAAGCCTTAATTATTAATAATCGTCATCATAATCGTCGTAATCATCATCGCTGGTATTAGATTCTTCATCATCTGTGTCATAATCATCGCTGTCATCAGAGTCATCATCACCGCTGTCGGTCCAGCTATCATCCTGATAAAGTAAGTCACCAAACTTTTTATCTTTATAAGCTTGCGCCAAAGCGGCCGATTTCCAGTAAACCGTATCCGTCCAAAATTCAGCCCCGCTGCCTGCCACTAAGACTGTTTGCCCTGCTTCCGTATGCAAACCATAAGCAGCACCAGCGCCGGCGCCTTGGTTAAAAGATTTCACGCCCATGAAATTAATCCCGCGCAAGGTAAAGGTCCGCACTGACAGCCAGTTAGCCTGCTGCTTTTTCAGCGTTTCAGACTGATCGGCCTGCCATTCTGACTGTGAAAACTTATGCAGGTACATTAGCTGCCCATTTTGCTTCATGGTATGCTCGCCAAAAGTCAGGGTAATAATTTTATGCTCGTATTCGTCGTAGCCGTACCAAGTACCGCGCATCCCTGCCGGCACAATGAACCAATTATCGTCTTCACCAGCAGCTGTTTGCTTACTTGTCGCCTGCTTTGAAAAACTATCCGCCACGTCTAAATTGTCCGCAATCGTTTGCCAAGCAGCTTTCAGGCGCTTATTCTTGGTCACCACTTGGTACATTTTGCTTAATTTGACTGAGTCTTCTTCGTCCCCGTGGTCACTGACAAAAATCTGCGTTTTCTTGGCATCATGACGCTTTTTCACGACAATCGTCACCCCACGGCCCAGGTAATAAATCGGCCGTTCGTGGCTATCGACCTCCTCATCGTCAAAATGGTACTCGCGGTACTTTTTAACTTTGAGAGTATCATCTTGCGCCTGCTCATAAACAGCCCGGTAATTTTTGTTGTCAGCTTCATCGTGACGCGCAAAAACCAGCCCCAAGCTAAGCAAGTCCTCAGTTGACAACTTGTCTAATTTGTCAGACAAACTCTCGGTTTTAACTGGCCGGGCTTGATTGTGCTGAGCCTCGCCACTATAAAATAAAGCTCCTACCAGCGCCAGCGCAATGACAACAATCCCGCCAATGATCAAATCTTTTTTATGCTTCATCGCTTGCTCCTCGTTTTCACTTTCCTCACTTTAGTTATATCTGAATAGTTATTGAAAAGCCAGCTGCAATTGACGACCGGCGGCCGAAAGAATGGTAAAATTTAAGTAAGAAAGCAAAGGAGGCAACCCTCATGAACAATGAAAATGTCTTTTTTAATCCCGGCGATGCGATTGCGTCTTCGCACGACTTTAAAGAGGCTCGCCGCAGTGCCCAGATTTACAAGCAAGAAGAAGGCACGACCAAGAAACTGGTCATTGCTAAAAACAAGGACAACGGCATTTACGCGATTTACTACGCAGATAACGTTGTCGATGAGCAGCACGGCGTCCAGCATGAAATTAAGGACAAGCTGTAATTGCTGTTTTAATCAAATTTTTCACCAAAACAAAAAGACCCGCTTCACGCGGATCTTTTTTTGTGTTTAAAATCAAACAATTAATGATTCTTGCGTCGACGCGACAGAATATCTAGGGTAAGTGTGCCTACACCCAGCGCTAACAGCCCAAGAATTTCAGCAACTGAAGTAGTCTTTTCACCCGTTTGCGGCAATGCGGCTTGCTGCTTTTTGCCGGCTAACCGCGGTGAAATAACTGTTTTAGCTTGCTTACGAGCGACGGTTAAGTGCGTTGGTTTTGCCACATCGATGTCGGTTTTTGCAGGTTCTTCTGTTTCATTATCTGTTCGCTTTTCTGTATCAGTCGGGGTCTTGTCCGGTGTTTGATCCGGATCACCAGTCGCCGGATTATCTGCTGGATGATCAGGACCTTGGTCACCGCCTGGTTCTTGAGTACCACCGCCTTTATCTCCTGGATCGACTGGTTGCTGCCCATCTTTAGCGACATGAACTTTGATTTCAGGATCGGTATTTTCATCAAAAGTTATTTCTTTAGGATACTTTTTATCAGTGATGTGCCAGCCAGCTGGAACTTTGCTGTCAATGTCAGTATTAATTTTATCGCCATCTTTACCTTTTAACAGATAATGGCTGCCTGGAATGGCACTGCCATCTGGATTCTTAATTTCTTGATCAGATGAATCTACATAGATCACTCTCGTTTCACGATATTTATCTTTAGAAACAATTTCAAAAGTTGCTTCTCCATCCGCGTTCGTAATTTCTACGTTGCTTTGATCATACTGTTCAAATTTTCCCTTACCGAACTTTTTATCAAGGTCATTTTGTAGTCGGGTAATAATGCTTATCTGATTAAGAGAAATTTTATATTTACCAAGAGCCACCGGTGCAGTTGGCGTTCCATCTGCAGTTGTTATTGGTCGCCCATCTTCGGTTGTCCAACTATAGTCCCCATCTTGTAAAACATAATCCTTTTCAAATGTACTTAAGACTTTTACTTCATCTCCAGGATACGCTGGGGTGGTTGTCAGTTGAACCTTTAATTTAATTGAAATATCGCCGCCATTGTTAACATCATCAGTAGTTGTAAGATGTCCATCATATTCCTTATAGTTTTTTCCGCTTAATGTAACGGTCCCTGATGCCGGATTAATAGTGTAGTGTGCACTAACAGAGTCCCATTCACCCCAGTCATAATTTTGTTCATTTTCATCATTAACCAGTTTTTTCATACGTTCTTTAGCACTATCGGAGAAAACTACGTCATAGCTTCCTACATTAACAACATTGTTGGTTTCATGAACACCAACCTTGTGACGATTAATCAAAAAAGCTAAATCACTAGGCTGTAAAGTAATTATTACAGGGGTTCCATCTGGTTTGTAAAGAGTTATTTGATTAGCATTTCCGGCTCCAAACCCAAAAGAAGTATCAAAGGATTGAGGAAGGTCCCCAGCTGAATTAAAAATTTTTTCTGTATTTCCATGTAGGGCAAAATCAACATTGTTTTTGTCAACTTTAACTTTTGCATTATTTATTACATCGCTAAATTCAGGGAAAATGTATTGATCAACATACAATTCTTTAATGTGTGTAAATCCGTCTTGAGTTAAAACAACATTATAGCTATCTACACCACCTAATCCGCTCTTATTTTCGTACTCTAAATCACCCTCTTGAGGTGTATATATCTGTTTATCATCAGAATTTACTGATGATGTTAATGTGATTCTGAAACTATCTGCTGGAACCTTAGTGCGATAATCAACCCAGTCTTTATCTCCGTATAAAATTTCCGGCGTGCCAGAAACCTCAACTGATATCTTATTTTCTACATAGTCAATCGTGACAGCAGCAGGCTTATCACCTGGTTTTACAGTTAATTTTTCAGCACGTTTTATAGGCACATATTTTGGAATTTCTGGAGCATCATATGCTGGCAGAACTAACTCATCATGATCATAACTAGTGGATTTTTTACCGGTAATTTTATCCTGCATTGTTGTTTTAGTAAAAGTCACAGTTTGATCATGCACTTCAGCTTGATGAGTAATTGGATTATTTACTGTAATCTTCCTAGTAACAGTTTCAGTCCTTGTGTCTATAGTATCCATTTGATGTTTTAAGTGAATCTGTACAGTAGTATCAATATCACCAATTTTTACCTTCTTTGGTAATTCTCTATTTTCCGCAAGTTCATAATTTGTAGGCACAGTTAGACTGACAGTTTGTTCTGTACCAGATTCTCCTGAAACTTTTACATTATTGCCGACTTGTTTTTCATTATCATCATCATCTACAAATTGATAAATTACATTGGCCGTTTGGACGCCCTTTTGATAATCAATAGTTACGGTTTCTGGTTTTATATCATATGGGTTAATTACTTCAGAATCGATACCTGCTGATTCAGGTACACGACTTGTAATTTTATATGCGTAGTTCTTTACTTTAAAAGAATCCTTATCAAATGCTGGTAAAGTAACTTTCCAATTCTCACTATTAGTGGTTAATGCCATAAATTCGTAGTAATTTTGTTTTGACTGATCATTGTCAAAGTCGTCAGTTTTTTCATCAAGATAAATACTATGATCACCACTAGGATATAATTGTTCCGGTACATTTCCGCTTTGTTCGCCGTTATTGACATAAGCAGTAATCTGCGGATTCAAAAGAATATATTTTTTACCATGCAAACCTTTTATTTCTTTATAGTTGGCATCAGCCGAAATATAAATCGATTGAGTAATTTGTTGTGACTTAGTAGTACCTGGCTCACTGCCTGGTTTATTTAACGTTACAGTACGAACTACTATTGGATCTTCTCTTGTTCCCTTATTAAAAGAATCTGCATGTTCTTTGACATTTTTAACTATTTCATCAATTTTAGAAGTTGAAGTTTGATCTTTTTTTGCTGGTACAGCCTTTTGGTTCACACCATTTTTGGCTGCAAGTGAAAGTTGAACTCCATTAGAGGCTGTTTTACCATGCTGCTTCGCATCTTTTTGCATATCACCTGATTTACCAGCAGTTTGTTGACCATCTTGTTTCTGTTGTTCTTGTGAGGTCGGTGTTAAAGCAACTTCTTTGCCCTGAATTGCTTTATGATTCTCATTCTGATCATTCAGGGCAGTCCCAGTTTCACCCTGCGCACCATCATTTGCGTCAGCGTAAGCAGTATTGCTACTTACCCCCCCATATATCGTCGCACCAATCAGCACCGAGGCTGCGCCAATTGTCAGTTTTCTGATGCTGTAATGGTTATGCTTGTCTTCGAATTTCTTCATATTCTGCCTCCGACAGACTACTTAGCTAATTAAATATCCACTTTAGCCCTTTATTAATCCATTCTTATATATCATAACGCTATTTATAAAATAATTAAACCGGCTCCATTAATCAAATTTTCCCAAAACAAAAAGACCCGCTTGTCGGCGGATCTTTTTTTGTAAGCGAGAATTTTAAAATTTAAGATTTAATGATTAACAGAAATTAGTCTAAATCAACGTTGTCTGGGAAAGTGTCCAAACGTTCGCCGTCACCTAATTGCTCTTCGATTCTCAGCAATTGGTTGTACTTTTCAACACGTTCACTACGTGCTGGAGCACCGGTCTTCAATTGGCCGCCGTTAGTAGCAACTGCGAAGTCAGCAATAAAGGTGTCGCCAGTTTCACCTGAACGGTGAGAAATCATGGTGTTGTAACCGTTCTTACGTGACAGACGGATAGTTTCCAGAGTTTCAGTTACGGAACCGATTTGGTTCAGCTTGATCAATGAAGCGTTACCTGCGCCTTCCTTGATAGCCTTAGTCAACAGCTTAGGGTTAGTGCAAATGAAGTCATCCAAAACGATTTGCAGACGGTCTTTGTGGGTCTTGGTGAAGTTAACCATACCTTCAACGTCGTTTTCGTCGTATGGGTCTTCCATTGAAATTAATTCTGGGAATTCGTCTAACAGCTTGTCGTAGTAGTCAGATAATTGTTGACCATCTAAGACTTTGCCTTCCAAGTGGTACTTGCCGTCTTCTTTGTTGTAGAAGTATGAAGCAGCACAGTCACAAGCAATGGCAATGTCTTCGCCTGGCTTGTAGCCAGCCTTGATGATAGCTTCGTGCAGCATCTTCAAAGCTTCTTCTGAACTGTTCAGGTCAGGAGCGAAACCACCTTCGTCACCCAAACCAGTAGTGAAGCCAGCATCTTCGATAACTTTCTTCAGAGTGTGGTAAGTGTTAACGATCTTTTCGAAGCCGTCACGGAATGAAGTCTTCTTAACAGGAGTGATCATGAATTCCTGCATGTCAATGCCGTTGTCAGCGTGTTCACCACCGTTGATAACGTTGTGGAAGGTTTGTGGCATTGATAAGTCAGTACCGCCCAAGTAACGGTAAAGAGGTTCACCAGCATCTTTAGCAGCTGCACGAGCAGTAGCCATTGAAACGCCCAAAATAGCGTTGGCACCTAAACGGCCCTTGTTTGGAGTACCATCCAGCTTGATCATAGTGTTGTCGATCAATGCTTGGTTGTATGGGTCTAAGCCCTTCAAAGCATCGTTGATTTCAGTGTTAACGTTGTTAACGGCTTTAGAAACACCCTTGCCGCCTAAACGCTTGTCACCGTCACGTAATTCAACAGCTTCGTTTTCACCAGTTGAAGCACCAGATGGAACTTCAGCGCGGCCCATAATGCCGTTTGATAAAGTAACTTCTGCTTCAACAGTTGGGTTGCCACGTGAGTCAAAAATTTCTCTTGCGTGAACATTTTCAATAACTGGTTTGAGCATTAAAAAATCCTCCTTATAAATAGCGGCTACAAGAAAAATAGCCGCGACGCGGACCTTGATCCGCAATTTGTTTCCAGAAATAATTGTAAGCCAACCAGAAATTCTTGTAAAGAAAGAAAGCGCTTTATTCGCGCCTAAATAATTGCGGCCGTGTTCGCCTCTTGTTCGGCTCGCAGCTGCTTATGCGCATAGCGATGAAAAAGCAATGCTCATCACTGTAACATATATTTTTCCTGGTTAGGGTACTTCTGCAGTTTAAAATAGGAAATTTCTGCAATAAATGTTTAGCTGCAATCCCAAAATTAACTATTTTTTAAAATAGTAACTTTTATAATAGTATTTTTTTAAATAGTAAAATATAATATAGTATAAGCACCTATAGTAATTTTAAGCAGAGGTGAATATAATGCTTCAAAACTATCCATTCGTTGCACGTAAACGCGAACTACAGCGTCTCAACAAAATGTATGAATCCCCTACTTTTCAAATGGCCGTCATTTACGGGAGACGACGTGTAGGTAAAACTTCTTTAATCAGAGAATTCATAAAAGACAAGCCAGCCATTTACTCACAAGGCATTCAAACTGTGGCTAAACAAAATCTTGCTCTGTTTGCTGATGATATTTCCGCCTTCATTAAAGATACCAGCTTAATTCCAAGTCCAGCCAGCTACGCTAATTATCGCGATGCTTTTACTTATATCGAGACAGTCGCGGGACAGCTCAAGCAGAAATTAATTTTAGTCTTAGACGAGTATCCCTATTTTGCAGAATCAGACCCAGCAATTAGTTCTGAGTTGCAAACAGTTATCGACCATTTATATAAACAGAAAAACAATATCATGCTCATTCTCTGCGGTTCATCCATGTCATTTATGGAACATCAAGTTCTAGGGGAAAAGAGTCCGCTTTACGGTCGAAGAACGGCTCAATTAAAAATTAACCCGTTTACTATTTTTGAAACTAAAGAAATGCTTACCCGGGTTTCTAATACCGATTTATTAGCCTATTATGGTTTAACCGGAGGGATACCACAGTATTTGGCAGGAATTGACCAAAAGCTAAGCTTTTCACAAAATCTTGAAGAACTATTTTTGTATCCTGATTCGTTTCTTTTCAATGAGCCCAATATACTGCTAGAACAAGAATTTAATAATCCGACTCTTTATTTTGCAATTCTGTCAGCAATTGCTAAAGGTAAAACCCGCTTTAACGAAATTTTTGAAGACACTGATCTAAAAAATTCCAGCAATTTGGTGCCACGTTTAAATAATCTGCTCGAATTAGGAATTATTGAACAGAAAATACCAATTTTTTCAAAATCTACTCGTAAAGGCATTTACGTCATTAAAGATAATCTGTTCAGATTTTGGTTTCGCTTTATCGCCACTCAGCAAAGTGCCATCAATAGCGGCAGAATCGCTGGTTTAGAAAAAAGGATTTTGACACAGCTAGCTGATTTTTTAGGACCTACTTTTGAACAAGTCAGTAAAGAATGGCTTTGGCAAGCTGATGATTTACCATTAGAACCACGCACAATTGACAACTGGTGGGGTAACAATCCTATACGTAAAAGGCAAGAAGAAATTGACTTAGTAGCACCTAATTATAACGATACGGAAGCAATTATAGGTGAATGCAAGTGGCGCAATTCAGCCAATTTAAATCATCAAATGATCGATTTATTGCAAGAAAGAGCACTACTGCTGCCTAAAATTTCCAAACGCTATTTATTCTTCTTTGCAAAAGATGCCTCCAGAGATTTTATTACGTATGCACACAGCCGCGGAGTGAGGGTAATTTTATACAATAATTTTTTCAGCTAAGTAAAAAAGCCATGGGGCACCGACTTCAGTGCCTCATGGCTTCTTTTATGAAATTATTTACTGTTAATAATGATATCAGTTGGTTTAACTTCCTTGCCAAAGTACGGCTTCAATTCTTGGTTGTAGTCCTTTTCAAAGAAGCCCTTCTTCGACAGCTTGTTAATCTCCTTATTGGTCCAGTTCAGCAAAGACTTGTTGCCCTTCTTGACCGCTGGGGCGATAAATTGATTTGGCCCTAAGTGCTTAATGCCAACCGTGTACTTCGGGTTCTTCTTCACCCAAGCGTACAGGTAAGAGTTGTCATCAGCTAAAGCTGCTCCCCGGCCATTCTTAATTGCGTTAAATTGCTGGGTCTTTGAGTCAAACTTTAACAAATCAACGCCCTTTTGCTTGCTGGTGAAGTAGTTTTCAGCAGTCGTCCCCTTAGTCACGATCACTTTTTTACCATTTAATTGGCTGACTTTTGTAATCGCCTTATTCTTTGGTGAAACCACGCCAACCGACACCTTCATGTATGGCTTAGCCCAGTCAACGACTTGCTTTCTTTCCGGAGTTTCTGTGAAGTTAGCCAAAACCAAATCAGCCTTATTCGCATTCAAAGTATCTACCCGGTTGTTAGCGTTAACTTGTACGAACTTGACTTTAACACCTAAGTCCTTAGCAACTTGGCGGGCCAAACGGACATCGTAGCCGACCCGTTTACCTTGGCTATTAACCCAACCATACGGCGGCAGATCGCCAAAAACAGCAATCTTGATCGTTCCGCGCTTTTTAATTGCCGCAACCGAACTTGGATTATTTGAGCTGGATGATGAGCTGCTTTGGCCGCAACCAGTCAGGACCAGCAACCCAGCCATCAGCAGGCTGGCTCCCAGGACAATTTTCTTCATTAAATTCTTCTTCAGCTTCATTTTTTCTCCCTAAAAATCCATGCTGGCTAAAAAGTCCTTTGCCCGCTGCGTTTGCGGGTTGGTAAAGAAGTCCTTGCCAGCCGTTTGTTCCAAAATCGTTCCTTCATCCAAGAACAGGACCTGGTCGGCGATCTGCCGGGCAAAATTCATTTCGTGCGTGACGATGATCATCGTCATATGGTCTTGTTCTGATAATTCCTTAATTAAATCCAGCACGCTGCGGACCATTTCTGGGTCAAGCGAAGCCGTCACTTCGTCAAACAGCATTAAATCTGGATGCATTGCTAGCGCCCGCGCAATCGCGATCCGCTGCTTCTGTCCGCCCGATAATTCCCGCGGGTAGGCATCAGCGTAGTCAGCCAGCTGCACGCGCTTGAGCAATTTCCGTGCTTCGGCTTCAGCTTCCTGCTTGCTGCGTTTTTGCACCTTAATCGGCGCCAGCGTGATGTTTTGCAGGACCGTCATGTTCGGGAATAAATCATATGATTGAAACACCATCCCGATTTTTTGCCGGAGCTGCTGCCAATTGGCTGCGCTAGGTTTGATCGTTTGTCCTTCAAAAACCAGCTCGCCAGTCTGGAAGTCTTCTAAGCCGTTCAAACACCGCAAGAGCGTGCTTTTCCCAATCCCTGACGGACCAAGCATGGTCATGACTTCACCCTTGTTCAGCGAAAAGTTGATGTCATGCAAGACTTGCTGGTCGCCGTAGGATTTGCTTAAATTTTTAACCTCTAAAATACGCTCAGCCATAGAAAACCTCCTTTAATCTTGTTTCCGGCGCGCTACCTTTTTTGACCACAAAGACAGCGGGTAATCGACGATGAAATACAGTAAAAAGATCAGGCCATAAATCCAGAAAACCGCGGTTGGGTGGGACTGGTTGTTGGCTTCGATGATCTGCTGGCCGACATTGATTAGGTCCATGACCGAAATCATCATCAATAGCGAGGTGGTTTTAATTACCCGAGTCGCTAAATTGATCGTAGCTGGCAGTTCTAATTGGAAAGCCTGCGGAAGCAGCACATAGATAAACAGCTGCCACTTAGATAGGCCTAAAGCTAGGCCAGATTCTTGCTGGACTTTTGGCACCGAGATCAAGGCCCCGCGGACAATATCTGAAAATTCAGCTGAGACCCACAAAGCAAAGGCGATTGTCGCCATGACTGATCCCGGCCAGTTCAGGCCAAATTGACGCGGCAAGATGTAATAGAACAAAAACAACAAGACAACAGTCGGCACGATCCGGAAGAATTCCAAATAAATCCGGAAAATGGCTCTAACTAGCTTATTTTTGCTCGTCCGTGCAAGGCCTATCAAGGCCCCCAGCAAGAGGCCGAATAATAAAGCCAAAGCCGCAATCCACACGCTTGTCCAGAGCCCGCCTAATAAACGGACGAAGTTGCGTCCTTGGAATAAAACGCTAATTCCCGAATGTTCCATAACGCACCCTCTTTTCTAGCCAAGTTAACAAAAGCGACAGCGGAATCAAGATAATCGCATACGCAATCACCAAGACAAATAAGTATTCATTGGACCGGTAATACAGGCCGATTAAATCTAGCGCCGTATTGGTCAATTCCGGAATTGCAATTACTGAAAAAATTGATGTTTCCTTAATTAAAAAGATAATATTCGCAGCTAGCGACGGCACAGACAGGGAAAAGCCCTGCGGAAAGACGATATACCGGGCCAGTTGCCAGTTGGACATCCCTAGCGCTTTGCCAGAATCAATTTGGGTCTGGCTTACGCCGTCAAAGCCGCCAGTAAAACCTTCAGCCATGTACGCCCCGCCTAAAAAGACCAAACCAATGATCCCGCAGGTGACCGCGCTCATTTTTAAACCCATGACCGGAAAAGCGTAGTACAGAGAGAACAATTGAATCAGCAGCGGCGTGTTGCGAAACAGCTCAACATAAACTGACACTAATTGTTTAGCGACGGGAACTTTAAAGTACTGCAGCAAGCTGCAACACAGGCCCACCACCATCGCTCCAACGATTCCGACAAAGGACAGCCACAGGGTCTCTTGGAACCCCTTGGCAAACTGCGGCAAGCTTTGTTGAATGATTTGCCAATCCATGTTCTTCCTCCTCTCTATCAAGAAAAGTTCTTATCATATCATAAACTTTTCAAACATCACTTACAAATAATAAGTACATTTTTTTGCATACTTTTTTCTGATAGTAATTTAAGCCATTTATGCATATAAAAAGCAGCCCTAAAGGCTGCTCATCTCTTTCAGTTATTCTTAATAAACCGACCCGCGGTAGAAACGCTTGCGGACTTGGTTGAAGTCATAATCAGCCAGTTCGCTCATCTTGATAAAGTCGTCAGCTACGCCCCATGCCATCAGGTTAATTGCATCGCCAAATTCATCATCTGGCATCGCTAAGACAATCGGCTTGCCGAGCTGGCGGGCGTAGCCTAGCTCCATGCCCAAGCCTACATCTTCTTCGCTAGGAAGATACACACCGAACATCACAGTTGAGATTTTGACACCGAGCAGGTCATCATCGTAAGTGCCTTGGGCCCACTCAATATCATCAGTCGCGTTATCAGAATGGATTTCGCCGCCGAATTGATTTTCGACCGGGACAAAGGAATTGGCAAAATCGACCGTTGTATTAGCGGCTAACGCCTTCATCGCATCATTATAGGCTTTAATTTGCTTGTTGCTGAACCAGCCGGCGCCAAAATACAGGGTTTGGTTGCGGCGGTTAGGATCAAGCTGGTTGTCGACATCGGTTGAATGAAGTATGTCCATGAACATTGAGACTCTCCTTTGCAAAAACTGTTGTCTTTAGCTTAGGAGGTCAGCTGGGCATGATCAAGTTAAGACGGTCTATTTTTCGATAGAAAGCTTTACTGGCTGCGGGCAGCAAATTAGAGACCGGGCACTGCTCTTTTGATACAATTAAGAGCGGCAACTGACAAACGCCTCCCTTGAAAGGAGGTGAACTCAATGCACGACTTGTTTAAATACGTCATTGCCCCAACAATCGTTGGAATAGCAGTGTCGCTATTTGAATGGTGGCTAGGCCATTTTGGTAATGATTAAGTAAGGTTGCCACCTAACCCGCCCGCTTGTTGATCGTAACAAGTGAAAAATAAAAGCACTATCTCTGGAACAGATAGTGCTTTTTGCGTTACTCAATGCATATGAATTGTTTAAATACGTTGCATATTCAGTATATCATAAAGAATAAAATATAATCTATAAGTATGCTTTATAGTTTAAGGATATCAAACAAAAGCACTACCTCTCGTACAGATAGTGCTTTTTGCGTTGTTTGATGCATAGACCTGATTCAATGCGTCGCATACTTAGTATATCATGAATTGGCTTTTAAACAATCAAATTAGAGGGGGATCTATTTTGATAAATGTAATACATCTACATTGACTAGATATATTAGTGGTTATATTTATATGCAAATCTCAGCCGAACGAGCCCTATACTTATAATTTTGATACAATTAAGAGCGGCAACTGACAAACACCTCCCCTGAAAGGAGGTGAGTTTGTTGCACGACCTGATTCATTACGTCATTGCCCCGATTATTGTCGGTATAGCAGTGTCGCTATTTGAATGGTGGTTAGGCCATTATGGCAATGACAAGTAAAGGTTGCCACTTAACCCGCCCGCTTGTTGATCGTAACAAGTGAAAAATAAAAGCACTATCTCTGATACAGATAGTGCTTTTTGCGTTGTTTGATGCATAGACCTGATTCAATGCGTCGCATACTTAGTATATCATGAATTGGCTTTTAAACAATCAAATTAGAGGGGGATCTATTTTGATAAAACGCTTATTCATGCTTGCGGCGGTTTGTGCCAGCTAAACCAAGCAGGGCTGACAAACCAGCTGCTAACCAGCCAAAGATAGCGAGGTTATTTCCACCGTTGGTTTGCGGTAACGATTGCTGGCTTTGTGCCTTAACAGTTGTACCTTGGTGGCCTGGAACTGTTGAAATACCAGTTGGTTGAACAGGATTAGTTTGATCAGTTGAGCCATTATCTTTTGACCCGCCTTGATCGGTCTGATTATCACCATCATCAGCCTTGTTCTTGCTGTAAGTAATGGTAATTGTGACGTCTTGCGTATCGTAAGTAACAGTCTGTGCTGCTACTTGGGTAATGCTTGGAGTGTAGCCGTCGATTGTTGGAGCATCGAATTCAGGCCATTCGCCAGTTGACCAATCGCCCCAAGTTGTTTCGCCTGTAGAAAGGTCCTTAGTCCCAGTTCTGGTCAAGGTAACTGTTTGTTTGGTAGTGGAAGTTTCACCGGTAATCGGGTCAACCACGTTGATCGTCCGGGTGATAGTTTTTGAATCAGAAACTGGTTCAGTAGTTGGGGTATCTGGTTCTTGCGGTGTATCCTTTACAGCTTTGATCGAAATCTTCCCGCCTTCTACAGCAGGTAACTGACTTAAAGGCGGAATGAATCCAGCACCAGCATAGCCAATCACCGGATTATCTATTTGATAGTCTTCAGTACCTGTGTAAGTATTTAATTTAACATCGTTCAACAAGTAATTTTCATAATCTTCTTGTGAACATGGTGCTAAATAGTACTCGTCCTGTTTATACGCAATCGTCTTAAACTTCATGGTCATCCCAGAACCACTGTAAAATGGACTACCATTCATCCCACTCGCTGAACCATCATTTCCTCCATCTGCGTAGACTACTATTCCAGCACCTTCATAAGTACTATTAGCTAAATCAATCACGTGGTTCACATGCAAGCCATTACTGGTAGTAGTTTCCAAGTGGTAGCCCTCAGGAAGAGTGAACGATTTTGACCCAAACATTAAGTCCAAATATTGATAAGTACCAAAAGCTATCCCTGCTTCTTGATGCTGAGGTGCTAAATAGCCAAATGTATCTGAACTATGGCTGACATCGCTAGGCAGCAAAGACGAAGCAGTATCACTAGTTAAAGCGTTGCCCCAAACATCAGTGCCCTGGAGTTTTCCTTCGTCAATCAGTTTTTGAATTTGGTTGACCCATTCTTGGTAGGTATTGCCATACATACTAAAGGTGTTATCAACATCAACGCCATCTGCGCTAATTGAACCATCTTGATTCATCCAAGCAAACATGTATGGAACACCTTGATATTCTTCTTTAAAAATAACATCGCTAGTTACTTGGTCTTTAATCGCTGTCCCAAAAATCAAGCCATATTGCTGATCAACAAGTGTGGTTTCAGTCCCATCTGGTGCTTGAGCAACAACTTCATAATGCTTCCAGGAAGATATTCTAGAATCCTTTAAGTAATCTTGTGTAACATCTTTTTGACCATGAACTAAGCTAACTTTAAACGTATCATTAGCCCAATCATCAGTTACAGAAGTATACAGATCTTGCGTCGTCCCATCAGGTTTAACTAAACTCAGCGAACCATTATAACTACTAAAAGTCTGACTGGCAGTTCTGGTTGAATTGGTTTCATAATCCGTGCTGTAACGCCAACCGTGTTTATATAAGTCATCAGGAATATCAAAATTGCGAGCATTTTCTTCGTTAGATAGTAAGAAGAAATTGCCTTTTGCCGCATCAACTGAGCTAGTATCTAATACATTTCCTTCTGAATCAACGAAGTTAATCGGAATATTTACTTTATTAGTATCACTGGCACCTGCAGCTTTTACTTTAACTTGCTTGTCCTTAGTAGCAACAGCTTTAGAATCACTTAATTCTTTAGTTGCTTTAGCTTTAGTTTGCTCATCTGACTTACTTTCTTCATCACCAGTAGTATCTTTTTGCACCCCCCCCATTTTCAATTTTCAGTGTAGTTTCAGTATCAGTTGCAGCAGCCTGAGTCTGCTCAGCGTGAGCAGCTTTTTGTTTTTTAGTGGTAGCATCTGCTGCAACGGTTTCAGTCTCAGCACTAGCTTTGTTCTCTGCAGTAGTCGCTTTACTTGATGGGTCAACAGTTTCTTTTTTACTTGAAACTGCTGTTTGAGTAACATTTGTCGTAGTGTCTGTTGTCTCAGCCTTAACTTGCCCTGGTCCCGCAACCAAAAAGGTCGTTGCCAGCGCAACCGATGCTAAACCAACTGACAATTTGCGTAATCCAAAATGTTGAATACCCTCGCTTGTATAAAGCTTAGGTTTATGAAATTTGCTAAACATGATAGATCCCCCCCTAAGATGTTATTCATCCTTTAACTGTAAGATAACATATCAGGTGTTATTTATCAAGGAACAAAGCCGCAGCAAAGCGCTTTTATACATGACCCGTGCCATTTGATTTTATAGGGATTTAAAAACATTATAGCTTTATTTCAGCTTAAGCATTTGCCATTTATTAAAGTAATTTTATAGCAATGACAAGTAAACAATAAAAGCACTATCTATAGGACAGATAGTGCTTTTTGCGTTGTTTGATGCATAGACATAATTATGCGTCGTAGGCGTAATATATCATGAATTGGCTTTTAAACAATCAAATTAGAGGGGGGGAAATGTTTATTCATGCTTGCGGCGGCTAGTGCCAGCTAAAGCAAACAGCGCTGACAAACTAGCTACTAGCCAACCCAAGATAGCGAAGTTATTTTCACCGTTGGTTTGCGGTAAAGATTGTGCAATTTGCTTGTTAGTAGTTTTGGCCTGACTAGCACCAGCAGCTTTGGCAGCTTGACCAATATTACCAGCTGACTTGCCATGATGGACGTTGGAAGAACTGCCACCATTCGAGCCGTTGTGACCCGGCTTTTGACCGCCTTGGTCGTCTGTATTGCTGCTATTCTTAGTGTAGGTAATGGTAATCGTTACGTCATGAGTATCTGAAGTTACAACTTGATCTGGTACAACAGCTTGACTTGGAGTATAGCCTTTAAATTCAGGTGCATCGAATTCAGGCCATCCGCCAGTTGACCAATCGCCCCAGGTTGTTTCGCCCGTCGAAAGGTCCTTAGTGCCAGATCTAGTCAAGGTAACAGTTTGCTTAGTAGTGGAAACTTCGCCGGTGATTGGATCGACGACGTTAATATTCCGAGTGATGGTTCTTGAATCGGAAACTGGTTCGGTTGTTGGGGTTGGTGGAACGTCAGTGTCATCTTTAACGTATTTGATGACGATCGTTTGCGAGGCAGGTAGCTTGCTTAGGTCCGGTACGTAGCCATCGCCTTTGTACCCAGTTAAGACACCAATGCTTGTCGTAAAACTTTGAAGTCCAGCAAGATTTAATAAATAGTTTTCATAATCTTTCTCTGACAATGGGGCCAAATAATAGCCACCGTTTGTACCATCATCTTTCTCATAAGATATACGATTAAATTTTAACGTTAAGGATGTAGAGGAACCAGATTGAAATGGTAAGCCTGTATTATTGTTTGCGGATACTACTATGCCCGTCCCCTCATAACTACTATTTTTTAAATTAATGGTACGATTGACAAATAATCCATTTCCATTAGAAATTTCTGCATGATAGCCAGCCACTTTAGGAATGGAGAAGGAAGTTGATCCCAGCATTAATTCATTGCAATTACCATTAATAAGAAAACCAGCTTCATGCTTATTACCTTCTGCTAAATAATTACCCGATGAATATGTGCCAGAAATCATTTCATCAGCAATTGTTTCGGCTTCTGAGGCCTGTAACGGATCTGAACTCCAGCGACTCGTCCCTTGCAATTTTCCATCGCTGACTAATGATTTAATTTGTTGGCCCCAGTTTTGATAACTATTGCCATACATAGAAAAGATATTAGGGATATTCTGAAGATCCACATATTTGTGGGTTGTTTCATCGTAGACCTTTAAGCCAAATTGATTTTCCTGTGGATTATCTTGTTCATTAGGATCATAGCCTTTTTGCTTGGTAACCTTGGTATCAGGGTTGTTATCAACTAAATCTTCAACTACATTGCCATAGATAATAACAAAATGTTGTTCCTTTAATATTTTATTGCTTCCATTGGGTAATTCAGCGATAACTTTGTAATCACGCTTAGCTGCAATCTCCGGGTCGCTATAGTACTGGTCAGTAATATTTTTCTTACCGTGAACTAATTGAACTTTAAAATGATAATTGTCCCAAGCATCTGAAACAGGTTCGCTACTATAACTGACGTTCGTACCGTCTTCTTTCACCAAACTGACAGATTGCTGATTATTTTTTATTTCTTGACTAGCTGTATGATACGAAGTTGTCCAATAATCGGTACTATAACGCCAGCCTTCGTCATACAGAGTTTGCGGAATATTAAATTTTGCAGCATATTTTGAATCTGTTGGATCGAAATTTTCGTTCTTGGTTGCATCTACAGAATTACTATCATCGAGAACATTGTTATCCGAATCCATAAATTGAATTTTAACGTTAACAGTATCTTGGCTACTTGCTGATAATGCCTTTAAGACCCGTTTTTTGATAAAGCAACAGCCTTCGATCCAGCTAATTGTTCTTTCGAATTAATCTTTTTTTCATTAGAAGATGATAGGGTATTGACTTTCTCAGCGTCTTTAGAATCACTAGATAGCGCTTTTCTAGAACTATCAAAAATTAAGTCTTTTTGGTTATTTGCTGCAAGAGTCGTTAATTCGGTCGAACCTTCTTTTTTTAGACCATCATCCTGTTTATTAGAATCATTTGCGGCTCCCCGATTTTCATTAGAAAGAACGGTTGACTTTTTAGCGATAGAATTTTCTTGATTTGTTTCTGATCCAGAAGCATCTCCAGTTTGTTCATTAGGTACAGCCATTTGACTAACACCAGTTTCTGCAGAAGAAGCTGTAGTCTCAGCCTTAACTTGCCCTGGTCCTGCTACCAAAAAAGTCGTTGCCAGTGCAACAGACGCTAAACCAACTGACAATTTGCGTAGTCCAAAATGTTGTACACCCTCGCTTGTCTTGAGCTTAAGTTGAGTATTTTTAGCAAACATCGTAAATTCCCCCCTAAGATGTTATTCATCTCTTCAGCTTTAAAATAACACATCATGTGCTGTTTGACCAAAATTACTATAAAGTACTTTACATGCCGCTTTCATTTGTTCCTATAATTGATTAAAGAAACGTATAAGGTAATTTTGCCCTTGCTTTTTTGCAAACAATTCAACAAAACCAACAACGATGAGCAGCAATGACAAGTAAAAGCTGCCACTTAACATGCACGTATGTTAATCGCAACTAGTAAAAAATAAAAGCACTATCTCTAGAACGGATAGTGCTTTTTGCTTTATTTATACTTTAGAAACGTTAGTAGATTTCAGCAGAACTTGCTGAGCAACTACTAATACAATAAAGGAGAGTACAGGATTTGAACCTGCGCGCCAAGTACAACTTGGTTCGCCGGATTTCGAGTCCGGTGCATTACCACTCTGCCAACTCTCCGTAGCAATAATGATTATACACGTTTTCACAGTTAGCGCAAATTCTGATTACCTATTTTAAATAATCGTACTTTTATTTCTTTTTGACAAAAACGCCCCAGAGAAATTAATATCCGAGGCTTTTTTGTGTTGCTCTATATATTTTCAACTCATCGCACCGATTTTCGTCGGTATAGCACTAAAACTATTTGATTGGTAGCACGACAGTCACGCAATAATAAGTAACAGTTGCCATTTACCCGCACGCTTATCATTGCAAGTTAAGTATACCATGTTTATTTGATTCGATTACCATTCTTAGCTAAGTATAGTCTAAGAGGTTTTCCAATTTTGACTGTAAATTGCTAGGCTAATAACCTATTGCATCCTATATTTTGATACAATTATTATCGGCATCTGGCATACGCCTCCCCGAAAGGAGGTGAACTCGCTTGGACTTTTTTCAACATATCGTGGCTCCGATCATTGTCGGTTTAGTCATGCGGCTAATTGATTACTTACTCAATAATCATGGTCACGATAAGTAACCAGTGCCTTTGAGTACACACGTTTGTACATTGTGACAAGCGAAAAATAAAAGCACTATCTCTCAACCAGATAGTGCTTTTTGTGTGACTCGCTTGGACACTTTTTCAACTTATGAAGTTATTATAGCATGAAAACCAATTAGAAACACAAGTTTGAATTCATTATCTATCAAACTCATCTTTATTACGCTCATCGTCGGTTTAGCTTTGCAGCTATTTGATTATTTGCTCAAAAATCATGGCCATGATAAATAGCCAGAGCCTTTGAGCACACACGCTTGCAAATTGTAACAAGCGAAAAATAAAAGCACATCTCTAGGACAGATAGTGCTTTTTGTGTGACTTATGTCATCGACATATGCAAATTTATTACAAATTAGGTATACCATGTTTTGATATTTATAGCATTAAAATGGATTATTTACTCAATAATCATGGCCACGATAAGTAACCAGTGCCATTGGGTACACACGTTTGTGCATTAAAGCAAGCGAAAAATAAAAGCACTATCTCTAGTACAGATAGTACTTTTTTGTGTAGCTTTATGAATAATTTTTCCAATTATACGTTTATTGTAACAAGATAAAAATAAAATCATTATTACCTGCATCAAAAAAAGGCGCCTCTATAAAGAGACGTCTTTCTTAAATTAGGATTTATTCATGTTTTTTGCGGCGATCAGCACCAGCCAATCCTAACAGGCTAGCACCAATTGCTAAACCAATACCAATTGCTGATTCAGACTCATTGCCAGTTTGCGGCAGTTTATCTTGTTCAGTATTAGCCTTAGCAGTTTGCTGGTTATTGACTGCATTCGGAGTAGCTATAGTACCAGCCGTGCTTGGAACCTCACCAGGCTGCGAATTAGTATCGCCAGTTGAGCTTATACCAACAACTTGCCATTGACTGTCGCCATCTGCTTGCCAATTTCCATAAACTGGTTGGTTAGTAACCAAATCAGTTGCCACAGTCCGCTTAAATGTGACAGTTTGAGTAGTGCGTGTTGTCTCAGTTTGACCAGGAATATGCTCAACAATTGTCCGGGTAACAGTCTTCGTCTGATCAGCTTGTACCTGCAGTTTGTGCTTCAATTTCAAAGTTACAGTTTGACCTTGATCGCTAGTAAAGGTGTAGCTTTGACCAGGTGCAAGTTCATAGTTAGCTGGCAAAGTAAGCTGGCTCAAATCGGCTTGCTCGTCGACTGTGCCTTGAATAGTTGCACTGCCACTAACTGATGCATCATGGTTATCAGCATCAATGAACTTCACACTAGCTGAAACAGATTGACTTTGTTTAGTGTAGGTGATTGTAACTGTTGCGTTGCCAGTTTCAGGAGTAACCGTTTGCTCAGAAACAGTAGAAACAGATGGAGTGTAGCCTGGCACTGCAGTTGGTGTGTAAGCAGCCCACTTGCCGCCGTTAGTTCCAACGTCCCATGCGCCGTAAGTAGTTTGATTAGTGACCAGATCCTTGGTTCCAGTTCTGGTAAAGACAACTTCTTGGTCTGTCGTCTTAGGACTCTTACCTGGAATATTCTCAGTAATTGTCCGCTTAACTGTCTTACTATCAGTTACTGATTCAGTCTTGTGCTTCAGATGAATTGTCTTAGTCTGATTTTCATCAGTAGTAAAGACATAAGTGTTATCACTAGCACTGACTAATTGGTAATTAGTTGGAATATCGGAACTTAAGTCTAGGCTTGTACCGGCTTGACCATTAATCGTTACAGGTTGTCCAATTTGTTGGCCGCCATTATCGTCATCAACAAAAGTGATTTTAGCACTCTTAGCGTTCTGACTGTAAGTGATCGTGACGGTCGTATTCGGTGTGTCTGACGTTACTGTTTGTTCAGCTACACTGTTTTGGCTCGGAGTATAACCTGCAACAGCCTTTGGTGTGTATGCGTCCCACTTATCTGATCCGCTGACTGTCCAAACTCCTTGTTTAACCTGATTAGTTACTAAATCAGTATCGTTATTTTGGACAAATTTAACTGTTTGCGTAATTGTTTCAGGCTGGGTTTGACCAGGAATGTCTAAAACAATTGTCCGACTTATATTCTTAGTGCTTTGAGAACTTTGATGCTTATGCGTTAAGTGGACTTCGACTGTTTGATCACTTGCTCCGGTTACTTCGTATGTCCCGGCTTTACTTTCATAGCGATTATCTTGGTAGGTCGGCAGGGTGATCGACGTGCCTGTCTTACCACTTATCGTGCTGGTCTCACCCACTTGGGCTCCACCAGCATCGTCATCGACATACTTAACTGTGATCGTCTGATCGTTTGCGGTGTATGTAATCGTCACCGTTTGATTAGTTGCAGTCTTTGGATCAACTTTTTCTGCAGCGATCGTAGTCTGTGATGGTGTGTAACCTGCAACCGTTGGGACAGTGACTGATTCCCAGCTATCTTTGCCACCTTCTGCTTGCCACTCTGTATAAGTTTTCCTCTCAGTTACTAAGTCTTTGCTACCGGTTCTAGTAAACTTCACAGTTTGCGTTTGCGTAGTCGCGGTTTCTCCTGGCTTAGTAATGCTGATCGTCCGCGTAATCTCTTTAGTTAACTCGCTTGGATCATTGATGGCTTCATGCTTATGCGTTAAGTGGACTTCGACTGTTTGATCACTGTCACTGGTTACTTTGTAAGTTGCGTTTTGGCCAGATGCCAGATCATAGTTAGTCGGAGTACCCGGCAAATCAATCGTTGCACCAGTCTTGCCACTAATAGTTGCAATTGCACCAACTTGAGCACCACCGGCATCGTCATCGACAAACTTAACCTTAATAGTGTGCTCTGCAGGAGTGTAGTTAATCTCAACTGTCTGATCGGTAGCTGTATTCGGATCAACCGTTTCTTCTGCTACCTGAACTTCTGAAGGGGTATACCCTGCTACTGCCGTTGGTACGTATTCAGCCCACTTATCACTGCCTTCACTAGCTGCAGTCCAAGCACCGTTAATAGTCTGATTAGTAACTTTATCTAATTTGGCTGTCCGTTTAAACGTGGCTGTTTGCGTCTTGGTCTGGTCACCACTTGGCTGGTGTTCAATAATTGTCCGCGTGAACGTCTTAGTTTCATCGGTTAAATCTTCCAGGTGGTGTTTTAAGTGAACTTCGACTGTATTTGCGCCTTCGGCCTTAACAGTATAAGAAATTGTACTGTCCGCTAAATCGTACCCGTTCGGTACATTCTTCAGTTGTTCTGCAACATTAATTGTCTGTCCAGTCTTGCCATGGATCGTTTCGTCTTGCGGATGACGTGTGCTGTCATCGTCATCGACATAAGTTACTGTGATGTCTTGATCATTAGCAGTGTAAGTGATCGTAACTGTTTGATCAGTTGCAGTTTTTGGATCAACCGTTTCAGCAGCGATCGTAGCCTGTGATGGCGTGTAACCGGAGACTGTTGGGACACTAACTTCTGCCCAGGTATCGGTACCGTCCGCTTGCCAGTCCGTGTAGCTTGTATCACCAGTTACTAAGTCCTTGCTGCCAGTTCTGGTAAACTTCACAGTTTGCGTTTGGGTAGTAGCGGCTTTCCCTGGCTCAGTAATATTAATTATCCGCTTAATTTCTTTAGTTAACTGGCTTTGATCAGTTATTGCTTGACGTTTATGTACAAGTTTTACTTCTAAGCTATTATCACTAGCTTTAAAAGTATAGCTACTTGGAGTATCAGCAGATAATTCATAATTTTCTGGCAGTGACAATTTACCTGCTAAACTAATCGTCTGCCCAGTAGTTCCAGTTATATCTTGGCCAGTCAACTGCTTAGTCGGATCATCACTGTCAATGTAGCTAATATGCAGCGTTTGATCATTAGCGGCATATGTAACAGTAATTGTTTGATCTGCCATCTCGGCAGTTACGGTTTGACTAGCAATTTCGCTTAAAGTTTGCTCGCCATCTTTAATGACAGCTGAATAGCCATCAACGCTTGGTACATTAACTGCGTCCCAAGTATCTGTTCCATCTGCTTTCCAGTCTGTGTAGCTTGTCTCACCAGTTACTAAGTCTTTACTGCCAGTTCTGGTAAACTTCACAGTTTGCGTTTGGGTAGTAGCAGTTTCGCCAGGCTTAGTAATACTGATTGTTCGCTTAACTTCTTTAGTTAACTGGCTTTGATCAGTAACATCTTCATGCTTATGGTGAAGCGTGATAGTAATAGTTTGGTTTGGTTCCGCCGTAAATTTGTAAGTCTTGCTTTGGCTAGCATCTGTTGCATAGTTAGCTGGAATAGCCGGTAAATCAACAGTCTGATCAGTTTGACCAGAAATTGTTTGGCCTGAGCCAACTTGTTCATTATTCTTATCACCGTCAACAAAGATAACTGTGGCAGTCTGACTGTTAGCAGTATAAGTAATCGTTACAGAGTCAGTCAGCTTAGTGTCATTTGGATTAATTGTGTACTTAGCAACAGTATTGCCTGCAACGCCATTGATCTTAGCACTATAACCTGCTGGCACTTGCGCTGTATATTCAGCCCAATCTTGAGCAGGACTATCAGTTGCGAGTGTCCAATCACCAGCTGTTGTTGCCCCGCTGACTAAGTCTTTGGTAACTGTACGGGTAAATTTAACAACTTGGGTTGTTGTCTTTGAACCAGTTGGCAATTGATCATTAATTGTTCTTGTTACTGTCTTGGTCAAAGACTCAGCTGGATGTTCATTGTTTACCAGTTTGTGCTTTAAGTGAATGGTTACCGAATCATTGCCAGTTGCCTTGAATTTGTAGCTGGTTGGAATGGTCTGGCCATCAGCTAATACATAATTAGTTGGTACTGATACTGAAGTTGATGGGTTAACTATTTCATCAGTCTTACCATTAACAACAATATCTGTTCCGACTGGAGAACCATTATTATCATCATCAACAAACTTGAAACTAATACTTTGGTCTTTAGCTGTGTAATTAATTTTGATCTTTGGATCAACGTAGCCATCTACAGCTTCTTGAGTTGCTACCGTCGCTTGTGATGGTGTATAGCCGTCTACTTTCGGAGCATTAACTGCTGCGAATGTACCCTTTGACCATTCACCATACACAAACTCACCGGTAACCGCGTCTTTGGTTGCCGTTCTAGTTAACGTTGCCGTTTGTGATAAATCTTGCGCAGTTATTCCACCATTGCCATCTGGCACATTAGCAGTAATGGTTCTCTTTACTTCTTCACTAAGTTTCGCATGTTTGCCATCTTTATCTGTTGTATTCTCGTCGACGGCATCTTGTCTGTGCTTTAAGTGAATGGTTACTGGCTCATTACCATTGGCCTTGAACTTGTAGCTGGTCGGCAGGGTTTCGCCCTCAGTCAAAACATAATTATCTGGTGTTTTCACCTGACTAGAAATATCAACTGTTTCATCAGTTTTGCCAGTAACAACAATGTCAGTGCCTACTTGCTCGCCATTATTATCATCATCAACGAATTTGTAGCTAATACTTTGATCTTTAGCTGTGTAATTAATTTCGATCTTTGGATCAACGTAGCCATATACAGCTTCTTGGGCTGCTATCGTCGCTTGTGATGGTGTATAGCCATTTACTTTTGGAGCATTAATTTCTGCGAACGTACCTTTTGACCATGCGCCGTAAACAAACTCTCCGGTAACAGCATCTTTTGTTGCTGTTCTAGTTAACGTTGTCGTTTGTGACAAATCTTGCGCAGTTGTTCCACCGTTGCCATCTGGTACATTGGCAGTAATTGTTCTCTTTACTTCTTCACTAAGTTTCGCATGATTGCCATCTTTATCTGTTGTGTTCTCGTCGACGGCAACTTGTTTGTGCTTTAAGTGAACTACTACTGCTGTTGGGTCAGATTGAGTAAATTCATAGCTAGATGGGATTGTTTGACCATCAGCTAATTCGTAATTTTCTGGCAAAGCAGCATTCCAATTAACGGTCTTTCCTTGGTGACCATTAATCGTAATAGTTTTACCAACTTGCGCACCATTATCGTCATCATCAACAAAAGTTAAAGTGTTGCTTTCTTGCTTAGCATAGTAAACATCAACAGTTTCATCGCTATCAGTGGCATTCACCGTTTTCGCAGATACGGAAGAAATATTATTCTTCAAAGTTTGGTCCGAGTATGGGCCATCATAGCCTTCAACGGCCGAAACAGCTTGTGCATCCCATTGAGCGTGATCACTTGTCCAAGCTTGATCTGCACTAACTGTCTTGCTGCCATCATTTGGGTCAACCCAAGCCTTAATCTTCTTAGTAACCTTGTCGACGATTGCTGTTCGTTTAAAAGTAACCGTCTGCTGGGTTGGATTATGACCAGCAATGGCATTGCCTTGCGCATCAACATAGTTGATCGTTCTTGTTACAGTTTTAGTTAAAGCATCTTGATCAGCTTGTGCAACTCCTGCGTCATTCCACTGATTAGGATCACTTACTTGCACAGTTTGATGAATCAGGTGAACTTTCACCGGGGTTTCAGTTTCACCGGTAAATGTGTAATTTGTTGGCAAACTTTGCCCTGTTGCTAATTCGTAATTTTCTGGCAAAGCAGCATTCCAATTAACGGTCTGTCCTTGGTGACCATTAATCGGAATAGTTTTACCAACTTGCGCACCATTATCGTCATCATCAACAAAAGTTAAAGTGTTGCTTTGCTTTTTAGCGTAGTACAGTGTCACCGTCTGGTTGTCGGTATCAGCGTTAACAGTTTGCTCAGCAACCTTCTTTTCAGTTGTTAAAGTATTATCGCTATACGGACCATCATAACCATCAATAGCGGTGTCAGCTGTTGTCAGTGCAGACCATTTTGAATCACCATTAGTTGACCAAGCTTTACTTTTATCAGTTATTGTCTTAGTGCTATCGCTCGGATCAACCCAACCGGTAATCTTCTTAGTAACCTTGTCAACGATCGCTGTCCGAGTAAAGGTAACTTTTTGCGTAGTTGGATTATGCCCGGCAATAGCGTTGCCTTGCGCGTCAACGTACTTGATTGTCCGGGTGACATCTTTGCTAAAGACAACCCCTGTGTCAGTTGTATCACCGGCTGCAGTTAAATCATCCTGACTCTTAGCCTGAGTAGTTTGGTGAACCAGCTTAATTTGCACTGGCGTTTGCGTACCAGCAGTCGGTGTAGTAGTTTCAGCCTTAGATACCTTTAACGACTTAGCAGCTGCTGCTAACTTCTTTGCAGTTTGATCAATCTTTAAAGTTTGCTTTGTTTCATCTTGAGAAGTTGCGTCCTTGTTAGCATCAGCTTTTTCTGTTTGCGTAGCACCTAAAGCAGCAACTTTCTGATCACCGTCATTAGTTTGGTCAGTTGCACTCTCAACTTTAGTTTGTGACTGATCTGTCTTCTTTACTGTCTGATCTAATCCAGCAGTAGTTTTTGGCTCAGCCGAAGCAGCAGCTAATTTAGCAGCTGCAGTAGTTTGGTTTTCATTAGTCTTAGCTATATCAGCTGTATTCTTATTTGCGGATTGCGTACCAGCATCTGCTGCAACCGTGGTTTTGGCAGCTTCTGTTTTAGCAGTATCACCAGTTCCGCTATTAGTTGTCTCTTCAGTTACAACCGCACTGCCGCTATCCGTTTTCGAAGTAGCAGCTTGCGCCGTTCCATTCACGCCTAAAAAAGTCATCCCTAGCAGGACTGATGACAGCCCAACGGTCAACTTTCTTAGAGCCCAGCGTTGTTTTTCGCGTTCGCTTAGCATTCTTTTTTATTCATGATGAACACACCTCTATGAATCTTCCATAACTAGCTTAATCATAACACTTTGTGATTGCTGTTTCAATTCTAGGCGCTGCTAGTCCAGCAGCTTCTGGCAAGTACCCTGCTACTCGTTTAGCAGTTACTTCTTGGAAGCTGTCTTTACTCTGCCAGTCCTGCCATTCAACTTCATCGGTAACTAGATCATGTGTGCCTTGGCGAGTAAAGTTGAGCTCTTGGACCGACTGCGGAGCTACTTCAGTCCCATCAGTCAGGCAAAAAGCAACTTCCCATCTAGCTTGTGCCTGCTCAGTTAATTTCTTAACTGCATGCTGCAAGTGTACCGTTAAAGTCAGTGGCCCATCAGTGAAGCTGGTTTGCTTGCTCCAATCGGTAGCAGCAATTTGATAGCCTTTTTGCATGACTAGAGTTGCAGTTCTTTCAGCTGGCCAAGCAACTTTAGCACCAATTTTACCAGCGCTTTCAATGACAGCTACCTCAGTTTGCGTTGCATCATCAATAAAGACAAATTTAGCTACCCCAGCTTGCTCACGGTAAATTACTTTTTGCCGCAACTCTAACTGGTTACCGACCACCAATTTTGACAAATCAACTGCTGGCGGTGCAATGACAGATTTTTCCGGCTTATAACCCGCAATCTTGGGAGCAGGCAAATCCGTTAATTCATGGTTAGCTTGCCACTTGCCCCAAGTTTGCTTCTTAGTAATCAGGTCTAGTTGACCTTCGCGCTCATAAATGACGGTTTGTTTAGCTGCCGGAACTCCCAGCGAGCTGCCATCTGCCAGCACAAACTCCACCACACGCAAAACAGAGCTGGTTTGTTTGCCGAGTGACTTGCGCTGGTGGGTCAATTCAACTACGAATTGCTGCGGTTTAGCTAAAAACTTGACGTCTTCTTGCCAATTAGAGGCTCGCTTAGCCCAACCAGCTTGTTTGAGCTGCTTGAGTTGTTCAACCACCGGCGGCTGAAATTTTATAGTCTGTCCTAAGACGCCTGTAACTACAGCCGAGGAAAGCGGCCGCTTTTCTTCGGCATCGACAATGGTCAAAACAGCTTGCCCAACCTGTTCACTGTCTCTAGCGTAGACAAACGTTTTCTCAATTACTCGGGCACTATCAGCAGTTAGCGTTTGCAAATCAATACTTTCTGCATCTAGCCTTGGAATTAGCGACCGATAACCTGGCAATTTCAGCGCAGATAGCGCAGCAAAATTACGGCCTGTTTCCGGTGTCCAATCCGACAGCCAGTCACGCTGCCCAGTAACTTTATCTTCTAAGTAAGTCCGGTTAAAGCGCAGTTCACGCTGATCTGGATCCTGCAGCGGCGATCCCATTGTCGAAACATAGTGAATCCGTTCCGTTACTTTAGCCAACACCGTTTGTTTTTCATGTCGGTGTACAAAGTGCACTGAGTAATTATTAGCTAAGCGGTCAGCCTTAAACTTTGCTCCACCATCTGGCCAGTTGCTTTTAGCTGAATCTAGCTGGTAGCCTTGCCGCAAGTAGTCAGCAATGCGTGTTTTAGGATCAATTGAAAATGAAACTTTATCGCCAATTGCGCCGTGGATCGAAGCAGCTTCCATAATGAGCGGCTTGCCCTGTTCATCATCAAAAAAAGTAATGGCGGCAGCTGTTTGCGCAGCTTTAACAGCAGGATAAACTACCCGCTTGTTAATGACTAGATCGCTGCCTGGGCGGTTGAGCCCATCTAAGTCAGCCAGTTCTTGCTGACTGACAGCCACTAGCTGCGTTTCAGGCAGGCTGCTAAAGCCCGCCTTAGGACTAGCAAGTTTTGGTGAAACGACAGCTTGCAAGCGCCCCGTTTGTTCCCACTTTTGCCAATGAGCATTGCCAGTTGCCAAATCCTGCCAACCATCACGGCTGAAAAACATCCGCTGCTGAACAGGTTTAATTCCAGTTGGCGTGCCATCGCCATATTGGTAACTAATTTTTAAAGTTATCGCGGTTGTTTGACGATTTAATGCTTGATGTTCATGCTTGAAGTGAACTGCAAATTCATTATTGCCTAAACGATAATGCGGGTTAAGCGGCAAATTCTCGGTCACGAGCAGCAGGTGCTGATTCTTAAAAGTTGCTGCGCGTTCATTGATTTCCACTGGAAAATTAATCGGCGCACCAAAGTAGCCCCAAACACGGTCAATTGCCAGGACTTTATTTTCATCATCGTCAAAATAAGTCACCGTGGCTTGTTGACGCAAAGCTGGGTAAGTCACATGCTTCAGCTAAGTAGTTTTTTCATCATCGACCAGTTGCAGCTGCAAACTAGCCAAATCACTAGCTGTCAGCCAAACCTGTTTTTGATTCGGCTGACCACTAAAGCCAGGAACTGGTTGTTGAATTAGCGGCGAGGCAATTGCTGGCATGGCGCCAGTATCTGCATAAGTCCACGCACTCCAAGTTACAGCCTGTGCGGGATCAGTCGCTGCCAAATTGCGTTCTCCCCGGCGCACAAATGGCAAGGTCAGACTTTTTGACGGGGCAGCAATTTGTCCGCTGCTGTAGTGATAAGTCACCATTAACTTAACTTGGGCAGTCTGGGTAATAGTTTGTATTTGCGGTAAAAACTGCAAACTGTCTAAGGTCTGGGCAGCTTGCGTAGCTAGTGCTTGTTTAGAAGCTGCCGTCAGCTGATAATGGCGAGTTTCAACAGCCGCAATTGCTTGCTGCAGCAAGTCAGCCTGTGCTGGAACCGGTTCGTGCACTGGCTGCTCGTGCGTATCCACCAATTTAACCAGCGGCGGCTGTGTTTCCGAACGCTGGTTATTATTCGGCGGAATAATAATGTTTCCTTTCTGGTTTTGAGCTTTCTCCATGGTAGCAAACTCCTACATTAACTTCATTAAACGTTATTCTACCACTTTTAGCACGTTCTTTTGGGTACTGATCACAACAATTCTTAATAATTGCTAAAATTAACTTGCAATTACCACCTGCGCCGGATTTTCAGCTATAATTAGCGCTGGCATGAACCAATAATTTTTAGAAAGATGCGGACTTGCGCGTTTAACAATGATCACAACTTCTTTGAGCATTTTTATAGCTGCCACGATCGCCTTCACCGGGCTGACCCTGGGCATAGCCAATTCCAAACATTTTTTAGTGCTCGACCGCCTGCTGCAGCGGCGTTTATTCGTGCGTGATGAAAAACCCATTAGCCATTTTTTGTCGGTGATTTTAGCGCCGAAAATGCTGGTTCTTTGGGACTTCATCTTAGCGGCTGGGTTAATTTTGCACGGTAAAATTCTCGCCGCTGGCTGGGCGCTAGCCACCCTTGCCTTTGCGGACTTGTGCGGGATTGCCGTCAAACATCTGATTAAGCGGCAGCGGCCTTACAATCACGCCGATAACAAAACCGGCTGGTCTTTCCCAAGCGGGCATATTTTGGGCGCCACGACCATGATCATTATCATCTGGATCCTGCTTGGCAGCCAATTACCAGCAGCATTATTAGCCGGCCTGATTATTGTCGGATTGACACTAGCTTTTGCCCGGCTGGAAGCTGGTGCCCATTACCCGGCTGATTTACTTGGAGCAGCCTTACTGGCCCTAGCCTGCTGCTCGATTTCTGTTTTTTGCTGGACTAATTTACCGATCATTTTTGCCTAAACCAAGCGATTAAATCAAAAGCGATTAGTGTATACTAATCGCTTTTTTGTTTTTAAATTAAAATTGCATTCTCAAATTGATCCTAACAGGTTACACTTAAGATGTGACTAGTAAGTTTTATTTTTTTAGGAGGAACGAACGGTGAAGTTCAGTCAAATTATCAAGGCTTCCGGCATTGTCCTGGCAGCTGGCATGCTATTAACAGCATGTTCAAACAGTTCCAAGTCATCCAAGGGCAAGTCAACCAAGGATTCAATTGCGCTGGTTACCAACAACACTGGGGTTGATGACCACTCATTTAACCAATCCGCTTGGCAAGGCTTGAAAGCCTACGGTAAGAAGTACGGCTTGCGTAAAGGTACTGGCGGCTACAACTACTTTGAATCTAGTTCAGCTTCTGACCACGTGCCAAACATTGAATCAGCCATTAGTGCTAAGTACAAGACCATCGTTGGTGTTGGGATCGAATTAACTGACCCAATCAGATCTGAATCCAAGAAGCACCCGAAGACCAACTTCTTGCTGATTGATAACGTTGTTAAGCGGCCAAACGTTGTGTCAGCCACTTTTAAGAGTCAAGACTCTTGTTACTTAGCTGGTTTAGCTGCTGCTTACACGACCAAGACTAATAAAGTTGGTTTTATCGGCGGCGGCCACAATGCGGTTATCGACTTGTTTGAAGCTGGCTACCTGGCCGGTGTTAAGGCTGGTGCCAAGGCCCAAGGCAAGAAGATCAAAGTTTACGACGACTATGTTGGCAACTTCACTGGTGTCGACAAGGCTAAGATCATTGCCAAGAGTATGTACGCTCACGGCGCTGACGTAGTTATGCACGCAGCTGCTACTGCTGGTGAAGGCCTCTTCCAAGAAGCTAAGGACATTAACCAAAAGCAGCCTGCTGACAAGAAAGTTTGGGCAATTGGTGTTGACTCTGACCAATCAAGCCTGGGCAAGTACACAGCTAGCGACAAGAAGAAGTCTAACTTTACTTTGACTTCAGTTATGAAGGGTTGCGACACTGTTTGTGAAGATATTGCCACTAAGGCTCACCAAGGCAAGTTCCCTGGCGGCAAGCACCTGGTTTACGGTTTGGAGCACAACGGGACTTATGTTCTGAAAGGCAACCAAAGCGACAAGTGCTGGGCAGCTGTTCAAAAAGCCCGCAAGGATATTATTGCCGGCAAGATCAAGGTACCAACAGATCCTAAATCAAATTAAGTCTAGGTTGACAAATCATTCGGAAACGAGTTTAATCAAAAGCGGTAACTGTTAGCGATGACCTTTAAAATTAGTCCAGTGAGGCTAAGAAGGAAATCTACCGCTTGGCAGGTCTTTGGCCTGCCCATAAGTAGAAAGACCAACTTGCACACTGGTGCAGGCTGGTCTTTTTTCATGGGTCATCATAGTTAGAAAGGACGAACAATGAGTAAACAAGTTCTAGACGGCCCCGGCATTAAGCGTGCCTTAATGCGGATGACCTATGAAGTCGTAGAAAGGAATAAAGGCACTGACCAGCTAGCATTGGTCGGGATCAAAACCCGCGGCTGGTATTTAGCCCAGCGCATGGCAGCCAATTTAGAAAAAATCGAGCAAGTTAAGTTGCCAGTCACTAGCCTCGATATTACCGCCTACCGCGATGACCTGCCCCTGTCTGAAAAGCAAGCCAACAATCACAAGCAATTTGATTTAGACATTAACGGGAAAAACATCGTCCTAGTCGATGATGTTCTTTATTCCGGCCGCACTATTCGAGCTGCCATGGATGCCTTAATGGACCACGGCCGGCCGGCGCGGATTTACCTGGCAATTTTAGTTGACCGCGGCCACCGCGAGCTGCCCATCAGACCCGATTTTGTCGGAAAAAACATCCCAACTTCGAAAAACGAAGACGTGCAAGTTTGCCTGCAAGAAGTTGACCAGCGTGATGGCATCTTTTTAGCTGACGGAAAGGAGCAAGCATGAGCCAAGCAAAACCTTTCCGCAACCCTGACGCCGTCTTAGACGTCTATGAAAAACCCAAACTAGGACAAGGCATCCTGCTATCCTTGCAGCACATGTTCGCCATGTTCGGTTCAACCGTCCTGGTTCCAATTTTAATCGGGATCAGCCCAAGCATCGCCCTGCTGTCATCTGGCGTTGGCACGCTGGTCCACATGATTTGTACTAAGTTCAAAATCCCAGCTTATCTGGGCTCAAGTTTTGCCTTCGTCGCCACCATGCAAGCGCTCATGAAAATGGACGGTTACCCGGCTGTTGCTCAAGGCGCGATTGCATCTGGCTTAGTCTATGTTGTTGTCGCTTTGATTATCGGCCGGGTTGGTTCAGACTGGGTGAACAAAGTCCTGCCGCCAATCGTCGTTGGGCCAATTATCATTGTCATCGGCTTGTCGCTTGCAACAACAGCAGCCAACGACGCTATGCTGCACAATCAAAAGTACGATCTGACTTACTTTGGCGTGGCAATTTTCACCCTGGTCATGACTTTGATCTTCCAAATGTGCTTCAAGGGCTTCACCAGCTTGGTTTCAATTATGCTCGGCATTATCTGCGGCTACTTGCTGTCCTGCCTGCTCGGCATTGTCGACTTCTCGGGCGTTGTTAAAGCCGCTTGGTTTGCTTGGCCGGCCCTGCAAGTGCCTGGCATCACTTACCACTTCCGCTGGTATCCGGCCGCCATTTTAACCATGGCCCCGATCGCCTTCGTTACTATGACCGAGCACATGGGCCACATCATGGTGCTGAATTCTTTGACTAAGCGCAACTTCTTTAAAAATCCTGGCCTGCACCGGACACTGCTCGGCGATGGTTTATCAACGATTGTGGCCGGCTTCATCGGCGGCCCGCCAACTACTTCATATGGTGAAAATATCGGGGTGCTAGCCATGACCAAAGTTCACTCCGTTTGGGTTTTGGCTGGTGCCGCAGTTTGCGCGATCATCTTTTCCTGTGTCGGCAAATTGGCAGCCCTGATTGAATCAATCCCGATGCCAGTTATTGGCGGCATTTCCTTCCTATTATTTGGGACGATTGCGGCCAACGGCTTGAAAATCCTGGTCGATGATCAGATCGATTTTGGTCAAAAACGCAACATGCTGATTGCTTCGGTGATCTTAGTCATCGGCATCGGCGGCGCCTACCTGCAGCTTGGCTCCTTCCAATTAACCAGCGTGGCTTTATCGACCATCATGGGTATGCTGCTCAACTGGATTTTGCCAAAACAAGCTGCCAGTGAGAAAGCCCTTGACGAAAAGAAACAAAAAGAACAAAAATTCTTCAATTAAACATCTTGCATAAGACAAATAAAAGGCTTGCCTGCATGGGCAAGCTTTTTTCATTGCTGCAAAGAATTGACAATCTTTTGACCAAGCGGGCTCAAAGTTTCATCCTTGCGCCAAGCTAGCTGCAACTCTGTTTCCCACCGGCGGGCCCGAATGCGGTATCGATGCAGGGGCACCGTAGCTGCAACCGAGGCTGGCAAAATCGCTGTCCCCATCTCTTCGCTGGCCCAAACCAGCGTCGAGCGGGCATCATCGCAGACAATCGCAAAATACGGATCGAGCCCAGCTTCAGCAAAAGAGTGGCCCAGCAAATGTTCAAACCGGCGGTAAATGATTAGCGGCTGCTGGGCCAGCGCTGGCAAATCAATTTCCGGTTGATCAGTGAGCTGGGCTTGGCTGACTGCCACCATCGGCTCTTTTAACAAGGTTACAACGTGCAGGCCACGGTGATTAAACGGCGTCCGCAAAATCGCTAGGTCGAGCGTCCGGTTGCGTAGCAGGTCAAGTAAGTGATAAGTATTCCCTTCAAAGACGTCCAGTTTTACTTGCGGGTACAAACTGCGCAATCCACGCATTTGCCGGTTTTGCAAAAATCCATTTGACGACGACACTGTTCCTAAACTCAAGGTCCCAAGTTCTCCCCGGCCAGCCTTAATAACATTATTTTGCGCGGCTTCTGTCAAATGCAAAATTTGCTGGGCATAGGCGCTCAGCATCTCGCCTGCATTAGTTAATTCTACCCCGTGACTGGTCCGATTAAACAAAGTAACGCCCAGTTCAAGCTGGAGCTGTTTTAATTCATATGACAAAACCGGCTGACTGATAAACAGACGTTTAGCAGCAGCCGTCACCTGCTTTTCTTCTGCTAAAACGGCAAAGTAAGACAGTTGTTTTAAATTCATAATTGGCTATTATCTATATTTTTTATATTACTAATCAAAATTATGTATTATCTTTATACTGCCTTTCATGCTAGATTATTGGCAGAAAAGGGGCAAGTAAAATGACAGAAATTCATGGTTTAACGCAGGAAACTGCCGAAAAGAAACTGCAGGAAATTGGCTTAAACGCTGTGCCTGAACCTAAATTCAGCTTTTTCAAGGCATTTATGTCCGGTCTGTGGAACTTGTCAGCTTGGATTCTTGAAGGGGCAATCTTGCTGGAAATTGCCTTAGGCAAAGGCATTCAGGCTAGCTTCGTCTTAGCAATGCTGCTGTTTGCGGCTTTAAATAGCGCAATTCAGAAAAAGCGTTCGCGCAGAGTCCTCAGCAGCATTTCCCACCAGCTAACACCAACCGTTGCCGTTGAACGAGACGGCAAGTGGTCGAATATGGATTCTAAATACTTAGTCCCGGGCGACTTGATCAATTTAAAAGCTGGGGCCGTTTTGCCAGCCGACGTTGAGATCAAAACTGGCAGCCTGACGATCGACGAATCCAGCATTACTGGCGAATCAAAACCGGCAAAGCATTCAGCCGGCGAGACTGCTTTTGCCGGAACCACGGTCGTAAAAGGCAATAGTTTGGCGATTGTGACGGCTACGGGGGCCAAATCACGCTCAGGCAAAACCATCAATTTGATTAACAAATCAGCCGCTCCCGGCCACCTGCAGCAGCTGTTAACCCGGATCATTTTTTACCTATGCCTGCTCGACTCAGCCCTGACCTTAATTCTGTTAATTGCGGCCATTATCCGCCGTGAAAACGTGTTAAGCATGCTGCCATTTTTAGGTATGATGTTTATCGCAGCTATTCCAGTCGCCATGCCGTCAACTTTTGCCCTGTCCAACTCCTTTGAAGCAACTCGGTTGAGTAAAGAAGGCGTGCTAACTTCCGATTTAACCGGGATTCAGGACGCAGCCAACTTGAACCTCCTTCTCCTTGATAAAACCGGCACGATCACTGAAAACAAAACCGCGGTAGCCGAGTGGCACGTTTTTAACGAGGCTGACCCTGCCTTGAGCAACGATGAAATCTTGCAGCTAGCGGCAGCCGCCACTGATACGCGCGGCCAAAGCATTATCGACAGCGCAATCCTAGAATTTTTGCAGACTAAAAAACTGGCCTTGCTTAAACCGACAACTTACCAGCCATTTACCCCCGACCGCGGCTACTCAGAAGCCCAAGTTGGCCAACATAATGTTAAGCTCGGCTCTTTTAAACGGCTGAGTTTGATCGACGAAACTGCCAACCAGCAGGTGCAAGCGATCGACTTTCAAGCTGGACGCTCAGTTGCGGTTTTAATTGACGATCATCTGGCCGGGGTCTTTATCCTCCAAGACCAAGTCCGCCCAGACAGCCAAGCCGCCCTCGCTGAGCTTCAGCAGCGCGGGATTAAGCCGGTTATGCTAACGGGCGACAACCAACGGACTGCTGCCGCAGTGGCTAAACAAGTACGGCTGACCGGGCGCGTTGTTTCGATTAATGACTTTGATGAAAATAGCGAGCCTGATTTAAAGCAGATCGCCGGTATTGCTGACGTTTTACCAGAAGACAAACTGGAAATCGTCAAATTTTTCCAAGCGCACGGTTATATCGTCGGTATGACGGGCGATGGCATCAATGACGCGGCCGCTTTAAAACAGGCCGAAGTTGGCATTGCCGTAGCCAGTGCCGCCGATGTTGCCAAAAGATCCAGCAAGATGGTCCTGCTGGATGAAGGCTTGACGCCAATTCTCAAAATCTTGGATGCTGGCCACCGCGTTTATGAGCGGATGACGACCTGGTCGCTGACCAAACTAACCCGGACGGCTGAATTGACAACGCTTTTGACCCTCGGCTACTTAGTCTTTGGCTACTTGCCAATGGTTTTAAACGCGATGGTGATTTACACGATCATGAACAACTTAGTCACGATGATGATTGGGACTGACCGGACGCAGATCAGCCACCAGCCGGAAAACTGGGACATGGCCAAATTATCGCGTTTTGCTTTCAGTTTAGCGGCTGGCTGGATCATCGCTGGTTTTGGCTTAGTTTGGGGCTTAACGGCAAGCGGCTGGCGGCCGGCTTTGATTAAAACCATGATTTACTGCTTTATGGTAATTTCAGGCATGTTGATTTTGCTGATCACCCGAACGCGGAAATTTTTCTGGCAGGATTATCCATCGAAGTGGGTGGCTGGGACGCAAATTGCTGATGTGATCGTTACCTGCGGTCTAGCTTTGTTTGGGATTGCGATGACTAAAATTAGTTTAGGTGCCCTGCTGCTAACGGCTGTAGTGGCTCTAGTTGCCGCAATTATTATCGACTTTATCTATAAAAAGTTCATCTATTTTGAATAAAACTAAAATAGACCTAATCATTGAAGATTAGGTCTATTTATTTACTGTTTATAAAGTTCAAGGAAGTGTCCGATTCAGCTATCTTCTTTGATATAATTAACGCTGGCAACTGACATACGCCTCCCTTGAAAGGAGGTGAATTTGATGCATGATATTTTCGTATTCATCGTTGCTCCGCTTTTAGTCGGAATAACTCTTAAGTTATTTGACTGGTGGCTCAGCAGTCACGGCAACGATAAGTAACGGTTGCCATGAGCCCACACGCTCATAGTTGCATGAGCGAAAAATAAAAGCACTATCTGCCCACTAGATAGTGCTTTTTGTGTTGTTTGATACAAATGATATTTTCATATCCGTTGCACCTTTATTATAGATGAACAAGCATAAAAAGCCAAATCTTAATTAAAACGCGCTACCACAATATAAAATAATAAGCCAATTAATGAGCCTGTTTTGATATAACTAACGCTGGCAGCTGACATAAGCCTCCCTTGAAAGGAGGTGAATTCAATGTTCCAGGACTTTTTCAAGTTCGTCGCTGCCCCGATTATTGTCGGTATAGCACTTAAGCTATTTGACCGGTGGCACGAAAGTCATGGCAACGATATGTAGCAGTTGCCTTCGGCTCGCACATTCATCAGTTGCGGTGAATGTAAAAGAAAAGCACTATCTCTGTAACAGATAGTGCTTTTTGCGTATTCAGTGCAGAAAATATTTTTAAATTCGTTGCATGTTTAGTATAACAGGACAAACGAAAATAAACATAATTAAAATCTGAATTATAATGTTTTTGCACTAAATTAAAATTCTCCCTATGTCGGTTGCAGACTAGCCTTATTTGAAATCGCGATGGTTAAAACCAGTTTGAGTGCATGTTGCTTGCTAGTAAGCCAGATCCCATATATATTAAGCATATCTTGAAAGGAGAAGTTCCGATGGTTAAAGTCAAAATCATAAAAATTGGTCATTCCAAAGTTCTTCCCGTTCCTAAAGCATTCAAAACCATTAGCACTGAATATGAAGCCTTTTTAGGTAGAGATGGTGCGATTACTTTCTTGCCGGTGACTCTCAATCCCTTTGACAATAAAGACTCTATTAAAAAATATGGCAAATTCAATGGCGATACTACTTGTTTCATCGACGTTGGGTTTACTGATAAAAAATATGAAGACCTATAATGAGAGAGCAAAATTTTAAAATTACAAGGAGACGGCCGATTCAGCCGCTTTCGACCCGTACCTTCGTCAGTTGAGACAAACGTAAAAGAAAAGCACTATCTGTAAGAGAGATAGTGCTTTTTGCGTGTCCAGTGCATAGGACATTTTCAAGTTCGTTGCATACTCAGTATAACATGCCACACGAAAATAAGCATAGTTAAAATCTGAATGGGAAATTTTTCCTCACCAACCAACAAAAATCCCCCTACATTCATATATGCAGTGGTGTTAAAATGAACTTGTCATTGTGAGGAAATGGAAAGGAAGAATACAATGAAAAAAGCATCGGCCTTATTAGGCTCTTTGCTGTTCAGTGTTGGTTTGCTGGCAGTCAGCGGTCAAGCTGTTAAAGCGGACACCGTTCAACCTGCACAAACAACTGCCACTGAACAAGTCCAAACTACCCAAACCACTGCTGAGCAAACTGCAACTGATCAAACTACTGACCAAGTTGCTACTAACGCTCCAGCAGTTAGTCAACAGTCAACGACGCAGATCAACTACGTTAAAGGCTACGGCGTTAACCTGTGGCAATTAAACGCTGATCAATCAGTTTCTTGGACTGGCCGCCGTTTAACGACTGGCACCAAGTGGAAGACTTTTGGCTACACTGATTTGTCTAAGAGTCAGCAGCGTGTTTACAACTTGGGCGGGAACCAATGGATTTACGCTCAATACTTAGTTGACGCTGGTACGAAGCAAAAAGTTGCTGGTTACCAAGCTGCTAGTTCACAGACTAAACCAAGTGGCCAAACGCCTGCGCAAACAACTGACATTACCCCAGCTGCTAACGGCACGGTCGGAATTGTTGGCTACCGTCCAAGTTAGGGGACTGTTTTATACAGTTTAAACGGCAATACTGCCACCCCAACTGGCCGCTTCTTGAAGAACGGGACCGCTTGGAAGATCGTTGGTTCTAAGACCATCAACGGCACTACTTACTACAATTTAGGCGGCAACCAATGGGTTAACGCAGCTTACATTGTTACTGGTAATGCCAACGGTGCTTACCGCGTTTTAAAGAGCAACCCAAGTTCTCGTGAATACTACACTAGTCAATACAACCCAGTCTTTGCACCTTGGGGCTGTGCTTCTTCTGCTTTGTCCATGCTGATGAAGTATGATGGCAACTGGAAGAACGTGCCGGGCAATTCTGAAAAAGCTAAGTTGACCTATATGCAAAACCACCTGCCACGCAACAAGGCTAACGGTGGTCAAGACGGTGATCCTTACACTGGTAGAGGCTTCAGCCGCGTAATTCTGTCATACCGGTTAACTCAATATGCCCACAGCTTAGGCGACGCAAAGATCGTTGATGTTTCTGGCGTATCTTTGAGCGGAATTATTGATTTGATCAAAGGCGGCAAGCCAGTTCTTTACTACGGCTGGTCATCATACCAAGCTGGCGGTGCTCGCAACCACTGTAAAGTAATCTTCGGCTACAACGCTCACAATAATACTTTCCTGGTTCACGATCCGTTGTACCAATACAAGTACTTCTACCGTGGTGGTGGCGGTATGCGTGAAGGCGTCCGCAACGGTTACGACTTAGGCCCAATCGCTTGGGTTTCAGCCCGCACCATTGCTCGTGAATACGCAGGCAACGCATTAACCATTCACTAAAATTAAATAGTTAATTCTAAAAAATAGACAAGCAGTTTTAAGATTGCTTGTCTATTTTTGTTGGATTTTTATCCATAGCTATTCATTTTCGGCTTGCAACTTTTCCCATTCTTCTGGAGTTAATCGTTTAGCTGCATACTTAGAATTCATCCCTGCTCGCAATGCTTGTCTATTTTCATTAGTTGCAAGCAAATAATTTGTCTCTTGCTCTGATTCAGTATATTTTTAGAAAAAATCATCTGGTTTTCCCTCGCTAGTGCTTTTAAGTTAATTATATCTGCTCAAACTAATTTTCTGCTAAAATTTGTTCAGAAAGAGGGAACATTATGCCGAAAAAGCACATCGTTTTAGGAATCGTAGCCCATGTTGACGCCGGCAAGACTAGCTTAGCCGAAGCCTTGCTCTATAAAACCGGCCAAGTGCGCCAGCTCGGCCGCGTTGATCAAGGCAGCAGCCTGCTTGATCCAAGCCAACTAGAAAAGCAGCGCAAAATTACGATTTATTCTCACCAAGCCTTATTGACCAGTGGCGACTTATCGATCACATTGCTCGACACTCCCGGCCACCTGGATTTTGGTCAGCAAACTGAACAAGTGGTTTCAGTTTTAGACTACGCCATTTTGGTCATCTCGGGCACTGCTGGCGTGCAGGCAACCACCCTCGCCTTCTGGAATTTACTCAAGCACTATCAGGTTCCAACTTTTATTTTCATTAACCAGCTTGACCGGCCAACGGCTGACTTGCAAACAGTGCTTAAGCAGCTGCAAACTCAGCTCTCGCCGGCTTGTCTGCACTTTGAGCACCCAAATTTAGATGATGTTGCCGCCCAAGATGATGCAGCGCTGACTGAATTTATAACGACTGAAACCCTGCAAGACCAAACGATCAGAAACCTGATCAAAGATCGCAAGATTTTCCCTTGCTATGCTGGCTCTGCCTTGCAGCTGACAGGCATTGATGAATTATTAGCTGGTTTAGAAAAATGGACCATGCCGCTCAAAACGCGACCTGACTTTGGCGCACGCGTTTTCAAAATTTCCCATGATCCGCAAGGCCAGCGGCTGACCTGGTTAAAAGTGACCGGCGGCGCGCTACAGGCTAAGCAGGAATTAGCAGGTGAAAAAGCAGCCGAACTCCGCCAGTACAACGGCACTAAATTCAAAACTGTGCAGTCTGTCCCAGCTGGGCAAACTTGTGCTGTCACTGGCTTAAAGCAAACTTATCCTGGCCAGGGACTTGGCAGCGAACATGATTTGCCCCAGCCGCAGCTTCAGCCAGCTTTATCTTATGCCGTGCAAGTTGATCCTAGTCAAATACATGCCTGTTTAACTGCTATGCAAACTTTAGCCGACGAAGATCCGCTCTTGCACGTCCAATTCGACCGGCACTTACAGGAAATCCGGGTCAATTTAATGGGCCAAGTGCAGCTGGAAGTCTTGCAAAAACGGCTGGCTGACCAATTCAATTTGGCAGTTCAGTTTAACCACGGGCAGGTCCTCTATCAAGAAACGATCACCCAAATGGGTGAAGGAATCGGCCACTTTGAACCCTTGCGTCATTATGCCGAAGTTCACCTGCTCCTTGAACCCAGCCAGCGCGGATCCGGTTTGTCATTTGCCAGTCAATTAGCAACCGACCTGCTGCCGAAAAATTGGCAAGAGCAAATCTTGACTGCTCTGCAAGCTAAAGAACACCGCGGCGTCTTAATCGGCGCACCGCTAACTGATGTCAAACTCACTTTGATTGCTGGCAAAGGGTCTAACGTCCACTCAGTCGGCGGCGACTTCCGCCAAGCAACCTGGCGGGCCGTGCGACAAGGCCTAATGGAGCTTAAACAACGCGGAGCTTGCCAGCTGCTCGAACCAGTTTATCATTACCAGCTGCTGGTGCCGGCTGAACAAGTCGGCCGCGCCATCAGTGATTTAGAAACAATGAAGGCTAGCTTTAACTTAGGCAAGTCAGGCAGTAATTACCAAATGATCACTGGCACCGCTCCAGTTAGTCAAATGCGGGATTATGCCCAAACTGTCCGTACTTATAGCCGCGGCTGCGGGCAATTAACAGTGACGCCTGCTGGTTATCGGCCATGCGCCAATGCAGATGAAGTGATTGCAGCAGCTAATTATGACCCAGTCGCCGACCTAGAAAATTCACCGGGTTCAATCTTTTGTGCCCATGGTGCCGGCTACAATGTCCGCTGGGACCAAGTACCAGCTATGGCCCACGTGCAAGTTAAAAAATAAAGGCATGCTAAAAGCCATCGCATTTGCGGTGGCTTTTTAATTGCTAGTTTCGCTAGCTTGCTGCATGACATCATCGGCGTACTGTCTGACGATTTTTTCCAGACGGGTACGTTCCAAACTGCTAAAACCCAAGTTGTAAACCAAATCTTGGCTCGGCAAGCTATAAATTGCGGCTTTCATCCCCTGCCGGCTGCGCTGTTCAAAATTAATTTGCATCGATTTGCCGCCCACAACTCGGTCATTCGCTCGCCACGGCGTATACGACATCACCAATCCATTTCGAAAACGTCCATATGGAACCAGCATTTACTATCCCTCACTTGCGCCAATTTATTACATGATTTATCAACGTACTTATCAGTTGATTTATAGCTGCCATTTTCATTTGTCAGTTTGATCGCCTAACTAATTTGTTATTAAAAAAGACAGATTATTTATTTCTAGTTATGTATCATGAATATTCTATAGCTTTATAGTGGTTAAGTGAAGGCTTATGCATCTTAAGCCAGACTTAAAAAACGTTTTTGCAAAATTATCTGTTTAGTTATTTTTTGAACAAATATTGTCGCACGTAGGTACCGTCTCACCCCCCCCCAGGTAAAATTAAAGAACATATCTTTTTATTAATTTCTTTGTAGCAAAAAAAGCTGAACCCACTCCAGGTGAGCTCAGCTTTTAATTATTATTTGTAATGTTCTTAATTATGCGCCAGTGTATTGTACCAGGCTGAAGATGTCTAAACCTGGCAACTTTTCACGGCCCTTTAAGTCAGGCAGTTCAATGTAAAAAGCAGCCCCAACTAATTCAGCACCTAAACGCTTCACCAGGATTTCAGTTGCGCGCAAAGTACCGGCCGTAGCCATCAAGTCATCACAAACAACGACTTTTTGACCAGGCTTCAAAGCATCCTTGTTCATTTCCAAAGAGTTTGACCCGTATTCCAAATCGTAAGAAGCACGTTCAACTTCCCGTGGCAGCTTGTGCGGCTTGCGGGCTGGCACAAAGCCCAAACCTAATTCATAAGCAACTGGGCAGCCAACGATAAATCCGCGTGCTTCAGGGCCAACAATCACGTCGGCGCCGCGAGACTTAGCATATTCAGCTAAAGCATGGGTCGCAGCCCGGTAAGCTTCTGCATTTTGCAGCAACGGTGTGATGTCGCGGAAAACGATGCCCTTGTTCGGGAAATCTTTAACGCTAGCAATATACTTCTTAAAATCAAAAGCCATTGTTTTTTAAACCTCCGTTAGTTCGTTCCAATTAGAACGACTGAGCGCAGCTGCCAACATGTACAGCTGCGCCAAAATATTGCTTTTCTTGCATAGCAAAAACACAAGTTAATTTTACCAAAGATCAGCACAAAAAGCAGTATATTTTTCAATAATTCCACCGTTTTGCATACGCCATTAGCTGTGCAGTCGGCATTGTTCGTAATTGAGTGACGAAATTCAATTGCGACTGCGTTGCGGAATAATATGACGACGCCGTCAGCGACGAAACTTTTTGCCCCGTCTTTGCCGTCACCTGCTTGCCGGTGAAATCTAACAAACCCAGCTGGAAAAATACCCGCAGAATAAAGAAAATGCTCTCGGCTGACAATCCTAAATACGGACCAACTTGCCGGTAATCCGACAATTTCAATCCCGGATGCTGGACGACATAATGCCAAACTTGCGCAAATTCCGCCTGCTGCGGCAGCGTTTTCACCGGCAGGTTATCCAAGCTAAAGCGCAAATACAGCAGATCATAGTCTTGCTGCAGCGCCTGATCTAACTCATCCCGGTTATGCGGGGCATCGACTAAGCTCACCCGCTCGCCGCTAGTTTGATAATTAGCCACTAGGTCAACTTTGTCCGGATCAAGCTGCCAGAGCGACTCGGCTTTGACAATATTTGCTTCATCAAAAAATAAGTAGCGATCAGCTAAATCAAGCTGGTGGTTGTCAAACCGCAAATCAATGATCGACCTGTTTTGCCAAGCTGCCGGCACGCCATATTCAACTCCGCAAATCTGCGCCTGCACCCGGTTTTGCCCGCGCCAATAATTGTTCTCCAAATGAATATAAAGATGTTTGACTAGTGGCAAGAGTTTTTGCAAATAACCATAGCCAAAACCAATAATCTGCAAGCCTTGGCAAGTTAAACGCAAATGATCGTGGCCTGCGCCCATCAGCTGGCTGCTCGTTACCTGCGGCCACTGCAATTGAAAGACTGGCTGCGGATTGTCGGTCCCAAACGGACCCACAAGGGCTAAATCAGCTAAAGTCGCATTATTCACCTGACTGGCATCCAGTTGAAAATCATAATCCTCAGTTGGCACTTGCGGACGGTGGTATGACGCCTCAAAGGCAGTTCGCAAGTCCGCCAAATTATCAGGCGCAAGCGACAAGCCGCAAGCATAATCATGCCCGCCAAAATGCGTTAATAATTTTTCTTTGAGCGGGTGCAAAGCGTCAAACAGATTAAAACCAGCAAGCGCCCGGCCAGATCCTTTTAACTCACCGCTTTTGCCCCTGGTTAGCAGCACTACCGGCTTGCCTAATTCACGGCAGATTTTATTCGCAACTAAACCTAACACGCCTTCATGCCAGTTCGGATCATACAAGGTCAAAGTATGCTTGGTGCCCCAGTTGTTAGCCTGCACCTGCTGCAAGGCACTTTGATAAACCTGATCGGTCAACTCTTTGCGCTGATTGTTCAAGTCTTCGACTTGCTTAGCTAGGTCCGCAGCCTGTTCTTCATTATCTGTCAGCAGCAATTCTACCGCTAACCGGGCATCGCCCAGCCGGCCAACGGCATTCAGACGAGGAGCAATCGCAAAGCCGACATCTGTTTCATTAATCTGTCCTGGCGTTAGTCCCGCTTGTTTAATCAGCGCGCGCAGTCCCAAGCGTTCAGTTTGATTCAGCCGTTTGAGCCCCTGTTTAACGATGATATGGCCTTCGCCGCTAACTTTGACCATATCGCCGATCGTCCCAATTAAAGCCAAATCGAGCAGTTCCGGCATTGGGTCCTGCATTAACGCCCGGGCTAAGGTATAGGCAACGCCCGCCCCGCAATAGTCATCAAATGGGTAAGCCTGGCCTGGATAATTGCAGTGCAGCAAGGCTGCGCAGTCCGGTTTCACTGCTTGGAAAGTGTGGTGGTCGGTCACAATCGTGTCGACACCATGCTTCTTAGCATAAGCGACTTCTTCAGCCCCGGTTACCCCGTTGTCAACGGTAATAATCAACTTGGTTCCATTCGCCACTAGCTGCTGGTAGCAAGCCATATTTGGCCCATAGCCATCGCGGAAACGGTTAGGAATAAAGAAATGCACATCGGCACCCAAAATGCCGAGCGTTTCCATTAAAATAGCTGTCGCCGTCATCCCATCAGCATCATAGTCGCCATAGATCGTAATTTTTTCACCATGGTCAATCGCCTGTTCAATCCGGGCCACAGCCTGGTCCATATCATGCATTAAACTCGGATCGGCCAGGTCATTTTCAGTAGCATTGAGCCACCAGTTAATCTCTTCCGCCGTCGTTTTTCCGCGCAAAGCAAAGAGCTTAGCCGCAAATGGGCTAAGCTGAAATTGGTCTTGAATGTCTTGAGAGAGCGGATTTGCTGTCCGCTGCCGCCATTTAGCCATGAAGTTTAAACACCTTCAAGTTCTTACTGCTTGCCGAAGCAGTCTTAATCAAATTCCCACGAATGGCCCAGCGATTAGCGCCGCCATCGGCACAAGTAATCAGGGTCACGATTTTGTCAGTCGTATTATTGACCAGCCAGACCGAACTTGGGTCCACAACCCGCTTCATGTAAATCCGGTAGGTATAAACATGCTGCAAGTCGGTCAAATAGACTTTATCGCCAATCTTCACCTGTTCAAGTGGTGAAAACAGCGCCCCTTTAGCCGTCATGTAGTGGCCAGCCAGCGGATAATTGCCCGTCCCCATTACTTGGTCAGCCCGCATCGTGCACCCGCCAGTAGCCATATTAGCATCGGACAAGCCGCGGCAGACTGGCAGGTACAGTTTCACGCTCGGCACCGCCATGGCACCGATGGCGCTGACTTCTTGCACCCGGCTTTTGACAGCTTTAGCTGGATCCATCGATTTAACTTTTGAAAAATCAAACTGGCCTTTTTTAGTCTGGTTCTTCTTAATTTTCTTAACCGTTAAACTCGACAAAGCTTTCTGCTCGTTATGCTTAATTACTTGGTCGGTTAACGGCCGCGTACTGATCAGGGCAATCCCGATGACCAATAAAGCTCCAGCCAGCCACCGCAGCAATTGGCGGCGCTTAGTTTTCTTATCTGCTGCTTGTTTATCTGCTGCCATTTTTCTCGCCTAATTTTTGCTATTCTTCAAATCGTCATCGTTCATCCGCAAGACAGCCATAAAAGCATCTTGTGGGACTTCGACCTTGCCGACAGCTTTCATGCGGGCTTTACCCTTCTTCTGCTTCTCCAGCAGCTTGGCCCGCCGGTCGGGGTCACCAGTATGGATTTTCCAGGTAACATCTTTCCGGTACGGCTTGATCGTCGCCCGTGAAATAATCTTAGCCCCGATGGCGCCTTGAATATCAACTTCAAAGTTCTGCCGCGGAATCAGCTTATTGAGCAGCGAAGTCATCTGCCGTGCCCGCACTTGTGCTTCTTGGCGGTGGGCAATAAAGGACAAGGCATCGACCGGCTGCTTGTTTAAGAGCATATCGATCTTGACCAAGTCAGTTGCCCGGTAGCCAATGATTTCGTAATCAAGCGATGCATAACCTTTGGTCGACGACTTTAATTCATCGAAAAAGTCGAAGATGATTTCAGCCAGCGGCATTTGATAGATGACGTTGACCCGGTATTTGTCAAGGTAATCCATTGTTTGGAACTCCCCGCGCTTGCGCTGGCAGAGTTCCATGACTGGGCCGACAAAGTCATTCGGCACCATGATTTCCGCCTTAACGTACGGTTCTTGCACTTCACGATATTCACCAGCACTTGGCAAATCAGCTGGATTATCGATCAGCTTGGTTGTACCGTCATTCATAATGGCATGGTAGTCAACTGACGGAGCCGTCATAATCAGCTGCATGCCAAATTCTTGCTCTAGCCGCTCTTGCACCACGTCCATATGCAGCAGGCCTAAGAAACCGCAGCGGAAACCAAAGCCTAAGGCTTCAGACGTTTCAGGTTCAAATTCCAGGGCCGCATCATTTAACTGCAGTTTTTGCAAAGCTTCCTTTAAATCATCGTACTTGCGGTTATCAACCGGGTACATCCCAGAATAAACCATCGGCGGAATCTGCCGGTAGCCAGGCAGCGGCTTGTCAGTCGGGTTGTCAGCATCAGTAATCGTATCACCCACCCGGGTTTCCCGGACGGATTTGATATTGGCTGTTAAATAACCAACGTCGCCCGCCACCAGCATGTCTTTTTTCACTGGGTGAGGGTTAGAAACGCCCACTTCGGTCACTTCATAGGTCTTGTGGGTGTTCATGATTTCGATTTGATCGCCAGGCTTAACAGTCCCTTCTTCGATCCGGACAGCCAGTACTACTCCGCGGTAGTCATCATATTTAGAGTCAAAAATCAAGGCCTTCAGCGGGGCTGACAAATCGCCAGTTGGGGCTGGCACGTCTTGAACGATCCGTTCGAGCAGGTCAGGAATGCCTTGACCAGTTTTTCCAGAAACTTCCACGGCGCTTGACGCATCAAGGCCCAGCATTTCTTGAATTTCATCCTTAGCCTTGTCAACGTCAGCTGACGGCAGGTCAATTTTGTTCAAAACTGGAACAATCGTTAAATCATCATCAATGGCCAGATAAGTGTTGGCTAGGGTCTGCGCCTGCACGCCTTGGGAAGCATCAACGACCAGCAAAGCCCCTTCACAAGCCGCCAGCGACCGCGACACTTCATATGAAAAGTCAACGTGTCCGGGGGTATCAATTAAATGGAAGATATAATCTTCGCCATCTTTAGCATGGTAGTTTACTTCAACTGAGTTCAGCTTGATCGTGATCCCGCGCTCACGCTCCAGCGGCATATTGTCGAGCAGCTGATTCTTCATCTGCCGCTCAGAGACCGTATCGGTCAATTCCAGAATCCGGTCAGCAATTGTTGATTTGCCATGGTCGATATGGGCCACGATTGAGAAATTGCGAATATGCTTTTGGTAGTCGAGTAATTTATCTTTATCCATAATCCACGCACCTTTAATTTGCTATCTGTATTATTTTAGCAAAGCTGACCGCACTTATAAAATATTGCAACCAAAAAGCCGTATTTCCCTAATTGAGAAACGCGACTTTTGTAAAAAAATTAATCTTGCTTGCGCTTGTGAGTACCAGCTAAACCAAGCATCCCAGCAAGTGAAGCGATTAAACCAAAGGCCATGCCTAAATTAGCAGCGCCAGTTTGTGGCAATTCGTCAGCGCGGCTAGCAGCTGCAGTTGTGTTAGTTGCATGTGCACTAGCAGCTAATTTGGCTACTGAGGAACTGCGGCTCAGTGAGGATTTGCCAGCAGTTTCTTCAGCGTTTCCATAATTGCTAGTTCCATCAGTTGGAATCGGCAGTGGCTTGATACCAAAACCAGCATTTTCATCTAAAACTGGCAATGGATCAGCTTGCTCCGGCAGGTCAGGTAATTCGGTGGTAGAGCCTTGATTATCATTGGTTGAATCACCAGTACCTGTACCAGAACCAGTGCCTTCATTAGCCTTATGCTTTAAGTGAACTTCATAAGTTTGATCATTCTTGTCATCATGATCAAATACTACGCTTTCGCCTTGCGTGTCATCAGAAACGAGTTCATAGCCTTGGTCTTCAAAGGCTTTAATATCAGCAGCTGTAGTATAACCAGCGTCTGAACCAGATAGACCTAACAAAGAAGCGCCTCTAAGCTCTTTGTTAGTATCATCGTCAATGTAAGTCACATATGCTTTTTGATAGTTGGCCTTGTAAGTAATGTTAACCTCTGTATCTTGACTATCGCCGTTGACATCTTGCTTATCAACTTTAGCTTGACTAGGTGTGTAACCATCAATAGTTGGGGTGGTAAACGCATCCCATGACCCAGTCGACCAGTTATTCCAAGCAATTTGGTTAGTTACTAGGTCCTTGGTACCGGTCCGGTTTAAGTCAACAGTTTGTTTTGTTGTCTTAACCGTGCCATCAGGATTTGTTACATTGATTGTCCGGGTAATTGTCTTAGTCTTAGGGTCAGTAACTGGTTGCGTATTATGCTTAAAGTGAACTTCATAGTAATTATTACTCTTACCATTCTTAATTTCACCGTTCTTGAAGTATGGGTTTGTAAAATCAAAATCACGAGAAACTAAGATATATCCCTGTTTTTGATACTGGCTAATAACATACGCTGGATAATCCTGATCTGTTGTTCCAAATTTTATTTTTCCACCAGTTTTGCCTTTAGCATTATCATGTTTTAACACAACTTGATTAGTATCATCGATGTACGTAATTTCTGCAGTCTGGTCATTAGCTGTATAAGTTACAGTCTTAGTAACGTCTTGATCACCAAACTTAACTGTTGCACCTGCTACAGAAGTTTGATCGGCTGTATATCCTGTTTTGACAGGTGAGGTCACTTCATTAAAAGTTTGACTATCGGCTGGCGTCCATGTTGTCTTCCCAGTTACCAAGTCTTGAACACCATCTGCAGTGAAATTCAGAGTTTGAACTGAATCTTCAGCGGCCTTTGAACCATCGCTATAAACGTAATGAATGGTCTGCTTAACTGGAACCTTACGCGAACCAACTTTTTGCGTTTTATGTTTCAAATAAACATTAAGAGTTTGATCCTCTTTGACGTTGTTATCGAATTCGCTTGAAGTAACAGGCTTTTCAGTATCAAGCTCGTAATTGTCAAGCTTAATTGTACCAGTATCAGTATCAATCTCGTAATTGTCAAACGTCTTTGTACCAGTAATTAATTCTCCGGATTTTCCAGATACATGTTTGCTGCCTAAAACTTGGTTGCCATTGTCCTCGTCATAGTAATTAATAGTCGCCTTTTGTTCAGCCACGTAAACGATTTTAACGTCCTTGCTCAGATCCTTGTCACCTAGATAATCGGCAGGATTGATCTTGTCACCAGGCTTAACTTCTTTTCCATTGATAAAGGCACTGAACCCTTCAATTTCAGGAATGTCCATATAAGCTTGGGTGGCATCTGTCGGATCATTTGTGTATTGGACCGGGTCTTCGTTATAAACAAAGCCTGTATCATCAGAGGTGATAACCCGATTACCTAATTTCTTGTAAACATATTGAATATCAATTGTTTGAGGAATATAGATGCTATCAATGACATAAGATCCATTTTTAGTTGGAATAGTGTGATTTTTACCTGGTTTTAACTCAAAATTCTTTTCTACTTCATCACGATAATTCTTGCCTTGATAGGTAAAATGAACTTGCATCGTGCCATCTTCACCAGTTTGTGTAAAAACAGCCTTTCCGCCATCATGCCAGTCCTTAACATATTTTTCACCAATTGTTCCAAATGGTGACATAGTTCCGGAGGCATTTTCCGGTGCTACTGCTACATAACCGTCAATGACTTTTCCGCCTGCAGTCGTATATTTTTGACCTGACAGCCCTTCTTGTTCTACAGGTGTATCAACTTGATTGCCCTCTTCATCGACGTAAGTCGTTACCTGTTTTTTCTTGACAGGAATCATAAAACTAAGTGCTTTATATTCTTTATCATTAGTTATCTGATCAAAAACGTCGTAATGCTTTTCTAAGTATTGCGGATCAATTGGGACCTGATTAAACCAAGCTTTTCTTATATAGTCTTCGAATACTCCAGACTTACCATCATTGTAAATAGTTCCAATTTGTTCTTGGTCAACTGTGATTTTTACGTCGCCAAACTCTTCATATTCAGAATAATCAATTTGCTCAGATTTATTTGGGGAAATTACAGTAGTTTGGGCATCTTTTCCATCTCTGTAAACTGTTGCATATACGTTACCCGAACCATCACGATCAGTAGACAAAATCAAAGTATATTTCCCTTTACTTGCCCAAAAGTAGGTATAGTGGTCTTTATTTTGATCGATTGGCATATCTTTTGGATAATCTGGATCTGAAACTGAGAAGCCAGATTCCTTTTGAGTATCTTTTGCGGCAGACTCATTAGAAGACCCATCATTCGTCAAACCATTTGCAGCAGCGACAACAGGTGTTTCTGTTTTCGGCTGATCGGTTACTGTGTTATTTACACCTGCAGAGTTTTCTTCATCTGCTTTGGCAGGATTAATATTCTTATCAGCGCCATGAGAGCCTTCACTATTCTCATTAACTTTCAATGCATCCTGTGTTTCAACACCAGCAGCTTGCACAGTACTGCTATTTGCGATGCCACAGCCCCAGAATACTACGCCCAACAAAACAGATGCAGCGCCAACGCTTAACTTTCTAATACTAAATCTCTGTTGCACACGCGCTGGCATATTCAAACGTTTCCGACTAAACAAAACAATATCCTCCTATGTATTGTCTAAAAAATGGCCAAACAAAAAACATAAAAAATTGAAGATGCTCAATTACTCAAGTAGCAATCTCTTATGTTTAGTCAATCATTCAATTGTGCAGATAATTTTATTTACAATTTTTGACTTTTGTTACATTTGTAACAGTTTTAATAATAGTATTTTTGAACAGAAATACTATTACATGAATATTACATAACTATATATTAGTGTAAACGGTTACAATAAGATACCAGTAAGTATTTAGGCATAGTCGATGAAAGCCCGTCACACCCCCCCCATACGTGCAAAAGGAACGAACCAATTACAAGTTCACTCTTTTTCAAACAGGGTTTATATAAATCTGTTTTATGGTTTATTTTTGAGCATACAAAAAGCGCCCGGGCTCGGACGCTATGTTTGATATACTTGGCCAAAATTGTTTCAATGTTTCGTGACTCCGATTTTAGTCGATTTAGCTCTACGGCTAATTATTTGTTCAATAATCATAATCCCGATTAATAAGCCAGTGCCATTGGGCACACACGCCTAGTTTAACCAATGAAAAATAAAAACATTATGAAACCAAAAGAAAAACCTCCAAAATTGAACTTTTATGTCCAACTCTGAAGGTTAACCTCACTATCTCTAGACCAGATAGTGCTTTTTGTGTAGTTCTATTCAAAACTGTTTCAATTACAAAATCACTATATCATGTCTAAACAGCCAAAGCATATTTATTGTATAGAAATATTTTAATGTGACCAAGCTACCAGTTTTTTTATTATTTACACTCGTTATAGCACGATGCAGAAAAAAGCATTACCTCTTGTAGCGATCAGGTAATGCTTTTTGAGTTTTGTGACTTTGTCATTTTGACCTTGTTGCACGTTTATTATAACAGGTTAATTAGAAAAAGACACAATAATTGACCATACAGCCCTTATTCGCCATTCAGCTTATCTTTCAGCCGTTCAAAGAAGTTCTTCGCCTGTGGTGGTACTTCGCCTCCGCCAGCCTTAACATAATCAACCAGCGCATCCCGCTGCTCCTGATTCAGGTGCTTTGGAATAACCACCTTCGCGGTAACTTCTTGGTTGCCCCGGCCTGATCCGTGCAGACTCGGCACACCCTTGCCGCGCAAAGTGAAGACCGTTTCTGGCTGCGTTCCGGCAGGAATCCGCAAGTTCTCTTCACCATCAACCGTCTGCACCTTGATTTCATCACCAAGCGTAGCTTGAGCGAAGGTAATCTGCACTTCGGTATACAAGGTCGTCCCGCGCCGCTTAAAGGTCTTGCTCGGCCGCACGCGAATTTCTAAGTACAAGTTCCCGTACGGGCCGCCGTTTTTACCAGCGTCGCCTTGTCCTTGCAAAGTCACCTGTGTGCCATTATCAACCCCGGCTGGAATAGTCGCATCCAAGGCAACTTTCTTATTGACTAAACCTTTACCTTGGCAAGTCTTGCATGGGTGCTGAATGATCTTCCCAGTCCCATGACACTTATCGCAGACTACTTGCTGCTGGAAAATCGTGTACGGATTGCTCCGGTTAGTTTGCAAAACTACCCCAGTACCGCCGCACTTGTCACAGACCAATGGGTGGGTCCCATGCTCAGTCCCCATCCCGTGACAGGTTTCGCAGGTTTCATCCCGGTTATAAGCCAAATGCAGCTTGCGGCCTTTAACCGCGTCCATAAAGTCAATCGTAATTGTTTGGTCCAAGTCAGCCCCGCGCGTTGGCGCTGTCGGATCCACTTGCCGCTGCCGCCGGGCACCGCCAAAGAAGTCGTTGAAGATGTCGCTGAAGTCGCCAAAACCGCTGAAGCCTTGACCACCAAAGCCCTGGCCGCCAAAGCCAGCTTGACCGTTGGCCCCAGCCTGACCAAATTGGTCGTACTGAGCCCGTTTTTGCTGGTCATGCAACACTTCATAAGCTTCGTTGACCTGCTTGTATTTTTCCTCGGCTCCGGGTTCATGGTTCAAATCTGGGTGATATTTTTTCGCCAGCCGCCGGTAAGCTTTACTGATCTCAGCATCGCTAGCGTTGCGATCTACCCCTAAAACCTTGTAGTAATCTTCTTGTGCCATCTGCAAGCTCCTTACACTGAAAAGAAAAGAACTACTTGCTAGCAGTTCTTTTCTTTAAAAATCACTTTATTGTAAACCTTTTACTTGTCTGGGTCTACCTTGTGGAAGTCGCCGTTGACGGTGTCGCCATTGCCGCCATTGTTGTCACTGCCACCATTATTTGGTTGGCCGCCTTGCGGGCCAGCTTGACCAGCAGCGCCTTGGGCACCGCCGTTTTGTTGGTAAAGCTTAACGGCTAAATCTTGGGCAGCCTTAGCTAAAGCGTCCTTCTTGGCCTTCATTTCGTCCAAGTCGTTGTCCTTTTGTGCCTTCTTCAAGTCGTCTAAGGCAGCTTGGACTTTCTTAGTGTCGGCTTCGTCAACTTTGCCCTTGGTTTCCTTCAAGGTCTTTTCAGTCGTGAAGATCAACTGGTCAACTTCGTTGCGCAGCTTAGCTTCTTCTTCACGCTTCTTATCTTCGTCAGCGTGCTCTTCAGCATCCTTCTTCATCTTTTCAATTTCTTCATCAGACAAGCCCGAAGAATCCTTGATGGTAATCTTTTGTTCCTTGCCAGTCCCCATGTCCTTGGCAGAAACGTTGACAATCCCGTTCTTGTCAATGTCGAAGGTAACTTGAATTTGTGGAACGCCACGTGGTGCAGGTGGAATATCAGTCAATTCGAACCGGCCTAAAGTCTTGTCGTCGGCAGCCATTGGCCGTTCACCTTGCAAGACATGCACGTCAACTGCTGGTTGGTTATCAGCTGCCGTTGAGAAGATTTGACTCTTTGAAGTTGGGATGGTGGTGTTTCTGTCGATTAATTTCGTGAAGACACCGCCCATAGTTTCAATCCCTAGTGACAATGGAGTAACGTCCAGCAAGACGATATCCTTCACATCACCTGAAATTACGCCGCCTTGAATAGCAGCACCCATGGCCACTGCTTCGTCAGGGTTGATTGAGTGGTCAGGTTCTTTGCCAGACCATTCCTTAACAGCTTTTTGAACAGCTGGGATTCTAGTTGAACCACCGTTTAAGATGACCTTGTCGATATCGTTAACCGTTAAGTCGGCATCCTTCAAAGCATTGTCAAATGGGATCTTGGTCTTTTCAACTAAGTCAGCCGTTAATTCATCGAACTTAGCCCGGGTTAAGTCAGCTTCCAAGTGCAATGGGCCAGCTTCACCAGCAGAAATAAACGGTAAGGAAATGTGGGTCGTTGAAACGCCTGACAAGTCCTTCTTGGCCTTTTCAGCTGCGTCCTTTAACCGCTGCATTGCCATCTTGTCTTTTGACAAGTCCACGCCGTTGTCAGCCTTAAAGTTCTTAACCAGCCAATCCATAATCCGCTTGTCGAAGTCGTCACCACCCAAATTAGTGTCACCGTTAGTGGACAAAACTTGGAAGACGCCATCGCCTAATTGCAGAACGGATACGTCGAAAGTACCACCGCCGAGGTCGTAAACCAGGACCTTTTCATCTTTATCTTTGTTCAAACCAAAGGCTAAAGCAGAAGCAGTTGGTTCGTTGATGATCCGTTGGACATTCAAGCCAGCAATCTTGCCGGCATCTTTAGTTGCTTGCCGTTGTGCGTCGTTGAAGTAGGCTGGCACAGTAATAACAGCGTCGGTTACCTTTTCACCAAGGTAGTCTTCTGAGAACTTCTTGATGTATTGCAGGATGAAAGCAGAAATTTGTTGCGGGGTATAAGTCTTGTCGCCGACTTTAACCTTATAGTCGCTTTCACCCATGTGGCGCTTAATTGAAGAAATGGTGTTCGGGTTGGTAATGGCTTGGCGCTTGGCAACTGCCCCAACTTGCATTTCACCATCTTTAAAAGCAACAACAGATGGAGTGGTCCGGTCCCCTTCTGGGTTGGTAATAATCTTTGGTTCTTTTCCTTCCAGAACGGCAACAGCTGAGTTAGTCGTTCCTAAATCGATCCCAATAACTTTGCTCATCGATAAGCTTCCTTTCTACTGTGCCACGACAACCATGGCTGGTCTTAATGTTCGATCTTTATATTGATAGCCTTTTTGCAAAACCTGGACGACCTTGTCTTTTTGATCATCATTCTCAGCAGCAACAGTTTGCACTGCCTGGTGGACTGTCGGATCAAAAGTTTCGCCGTCAGCTTTAATTTCAGTAATTCCGTGGTCGGCTAGCGATTTAACTAGCAAGTCCAGCGTCATTTGCACGCCTTTTTTCAGCTGCTTGGATGCGTCATCATCAGCTTGCACAGCTAATGCCCGCTCCAAGTTGTCAACTGCTGGCAAGACATCTTTAGCTAAATCTTGCGACTGATACTTGATCAGCTGAGCTCGCTCTTTGCTATAGCGCTTTTGCGCGTTCTGCAGTTCAGCTTGACCGCGCAAAAACTTGTCTTGCCAGTCATTAGCATCTTTGGTCAGCTTGTCAATTTCGGCCTGGCTGACTTTAACCTGCTTGGGCTGCTCGGCTTTAGCGGCCTTCTTAGTTTCAGCAGTTTTGGCTTCTTTAATCGGTTCAGCTTTGGCGCTGGTTGGCTTTTTTTCTTGTTCTTTTTTCGCTTGCGTCATGCTAGCCTCCTATTGTAATCCGTTATAGTAATCCAGCAATTTTTCAGCTAGGGCCTGCCGGAAAAATTCCAATAAACCAATCATTTGCGAATATGGCATATTGGTTGGGCCCAGCAAAGCAATGCGGCCTTGCCCATGCTCGCCAACGCTGTAGTTAGCCGTCAGCAAACTGTAGTTTTTCAGCAAGTCGTCTTCCATTTCTGGTCCAAGCCGCACTTGCACTGGGAACCGCCCCATCTCGCTTTGCCCTGGCAAGTCAAACCAATCGCTCCAAGCCCGGTCGGAATCAATCAACTCATACAGCGACTTGATGTCGCTGACATCAGTTTCAACTGGGTTATTGAGCAGGTTGATTTGACCATCAACGTACATCTGCTCGCTGGCAGCATCTTTAAACACATCTTCAACTAGGTCCAGCAGCAAACCTGCATGGCTTGTGTTGCCCAGGTGCTGACTGATTGCCGCAAACAGTTCCGGCGTAATCTGGCTGACGGGCAAACCAACTAGCTGATCATTGATCAAGCGGACCGCCTTTTCAATCTCCTCGCCAGACACGCCTCTAGCCAAGCCATAAACTTGGTTGCGGACATTGCCGTCGCTGGTGACTAAAATCGCCATCACTTGCCGGCTGGAAACTGGCACGATCCGAAAGCCGGTGACTCTCACATCGACTGCTTCCGGGCCGACCGCAAAGGCAGTGTAATTAGTCAAATCAGACAAAATCTTGGCAGCTTCTTGAATGATTGCGTTCACCTGGTGGAACGGCTGATTCAGTTTATCGCCAATCTGCTGGTAAATTTTTTGCGGCAGCTGAATTGGCTCAACCAACTTGTCTAAATAGTAGCGGTAGCCGCGCGCTGATGGCACCCGGCCGCTTGAAGAGTGCGTCTTTTCGATCAAGCCCTGATCTTCCAGGACTGCCATTTCATTTCTGATCGTGGCAGATGAAACTTTGATCGGCAATTGCTGCATGACCGTCTTGGAGCCAACTGGCTCATGCGACTGGGTAAAATCTTGAATAATTGTTTTGAGAATTAACTCTTGTCGTTTGGTCAACATGTTATCGCCTCGCAATTAGCACTTGCCATTCGGCTTTGCTAACAACTAATAGGATACCATATCTTGGCACATTTGCAAGCCGAGTGCTAATCCTTTTGCAAAAAAATACTTGCCCGCTCAGGAGCAAGTATTTTATTGATTTTTCTTGAAAAAACGCTGGGCGGCGACTTGATCTTTACGCATCTGCGCCGTTAATTCCTGGCCGTTGGCAAAGTCCAATTCCCCGCGCAAGTATTTGTCCCATTCAATTGCAATCGTTTGCCCGTAGGCTTCTTGGTCAAAACCGAATAAATTTGACTCGATGTAAATCTTGCGCTTTTCATTAAAAGTAATGTTATAGCCGACGCTGGTCATTGATTGATAAACCTGGCCCCGCACCGTCGTCCGCGTCGCATACACGCCAATTTTCGGAATCACATTCGGATAAGTCAGATGCAAGTTCAAAGTTGGAAAGCCTAGCTTGTGGCCCAGTCGTTTGCCGTGAACAACTTTACCGCTCAAGACATATGGTTCGCCAAGTAATTCGGCTGCTAAGCCCATGTCACCATTCTTAATAGCTTGGCGAATTTCAGTGGACCCGATTTTTTTACCTAAAAACTTCTGCTCAGGCACTTCAATCACTTCAAAGCGGCCGTGGGCTTGGCCCGGCAAAGTATTCATATTGGCAATATCTCGGCGGCCATAAGTATAGTCAAAACCAGCCACGACAATTTTAGCTTGCAATTTAACGATGACTTGGTCGACAAATTCTTGCGGCGACAGGTCTTTAAACCCAGTCTTCCAATCAGCAAACAATAAGTAATCAGCGCCGTGAGCTTCCATCTTCCGGATTTTTTGGTCAGGACTATCCAAGTAGCGGAAATTGCGGTCAGCGTGAAAAACAACGTTCGGGCTCTCTTTGAAAGTCAGCACCACCATCGGCCACTGCCGCTGGTCAGCTTCCGCCCGGGCCCGCTTCAAAAGGGCTTGGTGGCCGCGGTGAACTCCGTCAAAAAAGCCCAAAGCTAGGACGATTGGGCCGGGAGTTAATTCTGTTTCAATTGGATAATCTAAATCAATAACTTGCAAAAAACTTCAATCCTTATTAATTGTTTTGCAAGAACATCAGCTCTGGCCGATATAAACCAGGTTGGTGGGCCTGCGCGCGATAAATTGCTTTAACTTTTTTATTATACGATAAAGCGGCCTGTTTTGCATTAATTCCAAGGTGCAGCCAGGCACCGTTTTTCACCTGCTGCCACTGCTGAAGAGTTAACTCAAGCTGGGGCAAGTCACTGAAAAAGTCGTCAATTGGGTGCAAATATTGCTCTGGATCGCTGCTATTTTCAAGGACTTGCAAATCGACAGCTTGATCTAAATTAAAACCAGAACTAGCCGTCCGCGTCAGTTGCGTCATCACGGCTGGCACGCCGAGCTTAACGCCTAAATCATTGACCAGCGACCTAACATAGGTGCCCTTGCTGCATTCAATGACAAAGTCAAAATCTTCTGTTCCCTTACTTTGGTCAAATTTCGGCTCTCCCGTTAAATCATAGCGGCTAACTGTCACTTGCCGGGTGGGAATTTCGACCTGTTCACCCGCCCGGGCATAATCATACAAGTGCTTGCCATTAACTTTGACTGCGCTGTAAATTGGCGGCTGCTGGCTGATTTCACCCAAGAAAGCTTGCATCCCTGTTTGAATTTTTTTTGCACTAATTGGGGCAGCTAAGGCCTGCTCTTGCAGGACTTTTCCCGCTAAATCATATGAATCTGTCGCTAGGCCCAACCGGCCGCTCCCGCGGTAAGCTTTGGGCTTAGTGTGCATCAGTTCGATTAATTTGGTAGCCTGTCCGACTGCGACCGGCAAGACGCCATCTACTTCAGGGTCAAGCGTGCCAGCATGGCCAACTCGGCGCATGTGCAGGCAGCGGCGCAAATGATACACCACGTCCCCGCTCGTCATCCCTTTGGGCTTATTAATGACAAAAATTCCATTTAACATCTTTTCACCTACAAAAAAAGGTGCCTAAACTAGGCACCTTTTTAACTATTGCTTCTTAGCAGCGTCGTCTTTTTCAACTTGGGCAATTAGTTGATCAATTTTTGCCCCATATTGAACGGAAGTATCGCGTTTAAAAATCAGCGCCGGTACTTTATACACGGTCAAAACTTGCCCCAGCAAGTGCCGCATCATACCTTTGGCCTTTTCCAAACCAGCTTCTACTTCTTGTTCCCGGCCTGCATCTTCAGTCAGCAAACTGTAATAGACAGTCGCATAGGACAAGTCATTGGTGCATTCCACTGCCGTGAAGGTCACGCCGCGCAGGCGCGGATCACGCAGGTTGCGCTGCAAGATTTTCGTCAATTCGCGCAGAATTTCACCTTCTACGCGTCCAATTCGGTGTTTCATCAGACTGCCTCCTTCGGCTTACTTAGGCTTAACTTCCACCATTTCGTAAGCTTCTAATTGGTCATCAACCTTAATGTCATTGTAGTTTTCGATCATTAAACCACAATCATAGCCTTGCTTGACTTCCTTGACATCGTCTTTAAACCGCTTTAATGAAGCAACGTGGCCATCGTATTTCACGATGCCGTCACGGATAACACGGACTTTTGAATCACGGGTGACTACGCCTGAGTCAACAAAGGCACCAGCAATCGTTCCCAGCTTAGAAACCTTCCAAGTTTCACGTACAGTTAAGTTACCAGTTACCTTTTCTTCAAAGGTTGGAGCCAGCATACCCTTCATGGCAGCAGTTACGTCATCAATTACCTTGTAAATAATTGAGTAGACACGGATATCAACACTGTCAGCTTCAGCTTGGCTCTTGGCGGTATTAGTTGGCCGCACGTTAAAGCCGATGATAAAGGCATTTGATGCACCAGCCAAAGTTACGTCAGATTCATTGATGGCACCAACACCAGCGTGGACAATGTTAACCCGAACGCCCTTGACATCAATCTTTTCTAATGACTGCTGCAAAGCTTCAACTGAACCTTGTACATCAGCCTTCAGGACGATGTTAACTTCCTGCATGTTTTCGCGCTTCATGGTATCAAACAGGTTATCCAAAGTAACGTGTTGTACTTGATCACGCTGTTTTTCCAAAGCGTTTTGGGCGCGCTGTTCACCAACAGACCGCGCCGTCTTTTCATCTTCAAAGACAACCAGTTTATCGGCTGATTCTGGCACATCGTTTAAACCAGTAATTTCAACTGGCATCGATGGCTTAGCTGATTTAACTCGGCGGCCCTTATCGTTGGTCATCACCCGGACCCGGCCGAAAGTATTGCCGACTACGATTGGGTCACCAACATGCAAAGTGCCTTGTTGTACCAAAACGTCGGCTACTGGTCCGCGGCCACGTGACAGACGAGCTTCAACAACGGTCCCGATTGCTTTTTGATCAGGGTCAGCCTTTAATTCCATCACATCAGCTTGCAGCAAGATCATTTGCAGCAATTCGTCAACATTCTTGCCAGTCTTAGCTGAAATGTTGACAAAGATAGTTTGACCGCCCCAGTCTTCTGGCACTAAGCCATACTTCATCAACTGTTCCATGACATGCTGCGGGTTAGCGCCTGGCACATCAATCTTGTTGACAGCTACGATAATCGGCACGTGCGCGTTTTTAGCGTGGTCAATGGCTTCGATTGTCTGCGGCATGACCCCGTCATCAGCAGCAACTACTAAGACAACGATGTCAGTAATTTCTGCCCCGCGGGCACGCATGTTGGAGAAGGCCGCGTGGCCTGGAGTATCCAAGAAAGTGATCAAACGGTCATCAAGCCGAACTTGGTAAGCACCGATCTTCTGGGTAATCCCGCCAGCTTCGTGTTCTGACACGCTAGTATGACGCAACCGGTCAAGCAAGGTGGTTTTACCGTGGTCAACGTGACCCATGATGGTCACAACTGGTGGCCGATTAACTTGATGTTCAGAATTCTTAGAAGCTTCAACTTCCTTAGCATATAAGCTATCGATATCTGAAATGTCTTCGTGGACCTTTTCTTTGGCTTCAATGCCATATTCAGCTGCCAAAATTTCAATCGTATCTTTATCCAGGGATTGGTTCTGGTTCGTCATTACACCCAGCATAAAGAGTTTCTTAACGATTTCAGCTGGTTCACGGTGGAGCAATTTGCCCAAATCTTGGGCATTCATGCCTTCTTCGTAAACCAGTGTCTTTGGAAGCGGCTTAGCCTTGCGCTTAGTTGGTCGGACTGGGCGGGCAGCTGCCTCTTGGGCGCGGCGGTTGCGGCGCTTCTTCTTATTTTTACGCAGCTGACGGTCGCTTTCACCGCGGCGGCGGCGTTCTTCATAAGTTCGAGTTTGTTCTTGCCGCCGGCGGCCAAATTCAGCCGTATTCTTGCTGCGGCGTGAACGTTCTTCCTCTTGCTCAGCGTTTTTAGTTTGCAGACGAGCTGGCGATGGTTTCAAAATTTTTGGTCCGATCACGCGCTCATTATTAGCTGAGTCAGCTTCTTGCTTAGCTGGCATAACTTTCTTCACTGCTTCTTTAGCAGCCCGTAATGGTTCTTCTTTAACCTTGTGCCATTCAGCACGGGCCCGCTTGCTTTGTTCAGCTAACTTGCCTTGTTCCGCGCGCTGCTTTTCTTTAAACTGCTGCAGCAAATCACGTGCAGCCCGCTTAGTATTAGCAGCAGTCTGACGCGTTTCTGTCCGGCGCTGGCCGCGATTGCGGTTGTTAGCCTGTTTTGGCCGCTTCGGCTGCTTGGCAGCTGGTTTACGCAAGGCAGACACAGAAATCTTAATCTTGCCTTTGGCCTTGCTCTTGTTTAAACTATCGGCTTGGTCAGTAGATTTTGCTGCGCCGGCTTGCATGTTCTTCTTCAACTCGGCTACTTGAGAATCCAGCAAAGTTGACATGTGGCTTTTAACATCAAAGCCCAACTTTTTGGCCCGGTTTAACAAAATTTTATTGTCAACGTCTAGTTCTTTAGCTAGTTCGTAAATTCGTTTTTTAGCCATCTAATCACGCTCCTTGGTTGATTTTCTTCAATAAAGCTTTCGCAAAGCCGGCATCCATCACCGCAACGATTTTACGCTGGCGGCCAATGGCCTGGCTTAACTCTTGCTCGGTAAAAATCTTAATTAGTGGAACTGAATATGCGGTTGCAGCTTGGGTCAGCTTGCTAGCAGCATTGCTGCTTGTTTCAGCAGCCATAAAAATTAACTTAGCCTGCTTAATCTGACCTAAAACCAGGTCGGTGCCTGAAACCAGGCGGCCCGCCCGCTGCGCTAAACCTAGCAAATTCAGTACTGCTTGTTTACTTGTCACCAAATAACTCTTTCCGTGCTTTCTGATGGTCAACATAAGCATACAGGTCCTGGTAGAATTCCGGCTTGATTTTCGTCTTCAAGCTGCGTTCCAAAATCCCGCTCTTTTCAGCAGCAGCAATTTTATCAGGCTGCAAAGAAACATAGGCTCCGCGCCCGGATTTCTTGCCAGTCGGGTCAATGGATACTTCTTGGTCAGGACCAATTACGATGCGCACTAATTCTTTTTTCGGCTGCATCGTATTCGTCAACAGGTCTTTTCGCATCGGAACTTTTCGTTTGCGCATCGCAACCACCTATTCTTCGTCGCTCTCTGTTTCGTTCTTCGGTTCAGCTGCAGCAGCATCATCGCTGGTAGTTTCATCAGTTGCAGGTTCGTCTGCTGCTTGACTGCTGTCTTCATCAACGAATTCAACTTCTGATTCTGGCCGAATATCAATCTTGTAACCGGTCAAACGGGCAGCTAAGCGCACGTTTTGACCTTTCTTGCCGATAGCCAAGGACAATTGATAGTCTGGCACAATGACCAAAGCGTCTTTTTGCTGGTCATCGTCTTCACTAAATTGCACGGCAATAACTTCAGCCGGGTTCAAAGCATTAGCGATAAAATCAGATGGGTCTTCTTCAAAGCGGACCACATCAATATTTTCCCCGCCTAATTCATTGACAATATTTTGCACCCGGGCACCACGCGGACCAACACAGGTCCCAACTGGATCAATGTCAGGGTTGCTAGACCGAACGGCGATCTTGGTCCGGTCGCCAGCTTCACGAGCAATTGAAACAATTTCCACCGTGCCGTTGTACACTTCTGGCACCTCTTCTTCAAACAAACGCTTGACTAAGTCAGGAGCCGTCCGTGAAACAACAATTTGCGCACCTTTAGAATCAGAGCCAACTTTAGTTACCAAAACCCGGATCCGGTCTTGCGGACGGTAATGCTCATTTGGCATTTGATCACCATGCGGCATAATTGCTTCGACATTGCCAACTTTAACGTAAACAAAGCGGTTATCGCGGCGTTCCACGGTCCCAGTGATTAATTCATCTTGGTATTGTGAATACTCATCAACGATGTGGTTTCGTTCAGCTTCACGCAGACGCTGCATCACGACTTGTTTAGCAGTTTGGGCAGCAATCCGGCCAAAATTCTTCGGCGTCACTTCAAAACGGATTTCATCGCCAACTTCATAAGCCTTGTTGATTTCCAAAGCGTCTTGCAAAGAAACTTCTAACCGGCTGTCCTGTACCTGGTCAACGACGGTCTTTACTGCGTTAACCTTGAAGGTACCCTTCTTTTCATCAAATTCAACTTCGACGTTTTGGGCTTGGTTGTAGTTCTTCTTGTAAGCAGCTACTAAAGCTGACTTAATTGCATCAATGATGACATCTTTTTGGATGCCCTTTTCCTGCTCAAGGGCAGCCAGGGCACCAACTAATTCTTTGGACATAAGTTTTTGATCATCCTTTCTAAAGCTCGACCGCGAAGCGGATTTGAGCAAGCTTCTTGCGCGGAATCTCGATTTGCTGCGTTTGACCGGCCTGCTTAACTGCTAAAGTCAATTGCTCATCATCATAATCAAGCAGTGTCCCTTCAAAGGTCTTGCTGCCAGCAATCTTTTGGTACAGGCCAACGTGGATATACTCTCCTTTTGCCCGTTCCCAATCGCGCTCAGTCTTAATTGGGCGCTCTAAACCTGGCGATGACATCTCCAGAACATATGGCTCTGGAAATGGATCAGGTTTAATTTCATCTAGCAGGTTTGACACCGGTTCAGTTAAATCAGAAATCGTTTGCAGGTCAATGCCGCCTGGCTGACGATTAAGGTACAAGCGCAAATAATTTTGCCCTTGTTCTTTGACATATTCAGCGTCAACCAATTCGCAACCATGTTCAGTAATGATTGGTTCCACGGCTTGCGTGACTCGTTCAATAATCTTTGACAATCTAATTCCTCGCAATAAAAAGAGTGAGCACAAGATGCTCACTCGAATTACTTATTCGAACTTCAAATATATAATAGCATGGTTTCTTAGCAATAGCTAGTTAAAAGAGCGAGAGCTGGTTTTGATCAGGCATCCCCTCGAGCACGCCATTGTCTTCAAAATAATCCATGATTGTCTGTGAAACTTTGCCCCGCTTTTGCAGGTCTTCTTTTGACAAGAATTGCTGTTCAGCCCGGGCTGCCACAATTTGCTTCGCAGCGTTATCACCTAAGCCTGGTACGGCGTTAAACGGTGCCAAAATTGTCTTTTCATCCAAAATCTTAAAGTTCAAGGCTTCTGACTGGTTAATATCAACCATTTTAATCTTAATGCCACGCTCTAAGCACTCGTTGGCGATTTCTAGGACCGTCAGCAAACTTTTGTCTTTAGCTGACGCATCTTGCCCTTGGGCTTCAATTTTCTTCATCAAGGCCTTAACTGAATTTTTGCCATGGCTCATCGCCACTAAATCAAACAAATCAGCCCGAACCGAGAAGTAAGCCGTGTAGTAAATCACTGGGTAGTAAACCTTAAACCAAGCAATCCGCAAGGCCATCAAGATGTAAGCCGTTGCGTGGGCTTTCGGGAACATGTACTTTATCTTTAAACAAGATGGAATGTACCAGTCAGGAATTTGATCATTCTTATCCAGGACAGCCATGTTTTCATCTGAAATACCGCGGCCGTGGCGGACACTTTCCATGGTTTGGAAGGCCACTTCTGGTTTTACGCCCCAGTGGATCAAGTCCATCATGATGTTATCACGACAACCAATTACTTCTTTTAAAGTACAAGTCTTTTGGTTAATCAAATCTTCGGCATTGCCCAGCCACACATCCGTTCCGTGTGACAGGCCAGAAATCTGCAGTAATTCGGCAAAAGTCGTCGGCTTAGTTTCTTCAAGCATTCCGCGAACAAACCGCGTCCCAAATTCCGGCACGCCCAAGGTCCCAGTTTGTGAAAAAATCTGCTCTGGAGTAACACCTAAAATTTTAGTCCCTGAAAATAGTGACATGACGCCAGGATCATCGGGTGGAATCGTTAGCGGATCAACCCCTGATAAATCCTGCAGCATTCTGATCATCGTTGGGTCATCGTGACCCAGAATATCAAATTTCAAAATATTATCGTGGATCGAATGGAAGTCAAAGTGAGTCGTCAGCCAAGCGGCATTTAAATCGTCAGCTGGATATTGCACTGGGGTAAAGTCATAAATATCCATATCATCCGGTACAACCACAATCCCAGCTGGGTGCTGGCCAGTTGTCCGTTTAACGCCAGCAGTTCCAGCCGCCAGTCGGTCAAGCTCGGCCCCGCGGAATTGAAGTTCATGATCTTCTTCGTAGTGCTTAACATAACCATAAGCCGTTTTATCGGCCACAGTTGAAATAGTCCCGGCTCTAAATGATTTTGACGGGCCAAACATTACCCGAATATAGTTATGAGCCACTGGCTGGTAGTCACCAGAGAAGTTCAAATCGATATCAGGTACCTTGTCGCCGTGGAAACCTAAGAAAGTCGCAAACGGAATATCTTGCCCGTCTTTAACTAAATCGGCTCCGCATTTTGGACATTTTTTATCAGGCAAGTCAAACCCAGACCCGTATTTGCCATCTTCAAAGAACTTAGAATACTTGCATGCGGGGCAGCGGTAATGCGGCGGCAGCGGATTTACTTCCGTAATCCCTGACATTGTCGCGACCAGACTGGACCCAACTGATCCCCGCGAACCAACCAAATACCCGTCTTTGTTAGATTTAGCTACTAGCCGCTGGGAAATCAGGTAAATAACTGCATAACCATTAGAAATGATCGAATTAAGCTCCATATCAACCCGGTCTTTGACAATTTTAGGCAGAGGTTTGCCATAAAGTTCGTAGGCCTTGTTATAAGTCAAATCCTTCATTTCCTGATCGGCATTTTCAATGTGCGGCGGATACAAGCCAGACTTAATTGGGGCAATACTGTCGATCGCATCAGCGATTTGATTAGTATTATCAATGACAATCTTTTTCGCTAAATCTTCACCTAAGAAGCTAAAGGCATCCAGCATTTCCTGGGTCGTGTAAAAATGCAAATCTGGTTGCGGCCGGTTGCGGTCCGGATTACCCTTTTGCGCCGCCAGCAAAATGACGCGGTAAATTTTTTCATGTGGTTCAACATAGTGGGCATCGCCGGTAGCAACCACCGGGATCCCTAATTCATAGCCTAATTTGCAAATATCTTTGATGATTTCTTCTAGCTCGGCTGTACTTTTCAGTAAATGACTATCAAGCAGCTGCTGATAGTTAGCTGGCGGCTGCACTTCTAGGTAATCATAAAACTGAGCTAATTCACGAGCAGCTTCATAGCCTGACTCCATCATGGCAGTAAAAACGTCGCCTTGGTTGCAGCCGCTACCATAAAGCAAACCTTCATGATATTTTTCAAGCTCAGATTTCGGTGTCCGCGGCACCCGGTAGAAATATTTGGTGCAAGCCAGAGAAATCAGCTTATACAAATTTTTCAACCCAGTTTTATTTTTCACCAAAATACTCATGTGGGTTGGCCGGGTCCGCTTGTAAGTTTGCCCATAGCCAATCAGACTATTCATCTTGCCTAGATCAGCCACTCGAAACTTCTTAAAGAATTCATCAAGCAGTTTGTACATGAGCAGGCCGGTGGCTTCCGCGTCTGAATCGGCCCGGTGGTGGTGTTCTAAGACCACATTATATTTTTTGGTTAATGAATCCAGCTTGTGGTTGGTCTGTTCTGGGTGGAGCAGACGCGACACTTCCAAAGTATCAACCACTGGCACTGAAACCAGGGGCATCCCTGCCCGTTTTAAAGCAGCATTAACAAAGCCAATATCAAATTGAACGTTGTGCCCGCATAATGGCCGGTTCCCGCAAAATTCTTGGAAGCGTTTGATCACGTCTGCCTCATCATCGGCTTTTGAGACTAATTCATCAGTGATGGAGGTTAAGTTAATAGTGGTGGAACTTAAGGGATGGTGAGGATTGATAAACTCGTCAAAGCGTTCCAGCACCTCGCCATCCTTCATCTTAACGGCCCCAATTTCGATCATCGTGTCATACACTGCCGATAAACCTGTCGTTTCGGTATCGAAAATAACAAATTCTCGGCCGCGATAGTCCATTGATTGGGGATTCAGCACGAGCTTGACATCATCGTTAACCATGTAAGCTTCATCGCCATACAAGATTTTCATACCTGCGCTATCGCCGGTATGGTAAGCCTCTGGGAAGGACTGCACGTCCCCGTGATCAGTAATAGCAATCGCAGTCTGGCCAAATTTTTTAGCCGTCTTGATAAAATCAGTGGCAGTGTTAGTAGCGTCAAGCTGGCTCATATTAGTGTGAAGATGAAGTTCAACTCGTTTTTTATCGCCTTCATATTTTTCCTGCCGGCCGACATGCTCAACGATTTCTAACTGATCAATGTTAAAGACCAAATCATGCTGGTAACGGTCATCCATGACCGAACCCTGCATTTTAGCCCACATACCAGGTTTAACTTCTTGCAGGCTCGCCACCTGTTCATCATCACGGACCCAGCGCTTGAAAGCAATCGAATCAGTATAGTCCGTAATTTCACCGGTAAAAATATAGGCTCCGCTGCGCAGCTGACGCAATTCACAATTAAAAATATGACCTTCAATTACGACGCCACTAGCTCCATCAGCCAAATTCTTCATTTGCGTGATCGGGGCATGTTCGTCTAATTTTTTCGGACCATAGTGACGCTTAGTTGTGGCAGGAGCCGGATGCGGAGCTGGTTCAGGCATGTTTTGATAAACTTCCTGCATTTGGGCTGCATGGGCTTCTTGTTCTTCAGCTAAGCTTTCTAACTGAGCATCCCGGTTGGCCTGGTCCTGCCGCAAAATGAATTTAACGTTGAAAAAGCCGTATTTGCGATATTCTAACCCAAGTGATAACAAGGCTTGATTGGTTAAAAATTCTTGCTCAACTTGATTTTGAACAGTAATCATCCACTGGTCTTGCTTGCAAACCGGTTTTTCATTAGCCAAAACTTTTTGCACCATGGTTGGCAAATCAGCGTGATCAATCACGTATTGCCAATAATCTGGCAAATACTTGCGGTCGCCATCTTTAGTTTTGACCAGCAAGCTTGCTTTAACCATCGGGCTAAACGTCTGCTGGATGCCTTCAGCTAGCGCCTGATAAGTGGCAAATGATAAGGGCGTGTCAAAAAAGACGTGGATTATCCACTCCCGTTTTTCGGCATAAACATCCACGTCTTCAACCTGCCCCGTTTGCAAGACTTCATCGTTTGCAAACTGAGCCGGCAATTTTATTTGCGTTAATAATTTTTTGAATAAATCGTGCTTTTTAGTCACAAAAATTATCCTAACTCTTTAGCAATCCAAGCATCCAAGTCGTTAACCGCAATTTCTTGCGCCTTCTCATCAGTTGGGCGCTTAACTTCTACGATGCCGTCACTAGCTTTACGGCCGATCGTAATTCTGACTGGTGCACCAACTAAGTCGGCATCGTTAAACTTAACGCCTGGGCGTTCTTTACGGTCATCGTACAAAACATCGTACTTAGCTGACAAGCTGCTTTCCAGTTTTTCAGCTAAAGCAGTTTGGGCATCATCGTTCATCTTCATTTGCACTAATTGAATGTCAAATGGAGAAATTTCCTTTGGCCAAGCAATTCCGTGTTCAGTCAAATGCTGTTCAACAATGGCTGACAGCATCCGGGAAACGCCAATCCCGTATGAACCCATGATGACTGGTTGAGTCTTGCCGTTTTGGTCTAAGAAATCAGCGCCCATGGTCTTGGTGTAGTAAGTGCCAAGCTTAAAGATGTGGCCAACTTCGATACTGGTAGTAAATTGCAGCGGCAAGTGATCAACTGGGTCTAATTCGCCTTCATTTGCAACGCGGATGTCAGCAAATTCGTCGACTTTGAAGTCGCGATCTAAGTTAGCATTCTTAAACTGGTAATCTGTTTCGCCAGCGCCAACAACGACGTTGTACAAGTTCTTAACCGTGTTATCGGCAATAATCCGGTCAGCGTAGTCAGCCTTAATTGGGCCAACGCCGCCCTTAGCAGAACCTGTAATTGCTTCTAAATCGCTGGTTGCTACTTCATGAATGTCATCAGCATCAATGACGTGGGCCAACTTAGCTTCATTGATCTGCTTATCACCGCGGATTAACACTAAGACTTTTTGATCATCAGCTATGTATAAAATACTCTTCACAATCCGAGTTGCTGGAACTTTTAAGAATTTAGCCAATTTTTCAATGCTGTCGCAATCAGGAGTTGCAACTTTTTCAAGGTCCTTAGCTGCTTCTGGTGCTTGCTTAAAGTCGTCAACACTTTGTGCCATTTCCAAGTTGGCTGCGTAAGTACCCGTTTCGTTCACAGCAATTGTGTCTTCACCAATGGCTGCTGGCGCTTGGAATTCAGTTGAGTCTTTCCCGCCCATCGTACCTGAATCGGCAATAACTGGCCGAACGGTCACGCCGCAGCGCTTGAAGACATTTTCAAAGGCTTGCTTTTCATCATCGAACTGTTCATCTAATTGCTCACGGGTTGCCGCAAAGCTGTAAGCGTCCAGCATAATAAACTCACGGCCCCGCAATAAGCCAAACCGCGGCCGGTTTTCATCCCGGTACTTAGTTTGAATTTGATACAAGGAAATCGGCATTTGCTTGTATGATTTCAAGTTCTTGGCAATCAGTTGAGTAAAGGTTTCTTCATGCGTCGGGCCAAGCAGTGATGGACGGTCATGCCGGTCATTTAACCGAAACATTTCTGGACCATACTTCTTTAACCGGCCAGATTCTTCCCACAATGAGGCTGGCAGCAGAGCTGGCATTAAGCACTCTGGCACGTTGATCTTGGCCATTTCTTCTTCCATGATCTTTTGCGCCTTGTTTAAAACCCGGTAAGCCAGCGGCAGATAAGCATAAACACCTGCTGTTACCTGTCGAATATAGCCGCCGCGCAGCATTAGCTGGTGGCTTTTTGCCACAGCATCAGCTGGGGTTTCTTTTAACGTTGGCATAAAGAATTTGGATTGACGCATTATTTTTTCCCCTAACTAAAATTGCATTGTTTTTATCCAAAAATACATAATAACCGAAAAAGCTACTTAATAAAATAGCGATAAATATCATTACCAGTTACCGCGATGATTAAGAGCAGTAAAATGCCGACCCCGATTAAATCGATCACGGCTTCGTGTTCTTCTTTAATCGGCTTGCCGCGGACTAGTTCGATAATATTCAGCAGCAATTTGCCGCCATCTAAGCCAGGAATTGGGATTAAGTTAACAATTCCTAAGTTAATCGAGATCATTCCTAAGAAGGCGAGAATTGAAGCCAGACCTAATTTAGAAACTTGGGCAGTAGCTGAGTAAATCCCGACTGGGCCAGATAGCTTATTCAAACTAAAGCTCTTGAATAACCCGCCGACGGCATTAAAAATCATACCGGTTGTTTGCACAGACGTTTGCCAGCCGCGCTTTAACTTGGCGCTAGCCGAATTATCAGGTTTGGCTAAGATGCCTAGTTGGTAAGTCGTTTGTCCTTGCACTTTGACCTTGTGCGGGGTTACGGCAAAAGTTTTAGTCTGCCCATGCCGGACAACTTTGACCTGCATGGACTTATGACCGTTAGCTGCCACTAAATTGCCAATTTCATTGAAATCATCAATTTTGTGCTGGTTAATTGCCACGATCCGGTCATTTTTAACTAAACCAGCCCGGTCAGCTGGCGAACCCGGATTGACTTTTTGAATGGTAGTCGTACTTGGCCCGACTGCAACAAAAGTCCAAATCATAAAAACGACGAAGCCCAGCACGATATTCATCAACGGCCCAGCGACATTGGTCCCTAATTTTTGCCAAATATTAGCTTGCTGGAACTGCCGGTCCCAAGGCGCAATGACCAGTTCATTGTGGTGCTGGTCAATGATTGTCGCTGTTCGAGACACATGGTAGGTTTTTTCAACGCTTTCATCACCGTTTTCATAGCCCGTGATAGTTAAAGCATGAACTAAGTCAGCTTTGACCACTTGCACCGGGACACCGGCAATCGGCAAATCTGATTCAGAATCATCAATTCTAGTGACGATTTGTTCATCATTTAAGGCTAAAACGGTCCGCGTCCCCGGCGCCAGTTCTGCAGCATCGTCTGGGCCAGCCAAGCGGACATAACCGCCTAGCGGTAGCCAGCGAATGGTATAAGCAGTTTCATGGTGCATGGTTTGGAACAGTTTGGGCCCCATCCCGATTGAAAACTCACGCACTAAAATTCCCGATTTTTTTGCGACCCAAAAATGGCCAAACTCGTGCACAAACACCAGCAGGCCAAAAATCAGGATAAAAATCAAAATTCCGCGCATCTACAGCACTCCTAATAAAGCGACCGTTGGCAAAACGAACAGCATACTGTCGAACCGGTCTAAGATGCCGCCGTGTCCAGGCAGGATTTTACCGGAATCTTTGACGCCATAATAGCGTTTATAAGCAGATTCAACCAAATCACCAATTTGTCCAACGATTGACAGGAAGAAAGCAGCAATAACTAATGGCGTACTGTGCAACTGAACCAGTGGAGCGTAAATTGCAGCTAAAATTACGGCACAAATGACACCAGCAATGGAACCTTCCCAAGTCTTATTTGGCGAAATCACTGGCCACAACTTATGCTTGCCAATTTTCCGGCCAAAGCTGTAGGCAGCGATGTCAGTTGTCCAAACAACGACAAATACGTAACCCAACAGGGCTAAACCGTCAGGTGCATTTCTAATGGCAGCCATGTAGTGGAACCCTGCCCCGATATAAAGTGAGGCAACTGTATACACGCCGACATCATCAAAGTTAACCTTGTTTTTGGATAAAACCGTCCATACCAGCAAGAGCATAATGAAAATAAAGTAGACATTATAATTGCTCATGTGCTTGGGCAGCCATGAAAAGAAGCTGTTTGGCACCGCTAAAGTCATCGTCGCTAGCCAAGCCAGCACAAAATCAACGGACACTAAGATCCGCTTTTTCATTAAGAAAATTTCACTAATCCCAACTGTCGCAAAAATAGCCACCGCCCAGTCAATCCAGACGCCACCAGCCAGGACAATTGGAATAAATAGCAGTAAAGCGATAACTGCTGTGATAACTCTTTGTTTCATACTTTTAATTAATCTCTAAATCTTCCCAAAACGTCGGTGACGATTTGCAAAGGCAGTTAACGCGGTTTGCAAATCATCTTCATCAAAATCAGGCCAAAATCGGTCGATAAAATAAAATTCACTATAAGCCAGCTGCCAGAGTAAAAAGTTAGACAAACGTTCTTCACCTGAAGTTCTAATTAGCAGATCAGGGTCAGCTAACTCGCCTAAGTCAGCGGTCATCAAATGCTGACTAAAGGACTGCTCATCAATTTCAGCCGGGTCAATTTTACCAGCTGCTGCTTCAGCAGCTAACTCCTGACATGCAGAAATAATTTCTGCTCGGCTGCCATAGTTAAAAGCAAAGTTCAAAATCATGCCAGTATTGTCAGCTGTTTCAGCCATCGCCCGCTGGACGGCTTTTTCAGTTGCCGCCGGCAGTTTATCGGGATAACCCATGATCTTAACTTTGACATTTCGCTCCTGCAACTCAGGCATATAGTGATTAAAAAAGTTAACCGGCAAACTCATCAGGTAGCTAACTTCTTTTTTCGGCCTAGCCCAATTTTCAGTAGAAAAAGCATACAAAGTCAGCACCTTGATGCCGTGGTCGTCACATGCACGAGCAATCCGGCGGATATTCTCCATCCCCTGCTTATGGCCAGCCATCCGCGGCAAATGGCGCTTCTTAGCCCACCGGCCATTGCCATCCATAATGATGGCCAAATGGCGGACTTGCCCAGTTTGACTCATTAGCCCTCAGTGATTTCCTTTCGCTTAGCATCAGCTAAGTCATCAATCTTGCTGGTTGCTTGGTTGGTAACTTTTTGAACTTCTGCTTCCAAGTCGTGTTCTTGGTCTTCGGTAATGTCGCCGTCTTTGCCTTGTTTCTTTAACTTATCCATGGCATCACGGCGGACGTTACGGACAGCAATTTTAGCTTCTTCGGCTAATTTACCAACTTGCTTAGCAATCTCTTGCCGGCGTTCACCAGTCAGTTGCGGAATCACCAACCGAATTACTTTACCATCGTTAGCCGGTGTTAACCCTAAGTCTGAAGCCAAAATTGCATGCTCGATATCGTCTAAACTAGACTTATCATATGGCGTAACCATCAAAACCCGTGGTTCTGGAATTGTTACCCCAGACATTTGAGTTAGGGGAGTTGGGACGCCGTAGTAATCAACTTTTACACCATCAAGCAAGGAAGCATTAGCTACACCCGCTCTAATTTGCCCTAGATTCTTTTGATAAGCCCGGATTGACTTATCCATATTCGTACTAGCAGTTTGAATAATTTCGTTTGTCATTATTTATTACCTCGAATAATTGTTCCGATCTTTTCGCCTTCAACTACCCGGCGAATATTACCTTCTTTGTTAACATTAAAGACCACCAATGGAATATCAGTATCCATGGACAAAGAACTAGCAGTCCGGTCCATCACTTGCAGGTTCTTGTCAATCAAATCTAATTGGGTCAATTCATCAAATTTAGTCGCATCAGCATGCGTCTTTGGATCAGCCGAGTAAACACCATCAACGCCATTTTTAGCCATTAAAATGACATCAGCATCAATTTCAGCTGCTCGCAAAGCAGCAGTGGTATCAGTTGAAAAGTATGGGTTACCTGTGCCGCCGCCGAAAATAACAATTCTGCCCTTTTGCAAGTGGCGCAGAGCCCGCCGGCGAATATATGGTTCAGCAATTTGGCGCATTTCGATCGAAGTTTGCAGACGAGTTGGTACGCCAATGTTTTCCAACCCATCTTGCAGGGCTAAACCGTTCATAATAGTAGCCAGCATCCCCATGTAATCAGCTTGAGCACGCTCCATGCCTAAATCAGCACCAGTTACGCCGCGCCACATATTGCCGCCGCCACAAACAACTCCGATTTGCACGCCTAATTCATGGACAGACTTAATTTCTTCAGCTAAGTGCTTAATGACAACTGGGTTGATGCCAAAGCCTTTATCACCAGCTAAAGCCTCCCCAGAAACTTTCAGAATTACACGCTTATACTTTAATTGACTCATGATGGCCCTCCTTTAAATGCTCCCATTATTTTAGCATATTAAACCCGAATTTTCCCAAATAGCTTTGATCATCAAAAAAGGATGCGTTTGATTAAACGCATCCTTTAGATCACTAATTAACATTAATTAGTTCATTTGTTCAGCAACTTCAGCAGCGAAGTCTTCTTGCCGCTTTTCGATTCCTTCACCAACTTCGTAACGCAGGAAGTTAGTAACAACACCATCGTTAACTGATTTTGCATATTCAGCAACAGTTTGGTCGTCATTCTTAACGTAAGGTTGGTCAACTAAGCAGATTTCGCTTAAGTACTTGTTAACCCGGCCCTTAACGATCATTGGCACGATCTTAGCTGGCTTACCTTCTTTTTCAGTTTCCTTAGTGAAGACTTCAGTTTGACGCTTCAGTTCATCAGCAGGAACAGAATCCTTGTCCAAGTATTCTGGGTTAATTGCAGCTACGTGCATTGCAATGTTCTTAGCAGCTTCTTCGCTACCGCCCTTCATCGTTACTAAAGCAGCAATGGCTCCGCCGTTGTGCTTGTAAGCACCAAAGACTTCGTCATCGTTCTTAGTAACTAATTGGAACCGGCGTAAAGTCAACTTTTCGCCGATCACAGCAGTTAAGCTAGTAATCGCATCTTGAATAGTGCCATCGCCCATTGGTGCAGCCAAAGCAGCCTTTAAATCAGCTGGCTTGTTCTTCAGCAAAGAAGTAGTAATGTCAGCAACCAATTTCTTAAACTTATCGTTTGATGACACAAAGTCAGTTTCGGAGTTTACTTCTACCAAAACAGCGTCGTTGCCATCAATTGCATATTCTGCTAAACCTTCAGCAGCAATCCGGGCGCTCTTCTTAGCAGCCTTAGCAGAGCCGTTTTCACGTAAGATGTCGATAGCCTTTTCGATGTCGCCGTTAGCTTTAACTAAAGCTTTCTTGCAGTCCATCATACCGGCACCGGTACGTTCACGCAATTCCTTAACTTGTTTTGCAGTAATAGTAGCCATTTATGTCCTCCTAATTGACCAGGCTAAAATAATTAGTCTTCTTGGTCTTCGTCAGCGTCAGCTACGACTTCTTCCATTGATTTGTCGTCGTTTTCGCCAGCTTGGTCAGCCATTTCTTGTTCAACGTCTTTTTCGTCGTCTTGGCCTTGCTTGCCTTCGATAATTGCATCAGCCATTGCGCCTGAGATCAAGCGAATAGCACGGATAGCATCGTCGTTTGAAGGGATGATTACGTCAACTGGGGTTGGGTCAGTGTTAGTGTCAACCATCGCAACAACTGGAATACCCAAGATGTTAGCTTCGTGAACAGCAATCTTTTCCTTCTTAGGATCAACTACAAATAAGACATCTGGAATTCTTGGCATGTCTTCGATACCGCCTAAGAATCTTTGCAGCTTGTCCATTTCTTTAGTTAAAACAGCTACTTCCTTCTTTGGCAGCAAGTCAAAAGTACCGTCTTTTTGTTGAGCCTTTAATTGCTTCAAACGCTTAACCCGGCTTTGGATAGTAGTCCAGTTAGTCAAAGTACCGCCTAACCACCGTTCGTTAACGTAGTATTGGCCGGCACGGGTAGCTTCTTCAGCAATTGATTCTTGTGCTTGCTTCTTAGTACCAACAAACAGGAAAACGCCATCACCCTTGGCTACAGCCTTAACATAGTTGTAAGCGTCATCCAGCATCTTGATGGTCTTTTGCAGGTCGATGATGTAGATACCATTTCTTTGAGTAAAGATGTATGGCTTCATCCGTGGGTCCCATCTTCTGGTTTGGTGACCGAAGTGGACACCTGCTTCAAGCAATTGTTTCATAGTAACAACAGACATAAAAATCCTCCTCTGGTTATTCCTCTCAGCTGCTCATTTCAAAGCTTGACCGCTCGCGGCACCAGAGCTTTGATCGCAACTGATGTGATTTTGCGTGCATAAACGCACCTGATTATTTTATAAAAAAATTGTCAGTAGTGCAAGTCTTTACCAAGAAACGCCGTGTGCTCGTAAAAACTGCTCTTTCCAAGCCCGATCATGGTGCTTAAACCAATATTCACGCTTTAAGGCCTGACGTTTGAGCGGAAATTTCTCAGAATAAAGCAAATGAACTGGGCGGCGCGTCTGCGTGTATTTAGCGCCTTTGCCAGCGTTGTGTGTGGCCACTCTTGCCTGCACATCATCAGTAAAGCCACCATAAAAGGTCCCATCTTGGCAAAGCAAAACATAAAAATAATAGTATTTAGCTGGTGGCTTCTGCTCAGTAATAATTGCCTGAATCGCTGGCGTAAATTCACCGTCAGCTTCATGCACGACGATCCCATCCTTCAAAACAAGGCCAGTTGCCGCCACATGTTTTTTAGCAACAATGACCACCAAATTACTGTCATCGCCGCGGTGGGACAAAAATGGCTGGATCACTTTCACGCTCAAGTCATGCTGAGCACAGGAAGCAATAATTTCTCCCAACCGCTCTGGCCGGTGAACCATCACCATTTTTCCTTTCATTTTTAGCAAGCCAGACGAAATCGCGATAATTTGATCTAAATTAATCAATAGTTCATGACGGGCAATTGCTTTTTTGCGGTCAGGATTGAGTTTGTGGCCAGCTGGGACTTTAAAATATGGCGGATTAACCATTACCACATCGTAATAATCTTTTGGTAGGATCTGCCAGGCATTTTTGACGTCCCCGACATGAACCTCAATCCGATTTTCAAGGTGGTTTAAAGCGACTGATCTTTTGGCCTGCGAAGCTACTTCTGGCTGAACTTCAACGGCATCAAAATGCGCCAGCGTTTGATATGCCAAATATAAGCTGGCTGCCCCATTGCCCGCACACAAGTCAGCAACTAAACTGCGCGGTTTCAAGTATTCTTTGACTTCGTTAGCTAGCAGCAGCGTGTCTAAAGAAAAAGCGAATTCGTCAGCTGCCTGAATAATCTGCAGCTCATCACTGTACATATAGTCGACCCGTTCACCAGCTTTGATTTGCGCCATCAAACCACCTCAAATTTAATCTAAAAATATTTAAGCGTTCTATGATAACATATCATAATGTTGGAGGTTAAATATGTTTTATCGCGTGATTCGTCCCATCGCTCGTTTCATCGTTTGGATTTTAAATGGGCACTTGCATGTCAACCACAAAGACCGCTTGCCTGAAGGCAACTATGTGTTAGTTGCACCGCACCGGACTTGGTGGGAGCCCATTATGTTTGCCCTAGCAGCCAGCCCGATGGAATTCATGTTTATGGCTAAAATCGAACTGTTTAAAAATCCGATTTTGCGGTTTATTTTAAACCATGCCCATGCCTTTCCAGTTGACCGTGAACACCCCGGACCATCTGTCTTGAAGATTCCAGTTAAAGGACTGCGGGAAGGAAAATTATCATTGATCGTCTTTCCCTCTGGTACCCGCCACTCAGCTGAATTAAAAAGCGGGGCACTAGTCATTGCTAAAATGGCGCGTAAGCCGCTGGTCCCTGTGGTTTACCAAGGGCCATTAACATTCAAAGACTTGCTCAAGCGCCAGCCAATGGAAATTTGCTTCGGCGACCCAATTAAAATTGATCCTAAAACCAAAATTAACCATGAAACGACCCCGGTTTTATACCACGAACTTGAAAAAGCCTGGGATAAGCTGGATCACGAACAGAATCCTGCGTTTAAATACGTTCCGCGTTAAGGAGGATCAGTATGCTTGAAAAAACTTTTTACAATACAATGTTGAAGCGTTCTTTCAACATCCCTGTTAAAGTTGTGTTCTGGGATGGCAAGAGCAAGCTGTACGGCGAAGGCGAGCCGCAAGTTACCGTAGTTTTTAATAAAAAAATTCCGCTGCATGAAATTACCAATAACGCTTCTTTAGCCTTTGGCGAAGCTTATATGCGTGGAGACTTAGAAATTCACGGCAGCATTCAGAAATTGATTGAATCGGCTTATGAATCTGCTGATTCCTTTATGAAGAGCAGCAAATTCCGCCACCTGATGCCTCACCAAAAGCATACAGAACAACAAAGTGCTGAAGACGTGCAGAGCCACTACGATATCGGCAATGATTTTTACCGCTTGTGGCTTGACCCAAGCATGACCTACTCTTGTGCTTACTTCACGCCGAAAAACAAAAATAATGACTTAGAAGCAGCTCAGCTAGCTAAAGTACACCATATTTTGCAAAAATTAGACCCGCAACCAGGCAAAACTTTGCTGGATATCGGCTGCGGCTGGGGCACGCTGATTTTGACCGCAGCTAAAGAATATAATTTACGGGTCACCGGGATTACTTTAAGCGAAGAACAATATAAACTAGTTCAGCAAAAAATTAACGAGCTCGGTTTGCAAAACCAAGCTGAAGTCCTGCTGGAAGACTACCGTGAACTTGGCGACCGGCAATACGACTATGTAACTTCCGTTGGCATGTTTGAGCATGTCGGCAAAGAAAATCTTGGCCAATATTTCCGAGATGTAGCTAAATACATGAAGCCAGATGGTGTCGCTCTGATTCACGGCATTACCCGCCAGCAAGGCGGCGCAACTAATGCCTGGCTGAATAAGTATATTTTCCCAGGTGGCTACCTGCCAGGCCTGCAAGAAATTGTCGGCGAAATTGAAGGCGCTAATTTACAGATCACCGATATGGAAACCCTGCGCCGGCATTACCAACGCACCCTGGAAATCTGGGATCAAAACTTTAATGCCCACCGCGAAGAAGTGGCTAAAATGTTTGATGAGCAATTTGTCCGGATGTGGGACTTATACCTCAATGCTTGTGCTGCTTCCTTTGAATCTGGCAACATCGACGTTGTCCAGTACTTATTGACCAATGGCCCATCAGGCCGAAGCTTGCCAATGACACGTGGCTATATGCTTAACGAAAAGTAAATTTGATTGCAAACAAAAACTGTTAGTTCTTAATTGAACTAACAGTTTTTTCTTGGAAAAAAATTATTCAGTATGAACTTGTAAATTATACAAGCTGTAGTAATAGCCCTTTTGTGCTAATAATTCTTCGTGCGTTCCGTGCTCAACGATCCGGCCCTTATCCAGTACAATAATTTGATCAGCATCGGCGATCGTTGACAGTCGGTGGGCAATAGCCAGCGTGGTCCGGCCCTGCCGCAAACGCTTCAAACCGGCTTGAATTAATTCTTCGGTTTCAGTATCAACATTGGCAGTTGCTTCGTCTAGTACCAAAATCTTAGGATTAGTTACCAGCGTCCGCGCAAATGACAGCAGCTGCCGCTGGCCCTGACTCAATTCGCTGCCGCCTTCTAGTACCTTGGCGTGGTATTTACCAGGCTGCTTTTGAATAAATTCATCGGCCCGGACGGCTTTTGCCGCTGTCTGAATTTGCTCATCCGTAATTTGCTGGTTATAGAGCCTGATATTCGAAGCAATATCACCAGAAAACATAAATGGCTCTTGCAGCACCAAACCGAGTTTGGCCCGCAGCTCAGCTAGTGGGTACGACTTTAAATCATGGCCATCAATTAAGATTTGCCCTTGATAATATTCATAAAACCGCAACATCACATTGATAATCGTACTTTTACCCGATCCAGTGTGACCCACAATCCCTAGAGTCTGCCCTGGTTCAACGGTAAAGGATAAATCATGCAAAATTTCATGCTTGCCATCATAAGAAAAGCTCACATGCTTAAATTCAATTTTGCCAGCCTTAATCTGCAAACCGTCCTCTGGATGCTGGACTGGTTCAAATTCCTGCGTATCCAGCACTTGGAAGATCCGCTTGCCAGCTACAATCCCATCTTGGAACAAAGTCATTTGGTCCATCATGGTTGAGAAAGGATTAAAAAATTGACTTAAGTACTGCGAGAAAGCGTATAAAACACCAGCTGGCACGAACGTTTCATGCAGCGGAAAACCAAAGTAAAGCAGGACTACTGTCAAAGCAGCCGAGTATAGCAGCGAAGTCAGCGGTGACAGCAGCAAAGAGTTCAAATGAATCATCGACATCCGTGTCTGCATTAAGCCGCCATTTTCTGCTTCAAATTTGTCCCGCATCCGGTCTTCTTGCTTAAATTCCTGAATTAACCCCATCCCCTCAATATTTTCATTCAAAGAGGTGTTAATCCGGCTCAATCTTTCCCGCATCTTCCGATAAAGCCGCGAACTAAAGTGAGTATAAACGGCAATCACCAGCATGATAATCGGGATAAAAATCACCATCAGCCAAGCCGCGGTCACGTTCGTAGTAAACATGGCAATAAAGGCCGTAACTAATGAGAAAATCGCCATAATAACACTCGCTAGCACCGTTAAGAAGTTGCTTAGGGTCATCGTATCGTTGGTTACCCGCGAGACAATTGCCCCAGTTGGCGTTTGATCGAAGAACCGCATCCCTAGTTTATGCAGGTGACGAAACATGATCTTGCGGATGCTTTCGAGCGTTTTTTCAGACCCATAAGCAAAATAAAACTCATAGGTAAACTGCATGATCGCCTTTAAAATCACGCCCAGGCCATAAAGAAGGCCCGCCCAAAGAATAATTTGGGTCGTCGCGCTTTTTGTCACTAAATAGTGGTCAATAAAATACTGCAAACCGTGCGGCAAGAGCATATTAATCCCGCTGACGATAAAAGCGCCAATCGTTGCAACCAGCATCTCCCACCGAAAGGGTTTAACAAACTTAAATAAGCGCTTGAGAATTTGCCATTGTTCTGACAGCGGGATTGGTTTTGACCAAATTGACTCAGTTTGTTTTTCTTGATCCATGCTTACCCCTCCTGTCTAGTAAATTCTTGAGCTTGCCACATCTGCGCATACCAGCCGCCACGTTCAAGCAGGTCAGCGTGTGTGCCGCGTTCAATGACATGCCCATCTTCTAAGACTAAAATCAAATCTGCCTCTTTGACAGAAGTCAACCGGTGAGCCGCAATAATCGTAGTCTTATCGGCACGTTCTTTGCGCAAAGATTGCAAAATTGACGTTTCAGTTTTGGCGTCAACTGCTGACAAAGCATCATCGAGAATTAAAATCTGACTGTGTTTAAGCAGCGCCCGGGCAATCGACAGCCGCTGCTTTTGTCCACCAGATAGTTCAACCCCATTTTGTCCAACTAAAGTGTTGTAAGCATTGGGCAGCTGAGTGATATCTTGGTGCAAGGCACTCTTGCGGGCAACAGCTTCTACATCATTGAGCTGGGCTTGGTGTTCGCCAAAGGCAATATTGTTCCGAACAGTCGTTGAAAACAGGAAGTTTTGCTGCGGAACATAAGCAATTTGGCTCAGCAAAGTCGCCAAGGGGATTTTTTGCAAATCATAGCCGTTCAAAGTGATTCGGCCATCATATTTAGCATACTCGCGCAAGAGCAGCTGAATAATAGCAGTTTTGCCTGATCCAACTTTGCCAACCAAGCCCAGGGTTTGTCCCGCCTTTAAATCAAAATTGACATCCTGTAAAACCGGAATTTGCGGCTCATCAGGATAAGCAAAATACTTAATTTGATAAATTAAATCGCCATGCAGGTCACTGGCTTTAATTGATTGGTCAGCATTTTGATCAGTCACCAGCGGTTTTTCTTTGAGCAGCTTTTCGACCCGGTCATACGAAGCTGACCCGCGCTCAACGATATTAAACAAGTAGCCAATCGCAAACATCGGCCACACCATGTTGCCGATATAAGCAACAAATGAAACTAATTGCCCAATCGTCAGCTGGCCATGCATGACGAGCAGACCGCCATAAATGATCGTGATAACGTAAGTTAAACCAATAATCAGCGAACCGAGCGGGTCAAACAGCGAATCCCAAATAAAGACCTTGCGGTTGATTTTAATCGTTTTATTGACTAAATCATCAAAGGCTGCTGTATCTTCTTGACCCTGGCCAAAAGTTTTCAGGACTTTAATGCCTGAAACTGTTTCTTGGGTCTTATTATTTAGCTCTGAAAAGGCCGCCTGCGATTTATCAAATTCGCTGTATAAGCGCGTTCCCAGCCGCCAAGCTCCTAACGCTAAAAATGGCAGCGGCAGCATAGCAACGATCGTTAATCGTAAGTCGGCAAAGGCAATCATGGCCGCTAACGTCGACAAACCCATAATTAACGAGTCAACTAAAGTTAGTACCCCATCGCCTGCGACCATTTCTATCGCGTTAACGTCATTAGTAGCATGCGCCATTAAGTCACCAGTCCGGTGCCGCTGGAAAAAGGTCCGGTCCATGGCCAAGAAGTGGTCAAACAACCGGCTGCGAATTTCACGCTCCAGGACAGCCGCCCCACCCCAAATCTGTTTGCGCCAAACATAGCGCAAGCCAAATAAGGCTAAAGCAGCTGCAATCACTGCCACAACCAGCCCGCCATATTGGGCCCAAGTAATTTTGCCAGCGTCCAGCCGATCAGCCATCAGGCCTAGAATTCTCGGTGGTACTAAGTTGGCAACTGAGGTGAGGGCTAAAAATAAAATCCCAATGATATAGCGTTTGCGCTCCTTTTTAAAAAACCAGCCTAGTTTTTTAAAGACTCCCATTCAGTAATCACCTGCTTTTTATGTAAAAAAAGAGGGGTTTGCTAACCCTCCCTTGATGATGACTAATTTAGCATTACATCTTGCTTTGTTGGTGACGCATCATGTTCATCACTTGGTTGACCTTTCTGGCTGATGGGGTTTGACCCATTTGCGACATCATGGTCCGGATCATTTCTTCATTGAACGGAGGGTTCTCTTTGAAGTATTTCTTCATGTAAGCTCTGGCACCATAAAAGCCGCCAACCAAACCTAATAACAAAGCTACGATAATTAAAGTAATTGCTAAACCTAAATTCATTCTTCCTGTCTCCCCTTGCTTACTAATTAATCTTTGCGTAAACCCTTACGACGTTGGGCACGTTTTGCTTTTTCAGATGTTAGTTCTCGTCCATTTTTGTCAACGATCACTAAGTTTTCAACTTGTTGTTTGAAGCCAGCCCGGAAGTTGGCAATGAACTTCTTATGCAGCTGCTTGCGTTCTAATTCTTCTTCAGCAGTGAGCGGCCGCTTTTCTTTCAGGTGGTAGAGTTCATTGATTCGGGCGATGACTCGTTGTTCTTCTTTTTTATCCAAGTCAGACACCTCGCTAGTAAGATAGTGTACCCTAAAATGCGCTGATAGCAAAGCAAAAAAGGACTAGAACATTTGTTTGGAACCGTCTTTTTTGTTAGAATGAAACAAAGATACGGAGACTAACTATGACTAAATCAAAACAACTCGAAATTTTGCAATTTATCTATGACACGGCAGCTGACCGCGGCTTTCCGCCAACGGTCCGCGAAATTTGCAATGCCGTTAACCTTTCTTCGACTTCCACTGTTCATGGTCATTTGACCCGGCTGGAACGCAAAGGCTACTTACTCAAAGACCCGTCTAAACCGCGTGCCATTGAAGTAACTAGGGAAGGTATGGCAGCACTCGGGATTAAACCGCGCGAAATTCCGGTGGTCGGCGTGGTCACTGCCGGACAGCCAATTTTAGCGGTTGAAGATATTGATGACTACTTCCCGCTACCACCTGATCTGCAAAATGAAGCGGGCAATTTATTCATGCTGCGCGTTCATGGTGAATCTATGATCAATGCTGGTATTTTAAACGGTGATAAAGTTATCGTCCGCAAACAGAGTTCAGCTAATAACGGTGAAATCGTGGTCGCCATGACTGATGAAAATGAAGCAACGGTTAAGCGTTTTTACAAAGAAGCTGACCACTTCCGCTTGCAACCAGAAAATGATACGATGGCACCGATTATTTTGCCGAATGTGCATATTTTAGGCAAAGTTGTCGGACTGTATCGTAATGACATTGATTAGTTTTTAAACAAATTAAGAGGAACTGCTTGTTAGCAGCTCCTCTTTTTATTTATGCTTTAGTTTGTCATTGATTTTCCGTACTTCTTGAACCTGAAACCAAAAATATATGCCGTAAGCCAATCCATACATAGCGACAAATGAAATGATCTTGCTAAGCCAGTGCCCTTGGTAATTGTTCAGCATCAATGCTAGCAGCAACCAAGCGGCCAGGCAGAGAAAGAAGTTGAGGATTAACCGCAAGCGAAATGGTTGTTTCTCCCAATTAAAAATTAAACCGGCCAGGCTTAAAAAGACCCCAATTCCAAAGGAAATCACGACCCATTTCAGCAGCAGCCCAACAGTCAATTGACTGTTCATGCCAGCATAATAAAGCCAAGCACACACGTTCCAAGTTACACCAATTCCAATTCCGATTAGGCCGCTTATCAACAAGCCAATCAGCATCTTAACAGTTTTATTCATAGCCCTAACCTCTCTTTCAAGTTTTTTAATTTGCGCCGAGAAATTTGAACTCGTTCCTTAGTGACCAAAATAGCATCGATGCCGCCAGTGGCAGCAATTTCCAAATGATCAATTGCGTGGTAATTAATAATGGCGTTCCTCGACGCTTCGATAAATTCATGTGGCAACAGTTCTAGCACCTGCCGCAGGCTCCCGCGATATTTATACTCATCGCCGGCAGTCGTCACTACTCTGAGTTGGCCATTATCAGCAGCTAGCAAACAGATTTGTTCAAACTTGACCGGCACGATGTTCTGATCTTGCATGCACCACAGCACCGGTTGATCACTCAACAATTCTTTGGTAATCCGGCTAATTTTAGGTGTCATTGCTTGTAAGAAAAAATCTGCCCGTTCTGCCTCTAAAGCCGGGTCAATTTTTACGTTAACTTTCATCCTAGGCCTCCTTGTTGTTTTGATTTAAATTTAGTTTAGCAGGCTTAATTCAAAATAAATTACTTTGCTGCTAAATGGTCAAAAATAGGTCGTTACTGGTCACCAATTTTAGTTGGACGGTGTCACAAACTGATAAATTTGCTAGAATTAGATTAAATATTCATGAAGAAAGGACCATTAACAGTGAGCGCATTAATAATAAAAGATTTGCAAATCGACCACAAAAGCGTCCCCCTTAAGCATCCCTTTGTAACTGCCTTGCACCGTGTCGACAGTATCGAAGCCGTCCGCGTGCAAGTTGTTTTATCAAATGGCATTGTCGGTGTCGGGACGGGTACTCCAAATGAAAAAGTCACTGGTGACAATTTAGCCTCCTCTACCGCAATTGTTGAGCAAGCTATTAAACCCGTGTTAGTTGGTGCTGATTTTACTAAATGGCAGCAGCTGCTGACTTTGCTTAAAAACTCCGTCTTAGAAAATACTCCAGCTAAAGCGGCGGTTGAATTAGCCCTCTACGATGCACGCCGGCAGTTGTATAACTGCTCACTGACCAACCTGCTGGGCGGAGCTGATGACAGCGTTATTACCGACTATACGATCAGCATTGGCGAACCTGCTCAAATGGCTAGCGAAGCGCGCGCTTTAGTTAAACGCGGCTTTACTTCTCTCAAAATTAAATTAGGCGAAGCCGCTGTTGAAGATAATATCGCTGTCATTAAATCAATTGCTAAAGCAGCTGGTCCAGACATTCATTTGCGCTTAGATATGAACCAGACTTGGACCAAGCGGACTACGATGCAAGCAGCACAAGCTTGGCAGCAAGCCGGTTTAAAAATCGACTTTATTGAGCAGCCACTAGCTGCTAGCGATTTAGCCGGCATGGCCTGGCTGACTGCCCACTGTCCTTATCCGATCATGGCTGACGAAAGCGTGCATTCTTATCAAGATGCTCAAAAGGTGGTTGCCATGCAGGCGGCTGACTATATCAACATCAAGCTAATGAAAACCGGCGGTTTAAGTGAGGCCCAAAAGATCAATGACCTGGCCGCTAGTCATCATATTCCGACCATGCTGGGCTGCATGATTGAACCAATTGAATCAATTGCAGCCGCCTGCAGTTTTGTTCTGGCTAACCCGAATGTAAAATTTGCAGACTTAGATTCGATTTTTATGGCCGAGCTAGATCCAGACCTGAGCCAATTTGCCCGCTGCCATGCTAATGAAATTGAGTTGATTAATCATGACTGAATTGAATGAAAAAATTGCTCAGATTGTCCAGCAGCTGCCTGGTCAAATTGCAGTCCTAGTTGAAAACGAAAACAGTCACGTTGTTTTCCAAACAGCTAATCTTCATCACCAATTCAAATCAGCTAGTCTCATCAAACTTGGCATTGCTAGCTTCATCAAACAATCAGCGAATCTAAATAAGCAAATCAAGCTGCGCCCAGCTGAACTTGTCCCCGGCGGCGTGCTGTATCATTTAGAGCAGCGTACTTGGTCCGTACATGATTTGTTAGATTTGATGCTGTCAGTGTCTGATAATACTGCCGCAAACGCTTTAATTAACCTGCAAGGACGAGCAGCAACTAATGTTTGGCTGAATCAGCACTACTCAGATATTTACTTAGGCCGCTATTTGATGGAGCAAACTGACCGCGAAAACTATCTGTCGGCAGCTACGGCCATGCAAATTTTTCAAGAGATTTTAAGCGACCAAACTGACTTTGGCAAGACTTGTCAAACAGCCCTGTTTAATCAAACTACCCGGTCCAAATTAATCGCTAACCTACCAGAAGGACGGTCTTACAATAAAACAGGCGAACTAGCTGATGCTGAACATGATATTGCCCGCATTTTTAAGGGAAAGCATTTCTTTGATTGCTGCGTCATGAGCCAATTTGAAAATTGGGAGCAGCGACGGCAGATTATCCTTGGCATGAACGAAATCGGTCGTTTACTGTACCAAAACTTATAAACTCAAAAACAGTCATTGACTAAATTAGGTCAATGACTGTTTTTCTTTTTTATGACAAATATGGTTTAATTTTCAGCCAATCAGCAGCAATTTGTTCAGTTAACTTGCGATTATAAAAGACCGCGGCCGGATGAAATTCAGGAAACAGCAAATACTTCGTTTGCGACCATAGATAGCCGTCTTCTTGATCGTTTAACTGCAAAATGGGTGTTTGTTTGATTGGGCAGCCATGTTCTTCAGAAATTTTATGCCCTGGGCCAAGCAGCCTAGCTAAAGCTGTATCGCCAACTGTCACAATAATCCGCGGCTGGGCATAGGCAATTTCGTAATCAAGCAGCGGAGCATGGGCCAAGACTTCTTTTTTAGTTGGCTTGCGATTCGGCCGCTTGAGCACAACTTTACCTGCCAGTTTGCTAAAGACTTTTTTCTCTGCATATGGACGCGACCGAACCACACTCGTGATATACACGTCTGACCGGGTCAAACCAATTGAGGCCAGCGACTTCATCAATTCTTGCCCGCTCGCCCCATGAAAAGGAATCTGCGATACCAATTCTTCGCGGCCTGGTGCCTCCCCGATGATCATTAACTTAGGATGACGCGGCCCTGCCCCAATATTTAAACCTTCCAGCCGCATCCCCTGCGAGCGCTGTTGCACCTTAGCCAGTAATTCTTTTGGATATTGCATCAACGCATCCGCTTTTCTTGCTGTTCAATAAACTCATTTGCCTTGGCTAAAATGTCGCGCAAGCCTTGGTAAGACAAAGTTTCCATTGCTTCTTTCAAATCAACCCACCGGGTTTGGCGAATTTCACTCAGCTGCCGGCGGACTTGATCAGCATGTTGGGCTTGAGCCAAGAAGAAAGTCACTGTTTTACGAGTTTGATAAGGCGTATTGTAAGTTAACTCATGCAAAAATGAATAATCAAATTTGGGCTTTAGTGCCGTTTCTTCATGCACTTCACGCCTGGCTGCTTGCCTAGTATTTTCCCCAGCTTCCAAATGCCCCTTGGGAAAGCCCCAAGTATGATGAGGCACGCTCTGCACGATTAAATACTGCAAGCCTTCCTTGGTTCTTCTAAACACTACTGCACCAGCTGAATGTTCATGCATCAGTCTTCCTCCTCAAAATCAATGAATTTATTTTAGCTTTTTCCTGATGAATGAGCAATAAAAAAACCGCTCTCAATTGAGGGCGGTTTTTGACGCAAATCGTAATGATTAACGACGTGCTTCAGCAATTCTAGCTGCCTTACCGTGACGGTTACGCAGGTAGTACAACTTAGCACGACGAACGCGACCGTGACGAACAACTTCCAGCTTAGCAACCCGTGGGTCGTTAACTGGCCAAGTACGTTCAACACCGATACCTGAAGACATCTTCCGAACAGTGTAGGTTGCGCTGATACCAGCACCCTTCTTGCGGATAACTACGCCTTCAAAGATCTGAATACGTTCATGGTTACCTTCAACAACGCGAACGTGAACACGAACAGTATCACCAGCACGGAATTCTGGCATGTCGCTGCGTAATTGTTCTTTTGTAATAGCTTGAATTAATGGATCCATAATTTTTCTCCTTTTCCGGCATTCATCAACAAAATTCTTGCCAGCGGAATACCCCTAATCAGTGGCTATTTGCCACCCAATCAGTCTAGCAAAAAGCTGCAGGCAGGTCAATAGATCGCTGCTAAAAGGCATCTTGCCCGCTTTCTTGCTTGATATCATCTAGCATCATTTGCTCTTCTTTAGAAAGCTTTCGCTCTTTGAGCAAGTCTGGCCGGTGCAGCCAGGTGGCCTTTAAAGATTGATAATGTCGCCATTCGGCAATTTTTTGATGATTGCCGCTGAGCAGCACTTCTGGCACTTTTTGCCCTTCAAAATCAGCTGGCCGGGTATATTGCGGATATTCTAGCAAGCCATGTGAAAATGATTCTTCGACCGGCGAGGCACTATTGCCTAAAATTCCTGGCACCAGCCGCATTGTGGCATCAATCATGCTCATGGTCGGCAGTTCGCCGCCAGTTAACACGTAATCACCGATTGAGACAGTTTCATCAGCTAACTCATAAACGCGTTGGTCAAAACCTTCATAATGGCCGCAAATAAAGGTTAAATCTTCACCAGCATCAGCCCAGCGCTGCGCCATCTGCTGGTCAAACCGCTGCCCTTGCGGCGCAGTAATAATTACCTTACCAGGATTAGCTAAAGACTCTAGCGCTAGTTTGATTGGTTTGACCTGCAGGACCATCCCGGCTCCGCCCCCATAAGGGGTATCATCAACGTGATGGTGGACATCATGGGTAAAGTCGCGGAAGTTAACCAAATTTAAGTCCCATTTGCCATCTTCTAAGGCCCGGCCAAGCATGGAAACTTGCAGCGGTGAAAACATATCTGGGAACAAGGTTAGAACGTTAATTTTCATGGTTTAATCTAATCCTTCCATGACTTTAATCTGAACTTGCTTGTGTTCCAAGTCGACTTTTTTCACGCAGGCCGGAATATAAGGCAGCCAGAAATTTTTACCATTTGGTTTAGTAATTTGCCAAATATCATTAGCACCAGGCGCCTCAATATCAGTTACTTCGCCAATGATTTCGCCGCTATCAGCATCAACTGCTTGGCAGCCAAGAATATCGTGGTAGTAATAGACGCCTGCAGGCAGGTCTGGCTGGTCACTAGCTGCAATCGTCAGCATTTGTCCCTGCAATTTTTTAGCGGCATCCAGGTCTGTAATTTCCGCAAATTTAACTAGCCAAAACTGCTTAAACGGCCGACCGGCGGTGACTGTCAAGACTTGGTCAGGCTGATTTTGGAAATGCAGCTGCTGCCCTGGTTGAAAACGGTCAGCTGGAAAATCAGTAATGACTTTAACCTTCACTTCGCCATTAATCCCGTGCGTATTGATAATTTGGCCAACTTCGTAAAAATCCATCTGGTCTCCTTAATAAAAAAATCCTGGGTTTAGTCCCAGGATTTAGGTATTACTTGCTGTACTTTTCGTCGTGCAGCTTCTTCATTAAACCAGCACCGGATAATAATGAACGAACAGTTTCTGAAGGTTGAGCACCCTTCTTCAACCAGTCGTAAATCTTATCTTCGTCTAAGTTTAATTCCTTAGGGTTAGTAGTTGGGTTGTAGTAACCAACTTGTTCGATAAAGCGGCCATCACGTGGCATACGTGAATCTGCAACAACGATCCGGTAAAATGGATTCTTCTTAGCACCCATCCGGCGCATTCTAATCTTAACTGACATGTAAATATCCTCCTTGAAATAACGATTATTAATATAATCCAAGGAGCAAACACTGTCAAGTGTTTTTACTTAACAGTTATGATTGGAAGCGCTTAACGTGCTTTAAGCGCTTGCGTTTACGCTTTTTAAACTTTTTACTCATCCGGCGTGCGGCTGCCCGGCCCATTGGCGAATCCATCCCCGGCATCCCGGCTAAACCAGACATATTGCCTTTTGCCATCTTCTGCATCATATCCCGTGCTTGTTGGAATTGTTTAATCATTCGGTTGACCTGGGCGAGCGGCAAGCCTGCCCCATAAGCAATCCGGCGGCGACGCGAAGGTTTCAATAAATCTGGATTTTCTCGCTCTTCAGGTGTCATCGAGTAAACAATTGCTTTGGTATGAGCAATTTGTTTATCAGACAGCTGCACATTCTTTAATTGCGGGTTTTTAGCCATCCCAGGCACCATCTTGAGCAGCTGGTCTAATGGCCCCATCTTTTGCACTTGGTCAAGCTGGTCGATAAAGTCGTTGAAATCAAAGGTGTTTTCCCGCATCTTTTCAGCAACTTTAGCTGCTTCCTGCTCATCATAATCCTGCTGGGCTTTTTCAATCAGCGTCAGCATGTCACCCATGCCGAGGATTCTTGATGCCATCCGGTCTGGGTGGAAAGCTGCCAGATCAGTTAGCTTTTCGCCTTGACCAGTAAACAGGATTGGCTTGCCCGTCACTGCCCTAATTGATAAGGCCGCACCGCCACGGGTATCACCATCCAGCTTAGTCAAAATGACGCCGGTGATATCCAGCTGCTTGTCAAAGCCTTCAGCAACCGTTGTTGCAGCTTGCCCAGTCATCGAGTCAACAACCAAAACGATATTATCGGGGTGAACAGCAGCTTTAATGTCAGCTAATTCTTGCATCAGCTGCTCATCAATTTCCAGCCGGCCGGCCGTATCGATAATCACATAATCATTTTTATCAGCTTCAGCCTGCTTTAAGCCGTTTTTGACAATTTGAACTACGTCTTGGCCTGGTTCAGTATAAATGGGCATGTTCAGTTCGCGGCCAATTTGCTGCAACTGGTCAATTGCAGCTGGCCGGTAAACGTCGCCGGCGATAAACATCGGGCGAGCGTTTTCAGTTTTTTGCAAGTGATAAGCTAATTTGCCAGCAGTCGTAGTTTTACCAGTACCCTGGAGACCAACCATCATGATGATCGTTGGGATGTGGTCGGCCTTATTCAAGCTGACCGTATCTGACCCCATCATCTTAGTCAGTTCGTCATTAACAATCTTGACGACTTGTTGGCCAGGGTTTAATGACCCTTGTACTTCTTGACCTAAAGCCTTTTGTTTAATCGTTTTAATAAAGTCTTTGACGACTTTAAAGTTAACGTCCGCTTCCAGCAAAGCTAAGCGGATTTCACGACTGGCTTGGTCGATATCTGCTTCTGATACTCGGCCCTTGCCAGTTAAATTTTTTAGCGCTTTTTGAATGCGTTTACTTAAGTTTTCAAATGCCATAAATTGCCGCTCTCTTTTGTTTAAAAATTACAGTCTTTAGTATAGCAAATTAAGCGCTAGATTGCCTTAACCATATGTGCGTAAGTCCGGTCGCCAATCGTCATCTGGCCAGTTGGCTTAAAGCCTAAGTGCTTATATAAGCGCTCAGCTCGTGGATTATCCAAGTCGACATTCAAGCTCATTTTTTTAAATCCACGCTCGCGGCCAATTTCAGCAGCTTGGGTAAGCAGCTTCGTCCCGATGCCTTGCCCCCAAGCGTCTGGATCAACAGCTAGAGCATCGATATACCATTCATGCGGTAGCGCTTCTTTGCCCGCAAAAACGATCGTGTCAAGCGGCAAACCCACTTTTGGAAAAGCATGTTTTAAAGAAGCATCGATAACATCTTGCGCATCATAGCCATACAAGACAATGACCCCGATTGGCCGATCATCTGAATTAACCGCAACCCAGCAGCGGTGGCGGCTGTAGCGGTAATGATCAGAGTAAAACCCAAGCCGCATTAGGTCATAAAACTGATCAGCTGGCAAAGCCTTGACTGTATCTAAATCCATCTCATCAAAAATCTGCTCCAATAATGGGAAAATCCATGGAAAATCTCTTCTCTTAGCAGGTCTAATCATTTAAAAATTGTCCTTTCTAACTAGGTCAGCAAATCTGCAAGTTGAGCTAAGCTGGTTTTCACAGCCGTCAAATCAGCTTTTTCGGCCGCAGTCTGGGCAACTTGCAACTCAGCTAACAATGCTTGGTCTTTCTCCTTTAAACCCAGCAAGCGGTCATATTTTTCTAATAACCGGCTGGAACGCTTTAAATTGTCATAAACTGCCGCCCGCGACACCCCATGATTTTCAGCAATTTCGCTTAAAGACAGGTCATCGTAATAATATTCTTCAAAGTATGCCTGCTGCCCTTTGGTCAGCAACAGTCCGTAATAAGCATACAAGTCGCCGAGCAGTTCACTTTTGCTTAATTCATCCATACGCATCACCTACTTTAAGTATAACAAAAGAGCATCAGCTGCCCTGGCAACTAATGCTCTAATTAGTGATTTTTAAGTAATTCTACAGGTTCTTGTCCATGTTGAAAGTCAATTTCGACAAGTTAATGGCTTCAGTAAACATTTGCCCCCATAGCTTTTCAGAATCTTGCTTAGTGTGAGCGACTGTTTCTTGGTTAGCCTTGGTCAAGTAAGCAGTCAATTCTTCACCGCTCTTGCCGTCAGCACCAGCAATTACTTCTTCAACCCGTGCACGGTAGTAACGGTTCAATTCAGTTAAGTAGTCTTCGTCCATTTGCACAAATTGTGGGTAATGGCTTTCAACCAAAGCTGCTAACGACTTGTAGTACAACCAAGCATCGTTAAAGTTGTAATCCATCTTCGTATCATTGTAAGAAGGATCAGTTTCGTTCATGTTAGCAAAGAATGGCACAAATGGAGTGAAAGTTGGGCCGCCAATGCAGAGCCACATAATTGCTGCCCGGTCAGCAGCTACATCTGAACGAATTTGCAAAATGTGGGCATTTTGAGTCCGGTTCAAGCCAATTGGACGGTAGCGATGCTTTTCTTCATCGGTTCCCTTACCAAATGGGTCATAAGGGGTGTCTTGGTAGTGTGAGCCTAAAGCGACTTGAATGTCTTCGCGGGTAATCTTCTTGGCAGCTTTGCGAATAAATGGAATGTCGCCATCTTGTGGGTCTTGTTCAATTTCAGGATTGAATAACTTTTGAATGTACCATTGACGACTAGTGTTGTAATGGCGGTCTTTTTCAGTATAAGTACCAAAAATGTGACGGAAATTCCAGCCTTCTTTGTCCACGTTCAAATGGTGTTCGTCGACAAATTCACGGATGCCATCACTCCACATAAAGTTGTCAGGGTCATCAAAGTCAACTTGTTCAATTGCAACCCGGTTGCCAGTAGCAGCATAACAGTCATCAGGGATGCGTTGAGCAACCCAGTGGTGACCAGTGACAATTTCCATGTACCAGATTTCGTCTTTATCACTAAACAAAACGCCGTTGCCAGCAGGTGAACCGTATTTAGCAATCAATTTGCCTAACCGCTTGACGCCATCCCGAGCAGAGTCAATGTATGGCAAAACGACAGTTTGCATACAATCTTCGTCTAAACCGTCTTTAACCAGCGGGTCGAAGGCTAAAGTCCGTTCATTGCCATAAGTTGATTCAGTACAAGACATGGCTACGTTCTTTTGGTTAATCCCACTTTCATCATAGTAGCCGCGGTGCTTGTAATCAACGTTTGGCACAGCTGACACAGCTTGAGCGTCTTCAGGCAGATCCATTTCAAACTTGTTCAACCAAGATTTAATATGACGGCCTTTTTCGCCGCGGGCAGCAGGTTCAATGATGAACTTTTGCGGGGTAATTGGGGCAAAAGTATCATCGTTACGAGCAATCATTGTGGTTCCATCAATGCTGGCTTTTTTACCAACTAAGATGGTTGTACATGCACTAGCTTTTTTCATCATGTTTCTCCTTTAATTAATCTGCTTTTAGTCTACCGCTAAACCAAATCATGGAAAAGTCCAACCGCGTAAGCTTCCGCATCAAAATCAGCCAATTGATCGGCATGTTCGCCTAAGCCGACTAATTTTACTGGCAGCTTCATCTCACTTCTAATGGCTAACACAACGCCGCCTTTAGATGATCCATCTAACTTAGTTAGGACCAACCCTGTTAGTTTAGTCGTCTTATCAAAATCTTTAGCTTGCAGCAGCGCATTTTGCCCAGTTGACCCGTCTAAAACCAGCAGGGTTTCAGCTGGTTGATCTGGCAATAATTTTTTAATTGTCCGCTGAATTTTAGCTAATTCGTTCATCAAATTAACTTTATTTTGTAAACGGCCTGCTGTATCAACCAGCAAGTAGTCATATTCACCGGCTTTAGCCTGCTCGCAGGCATCATAGACAACAGAAGCTGGGTCAGCTTGAGCTGGGCCAGTCACCACTGGTACGCCAGCTTGCTCGCCCCATCTCTGCAGTTGTTCAACGGCACCGGCCCGGAAAGTATCAGCCGCAGCCAGCATGACCTTTTTACCTTCTTTTTGGAAACGGGTCGCCAATTTGCCGATTGTTGTTGTTTTCCCTGAGCCATTGACCCCAACAAAGAGGTAAACATTTGGATGTTTAGCTGGATCGTAAGCTAGCTTTTCTTGGTCGGTATCGCCGCCTTCAGCGTAAATTTTGACTAAGCCTTGCACAATGGTTGCTTTTAACTCAGCTTTAGTTTTGGCTTTGTTTAGTTTAGCGTCCTGTTTTAACTGATCAGTTAATTTTTCAGCCGTGTCGACGCCGACATCGGATTCAATCAGCAGTTCTTCCAAATCATCGAAGAAATCATCATCGACGCTGCGAAAGTTGGCAAAAAAGGCATTCAATTTGGAACCAAAACTGGAAGAAGTTTTAGCCAGGCCTTGTTCATACAGCTGTTCTTGCTGGTCATGGTCTTCTTTTGCTTCTCCGGTTGCTTCAACCTGTTCTGGTTCAGGTTTTGCTTCGGCTGATTCCTGCTCTTTAGTTAATTCTGCTGCTGGTTCAGCTTCAAGTGGCTTTTTCTCATCGGCTGTAGCAGGTTCAACCTTTTTTTCTTCTGAATTAACACTTTTATCTGCTTCGGTCGATTGCTGCGCCTCAGCTTGTTTATCTTTTTCAGTCGATTCAGCTTCAGGTTGACTGAATAACGACTTTTTAATTCGGTCAAATAATCCCATTTAGTTCACCTTGTCTTTCATTTGCTGCAAAGAAACCGTTAGCACCTGCGAAACCCCTGATTCTTGCATCACGACCCCACAGAGCTGATCGGCTTGCACCATCGTTCCGCGCCGGTGGGTAATCACAATGAATTGCGTTTTAGCAGCATAACGGTGCAAGAATTTGCCAAAACGGTCCACATTCGGATCATCTAAAGCAGCTTCAACTTCGTCAAGAATACAAAACGGCACTGGTTTCACCTCTAAGATCGCAAACAGCAGCGTAATTGCCGTTAAGGCGCGCTCGCCACCAGACAGCAGGCTTAACTCTTGCAGCCGCTTGCCAGGTGGTTGCGCACTTACTTCGATCCCAGTCGTCAAAGGCGTATCAGGGTCGGTCAGCTTTAACTGGGCCTTGCCCCCGCCAAAGACAATCGGAAATAGTTTGGCGAAACTTGCAGAAATTTTTGCAAAGGTATTGCTAAAGCGTTCAGCCACAGTTTGGTCCAATTTGGCCATGGTCGCTTGCAAATTGCCGCGGCCAGTGAGCAGATCTGCTTCTTGTTTTTGCAAAAAGTCACGCCGCTCTTTAACTGTTTGATACTCTTCAATTGCCTGCAAGTTAACCGGTCCAATTTCAGCGATTGTTTTCTCGTGCAACCGAACTTGCCGCTGCAATTTCTGCAGATTATCAGCCGTATTTTCAATTTCAAGCTGGTCCATCACGGCCGAAAAGCTGATTTGATATTTGCTCTGCAAAGATTCAAGCTTTTGCTGCTGTTTTTCTTGCAAACTAGCTACTTTGACAGCTAATTGTTCTTGCTTGTCAGCAGCCTCTTGTCGATGTTCGTAGGCTTCATCAGCTGAAGCTTGCGCATGTTCGAGCTGCGGGGACAATTTGCCTAGCTGCGTACTTAGTTCAGCCAGTTGAGCAGACAAGCTTGCCTGCTTTTCTTGCAGCTTCTTCAGTTCTTGTTCAGCTGCCGCTTGCTCCTTGAGACTAGTATCTTTTTGCTCCTCTACACCAGCTAATTTTGCTTGCACGGCTTGCAGCTTTTCTTGCTCCTGCCGCTGGGCAGCTTGTAATTGTGCGTTATAACGCTGATTATTTGCCAGCTTATTGCCAATTACAGCTAGTTTTGCCTGCAAGCTTGCAACTTGCTCTTGTCCTGTTTGCCAAGCCGCTTCTGCTTGTTTCAGCTCCTGGCTGAGTTTTGCAACATCCTGCTTTTCTTGGTTTAGCAAATGCAGCAAGGCTGCATGCCGGGTTTGCAAATCTCGCAGTTGAGTTTGCATTTTCTGCTGCTCAACTTGCGGGCTAGCCGCATTTTGTAATTCTGCTAATCTTTGATTAGTCAAGCTTTGATTAGTCTTAGCCGCTGTTAATTGCTGACGCAAGTTTTGCAATTCATGTTGGACCGCTTCTTGCGACGCTACGCAATCAGCAGTTTGTTCTACTAGTTGGCCTAACTGCGCCTGCAATCCAGGCACATGCGCTTGGGCAGCTTGCAGACGCTGGTTGACTGCTGTTAACTGACTAGTGACAGCTAACGGTGAGTTGTCTTGTTTTGACCGTGAACCACCAGTCATTAGGCCGCCTGGCGAAATAATATCGCCATCAAGCGTGACGATCCGATAAGAATGCACGCGCTGACTCAAACTCGTCGCACTAGCAATCGTATCAACTACAATTGTCGTACCCAGCAAATAATCAATTGCCGGCTGCACCTCTGAATTTTGTACTTCAACTAACTCACTAGCCACCGCAATAAAGCCCGCTACATTCTTGAGCATCGCCCTAGTGGGTGCAGCTAGTTTACGCACCCGTAAATTATCAAGCGGCAAAAAACTAGCCCGACCAGCTCGGTCAGCTTTCAAGCGCTTAATTGCATCACGAGCCGCATAACGGTCTTTGGCAATTAAGTTCTGCACGCCGCTGCCCAAAGCGGTCTTCAACGCGGCTTCATAACGGCTATCAAAACGAATTAAATCGCCAACAGCCCCTAAAATGCCAGTAAAGTCGCTAAGATGATTTAAGACATAACGCACGCCATAGTAATAGCCTTGGTGGCGTTTGCTCATCCCTTGCAGAACTTGCAGCTGGCCAGTCAAAGAATGAACAGTTTTTGCATACCGATTTAAGTCTGCCTGCTTAGTTTGCCGGCTTTGTTTAATTTGCGCAAGACGCTGATTAATCGATACTAACTGCTGCTTTTTAGCCTGAATTTGCTTAGTTAAGTCAGCAGCTGTTTGCTTTTGTTTAGCCAGCTCAGTAGCTAATTGCTCTGCTTGAGCTTGCCGGTGCTGATCAGCTGATGATCTTTGCTGCTTTAACTGATCTAAATTTGTTTGCAGCGCCACAATTTGATTACTCAGCTTGCTCTGCTGGTCTAGGTGCTGTAAATAGCTTTGCCGCTTCTTAGTCAGCTTTTGACGCACAACTTCTGGGTCAGTTCTTCCTGCTTGTAAATGCTCTAATTCGTCCTGCAGCTTGTCCTGCTCAGCCTTGATTTTGCCTGTTTCCTGCTCATTTTGCTTAATGGTTAAAGCACGTGCTTGCAAGCTGCTAGTTAAGGCGCTGACTTGACCCGATAATTCCTGCCGGCTCGCCCGGTTGAAATCACCTGTTTGTTTAGCTAGTTCAATCTTATTAGACAAACCAGAAATACGTTTGGTCAGCTGCAAATTTTCAGCTTGAGCCGTAGTTTGTCTATCTTGCAGCCTTGCTTGCCGCTTCTTCAAAGTCAGAATAGTTTCCTTGTCACGGGCCAGCGCTGCTTCAATCTCTGCAATTTCCCGCGATGATTTTCGGCCAGCATCCTTTACCTTAGCTAGTTGCTGTTCAAAATCAGCGATTTCTAAGGCCAACAAGGCTTGTTCTTGTTTGGCTAATTTGGCCTGTTCAAACTGATAGTCCCGCGCCGCACTACTTTGCTGGGCTAACGGCTCAACGCGGGCTTGCACTTCCGTCAGCAAGTCGTGGATTCGGACCAAGTTTTCATTGGTCTGTTTTAAACGCACCACCGCTTCATGTTTTTGTTCTTTGAAATGCAACACGCCGGCGGCTTCTTCAAAAATCGACCGCCGGGCTTCTGGTTTAGAATCCAGCACTTGGTCAACCCGGCCCTGCGAAATAATTGCCAGTGAGCCAGCTGATAAATTCCCGCTCAAAAACAAACCGCGCACATCTTTAAGCCGAACTTGCTTACCATTAATCAAATAACTGGCATCGCCATTTTTGAGCAAACGCCGCGTAATTGTAACTTCTGAACCTGGCCAAGCTAGTTCATGGCGCTGATTATCAAACACCAGCGTTACGCTAGCGTGATTCATACCGTGACGATTGACGCTACCGCCAAAAATCACATCTTGCATGGACTGACCGCGTAGCGCTTTGGCGCTGCCTTCACCCATCACCCAGCGCACAGCTTCGGTAATGTTGCTCTTGCCAGATCCGTTCGGACCAACGATCCCCGTTACGCCCGGCGCCAGATTAATCACGGTGCGGTCCGCAAATGATTTAAAGCCTGACAGGATAATTTGCTTCAGAGGCATTAATCAGTCCGACTTTCTTCTAACTTGGAAAGAGCTGTCTTAGCGGCTGCTTGCTCGGCTGCTTTTTTATTGTGGCCTGAGCCTTGGCTCAATTTTTTGCCATCAACGGATAACTGCACCGTAAACGAAACTGGATCTTGCGAGCTAGCGACTACTTCATAATTAATATTGACTGTCCCATTTTGCTGCAGCAATTCTTGCAAGTCAGTCTTATAGTCACGAGAAGCGGTAAATTCGCCGGTGGCAATCCGCGGATAAACGGTTAAATGCAAGAAGTATTGAACTTTTTGCATCCCTTGGTCTAAAAATAAAGCGCCGTTAAAAGCTTCAAATACATCTTCTAAGAGAGTTTTGCGATGACGGGCACCAGCTAATTCTTCACCCTTGCCTAGCCGAATTTCATTTTGAAAACCGCATTCAATAGCAAATTCTGAAAAGCCTTCCGTCCGTACAATATTAGACCGCAAGCGGGTTAACTCACCTTCATTTAACTTAGGAAAATGCCGATAAACATAATCCGACACGGCTAGTTCCAAGACAGCGTCACCCAGGAATTCTAGCTTTTCATAGTCGCGAACTGATTCTGGGTGTTCATTGGCATAAGAAGAATGCGTGAAGGCTTCTTCCAGCAATTTTTCATTATGGAAGACAATTTGATACTTGTCTTTTAAACTCTGTCTAAATTCATTTGAAATCATGCTAAATTCCTTTCAATCTGGAACTATTATACCAGTTCAGGCTTGTTTCTTGGGCATGAAAAAAGCCGCTCTGGCGAGCGACTTTTTTGAATTAACTAATAACTACTTAGCGTAACCTACGTAGTACCAGTTTGGCCAACCATTGTTCATCGACTTCGATGGACGCAGTGAGTAACCAGTCAGCTTGTTGTTAACTGCCATAACTGTGTAGCGGTTAGATACAGGAACAACATAAGCTTCTTTATTCATGTATGATTGCCATTCATGGAACTTCTTGACACGGTACTTAGTATTAAAGGCCTTTTGTGAGTCCATAGCAGTAATCAGTTCATTGTTCTTCTTAGTTGCAAACCGGCTGTAGTTGAATTGTGCGCCTTGACCATACAAGTCGTTAACTGATGGTTCACTTGATAAGCCCCAAACGCCTTGGAACATATCAACGCCCTTAGCGTCATTTTGCAACTTATCGTAGAAGGAGTTGAACTCAGTCAAACGGCCACCAGTCAAGACAACGTGCAAGCCCATCTTCTTCCATTGCTGGATGTAGTTTTGAATGATTGGTTCTTGCGTAGAACTGCCTGACATCGCCATAAAGTGAATTGTTAATGGCTTGCCATTTGGCTGTACCCGGTAAGTACCCTTCTTCTTGTAGCCGGCCTTGTCAAGGATCTTGTTACCCTTAGCAATATTGTATGAGTAACCCTTGATCTTGCTGTCGTGATAAGCACCAAATTGGTCTGGAATCAAAGTTGGTACTCTGAAGGTCAACCCATATGAGTACCGCTTAGCAACTTGGTTAACATTCATGCCGTAAGCAATTGCTTGCCGCAAAGCACGATTGTTCATCTTGTTGTTCTTGTCCATTACGTTTTGGCCGTTCTTCCACTTGCCGACCTTAAAGCCTAAGTAAGTGTAGCCTAAAGTTTTAGTTGAAACATAGCGAACGCCCTTGGCGCCAGAAATGTTTGGCCATTGTGACGTAATAACTTGTGCTACGTCAAACTTGCCGCTCTTGATTGATTGAGCAACTGAGTTTGGTGAAATAACTGAACAAGTAATCTTGGATAATTTTGGCTTACCCTTGTAGTAGTACTTGTTTGGTTTCCAAGTAACTGATTGACCACGGACAACTTTGGTTACCCGGTATGCACCGAAGTATAATGGGTGCTTACGAACCTTGTCGCTAGAAATCAGCTTGTTAAATGGAACATCCTTTAAGTAGTGGTATGGAGCAGCTGTTTCCCAGAAGTAGCCGTTACCTGAAATCTTCATCCCAGGTTTCATTTCTTGCATGTGCAAGACAACTTTCCGGCCTGATGGGCCATCTGGCATTTCCAAACCAGAAATAGTTGAAGCTGTGCCTTCGTGGTATTCTTTAAAGCCAACTAAGTCTTCCAAAGAAGTTGAGTAACGCTGTGAGTTGGTAGCTTTGTTACCAATGATTTCATAAGCGTATTCATAGTCTTTAGCAGTCACTGGTTGACCATCGGACCACTTAACATTTGGCTTAATGTTAATCGTAATCGTCTTCGCAGCCCGGTTGATCTTTAAGGTTGCTGCCCCAGAGTCATTAAATTTATAGTGATCATCTGTACTAAACAGTGATTCAGCACCATATTGTGAGACTTCAGTGTCAGTACCTGACGAGGACAGCTCATCTCTAAAGATACCAGTAAATGGGGTATCTACTTCAACAGCCACTTTAACGGAACCGCCTTGTTTCGTTGGCTTGGCAGGTGTTGAAACCTTCCAGTCTTTAACTGGGGCTTGTTGTGCATTATTTGATGATTGACCACAACCAGCCAAAGTTAAAGCCAATGCACCCATCATGAGCGCACCGCCCAACAATTTTCCTTTTCTCATTACATTTCCTCCTGATGTCCTATGCAAAAATGAAAAAGTAAACATAGCCACATTAAAAGTTTATCATTCGGCTTTAAGAAACACAAACAGGGATTAGTACAAACGCTTATTAATCCAGCGAATTACTTCGTCATAAATATCCCATTTACGTTCATTATCATTCAAAATTTCGTGCATCAAGAATGGGTAAACGTGCAGTTCACGGTCTTTAGCACCAATCTTAGTGTATGACTCTAAGGCATCTTGGTAGTTGATCAAACCGTCCTCTAAACCTTGTAAATATAAAATTGGATCAGTTAGGTTTTGCAGGTTGTCACGCAAGTATAACGCCCCTGGCAGCATCGCGTTCTTGAAAATACCAGCCTGCAGAGTATGCAAAACTTTCGGATCAGCAACGTATTTATCAACGATTCTTTGGTCACGGTCCAAGCCGCCGTTAATGGCATTAGGCATTTCTTGGTGCTCATCTACATCATCTGGCAGCTCAACTGAAAAGTGCTCAGCCTGATGAGTTTCAACTGAAACTGGGTCAGTGACGATTAAACCATCAGACTTGCCCGGATGTTTTGAACCATACAGTAAAACGGTTTGCCCGCCCATTGAGTGACCCAAGACAAAAGTTGGCAAGTCAAAGTAGTGAGATTTAACATATTCAACTACCAAAGCACAGTTTTCGGACAGATCATCAGGTGAGCTTAAAAAGCCCCGATCGCCATCCGATTCGCCATGCCCAAACTGGTCATAACGAAAGACGTTAAAGTCATGTTTAACCATGTAACTAGCAATTGGGTCATAACGGCCAGCGTACTCTGCTAAACCGTGAACGATCACCAAATTAGCTTGTGGTGTGTCAGCTAAATCGGTCACTAAGTGCAACTTCATCCCATCTTTATATGACGGGATCATCGCCGATTTTTCGTTATCGTAAAAAGACATCTATAAACCTCCTACGTGTAAGCGATATCATTTACCACCTTCATTGTAGGCTTTTCGCGGACACAAAAAAAGGCTTCTTTTCAAAGAGAAGCCTTTTTAAAGTGATCTTAAACTTTAACTAGTTTTCACGCTGACGAGCGTCCCCTGCCCGTTGCAAAGCTCGACCAACATAGTTGATGTTCATCGAAATTAGCAGCAGCAGCACTGTGGCTGGCACCCATAACCATGGACGCGCCACAACGTTAGCTGGGTCGTTGGCGAAACTAATTAAGGTACCCAGTGATGGGGTAGTAATCGGCAAGCCGTAGCCTAAGAATGATAATGAAGTTTCAATCCCGATGTTACCAGCAACAGTCAGCACCACATCAATGATTAACATTGAAGTAATATTTGGCAGCACTTCCCGGAACATGATTTTCCAGTCTGAAGAACCAGACGTTTTCGAAGCCAACACATAGTCCCGGCCGCGCTGCGACAAGACAAAGCTCCGGAACAGCCGCGCCGTGGTCGTCCAGTAGAACATCGACATCAATCCAACTAATACGAAGGCATTATAATTTGGAATGACAGTCGTCAAAACGATGATGATTGGGAATTGCGGTAAAATCTGCACGAAATCGACAATTCTCATGATTACGGCATCAACCGTCCCGCCAAAGTAACCAGCAATTAAACCGATCAACAAACCGAGCGTTTCGTCAATCGCCGTTACAGACAGACCGATCAAAATAGAGTTCCGGCCGCCCATAATCAACAATTTGAAAATATCACGGCCACCATCGTCTGTGCCAAAAATGTGACCCGCTTGACCCCAGCCATAATATGCTTCAGCAATATTGATTTCAGTGACCTGTGATTTCTTTAAGAACAATGAACCACCAAAGGTCAAAAGCAAAATCAGGCAAATAACGATAAAGGCAGTCAGGGCAATCTTATCACGCCAAATTTCTCGCACCGCAACTTTAAAGCCAGAAGGAGGCAAAGAAACTTGAGTTTGGTCTTGCTTAGTTTGCGTAGACTTTTTCTTGTTTGACATCTTTATGCTCCTTCCTATTTAACTCTGATCCGTGGGTCGACGATACTCAGCAAGATATCAGAAATTAAGTTACCAAGCAGGGTCAGCATCCCAAACAGTAAAATCAACGCGGTCAAGGTTGTATAGTCACGCTGAGAAATTGAGTCCAGGAACAACTTACCCATTCCTGGGTATGAGAAGACGCTTTCGATAATCATAGAACCACTCAGTAAACCGGTAATCGTATTACCTAAGAAAGCAACGATTGGCAGAACTGAGTTCCGCAAAATATGCTTATGGAAGACAACATTTTCCGGCACACCTTTACTGCGGGCAGTCCGAACGTAATCTTCGACTTTGTTATCAACGATCCCAGTCCGTAAATACTGCACAATGGTCGTCGTCGTAATCAGCGCGTACAAAATTGCCGGCAAGATCATATGATACAGCCTGGACCCAAGGACTCCCCAGAATCCTGAGGCATTAGCTGAAACGGAACCAGAAATTGGGAACCAGCCTAAGGTAAAACTAAACAGCCAAATACCCAAGATGTAGAATACGAAACCTGGTACAGCAAAGGTAATGTAGTTGAAAATTTGAATTGCTTGGTCTTGCCATTCATCCTGGTGGCGACCAGCACTAATTCCCATCGGAATAGCAATTGAATAAGTAAGCAGCACTGTCAGTAAGGACAGCCAGAAAGTGTTTACTGCCCGGTCCCAAATTAATGACGCAACAGGCACGTGCTGAATATATGATTGCCCCAAGTCGCCATGGAACATATTGCCAACCCAGCGGCAATACTGAACCCACCATGGGTCATTCAAGCCATAAGCTTGCCGCAAACGGGCAATTTCTCTAGCGTCGGAGTTAGGATTAATCATCCCCGTAAACGGGTCACCTGGCATCATTTTAGCTAGCAGGAACACCAGCATGCTCAAGATGATCAGCTGCGGGATCATGATCAAGAAACGCCGTAAAACTGTTTTCCACATCCTATTTCTCCTCCTTCATCTGTGCTTGAACTTCTTGTTTCGGCAGCGCTACCCAATGAGTTGGAGAAAGTTGCTGCAGCGGAAAGACGCGGCCATCTTCATCATACCAACGCTTTTGATCATGTTGAAATTCTGCTTCAACTTCTTCGCGGTGACGCTTATTTTCTTCACGGTGTTCAACATCAACCTTAGGAATCGCCGACAGCAGCCGTTTAGTATAAATATGCATCGGATGATTATAGATTTCATCCCTGGTGCCCACTTCAACTAGCCGGCCCCGGTGCATAATCGCAATGTTCTCAGACATATGCTTGACCACGCCCAAGTCGTGCGAAATAAACAAGTAGGAAATATTGTATTGCTGTTGAATATGCTTCATGAAGTTCAAAACTTGCGCTTGCACAGACAAGTCTAAAGCGGAAGTTGGTTCATCAGCCACAATCAATTTAGGATTCGTGGCTACCGCCCGGGCAACGCCGATCCGTTGCCGCTGACCACCTGAAAATTCATGCGGGAATTTATAGATTGAATCACTTGGCATTCCAACAATGTCTAACAATTCTTGGACCCGTTTGCGCTCTTCATCGGTCGTAAGATCTTCAAAGTTTCTGATCGGCTCAGCAATGATATCTTCAATCCGTTTACGTGGATTTAAACTGGACATTGAGTCCTGGAAGATCATTTGTACGTCTTTGTTGTAACTGATCTTTTTGCGGTTGTGCGCTTTAGTGACATCTAAACCGTCATAAATAATTTGACCACTCGTTGCTTTTTGCACGCCAACAATCGCCTTCCCGGTCGTTGACTTGCCTGATCCAGATTCACCAATTAAGCCGTAAGTTTCACCTTCATTAATTGAAAAGTTAACCCCATCAACGGCACGGACATAATCAGTAATTCGATTCCAAAAACCTGAGCGAATTGGGAAGAGCACTCTTAAGTCTTTGATTTGCAATATTTCTTTAGCCATGCTTAAGCTCCTGCTCCTTCCTGTGCTGGTTGGTCCTGAAAATGAAATTCTTTGTAGCAGGTGCAGCGAACCAGGTGACCTGGCGCCACTTCATGCATTACCGGCTTAGATTCATGAGCGCTAGCCGGAATCCACGGAATTCGTGCGGCAAACCGATCACCAGTGCGCGGCATATTTTTCAGTGACGGCACAGTTCCTTGAATAACATGCAAATCAGCTGCTTCTTCATCGTCAGCCTGCGGCATAGAATTTAGCAGCGACCGGGTATACGGGTGGAGCGGGTGTCCGAAAATAGTCTTCACATCGGCTTTTTCGATAATTTGGCCAGCGTACATAACCGCTACTTGATCAGCAGTTTCAGCCACAACGCCTAAGTCGTGGGTGATTAAAATGATGCCGGAGTGACTTTGGCGCTGAATATCTTCCAGCAAATCCAAAATCTGTGCCTGAATCGTTACATCTAAAGCCGTGGTTGGTTCGTCTGCAATAATAATTTCCGGCTTGCAGGCGATTGCAATCGCAATAACTACCCGCTGGCGCAAACCACCAGATAATTCATGCGGGTACATAGCATACATTTCTTCAGGTTTCGGCATTCCAACCTGGTTAAACAGTTCAATGACCCGGGCATGACGCTCTTGCTCATTCATTTCGGTATGGTAATACAAGGTTTCTGCCACTTGATCGCCCACGCGCATCAATGGATTCAAACTTGACAGTGGATCCTGGAAAATCATGCCAATATTATTTCCGCGAATCTTATCAAACAAGTTTTCATTCAGGCCAACTAAATTCAATTCCTTGTATAAGATATCGCCAGTGACCTTGGTATTTTTGTGATCATATAAGCCAATGATGCTGGCTGCAATCGTACTTTTACCGCAACCAGATTCACCAACTATTGCTAAAATTTCATCTTTCTTTAAGGTCAGATTGATATCATCTGCAGCATCGTAGAACTTTCCGCTCAGACGGTAAGCCGTGTGCAAGTGCTGAATATCAAGCAAGACGTCTTTTTGCCTGTCCAATGACCATTCTCCTCTCGACCTAGTGCGATTATCACAATCGCTCTACTTACAATGTCTTAATTTTAGCCCAATCAAGGCAGCCAATGCAACCGCCCTAATTTAAATGATTCTTAATGTAAGTAACAGCTTCCCCAACAGTTTGTAATTGTTCTGCATCTTCATCAGGGATTTCTGCGCCAAAAGTGTCCTCTAAATCCAAAACAAATTCAACAAAGTCGATTGAATCCGCATCTAAGTCCTTAGTGAAGTTCAAATCATTCGTAATTTGGTCGCGTTTGACATCAAAATTTTTAACCAATAAATCGGCAATTTTATTAAATATTTCTTGTTCTGACATGAAAAACTCCTTTTAATCTTCCACTTGTGACAATTCTGCTTCAAATTTTTGAATCAAATTCTGCGATAGCATCTGATCAAGTTGCAGCAAAGTATAATAAATCGGTTCAGCCTTTGAGCGGCCGTGAGTTTTAACAACTGGAGCAGCAACGCCCAATAAAACAGCTCCGCCGTTGCGCGCCGTGCTAAATTTATGCAGGACCTTGACTAAGGCTGGTTTAATCATGGCTGCACCTAATTTGGTTTTCAGGCCGCTATTTACTAACGCAGACTTGATCTGCTTCATCAAAACCGTCGTCCCGCCTTCAACAGATTTCAGCGCTACATTACCGCTAAAGCCGTCACAAACGACAATATCATTTTTGCCCAGCAGCAATTCATTAGCTTCTACGTTGCCAGTAAAATTCAGTTTAGAATTTGCTAAGAGCTGGTAGGCTTCCTTATGCAAAGGATCGCCCTTATCGGACTCAGCCCCATTATTCAACAGCGCAACTTTTGGCTGGTCAATTTTTTCAATCGTCTCTGCATATAAAGCTGCCAGTTGGCCCCATTGCAGTAAATATTCTGGTTTTGCTTCAGCGTTAGCGCCAACATCAATTAAGTGGAACGTCCCACGTTCAGAAGTTGCTGGTAAAGTTGGCATTAAGGCCTGGCCGTTTAACGCCCTTTAGGCGTCCAATAATAAAAATACCACTTGCTAGAAGAGCGCCAGTATTACCAAGGGATAGCAAAGCATCGGCTTTACCTTCTTTAACATAAGTTGCAGCTTTGACCAGCGATGAATCTTTTTTGCGCCGGATTGATCTCACTGGTTCGTCCTCATCATTGATGACTTCACTAGCTTCAACCAGTTCCACTTGCTGATCAAGTGGGCCTGGCAAACAAGCCTTAATTTTATCAATTTGGCCAAATAAAACGAATTTAGTTGACGGCAAGTCTGTTTTAGCACGCCAAACTGCCTGCACAATGGCAGCCGGGGCATGTTCGCCGCCCATCGCATCAATTGCAATTGTTTTCATCATTTCACCTGCTTAAATAAAAGTTTGTTTATATTTTAGCACTTTCGCTGCATAAGCATGGTCAGCTTCAGTCAGGTCAGGATCAGCTGTCAGTGTTTCTTTAGCAGCTTGGGCAGCTAACATAAGCAGATCATTATTTTGCACAATATCGCCGACCTGAAAAGTGGGCAGACCTGACTGCGCTTGTCCAAACAAGTTGCCTTGCCCGCGCAATTTCAAGTCTTCAGCTGCTAATTTAAAGCCATCATTAGTCGACGCCACAATTTCTAGCCGCTGCTTGGCCTGCTCATTTTTAGGATCAGCCACAAAGTAGCAATAGCTTTGATAGGTCCCCCGGCCAATGCGCCCGCGCAATTGGTGCAATTGACTCAGGCCAAAACGATCAGCATCAAAAATGATCATCAAGTTAGCATTAGCCACATCGACCCCAACCTCAATCACGCTCGTGGCAACTAGAATATTAATTTGTCCTGCCGCAAATGCCGCCATAATTTTTTCTTTTTGTTCGCCAGGCATTTGCCCATCCAGCAGCGCAACTGTTTGCTCCTTAAAATAAGCAGCTAGCCGAGCTTGTAATTCTTGCGCATTTTTTAAATCAGTCTTTTCAGAGGCAGCAATTAAAGGCGTCACCACGTAAATCTGCCTGCCTTGTGCCAGCTGCTCTTTCATTTTAGTCAAAACTTCCCGCAGCTGGTTGCTGGTCACCCAGGCTGATTTGATTGGCTTACGCCCAGCTGGCAATTGCCTGATTTCTGACACAGCCGTTTGCCCATATAAACTCAAAGCCAAAGTACGCGGGATTGGCGTGGCAGTCATGGACAGCTGGTCGACTTTGTCGCCTTTAGCCAGCAAATCGCGGCGCTGATTAACGCCAAAACGGTGCTGCTCATCAATAATTGCTAGGCCTAACCGGTTGAATTTAATTGCCGGCTGAATCAAGGCATGTGTGCCAATTACAACATTAATCGTACCATCAGCTAGTTCTGCTTGAATTTCAGCTTTTTCTTTAGCTGACGTTGAACCAGTTAACAGCGCGATTCGTACGCCAAACGGCTGCAGCAATTGCTGGACTTTTTCAAAGTGCTGGTGGGCCAAAATTTCGGTTGGCGCCATTAGGCAAGCTTGATAGCCAGCCGTTACAGCCGAATACATCGCATATACTGCTACAACGGTCTTACCACTACCCACATCGCCTTCTAGCAGGCGCCGCATTTGGCGAGGTTGTTTTAAATCAATAAAAATTTGGTTAACTGCTTGTTTTTGATCATGCGTCAACTCAAATGGCAATGATTTAGTTAATTCATTAACAGCCGGCAATTGGTAATGTTTGGCAATACCCGTTTGCCCGCTATTTTGGTGGAGCAAGTGCTGTAGCTGGAGTTCAAACAAGAAAAATTCGCGAAAAATAGCCGAGCGTCGCGCTGCTTCTCCTGCTTGGATATCTTTTGGGGTTTGCATCCCTAAGATGATCTGTTCATCGGTTAAAAATTGCCGCTGATCTCGCCAATCAGCTGGAATAACATTCCCAGTTTGTTTTGCTAGCGGCAAAACTTGTTTAATCAGTTTCAGCAAAGTTTTTTGGTGAAGATGTTGCGAAACAGAATAAACTGGGGCCATTTTATCATCGCTATTGGCTGCAACTAGTTTCATTCCTGTCACTGCTAAGCGAGCTTTTTGAAAAGTGCCATAGACCGCTAGCGGCTTATTAACGGTAATTTGTTTGTGGAGCCAAGGCTGATTAAAAAAATTGACCATGACAACAGCATGGTCAATTTGAAGTTTAAAGCTCAGCCGGCTGCGATGATAACCGTAATAACTGACAGTCGGTTCGGTGACCACAATGCCTTTCACAACGGCTTTTTGGCCATCTGACAATTCTGCTAATGGCAAAGTCTGCAGCTGCTCGTAGCGAAAAGGAAAATAGTACAGCAAATCATAAACAGTGTTAATGCCTAAACCTTTGAGCGCCTGGGCTGTCTTAGGACCAACACCTGTTAATGCTTGTACGCTATCAAATAAAGCTAAGCTCATTTTATTCAACTGAAATCAAGAAGTAGTAAACTGGCTGACCACCATCGTGAATTTCAAATTCTAGGTCGTCGTGTTCAGCCTGCAGTTTCTTTACGACCTTCTTAGCTGTACGCTTGTTAGTATCGCGCCCGTACATCACCGTGATAATCTCGCTGTCTTCATCGAGCATTTCATCAACCATAGCAGCCGCAGCATCAACCAGATCGGACCGGTCAATTGAAATATCACCGTCAATAATACCAAGGTAGTCATTTTTCTTGATAGAGACGCCATTAATCTCTGAATCACGAATCGCCTTCGTAACTTCACCAGATTTCACTGACGATAACTCATCAGTCATATTGGTCACGTTTTCTTCAACTGTTGCATCTGGGTTGAAGGATAGCATCGCGGTCATCCCTTGTGAAATTGTCTTGCTTGGGACGATGCCGACTGGAATTGAACTAACTTCCGCAGCTTGTTTAGCTGCCATGACAATGTTGCCGTTATTTGGCAGTAAAATTGCTCGTTTAGCACCAGATTTTTTAATGGCGTCGATAATATCTTGAGTCGACGGGTTCATGGTCTGACCACCAGAAATAATCCGGTTAACGCCTAAACTAGTGAAAAGCTTGCGGATCCCATTACCTGAGCAAACAGCAATTACAGCAAAATCAACCGGTTTTTCATCACTTTGGTCTTTATCAATGATGCTTTCATGCTGAATCCGCATGTCATCAATCTTAATTTTGCCTAACTGACCAAATTGAGCACCGTAATTAAAGACTGCACCTGGATGTTCAGTATGCACGTGCACTTTGGCAACTTCACCATCAGAAACTGCCAACAGTGAGTCACCCAAATTAGATAAATGTTCCCGGAACTTGTCTAAATCAAATGGTTGCTTATCAGGCACATCAGCCTGCAAGTCGACCATAATTTCAGTACAGTAGCCGTTTTTAATGTCGGCTGTAGCCAGTTGCCCTTGTACTGATTGGTGGTGGGCAGCATTAACCATTTCATCCATTTCCACGGAATCAGGTTGATAAGAATCGCTGCTCTTTTCACCAGACAAGCCCTCTAAGAAGCCTTCATAAATAAAGAGCAAGCCTTGCCCGCCTGAGTCGACTACGCCAACTTGCTTTAAAACTGGCAGCAAATCAGGTGTTGAAGCCAAAGCCTTTTTAGCGCCCTCAACAACCGCTTTCATAATTTCAACCGCATCATCAGTTTCGCTGGCCCGATTTTCACCAGCTTGCGCGCCTTCCCGGGCTACTGTTAAAATTGTCCCTTCAACTGGTTTCATAACTGCCTTATAAGCAGCATTAACACCATTTTGGAAGGCATCAGCTAATTGCTGGGCAGTTAAAACTTCGTACTTTTCAGTTGCCTTATAAAAGCCGCGAAACAGCTGAGATGAAATAACGCCGCTGTTGCCACGCGCGCCCATTAGCATCCCCTTGGAAAAGCTTTTGGTTAAATCGCCAATCTTAGTACTGTTATTGCTGCCGACTGCCTGCGCTCCGCTTTCAATCGTCAAACTCATATTAGTTCCAGTATCGCCATCCGGCACTGGGAACACGTTCAATGAATTGACAAAATCTGCGTTTTTGCTCATCCGATGGTTGGCAACTCTGACCATCGCACGGAATTGATCACTGTTTACCTCAGTTACAGCCAAGAAAAACTCCCCCTCTGCCGACTATTCATCCAAAATCTTCACGCCGTGAACAATTACGTTAACAGCCTTGGTATGAATGCCGAGCTGTTGCTGCAAGTTGTATTTTACGCTCGATTGCACATTGCGGCTTACTTCAGATATCTTTAAACCATAGCCAACAATAATGTAAACATCAACTACAATTTCATTTTCCTTGGAGCGGACAACCACGCCACGCTTGTAGTTTTCACGGTTTAAAATGTCATAAACACCGTCACGCAAAGCATTTTTTGAAGCCATGCCGACAATGCCATAATTAGCGGTGGCACTAGCACCAACCACGGTAGCAATGACATTGTTGGAAATATCAATCAGACCGTATTTTGTTTTAATTTTAACTGCCATGCTGATCCTCCACTTCTGCGAGTTTTCATACTTGCTTTTTATTTTATCATAGGTCCCCCAGCAGGCAAAAGCGAAAGCTAATTGCACTGCCGCCTGCAGTGTGATATATTAGTAAGGTGAATTTTTTCAGCAAAGGAGGTTTAGCAAATGGCAAAAGACGTGATTACTGGTCGGAAAACTGTTTTCGGCAACAAACGTTCAAAGGCTTTGAATTCCAAGCGGCGCGCATGGAAGCCAAACCTTCAAAAAGCGCGCATCCTTGTTGATGGCAAGCCAAAGCGTGTTTGGGTTTCAGCTCGTGCTTTGAAGTCAGGCAAGGTTACTCGTGTTTAATTCTGCAGAGTTATAACACCAAAAAGCGTTGAGGATTTCCTCAACGCTTTTTTCATGTCTTAAATTTTAATCGCGGCTGTAAATTACCGCTACTAGCCCAGTCTCAAATTCTAATTTGATTGGATCAGAGCCGTTAAATTCATTCGAGCTAAAACAGCATGGCCACGCCGTCGAATAACTTTTCAGATCGTATTTAGCCCCTTGAATGGTTAAATTATGTACCACTTCTAGCGGCGCAATCCCTAAATATGGATAGCCTTGCTTAGGCCACAATTGGTGCTGACCAGGCAAATAGAATTCGACTAAGTTTTGCTGGTCGAGCAAGCTAATTCGCTCAGCAAACGGTCGAAAAACTGGCCGATTAATCATGAACAAATTCACCAAAAAATGATCTAGCCGCCCGCCAGTTGCCCCGATGATTTGCAAATGCTGCAAGTCATAATCAAGCAAGGCTGCTGACAACATTAGTTCTGAATCGGTTAAGTCCTTTTCAGGTTTGGAGTAGCGCAGTTCTGAAACTGCTTGCTCAACTCTGGATAATTCGCTACTAGTTAAGGAATCAAAATCGCCAACCGCTAAATCGGGAACTACTCCTGCTTCAAGGCAAAACAAACTGCCGCGATCAACACCAATCAGCATTTGTTCAGCAGCTTTAGCTGCTTTAATTTTAGCCTGAAAATCACGCGGCCGTTGCTCCTTGGGCCCGCCTAAAACTGCTATGCCTTGTTTAAATATTGGCATTATAGCGCCTGCGTTAATTCCTTAACTTGATCAGCAATTTCATTTTTACCAAAAATATATGAGCCAGCCACAAAGACGTTAGCACCGGCCTCACTAGCTTTGCGGCCGGTCTGATCATTAATGCCGCCATCAACCTCAACTGGAAAATCTGGTCCTACTAGTTGACGCAATTGATGCAATCGTTCAACTGACTCTGGCAAGAAACTTTGACCCCCAAAGCCTGGATAAACGGTCATTAGCAAAATTTGATCTAGTTTTGGTAAAAATTGTTTAACCGTGTCAACTGGCGTATCTGGATTTAAAACTAAGCCGGACTTCACTCCATGTTCATGCAAATAATCCAGCCAGTGATCTACCTGGTCAGGGGCAGCTTCATAGTGAAATTCCAGCAAATCGCAGCCAGCGGCAACAAACTTTTCAATTAAGTCCAATTGGTTGGCCATCAAGTGAATTTCAGCCGTAATGTCTGGATATGCTGCCTTAAAATCGCTCACTAACTGCGGACCATAAGACAAATTGGGTACAAAGTGACCATCCATAATATCAATATGGAAGCGCTTAATGCCAGCTTGTACTGCTTGGTCGATTTCTTGACCCAGCTTTAAATTATTAGCATTCAAAATTGATGGGGCGATAAGTTTCATTGTTATTGCTCTTTTCTAAACTAAATCTTACTTTTTTAAATATTCGGGTCCGCCTTGCTCAGTTATTTCCTGACGTAAAGTTAAGTAGTCGTCATAACGCCACTGAGCAATGTCACCAGCTTGCAGCGCCTGTTTGACCGCACAACCTGGTTCTGACAAGTGCTGACAGCCGCGAAACTTGCAATTAGGACGAGCTGCTGCAAATTCAACAAAGTAATTAGCTAACTCTTTGACTTTAATTGGCGTTAAATCTAGGGCTGAAAAACCTGGCGTATCTGCTAAAAAGCCAGCACCTAATGCAAATAAGCTAACTTGCCGGGTAGTGTGACGACCGCGATTTAAACTCATCGAAATCGGGGCCGTTTCCTGCTGAGCCTGACTTTGCAGATAGTTAAGCAGCGTTGACTTGCCAGCGCCTGATTGACCAGCTAGGGTCCACACTGCTTGCGGTTTGATCAAATCAGGCAGTGCCTGTTTCAAAGTATCACGGCTAGTAAAGCAAGGGTAGCCAATACTGTGGTAATACTGCAAATCATCTTTTATTTCAGCTAGACGGTCCGCGCTGGTCAGTTCGCTTTTTGAAAGATAGATAGTAACTGGCACGCCTTGCCAAGCAAAATAGACTAAGTATCTGTCTAAAAATGCCCGGGTATAGTCTGGCTCAACCGCTGAAATAACCAACAAGATTGATGACACGTTAGCCACTGCTGGTCGGCCAATCAAATTAGTCCGTGGTTTAACTCCAACCAAATAGTTAGTTCCATGTTCATCTAACTGAACTTCTACCCGGTCACCGACCCGCGGCTTTTGACCGCGTTTGCGAAAAACCCCACGAGCCCGCGTTCTAACCACTTGTGCTCCTAATTGCACATCATAATACCCAGCAAGTAGATTAACGACAATGCCTGTTTTTAGATCAGTCATGGTCCACACTTTCATCAACTACGGTTTGACCATCGCGTACAATCCGCAAATGGCCACTGCCATGTTTCAAGGAAAATGGGATTGAAAAACTTTGGTCAGACTTGATATACAAGTCGCGATACAAATTACTTAAACTGTGATTATCATCGGCGATATAAATCTGAACGTGGTTGCCCTGCTTATTTTGATCATTATTAGCATCGTATTGAACAGAAACCGTCTTCGTAACGCTATCGCCGCTGCCATCTTCATCCCCAGCCGGTCCTTTAGAGATAACCACCGAAATGGTATCGCCGCGGTGAACAACCGTACCTACAGCAGGATCTTGAGAGATAACATTATTTTTGGCAACATCGTCTGAATTCTTTTCGGTAATCTGCAGCCGTAAACCATTATCGTTAGCATAATCCTGGACACCGCGCAAAGAATAACCCGTGAGATCACGCAGCTTAATTCCCTTGCTTAAGTGGGCTCGGCCACGCCGTGGGCCCATCGAGACTGACAAGTAGATCTTATGTTTATTTGGATGTTTCACCTTCTTGCCAGCTGTTAGGCTCTGCGTGATTACGTAGCCTTTATCGACAGAATCCGAATACTCTTTTTCTTTGATAACTTTAAAGCCGCGCTTGCGTAGTCGTTTGCGGGCCTGACTATATTTTTCATTCGTCACATCAGGGACACGAACCGGCTTGTACCCTTTAGAAATTACCAAATCAATTTTTTTATGCTGACTAACGGACTTACCGCTCTCAGGCAGTGTCTCAATTACTTGTCCTTTGCTGACCTTATTTGAGTAGCGATAGCTTTTATCACCTACTTGCAGTCCTGAAGTTTTCAGAGAAGACTCAGCCCGCTCAGCCGATAAGTGACTTACATCGGGCACATGAACCTCTCGGCTGCGTCCAAAAGCAAAGACCAGCAAAAACAGCACCAGTACCATCGCGGCCGCTGAACCCAGCCACCACCATTTATGCTTTTTAACGCTGTCCCACAAGCTCGTCTTCTTAGCAGGCTCACCAGCCAAGGCAATTGACGGCTTTTTGTCTTCACTAATAACTTGGCCATTAAATTTAGGCAGAACAATTGTTTCTTCTTTGTTGGGATCATGCAGAGGATGAAAAACTGGCGCATTGGCCATTGCAGGTGACAGGCTTTGATCTAATGCCTGCTTCATTTCTCCGACTGAACTAAAACGGTCGCGAGGATCTTTAGCTGTTGCCTGCAAAACCACATTATCTAAGCTTTGCGGCACATTTGGATTCAGCTTGTGCAGAGACGGCACTTGGTCACGCATATGCTGCAAAGCAATTGAAACTGCTGTTTGCCCGCCAAATGGGACTTTGCCAGCGACTAATTCATATAAAATAATCCCTAAAGAATAGATGTCGGATTGTTTGGTCACTACTCCGCCGCGGGCTTGTTCAGGTGACATATAATGAACCGATCCTAAGGCCGTATTAATTTGCGTAATATCAGTCTGGCTCAACGCTAGAGCAATTCCAAAATCAGCGATTTTGATAGTGCCATGCTGATCCATCAAAATATTTTGCGGTTTCAAATCGCGGTGAATCACATTATGCTGGTGAGCCAGCGAGACGGCACTCAAAATTTGATCCATAATGCCAATCGCTTGGTCTAGCGGCAATGGACCATTAGTTTGAATATATTCCTTTAAATTAGGGCCATCGACATACTCCATAACCATGTATGGCACGCCGTGGTCTGTAGCAACGTCAAACACCGACACAATGTTAGGGTGACTTAATTCGCTAGTTGATAAAGCTTCACGCTGAAAACGCTGCACGGTCTGCGGATCTTTTTGTAAATCAAAGCGCAGCATTTTAACAGCTACCTTACGCTGTAAAATTATGTCCTTGGCTAAATAAACATTGGCCATGCCGCCTTCGCCGAGGGCATCAATAATCCGGTAGCGGTCGCCCAGCAAATAGCCTTTAGTGATCACTTGGCTTCACATCCTTTGCAGTATATGACAGCAAGCAAACGGTAATGTTATCATCCCCGCCTAAGCGATTGGCCTCGGTGATCAGGCGGTGACATTTTTCAGACAGAGAATATGACTTGGTGGCCAAAATTTGTTGAATTTGTTCATCAGCTAAAGAATTAGTTAAGCCATCCGTACACAGTAAAAACAGGCTGCCACGTTTAGCTGCCACTGTGTCATATTCAGGGTTAATCGAACTAGAAACGCCTAAAGTTTCCGTAATAATATTTTTTTGCGGATGTGTGCGGGCTTGTTCCTTAGTGATCTGACCCATTTTAACTAATTCGTTAACTAGTGACTGGTCTTCAGTTAGCTGCTTAAATTCACCATCAATATAAGAGTAGGCACGGGAATCGCCCAAATGAGCCACTAAAACTTCATTATCAAACGCCATTAAGACCACAACTGTGGTACCCATCCCGTTTAAATCGCTAAACCGATCACCAGCTGCTAGCAAAGTAGCATTTTCCAATTTAAGTTGGACTTCCAGCCAGCTTTTGGCTGCTTGTGAGTTAGTAAAATCAGTTTGGCCGAAGTGATGGCCCAAGTGCGTCACAGCCATCGTAGAGGCAACATCCCCTCCTTGGTGGCCGCCCATCCCATCACAAACAATGGCCATGGTAACTTGCTTTTTATTTTTAAAAACTCGGACAAAGTCTTGATTGGTCTTGCGAACCCGACCAATGCTTGAAGAATAAGCCGTTTGAATCAACTTTTTAACCTCTCAAAATGAACTTGGCAATGAAGAAGCCATCGCTGCCGTAATCGCTTGGCAAGATTTTCCAGGTAGGCGTCTGCGGTCCAAAAGGCAGCGTGGCCAGTTCAAACTGCGGCTGTGCCTGCAGAAAAGCCTGCACTACCTGTTCATCTTCTTCAGCGCTAATGGTGCAAGTTGAATAAATCAACTGTCCTTGCGGTGCTAGCAGCGGTGCTAATTTAAGCAGCAAATCAAGCTGAATTTTACTCAGCTGCTGCAAATCACGTTCACTTTTAGTATACCTTATTTCTGGTTTACGGCGCATCAGGCCAAGACCTGAACATGGCGCATCAACCAAAATTGCCTGAAATTGACCCGTTTTAAAAACCGAACCGGCCTTGCGAGCATCGAGCGCCTGCACGTGGACTCGGTCCGCTACCCGCATGCGTTGAGCATTTTCTTTGATCAAATTTAATTTATTTTGATGCAGGTCTAAAGCCAAAACTTGACCTTTTGGCAGCCGTTCAGCCAGTTGAACAGTTTTGCCGCCCGGTGCTGCACAAGCGTCTAGCACCGTTTCTTGTCCAGTCAGGTCAAAGGCTTGGACTGGCAGCGAAGCTGATTCATCTTGCAAAGTTAAATCACCTTGCTTAAACCAAGTCGTTGACAAAACGCTGCCGTTCACCAGCAAGTTAGTTTCTGACAAGTGCGAGCACTTAGGGTTAAAACCTGCGGCAGCTAGGCCTTGTTCAACCTTATCAAAATCTGCTAGTTGATTAACCCGCACGCTAGTTTTAGCTGGTTCGTTGCAAGCCTGCATAATTGCTTGCGCTTGCTTATCGCCAAAATGCTGTCGCAAGTAGCGTACTAACCAAACTGGGTAGCTTTCTTTTACACTTAAATATTGGTCCAGCTTAGTTTTTGGCGGTAAAATCACGCCGCGCCGCTGAAATGAACGCAAAATCCCATTGACGATCCGATAACCTGAGGAATGATGCTTGCCAAAGGCCTTAGCCAATTTATTAGCTTCGTCTAGAACAGCCGAAGCCGGGACCTTATCTAAAAAACATAATTGATATAAGGACATCAAAAGCAGCGGCCGCAAATAGGCTTCTTGCAGTTTAGTTTTTACTAAACCATGCAGCTGATAATCTAAGAATAATTGCCGCTGAATTGTCCCATAGAAGATACGGGTGGCGAGCTTGCGTTCACGCACTGACAGCTGGGCGTCTTTTAATTCCAAATTCAAGCTTAAATTAGAATAAGACCCGCGATTCAACACTCGAATTAACGCCGCTAGGCAAACTGCCCGGCCGTTAGTCTGTAAGGATGGTTTGACCGATTTCATAGTGTGAACCTTGTCCATTTGCAAAATCTTTAGCTGACATGCGTTTCTTGCCAGGTGCCTGTACTTCGACTAAATCTAAAACTGTTTGTTTAGCCATGGCGATGGCAAACCGTTTTTTATTGCTAATTAAAGTACCAGGAGCTTGGCTCGTCTTTTCGCTGCTAGCTCGCGCGCGCCAAATTTTTAACCGTTTGCCAGCAATCAGCATGAAAGCGCCAGGGTCTGGATTGAGTGCCCGAACCAAGTTAGCAGCTTGTTCAGCAGTTAAGTCAGTTTTAATTTGAGCAGCCGCTTTTTTGATCGTTGGTGAAAAGACAACCTTTGATGAATCTTGCGGAATACCAGTGATTGTGCCTGCGGCTAGTTTTGGCAAGGTAGCCAGTAACAAGTCGCGGCCCATAATTGATAATTTAGCAAATAAACTGCCAGCAGTGTCATCAGGCTCGATCGTTAATTTTTCTTGGGCATACATCAAGCCCGCATCCATTTCTTTGACCATTTGCATGATCGTAATCCCAGTTTCATGATCGCCATTCAGCAAAGCATATTGAATTGGTGCGCCGCCGCGGTATTTTGGCAGGAGGGACCCATGCACATTAACGGGAGCAATTTTAGCAGCTTGCAATAATTTCGTTGGTAAAAATTGACCATAAGCAGCCGTAATTAAGAAATCCGGCTGCAAAGCAATCAGTTCGTCCAATTCTTGACTGCGACTTAATTTAACTGGTTGATAAAGCGGCAAATCTAACTTTTGCGCTGCTTGCTTAACAGGTGAAGCCTGCAGTTTTTGCTTGCGGCCAACTTTTTTATCAGGCTGAGTTACAACGCCTAAAATTTCATAGCCATGATCAAATAAACCTTGCAAAATTGGCACGGCAAACTGCGGTGTCCCTAAAAATACAACTGAAGTCATGCACTGAACCTCTTTCTTCTACAACAGCCTTTCAGGAGATGGGTCGATGTAAATATGGATCCCCTCTTTGGCTAACTCTTGGGCTGAAGCTTGTACCTGGTGCAAGAGCTGCCTTAAGGCTGGTTCATGTTTATATTTTACCAAGATCTGATAATAAAACTCATTTTTTAATTTTGAAATCGCACTCGGAGTTGGCCCTAAGACAATAGTTGGCAAATGCAATGCTGTCAGCAATTGCCGCTTGATAACAAACGCTTGTTTAGCAGCAGCTTGCTCTTTGACGGCAGCGACCGAAATTAGCACCGTGTAGTAATAAGGCGGATAATTACCAGCGTGACGAACAGCCATTTCTTGCCGGTAAAAAGCTTCATAGTCCTGCGTTTGTGCTAATCGAATTGCATAATGATCAGGATTATAAGTCTGAATCAGAACTTCGCCCTTATTTTCAGCTCGGCCTGCTCGGCCGGCCACTTGCGTCAATAGCTCAAAAGTTCGCTCAGATGCCTTATAATCCGGCACCCACAGCGAGGTATCAGCATTAATAACCCCAACAAGTGTCACATTAGGAAAATCCAGACCTTTAGCAATCATTTGCGTGCCCAGCAAGATATCCGCTTCATGCCGGCCAAACGCCGTTAAAATCCGCCGGTAACTACCCTTGCGCCTGGTCGTATCAACATCCATCCGCAAGACTTTAGCATCTGGCAGTAAATCAGCTAACTCAGTTTGCACTTTTTGCGTGCCGGTCCCTAAAAATCTGATCTGCTGACTTTGACACTGCGGGCAGCGACTAGGAACCGGGCCTTCATACCCGCAATAATGGCACTGCATCCGGTTAATATCTTTATGATAAGTCAATGACAAATCGCAATGCGGGCATTTTAGAACAAAGCCGCAATCGCGGCAGAGCATAAACCGAGCAAACCCGCGCCGATTCAGCAGCAAAATTGCTTGGTGGCCGCTAGCGATCGTTTGCTTTAATTTATCAACCAGCGTGGTCGTTAAATCAACCTGTTTACCGGCAAATACCATCTGCTTTAAATCAAGCAAATGCACTTCTGGCAGGGGCAGCTGATTGGCTCGCTTGGTAATTTTAATTAGCTGATACAAACCTTTTTGTGCCCGCGCCCGGCTATCAAGGGACGGCGTAGCGCTGCCCAAAATTAGCGGGCAATGATGATACTGGCTGCGCCAACGCGCCACGTCGCGTGCATGATAACGGGGAGTATCATCCTGCTTATACGAGCCTTCATGCTCTTCGTCAATTACGATCAAACCCAAATTTTGCAGAGGAGCAAAGACGGCTGAGCGCGCGCCAACCACGACTTTAGCTTCTTCTCGGCGGATTCGGCGCCATTCGTCGTATTTTTCACCGCTCGACAAGCCGCTATGCAAAACGGCGACCAGATCGCCGAAACGCCCTTTGACCTGCCGCACCATCTGCGGCGTGAGTGAAATCTCCGGGACTAGCATCAACGCCGTTCGGTTTTGTGCTAGTGCTTCGCTAATTGCTTGCAGGTACACTTCCGTCTTGCCGCTGCCCGTCACGCCTTCGATCAAAAATGTTTTTGCCTGGCGCTGATTAATCGCGGGCGTAACGGTATTTAAAGCCGCCTGCTGCTGATCATTTAATTGCAACGGCTTTGACCTAGCAACTTCTTCACTAGCTTGGCGTAACACCTCAACTTGCTTACGCTTAAGCCAGCCTTTATCGACTAGCTGTTTGGCAAAACTGCCGCTAACTGCTAGCAAGTTTTTCAACCCATCCTGCGTTAAGGGGAATTTATCTGGTTTAGCCACAACCAGCTCTAAAAAAGCGCGCTGATTTTTTGCATTAGTCCGCGTTTCGGCTAGCAAAGCTTGGTACTCTGCCGGCTGTTTAGTTAAAGAATAAACCCACTGCCACTTTTTCTTGGCTTTATTAGCCACCACATATTCAACTTTAACTGCCTGCTGTTTCAGCAGCTGGCGAATCTGTTTAGCTAGGTCTGGTTCAGGCTCTGCTGGCAAGTCAAACACGCCTTGGGCAAATAATGGCAGCTTTTTGGCAGCTGCCGTTACTGGGATTAACTGTTTACGATAATCAGCCCGCATTACTTGTGGCAGCATTGTCTGCAAAATACTGATCCGAAAGGCAAAGATGGTATCTGCCAAATACGAGGAAAGTTTAATTAATTCAGGCGTCAACGGCGGCATTTCATCAATATCAACAAGGAGCGGTTTTAACTTGCCATTAAAACTAGCCTGCTCACTCAGCCCCACGACAAAGCCTTGAACTTTTCGCCGGCCAAACGGCACCACCACTCTGGCGCCAACCTGCAAATAATCTAATTCGGCTGGTACCTGGTATTCAAAAATGCGGTCGGTCTGCTGACTAGCTACATCGACAATTACTTGTGCAATCATGCGGTCACCATCCAAAAAAGGCCTTCATCAAATGGTGAAGGCTTGGCTGCGATATGCAAGATTAAATTATTGTTCACTGTCAGGATCGATCCAAACTTTGCCAGCAGCAATTTCTTCCAACGCCTTGCCGACTGACTTTAATGATTTATAATCCTTTAACGCTTCTGGATCGCCTGCTTCTAGCTCATGTGCACGCTTTGAAGCCAAAACGGCAAGTGAGTATCGAGAATCAACCCGGTCTAACAACTTGTCAATTGATGGATAAACAATTTTCATAAGTGATTAGTCCTCCTTTACCATAGCTTGATAAGTAGCTAGCACGCGCTTTACGCTAACGTGCTCAGCGGTAACAATATCACTGATGCGGGTAACCGCACGATCTACTTCATCATTGACTACAGCATAATCATAATCAGCCATCATCAAAATTTCGTTTCTAGCCTGCCGCATCCGTTTGTCGATGACAGCAGCTGAATCAGTTCCGCGATTAGTAATGCGCTGTTTTAACGTTTGCAAATCTGGTGGGGTTAAGAAAATGAACACACCATCTGGGAATTGCTCGCGGACTCGCCGCGCCCCATTAACATCAATTTCCAGTAGCACATCGATTCCGTCTTGCAGCATCTTGCGCAGCGGTGCTAGCGGCGTTCCATAATGATGACCAACATATTCGTTATATTCAAGCAGTTCATGGTTAGCAATAGCTTTTTGGAACCGCTCTTCACTGACGAAATAATAGTCCTTGCCATCGACTTCGCCTGGACGAGGCTGACGCGTGGTCATGGAAACCGAATATTCAAACGGAAAGGCCTTTTTGGCTACAATCGCACTTTTAACTGTACCTTTGCCGACTCCTGATGGGCCCGACAAGACTAGCAATAAACCTTGTTCTTCCATTTGCTCTCCCACTTTTCTTGCTATAAGAAATATTTTGCCTTAAATGCCTTAACAGTGCAAGTTAGCTACCTAAAATTTACAGTTGCTTTTTAGAACATTAGTTCGTATAATTGATCTTGCAAACACAAGTTCGGGTAAAGGGATGAAAACGATGACTAATTTATTGCAAACCGCCAGCACAGAATGCAAACGTTTATACAATTATTTGTTTACTTATGACCCTAAACGCTTATCAACCTATAGTCAGCCAAAGCAACGCATTTTAGTTTTATTAACGAAGGCTTTACTGCATAAACAGCCAGTTTTATTGACTTACCCTAATGGCCATAGCGAAATTGGCTACGTAACCAAACGTATTTCGGCTGGGCGGTTCTTGTTTTTAACCCACCAGCAGCAATTATTACGTCTGCTTGATCTAGAAGATATTTTTCGTTTAGATCTTTAACTAAATCATTATATGCAAAAAGCTTGCTAAAATTAGCAAGCTTTTTTCGTTACAAATTATTTTAAATGGCTGACGATTTGTCCGTGCTGCGTGCTAGCAGATCAGCAGCATTTTGTTCAGCAGCTGCAGTTACATTTTTACCAGCCATCATTTGCGCAATGGCCTGGACACTGGCTGCATGATCTAAATCATGCACCTGGGTGTAAGTTTGACCGTCTTTTACTACTTTGACAATTTGTTTGCGATGATCAGCCGCTGCTGCCACTTGCGGGGCATGTGTAATCGCAATCACTTGTTTTTCACGGCCAATGGCCCGCATTTTTTGCCCAATTGCTGCCGAAACCCGGCCTGAAACACCAGTATCAATTTCATCAAAAATCATCGTTCCGACCGGTTCAACTTTTGAAAAGATTGCTTTCAGCGCTAGCAGCAAGCGGGATTGTTCACCACCCGAAACAATTTTGACTAACGGCATTAATTCTTCGCCTGGATTAGGAGCAATATAAAAGGCCACTTGATCCGTGCCCTGCGGCAAAAAAATAGGACTCTCTTTAAAGCGAATGGCAAACCGGGCTTTTTCCATATATAGATCAGTCAGTTCCTGCTTAATCTTATCTTCCAGAATCTCAGCGGTCGCTTTACGCTGGACGTGCAACTTGTCTGCTAATTTACTCATTGCTGCTTCTAGCTCTTTAATTTGAGCCTGCAGAGCATCCTCATCGCTGCCGCCTTGCTCAAAGTTAGCCAAGTCAGCTTGGACCTGCTCGTGAAACTTCAACACATCAGCTAAAGTTGGGCCATATTTCTTTTTCAAATTGTTCAACAAATCTAGGCGGTTGCTGACTTCTTGAAAACGCTCAGGATCAAAATCTAGCTGGTCAACAATATCACCCAATTCGCTGCGGGCATCATTTAAAGCATAAGCCCCATCATCTAAAGTACGCTTCATGTCCTTAAAATCGCTGCCGTATTGGGATAATTCTTCAGCGGCGGTTTGCGCCGAATCAAGCAGCGCTGATAAGCCATGTTCTTCATCATCGTACAGCTGAGTTAAATAGCTGGCCGTTTGAGCAATTTTTTGAAAATTATCGAGCTTAGTAAATTCATCCTCTAATTCTTCATCTTCATGCTCATCAGTTAAATTAGCCTGAGTCAGCTCCTCATTTTGAAATTGCAGAATATCATGCTTTTGGGCTAATTCTTGGGCGTGTTCCTGCAAATTTTTCAGTTGACGGTTAGCCGAACTCCAAGCTTGATATTTAGCCTGATATTGGACCAGCAAATCTGAAAACTCTGACCCAGCATAATGATCAACCAAATTAATTTGCAAATCTTGGTTCATCAGCAGCTGGTTGCTGCCTTGACCATGAATATCGACTAAAAATAAGCTCAACCTGCGCAAAGCCGTGATTGTTGTCAGTTGACCGTTAATTCTGATCACGTTACGGCCTTTAGCCGAAATTTGTCGGCTGATGATTAAATCATCCCCATCTAAAGGCAAGCCATATTCATCACACAAATCCTTAACAGGTTGCATTTGACTTGGCTGCAAGGTAAATAAGCCGGTCATCGTGGCCTTTTGCTCGCCTGAGCGGACAAATTCACTCTGCGCCCTTCTGCCCATTAAAAGAGACACCGCATCAATCAGAATTGATTTACCGGCACCAGTTTCTCCAAGCAAAATTGTCATCTTAGGTGCAAATTTTAGCTGCAAGTCTTTAATTGTCGCAAAGTTATGAATGTCCAGTTCAACCAGCATGTTTTACCATCCTTTTTTATTGGTCCAGTGCCGCTAAAGCTGCTTGCAACACATCTTCTGCCCGTCCTGTCCAGCAGAGCTGACCAGGATTAGCTTCATTTTTCTTTAAATGCAGCAAAAATTCAATGTTGCCCTTTCCGCCCTTAATCGGGGAAAAATCAACACCTAAAACGTTAAAGCCCGTAGATAGTGCTGCCTGTACAATCGTATTAATCACAGCGACATGCACAGCATGGTCCCGGACGATCCCATGTTTGCCAACGTTTTCAGGACCTGCTTCAAACTGCGGCTTGATTAAACAAACGGCTTTGGATTGGTCAGCAATAATGTCATACATTGGCGGGAAAATCAGCTTCAGCGAGATAAACGACACATCGGTCATAGCAAAATCTGGCCGGCCATGTTTAAAATCAGCCAGTTTACTATAGCGGAAATTTTGCCGTTCCATCACAATCACGCGCGGATCATCACGCAGCTGCCAAGCTAGCTGATTATAGCCAACATCCAAGGCATAAACCTGCTTAGCGCCGTTTTGTAAGGCAACATCTGTGAATCCGCCAGTTGAAGCCCCAATATCTAGACAAGTTTTACCAGTCAAATCAATTCCAAATGACTGCAGCGCTTTTTCTAATTTAAAACCGCCACGGGAGACATATTTTTTGCCATCATCTTTAATATAAAAAATTTCATCGCGTGGAAATTTGGTTCCACTTTTATCAATTCGCTGATGATTGTGGTCTGAAACTAGGCCGGCCATAATGGCGCGCTGAGCTTGGCTGCGAGAATGGAATTTTCCCTGCTCAAACAACAAAACATCTGCTCTTTCTTTACTCATGACAGCACCCGCTTTAATACTTCAAAAAAGCCTGCTAAAACTGGATCATCGCCTGACAAGCAGTCTTGGCCTTGGTTAATCAATTCCTGCAGTCGCTTTTGGCTTGCTGCAACGCCTAGCTGGGTCAAAGTATTGTTCTTGCCATCGGCTTCATCAAGCTGTGTTTCCTTGCCAGCTTCAGCACTAGTTTCCATCACATCAACTAAGTCATCATAAATTTGATATGCCCGACCAAAACTGCGCGCAAAAGTTAATAAAGCCTGGTTAGTTTGCTCAGAAGCGTCACTATCTGCTAGCGGCATTTGGACACAAGCCAGCAGCAAGCAGCCAGTCTTGCGCCACTCCATTCGTTCAATCAAAACCTGGTCGTCAGCTGTTTGGTCGTTATTAGTGGCATTGATATCTAAGTATTGACCGCCAACCATCCCGTTTGGCCCAATAGCCTGCGTCATAATTTGCACAGCCTGGACGGAACCAGTGCCTTCAGCAATCCACTCTAGGCCTAATGGCAGCAATCCATCCCCAGCAAGGACTGCTTGAGCCGTGCCCCATTTTTTATGGCTTGTCAGCTGTCCGCGCCGCAGATCAGAATTATCCATTTCTGGCAGGTCATCATGGATCAAGGAATAAGTGTGAATCAATTCAATCCCGCAAGCTGCCCGCAGAGCCTGCTCATCAAGGGGCATACCCAGCGTTTCTTTAGTTGCTAAAAACAGCAGCGGCCGCAGCCGTTTGCCGCCAGCCATGACTGAATAAGCCATAATTTGGCTTAACTGAGGAGTATCAATTTCATCAGCCAGGTGCTGCTGCAAATAAGCGTTAATTTTTGGCGTCCACGTTTGCACAAATTGTTGAAAATTAGTCATTGTCATCAGGTGTTCCTGCGTTTTGTGGATCCATTTGCTGGGTGCTGCCATCTGGGTTAACCAATTTAGCTACTGTTTCTTGCGCAGCCGTTAATTCTTTTTCCAAATTACGGGCCAGTGCTACTCCGGCTTTAAATTGATCTAAGGCATCAGCTAATGGCACATTGCCGTCTTCAAGTTTTGTAACGATGTCTTCTAATTCTTTTAATTCAGCTTCAAAATTATTCTTTTTATTTGCCATAATTATTAATCCTTATTTTTGCTTGCTTTTAACAGCGGTGACTTCAGCTTGCGCTGTTCCGTCTTTAAACTGCAAATCCATTACTTGGCCTGTTTTTAGCTGCTCTACACTGGCAATCAGCTGCTGTTGTTCATTGGTTGCGATCGCAAAGCCCCGGCTCAAGGTTTTCAGCGGGCTAATCGCATCTAGTTTTTGCGCTAGTTGCTGCACATCAGCTTGTTTATCAGCCAAAACTTGCTTTCCAGCTTGGTTAAGCCGCTGCTGCAAGTAGTTAGTTTGCTGCAAATCTCGCTCGACTAAATGCAGTGGAGAATGTGTCTGCAAGCGCGAAACCGCTGTTTGATAAGCCTGCTTTCTTTGCTGCAAAACCTGCGACATAGCTGTTTGCAAACGGGTAGTTAATAAATCTAGACTTTGGGCCGCTTGATCATAAATGCGTTCCGGCTGGCGCAGAACAACCGAATTTTCTAGCCGGCGTAAATATTGCTGGCGCTGACTAATATTGCTCTGCATCTCTGTTACTAGCCGCACTGACAATTGCTTTAAATTGTTTAGCTCATCTGGCAAGTTGGGCGTTGCATATTCGGCTGCCGCTGTTGGCGTTGCTGCCCGTTGGTCAGCGGCTAAATCGCACAAAGTTGTATCAGTTTCGTGCCCAACTGACGAAATGACCGGCATCGGCATCGCATAAACTTGCCGCACAACTGCTTCTTCGTTAAACGGCCACAGATCTTCTAGCGATCCGCCGCCGCGGCCAATAATCAGCACATCAGCCCCGCTGCTGTCTGCCACTTGCTGCATCGCCTGGACTAAAGTCTCTTTTGCTCCTTCACCTTGTACTTTGGCAGGATACAAATCGACTTCCGCGTACGGGAACCGCCGATTGCAAGTCACCATAATGTCATGAATAACCGCTCCTGAAGCAGAAGTAATTACCGCAATTTTATCTGGAAAACGCGGCAGGGCTCGTTTATGAGCCTGATCAAACAAGCCTTCTTTAGACAGCTTGTCTTTTAGCTGCTGGAGTTGTTCATATAAAGCTCCTAACCCCGCCGGCTCCATTGTTTCGGCATAAAACTGGTACGAGCCTTGTTGCGCATAAACACTCACATAGCCAGTCACAAAAACTTTCATGCCCTCTTCCGGCCTGAATTTTACCTTGTCAAAATATGACCGAAACATGACCACGTTAATTTTGGCATGTTCATCTTTTAAAGAAAAATATTGGTGCGAATTACGCCTCAGCCGAAAGTTTGAAAGCTCTCCCTGCAAATAGACTTTGTGCAAGTAGGGATCGCGCTTAAATTTCTGCGTAATATAATAATTTAAATCTGAAACCGTTAAATAAATTGGTTTAGTTGCCATTTTGCCTTCTCGCTGCTTGAATAACTTGTTCCATCAAACTGATCGTCGTCAGCGGTCCTACACCGCCGGGAACGGGCGTCAGCCAGTTTGCCCGACTAGCGCAAGCTGGTGACAAATCACCAACTATCCTGCCGTGAGCCCAGTTAATGCCAACATCAACTGCATTGACTCCATTTTTGAGCCAAGCGGCCTGGACAAATTCAGGCTGACCGATCGCACTAACCAGCAAATCAGCTGTTCCAACTAATGCTGGCAATTTCTGTGTTTGTGAATCAGCAATTGTCACCGTTGCCCCAGCTTTTAATAAAAGCGCAGCCAGTGGTTTGCCGATGACTTGACTCCTGCCTAAAATAACGGCATGTTGACCCGCTAGCGGTACTTGATAGCTGGTGAGTAAAGTCATCACGGCCCGGGCAGTAGCTGGCACAAATAAAGATTGATCCTGCCATAAGCGGCCCAAATTGACGGCTGTTAAGCAATCAACATCTTTTTCAAAAGCAATGGCGTTGCTTAATTTGATTGGGTCCCAACCTGCCGGCAGCGGCATCGTAAGCAAAATTCCGTGGATGCTTGCGGCATGATTTAGCCGTTTAATTTGCTGCAAGGCTTCTGATTGCTGGGCATTTACTGGTAGGGAAATCGTCTTAAGCTGAATTCCAATTGTTTGAGCAGCCCGCTGCAAACTGTGTAAATATAATTGACTGCCAGTATCATCTCCAACTTTAATTACGCAAAAAGTTGGCAATTGAGCGTGGGCAGGCCAATTTTTGATTATAGTTTGCAGTTTGGCAATTTTTTTCTGTTTTAAAGGCGCACCGAGCAGCCATTTGGTCATCTAAATTTGTCCCCTTAGTCAAAAAAACCGGCCCTATCTGAGCCGGCAAATTTCATATTAATCGACAAACTTGGCCAAAACGCCATTAATAAACCGCTTGGATTTTGGATCACCAAATTCATCGCATAAGTTCAGGGCCTCATCGACTGCCCCAACTGCGGAAATTTGCTGGCTGTACTTAATTTCAGCTACAGCCAAGAGCAAAATTGCGCGGTCAATTTGACTCAAGCGCTCCCAAGTCCAGCCCTTCTTCAGCTGCTGACTAATCGCTGGCTGCAAATCTGCTTGGTGGTCGCGTACTAGACTAATCAATTCATCAGCATAGGCAGGCATGGATTTAACATTCATGCTTGTTTGTAAATGCTGAGAAACTTCATCTTCTGACCAATCTGGGTGCTGGTTGGCTAAATAGATCCCTTGCAAAGCCAATTGCCGAATTTCGTGCTGAGTCATTACTAGTCTTCTTCCTTACTTTCAGCGGCTGACTCATCACTGCTCTCAGCAGTTTCATCAACTAAACCAACCACATGGATATTAATTTGGGCCAAAGTCAAATCGGTCATTTGCTGCAATTGTTCACGCAACTTGATTTGCAGTTCTGACGCAGTCTTTGGCACATTAACGCCGTAATCTAAGTAAACATAGATATCAGCAGTTAAGTTGTTATCATCGTCAACGTGCAGGTCAACGCCCTTGCCTGGGCTTGCTACGCCCAACAAGTCATTCAAGTTTGAGCGCAAGTTGCCGCGCATACCAGCTACGCCTTCAACTTGCACAGCTGCCATGCCCAGGACCGTTTCTAACACGCTTAAATCAATTTTAATTTCATTTCCAGCATCATTTGATAAAAGAATTGTTGAATTATCAGACATTTTTTACCTCAAATCGCATCTTATTCTTTTATATCTTACCAATCTTCATTATAACTTGCTAGCAATGATTAAAGTACCAGTAAGTCTTTCTTTGGCAGTTTCGATAAAGTTTCTGGGTGCTGCCCATTGACCAAAACATCGTCTTCGATGCGGACGCCGCCCTTTCCTGGCAAGTAAATCCCAGGTTCGACGGTATGAATAATCCCATCTTGCAATTTTTCTTTGCCAAATGGAAAAGCTGGCGAACACAATTCGTGAATTTCTAGTCCGATCCCATGACCAATGCCGTGGCCAAAGTATTGCCCATAGCCTTGTTCTTCAATATATGAACGAGCTGCTTGATCAACTTGGCGACCAGTATTGCCATCTACTGCAGCAGCGATCCCCCGACGCTGAGCTTCATAAACAATGTGATAAATTTTTTCCAGTTCTGGTTCAACCTGGCCAATTGCAACAGTCCGGGTAATATCGGCAGTATAGCCATGATAATAGGAGCCAAAATCAATGACGACCAATTCGCCAGCTTGAATTTTTTTATCCGAAGCTACGCCGTGGGCCCAAGCTGACCGATAGCCAGAAGCTAAGATAGTATCAAAGGACGGGCCGTCGCCGCCATTAACTTTAAACAAATAGTCCAGTTTAGCGGCTAAACTGCGTTCAGTCACACCAGGTTTAATCTCAGGCAAAATTTCCTTAAAGCTTTCCGCTGACAGATCAATCGCTTTGCGCAAGGCTTGCTGCTCGGCTGCATCTTTGACGTTGCGTGCCCGCTCAACTAATTGCTCGGTCAAGGTAAATTCAACGTCAGGGCAAGTGGCTTTTAATTCAGCAAATTCGCTAGCTCCAATGAACTCTCCTTCAACCAAAACGTGGTGTAAAGTCAACTTTTTAAAGGCCTCAGCGATCCTGACCACCCAATCGCCCCGGCGCATGATCACTGTCATTTCACCAGGTGCTTGAGCCTTGATTTGTTCATCAAAGCGCGAATCAGAATACAGGAAGCGATCCCCGCTAGCTGTCAAAATCAATTGGGCTTCTTCGCCGGTAAAATTGGTCAAATAGCGATAGTTAATTTGGCGCGTGACTAGCAAAGCATCTGCCTGACGCTCTTTTATCATTGCTGTGACGCGATTAATTCTGGTTTGCAGGAGAGATAATAATTCTTGCTTCTCCATTGCCGTCAGCTCCTTTCAGCCTTTTGCCGTTGCTAATATTATATATAAAAAAAGACTGCCGACCAACTGGTCTGCAGTCTTAATGAGCTAAGCCCTAGTTTACTTGTCTTCTGGGTAAACTGAAACTTGCTTTCTGAATTTGCCAAGGCGTTCAAACTTAACAACACCGTTAATCTTAGCAAATAAGGTGTCATCGCCGCCGATGCCAACGTTCTTGCCTGGGTGGATCTTAGTACCGCGTTGACGGTATAAGATAGAACCTGCGTGAACGCTTTGGCCATCTGCACGCTTAGCGCCTAAACGACGACCAGCTGAGTTACGGCCGTTAGCAGTTGAACCACCACCCTTGTGGTGGGCCAATAATTTCATTTCTAATAAGTTGTTCATCATGATCTCTTCACCCCTGATTAAGCTTCAATGCTTTCAATCGTAACCTTAGTGTAAGGTTGACGGTGACCATATTTAGTGTGTGAGTGCTTCTTTGGCTTGTACTTGAAAGTTACCACTTTCTTTTCCTTGCCTTGCTTGTCAACTTTAGCAACAACCTTAGCACCATCAACGTATGGGGTACCGATCTTAACCTTGCCGTCTTCTGAAACCAGAATAACGTTTTCAAAGTTAACTTCTTTACCAGCTTCAGCGTCTAACTTTTCTACGTAAACGCTGTCGCCCTTAGCGACCTTGTATTGCTTGCCGCCTGTTTCAATTACTGCGTACATTTGTACACCTCCGAAAAAAACTTAGACTCGCCAACTTGGGTGAGACGACTCTCGTCTGCTTCAAACCGCAAGCCGTGCGGTTGCAGATGTGGAGGAGTCCACAAATACAACTCTTTCAGTTTACTACTATTATGCAAGACTTGCAATCATAAAATTACATGCCCCACCGGCCGCCATGAACCTTAGCAACCGTTTCCGTTGTAATAAACGCTTGCGGATCTATTTCGTGAATTTTTGCAAGCAATGCCCCATATTCTTGTGGGTCAACCACAATCAGCAATTGTTGCTTCTGGTCTTTACTGTAACCGCCAATCACATTAAAAATAGTCAGCCCTTGGTAATCTTGTTCCAGCACTTGCTGAATCGCTGGCAAATGCTCATTGCTCATGATCCGCAGCTGGTATTTGCGGTCAAAACCTACTTCAGCAAAGCGCATGGTCAACGCCGTAATAATTTGCGATAAAACCGCGAGTAAAAAGGCTTCCCAGCCGTCAACAAACAAGTTAAGACCAATAATCACCAAGTCAACTAACAGCAAGCCAATAGTGGTACTTAAATAGAAGTATTTTTCTAAAATCATCGGCAAAACGGTGGTTCCGCCAGAGGAAGCATTGACACGGTAAAGCAGGGCCATGCCTAACCCGACTAGTGCCCCGCCATAAATTACCGCGACGAAGTCGTTATTGGTAACTTTAAAGCTCGGGGTAATTTCCATCAAAATTGGCAGCAGGAAACTACCGACAGCAATGTTGCGCGTCGCCTGCTTGCCAAGGAAAATCGCCGCGACGATAAGCATGATGACATTAATTGCCAAAACGACTAGCGGCCGCGGCCAGCCCCACACAGCCTGCACTAAAATTGACAGGCCGGTGGTTCCGCCGACAGCGATCGAAATCGGTCCGTAGAAAAAGTTAACTGCCAAGGCAACGAGCTCCAGCCCGGCAACTAAACACAGCCAACGTGCAATGGCGCTCGACTGCAGTTTTTTTGTCATGTTGAAATCCTTTCGTAAAAGCCTCCCTTATTAGCTTACTAGAAAGGAGCGGCTAAGGCGACTTTTATGCCTAGGAGTTGCGGATTTGGTAATTAATCTGCTGGTTACCCTCATAAGCAGGCAGTCCTTTATCAGCGCGGTAAAGCGCCCGCTCAAAAGCTTGGTAGCCTTTGCTCGAAGCGACTGCGAATTTCACATGGTATTTAGTAGCGAATTCGCTGATATTCCAAGTGGCATCATGAGCAGCTAAGGCTGTCACTAAAATCACAATATCAAGATCTTTGACTTGCTGCTCAATGACTTTCTTTTTACCTTGAAAAGCATCAATTGGAATTGGCACGCCGTGGTACTTTTCAACGATACCATCTAAAATCGCTTCATTTTGATTGCCGCCAATGGCAATTCCTACTCGCTGGTAATGCAAATTCAAGTCTAAGGTTGGCAATAAGTTAGTTTGCTTATGCTGGCGGTGACGTTTTAATTGGCGTTTTGGGGCTGGCTGATCGACTTCATAGATCCAGCGAATTTGGATAGCCGCCGCCGGATCGCTTTTCAGGCGCACGTCGCCGTGATACCAAACCAGGTCAACAATCGAACCGTCTTCCAAATTAACAGGTCCTGTCTGATAAAGACTGCCATCAATCGTAGCAATGACGTCTTTGCCTCGTACGCGCAGCTTTTCGCCTTTAACATTTCGCATAACGCTATAATGGCTGCCATTTTTACGGACAACGCCGAAGCGAAACACATCGATCTGGTCATATTGGCTAGAACTTAGCTTGCGGTGACCAACGATTCTCAGCACTTCTGCTTCAAAGCCGGAATCAGCAGGCAGCGGCAAAGCTTCAACAATATCACCAGTACGTAAATTTAGAGAGTGAATCTGGCCTTCAGTAACGTGGTATACCACTTCGTCATTTTGATTGATCAAATCTGCACCGATCAGCAAGCGAATGACGGTGTAACGCTCGCCTTTGCGATAATCACGCTTTAGCTTTTTAGGTTTCAGGGCCTTTTCAAAAGTCTGCTGATTAATCACATTAACAGTCGTTGTAGAATGCTGAATTGCGGTTTCTAAAGACGCTAATTGTTGACCATAACGCTGACCAAAAGCCGGCTCAAAGGTCAATTTGCGCAAAGCCCGCAAAGACTGCTCTTTGGCTTGATCGCTGCCTGGTTGTTCAATCAAGGCAGTTATGCCAGCTAGCAGTTTACTTAATTGATCAGAGTTAGTTGGAGTGCTTTGTTTAGGACGCCTGGGCTGAGCTTTATTGGGCGCTGCTTTCGGAGCATCCGCATTTGCCATCCCTAACACGACTTTAATGGCAGCTAGGCTATTTTGCAGGCTGCGCTCATCAGAATCAGTATTTTGCAAGATGCGTTTTAAGCTATTACGGTAGTCAAACATAATATCAAACTTTCTAAATAAAACCGTAATTAATGCTAAACTTTTGGATCGTTGAAAGCAAAATAAAAGCCGCCTTGATTGAGACGACCCTTATTATTTTATTTTAAATCATGTTCAACGTTTTGTATAACGACATTGAAATTAGTTCCTGGCAATCTTACCGACCCGCCTAAAAGGGTGAACAATAAACCGACAATAATTATTGATTTTAATTTTTTCATGATATATCCTTTCTTCATTATGATATATGGGCAAAAATTCCAAATACTCAGAAAGAAAAGATCTATTTCCATAAACGAAATATGCAAGGGAATAACATCTAAATCTAGCCTAGCACGATGGGAACAGGGACAAGGTAATATGGACGTTGAAAAGGTTATTAAGCTTTTAAAACGTTTAGACATAAATCCCTCTGAGTTTTTTACATATAAGAGCGATGAAATCACTACAGCAATAGCATATGCCTACGAATACAATGAAATTAATTATCTTAAACAACTAGCAATTAAATCTCTTAAAAAGTTTCACGCCAATCCAACTTTTATAACTCTCTACCACTCCTCTATAGCCTGTTCCTCGTATTTAGATCTTACGAACAAAAATTTATTCAATGAATATGATACTGATAAATTGATATTTACGTTATCAAATGTAGCAATTTGGTCTCAAAGTTACATTGAATTATTCGGAGGGGCAATTTTTTTACTTCCTCCAGAAAAATTATTTTCTATATCCCAACAAGTTATTATAAGTCTTGACTATATTAAAAACGTAAGTTTTTCCCAATTTTCTAATGCAATGGAAATGATACTAAATGCGCTGATTGCACTAATTGAAAAAAGAAAACTTAATCTTGCTGAACGATTATATTCCAAATTAGATGAAACACAGATTCCCGAAGTCAGTATGTTAATAAGAACAAGAAAAAAATTCTATCATGCATTAATCATTTTTTGTAAGTCTCAGAATAGAAAGGAAATAGATACAGTATTTGAAATATTAGAGTCTTTAAACATGACTAGAATACTCAAAGATTATCAATTTGCATTTAATAAAGTTAATACCATTTATTCAGATTAATTGAGATTATCGATAATCCTTAAAAATAATATATGAAATTGAAATATTTAAAAATAAAATTCCCATATATGGGAATTTTTTTATTCTATTACAAATTTTGTGTCATTCTTAAAACATCAGCAAAGTATTTATTTGGAGGTCAAAATGAAACAGAAAAATTTGATAATTACTTTCATTCCTAGTTTGTTAGCATTTTCGTTACTAGGCAACACCACAACACCTGCTATGGCAGTCAGCAATTCAACAAGTTCAAAAACCGTTAAAACTAATCAAGATCAAAAAGTTCCTTTAGTTAAAAACAATTCAATCGGAATGGGCTATTATCAGGATCCAATAAAATCTTTAAAACAGGAACTCGTTGGAAGATTGTAAATGTTAGAATGATTAATGGAGAGATTTGTTACTGCGTTGGTAACAACGAGTACATTCCTAAAAAATATACACAATGGGGCGCAGGAAAGTAAATCTTAAAAATTTTAATCAAATTATAATTGATCGAAGGTATTAATAATGAAATTCACCAAAACTCTGTTAGCTTCATCTGCTGCGCTTGCCTTATCAGGTGCCGCATTTGCAATTTCTAATCAAGCGCAAGCCGCCACTTCTCTGGGCGTAGTACAAACCACTGATCCAGCAACATTGGTTTACTCACAGCCAAAGCCATCTAAAGATACGATCAAGAAGACATTAAAGCAAGGTACTAGCTGGAAATATTTCATTAAACAAAATATCAACGGTGAAACTTGGTATAACCTTGGCGGCAGCCAATGGGTTATGGGTTCACAATTAAAAGAGGTTTTAGGAAACTCTCAATCATCCAGTAAAGTTGAAAGTGTAAGCAAAGATTTGCAAGGCGTTGCAACTGTCACCTACCGGACTCCAATCGTCGTTTGGGCTGAACCAGGCGCACACCCAACTGGCCGCTACCTGCCAAGAAACAGCTCTTGGAAATATTTCAAAGTTGTCACTACTACAGATGGAGAAAGCTGGTACAACTTAGGCGGCAATCAATGGATTCCCGAAAGATACGTTAATTACAATCAAGATCCGCATATCGGCCATGTAGCACCAGTTATTCCTAAGGGAACTGTTGCCACTGTCTCAAGAGGCGGGGCGAGAGTTTATGTTGGAGGTGGCACTCCAAATGAGACAGCTACTAAGCGTGTTTTGCCTGCTGGTTCACGTTGGAAAGTATTCGACAGCAAAAACTATGGCGTTTTAATGTTTAACGTCGGCGGCAACCAATGGATCAGAGCTGACCAAGTTTCAGTCAACAAACATTTAAACTATTGAGATTCATGCAAAAAGACGACTTCATTTGAAGCCGTCTTTTTTGTTTTAATTTTTATTTAGTTTTCCTAACCTTTATGCTCATCAGCAAAAGCCAACTAATCACGTATGCACAACAATTGATTACCCAGCCCCATTGATAAGTCCCAGTTTGGTCAAATAATGCCCCATTTAGGTACACCGACAGCGACATCGCCACTGACCCAAAGAAATTAATTAAGGCCAAAATTCGGCTATAATCACGCTGCCCGAATTCTTTTTCAATAATGTAAGGCAGCGCTACTAGGCAGACGCCCTGCCCGATGCCCAGCACAACGCCAGAAGCAACGAGCAACCCAGTTTGTCTAAGACCCAGCAGTCCTACCCAGCCAAGCAGGCCAACTACGCAAAAAGTGGTTAAAACTGCTTTGCGCGGCCAATGGTCCAGGCAAAAACCAATTGAAATCTTTCCTAAACAAGCGCCGATCATCACGCCTGACACAACGCTGGCTCCAGCCATCACTGGCATGCCAAGCGTAACGATGTAGCCAGAAATGTGCTGCACTGATCCTGATACTAATTGCAAAGCAAACATCGCAATTAACAGTGCATAAAAAGCTGGCATATGTAAAGCTTCTCGCTGCGTTACTCCGCTTTGTTGAACTGCTTCATCACGCTCATCCGTAACTTCCGGCTGTTTAATTAACGCACACAGCGGGAACAACAGCAGAATGAGCAAACCTTCAACTAGAAAAGCCGTCCGCCAACTAGTTTGCTTAATTATTAGAGCAATAATTGGGTTAAAAATCGTTCCGCCTAAAGCCGATGCCCCTAAACTGATGCCCATTGCCGTTCCCAGACCATTTTTAAAATGCTGGCTTAGCAAAACTGGAATCGATAATGTCACTGTCATTGCTTGCAAAAAACCAATAATGGTCCAAGCAATATAAAAATGCACCAGGCTCTGTGCCCAATTTAAACTTAATAAGCATAAGCCGATCACAGCAAACCCGCCGCCGAGCAGCCAATTCAGGTGCTTGCTCTTCATTAGTTTTCCGACAAACAGCAGGGAAACAGCTGCCGCCGCATTTTGCAAAGTAACTAATAAGCTAACTTGCCCGCGCCCAGCTTGAAAAGCCTTGCTTAATGGGGCGAAAAACAAACCCGTCGTGTTCACCAGCAGGCCAAAACCAAGCAGTGAAATCAGACAGCAGACAATGAGGACGTACCATGCACGTCCAGAAACCTTCCTCATAAACTTCCTCCTCAATAATCTCTAAAAATTATATCGAAAAAAAGTTGTTTTGTTCTGTTGAACCAAATAACTAAAGGAAAAATTAATCTTTTTATTTTCTCAGCCAGATATTGAAAATAATTCAACAGTTCTTTATAATGATGGTTGTTGCAGTTGATGGCTTGGTAGCTCAGCTGGATAGAGCAACGGTCTTCTAAACCGTGGGTCGTGGGTTCGAATCCCACCCGAGTCACTACAACAAATAAAAAGTGCTGATGAAAATCAGCACTTTTTTGTTTTATTAAAAAATATTATTTGTCCAAACCTTGCTGCTTATTCATCTACATCTCGATCAGGCAATTTTGATTCTTTCATTAACTTTTTCAATACTTCCGGACTAAGATTTGTTTCTTTGGCGGCTTCTTTTCTATTTACTTCATTTAATTTGAGCAACTTCAAACGTTTTGCCATCGTTTGCTCAGTATAAGTAGCCACTAAGTTTTCAAACTTTTTCGGATCATTTGTTTTTTGACAATGCAGTAAAGTTTCCAGATACTGAGTTCTGCTCTGCTTATCAGGCATAATATTGACGACCGGGTAGCCATGTTCAGTTAAGGCAAAATTCATTAATAATCTTGCTGTCCGTCCATTACCATCTCTAAAAGGATGAATAGTTACAAATTTCAAATGTAAGTCAGCTGCATATTGTACTGGATGTAGTTTCTTCTCCGCTTCGTGAGACCAAGCAATTAATTCATCCATTTCAGGTCTAATGTCAAATGGGGCAGCATAAGGATTAAATTCAACAAGATTAGGTTTAACTGACACAATTCTGTATTGGCCACCCCATTCAGGATGAGTCTTAGCCAAGGATAATCGATTTAAGTCGCGAATAATAGAAGTTGTTAGTGGTTGCTGACGACTCGCCAAATCCATCATATAGTCATAGGCTTCATTCAAATCAATCGCATTCAAAACATCGCTAACTGATTCTTTATGCACAGTCATCCCATATTGCAGGATAGCTTCAGTTTCATAGCGTGTTAATTTGCTGCCTTCAATCGCATTTGAAGACCAAACATGTTCAATTCGAATATTTTGTTCTAATTGACGAACTTGTTCTTGGTCAAGTGGCCGGTATGTATCAATTTCGTTTTTTAGTTCAGTTAATCGCTGCGTATTCATTGCTAATGCCTTTTTTCTAACTTGCTTTACGTCAATTCTATCAAAATTTTACTCATTCACAGCGAATTATTAACTATCCACGTTACGACGAACTATAATCAAGTTAAGGCCTTATAGCTCAATTGGATAGAGCACTGGTCCTCGGAACCAGGAATTAGGGTTCGAGCCCCTATAAAGCCATTTATATCGGTAACTAATATCCTTTGCTATCTATACTAGTTATTCATGTATTGCATTTTGACAATAAAAAAGGCCAAATACTAATGAGCATTTGGCAGTAATAAGATAATATTTCAATTCTTATTTTTTCTTGTCATTAAGCGTAGTTTAATTTTTTATCTGACTATATCCTTCGGCATTTCTTTCATTGACTTGAATTCAAAGTCGGTATTATCTGAGGCATCGACAAATTTCTGGTCATTAGTGAAAGGATTTTTTATTTTAGGCGTCATAATAATATCACCTGCTTTTGTTTTGTAAAAAAGATACTCTTGATTATTTACCGGATGCAATTCCTTAGGAATACTGATCATAATCGAATTACCGACTTTTCTTGTGGTGGCTTTATACATAAATAAGTTTCCCTCTAGTTTTAGAAATATAATTCGGCTATACAAATAGCATAAACCTTAAGTTATTGTTTTTTCAAAAACTATTCTTTATCGAAATTTTCTATCTCATTCCATCAAACTAAAAGGCACTACCCAACAAAAGATAGTACCTTTTTTCATTCAAAAATTAGTTTAACAATTACTGATGCAATAAATCCATCTTATCCAGATATTCAGCAATTTCGACAGTATTCCAAGCCGCGCCCTTCAGCAAGTTGTCAGATACAACCCACATATTAAACGCACCAGCGTTTTCATAGTCAGGCCGAATTCTGCCGACAAAAGTTTCCCGTTTGCCGACCGCATTGATTGGCTGCGGATAAATTTGGTGCTTGATATCGTCCTCAAGTACATTACCTGGAAAGTCCGCTACTACTTGCATAATATCTTGCGCAGTCGCTGAAGTATCTTCGACCATAAAGTAAATGCTCTCCCCGTGCGCAATTGGTACTGGCACCCGCACGCAAGTCGCAGTGACTTTGATCTTGTCAGAATTCATATCGCCCAACATGATCTTCTTAGTTTCGTGGATCATCTTCCATTCTTCATGCGAGTAACCAGAATCTTCCAAGACATCGATCTGCGGCAATAAGTTAAACGCTAACGGATAATGTTTTTTGTCACCTTTAGTTGGTAAAATACGTGCATCTGCTTGCATATCTTTGCCATCCAAAAAGTCCTGCGCTTCCTGTTTCATTTCATTTAAAGCGGATTGACCCGCACCCGAGGCGGCCTGATAAGTTGAAACAATAATCTGCTTTAAGCCAAATTTGCGGCGAACAGGCTCAAGGGCCATCATCATCTGAATCGTGGAGCAGTTAGGATTAGCAATAATGCCGTGATGACCTTTTAAGGCATCCGGGTTAACTTCTGGCACAACCAGCGGCACGTCTTCTTCCATCCGGAAAGCACTCGTATTGTCAACGCACACAGCGCCGCGCTTCACCGCTTCTGGCAAAAATTTCTTTGAGACTGAACCGCCAGCTGATGATAAAACTAAATCTATCCCATTAAAAGAATCAGGCGTTGTCTCTTCAACGGTCAATGCTTGTCCCTTAAACTCCAGTTTCGTACCAGCTGACCGCGACGAAGCTAGCAGTTTAAGACTTTTGACATTAATCGTTGATTGGGCCAGCTGCTCAATCATGCGGCGGCCAACAGCCCCCGTTGCTCCTAAAATAGCGACATTATATGACTTGCTCATTAATAATTCCTTCTTTCGATGGTAGTTAATAGCTCACTTGCACGCCCTGTTTTAACGGGTGGAGCAATTCAATCCGATCATTTAAACCATGTGCTGGCAGTTTTTTAATAAAATCGGCGGCTAAATCTTGTCTGATGACCGTCATCACGGTTGATCCAGCCCCACTCAAATACGTAGCTAGTGCCCCACTTTCTTGGCCAAGCTGTCTGATTTTGCCTAATTCTGGGACTAGCTTTTGGCGATACGGTTCGTGGAACAAATCGGCCTGCATGAGTTCGCCGGCTTGCTGATAGTTGCCCATTGCTAAACTAGCTACAAAAGTATTAGCAATGGCACTGGCTTGAACAGCTTGCTGACGCGATAAATTTTCTGGCAAAACTGACCGTGACTTTTTAGTCGATAGCTGGTAATGCGGAATATAGGCCACCAATGAATATGGTAAAAACGGCAACTGGACCGTATCAAAATGACCATTAACAAAGCTGCCCACAACCAAGCCGCCTAAAATAGTCGGAGCAATATTATCTGGGTGGCCTTCAATCTGGCTGCCTAGTTCAACTTTTTGCTCATCAGTCAGCTGCAAATGCTGCATTTGATTGGCTAATTCAATCCCGGCCACAATGGCGCTCGAACTTGAACCCAACCCGCGAGCAAGCGGAATATTACTAGTGACTTTTAAATGCATGGGCTCTAAATGGGGAGAGGTTTTTAAAGCAGATTGCACGATTAAGTTGCTGGCATCATGTGCAATCCCAGGCAAATCATGATCAACTTGCCAGGTTTTGCTAGGTTCAACGACTTCGACTTTTAAGTAAAGTGACACAGCCATGCCAATTGAGTCAAAACCTGGGCCTAAATTTGCGCTTGACGCTGAGGTTGTAATAATCATGGTTTGCCCTCACTCTGCTAAAATCCGATAAGTGGTCACTTGCGCGCCAACCTGCTCTGCTGCTTGTTTAAAGTTCACCAGCGACTGTTGAGCAACTGGCTCAGTCTGAATTACCAAATGGTGTCCAGCCTGATCATCAACGGCTTGCACATCGGCTGCTTTGATTTGATGCTGAGCTAGCAAACTAACAATCGCTGGCGCAGTCGTAACTGGCACGATCATTGATACATAATAAGGATCAATAACTGAGCTTGGCGCGGCCAACGATAATTGACAGTTATACAAATTGAATGGCTGCTGTGTTCGGCTAGCGGCAATCAGATCACTTACCACGCTATTAGCTGTTGGCAGGCTCCCCGCACCTGGCCCATAAAACAAGCTTGTACCGGCCGCCTCGCTTTGAACCGCAACGGCGTTATACTCATTATCAACTTGTGCTAATTGACTATTTGCTGGCACCAGCGCTGGCGCCACTTCTACAAATAGCTGGGCACCAATTTTCCGGCTAATTCCTAGCAATTTGATGGTATAGCCGAGCTGGGCTGCTTGCTCAACATCAAATGACTGCAGCTTTTGAATGCCTTCGTAATGAAAATCGGTCACTTTGATGTCAGTGCCAAATGCGAATTTGCTTAAAATTACCATCTTAAAAGCTGCATCTTTACCGGTGACATCATTGGTCGGATCAGCTTCTGCAAAGCCAAGTTTTTGTGCCTGCTCTAAAGCACTGGCAAAACTCATATGCTGCTGGCTCATTTGAGTCAAAATATAATTCGTTGTCCCGTTGACAATGCCGGCTACTTGAGTTATTTCATCCCCGGCAAAACCATGCGTTAAAGCATTTAAAATCGGGATTCCGCCCGCTACGCTTGCCTCATAACGCAGGGCCACTTGGTTTTCTTCAGCAAGTTTCACTAGTTCTGGTCCGCAGCTAGCAATCAAATCTTTATTAGCCGTGATCACGCTCTTTTTCGCTTGCAGCAGCTGGCTGATAAATTCTTTAGCCGGATGCAAACCGCCCATGACTTCTACGACTAGCTCGATCTCTGGATCATGCAAGATTTCGTCAAAATCCGTCACGAGCTTGATTTGGCGAGCAGCTTCTTTGTGCTTAGCCGGATTTCTAACTAAGGCTTTCACCGGCACCAATTGGCAGCCAGCGTTCTGCACGATTTTAGCCTGATTGTTTATTAAAATTTGCAGCACACCGGAGCCAACCGTCCCCAGCCCGAGCAAAGCCACTTTTTTTGCTTGCATCATTAAAGTTTCCTTCACATTTTCCTTTTTATTTTTTAATGTTGTTGTATCATGATATCAAACTGAAAACAACCAAGGAAAGCATAATTAGATGAAATATCACAGCACGCGCAATCAAATTGCAAATTCAGCACTCTCACCAGCTGCCGCGTTAATCCAAGGCTTAGCACCAGATGGCGGTTTATATGTTCCGGTCACATTTCCAAAGCCAAATTGGGAGTTAGCTGATTTATTGACCCTGTCATACCAAGCCATAGCTGAAAAAATTTTGAACCTCTTTTTCCCAGACTTCACACCAGCACAAATTAAACAAGTTGTCGCTGACGCTTACGCCGACCAATGGGACAAAGACGAGATTGTCCCGTTAGTTAAACATGCTGGCAATTATTACATGGAACTGTATCATGGCCCAACACTGGCGTTTAAAGATGTTGCTCTGCAGGTGCTGCCGCGCCTCATGACCCGTAGCGTTACGCTAGAGCGCCTTGACAAGGATATTGTCATTTTAACTGCTACTTCTGGCGATACAGGTACCGCTTCGATGCGCGGTTTTAGCGATCAAGCTGGCACGCAAGTCCTAGTCTTTTATCCGTATGGCGGGGTTAGCCCAGTTCAATTGAAGCAAATGTTGAGTCAAAAAGGCCGCAATTTGCAAGCCTTCGCGATTAAAGGCAACTTCGATGATGCCCAAAGCGAAGTCAAGCGGATCTTTAATGACGAACAATTTAAAGACAAGCTGGCAGCTGGCGGCTATCAATTTTCATCAGCCAACTCCATGAATATCGGTCGGTTAATGCCGCAGATTGTCTACTACTTCTACTCTTACGCCCAGCTGGTTAACCGCGGCGAAATCAAGTTAGGTCAAGCCGTTAACTTCGCCGTACCAACGGGTAACTTCGGCGATATCTTAGCCGGCTACTATGCTAAAAAGCTTGGGTTACCAATTCATAAACTGATCTGTGCTTCTGATAGAAACAACGTGCTGACTGACTTCTTCCACACTGGCACTTATAACCGGCTGCGCCCATTCTACCTGACTAATTCACCAGCCATGGATATTCTGGTTTCCAGCAACTTAGAACGGCTGCTGTTTGACGTTGACGGCGAAAATGATGAAGAAATTAAGGCTTGGATGAAAGAATTAGACCAAGCTGGACGTTACCAGGTCAGCCCAGAAGTTTTTGCTAAACTGCAAGAGATTTTCGCTAGCGGGTATGCAGAAGAAGACGAAGTTGAACAAGAAATTCACCGCCTCTATGACCTTGATGGCTACGTGATTGATCCACATACGGCGGTCGGCTCTTTTGTTACTAAACAGTACCAGGCAGTAACTGGCGACACGACCCCAACAATTATCAATTCCACGGCGAGCCCATATAAATTCCCGGAAACGGTTTTCCATGCGATTACTGGTCAGGCAGTAGCTGAAAAAGGTTTGCCGGCTATTAAGCAGCTGCACACATTACTAGGCGGCGAACTTCCGCAAGCTGCCGCTGCCTTATTCGCAGACCAGCCGCGGACAGAAAAAATTATTGCCAAAGAGGACATGGAAACAATTATCCGGCAAAAATTGAATTTGAAGTAGGTGCATCAATGAAAGTTGTTAAATTCGGCGGCAGTTCATTAGCTAATGGCCCAGCAATTAAACAAGTCTTATCAATTGTTAAAAGCGATCAGGAACGGCGCGTAATTGTCGTTTCAGCTCCTGGCAAACGCAACGACGATGACATCAAAGTTACCGATTTATTAATCCGCTACGCCAATAGCGTGCTAGAAGGCCGCGATTATACCGCGATTTTAAATGCAATTTACCAGCGCTATCAAGAAATTGGCGAATATTTCCATTTGCCAGCTGAAAAATTGCAAGAAATCCGGCAAATCTTAACCAAGCTAGCTGAAAAACACTACCCTAACGCTGATTACCTGCTGGCTGCTTTTAAAGCTTATGGCGAATACTTAAATGCCCGCCTAATAACGGCAATTATGAATCATGTTGGCATCAAAACGCGCTTTCTCAGTCCGCGCGATGTTGGTTTAATCGTTACGGGCGAGCCTAATAATGCGCTGGTCAACCCAGAGGCCTACCTTAATTTAGCCCAGGTTAAATTAAATCCAGACGAAAAAATTGTCTTCCCTGGTTTCTTTGGGATTTCACCATCTGGTCATATTGCGACCTTCTCTCGAGGCGGGTCGGATATTACCGGTGCGATTTTAGCGCGCGGGTTTAAGGCAGACCTGTATGAAAACTTTACCGATGTCGATGCGATATATTCTGCTAATCCTAAGATTGTCGATCATCCCCGCCCAATCAAAAAGATGACTTACCGGGAAATGCGGGAGCTGTCTTACGCCGGTTTCTCAGTTTTTCACGATGAGGCTTTGATTCCAACGATTCAAGGACAAATCCCGGTGAATGTGAAAAACACCCAGCATCCCGAAAAAGAAGGGACTTGGATCGTTCCTGAAGCTGGGTTTAGGCCTGAGCATGTCGTGACGGGTGTAGCTGGCGGAACTAATTTCTGTGCGCTTTACCTGCACAAATATCTGCTAAACCAAGTACCTGGCTTTACTTTGGGAGTCCTGCAGGTTTTACAGCGGCATAATATTTCTTATGAACATATGCCATCGGCGATCGATGATATTACTATTATTTTTAAGAAAGATTATCTTAATGCGCAGTTGATTGATCAGATATGCGATGAAATTCAAAAGTCGGTGAGTCCTGACCAAATGCGGTGGATCGACGACTATGCTATTACGATGGTGGTTGGTGAAGGGATGAAGGATAAGCTGAGCTTGTGTGCTAGCATCTTGGCCCCGCTTGGTAAAAAAGATATCTCAATTCAGATGATCAACCAGGGATCTTCACAGATCTCGATTATGATTGGCACCAGACGCAATCAGGCTAAAGAAGTAATTAGTACGATTTATCAGAACTTTTTGGCGTAATTTAGGGCATGCAAAGAGGCTGACTAATTTGTCGATCTTGATTTCAAATTACAACCTACTTACTACACTATTCCTTCTGGTAGCAAGCTTACTTTGATCATCTATTCAACTGACCAAGGAATGACTAAGCGCCCTCTTGAAGATGAAACTTATACGATTGATTTAGCTCATACTGAGATCAAATTTAGTTAAAAGTAAAGGTTTTAAATTATGAGTAAGTTAAAAATTGCTTTGTTGCAAATTGCGCCAGAGAACAGTTTGGACAAGCAATTGACAAATGGAATTATTGCTTGTAAAAAGGCTCATCAACAAGGTGCTGATATCGCGCTTTTTCCTGAGATGTGGAGTGACGGTTATGAAATTCCACAAGACAAAATGGCTCTTGAACATTTAGCAATTACCACAGATTCTGATTTTATTAAAGAATTTGGCCGTTTAGCTAAAGAACTTGAAATGGCGATTGCAATTACCTTTTTGGAAAATAATGAAGGGAAAATACAAAATAGCGTAATTATATTTGATCGTCATGGTAAAAACATCCTTCATTATGCTAAAGTACACACCTGTGATTTTGGGGATGAACGAATGCTCACGCGTGGGAATGATTTCTATGTTGCTGATCTTGATACTAAAATTGGTACGATTAAAGTTGGAAGTATGATCTGTTTTGATCGCGAATTTCCTGAGAGTGGCAGAATACTGATGCTTAAAGGTGCAGAATTGGTTTTAGTGCCAAATGCTTGTCCGATGGAAATTAATCGTTTGTCACAGCTACGCGGACGTGCATTTGAGAATATGTTTGCGATTGCTACGGCAAATTATCCGCAAGATAAACCTGATTGAAATGGGCACTCTACTTTGTTTGATGGAGTAGCATATTCTGATGACGATTCTATTTCACGTGGTATGAAAGTATTTGAGGCTGATGAAAAGGAAAGCATTTATGTAGCTGAACTTGATGTTGATCAATTGCGCGAATATCGCAAGACAGAGGTTCAGGGTAACGCTTATCGTCGACCAGAAAAGTATCATTTGTTAATTGATGAAACGATTGATCCTCCTTTTATTAGGGACGATCGGAAGAAATAAAAAAGGTGTCTGGGAAAAAACTATGTTCCAGATCATGAAAAAAGAACGTTGAGTTGCCTCAACGTTCTTTTTGTATATTTTTAGCTCCAGCCTAGATATTATTAAATCACCACAAAATAAAAACAAAAAGGTGGAAACTAATATGTACAAGAATTATATCACAGGTCAAACTGTTTTAACACTTAATCTAGACTTTGCCATTTCGGCTAATCATCTAGCTAACGCTATTAGCTGGTTTGTAGATTCAATTCCAGAAGATGTTTTATTAGGCAAGACAGCTAAAACTGGAAGACCAGCCTATCATCCGGCCATGCTGCTCAAAATATTACTTTTTGCTTACTCCAGAAGAACGTATTTGGTATACGCAGAACCCCTATGCTAGGTAAAAAGCAGGTTGAAACCAACATTGGAATAGCCTTTATGATGATGAATTTGAACAAATATTGGCAAAGAAGATGGACAGAAATGTTAAAAAATTTAAAGAGCATGAAAAAACAATCAAGATCTTTGGAAAAGAAAATCTTGATCGTTTTTAATTATCTGGAAAGGAGTTTTTTCCCAGACACTTAGTGTGCAATTAATTTCTCTTTTTGTTGAAAGCGAACAGGCCTGCTAAGGAGGAAAGTGCTAAAGCAAAGATGCCTGCGATAGTTGATAAGCTTATTTGACTGCTTGCGCCTGTTTGCGGCAGAGATGCTTGGGCTTGTTTTTGTGCAGAAGTTTTAGCAGTAGTAGCAACCTTAGTCTCTTTAGTGAAAGTTTGACCTGACTTAGTTACATGATCAACGCTTTCTGAAACAGTTTGCGGGTCACTTGTTTTTTCTCCTGTTGGCTGCTGATCAGGAGATTTTACAAATTCATCAGTCGATTTATTGTCTACTGGCTTAACTTCAGGTTCATTTTTATCTGCAGGATTTGTTTCTGGAGTTTCATCGTCGAGATCAGTTGGGACAGTTGTTGGTGCCGGGTTGTAAGCGATGATTTTGTTTTGCCCTGGGATTGTGATATCACGATTAGTGGTTGTTGTGGTTGTAACCGTGAATGTATTGCCAGAAAGAGTAGTTTTAGCATCTTGAGGAATAGTAACTCCATCATCCTTTAAAGCTTTGATTACCTCTTCTAAAGATACATCATTACCTTTAATTACGTTAAAGGTTAAAGTTTTAGAATCGTTAGGTAATAACTTAGCTAATGCTTCTTCTGCAGTTTGGGGAACATTGGCATTATGCGCGGCTGCTTTTGCTTTCTCAGTCTCCCAATCACTGATCATTTTATTATAATAGTTGCCTTGTGTTATTTCTCTCTTAGTAGTTGTATCGGTTAATATTGGTTTATCTACAGACTGAATCCAGTCTTGAGGGTCTTTTGAATAATGGGTTTTATTGTCTCCATCAATAAATCCAAAAGTCCAAAATCTAGTAACCCTCTCAATTTTTAAAATATTATTGAAAGAAGTAGTGCGTGTTGTAACTCTATATAATTCTTTTGCTTGATTATCCCGACCATCAATAACCTGATACTCATTCTTTTTAATTTCATATTCATCTGTAGTTGTGGTCTTCTTAGCCACATGTTTAACAACCGTTTCTTTGCCTTCTTGAACGACCTTTTCTGTACCTTTAGGCAAAGTTTTGTCTTCCCTACGTTCGGTTTCGTAAGGAATTGTGGTCCTAGGACTAGTTTCAGTTTCAGGAGTTGTGGTAGTAGTAGTCTTCTTAGTTATCGATGTTCCTGGAACAGTTTCCGTCTTAGCAGGCTCCTTTACCCCCCCATTTGAGGTGTCTGTAGGAGATTTAAATTGTTCAACTTTTGGTTGAGCCTGATCTGTGGTTTCAGCGTGGACTTGCGTGGTAGAAACTGCATTCCACATGAATATACTCAACATCACAGAAGCGGCTCCAACCGATAATTTACGAATTGAGAAGCGAGGCTGTTTTTCTGAACCGGCGTTGACTTTATTTGTCATATTATTCTTTCCAAGCATAATTTTATCATCCTTTCTTCCTCGCTGCTGATTGACTTTTTCATTCTTCTGCTAGTTATCTATTTAAGTATTTACGATTATTATAACGCAAGTATTTTTAACAAAACGATTTTTGCACAAAAAAATTCCTCCTTGAGGAGGAACTCATAATTCAATTTCTAATTATTTTTCTTTTTACCTAAGTAAGCCAATGCTGCCATTCCAGCTAGAACAGCTACAATTCCGCTGACCACAGCGAATTTATCATTTTTATCACCAGTTTGCGGTAAAGCAGCTTTAGCGGTTTGTTGCTTGTTAATTCTTACTTGTGATTTGTGAACCGTTGAAACTACCGCATTCTTTTTAGCTTGCTTCTTTTCAGCTGTTTTGTCTGCTGGATGTTTAGACGGTTCTTTTGCTGGTTTATCAGTCGGCTGTTCGGATGGCTTGCCAGGCTTATCCTTATCGTCAGGTGTTTTCGGTATATCAGGAATATGCGGCGAATCATTTGCCGTGTAAGTTACAACGACTGTAAAGCTAGAATCGTTCACACTCGGTGTTGACGCTTCAACCACCTTAATATCTGCTGTGTAACCTGGAATTTTTGGCGTTTCAACCCGACTAAACGAGCCAAGAGTTGCACTCCAATCAGTCCAGCTAAAGTAACCGCGACTTTCATCAAATGTTGCGGTCCTCCTGAAAGTTACTATTTCTACTTCATCTTGCGGTGTCTGCTCACCAGCGCCTCGGTAATGAATCGTTCTGGTGATAGTTTTAGTCACAGTTTCATTGTTGTAAGCGACAACTTTGTCTTGTGCAGGAGTGATATTCATAGTTGTCTTGTAAGTAGTTTGGGTTGGTAAAGTAATTTTAATGTGACCGTGAATTGTTCCGACCGTACTCGTACTTGAACCTTCGTCCCAAACAAGTTCTACATTGGCACCTTCAGGCAATCCATCAATGAAGTCAGATGGAAGAATATCTTTAAGATCTGAACCAATATATACCTGTTCTTTTTGTTTTTTTATAGTGAACGGTAATTTATCCTTATTAGCTGAGCTGTCTTCCTGTATTGATGAATTAGATGCTGCCAAAGAAGGGATGGACTTATCAGCCAGATACCTTGCTTTAGAAACATTTAACTTCTGTTGTCCTTCGCCACGTTTTACTTCAAGAACCTTGAGTGTAGTAGCACCTTGAACAATTACAGGGATTTGAACTGAAGTAGTAGTTCCATCAGCGAATGTGATATTCAAAGTACCAGTTTCATTAGCAATCTTAGTAGTGTCTGGAACAGATGCCCAAGTTACTTGAGTACCTGCCGGTTTAGAAATAGTATTACCGTATTCATCAGTCCAATTTAACTTAACATTGGATAAATCTAATGTTGGACTAGTGACATTAGCGCCAACGTGAGTAATGACATTTTCGTCATCTGGAACTGATACATGGTACTTACTATTATAGTTATAGTGAACAAGAATAGATACACTATCTAATGGCGTTGCAGTAAACGTGAATGAATCTGGAATAGTTTGACCAGAAACAATTACGTAACCTTCGGGTACATGAGATTGTGCATCGAATGATACAGTCTCACCAGTCTTACCTGACACTGAAATGCTGTTAGGAACTTGATGAGTTGAATCGTCAACATAGTTAACCTTCACACTTTGATCGTTTGCACTGTATTGGAATACTACGTCAGCAAGTTTATCTTTTGAGCCATCTACAGGTACAGCGGGACCATGGTTTGGATTAGTCACAGCATAACCAGCCTCATATGGAGCCTTTGCAACTGCCATTGTACCGGTAGACCATGCACCCCAAGTGATTTTACCCGTTTTGACATCCTTGGTACCACTGCGGTGCAGGGTTACTTCTTGAGTTTTGTACTTGTGTGGCCACTGACCAGGGAATTGAATGTAGATATCTCTAGTAACAATCTTTTTAGTACCTTCACCAGTCGTGATGGGTTCATGATCATTAATCACCTGAACGGTAATCGGCACATCATATTCAGTTTTAGTAGTGGTAGTTTTTGTGGTTATAGTTTTCGAACCTGTTTTGCCATCATTTATAATTTTCGTTGTCCCCGGATCTAATGAAGAATCCTGCTGATATTTAGGTTTAGGCTCAATTTTCTCAGTTTTGATTGGATCTGGATCTGTCTTGGTATTAGTAGTGATTTTCTTGGTTACAGGTTGATCAGGATCATCTGTCTGAATTGATTTTTCTGTCGTAGTTTCACCATCAGAAGGCTGTTGTGCCCCCCCAATTTGTGAAGTATCTACAGATTTTGTCTCAGTTGATGGTGCTGCCTGCACTTTATTGTTATTAGGAACCGCATTTAACATCAGCGCACTCAGCGCCACTGACACAGCCCCAATTGTTAACTTCCGAATAGAAAAACGATATTGTTGACTTGCGGCTTTCCTATATTTACCGCTAAAGTTATTCTTTCCCAACATAATGAGCCTCTATTCATCTTCACCAAAATAACATTCATTTATTTATCTACCTCAACTCTAACACTCATTATTAAAAAAAGACGAAATATTTATAAAATATTCCGGTATACAAAAAGTGCGACCTCTTTCGCAGAGATCGCGCTTTTTTAAATTTAAAATCAAAGCCTATTTAACCGCATCAGCAATTGCAGCATTAACTTCTTTGCCTTCAGCCTTTATTAATTCAACCTTGGCTTCAATAGTCTTTTCATCCATCTTGATTTCACGCCCCAAACCTGGCACGTCAACCATTGGATCAAAGAAGGCTTTAAATTCTGCTAACCGTTCTGGCGTATGGAATGCCCGTGACGTTACCGTGATGTAGGTTACAAATTCCATGTCGCCGCCAACAGTTTTATCCAGCCACTCCCATTCTTTCCGTAGCCAGTCCCAAGCCATTTGCTGACCATGCTTGTTGTTTAAAACATAAGCAAACCATGCCCGCAAGTCTTGTGGTTTAATCACTTGCGCGTTTTCATACTCAGCAACAATTGCTTGTAAAATCGCTGGGTCTTCTGCTGCAGTAGCACTTGCGCACAAGTCATCTTTCAAATTGGCATCTGGCGTTGCAACGTACAGCTTAAGCCACTTGTCCAGCAGTTCCTTGCTGCCAAAGTGCTTCATCTCGTTACGCAAAACGATGTAACGTACATCAGCTGACAAGCTCAGCAAGTCATCTTCATGTACTTGGTACAGCTTGTGCAAAGCTGCAACTGTCTCAGGATTGCCTGCGTATTCAGCAGCTGCTGCCACGATTGGCCGAGTTAATTGGTCATCGTTATCTTCGCCAGCCTTTGGTTCAAAGCCTAAGCGCTTAATTTGGTTAGCTGACAATTGGTCATAGAACTTCTTCAAGTCGTTGTCATTGTCGCCGGCAAACATTTGCAGCTTTTTGGCAATTTGGTAAACAGCGTGGTTGACGATATTGTACTTGCTGTCAGCAAATTTTTGCATTAACGGCAACAATTCTGCATAAGAAGCTTGTTGACCATCAGCTAAGAGCCGCAAGTCTTGCAAGAGTTGCAATTGGGCAATTGCATCCAAGTCAGCATTCTTCAAAATATCGTCCAGCAAAGTTTGGTCATACTTAATAATGAAGTGTGACGTATTGCCAATATTTAACCGTAACGGTTCACCTGCTGCTTGGCGCAGTTCTTGGTAGTCGCCTAAGTCTAAGCTGGCTTCTTTCATAATCTTAGGCGCCTTGAAGTTAGCTTGCAGCGGAATTTGCCACAAGCGGTTCTTATCTTCACCGCCGCCAATAAAGAATTGCTTCTGAGTCAGCTTCAAGTGGCCATTTTCAACAAACGCATTAACAACTGGGTAGCCTGGTTGGTCCAGCCAAGTATGCATAATTTCGCCGATGTTTAAGTCAGTTGCAGTACTTAAGGCATCCCACAAGTCATTGCCTTTAGCGTTATGGAACTTGTGATGGTCGAAATAGTACTTCAAGCCCTTGCGTAGCGCTCCATCGCCTAAGAGTGCCCGCACCATAACTAACAAACGTGAACCCTTAGCGTACACAATTGCGCTGTCGAACAATGAGTCGATTTCAGCGGGGTTGTTGACTTGCACGTGCACTGGCTGCACGCCATCTGTTGCGTCACGCTGCAAAGCAGCTGGTGCGTCCAACGTTTGGAACAATTGCCAGATTTGCCAGTTTGGTTCCAGCGCGTCAACTGACAAGTATTCCATCATATTGGCAAAACTTTCATTTAACCATAAATCGTCCCACCAGTTCATCGTGACTAAGTCGCCGAACCATTGGTGCGCCAATTCGTGGGTAATAACAGTGGCCACGATTTGCTTAGTTCTCAATGAGGCATTGTCTGGGTCCAGCGTCAAGTACGCCTCCCGGTAAGTTACCAGGCCCCAGTTTTCCATCGCACCAGCTGAGAAGTCTGGTAATGCTAATTGCCATGAATGCGGCAATGGGTATTTAGTTTGGTAGAAATCTTCATAGAATTCAATTGCCCGTTTAGCAATATCTAAAGCAAAGTCTAATTCTTTAGCTTGGTGAGCCTTGGTAGCAAAGACGCCAATCTTTACCCCGCTCTTAGTTTCAGTCAGCTTCTTTTGCAAATCGCCAAAAGCAAAAGCAACTAGGTAGCTTGACATCCGTACTGTCGGTTCGAAGTAGTGGACACCATCTTCAACATGGTCTTCTGGCATGTTGGCTAAAATGGTTTCACCCGGCTGTTCGTCGAATTTAATAGCTAAACTAAACGTGGCTTTGGCAGCTGGTTCGTCAATACATGGGAAAGCTTGCCGAGCAGCTGTGGTTTCAAACTGCGTTCCGATAATTTCTTTTTTGACCCCATCAACTTGATAGTAAGATGGATAGATCCCCATCATGGTATCAGTTAATGGCGCCGCAAAGTCAATTGCCAAGGTGATTTCCCCAGTTTTGCCTACTTCGATGGCAATTTGGTCTTCTTGGTCATTAACGGTAAAGTCAACTTCCTTGCCGTCAGCTTTGACAGACTTGATGTCCATGTATTTTTCATGAACTGAGACCTGTTTAGTTAACGCGGTTCCTTTAATTGTGGACGTACCAACAATTGTTTTCTTAGCCCGGTTAATGTCCAGGTAAATGTCGTAGTGTTCAGGTTGAAAAGTATCGTAAAAACGTGTTACTCCTGCCATAATTTGCTCCTTTTCTGTGTTCAATATTTATTATTATACCGTATCCAGGTAAAATTAAAGAAAGATTAACCAGTAAAGGAGTAAATCATGAAATATAACCAATTTGCGTTTGTTAAAACGCCATACGAGCAGCAAGTGCAAGAACTGCTGACTTGCCGCTTTTTGCCAGCTGATTACGAATCACTCTCACTCAGCCAGCTCTGGGCAGCCTTAGTGAAAAACATGCTGCCAGAAGCCCTGACCTCGCAAGCTAAAAAGGCTAAATTAGCTGAATTTGCCGTTGATGAAGCAACCACCTTGACTGATTTTTTGCAAACTAAACCAGCAACTATCTCTGCGCAAAATTTCTATAACGTCGCCCTGCAGCTGCTTGGCTACCACGTGCATTACGACTATGAATTAGCCCGTCCGCTCGAATTAATGCAGGCAAACGCTTTGCCATATTTGGACCATGACATTGCCGATGCGAAAACTTTAATCAGTAACGTTTACCGCCTGCTCAACACCCGGGCTAAAAATGGCCAGCTCTTAATTGATGTCTTGGCTGGTAAAGGCTACTTCACTCAGTTCTGGGGTCAAGGCAAGTTTATGTTCTTTAACGGCAAGTCCCTGCCCGTTTTTGATACCAGCAAGGTCATCCGTGAAGTAGTTTACGTTGAAAGCGACTTAGACACCGATCAAGATGGGCAAAGCGACTTGCTGCAAGTCAGCATCTTCCGGCCAGCTGAATCAACTGACCAAGTCAAAGTGCCAGCTTTATATACGGCTTCGCCTTATTTTGGCGGCATTATTGCTAATGAAAAAACCAACCACAACGTTGATGAAAACTTAACTGACGCTACGACTTGGACTAATCCAAAATACGAAGCTAAGCCAGTTGTGCCAGCCCATCAGCCTGGTCCAAATACTAGCACGGCCACTGAAACAGCCGTCCATAAATCTTCATATGCTTTAAATGAATACCTGCTCGCCCGCGGTTTTGCCTGCGTTTTTGCTGGCGCCATCGGTACCCGGGGCAGCGACGGTTTACGGGTCACTGGCGCACCTGAAGAAACCGAATCGGCTAAAGAAATCATTGAATGGCTGCATGGCGACCGGATTGCTTATACTGACCGCAGCCGGCAAACTGAAATTAAAGCTGACTGGTGCAACCACCAAATCGGCATGACTGGCCGCTCTTACTTAGGCACTTTGCAAATTGCGATTGCTACCACTGGCGTTAAGGGTTTAAAGACCGTTGTTTCAGAAGCAGCTATTTCTTCTTGGTACGACTACTACCGTGAACATGGCTTAGTTATTGCCCCAGAAGCTTGCCAAGGCGAAGACCTGGATAAACTGGCTGAAACTTGTCAATCTAATTTATGGGACGCTGGTTCAGCCATTAAAATCCGGCCAAAATATGAAGCTGAACAAAGCGAATTATTAACTAAAGAAGACCGGGCCACTGGCCAATATTCTGACTTTTGGGAAGCACGCAATTATCGTCACCACACTGATGGCATTAAGTGTTCCTGGATTTCGGTGCATGGTTTAAACGACTGGAACGTCAAGCCTAAGAACGTGTACAAGCTTTGGCAGCAAATCAAGCATTTGCCGGTTGAACACCACCTTTTCCTGCACCAAGGCCCGCATTACAACATTAATAACCTGATTTCTATCGACTTCACAGATTTGATGAACTTGTGGTTCTGCCACGAATTATTGGGCATTAAAAATCATGCTTACGGTCAATGGGCGACCGTGCTAATTCAAGACAACCTGCATCCCGATAACTGGCACCAAGAAGATGATTGGAGCAATGACTTAGGTCAAACCCACCAGTTATATTTCCACACCAACAATGAATTAACTGAAACTAAAGAAACTAACCAGCCAATTGCTTCCTTTACTGACCAAGGCGGCGCAGTCTTCCATAACGCGCATATCAGCGAAGCTGACTGGCAGATGCAATTTTTAGCTGGCAAATCTGAGTGGCTAGACCAACAATTGCGCTTTGTCACCCCGGCTTTAACTAAGGCAAAACGCATCGTTGGTCGACCAACCGTTCATCTGCGGATGGCAGCTAGCCGCCCAGTTGGTCAAGTATCAGTGGCCCTAGTTGAACTCGGCAGCCGCCAGCGGCTTACCCCAACGCCAAAATTCTTCCGCGATCAGCTGCAAGAATTTGGTTTTCGCTTCGGCACCCAAGCTTTGCAAGAATTCGTTCCAGCTAAAGCTACGCCAGTTAAATTAATCACTAAAGCGCACATGAACTTGCAAAATTATGCCGACATGAAACGGCCAAGCAAGCTTGAGCCAGGAGAATTTTATGAACTAGAGTTCAAACTGCAACCAACTTATTATGAAATTCCGGCCGGCATGCAGCTTGGCTTAGTCATATACTCAACTGACCAAGGCATGACTAAGCGGCCGCTAGAAACTGAAGACTATCAACTCGATTTAAATCATTCTTGGCTAACTTGGTCAGAAGAATAAAACAAAAAAAGATCTGCTATCAAGCAGATCTTTTTCTTTGCCTAAAACTAATCAGCTGCTGGCCGGTGTTTAACATTGTAATAAATTAATGCAGTTAAACCAAAGGCTACTGGGCCAATTGCTGTCCAAAAGGCAGTACTATAATCACCTGTAAAGAGTGGTTCAATACAAGTAAAGACGATTCCGATCGCTGTTACTAACCAAACGACAATCGTTAACGCCCAAACTTTTTTCTGCCCGGTAATAAAAACAAACGGCCGGTCGAGATTTTTCTTCATCTTAAAGAATGGGAAAGCCGCAATCAAGAACAAGTATGGCACTGAGGATGAAACATTCATCATATCCATCAAAATGGTATAGAACTGGCTCGCTGCACTGCCGCCAAATGAAATGAACAAAATAACGACGCTGACAATAATTGCCTGCACCCACATCGACCGTTCCGGCATCCCATGCTTGTTTAATTTAGTTAGACTAGCCGGCATCAGGGATGAATCGCTGCCTTCGATGAAAGACTTAATTGGTGAGTAAACCATCAAAAAGGCGGCTGCAATTCCGGATAAGACATCGGCAATCCCCGCACACCGCGAGAAAATTGTCCCCAACATTAAACAGGCGCTATGTGATAGGCCTAAATCTTTTCCTGTCACAATGCCTAAGTTATTGATCAATACATACTCAACATTAGCCAAATTAACATTTTTAGCGCCTAATTTATCGTTCCAGTTAACCGCTACCCCGCACATAAAAATGTTAAAAACATATAACGCGGTCATGACGACCATCGCGATAATTAATGCCCGCGGGTAAGTTTTTTCAGGTTTATCAACTGAATCAATCACACCAGATGATGTCTCTAAGCCGCCGTAAGCAAACAAGGCATAGACAATGAATGACAAGACTGCAATTGGTGATTGAAAAGCCGGATTTGGCGACTGGGTTAAAGTTTGAGCTGTTACCGGTTCTGCTAAGTGGCCGCCTTGCATGATAAAGACCAGCAAGGACACAACTGTAAACCCAATCGCGATCGCTAAGGTAAAGACGCCGCCAATGTTGTTGACAAAGGCAATTTTGTCCACCCCGCGAGCAGCACAGAAGGTAACGATGACCAAAAATACCACTTCTAAGACTCCCAACAAATGCGTCGCTGATAAGCCTAAGAAATGCCAGCTTTGGGTCGTATCTTTACCAAAAACAGCCGTTGACACGGACACTAAGAAAAATTGGGTTGATGAAACCAGCCAAACTACCCAAGCAGCTAACCAGATAAAAGTGCCAACAAAGGCAGTTTTTTCATTAGTGGATGCTTCCAGCCACGAGAAAATTCCACCTTTGACGCCTTTAAAGGCTGCTCCGTATTCAGCGAAAATTAAGGCTGATGGCAGGAAAAAGGCGATAGCTGTAATGACATACCAGATGATGCTGGAGTAGCCCATTTGATAGTAGGCAGTCAGCGAGTTGCTAAACCCAAAAATCGCTGAAAAAATCATCAGCACGAGACTGCCAGTTTTTATTTTAGTTGTTTGCGCACTATCCATGAAAAATGCATCTACTTCCTTTCAAACAAACAGTGAATATTATGAACCTTTTTGCATTAACAGTCACATCTCAATTAAATTCGTTTGATCTGTATCGGTAAAATGTCCTTAACAGTTTGATAAACCGTTGAGACATGCAAAACATGGTCGATAAATTCCTGTTCGGCTTCCGGATCAAGGTCTGTTGCCAGGTGCAGCCGGATCGTCAGCGCCGTAATTTTCGATAAGCCATGGCCTAAATTACTTGTTTCTGCAGTTGTGTTCAAATCAAAAGCCTTAACGCTAACATCCTTGCTTTTAGCCACCATTCGGGCAGAAATAGCGATACAGGAATTTACTGCGCTAGCAAAATAATCAACTGGGCCTGGTGCGCTTTGATTAGCATCACAAATAAAATCATGCCCTGCTGCTTGATTTAGAACTTGCCATTCAGGCGTTTTAAACTTGGTTTCAACTTGGTACTTGCTCATACAGGTTCTCCTTTATCAAAAAAGCCGGACCTTATTCAGTCCGACTTTATTGTACTAATTTTTCAAGTGATTAGTAGCCCATATAACGGTTACGTTCCCAGGTTGAAACTGACTGGGTATATTGTGACCATTCTAATTCTTTTGATTCAATGAAGCTCTTAGTTAAGTGCTCGCCTAGAGCTGATTCCATTAACTTGTCAGCTTCAAAGGACTTAATGGCGTTATGCAAAGTTGATGGCAATGGCTTCAAGCCTAACTTTTCACGGGTGGCTGGGGTCATTTCGAAGATGTTAGAGGTGACTGGCTTCATTGGCAGCTTAGCATCTTTAATTCCTTGCAAGCCGGCAGTTAAGACAGCAGCGACTAACAAGTATGGGTTAGCCATTGGGTCAGCAGACCGCAATTCCAGCCGAGTCGTTACGCCTTCAGCTGATGGGATCCGGACTAATGGTGACCGGTTCTTAGTAGCCCAAGAAATGTAAACTGGGGCTTCAAAGCCAGGAATTAAACGCTTATAAGAGTTGACCGTTGGGTTGCCGATAGCCGTAATTGCCCGGGCGTGAGTCAAAATACCGTTTAAGAAGTACATCGCAGTCTTCGACAGATTGTATTCACCATTAGCATCGTAGAAGACATTCTTGCCATCTTTGAATAATGACATGTTCGTGTGCATCCCGTTACCAGCTTCGCCTTCAATTGGCTTAGCCATGAAGGTAGCAAACAAACCATGGCGTTTAGCAACTGAACGGGCAACCATCTTGAACGTTTGTACCCGGTCAGCAGTATACAAAGCATTGTCAAAGCGGAAGTCGATTTCATGTTGGCCATTGCCGACTTCGTGGTGGGCAGCTTCAACTTCAAAGCCTAATTTTTCCAAAGTTTCAACAATGTCGCGGCGGCATTCAGCCCCAGCATCGTTTGAATTTAGGTCAAAGTAAGAAGCTTGGTCAGGAATTTCAGTCGTCCACTTGCCATCTTCACTTAACTTGAACAGGTGGAATTCCATTTCAAAACCAACATCGAAAGTATCAAAGCCAAAGTCTTTCATTTCTTTGAGGACCCGGACTAAGTTGTTCCGCGGGTCGCCTTCAAATGGATCGCCGTTGGTTTTGTGAACAGAACAAATTAACCGGCCAATCTTGCCGCCAGTCTTGTCGCCCCAAGGCAAAATAATCCAGCTTGACAGGTCAGGATATAGCACCATGTCGCTTTCTTCAATTCTGACAAATCCATCGATACTGGACCCGTCAAAACGAATTTCGTTAGACAAGACGTTGTCTAATTGGCTGGTTGGGACTTCTACACTCTTCAGCGTGCCATTGATGTCAGTAAAAGTCAGTCGTAAGAAACGGACATCATTTTCTTCTACATCACGTCTAATATCATCTTTGGTAATCTTTTGAACCATCTGTGTCACCTATAAGAAATGCTAAAAATCTAATATTGGTATAGGCATCAATCAAGTGGATTGATTTTCCTCTATATCAAGTTTTTAGCATAGCAAAATCACTAAAGCTTGTCAAACTGGTCTAGCCTTGCCTAAGCCAGTTTTTAACCGCCTGATCAACCGCCGTTTCAAAGCCCGGCTGAAACGGATCAAACCAGGTCACTGGCAGCTGGTGGCGAAAATATGTCAGCTGCCGCTTAGCATAACGGCGGCTAGCTTGTTTTAATTGCGCAATGCAAGCCGGCAGGTTGCTCTCACCCGCAAAATATGGGAAAAATTCTTTATAGCCAATCGCTTGCCCGGCTTGTTTAATGTCAGCGCGGTGCTGGTAAACAAACTCTGCCTCTGGCAGCAGGCCTTGCTCGAGCATTAAATCAACACGGCGATTAATGCGATCATAAACTTGCGAGCGATCTGTATTTAATCCTAAAATCAAAAAATCATAGCGCGGTTCAATTGCTGGCTGCTGTTTAGAAAACAGCTGACCGGTACGCTCAATCACTGTTAATGCCCGCAAGACTCGCCGAGTATTCTGCCAGGGAATTTTGTCGGCTGCAGCTGGATCAGCTTGGTTTAATTCATCCCACAAAGCTTCTGGCCCTTTTTGGGCAAGAAACTTTTGCCAGCGGGGGGAAATACTGCTATCCTCTGCCCCTTTTTCGCCTAATTGCAAATTATACAAGAGCGCTTTTAAGTAAAAACCAGTCCCGCCAACAACCAGTGGCAATTTATTGTGAGCAGCAATCTCGCTAATCGCACTTTGTGCAGACTTAACAAAATCAGTCACGTCAAAATTGTCAAAAATGGACCTAGTGCCTACTAGGTAGTGCTTAATGCCTGCCATTTCCGCTTTGGTTGGCCGAGCCGTGCCAACTTGCACCTCTCGGTAAACTTGCATGGAGTCGCCAGAAATAATTTCCGCCTGCCAAGTTTTGGCTAGCTGAATGCTTAGAGAAGTTTTTCCAATCGCGGTCGGGCCAATCAAACATAATACCTTTTGCATGCTCAATCCTTTATAAACCTGCGCTTTCTTGTTAGAATTTAAGTAATAGGAGGTCACAAACATGGCAAAGAAATTTGGCACTGGCGTTTTCACCGGTGTAGTCGTAACCCTGGCTGCTTTTGCTGCAGCTGCTTTAACTTATAAAACTCAAGTAATGGATCCTGAGGCAGATGAAGAAGATCGTCTGGAAGAAAACCGGATCCGGGCTAACCGCAAGAGCCATGCTGCTCATTTAGGCTAGTCACTTAATAATTGCTTCAACAGAAAAAAGCTTGCTTTGACGGCAAGCTTTTTTGTTTCATTAATATTTTGACTTCTTAGTCATGCCTTCCCAATTTTCAAAGCCATCCCGCAGCCACTTAATATCATTATAGCCATGTTTATGCAGGAAACGTGCTGCCTTCAGCGTCACGCTCTTTGAATCTGAATACAGGTAAACTGGCATATCCTTGCGCAATTCCTTATATTGCAGCTTAATTGTGGTCATCGGCAAGTTGCGCGCACCAGTAATATGCTTTTGCTTAAACTCTTTTTGCTCGCGAACATCAATAATTTGCGCTTTACGCATGGTATGTTCAAATTCTTCATTTGATAATTCGCCGCCTAATTTTTTCGCGGTCATCCGTTGCCAAAGCCAGTTAACCAAAAAGGCAATAATTACCGCAATTAAAAAGATATCTAATGCAATTAAAAAATTGTTCATCTATGCTTCTACCTCTAACTTAATACCAATCAGGATCATTCTCATGTTCTTCTTCTAATTCATGCTGCTGGCGCAAAATCAATTTTGCAGTTAAGTACTCACGCCGGCTAATCACATTGGCCTGGTGCAAACGATCAAGCTCAATCGCCATCAATTCAATATCCCACTTGCGTTTGCCTAAGTGAACTAAGACGCCAAATTTTTCAAGCAGCTGCTGCACGTCGTATAAACTTTTCATCTGCATGCACCTTAATAGTTAATGATCATGCCTTGCCGCAAACAGAAGATCCAAACTAAACAAAGGCCTAGTCCTGAAAGCAGCCGCCACCATTTGCTAGCTGACCGCCAATTGCCGCTACCCAAGATGATGGTGAACAAAAATCCTGTGACTAAGCCGCCAGCATGGCCCCAAATGTCAATGCCCGGCATAAAAATATCAATTAACAAATTAACTACGGCTAAGGCAATCGATTGCTGGCCAAGTTGTTTGAGCGCAGGCTGATCTTGATTTAATAAGCCCAGTGCCCCCATCGCGCCAAATAAGCCAAATAAAGCCGTTGATGCACCGGCACTGACCGCGCTATCGCCGCCAAAAGCTAGGCTGGCTAAGTTGCCGCCGATGCCGCCGATTAAATAAACCACCAAAAAGCGGCTTGAGCCTAAAATGCGTTCCAGATAATTACCCATGTAGTAAATCATGACCGCATTGGTCGCCAGGTGCAAAATACCGATATGCAAAAACTGAGAAGTCAGCAGCCGCCACCATTGACCCTTCACAACCAAGAGCGGATTATACATGGCCCCTAGTTTTAGTAAAGTATTCGTATTTTGGGACCCACCGGAAAAAACTTCCACCGCAAAAACGATCACCAAACTAGCTAGCAGCAAATTGGTAATTTTTACTGGTCCGAAAATTGCTTCTTTTATCTTATTCATGCACTGTCGTTAAAATCGTTTTCACAGGCTGGTCAGTTGCTTCAACTGGCCACTCAGGCCGCGCATACCACATCGCTGAATCAACCAAGCTGATTGAAGCTACTTGCGGGTGTTTTTGCAAATAACGATCATAATAGCCGCCGCCAAAACCCAGCCGTACGTGGCCGCGTTGCGCAAAGGCAAGGCCTGGCACAATGACTAGATCACACTCATCATTGCTCTTAGCTTTGCCTGCGACTTCTAAAACGCCAAACTTGCTAGCTTCTAGCTGTGTCTGTGGATCATAAGCCAGAAAAGTCAGCTGGTAATGCGGCAAAGTTTTAGGCAAAAAGACCTGCTTGCCTAACTTCCACAAAGCCGCAATTAATCTCTCAGTATCAATTTCTAGCGGCAGCGATTTAGTCACTGCGACTGTTCTGGCCTTTTTTAAGGCCGGCAATGCTAAAAACTGGTCGACCAGCTCTTCATCTTCAGCTTTTTTTTGACGCGTTTCGGCAAATGCTTGTAATTTAACTAGCTGATGCTTGCGAAAACTCTCTTTATCCATTCAAAAATTATTAGCTATAAAAAAACAACAGGAATTGCCTGTTGCCTTAATTACTTAGTTTCACGATGAAGAGTTGCACGTCTTTCAACTGGGCAATACTTCTTCAAGGCTAAGCGTTCTAGATGCTTACGCTTGTTCTTCTTTGACAGGTAAGATCTGTCGCCGCATTCAGTACACTCTAAAAGAATGTTTTCTGCCATTTTCTCCACCACCTATACTTTTTATATTGACCTTTAAATGTTACCATTAACCACTCAAAAATTCTAGTTTTTCTATTTATTGAGTTTGAAATAGTCTTGCACAATTGCCTTGCCCATTTGCAAAGTGTAAGTCCCTTCTAGGTCTGGGTCCAGACCTGGGAAAACAATGGCGAAGGCAATTTTTGGATTGCTTGATGGGGCAAAACCAACAAATGAAGCGTTAATCGTTTGCGGGGCATTCTTGTTATTCGGGTGCTTCGGGTCGTAGTAGAAGGTTTCCGCCGTCCCAGTTTTACCGGAAATAGATGGCTTGACGTTCTTCAAAGTATGCGCGGTACCCCAACTATTTGTTCCGTGAACAACGCGCCACATCCCCTGTTTAATCACCGATAACTGTGAAGTTGTCCAAGGGATCCGCATCTGCACTTTCGGCTGGGTATTGTAATAAATATCAGTCCGGTTGCCGCTGCGGTTAGTATGACCAATTGATTGAACCAAATATGGACGCATCCGGTAACCACCGTTAGCAATCGTTGAAATATATTGTGCCATTTGAATTGGGGTATAAGCGTCATAGTTACCGTAAGCCAGGTCTAGTACCGACCCGGTTTTTAGTTTGCCGTCGCTATTGTAATTTGAACCTTGAATCCCAGAAACTTCGCCCGGCAAATCAATGCCCGTCTTTTGACCTAAGCCAAACATTGCAAAGTTACGCCGCAATATATCAAAGGAATTATCATTCATATGAATGTATTCATGCGGAGTGTATTCAGCTTTGACCCACCGCAAAGCCAGCTGCATCATGTAAATGTTTGATGAAACTTCCAAAGCGCTTTGTGCATCTAGGGCGCTAAAAGTGCCCACTGGGTAAACAGATTTCTTAACTGGCGAACCTGGCAGGTAAATCGGAGTATCAGGTAAGACACTGTTTGTCGGTGTAATGATATTATTCATTAAGCCACCAGCGACAGTTGCTCCTTTAACAGCTGACCCCATAACAAAGGACCGGTTGATTACGCCGAGGGCATCGTCAGTATTTTTATTAGTGTTAGTGTCATGATTAATTCCGGCTACGGCTAAAATTGCACCTGTATTAGGATTCATGACTACAGCATATGCCCCGTTTGAATACTGGGCCGCACCAGCTGCTTGAGCCGAAGCATAAATGCTGTTCAGAGATGACTGCACTTCTTTTTGATATTTGGCATCCAGGGTCAAAATCAAACTTGCACCAGTTTTGCCAGCATAAGTCGTTTTGGTTTGCTGCACGTGATTAGACTTCATCGTGACCTTGGACTTAGCTTTGGAACCCTTTAAAATTGGCTCATATTCTTGTTCCAGATAAGAAGTACCAACCCGGTCGTTGCGCGAATAGCCTTGTGCCAAATAGGAATTGAGCTGTTCACTTGGCAGACCAGATTTTTCAGTCGAAACAGAGCCGATAATACTTTTGATTGACGAACCATTCGGATAAGATCTGGTCCAATCTGTCCCGATTCCGACTCCTGGCAGTTCTGATAGGTGTTCACCTACAACCGCGATTTCCTTGTCAGTCAGGCCTTGATTTTTCAAATAAATCGTCGACAAGGTGTAAGCACCAGCTATTTTGTTGTAAAGCAAAGCTGCAGTCTTTTCACGCTTAGTATAGTGCAGGTGTTCCTTAGCGACTGCATTTAAAGCATTATTGTAAATAGTCGTATCGTCTAATGCATCGCCTTTAGCATTGTAACGCTGGTTATGCGGCAATTTAGCAGTAATCCGTTTTAAATTCTTGGAATTAGCTAAATAATAATCAGACAGCTGACGTTCAGTCGGCTTTTCATTATCTAAACTAATCAGATGACTAAGTCGGTTAGCAACCTGATAAATCTCAGCAGTCGAGGCACTAGTTCCTTTAGTATAAGTAATCGCATTGCTGGCCTTGTTCCCAACCAATACCCGGCCGCGGTTGTCATACATCACGCCCCGAGGAACATTCGTCGACACAGTCCGCTGGTCAGTTTGCTGCACTTCGGCTTCAAACCGGCTCCCATAAACCAGTTGCAAATAAACTAATTGTCCAATCAGCAGCAAAAACAGCACGCCAATCACCCAGAGGATAATCTTCATCCGTAGCGGTGTAACGGCCTGCTTATTTTTGCCACTCTTTTGCTTTAGCTTTAAAAAATTCACGCTTAATCTACCTCGTTTAAACTAGACTTAGTTTAGCAAACTTGCTGGGCTAACACCAATGTTCAACTCAAATTTAAACAAAGCTAAAAAATAGGCTCCTAGTTTAAAGGAGCCTATTTTCTAAACCTAGAAGGTCAGCGCTTAGCCAAGCACTTCGACCTTATTAATCGTAACGTTAAAAGTGCCACCCGGGGTGTTGATTGCTACTTTATCACCGGTTTTTTTGCCCAGCAGTGCTTTAGCAATTGGTGAGTTGTTAGAAATTTTACCCTTAAGCGGGTCAGATTCATCAGAGCCAACGATCGTGTATGTTTCAGGATCGTCAGTTCCTTCCTCGGTATAGGTCACGGTCTTGCCAATTGAAACTTCATTAGGATCAACGCTGTCTGCATCAACAACTTGTGCATATTTCAGCATTTGTTCAATTTGCACAATCCGTGATTCAACTGCACTTTGCTCGTCCTTGGCAGAATCATATTCTGAGTTTTCAGACAAGTCACCAAATGAACGGGCAACTTTGATCCGTTCGATAACTTCTGGCCGCTTGACCAGCTTTAAATTTTTTAATTCTGCTTCCAGCTGTTTTTTACCTTCAGCAGTCATTGGATAAACTTTTTCCGGCATCTTTTTTGCTCCTCAAATTTTATTTTGCTTTTCTTGCAAAATCATCATATTACTTTTGCCTGCAATGTCAATCTTTACTGGCCAAGACTAGCATTCTTCTTCAAGTGCTGGTTCAAAGTGTGTGAGTAGTAAACCTTACCAGTCTTCAAATCTGCTACGAAGTACAGGTAATTGCTGCTGCGGTCTGCCGGGTGCAGGACAGCCGAAATGGAATCCAAACTCGGGTTATTGAATGGCCCCGGCCCATACCCCTTATGCTTGTACAGGTTATACGGTGACTTGACTTTCGTATCTTTAATCGTCAACGAGTGCTTATGCTTATTGAGGGCATACATGACGGAGATATCAGATTGCAGCGGCATATCAGCATCCAACCGGTTGAAAAAGACTCCCGCTATCTTGCGGCGATCACTAGTTTTAACGCCTTCACGCTCAACTAAGGAGGCCAAAGTTAACACTTGGTGAACGGTCAGATCTTTACGCTTGATTTGACTGTAGTAAGGCGTCATCACCTGGTTGGTTTTCGCTACCATTTGCTCAACTAATTCCTTCAAAGTTGACCCGCGATAAATTTCATAGCGGGCTGGGAACAAGTATCCTTCTAAGTGATAGCGAACATGTTTAGATTTCATTGAACTAGTCAGCAGTTTTGGATGCTTCTTGGCAAGTTTTTGAACAAATTGCTTGTCCTTCATCAGCTTGAGGAAGTCTTGCTTACTGTATTTAGTACTTTTACCAATGGCCGTTCCAATTTGATCGATCGTTTCGCCTTCACGCACTAATAAGTATCCGCTCACCGGCCGGTTACCTGACCCTTGCAGCTGCCGAACGATTTGCTGAGTATTCATGCTTGGAGAAACATAAAACTTACCAGCCTGAAAATTACTCTCGCTTTTCACTTTAAGCCAGAGGTTGAAAACTTTGGCACTGTGAATCACGTGTTTTTCCTGCAAAATTTCAGCGATATCACGGTTAGTCGCCCCAACTGGAATATCAACCGCTACGTAACGATCACTATGGCGATCAACGGGCTGCATAGCGTGATGGATATACAAACCGCCAAACAGTACGATTAAAACCAGTAGGCCAATTAGTGTGGACCCGATCCACCGCGTAATTTTGCTGGCTGCTTGTTCTTCGCGCTGATAAGCTGCCTTCTTTTGGGCGTTAAACTTGCGCGCCATTTTGTTTCCCCCTGTTAACGGATCTTAGCTTCAAGCTGGTCAAACAAAGCCGTGTCAATTTTAGCAATTGCTTTGTTAACTACGTCTTCAGTTAAGGTAGCTTCTTTATTCAAGAAAAGCAATCGATATGACAAACTCTTTTTGCCATGTTCAATTTGCATTCCATCATAAACGTCCATGACTTGCACGTCTTGCAAATACTTGCCGCCATTTTCTTTAATGCAATCAACTACTTGAGCATTAGTAATGCCTTTATCAATCAGCAGTGAAATATCGCGTTCCATACCTGGATACTTAGGTGCTGGTTCGTTCTTGACACCAGTTGTCATCAGCGGCAAGAGGGCTTCCAAGTTTAATTCATAACCGTACATGTCATGACCTTGCAGGTTCTTATTTTTCACCGCCAGAATTGGTGCAAGCATACCAACAAAACCAAGATAGCGCTCGCCAGCATAAACAGCAGCAGTCCTAGTCGGGTGCATGCCAGGAATCACAGCCGCTTTGAATGTCAAATCAGTTAAACCAACAGCGGCTAGCAGAGCAGTTAATTGCCCCTTGACCCAATAGAAATCAATCGGTTGATCTTGTTTTTGCCAATTATGATTAGCAGCCGTGCCAGTGTAAATGGCAGCCAAGTGCTCTAGCTCGTTATATTTGCCATTATCCAAATTGTAAACCCGGCCTTGCTCAAACATCGTCAATTGGTCTTGTTGATGAGTAAAGTTATAAGAAACAGCTTCCAGCAAGCCAATCATCAAGCTTTGTCGTAAAGCACTCCGGCCAGAATTCATTGGCCAAGATACTTTAACTAATCTATGGTCAGACTTAGTAAATAATTTGGCAGCCTTTGGTGCAGTCAAAGTGTAATTGATTGTTTCGTTTAAGCCTTGACCTTCAACGAGTTTGCGCAAACGGCGAATCTTAGTTTCACGCTCAGAGTAACCGCCGTGTGTTTCTGGCAACAGCGGTTGAGTTGATTCCAAGTTGTCATAACCGTATAGCCGGCCAACTTCTTCAATTAAATCAGCTGGAATTTCAATATCCCACCTGCGGTTTGGAACGGTAATCGTCAAATCGTCATCAGCCAGTTCATGACCAAAGCCCAGCCGGTCAAAGATGTTAACTACTGCTTCACCGCTTAATTTTGTGCCCAAAACATGGTTAATGTGGCTCACAGTTGTTTTAACTACTACCGGTTGTCGCTGTTCATCGCTCGCTTTAAGCAAGCCTTCATCAACTGTAGCTTGCGCGTGGTTGCGCATCAGCATAGCGGCAATATCGATGCCTTTTTGAACATTGTCCCAGTTTAAGCCCTTTTCAAAGCGAGCTGAAGCATCAGTCCGATTAGCATGGCGCAACGCCGTTTTACGTACCAGTGCTGGATCAAAGACAGCTGCTTCTAGTAAAACATCAGTCGTTTCATCGGTTACTTCTGAATGCAAACCGCCCATCACGCCCGCTAAACCAACTGCTTGCTTGCCATTAGCAATAACAATATCTTGTGCGTCTAAGTCAAGTTCTTTTTCATTCAGCAACTCCAACTTTTCACCAGCTTGAGCCTTACGAACAGCCAGTTTACCGTCAGCAAAAGTTTTAGCATCATAGGCATGCAGCGGCTGGCCAGTTAGCAGCATAGCGTAATTAGTTGCGTCGACGACGTTATTGACCGGGCGAATGCCAGCATTCCATAAACGCGTTTGCAGCCATAACGGGCTTTCAGTAATTTTGACGCCGGTTAACTTGCGCAGGTAATACTTAGGTGCAAGCTTTGGATCAACTTCAACCTTTAAACTATCAGTCCAAGCTGGTCCATCTTCTTTTAAGACAATTTGTTCAATTTTAGGCTTTTGGTCAATAATTGCACCAACTTCGTAAGCAGCACCCTCCATTGATAAGGTATCAGCCCGGTTGGGAGTAATATCAAAGTCAAAAATGTAGTCATCCATTCCCAAAGCATGGTAAACGTCTTGACCTGGTTCAACCTCGCTATCAGCTGGGAAGACGAAAATGCCGTGCAGATATTTAGCTGGCACTAATTTGTCAGGAAAGCCAATTTCTTGCAGCCCGCAGATCATCCCATTTGATTCGATCCCGCGGATCTTGCCGCGCTTAATTTTTTCATTGCCGGCAATCCGGGCACCATGCAAAGCCACGATCACATCTTGACTGCTAGCTACATTGGGAGCACCGCAGACAATTTGAATTGGTTCGTCTTCGCCGACTTCAACTTGGCATTTGTGCAGGTGCGTGCCTTCAACTTTTTCACAAGTTAAAACATGCCCCACGACCAGCTTTTTCAAACCGTCCATTGGGTGGTCAGTGGTTGGAATTTCAACCCCGGTCCGGGTAATTTTTTCGGCTAAAACAGCTGGTTCAATGTCCAGCTTCAAAAAATCTTGTAACCAATTATACGAAATTAACATTAGTCTTCCTCCTGCCGAAATTGCGTCAAGAACCGAATATCATTAGTGTAGAAATCACGAATATCGTCAATGCTGTATTTCAAAATTGCGAACCGGTCTAAGCCTACGCCAAAGGCGAAGCCGCCATAAACATTGCTATCAATCCCAGCATTTTCCAGCACGTTCGGGTGAACCATCCCGGCACCTAGGACTTCAATCCAGCCTTCGTATTTACAAATTGGACAGCCCTTGCCGCCGCAATTAAAGCAGCGCACATCCATTTCAACTGATGGCTCAGTAAATGGGAAGTAGCTTGGACGCAGCCGAGTTTCGGTACTGCCGAAAACATGCTTGGCAATCATTTCTAAGGTTCCCTTTAAGTCGCCCATTGTCACGTGCTTATCAACGACTAAGCCTTCCATCTGCATGAATTGGTGGGAGTGGGTCGCATCGTCATCATCGCGGCGGTAAACCTTACCAGGACCAACCATCTTCAATGGTCCTTGGCTACAGTCGTGCTTTTCCAAAACGCGGGCCTGGTCACCAGAAGTTTGCGTCCGCAGCAGGTGCTCATCATCAATCCAGAAAGTAGCCTGCATGTCGCGAGCTGGGTGATCTTTTGGCAAGTTCATCATTTCAAAGCAGTAATGGTCAGTTTCAATTTCTGGCCCCTGCACGACTTGGTAACCCATCCCAATGAAGAATTTTTCCAAATCATCTTCCATAATCCGCAGGACATGCTTGGACCCCATGAGCGGCTCTCTGCCTGGCAAAGTAACATCCAGCTTTTCTTCTTCAAGGCGCTGCTCAATTAACTTGTGGGTCAAGTCTTGGTTAGCTTGATCCAGCGAAGCTTGGAACTTATCGCGCAGAGAGTTAACTTGCTGACCTAAAGTGCGCCGATTTTCTGGGGCAACATCTTTCATAGAGTGCAAAATTTCGGTCAGTTTGCCTTTACGCCCCATAAACTTAACGCGAATATCATTTAATTTTTCTTTATTAACGGCTTGATTAATTTCTTGGCTGCCCTCAGCTTGAATTTCTTTCAGCCGAGCCAGCAGCTTGTCTAATTCGTCGCTCATCTTTTTCTCCTTAAACAAAAAAGCTCCGTCCCTCAAAGGGACGAAGCTACGCGGTACCACCCTAGTTTGGGCAAAAGCGCCCACACTTTCTGCTCTGTTAACGGTAAAGCACCGGAATTGATTAGATTCAGCTCCCAAGATGAAATTCATGGCCTGCAACTTGCAGCTTCACACCAACTGCTGCTCTCTGAAAAGCCAGCTACCACTACTAGTCTTGATCATTACATTTTCAACATTTTAAAACAACTACCACTAGAAAACAAGCCTATTCAGCCCACTTATCAGCCCAAGTATGAACCTGATCAAAGACAGGCTTTAATTCGGCGCCCTTTTTCGTCAGCCGGTAGGAAATGATGCCGGTTTGCGCATCAACTTGCCGGTCGACAATCTTCAATTCTTCCAGTTCATGCAAGCGCTCAACCAAAACGCGGTCTGAGCACCGGGTCAACGACCGAGTTAAATCTTTAAATCTGAGCGGTTTTTGATCGCATAAGGTACTAATAATCAAACCTGTCCATTTCTTACCGATAATTTTAAAGGCATTCACAAAATGCGCACACTGCGAATAATCTTCAGCTGGAATACAGCCACTTTGCTTTTCTTCAGGCATAGCCTGTTTCCCTCCTTAAATTGCTTGTCATTAATATTAATAGCAAGTTTACTTACAAAAAACAAGTAAAGTGCTTTAAGCGAAGTGATAAATCATAATCCCGGCTGCTACAGCAGCATTGAGTGATTCAGCCTTGCCCTTAATCGGAATGTATAACTTTTCATCGGCTAGCGGAATCAAACTGTGTTCAGCACCATGAGCTTCATTGCCAATAATCAGCGCCAGCTGGCTAACTGGGGAAAAGTCGGTCAACGGCTTAGCTGTCCGGTCAAGCAAACTGATATAAATCGGAATCCCCGCCTCATGAAAACTGCCTAATGCTGCTGGCAAATCGGCAGTAATGATTTCCAAATGAAACTGGCTGCCTTGCATTGACCGTTGAACTTTGGGGTTGTACAAATCAACGCTAGTCGGTGAAAAAATCACGCCAGTAAAGCCGGCTGCATCAGCTGTCCGAATAATGGTACCAACGTTGCCTGGATCAGTTAGATTATCTAAAATGACCCACTTACCATAATTAAAGCTAAAGTGCTTGGGCTGGGCCTGCTTTAAAACCATGAAAATTGCTTGCGAATTATGAGTTGAGCTTAATTTGCGGCATATAGCTTCATTAATCAAATATATTTTGTCATCGTTCAAATCGATGTTGGTCTCTGCCTGCAGCCGATCTAAGCTAGCCTGCGTGCCAAGCAAGGCTTGGACTGGTAATTGCGCCTGCAGGGCCTCTGTCACCAAATGAAAGCCTTCGATTAGGTACAGACCAGTGTGCTGGCGATATTTTTTCTGCAAGAGCTTATGGATCGACTTAATTTTTTCGTTATTAACAGAACTAATTTGCTGCATCTTGAATTCTCCTTAGTTACAAGCAATATTTTAACAAATATTTTGGTTAGTTGATCGGCTTCGATTTAACTAGTAAAATTTGCAGGAGAACTAAGTGGAAAAGAGAATTTTTAATGAAGCAAAAAACGAAAAAAATTTTAGCTTTGACCATTGCAGTCAGCTTAGCGCTAATCATTACTGGCTGCAGCAAACATGGCAGTGCCTACACCGCACCAACTAGCGGGCCGTATTATTGGATTTACCTGCTTTTCGGCCGGCCAATCCAAAATATTATGCTGGCTGTCAAAAACGCAATCAGCGGGCCAAATGGTGCTGGTTGGGCCATTACAATCATCACCTTTGTCGTCCGGCTGATCTTAATGCCATTTATGCTGTCTTCACAGAAAAAGGCAGTACGCCAGCAAGAAAAAGTTGCCCGCTTGCAGCCGCAAATGCAGCGCGTGCAAACGGCCATGCGCCAACCCGGTTTAACCCAAATGCAGCAAAGCCAATTGGGCCAGCTGCAAATGAAAATCTACCATGAAAATAATATTTCCATGACTGGTGGAATGGGCTGCTTGCCGCTATTAATCCAATTACCAATTATGATCGGTATTTATCAAGCTGTAGCCTACTCTAAAGAACTGGCTTCAACTTCATTCTTTGGCATTTCTTTAGGTCAACGTTCACTGCTGCTGACCATTATTGCCACCGTCCTGTACCTGATTCAGGGCTATATTTCCTTAATTGGTATCCCTGAACAACAAAAGAAAGCAATGCAGGCCACAGTATTATTAAGCCCGGCCATGACCTTCTTTATTTCTCTGTCAGCCCCTGGCGCCTTAGCCTTATACTTCCTGCTAGGCGGAATTATCGCTATCATTCAGCAGCTGATTACGACTTTCTTATTAACACCAGCAGTTAAAAAAGATATTGACCGGGAACTTAAAAACGAGCCAATCAAAGAGGTCGCTAGCCAAGCTGCAATTGATGAAATTGTGGCTGGTCCATCTGAAGAAACTAAGCAAGCAGAACAAGATCTGCACGAAGATTTGCGCAAGCGCAATCAGCAGGCTCAGCAAAAACAACATCACGACGATGATGAGAAATCTGAATAATTATTACTAAGTTACAAAAAAGATCACGGTTCATTACAGAGTACCGCGATCTTTTTTCATAGTATTATAAATAGCCATCCTTCAACAATAGTTTTACATGCATTAATTGAATGACCTACAAATAAACCAATATGTTGTTAAAGAGCTAAACAAGGCTATAGTTTTGTATATACTAATACATCCTTCATTCCTGTATAATTAAGCCTGCAGAAAGTTTAATGAGCGGTGGCTGTTTTGACTTTTTGGAGGTGAAGTCCGATGGACAAATTCTTCAGGAAAGGAATTCAGCCAGGTGTCGGCGATCGACATCTTGAGCCTGCTATTTTTAGCAGGTGATTTTTTACTCGCGCTGCTAACTTACTTAGATCAGCGCAAATAAAAAACGCCGCTCAATCTTAACTTTTGGCGAGTTATTGAGTAGGCGCTAGCTTAACATATAATTTTGCCACCGCTCTTTAGGCGGCCTGCAAGGGAGCTTTCTTTAGGGGAAGCTCCCTTTTCAATTTCTATTATATCAGAGAATCAAGTTTCACAATATTAAACAATAATATTTAGTCTAATAATATTAACAAACAAAAATACCTCATAACCGCCAGACATCTGTCTAACAATTATGAGGTATTTTAAATATTTCCTTTTTGCTACTTATTTTGCTCAAGCAGCGGGAACGATAATTCAAACCGGCTGCCTGAACCAACGGCTGATTCAACTTTAATCTCACCGTGATAAGCTTTCGTCAATTTTTGCGCAATTGACAACCCTAAGCCATTGCCGCCCTTTTCACGGGTTCTAGCTTTATCAACTCGGTAGAAGCGGTCGAAGATCTTTTTAGCATCTGCCTCGCTAATCCCTTCGCCAAAGTCTTGTACAACCAAATCAACTCGTTTTTTAGACACTGACGCGCTCACATCAACCTCTTTGCGGTTGGTCGAATACTTAACCGCATTATCAATCAAAATAATCAGTATTTCTTCCAAGTGATTGTTATACATCTTGATTTGCGTATCAGCTGGCAAATTATCAATGTCCAATTGAATTAGGAAGTCCTTATGCAGCATTCGCATATCGCCAACAACCCGTTTGACTACTTCTGAAACTTTCGTAACAGCATTCGGGAATTGGATATCAACCTGTTCAGCTCGGGTCAAATCAAGCATTTCTTGAATCAAATGCTTCATCCGGTCAATTTCCTGTAAAGAAGCATTGATTGACTCATCCAATACTTGCGGATCATCTTTGCCCCATCGCTCCAGCATATTCAAGTGGCCTTGAATAACCGCAACTGGCGTTCGCAATTCGTGCGAAACATCGCCGACGAATTGCTTTTGCTGCTGAATATAAGCTTGCATTCGGTCCAGCATGTGGTTAAAGGCAATGCTTAAATCGCCTAGTTCATCATGGCGGTGCAAATCTGGAATCCGGTCGCTGCTATCAGGCTGCTCATCAACCTTGCGAGCAACTTTAGACATCAATTTAATCGGACGTACAAAGCTGATAATCAAAACATAAGCAGCAATTCCGCTCAAGAGCAGGGCAATCAGCGCCCAAATAAAGATGCCCTGACGCAGTCTCCTCATAACCTTGTTATAAGCTGGCATGGTATTATCAACCACTAAATACCCAGTCAGTTTATGAGTGCGTTTAGAATAAATCGGAGCCTTGCTGCGTAAAACCTTGCCGCTGCTAGTATTAATCACTTGCGATCGTTTGGCATTTTTAACCTTGCTTAAAAGCGGGGGATTATTATCGTTAGTAAAGGCAATTTCGCCGCGATCGCTATAAATCGTAATGCGCAGGTCTTTATTGGATAAAACCGCCAGGACTGGATCATCGACCACGTCATCACTTTTTGAATCTGTATCGGTCGATGGCTTCACTCCAGCTTCGCCCTGCAAAATCCGTTCAGTATTCGGTGATAAAATTGGCACCGCATTTGACACAGTCAGCCGCTCGTCAACTTGTACCAACCGGCTGCGGAAGGTCTGAACAACATTGCGCGAACTGCTAGTTTGCTGACGCAAAAATTCTCGGTTAACCACTGAATAAGTGGTAGCTGTAAAAATGGCAAAAGAGGCCGCAATAATAAGCAGTATTCCTCCGATCCATTTATAAACCAGGGAAATATGCCGGGCCTCTTTGTTAGTTTTCTTATTTGGCTTCACTTTGCTCTTCCCTCATCATATAGCCAGTTCCACGAACGGTTTTAATATAGGAAGGCCGACCAGGTTGGTCAATCTTATTACGCAAGTAACGAACATAAACTTCAACCACATTGGTTTCAATCTTGGAGTTAGGTCCCCAAATTTGGTTGAGCAATTGATCACGAGTAACCACATTGCCTTTGTTTTCGATCAAAGTCATTAGCAAATTGTATTCGCGCTTGGTCAAATCAATTGCTTCATCACCGCGGTGCACAATCCGGTTAGCTGTTTCAATAGTTAAATCATCGTATTTCACGATCTTTTGTTTAGATAATGCACCGGTATTATTATCTTCTTCCATCTTGACCCGGCGCAGGACAGCCCGCAACCGTGCCAGCAATTCTTCAATGGCAAATGGCTTAACGATATAATCATCAGCCCCATGGTCTAAACCTGAAACACGGTCAATGACTGAGTCACGTGCAGTCATAATGATAATTGGAGTTTTCTTAACCTGTCTAACCCGGCGGGCAATTTCTAACCCATTCAAATCAGGCAGCATCAAATCGAGCAGAATTGCGTCGAAATCTTCGTTTAAAGCTCGCTCTAAACCCTTACGGCCATTTAATTCCACGGCAGTTTCATAATTTTCATGCTGCAGTTCAAGTTCTACAAATCGCGCCAGATTTTTTTCGTCTTCGATAATTAGAATTTTACTCAATCTGTTCGTCCCTCTTTAAGCTAAATTTCATTTTTAATTCTATTCTCAAATAGCCTGCTTTGGCAAGTAATTTTCTAATTATCTTTGTCAGGTGGAAACAGGCCTTTTAATTTGGCAAACGCTGGATTTGGCTTATCTGTTCTTGCTTGCGCTGCCTTTTGTTCTGAGACAACCTCCCAGCCTTGCCCATGTGGGAACAAATCATCATTTTTTTCGGCTGGAGTCAAAATTGTCGTTGGTAAACTCAGCAGCAAATTATCCTCTACTGCGGTCTGTAAGTCAATCTCTCCATCAGCAATTTGAATTAAGTCAGGATTATCTTCTAATTCTTCAGCGGTTGGCTTATGGTCACAGTAGGTTTCAGTAAAATCAAAATCCTGTTCCAAGTCAACTGGCGCAAGACTTCTAGTTGATGGTGCCTCAACTTCAGCCGTTACATGAAAATTGCCAGTCACATAATCGCCATCAGCGAAAAATTGTCCTTGGACATGAATATTTTTAGCATCATTAATTAAATTGCGGCTGCGCTCTTTAAATTCAGCCGTCACGGTCACATCTTCGTCAACTGCTTTTAGGACCCCAGGTTGGTCATGCAGCTGTTCAAATGAATATTGCAACATTCTTTCTTACTCCACTTCAATTGGCCGGCGGCCAAAATTCTGATCTTTGCCAATTGCCTGTTCAACCAAGCGGTCAGCTCTGACTTGCAAGGACAAACTGCCCTCTTTACTATTGCGGTGATCAACTTTAGAAATTACTGGTACTTCCCAGTCTTGCCGCATAAGCTTTAAATAATTGCGCCCACGCTCAGAAAAGCCAAGCAGCAAAGCGCTTTTTTCAGTTTGAGCTGTCTGCATTTCTGCTTGTTTAATATCAAGTAAAGTATACAGGCTCAACCGTCGTAAACGTGAATAAGTATAACGCTTTGATTTAACATGCTGCAAGAACTGGGTAAAAGTTTTTGCTGTGTGAATTTCAGCCTTGAACTTGTATTCAAGGCCTTCGCTCATCTGGTAAATTTGCCGCAGCTGATCAACGCTGCTGCTTTCCAGCCGGTATTTTAAGAATGGGAAGAGTAAATTCCAGCTCGGCAAAATCTTTTGCTTTTGCAAAGCTGCAATTTCTCCCTTCGGCAACCAGTTTTTCAGCTGGTCCCAGTCAGGTTCACCTGATTGCAGCAGCAAGTTGCGCAATGAAGTGGCACTAGCCACCGCGTGTAAACGCGCCACGGCCGCCCGGTGATCGGCACCGATTCGCTGCACTGCATGCAAGTTCAGCGGATGTGGCAAGTTTAAATTTGCCACAGCGTAAGCCACCCCTAAAATTTCATTAGGAAGATTAACTTCGCGGCCGACTTCTTGGGCTAAGACCTGGTTATATTGAGTTGCGTAAGTTTGCGTATAATCATGAAAACGCAGGTCTTGCTTGGGAATTTTAGCAATTCTTTCCGCCAGAGCCGTAAAATTCAATGTCCCGTCTTCCGTACCAAAAACCAGATCAGTTGCACCTAATCCGGCCAGCATCTCTAACCCGCCGCGGCTAAATAAATCCGCGGGTTGGGCGGCTACTGATAGCGGCATTTCAAAGACTAAATCAGCCCCACTGCGCAAAGCTGCTTGAGCCCGGTCCCATTTATTTAAAATTGCCATCTCTCCGCGCTGAACATAATTGCCGCTCATGAGCACAATAATCGGATCACTTTTTGCAATTAACCGTGCCTGATTCAGTAAAAATTCATGCCCGCTGTGGAAAGGATTAAATTCGGCAATGATTCCGACAACACTCATTGCACTACTCTTCAGCCAAAGTTAATTGCTTGCCTTGACTCCACAACTGCTCTAAGCCATAAAAAGCCCGGGCATCTGGAGTAAAGATATTAATAATGACATCACCTAGGTCAACTAATAACCAGTTGGAATCGTGCGTGCCTTCAATACGGTAATCAGTGTAGTCAAGCTTGTGCATAGCTTCAATTAATGAATTGGCAATCGCGTGTAGCTGCCGGTTGGAATCGGCACTAGTGATCACGTAATAATCAGCCAAAATGCTGACGCCGCGCATGTCATACGCTTCCGTTTCTTGTCCATGCCGGTCTGAAATAGCAGCTAAAGCCGCCTTTAAAAGTTCATCAGAGTTCACAGTAATTAAATCCTTCTTTCTTTAGTTAGTTTTTAACAGCCCATTGGTTATAGGCTAAAAGTGTTTTGGGATAAATTTTAGCACGTTGAGCAATCAAAAATGCCAAAGTATGGGCCAGTTCGTAGCCAACACCAGCATCTAAATCTGCATAAGCTACTTTACGTGCTTCTTCTACACCAGGAAAATCACGGCCTGGTTCGATAAAGTCAGCCACAAAGACGATTTTATCCAAGGTAGTCATAGTGACATCCCCAGTTGTATGGCGTTTGACGGCGGTGATAATTTCTGGGTCAGTAATTTTTAAATCGTGCTTGATAAACCAGCTACCGACAATGCCATGCCAGATCGCCCGATTATAATTTAAAAGGTCAGGGTCAAAGCCTTGTTCCCTAATTGTTTGCTGATAAATGGGAACTGGAATTTGCTTAGCATAATCATGAATGAAACCTGTTAAAGCAGCCTTGTTAACATCATAATGGTTTAATTTAGCCAATTTAACAGCTGTGCGGCTAACGCCAATGCAATGCTCAAAGCGGCGAGCATCCATCATACTTTTTTCTTTAGCGATAATTTGCTCGCTTGTTAGCGGCGAAAATGTTTCTGGCAGTGAAAAATCAGCCACGATAAAGCCCCTTCTCTTTAATGTACTGGCGCACGCTTTCTGGTACCAAATACCTAATTGAATTGCCAGTAGCAACATTCAATCGAATGGCAGTTGATGACAAGCGAATATCCGGTGCATCGACCCAGATCATCGGGTATTGCGGATTTTGCGGATAACCTGGCCGGCGAATACCAACTAACGTTGCCAATTTGGCCAGTTCATCAGCATTCTTCCAAGTTGGGAAACTATTCACCTGGTCGCCGCCCATAATCAAGTAATAGTTATTTTGCGGAGCGTGCTGACGCAAATAATGCATCGTATCGATCGTGTAAGAAACCCCGCCACGCTCAAGTTCGAGCAATTTAACTTTAAATTTCGGATTGTCTTTGGTTGCTAGCCGCAACATCTCGACCCGGTCTTCGGCAGAAACCCACTGGTCCATGTGCTTGTGCGGCGGAATATTGTCTGGAATAAACCAAACCTCATCAAGACGTAATTTTGTGAGCGCCTGCTGAGCACCGACCAAATGAGCAATATGAACAGGGTTAAAAGTGCCACCCATAATTCCAATCTGTTTACCCTTGTGATTTGGTAAGGGGGCTAACTCGACCTGCGTCATTTTTTCAGTCGCACATTGAGTATTTGCCATCGTTAAATCAGCGCCTTTCTAACACCTTGACCAATTCCGCCTGGCGTATAAGTTCGAACATGACAGCCTGCTGGAACAGTTACAAAACCGATCCCGCCAAAGAGCAGGTCACTTTTTTCATTGATTGAGTAATCACGGCCCTGCCATGCTGGCAGCTTGGTTCCCGTCTGCGGCGGAGTGAGCAGCTGCCCAGCCTGTTTTTCATAAAATTCATCAGCATGACTAGTCTTAGTGCGGTGAACATATAAGTCTCGGCTAACATAGACCACAAAACTAGTCCGCGGCCCCTGCAGGTAATCAATTCGGCCCAGCCCTGCCAAAAATAAAGTTTGACCAGGCTCAAGCTGATAAGTAGCAGGCTTTAACGGCTTACGCGGCAGCACTTGTTTTAATTCGGCGGCATTAAGCAAACCAGTTAGCTGCTGATCGGCAATAATTCCGGGAGTATCGACTAGGTTATGCCCGCCAGCTAGCGGAATTTCAATTCGATCTAGCGTGGTTCCAGGAAAGCGGCTGGTGGTAATCAAATCTTTTTCCGGGCTAACTTGGCTGATAATTTGATTCAGCAAAGTTGATTTGCCTACATTAGTCATGCCGACAAAGTCAATGTCTTCACGTTCACTAAATTTTTGCAGGTAATCAACTAGTTCAGTCACTCCCTGCCCAGTTTGACCACTAACTAGAAAAACAGCCTTCGGGAATAAACCAGCATTATTGGCGATTTGCCGCAGCCAATCCTTAATCCGGCTCAAGCGGCTATTTTTTGGAAAGAGGTCGATTTTATTACCGACCAAAATAAAATCATTATCGCCAATAAAGCGCGGCAGTGATGAAAGCAGCGAGCCATTAACGTCAAAAAGGTCAACCACATTGACGATCATTGCAGGTTTTTGATTCAACTGCGAAAGCAGCTGCAAAAAGGTGTCGCGGTCTGCACTCACTGGCATAATTTGACCGTAATGTCGCAATTTAAAACAGCGCTGACAATAAACATTGCCATCACCTGCCTCAGCTTTAGCTAAGCCGCTAGCCGGCACGTAGCCTGCTTGTTTAGGATTATCTGCTTGCAGGACGCTGCCGCACCCAATACAACGAATCTCACTCATTTTAAATGCTCCTCAAAGGTCACTCTTCGGCCAGTGACGATAAAAATTCCAAAGATAATTTTTTCAAAAAAGCGGTTAATCCGCGTATTCCATTTATCTGTTTCAACTAGCGGTTTAACTAACACAGAACCAACCCCAGCTATATTGGCAGCTTGAATATCGGTAATCAATTGGTCGCCGACCATTAGGACCTGATCTTTTTGCAAATGAAACTTGCGCAATCCTCGCATAATACCAGTCGGTAAGGGTTTGCGCGCATGAGCAATAAACTCAATGCCCCAAGGATCAAGAACTTTGCCTACCCGTTCATCGGAATTATTCGAAATTACCACTAACCTAATTCCAGCCGCTTGCAAATCTTGTTTCAGCTGTTTCATCTCTTGAGCTGTTTCTGCTTCATTCCAAGCTAGCAAGGTATTATCCAAGTCCGAAAAGACTGCCTTAATACCTTGTTTTGCTAGCTGATCTGGCTTTAAGTGATAAATGGTATCAATCGTATAACGGGGGTGCAGCCACATATCTAAACTCCTTTTCATCCCACTATTATAATATATCCATCCTTGGATAAGAAAAAAGACGCGCCCTTATAGAGCACGTCTTTTAGCGATGAGCTTAGTTTAAAGCTTTCTTAGCAGTTGCAGCTAATTCAGCAAAAGTCTTTTCATCATTGTAAGCAATGTCAGCCAGCATCTTGCGGTTGATGGTTACGCCAGCTACCTTTAAGCCGTGCATTAACTTGCTGTATGATAAGCCATTTTGCCGAGCAGCAGCGTTAATCCGGGCAATCCATAAACGTCTGAACTCGCCCTTACGCTTCTTACGGTCACGGAAAGCATATTTGCGTGACACAAAGACTTGCGTGCTGGCTGCCTTGAATTCCATATGCTTAGCGCCACGGTAACCCTTGGCCAGCTTCATGATCTTCTTACGACGTTTGCGTGTTACAGTTCCACCTTTAACTCTTGGCATCTAAAATTCCTCCTCAAAAACTTTCTTATTTTTATTAATGCATTTGGGAAAGCATCTGTTTGATGCGCTTCATGTCACTAGCTGAAACCATAGCAGCTTTTCTCAAATGACGACGTTGTTTCTTGGTCTTACCGTGGAAACGGTGGCCAGTGTAAGCGTGATGACGCTTCAAACCACCATTAGCGGTTCTCTTAAAGCGCTTTGCTGAAGCGCGGTGTGTCTTCATTTTTGGCATAATGTAATTCCTCCAAATTAACTAATTTTTCTTTTTGTCCTTTTCGCTTGTTGGTGCCAGCATTAAGAACATTTGACGACCTTCCATCTTCGGCTTTGAAATTACAGTTGCAATATCTGAAGTTTCATCAGCCATCTTCAACAGAACTTGCCGTCCTAAATCCTTGTGGGTAATGGCCCGACCGCGAAAACGAATGGAAATCCGGACTTTTGCGCCCTTTTCCAAGAATTTGCGGGCATGCTTCAACTTAAAGTCAAAGTCATTGCCTTCAATTGTCGGACTTAAACGCAGCTCTTTCATTGCTACGACTTTTTGCTTCTTCCGAGATTCCTTAGCTTTCTTTTGCTGTTGGAACCGGAATTTGCCGTAGTCCATGATCCGAGCAACTGGTGGCTTAGCATTTGGCGACAAGAGCACCAAGTCTAAGTTTTCTTCGGCAGCTTGTCTTAAAGCTTCTTGCTTAGACACAACGCCAACTTGTTTGCCGTCAACGCCAATCAGCCGCACTTGGCGTGCCCGAATGGCCTCGTTTAAAATCATATTCCTTGGTATGAGTCTTCACCTCCATGTTAATTTGAGGACAAGAAAAAAGCGGGTCACAGACTACCCGCTTTTAATCAACAGAAATTATCGATCAGCCCAGAGGTTAGCTTAACTTAGGCGAGAAGCGGGAAGCTTCTTCTTGTTCTCAACTTCTATATGATACTCTTGCCTTCAGCCAAGGTCAATCTTTATTTTTCTTCACGTGAATATGAAGCAACGTCAGCGGCAATCTTCTTTAAGAAGTCTGCCCGGCTCATTGAAATTTCATCAGCCGTGCCATAAGGACGAACGTTAACACTTTCGCTCTTCATTTCGTCATCACCAACAACCAGGGTGTATGGAACTTTCTGGGTTTGTGATTCACGAATCTTGTAGCCCAGTTTTTCATTCCGCATATCAACATGAGCTCTAAAGCCGCGCTTGTTCAAATCATCGCGCAGCTTCTTAGCATAGTCGCCGTGAGCATCTAAGTTAACTGGAATAATTTCAGCTTGAACTGGCGCCAGCCAAGTTGGGAAGGCACCTTTGTAAATTTCAGTTAAGTAAGCAATGAACCGTTCCATCGTCCCCACGATACCGCGGTGAATCATCACTGGCCGGTGTTCTTCACCGTCTTGACCAACATAAGTTAAGCCAAACCGTTCTGGCAGCATGAAGTCTAACTGAATCGTTGACATAGTTTCATCATTGCCTAAGGCCGTCTTAGTTTGAATATCAAGCTTTGGACCGTAGAAGGCAGCTTCGCCTTCAGCTTCAACGTAGTCAAGGCCAAGGTCGTCCATAGCGCCTTTCAGCATCTTTTGACTGCGTTCCCACATTTCATCGTTAGCAAAGTACTTGTCAGTGTTCTTTGGATCACGGTATGACAATCTGAAGTAGTAATCAGTAATGTCAAAGTCTTTATAAACATCCATAATCAATTGCAAGATCTTGGCAAATTCAGTTTGTACTTGGTCAAGTGCAACAAAAGTGTGACCATCGTTCAGGGTCATTTCACGTACCCGCTGCAAACCTGACAAAGCGCCAGATTTTTCATAACGGTGCATCATCCCTAGTTCGGCAATCCGAATTGGCAATTCACGGTATGAACGAATATGGTGCTTGTAAATTTGAATGTGGCTTGGGCAGTTCATTGGCCGCAATTCTAGCATTTCACCATCACCCATATCCATTGGTGGGAACATGTCATCACGGTAGTGAGCCCAGTGGCCAGAAGTCTTATAAGCATCCAAATTCATCAAAACTGGGGTGTAAACGTGTTCGTAGCCATCGCCCACTTCTTTATCGATGATGTAGCGCTCAATTGTCCGGCGAATCGTAGCCCCCTTTGGCATCCAGTAAGGAAGACCAGCACCTACTTTAGGATCAACAAAGAACAGGTCCAAATCACGGCCAATCGTCCGGTGGTCACGCTCTTTAATTTCTGCCCGCCGCTTCAAGTCAGCTTCTAAATCAGCCTTCTTGAAGAAAGCAGTCCCGAAAATCCGTTGCAGCATTGGGTTAGAAGACTTGCCCAGCCAGTAAGCACCGGCAACTGACAACAGTTTGAATTGTTTGATTTTGCCAGTATTTGGCAACAAAGCTTCGTAACCAAAGTCCACAAAGTCGCCAAGTTGGTAAGCATCAACTGGATCGCTTTCTTTGGCCAGCAAATCTGTCTTAAATGGATCGTCAGCAAACTTCTTAGCCAAGTCAGCCTTAGCAATTTTAACTGCCTTAATAGCTTCGCCATTCTTGATGACCTTCTGCATAGCCTTTTCAAATTTTGGCAATTCACCGATTTTAATTTGGTCTTTCTTGTCAGTATCAACATAGAAGCCATCTGCATCAGCCGCATGATTGCCAAAATGCAGTTCAGGATAAGCTTGCTTTGCCACTGCAGCAAAGACGAAGGCTGCGGTTGCCCGTAAAACATTCAAGCCTTCTTCGTCTTTGTCAGTCAAAATAGCAACTTCATGATCGCCGCTCAATTCGTATGATAATGGTTTAACTTCACCATCAACTTTAGCTGCAACTGCGGCTTTTCCTAAAGAAACGGCAATGCTGCTAGCTAATTCACCAACAGAAACTGCTTGATCAAATTCTTTTTTGCTGCCATCTGGCAGAGTGATAGCAAAACTCATCTTATACCTCCAAATAAAAAACGTCCCTTCGATCAAATGATCAAAAGGACGTTAACACGTGGTTCCACCTAAATTCAGAGCAGGATAGCCTGCTCCCTCAAATGCCGATAAAGGTGGCACGCCTAAATCTCAAATTTTATAGCTGGAAAGGTGGGGTGCATTCCTAACGAGGGCTTCCAGAACAATGGCCCTTCTCTCTGAACGGTTTGCATCATGTCTTTCTAATGCCAATTATTATACTCACAGTTATTCAGAAATCAAGTACTATTGCCGACGATTTGGACCAGCCACTACGATCTCTGGCGCCAGCATTCTTACTCGCTCTAGCAAGCGCTTAGCTTTAACTGGATCAATACTATCTTTAGTTTCCGCAAAATGCTTACCCAAAGTTGCCTGGTCAAAGTTTGAACTAAAGAAAGTTGGGCGCTGATTATCCATTCTGCTTTGCAAAATCACGCCTAAAACGTCATCGCGTGACCACTGGCTTAAACTTTCCGCCCCAATATCATCAAAAATCAAAATTTGCGCAGTACTTAACCGGCGAATTTCAGCATTAACGGTACCAGCCTTGATTTTGCTGCCTAAACTTGCGATAAAAGTTGGCACGTGCAAAAAGACAACTTGCGCTCCTTGTGCTGTCAAACGATTAGCCATCGCCGCTAAAATAAAAGTTTTACCGACGCCAAAATCTCCGGACAGGTAAAAGCCGCGAGCATGCGCGTTTTGCTTGAACTTTTCTGGAAAACTTGCTGCCGCAGCAATCGCATCATAGCGGCCATCACCTGCTTGCACATCTAAGCTAGAAAAATCGGCCTGACGCAAACTTTCAGGCAAGTCAATCAAATGCAAGCGACGGTTTTGAGCTTGTTTAGCTTGAGCCTGACGCAATTCTGGAGTTGGCCGATAAGTCAGATCAATCACTGAACCGTTCAAAAACAAGTGCGGTTCATAGCCAGCAATGATGGCATGGCCGCGTGCCAAATCACGCTTTTGTACATAAAAAGCATATAAATTAGCTTGACTGCGCTGGATAATCTCTGGCGTTAAATCTTGTCGATGTCCTCGCAAAAAAGCTTGCACTTCTGGATCCTTCATCGCCGTTTGGAATAATTGTTGAGGATCAATAGTGCGATCATGCTTGTTAATGACCGATTGCAAGACTTTGCTAATGTGCTCCATCGTCTGCTCCCCTTTGCTTACCCTTTAACAATTCTTGCAGTTGAGCCGGGGTAATTTTGCTATTATGACTGGCCTGTTTAGCCTGCCAATCTGTACCTTGCTCAACTCGCTTATTGCTGCGCCGCTGATAATGGCGCTGCTGCTTATTTTTAAATTTCTTGGTATAGACAATTGCAGCTGCTGTGGTAGTAATTCCATGCTGGAGCCAGTCGTTTGCAATCCGGTCAGCCCGATTTTGCGTCAAAATAGCATCGTAGTCTAAACAGGTCTTAACCACCAAGTTAGTCATCGCTGGCGTTAACCCGGATCTATTTTGCAAATTGAAAATGACGCGGCGTTCTTGGGCTGTAACGTAGCCGCCCTTGCTCTGCTTGATTTTTTCAAGAAAAGCAGGTGCTGGCAGCTGATTGACCTCTTGCAGCAATCGATCGTCGGCTTGATCGAGCTGCCGCACAACTGCTTCAGCGCTTTGCCGGCTGGCAGATGTCAGCTGGCGTCTTAAATGATTAGCTTGCTTAGCTGGACCCGCCTGATTAGCTGACTGTTCAATCAACTTCATATCGAGTTCGTCTTTACCAGGCACAAGTGTTGGCAAAACGACTTGCACAAAATCATCAACGCTATAACGATAAAACGCCATAATCGTAGCGATTTGCTGACGATGAGCGTTAATCTCATCAGCCGAAATATGATAAGCCTGCAGCCGTTCTTGCAAATACGGCCAATCAATCTGAAAGTCGCTCTGCGAGTTAAGCACTGAACTATTGCGGCCTGCTGGCTGCTTTTCTAACGGAGCATTTGCCAATTGTTCAGGTGTCAGGCTAAATACGTCAAAAAAGCTGGCACTAACATCTTTTGCGTCTTGCACCGTTAATAGTTGAGCTGCAAATTGTTTTCGCAATCGTTTGAAAGCGACCACCCCAACTTTTTCTAGTAATAAGCTGCGCAAGAGAAATTCATCAAAAAAGTCCTCAGCTGCTAGCACTGGCAGCAGTTGCAGTTTAAGAACTTGCCCTAGGACCACATTCTGATCGAGATAATTTTTACATAAACCAACTGCTTCTAGTTTATGCAAAGCGGTAAAGATTGGTTTCAACCCGCAATCCAGCTCAGTTTCTAGCTGCAGCAGCGTGCGGTAGTCACTCGCCAGCGGCAAGGAACTATATTCATTCGCCAAGGTTAAATATAAAGCTACTGCCTGATTGCCGACTAGCGGCTGGTACAGCTTTGTTAACACCTGCATCTGTTTAGAAGTTACGTCAAGCTGGTTAATTACATAAAAAGGCTGTTTGGGATCATCGCTGTAAAACAAATCTACCACGGCTAACTAGCTCTCTTTCTGTCGTTTGGCCATCATGTCGTACAAAGTTTTCATGAAACCCGAGACATCGGTAAATTGGCGGTAAACACTAGCAAAGCGAATATAAGCCACATCATCCAATTCAGCCAAGTTGTCCATGACCAGCTGGCCGATTTCTTTTGAGGTGACCTCGGTTTGTCCATCCTTGCGAACAACTGATTCCACATGATCCACGACTTCATTTAGCTGCTGACTGCTAATCGGACGCTTTTCAGCTGCTCGGAGCAAACCGCGCAAAATTTTCTGCCGTTGAAAAGGTTCGCGAGTGCCATCATTTTTAATCACTAACAATGGTGTGTGCTCAACCCGTTCAAAAGTAGTAAAACGGTAGCCGCAACGTTCACACTCACGGCGCCGGCGAATAACTTCACCGCCACTAGTTGGACGCGAATCTAAAACATGCGATGAATTTTGATGACAATGCGGACAAATCATAGCGCACCTACTTCTTTGCTTAACTTCTGCCAATAGACGGTCAAGGCTGCTAAAAGCTCTGCCTGACTGCCATTATTGTCAATTATATCATCTGCCAGCTGTCTTTTTTTAGCTAGCGGCATTTGACTGTCAATTCTTGCCTGGGCGGATTTTTCATCTAATTGGTTGCGCTGGCACAAACGTTGCAGCTGTACATCCTGATCAGCTGCAATTAATAAAGTTCGCTTACACAAAGTTTGATAATTCTGCTCAAACAATAAAGGGGCATCCAAGACGCAAAAACCGTCAGCCTGCTGTATTTTCCTGATAATTTCATCCCTAATTAAGGGCTGAAGCAGCGTATTCAATTGAGCTAATTTAGCTGGCTCAGCAAAAACTACCCGTCCCAATTTGTGGCGGTTCAATTGATGATCCGCTGAAAAGAAAGTTGGGCCAAAGGCCTGTTTGATCGCGCGCCACCCGCTCTGGCCTGGTTCTTCTAACTGATGAGCAACCTGATCGGCATCAATAATGCTGACGCCCTGCTTGGCAAAAAAAGCCGCCGCTGTACTTTTACCAGTCGCAATTCCGCCCGTTAAACCTAAAACATAACTCATCGTTAATATTTAACCTGACAGTTTTCACAAAAGGTTGTACCGCGGCCTTCAACCTTAATTTTTTGCAAAATATGGCTGCAGCGATCACATGGCTCACCGGCTCGTCCGTATACATGCAGCATTAGTTGATAGCCGCCGACATGTCCGCTAGCATCTAAATAAGTATGAACAGTCGTCCCGCGCATTTGGGTTGCCCGGGCAATAATGACATTAATCCATTTATACAAATTCTTGGCAGCCGCTACTGGAATCTTATTAGCCGGAGAAAGCGGCTGAATTTGGCTAAACCACAGCACTTCATCCACATAAATATTGCCTAAGCCGCACACCAATGTTTGATCAAGCAAAGCAGTTTTAATGTTTTTATGCTTTTTCTGTAAAGCCTGCCAAAAATATGACCAGGTAAATTCTGTGCTATTCGGCTCTGGCCCCAATTTACCGATTCCGGTTGTGGCTCGTTCTGTGCCCGTTAAAACCAGCTGCATCCGGCCAAATTTACGAACATCGTTATAACGCAGGGCAGTCCCATCGGTAAAGATAAATTCCAAATGATCATGCTTATCCTTAGGGGCTTCCGGTGTGGTGAGACGATACTTTCCTTCCATTCGCAAATGCGAAACGATCGTTAAGCCGTCATTGAGTCGCAATTCTAAAAATTTGCCATAACGGTCTACTTTTTCAAAGCGATGGCCGATCACCCTTTGGCGAAAATCGGCCGCATCCCCAGTAATAATTTTGGGATACCATAAAACCATATATTTAATCTGTTTATCGCTAATCAGTGGCGTCAATGTGCGGCGCACAGTTTCAACTTCCGGCATTTCTGGCATTATTTCTCACCTACTTTGCATCATACCAATTATGGCCCCAATTCGAGTCAGCCGTTAATGGCACATCAAGCCGCACTGCTGCTTGCATAATTTGGGGCACTATTTTCTTGATTGTATTTAGTTCATCTTTTGGTACGTCAAAAATCAATTCGTCGTGCACTTGCAAAACCATCTTAGTTTTCAAGTGCAATTCATCTAGTTTACGCTGCATATTGATCATCGCAATCTTGATAATGTCAGCGGCCGAGCCTTGAATCGGCGAGTTAATCGCCGTTCGCTCAGCAAACGAGCGCACATTAAAATTCTTAGCATGAATGTCAGGCAAATAACGGCGGCGGTGCATGATCGTTTCAGCATAGCCTTTTTCACGTGCGCGTTGAACTGCTTGATCCATATAAGTTTTAATCTGCGGATATTGTTCAAAGTATTGTTCGATAAAATGCTTAGCTTGCTGACGAGAGATACCTAAATTTTTAGATAAGCCATAATCGGAAATACCATAAACGATCCCAAAGTTGACCGCCTTAGCGTGACGGCGCATCAGCGGCGTTACATCGTCAGTCGAGTTCAAATGGAAAATCCGCATTGCTGTGTGAGCATGAATATCAAAGCCTGACTTAAAGGCAGCCTGCATATTGCTATCACCTGACACATGCGCTAATACGCGTAGTTCCACCTGCGAGTAGTCGCAAGAAAAAATATAGCCATCAGAGGCACTTGGCACAAAGGCTTTACGAATTTGTTTACCTTCATCAGTTCTAGTCGGAATATTCTGCAAGTTAGGATCAACTGAAGACAGCCGCCCCGTTGCCGTAAGTGTCTGCAAATAGCGGGTATGAATTCTCCCATCAGGCTGAATACAATCAAGCAGACCGCTGACATAAGTATTTTGAATTTTCGCAATTTGCCGATAGGTTAAAATATCGCTAACAATTGGGCTTTTTTCTTTGAGCTTATTGAGGACTTCAACTGATGTCGAATAGCCGGTTTTTGTTTTCTTGATCACTGGCAAATTCAGCTTTTCAAACAAAATCTGCCCTAGCTGCTTAGGTGAATTCAAATTGAATTTTTCACCAGCTTCTTTGTAGATTTTAGCTTCAATTTTTGCTAAATCAGTGCCAAACTGGTTTCCCAACTCGTTTAAAACCGGGGCTTGCACTTTAATGCCGCTAATTTCCATGCGGGCCAGCACCTTGGCAACTGGTAACTCAATGGTTTGGTATAAGTCGTCTTGCTCATGATCCTGCAGTTTAGTTAATAACTTAGCCTGCAATTTTTCTAAAATAGCAGCTTTAGCAGCTAAGTGCGGCAGCAGTACGTCATCGTCTGGTACGGTTTGTTTTTTGCCTTTACCATAGACATCCAGATCCGTTTTAAGTGAGTATTCACCGTACAAACCAGCAATCTCGCCTAGGTCGTTAGAATTATTTTCATTATCAACCAAGTATGAAGCTAGCAAAACATCATCGCTTAAACCAGCTGCTGTCATACCTAAACGGTGTAAACCGACATAAGTTCGCTTTAAATCAAAGACCGTTTTATGCAAGTTAGCATTCGTAATCAGTGACTGCAGCGGTGCTTCTTGCAGTAAATCAACATCGCGGCTGACATAAATTTCATCAGCAATCTTGAACGCAAAGCCGACAAAATCGGCCAAGTGATAATTATCGCCCAGCATTTCCAAAACAAAAGCAGCATGGTCTGCCTGCACCTTGCCTAACTCGCTTTGCAAATTATCTTTTGTTAAAACCGTAAATTCATAATTTTCAGTACTATTTGCTGATTCAGTATCGCCGCTAGTTTGATCCAAATCAGCCAAAAACTTGCGGAAACCTAAGCGTTCATATAATAACCGCAGTTGAGCTATATCCGTCTGTTGGCATTTAGTGTCAGCCAGTTCGACCGCCAGCGGAGCTTCTCGATCAATCGTAGCTAATTTTTTAGCTAAAAAGGCCTGCTCGCGATCATGCAGCAAATTTTCTTTCAACTTGGAAGCACGCATTTCATCGACATGCTCATATAAGTTTTCAACACTGCCATACTTTTGAATTAATCTCGACGCAGTTTTAGGGCCAACTTTAGTCACGCCGGGATAATTATCGGAGGTATCACCCATCAGGGCCTTCATATCGATAAACTCAGTCGGCGTAACCCCGGTGACTTCTTTCATATGAGCTGGCGTAAAGGCTTCAGTCTGTCCAACCCCATTTTTAGTGATATAAACGGTCACTTGATCGCTAGCTAATTGCGTTAAATCACGGTCGCCCGTAAAAATGCTAACTTCATACCCAGCATCTGCACCAAGTTTTGACATCGTGCCGATAATATCGTCAGCTTCATAATCTTGCAGTTCATATGACCGCAATCCTAGATCTGTCAGAAGCTCCCTAATAACTGGCAGCTGCTCAGACAGCTCACTCGGCGTTTTTTGCCGGCCGCCCTTGTAATCGGCGTACATTTTCGTCCGAAAAGTCACTTTGCCAGCATCAAAGGCAACGAGCACATGGTCAGGGTTGATCTGCTTTAACATGGCATCCAGCATATTTTTAAAGGCATAGATCGCATTCGTATGCATCCCATCGGGACTCTTGAAACGATCGAGCTGCCGGTACAAAGCATAAAAACCACGAAAGGCAATTGAGTTGCCATCAACTAAAAGCAATTTTCCTGTTGCCATTTTATCTCCTTAAAATAAAAAAACTGTTGCCATAAGTCCATCGCTTATTTTAACAGTTTTTAACATAATTCTTTAGCACTAAGCTTAATCGTGCTGTTTTAAAATATAGGTCAAAACTTTTTCAAAGGCTGCTAATTCAGCTGATGAAAAATGCTGTCTTAGCTTTCGATCATCTTCTGCAAAAAAGTCCTGGATTTCTGGCATCATTTCCTTAGCTTCAGGTGTTAAAGCCACTTGCTTTTTACGATGGTCAAAATCATCCTCTACCCGTTCCACTAAATGCCGCTCTTCCATCCGTCTCAGCATGACCGTTGTTGTTGAGCGCTGAATTTGAAAAGCATCAGCAATCTCTTGCTGGCTGGATTGAGCATTGGCTTGATCAGCCAAAAAAGACAAAACACTCATCTGCAGGCTCGTGATGACTAAACTAGCAGCAAAATCATGCTGCTGACGAGTCAAAATAGATGACGCGGTTTGTATCCTGCGTTTGATTGGTTTCACTTGCCCGCCTCCTTTGCTCAACTCTATAAGATAGGGCTATTTTTTGCAAGGAATAATGTTCGTCCCGACCTGGTCTAAACGGCCCGCATCTGCTAAAGCAGCAATTTTAGCCGGGTGGCCAGTTTGCTTGACAAAGTTTAAACAAGCCTGGACTTTTGGCGCCATACTGCCAGCTGCAAATTCACCTGCCTGCAAGTATGCCTCCATTTGGTCAGCGTCAACTGTTGTCAAAGCAGTCTGCTGTTTACTATTAAAGTGCAGATAAACATTTGGCACTGCCGTTAAGATGATTAATTCATCTGCATCCAAATCGGCCGCCACTTTAGCAGCTGCTAAATCTTTATCAATGACTGCAGCTTGTCCAACAAGTTGCCCGTTTTGATCCTGGCAAACCGGAATTCCGCCGCCACCAGCAACCACTGGGATTTGACCGCTCATGGCAAGTTGGTTAATCACACCTGCCTCTAAAATTTTGACTGGCGCCGGTGAAGCGACAACTCGGCGATAGCCGCGGCCAGCATCAGCCTTAAAAGTTTGTTCTGGGTGCAGCTGACGCTGCCGGCTAATTTCTTGCTCATTATAAAAAGGACCAATTGGTTTGGTTGGATGCTTAAAAGCTGGATCAGCAGAATCAACTAATGTTTGCGTAATCACGGTCGCAGCGCGGCGAGTATCATGGTGAGCCAGCATGGTCTCGTCAATAGCTTGCTGGAGCCAATAACCAATACTGCCTTCAGTCATAGCACCGGCAGTGTCGAGTGGCATAGCTGGATTAGTTTCAGTTGCACCAGCCGCTTGCTGGAGCAAGAGATTGCCTACTTGCGGACCATTGCCATGAACTAAGACAAAGTGATTTTGACTCGCAAAAACAGGCCATAGTTTATTAATTGTTGATCTTACTGCTGCTTGCTGAGCTGCTGCTGAATAATCACGGCCAGCAATAGCATTGCCGCCTAAAGCAATTACAATTGTTTTCATAATTTTTGCCTAGTTTTCATTGACAGTTGGAATAAATAAATTGCCCAAAGTTGCCGCCATAATCGCTTTAATCGCCGGCATCCGGTTAGCTGCTTCAGTAAACTGCCAGGCATACTTTGACCGGAACACTTCATCGGTAACTTCCATCTCGGTCAGTCCATATTTTTCATGAATTTCTTGCCCATATTGAGTATTGGTATCGTGAAAAGCTGGCAAGCAGTGCATAAAGATTAGTTTGTCAGGATCAGTTTCGGTGGCTTTCATCAAATCCATATTAACTTGATATGGCCGCAACAGTTTTACTCGTTCTTCCCAATCATGTTCACCCATGGAAACCCAAACATCCGTATAAATAACGTTAGCGCAAGCCACACCAGCTTGGATCTGATCAGTCACTAGCGGTTTAGCACCTGTTTGCTTAGCAAATTTTTCAGCAATAGCTTGCACTTCTTGGTCTGGCTGCAAGGCTGCTGGTGAAACGATATGCACATTGACGCCCAGCATACTGCCGCAGACTAACAAACTACGCGCAACATTATTATGGCCATCACCAACGAAAGCTAAAGTTAGCCCTTGCAGATGACCAAATTTTTCTTTCATCGTCATATAGTCAGCAATCATCTGGGTTGGGTGCCATTCAGTTGTCAAGCCATTCCAAACAGGAACACCAGCATATTTAGCTAACATTTCCACATCGCGGTGAGCAAAACCGCGGTACTCGATCCCGTCAAACATACTGCCCAGCACTTTTGCTGTATCCTCAATTGATTCTTTCTTGCCCAATTGCGTTGAATCTGCGCCCAAAAATTCTGGATGGGCTCCCAAATCATTGCAAGCGACTACAAAGGCCGAGCGGGTCCGGGTTGAAGTTTTTTCAAATAATAAAGCAATGGCCTTCCCTTCTAGGTAGCGGTGCGGCAAATTATGCTGTTTTAAATATTTAAGATGTAAAGAAAAATCAATTAAGTATGAAATTTCAGCGGGAGTAAAATCCTTGCAAGCCAAAAAACTGCGGCCTTGAAATACATTTTGAAAAGTTTCCATCATTTACACGCTTTCTATTGCTAGCTATAAATCTTCCCGGCTGAGCGGACAAGACATGCAACGCGGGCCGCCACGCCCACGTGACAATTCGCTTGACCGGATTTCATGGACTAAAATGCCGTGCCGGCGCAGCAAGTCATTTGATACATAATTTCGGTCGTAAGTTACAACTTCGCCTGGGGCGACTGCTAATGTATTAGAACCATCATTCCACTGCTCGCGAGGAGCATCAATACGGTCACCGCCACCAGTTGGAATCAAATCAAGCTCTGATAAATGCAGATACTGCTTGAGCACTTTGGTTAAATCATGTTCAGCCTGAATCTGTATCTCATTATTTTGATCCTTAGATAAAACATAAATTTCAATTTGGCCATGCTGATTCAAAATAAATGGGTGAACTGTAAACTGCTCATAATTAATCATGGTCAAAACTGTATCTAAGTGCATCATGGCATGGTTATGCGGAATTTTGATCGCCAAAATATATTTAAAACTGGAATTGCCCAGCAAACTTTGCGCTAATTCAGTAATCGCCCTAGCTGAGGTCCGCTGAGAGATGCCAACGGCTAGCACTTCAGAACTGAGTACTAATTCATCGCCGCCTTCCATCCGGCCATGTTGACTGCGCTTGCGCCAAATCGGAACCTGCGCCTGGGCAAAAGCAGGATGATGAGCAGCAATTGTTTGCATAAAGAGCGACTCACGCCGGCGAGCTCGAAAAGTCATCCGGTTGATCGTCAAACCATCCCCAATTGCGGCTTGCTGGTCACGTGTAAAGTAAACGTTTGGCATTGGATCTAAATAAAATGGATAATTTGGATCTTCTGCTAAGTCTGCTAAAGTTGGACGAGCCAGCTTAATTTGATTTTTGCGCACGCCAGCAATAATTTGACTAATCATCTGTTTAACTGGCAAACTAAGTAAAAATTCTTTCAAAGCTTGATGAATTGGATCATCTGGCATAAAACCAGATTCAGAAATGATCCGAGTTACAAATTTATCTTTAACTGCCGGCTCTGTTAAACTTTCAGCCAGCAAATCTTCCAAATAAACTGTTTTAACACCACAAGCACGTAAAGTTTTTGCGAACAAATCGTGCTCTTCCTGAGCGATTTTTAAATAAGGAATATCGTCAATTAGCATCCGGTTTAAAATGGCCGGTTCTAAATTTTCTAGTTCTTGACCAGGTCGGTGCAGCATCACCAGCTGCAAGCGGCCAATTTCTGAGTAAACATGGATCGGGTTAGGCATTGGTCTCTTCCTTTCTTTAAATCTATTATCGGATAGTCTTTCCAGAAATACAAAAAAAACTCGTGCTGTTAAACAGTACGAGTTTTTATTTTTAATCAGCTAAAAAACGATTGCCAACTAATTGGCGATAATAATTAGCCCGAGTTTCAGTGTAGTAAGGCGTGATCCAAATATAACCGATTCCCAACGTAATTGCGCCGAGCAAGAACCAGCCAATAAAACTTAAATCTAACAAGAATAATTCAGCCTTGTGGCCATCCATGACTTGCCGGCTAGCCGTAATCGCTTCCGTCGCCGTCATTTGGTGGCCTGAGTCAAACATATCTTTCATAATAAACGCTGCTTGCGAGTAGGAGTAAGATTTAATAATCCCTGGTACTACCAGCAAAATAGACCATAAGGCCGTAAACAATTGTGTCAGGAAACAAGTCAGCACACTATTTTTGAAAGTGTGACTATTCATGGCTGCAAACAAACTTTGACCCACTGAGTCTTTTTCTCCAGTATCAGCCAATTTTAATAAGCTGAAGTATAAGCCCCAAGTCAATAAGCCTGAAAATACCAGGGCAATAATCGATAGCAAATCAAACAGCAGCGGGTGGCCGCCAGTTACTGTCCAGTAATCAACATTAAAAAAGCGGTAATAATCATCTACCCAGCCGCGCCCAGTAGAAGCTCGTTTAATTAAATTAGTTAAGACTGCATTAATCACAATCATCAGTAAGGTCAAAATAGCTGCCCAACCCCAATTACCGTTAAGTTGGGTTTTAGCTTTTTGTTTCAATTCTGCTCTTGTCATTGCAAACTCCTCATCCCTCATCAATTTGCATTACAGTAATTTTTCAAAAGCGTCTTCATATTTTGGAATATCGCCAGCACCCATGAAGACGATGACTGAATTTCTATTCTTAGTCAGATCAGCAATATTGTCTAAATCAATAATTTCTGAGCCAGGAATCTTAGCTACTAAATCTTGACTGGAAATATCACCGCTCTTTTCCCGAGAAGAAGCATAGATTGGCGTAACATATGCTTTATCGACCCCAGATAAAATTTCTTCAAAGTCCTTTTGATACTTCTTTGTTCTTGAAAAAGTATGCGGCTGGAAAACAACAACCAGCTTCTTATCTGGGAACTTTTGCCGAGCAGCTTGAATGGTTGCCCGCATTTCAGTTGGGTGGTGGGCATAGTCATCGATCACAGCAATATCGCCAAAGTCTTTTTCTGAAAATCTCCGCTTAGCACCCTTAAAGGTTAATAAGCCAGCTTTAATATCAGCCATTGGAATTTTTTCAGTATAAGCCACCGCAATAACTACTGTTGAATTTAAAATACTATGATCGCCGAATAAATGAATTTCAAACCGGCCAAGATCTTCACCGTGCGCTAAGACGTTAAAGCTTGAACCTGTTGTGGATTTGGTGATGTTAACTGCTTGAAAATCATCGGTATCCTTAAATCCATAAGTATACTTAGGAATGTCAGTCCGCAAACTTTGCAGCCGCTTGTCATCGCCCCAAACAAAGAGCGCTTTCTTCGTTTGATCTGCAGCCGTTTGAAAGGCACTCGTGTAATCGTCTTGATCTTTAAAGTAGTCTGGGTGATCAAAGTCGATATTAGTCATAATTTGGTAGTCTGGGTGGTAAGCCAAGAAGTGGCGGCGGTATTCATCGGCTTCATAGACAAAGAAGCGTGAATCAGCGACGCCTTTACCGCGACCATCCCCAATTAAGAAAGAAGTTGGTGCCACTTCGCCCAAGACATGGGCGAGCAGACTGGTCGTCGAAGTCTTGCCATGAGTACCTGAAATCCCGATCGAAGTATGCAGCTTGATAATTTCTTCAACTGTATCTGGATATGACTGCCACTCAACTTGCTTATCAATGCAGGCTTGAACTTCTGGATTATCTTCTTTAAAGGCGTTGCCTTTAACGATAATCTGTCCCTGGTCCTTAATGTTGTCAGCGGAAAAATCTTTAATTTCAATGCCAGCTTTTTCCAGCGGAACTTGCGTAAAAGTATACTTTTCAATGTCCGACCCAGCCACCTGGTAGCCTAAATCATGCAGGACTAAGGCCAGCGAGGCCATACCTGTGCCTTTAATGCCAATAAACCAAATTTGTTGCTTTTTATCTAACATTATTTTCTCTCCCGACTCGTTTACGTTTGCAAGTCATTTTACCATTTTTAGGTAAAAAAATAACTAGCCGATCATAGCTAGCTATTTTAATAATTATAAGGTGATTTTGCCTGCAGCCAGCAATTCATCACATTTTGCTGGTTCAAAAGCAGCACCAGTTTGAAAATCAGCTGGTACAACCATAATTCCACGTTTTTGTGGGGCGTGGGCCAAACCAAGTTCACGGGCAGAACAAATCATCCCGTCAGATTCAACTCCGCGCAGTTCACCCGGCCAAATTTGCTGACCATTTGGCATTAAAGTCCCTGGCAAAGCGACTACTACTTTTTGGCCAGCGGCAATATTTGGCGCGCCACAGACGATTTGATGAGTTTGACCATCATTGACGTCCACAGTTGTCACATGCAAGTGGTCTGAATCTGGGTGTGGTTCACAAGTCTTAACTTCGCCATAAACCAGCGTTGGCTTACCTGTTGCCAACTTATCAGTAAAACCAGCTTGAACTAGGGCATCATTTAACTTAGCTAACTGTTCATCATTTAAGTGAACTTGACCGTCTGGTAAAGCATCGTAGTCAAAATATTGATCAACGTTGAAGAAATTGTAGCCGATGACATGTTCATTATCATCAAGCACTTGCGTAATGTTGTCCTTTTCAACAAATTCGCTGCGGCCATGGTCTTGACCCAGAATGACAATTAATGTGTTAGGATAGCTGCGCTTATTAATGCTTGCAATCATTATGTTCAATTACCTCTTTTACTTATCCAAAGACTTTAAAAACGTTTCAACTTCGTCCTTAGTTTTTCGATCTTTATTAACCAGTCTACCAATTTCTTGCCCATCTTGGTAGACGACAAAACTTGGGATACCCAAAATTTTTAGTTCTTTAGCTAAATCCATCGAGCCATCACGGTCAATTTGATAAAACTTGCTGTTGGGGAAATCTTGTTCAATTGCTGGCAGTGCCGGGTCTAAAAAGCGGCAGTCAGGGCACCAATCAGCTGACCATTCCAGGACCACTCGCCCTGACTTAGTAATTTCAGCTAACTTTTCACTGTCTAAAGCTTTAATTTTTTCCATGATTACTCCTCCACAAAATGAGCATGGACGGCATAGATTGGATTACCGCGCTCGGCAAATTTATGCTCGTATTCAGTTTCAATATTCTTATTCAGAATCTCTTCAGCTTCATGATGCAAATCCACACTGACAAAGTCAAAGATCATGCCATAGTTGTTAAAACTTTGCAGACTATAAGCAAATAAACCAGCATTGTCGGTTTTAAATTCCAACTCACCGGCTGATTTCAAGACTGCTTGATAGCGCTCTAAAAATGCACGATAAGTTAGCCGCCGCTTTTCATGCCGCGCTTTTGGCCAAGGATCTGAAAAATTCAAGTACAAATGATCAATGCTGTGCGGGGCGAAAAAGTAATTAATATTCAATGCGTCCCCGCGCAGAATTTGTAAATTGTCTAATTGCTCGGTCAATTTAGTCCGCAGAATGATCCCAGCGGCGGTAGTTTGCAGTTCAATCGCTACAAAATTACGTTCAGGATGTTCTTTAGCCAAAGTAGTAATGAAGCGGCCTTTACCAGAGCCAATTTCAATTGAAATGGGCTGATCAGGTTTAGCGAATCGCTGGCGCCAATCAATTTTTTTGCTTGGGTCAGGATTTTGTAACACGCTTTCAGGATGATCGTTGACTAATTTAACTGCCCAAGGCTTATTTCTGAGTCTCATGCTTGCCCCCTAACGACAATGGTAAATAAATTCTGACAAGGAAAACGGTAATTGCTAACAGGAAGATCATGTACAAAAAGAGCATCGTTTGTTTCGGCAAAACAATAGCCCAGCCAATAATAATCACAACCGCCTGCAATTCAAGGGTTAATGATAAAACACGGATTAATGACCGGCGCTGCCAAGCTGAATCAATCGGCATCACGCGGTACATTAAATGATAATCAAAAACATGCTCTAACGATCGCAATTGATACAAGGTCAGAATCAACACTAAAGCCGATAGACCTAAAGCCCAACGATAGTCTTGTACCAGCCAAGAAACTAACCAAGCAAACGCCGTCATTCTGACTAACAGATTCAAGTATTCAGGATTACGCAAAAGCGTCCGCCGATAAAGAAATGATTGCGGAGTTTCCCAGCCTAAGCGTTTAGGCAACAAGAAATCCAACCACTTGCGGCGCTTAATCACGATTTGTTTTTCATCAACGTCTGTGAATAAGCTATAAAAGGCATAAACTCCTTCTTTGCGCTTGCTTTCAGTTTCAATGACCAGCGACCAATTAAAAACTGTCCTGCTGCCCAGAACACCCAGTAGCAAAACTACGGTAAAGCAAGAAATGCCAAGTGCATAGTTATAGGTAAACAAGATGATTGTTGCCAGCGCTAATAAATTGTAAACCCATAAAGGACAGTGCCAGCCAAAATACAAAAGCTTATTTTGCAAGCTCAGCTGAAAAATTTTTAAAATCCATATGCTGGCGAGCAAACCAATATATCTAACAACTGGCAATTGCACTTTAAGCAAAGCAAAAGGCGCCAAAATACCGCCCATCGCAATCAGCAAAATTGTCGGCAGCAACATGCTATAAGCAAATAGTGGCGTCAAATAAGACTGCAACTGACGATCTTGCGTCAATAAAAAATGTTCATCAGCAGGCTCAAACAGTGTCACAAAGTGTCCAGCTAGAAATGGCAGCCACAATAAAACTGCTAGCAGCGGCTTATATAAGTTTTGACCGACCGGCATAGTTTTTAAAGCTTGGGCGTACCAAAACATCAAAGCTCCAAGCATGAAGATTAAGGCCAGCACAAAGAAATCATTAAAAACTAACGACAAGTAACGCAAGGATTGCTTGAAATTGGCTTTTAGCCTGCGTTTAGCTAAATCATACATTAGCCTGCTCCTTGCTTAACACTTCGTATAATTTATCGACAGAATCTGCTGGCTGCAAGCCATAGTGCTCCCGGATTTCTTCTAAGCTGCCCGTTGTTTCAATCGTGCCATTATTTAGCACAGCATATGAAGAAACAACTTGCTGAGCGTCGGCCAAAACATGAGTCGTCATTAACACCATCCGGCCATCATCTTTCGCTTGTTTAATCAGCTTCAGCAAATTGGCAACAGCTAGTGGATCCAAGCCAGTAAATGGCTCATCAACAACTAATAATTCAGTTGCTGGCAAAAAAGCAGTCACAATCATGACTTTTTGCTGCATCCCTTTTGAAAAATGAATTGGCAGCCAATCGAGCTTATTATCCAGCCGAAACATTTTTAACAGTTCTTCTGCGCGGGGCCAAGTTTCCTTAGGATCTAAGCCATAAGCTAACATGGTCATTTCTAAATGCTCTTTTAAAGTCAATTCCCGGTATAAGATTGGCAGTTCTGGAATATAAGCCACTTTTTGTTTAAAAGCGGTCGGGTTTGCCGCTAATTCCTTGCCATCTAAAACGATTTTGCCTTTTTGCGGACGCAATAGCCCCAAAATATGTTTAATCGTGGTTGACTTACCCGCACCATTTAACCCAATTAGGCCAACTGCTTCGCCTGGTTCAATCGTCAAATTTAAGTCATGAATCACTGGTACGCCAGCGTAGCCACCAGTCAATTGTTCAATTTTAAGCGACATCCTCTACTTTGCTCCTTATCGAAAAAACTTCCTTTATATGATAGCATTAACCTATCAGAGCCCAAAGAACTCGGTTTGAAAGAAGGAAAAAAGATGGCAGATTTAGATCCTAATTGCTTATTTTGCAAAATTATTAAAGGCGAAGTACCTAGTTACACGGTCTTTGAAAATGATGATGTTAAAGCCTTTTTAGATATTTCACAAATCACCCGCGGACACGTGCTGATGATTCCAAAAAAGCACTTAGTTAACTTTTTTGACTACACCCAAGCAGATGCGGCTCGCTACCTGCAATACATTCCGGTCATTGCCCAAGCAATTAAACGCAGCAATCCTGAAATTAAGGGCATGAACATTTCATCAAATAATGGTGAAGTCGCTTCCCAAGCTGTCATGCACTCCCACATTCACTTTATTCCGCGCTACAGCAAATGGGGCGACGCCATTAAAGTTAAAAGTTTAAGCAATGCTGACCAATATAGCGAACAAGACTACCAGGAAATTGCCAAAGAAATTCGGGGCAGTTTTAAGTAAGGAGGCAGCTACATGTTCAAACATGGTTTCGCAGTTGGTGCCTTGCTCGGTTTAGGTGCTGCTTTCATCAAAGATAAAGATGGTACTCCATTAAAAGACGCTATTTACAACTTACTGACTGATGAGGTTGCTACGGGCAAACAGTTACTAAGTCAAAGCAAGCAGCTGCAGGCTCAGTGGCATGAGCTCAACAGTCAGCTGCCAGTTATCCAAGAAAATGCGGCAGCAATTAAACGGCAGGTTCATGATTGGCAAACTAGCAGCCAAGCTTCAATGGACAAGCTCAAAACTGCTTTAAACAAGTTCAATCAGCAATAACTTCGCTAATTTTTCACAATTTCGTCAAAGAAAACTATGATAATATGATATATTAGTTTTTGGTTTTAGGAAAAGGATGTGTTATTAATTTGACTAACAAATATTGGAAACGAGCAGCTATTTTCGCAGCCGTTGCTGGTTTAGCTTTAACTACTGCTGCCTGCTCACAAGATAAGACTGTTGCTTCGTACAAGGGTGGCAAGATTACCCAGCAAGACTACTACAACAAGATGAAGGAATCTCAAGCCGGCAAGTCTACTTTAGCCAGCATGATCATCGAAAACACTTTGGAACAACAATACGGTAGCAAAGTTTCTAAAAAGCAAGTTGACAAGCAATACAATGCTGCTAAGAAACAATATGGTTCACAATTTGAAGCTATTTTGCAACAAAACGGCATGACTGCTTCTTCTTACAAGGACTCAATCAAGACCCAACTGCTGTCAGAAGCAGCCTTAAAGGACATTAAGAAAGTTTCTAAGAAGCAAGAACAAAAGGCTTACAAGAGCTACCAACCAAAGATTACGGTTGAACATATTTTAGTTTCAAAGAAGGAAACTGCTCAAAATATTATTAATCAATTGAATAAGGGTGCTGACTTTAAGACCTTAGCTGCTAAGTACTCTACTGATACTGCTACTAAGAAGAAGTCCGGCAAGCTACCCGCTTTTGATTCAACCGACACTAGCTTGGATTCAAGCTTTAAGAAGGCTGCCTTTAAGTTGACTAAAGTTGGTCAAATTACGCAAACCCCAGTTAAGTCACAATACGGCTACCACGTCATCAAACTGGTTAAGAAGACTAAGAAACAACCATTGTCCGATCCAGCAATGAAGAAGAAGATCGACAACCAGTTGTACAACAAGATGATGCAAGACTCAACGACCATGCAAAGCGTTATCTCAACTGTTTTGAAGCGGGCTGATGTTTCAATCAAGGATAACGATTTGAAGGACGTTCTGTCTCAATACATTTCAACCAGCAAGAGTTCTAACTAGAGCTAACTAATAATTTGCACAAATAAAAACTAGCTTCATAACGAAGCTAGTTTTTTTATGCTCTTAATAATAAAAATGATGCTGATGCCAATTAGTAAAAGCTTCAAAGTGCGCTAATCCATCAGTCGTTAACGCCAGTTTGATCAGTTTCCGGCTTAGATCAGCAACTGGTAATTGGTCCAGCTCAGTTAAATTAACAAACTTAACTTGCTGTACTTCGCTAATCTGCGGCTGCAGATTTCCACCAACATAGCGCAGTTTACAGCCCAAATACAGGTTGTGTTCTTCTAAATAGCGCGTCTCACTCATGCCAATGATTCCAATTGGCTCAGTTTTAATCCCTGTTTCTTCCTCGACTTCTCGCACAACTGCTTGCCTAATCGTTTCATTTTGTTCAACAAAACCGCCAGGAATCGTCCAGCCGCCCTTGTTCGGTGCCTGCGCACGCTGAACCAGTAAAACCTGCTGGTCCTTTATAACAACCCCGCCAGCACCAAGTGATTCATTACTCCAGTGGACATAATCACAGACTGGGCAAGCGCGCCGAAGCTGGCCACCAATTTCTTTAGTTACTAATTGATGGCCGCATTGCGGACAATAAATCAATTTCATCTTAATTGCACCAGCCTCCTAATCTAAGCGCTTAATTTTTCGCAAAGATTGGTTATGTTCTGGCCGATAAAAGCGGCGGTTATCTTGGGCCGGGATAGGATTAGTAAAATTGCCTGGCTCAGTTTTTTGTAAAGCAGCTGTAATCGCATAAACTGAAGCATCCAAATCATCAATCCTGTGCAGGATTTCTGCTTCAAGCAAGGCTGGTCGCTTAGGCGACCCATAATCAAGCTGACCATGGTGAGCTAAGACCATGTGGCGAAGCAGCAATAAGTCTTCGCTTTTTTCATCCAAGCCTAAATGCTGAGCAGCTAATACAATTTGCTCATCAATTAAGACTAAGTGACCAATTAAATTGCCATTTTTTGTATATTGAGTCGAAACTGGACCGGACAATTCGATCACTTTACCCATATCATGCAAAATACAGCCTGCATAAAGCAAAGATTCATCAAGTTGCGGATAAACCTTGCACAACCCCGCTGCCACTTGCAGCATTGTATATGTATGAAAAGCTAGCCCTGCACGCACGGCATGGTGGTTGCTCTTGCCGGCTGGGTATGTAAAGAAGCGATCGTGCCACTTGGATAGCAGGTAACGGACAATTCGGTTCCAAGTCGGATTAGCAATGGCAAATAACTTTTTGCTAATCCCCTCTTCAGCTTCAGCAATTGGCAAGGGAGCTGAACGAACAAATTGCCCTAAATCATAACCTTCATTGGGGCCCACAACTTGCAAATTGTCTAAAGTCACTTGTGCTTGTCCATGATAGGTTGTCCGCCGCCCGGTTATTTGTACTAATGTCCCAGGCGTAAATGTTGCCAAATCTTGCTTAGTTGCTTGCCACAGATTGCCGCGCAAGGTGCCGCTTTGATCACTGAAAGTTATTGCTAAATAATGCTGACCGCGCTGACTGGTCCTTGGTTCAACAACTTTTAGCAAGGCGACTAAGTCCATATCTTCGCCATCATGATAGTCACACAATCTTTTTTGCATTTTTATCCTTCTTTCTGCAGCATGATTGGCTGGTCGGTGAGCATTTTTGCCAGACCCGGCTGAGCAGTAAAAATTATTACTTGATTGGTCTGACTCAGACTAGTTAGCAGCTGTCTAATCAAGCTTTGCCGCTCGGGATCGAAGTTAACAAAAGCATCATCAATCAAAATTGGTAAATTAATCTGATCCGAAATCTGCTGAACAAAGGCTAGCTTTAACGCAAAGTAAAGCTGCTCGCCAGTTGCCCGTGATAAATATTGAACTGGTCTTATTTTACCATCGGAACGCGTCACGCTGATCTTTTTACCGAGTTTAATTTGCTGATAGCGGCCAGCAGTTAGCAGACTAAAGAAATGCTGAGCTTGCACCAGCATTTTTGGAAAGCGCTGACTCGAAGCATAGTTTAGCCCAGCATCAATCAGTTTGCTAGCTAGCAAGTCTGCCAAGTATTCCTTGCCTAGGTTTAAAATTTTTCCTTCGGTCACGCTCAAGTTTTGTTCGGCTGCTTGTTTGGTTTGCGATGAAGCTAGCTGACCCTGTTTAACTTTCAATTCTGCTAATTGCGATCGAATTTGGTTGTTAGCTTTTGTTTGCTCATCCAAATTCTGGGCAACCGCTGACAACTTGTGCTGCAAATCAACTGGGTGAGCAGCTAATTGGGTCAGTTGTTCTTGATCATCAGCAATCGCTGCTTGCAAACCATTCAGTTGCGCTTCCGTTTGTTTATCAGCTAGCCATTTTTTATGTAAAGTCTGATAATCTTCCATCGTCTTAACATCTGCTGCTTGCAATAATTGCTGCAAAGATAATTTTAGGCGCTCTGCTTGGCTAGTTAACGCATTCAAATGCTGCTGAGCAATTTCAGCTGCTTGCAGCTGTTGACGATTACCAGCAGCAATTTGTTCAGCCGCCATTAGCTGCGATGATAGCTCAGCTGCTTGATCAATTTCAGGGAAGCATTGCTGCAGTTCAGTTTGAAACTTAGCTAGCTGTTGATTCAACTGATCAAATTCGACTTGCTGCTGTAATGACTGTGCTTGCAAACTCCGATATTGCGGCAAACTTGTCAATAACTGCGTAGTTAAGCCGGTCGTTGGCAAATGATGTTGCTGACAAAATACTTGCAGTTTATGAACGGATTGATCATGTCTATTCTTCAAATACCAACCATAACCGCCACTAGCCAAACCTGCAACGAGCAAAATCCAGGTTAGCAAATGATTAGTCTTAAATGCCAATAGTGCAAGCAAAACGCCAGCACCCAAGCCGCCCAAATAGAGCTGCCAATTAGCTTTCACAGCTGCAGTAGTTGTTAATTTTTTGCCAGTTTGCAAATCTTGCTCACTTAGCTGGGCAACAGCCGCTAAGCCAGGATTTAATTCTGATAATTGCGCAAGTTGCTGTTGATTAACCTTAATTTGGTCCTGCAAACTGAGCTGACGCGTCAATTTTGCACGGACCTCACCAGCTTTAGCTAAACACATATTTTGCCGCTGCATTTGACCTGTTGAAATAGTGGCCGCTTGTTGGTTGCCAACCTTATTTAATTCCGTCTGCACATCTTGCAACTGGTGGGCAATTGTCTGTGCCTGTTCATATTGAGCTTGCTCAAATTTTACTGGATGATAATTATGCAGCAATTGTTGATACTGCTGCCAAGTCGATAACTTATCCGTTAAAGCTTGCAGACGATTAACCTGTTTTTGCAGCTTAGCAGCTTCTGCTTCGCCAGTTTGCAATTGTGTTTGCTGCTTACTTATTTGCTTGTTAAGTTCTTGATAAGTAGCTAATTCGTCACTCAAGCCAGCAATTTCGTCTTGCTGAGCATCTGCTGCCGTTAACAACTGGTTCAAAGGTGGTTTGCGGCCGGTCTTTTTGAAAATTTGCCCTGCTTCAGTTTGCAATTGATTTCTAAGCGCCAGCAGGTCGCTACTTTGAGCAGCACCTAAATAATAAATCCGTTCTAGAAAATCTTGCTGATTTAAACTACCTAATTGATCCAGCAAGTCTTGATTAAAAATGAAATTATCAACATAGAAGTTGTAATCAATGTCTTTAAACTGACTAAAAAAGACGGCCGCCGGCACCTGCTGACCGGCTTGCATCACAGTTAGACCACCACGCCGACTATCATCGCCTTTGGTCCATGACCTAGTTAGTCGCCAGCTCGACTGCTTATCTACCAGCTCTAAGCTGCCACCCATCAAACTAGTATGACCTAACGGCCGGTAGTTTGTAAAAAATGGGCTGCTTTCATTTAATTTGCGAAAACCAAACAAAATTTGACTGATAAAAGATACAGTCGTGCTTTTGCCAGCCTCATTTGGGCCATAAAAGACCGCAATTGGCTGGTCAGGCAGTGAAAATGTCCGCTGGCTTAAGCTGCCAAAATGTTTAATCTCAATCTGCGTTAGTTTCATCAGTTAATCCTCGCAAATAGCGCTGCAATTTACTATGAGTCAAGTCAAACACTTCCTGTTGAAATTGTTTATCCTGCAGCTGTTCAGCTAGCACTGCCGATTTTTTACCCAAATCCTGGCCTACTTCTGTTAAAGCTTCGCCAGTTAGCAACTCTTGTTCAGCCTTAACGAACGCAGGTCGGTCCTGTTCTTTAATTAAAAGCTGTTTTTGCGAGATCAAGTTCACCTTAACCAAGTAAGAAACATCTTTGAGCTGCTGGCTTAAGTCCTGCCAATATTCAGTATCTTGCAGCATTTCAACTTCTTTATCTGACAAAAATTGAGCGTTCACCAGGCGCAAACAAATATATGTTTTCTCGGTTAATTGCTGGTTAAGCTGGTCGAGTAAAAATTGTGTCAATTCTTGCATACTCAAGAGATGTGATAATTCCACCTGCAGTTCAAGCCACACCGGCTGACCAGTTTTAATAAACTGCAAATTAACCTCATGACTAGTTTCATCAACTGTTCCTAAATAGCAGCCCTTGTCACCTAGCTCATTACTGTGTCGTCCTTGAATATTGCCCGGATAAACAGCTAACGGATGTTCCAGCAGCATTTGCCGGTGGTGAATATGCCCCAAAGCAAAATAGTCATAGTCCAGCCGCTGCAAATCATCCCTAGTAAAGGGTGCATAAACATCATGTTGTTTAATGCCCGCTGCTTCACCAGCATGAAATAGGCCAAAGGCAAACTCGGTGCCGTTTTTGGCTGGCATTTGTGAGGCTAAATCGGTTTGGATATGATTTTGCAAATATGAAAAACCAGTCACCGAATACGCAAAACCGCTGTTAGTCTGCAAATGCACCTGTTCAACTTTTTCATCAGCACCTAGTAAATGGAAATATTGGCTGGGTTGAACTAATAGATCATTGGGCGACATATGATCATGATTGCCAAACACCATCACAACTTGAACTTCAGCATCAGTTAACCGTTTAAGCTGCTGGGAGAAAAACAGCTGACTTGCTGGGCTGGGGTGGTCGGAATCAAAAATATCACCCGCTAGTAAGACCAAGTCAACTTGTTCTTCGAGTGCACATTGCACAATTTTGGCAAATGACCTGTTGGCAGCCTGTAAAATATTTTGTTTTTCCGCAGATGGCAAAAAAGATAGCCCTAAAAATGGACTATCTAAGTGCGCATCTGCTAAATGAATAAATTTCATGTTTTAGCCTGATTATTTGACCAATTCTTGGTAAAGTTCACCGATTGGCATAGTCATTTGTGTTTGCAATTTGTTCAGTAAAGCGTAAACCCGCTTTTCTTCCTTCAACAAGTTGGCCATGGTTGGATTTTGACCCAACTTTTGTTCAATGCTCTTATACTCATTAACTTCTTCTTCGGTTGGCTTTTGACCTTGAGCTTGCTTAGCCATTAATTGCTTTTGCAATAAATCCATCCGCTTGTACAAAGCAACCGTCTGTTCATCGTTTTTGACTAAAGCAACTGCACCAGCCAATGATTTATATTCATGGCTTTCCTTCAATTGTTCAGCTAACTTCTTGGCTGTTGCTTCGATTTCTTTATCCATCATAAACTCCTCAATTTTTAAAAAATATTCTTGAATTTATTATACCATTGATTGATCTGGTCTCCGACACTGCCTAAACCTTCTTTGACCTTACCTAGCCAATCAGAATTTGAGCCAGTATTTTGGGCAATTTCTTGGGCTGGTTTAACATCAAACGAAGTTTGTTTGGTATACGGCAAAATCCCTTCCATTTCTGATTTATACAATCGCGTCACGCCCGTTTCAGATACACCATGCATAAAATGCTGCTGGTCAGTCTTGTCAAAACCAACCCAAGTCGCTAGCGTAACGTCTGGCGTATAACCAACAATCCACTGGTCTTTCGTGCCAAAGCCGTAACTATTCGGCACTTCAGTTGAACCTGTCTTGCCCGCTACTTTGCCGTTTGAAGGTTGGGCCGAAATGCCGGTTCCACTAGTAAACACGCCGAGCAGCATTGAAGTCATTTCTTTGGCGGTATTAGTAGAAATAATGCGGTGACTGCCTGGTTCACGGTTTTGTGCAATCACTTTGCCAGATGCATCCGTAATTTTAGTAATCACATAAGCTTGGTTGGGTAAATTTCCTTGGTTGGCAAAAGCACAATATGCTCTTGCCATTTGCAGAGGTGATACACCAGTTGAAACCCCGCCAAGAGCTAAAGCCAAGTTTTGATCTTCTTTTGCAACGGTAATGCCAAAATTGTTCAAAGATTGCACGCCTTTAGTGACGCCAATCTTATCAAGCAGCCAGACTGCTGGCACATTTTTACTTTGAGCCACTGCCGTGTACATCGGAATTTTATCAGAATATTCGTTGTCAACGTTATGCGGCTCATATTTGTTCTTGCCAAAAGTCTGCAGCTTGTTAGACAAGTTTGAATCATAGTGGTAGCCATTTTGCAAAGCTGGTGCATAAACAGCCAGCGGTTTAATCGAGGATCCTGGCTGACGTTTCATTTGCGTAGCCCGGTTATAGCCACGGAAAACATGCTTGCCGCGTCCACCAACTAAAGCCCGCACTGCCCCAGTTTTAGGATCCATCGCTACACTTGCACCTTGAACTTTGGTTCCGTCAGCAGCAGTGGCTGGAAAAGCACTATCGTTATCAAAACTATTTTGCAAAGCTTGCTGGTAATTTTGGTTCAAGGTGGTGTAAATCTTGAGCCCTTTGTTCATAATTGTTTCTTCGCTCAAGCCATAACGGTCAATCGCTTCATCAACCACCTCGTCGAAGAAATATGGATAGCGATAACCTGAACTTTGGTGGTAAGTATTAGCTAGGTGGATTTTTTGACCTTGCGCTTTTTTGCATTCAGCATTGGAGATTTTTCCCGTGTCACGCATTAAGCCTAAAACAACGTTGCGGCGTGATAAGGCGTTATCCAAATGATCAATTGGATTGTAAAAACCTGGATTGCGCAGCATCCCAGCAATTACCGCGGCTTCAGAAGTAGTGACTTCGCTAGCATCTTTACCGAAATAACGGCGTGATGCATCTTGCACGCCCCAAACACCGTTGCCAAAATAGGCATTATTGAGGTACATCGTTAAGATGTCACGCTTAGAGTAAACATGGTTAATTTCAATTGCGAAGAACAATTCTTCTAATTTACGCGAAAAAGTCTGCTGCTGGGTCAGCAAAGCATTTTTTGCCAATTGCTGCGTTAGCGTTGATCCACCACCGACAATACCGTGGTGAATGATCGACATGATCGCAGCCCTGGCCATCCCCTTAACTGAAAAACCAGGATTGGTGTAAAAAGTCCGGTCCTCGGTGGCAATAACTGCATCCTGAATTTTAGGAGAAATTTGATTCAAACTGACAAAAGTGCCTTTTTGTGCATACAGCGAACCAGCTTTGGTACCAGTTTGGTCATAAATTGTTGTCGTAGTTGACAAAGAAGCCTTTAAATTAGCGATATTGGAAGTTTTAACTTTAATCGTATAATAAGTACAGGTCAACAAGATGACTGTTAAGAAAATCAAAATCAGCCAGCGTACAAGATGCCAGCGCTTTGAGGCAGCCCGCATCTTTGACCAGACTGACTGTTTTTCATCTGCTTCTGTCATTAACATTACCTCAAATTTAGATTATCAACATTTTATCACACGCCGCATGAAGAATTATTACTATGAACTGACGTATCCCGAAGAGAAGCCGCCCATTACAGTCCGCGAATTGCTTAAACAGCTGTTAATTCCGCGAAAGTGGCAGCATTTTTTGCGAATTGAAGAAAATATCAAAATCAATCAAGTTTATCGCTCATTCAATGAACTAGTCTTGCCTGGCGATCAGATCAGCTTGCTGCTCACCCATGTTGAAAGCCAGCAGCAAGCTTATCCAGCAAGTGGACACTTGCCTAAGATTTTATACGAAGATCAAGACGTACTAGTCATTGATAAACCTGCTGGGCAAAAAACGCATCCCAACTTGTTTGAAACAAACACTGCCTTAAATGACTGTGCGACTTATCTGCAGCATCCACCTTATATTGTCCATCGTTTAGACATGCTAACGCAGGGATGCCTGCTAGTAGCTAAAAATCCCGCAGTGGTGCCTATTTTAACCAGAGAATTAGCTCGCAAAGACTTGCAGCGTTTTTACCTAGCCAAAGTAGATGTCAATCGGTCTTTACCTCAACAAGGCACCATCAAGTTGCCAATCGGTCAAGATCCAACTGATCAGCGCAAACGCATGGTTAGACCCGATGGACAAATGGCGATTACCCATTTTAAAGTACAAAGCTACGCACAGCCACAAAATACAGCGATCCTTAAACTAAATTTAGAAACTGGCCGGACCCACCAAATTAGGGTACATTTAGCCCATTCAGGCTGGCCGATTGTTGGGGACCCCCTCTATAATCCCAACTTTAGGTCCGATCAGCTGCTGTGCTTGACCGCGTATGCCCTAAATTTCCAACGTCCGTTTACTTTTCAAACACAACTAGTTACACGCACGAAAAAAAGCCCCAGCTAAGCTGGAGCTTTTTAATTGGCTTTATCTTTGAGCATAAGCTGGCATATCGTCACGGTCAATTTCTTGGTTTTCAAGTTCCATTGCAGTTAATTCATCAATGGTTGGCGTTCCTAGCCAAGAAATCATTTCTTTCATGGCACTAACAATGGCATCAGTACCAGGTTTGAGCAATTTGCGTGGATCGTAGCCTTTAGTAGTCAGGTCTAAGTCCTTACCTGCTTCAATGTAAGCACGAGTTGCACGCTGGAAGGCTTGCTGGAATTCAGTATTGATATTGACTTTAGCAATTCCGCAGCGAATTGACTCACAAACTTGGTCTTTTGGAATACCTGAGCCGCCATGCAAAACTAATGGGGTGTCAATCGCAGCAGCAATTTGACGCAAACGCTGGAAGTTCAGCCCCGGCCAATTAGCTGGGTAAATTCCATGAATATTGCCGACACAAGCAGCTAGCTTATCAACACCAATATCAGCAAAAGCACGAGCATCACGGACCGTAGCCAATTCGCCGTTAAAAGCGCCTTGGTTTTCGCCCATCTTACCGATTTCTGCTTCAACTGAAATGCCTTTTTCATGGGCTAACCGCACGATTTCGCGTGTCTTATCAAAATTTTCTGCAACGGGCAGGTTATGACCATCAAACATAACTGAAGAGTAGCCTAAAGCAATACACTCTTTAGCAGCTTCATAATCGCCATGGTCCAAATTCAAAATAACGGGTACCGAAATTTTCATACTATCCATTTCATCGGCAACCAAATCCTTAACAAGCTTATAGCCGCCCATGTATTTAGCTGCACCCATTGACACTTGAATCAAAACTGGCGTCCGTGTTTCTTCTGCTGCTTGCAGAATAGCCCGCGTCCATTCCAAATTATTAGTATTATATGCTCCTAAAGCAAAATGACCTTTCCGTGCCGCTTTAAAAAAAGCATTGCCATTCACAAAATAAGCCATAGATAAACCTCCTGGCAAGTCCGTGCTCTTGCTACATTTCTTTTGGCGCATTAACGCCAAGCAGACGCAGGCTTTCAGTTAAAACAACTGAAGTTGCTGTTACTAAACCAAGACGCGCATTTAATTGCTCATCTGCTGTTAAAATTTTGACCTTGGCATAATATTTATTAAATTTCTTAGCCAGCGATAAAGCATATTTAGCAATAATCGATGGTTCAAATTGCTCGGCACTGCGAGCAATGATTGCTGGAAAATCTGCCAAGTCTTTTGCTACTGCAAAGGCAGCATCATCATTCAAGGCCAAAGATGCATTTAAATCAACTTGCTGATCAGCCTTGCGTAAAATGCTCTGTGCCCGTGCGTTAGTGTATTGAACGTATGGACCTGTATCGCCTTCAAAGCGAACCACTTCTTCCAGATCAAAGTCGAAGTTATCCATCCGGTCATTCTTTAAATCGTGGAAGACAACCGCACCAACACCAACATCATGAGCAACTTCAGCTTGGTTCTTCAAATCAGGGTTCTTCGCTTGAATTTGCTCATGAGCTAAGGCAACAGCATCTTTTAGCACTTTGTCCAAGAAAACAACGTTGCCTTTTCTAGTTGATAATTTTTTGCCATTTTGGGTAATCAGGCCAAATGGTACATAGTGAATTTCATCAGACCAATCATAGCCCATCTTCTTTAAAACAGCTTTTAATTCAACGAAGTGTTGTGCTTGTTCAGCCCCGACAACGTAAAGCATTTTCACGAAGTGGTAATGCTCCATCCGCCACATAGCAGCAGCTAAGTCACGGGTTAAGTAAATTGAAGTTCCATCTGACTTAACAATAATTGCTGGGTTTTGGTCTGGACCCATATCAACAACTTGGGCACCACGTGATTCATGCAGCAAATTCTTTTGCTTTAATTCATCAATTACTGGCTGCATCTTATCGTTGAAGAAAGCTTCCCCATTATATGAATCAAAGCTGACGCCTAGTTCTTTGTAAATCCGCTTAAAATCTTCCAGGGAAACTTCTCTAAACCATTTCCACAGCTTGATTGCTTCAGGATCGCCATTTTCTAACTTCTTGAACCAATCGCGTCCTTCAGCATCTAGTTCAGGATTAGTTTCAGCTTCTTGGTGGAAGCGAACGTAATAATGGAACAAGTTCGTAATTGGGTCTTGCTTAACGGCTTCTTCATCGCCCCAATGCTTATAAGCAGCAATTAGTTTACCAAATTGCGTACCGTAGTCACCCAAGTAATTAATTTTAATTGGGGTATATCCAACTTTTTCTAAAGTTTGTGCAATCGAATTGCCAATAACAGTTGAACGCAAGTGTCCCATTGACATTGGCTTAGCAATATTAGGACTTGACATGTCGATCGGAACATTGCCCTTGCCTAATTCTTGATCACCGTAATGGGCTTGTTTTTGCAAAACTTCTTGCAAAGTAGCTGTCACTAATTGGTCATGTTTAATAGCAAAGTTAACATATGGACCCACAGCTTGAATATTTTCAAACTCTGGGCTTTCTAAGTTGTCAGCAATGTTTTTAGCAATAATTGCTGGATTTTGATGTTGAATTTTAGCTAATGAAAAAGCTGGGAAGGCATAATCACCAAGTTTGGCGTTCTTCGGTCGTTCAATTAATTGCTCAATTTTTTCCGTTGGCAGATCAACCTGCGTCGCAACCAATTGAACCACTTTTTGCTTAAAATCCATGAATTTGCTCCCTTTTTTAACAAAAAAATCTCTTTCCATGCCACTGGCAAGAAAGAGACGAGATTTACCCGCGGTACCACTCTAATTGATGATAAACATCCATCTTTTGTTTAATTCAATTTGCAGGTCAGACACGCTTTCAAAAGTATCAATCTGCTTGCCTCTCATCACATGCAAACTCGCTGTAAGTTGAATACTGATTACTTCTTCTGACCTATACCACTTTAATTATAACAGTAAAATAAATGCTTGTCACCCCAATAGTTAAACATATTTATCGGGGTTCTTTCAGTTTTCCTTAAGGTTATACCAATTGCAATTATTTAGACCGCTAGTTGTTATACTAAAAATTTTTAAAATAATTATTTCACAAAGTATCTACAATTTTTGATCCTTAAGGCTAATTTTTTTCATTAGCAAAGGTAACTGAGCAGCTAATTCGGTTGGCCGAACTACATATTGATCTTGGTAAACTACATCCCCTGCAGCTGAATGAACATATACCCCTGCTAGTACGCTGTTAGTTTTCGCACCAAATTGACCTACAAAAGCTGCAATCACTCCAGTCAAAGTATCACCGGTACCACCCGTTGCCAGACCAGGATTGCCTGCTTGATTCAGCCAAGTTCCTTGTTGAGCATAAACATGCGTTTGGTGCGATTTTAAAACTAAAATTGTTGGTTGTTGACCTGCCAATTGCTGCAAAGCATCCTGATTAGCCGCATCAGTTTGAAAATCAATCTGCAAACCACTAACGCGCTGCCACTCCATTTGATGCGGGGTTAAGACCACTAAACCAGCACCACTGGGCCAAAAAGCTTTATTTTTACCAAGCAGATCTAACGCACTGGCATCAATGATAACGGTTTGCTTAGCAGTACAACTTGCTGATACATTCAGGAGCAGTTCCTGAGCAAAGCGATCGGTACCTAAGCCTGGACCAATCGCTACCACATCAACCAATCTGATCATCTGCAGCAGCTGCGGATCGCGCCAATCGATAAACATCGCTTCCGGAACCCGTGCATGCAGAGCCGTTAAATTGACCGAATGAGTGGCTACGCTGACTAAGCCTGCACCCGCGTTGACAGCTCCTTGTGCAGCCATAATAATTGCCCCGCCAAATTGCATCGAACCGCCGATTAGCAACACCCGTCCATAATTTCCTTTATGTGATTTACTTGGCCGCTGATGAATCACTTGTTTAGCTATAGTTTCATCCAGAAGTTTTGCCATGCCAATTTCACCCGATTCCAAAATGTTAATTTCCCAATCTGCTTGCTACTAATTACTTCAACTTCCCAGGATCTTAAAGTTTTTAGCTGGATTAATTTATTCTGACCAGAAACCAACGTTCCTGTACCAAGCATTTGCCCTTTTGCAATCGGTTCACTAGGATTTGTTTGCAAAGACAATTTTAAACTGCTGCCATCCAAGGGATCCCAAATTTGAGTAACTGATTGCAGCCTTGTTTTTAATGTATGTCCTTGCTTGGTGTCAGTAGTCAGTTGGTAGGATTTCAAATTAACTACGCCATAATAATCCGCAATAAACTCTAATAATTTTTCAGTTTGACGGAAACGAGCTTCATCATCACTAGCACCTAACACCACCGTAATTACTCGCCGGCCTTTCATAACCGTCGTTCCAGTAAAGCAAGCACCTGCTTCATCAGTCGTACCTGTTTTCAACCCATCCAAGGTGAAACGGCTGCTTGCATAAGGTTGACCTGGCAGCATTTTGTTCCAGTTAGTCATCACGGTTACACGGCTACCGTCAACAAAGTTCATTTTTCTAATTTTAGTCGTTTGTAAAACTTGTGGATATTCAGTGATTAGGTGGCGTGCAATAATGGCAACTGCTTGTGCACTGGCATAGTTTTGTGCCTTTCCGCTAGCACCTGGATAAGCTAAATTACCAACATCTTTATTAGCTAAACCACAGCTGGTATAAAAATGTGTAGACGATAAATGCCACTCACGCGCTTGGGCATTCATCTCATCAATAAAGGTCGATTGCTTGCCAGCGACTGCTTGGGCTAAAGTCATCGCAGCCCCATTAGCAGATTGAATCAAAGTGGCTTGATATAATTGCCGGATAGTATAGCGGTGATGCTTGATCAGAGGAACATTAGCAAATTCACTATTACTGGTATTTGCAATTGCCGCTGCCGGAGGTGTCACCTTTTGCGACCAAGATAATTTACCAGCATCGATTGCCCTTAAAGTTAAATAAATCGTCATCATTTTGGTAAGAGATGCTATTGGCAAACCTTGTTTGGCATTTTGAGCATACAAAACTTGCCCAGTTTTCTGATCAATTGCGATGGCTGCTTTAGTTTGCAAACTTAATTTGTCAGTTTGATAATTACTGGCAGCCCGTACAGGCTGGGCCAAACTAAGGCACATTAAGAGGCTTAAGCAGAACGCCAGCAGTCCTTTCTTCAAGTTCAATTATTCCAGCTCCTTTATTTTTTCTTCGTGTTAATTTTAGCAAATTTGTCGAATTTGTTTTGCATTTTCTAATAAGTTTGATATACTCATAGTTGTGTTTTGATGAGACGCCCCAATGGCGGAACTGGCAGACGCGCAGCGTTCAGGTCGCTGTTCTGGCAACAGAGTGAAGGTTCGAATCCTTTTTGGGGCATTATGAGCACAAGAAAGACGTTGATACATTCAACGTCTTTTTCTTTTTGCCATGAAAAAAGGCAACTGGTTAGTAAAAACGAACCAATTGCCTTTTATTATGAATAAACTAGATTTGATTAATTCTAATCGCCATTAACGATATTATCGATCTCAAACAATTCATGTCTGCTAAAGTCAATATTCTCTGCAGCCTTCAAATTGCTGTCTAAGTGTTCCAAACTAGTTGTCCCGATAATAACTGATGAAACCACTTTATCATGCAGCAGCCAAGCAAGTGACATTTGAGCCAAAGTTTGACCACGCTTTTCAGCGACTTCGTTCAGAGCAACCAACTTCTTGTGAACAGCTTCTGGGCCATTATGGAAAATATATTTGCTGGTTGGGTGAATCTTAAAGTCAGCTGAAATTCCATCTAAGAAGCGATCAGTCAATAAACCTTCAGCCAGTGGGCCATAAGCAACAATGCCCTTATTTTGCCGTTTAATTTCCTTAACCAAGCCAGTAATTTCTGGACGCCGATTCAGGATGTTATATGAAACTTGATCAACTGTGTACGGAGTGCCCAAATCATCAAACATCCGGCAGATCGTTTGGGCGTCTTCGGTGCCAAAATTGGAAATACCAATATACATTGCCTTGCCATCACGAACAACTTGGTCTAAAGCGCGGGCAGTTTCCCATAAATCAGTATTCGGGTCAAAGCGGTGAGCATAATAGATATCAACATAATCCGTCCGCAATCTCTCCAAACTGCGGTTAATTGATTGCAAAATAGTTTTGCGCGATAAGAAGTGACCATAAGGTCCAGGAATGGTCCGGTAACCAACCTTAGTGGTAATCACTAATTGATCACGATATGGTTTCAAATCAGTTGACAGAACTTGGCCCAGCAATCTTTCTGAGGAACCAATTTCAGGTGCACCATAGTGGTCAGCACAGTCAAAACTGTAAATCCCGCGATCAAAGGCTCCTAAAATGACCTTGCGCCGGTCTAAATATGGGTCAGAACTACTGTAATGATGCCACAAGCCCAATGAAATAAGTGGCAGCCGCAAGCCAGTCCGACCAACCCGTCGATGCGGCAAAGCGTTATAACGTCCAGCTTCTGCTTGATACATAAATAACCATCCTTTCTCAAGCCGCGCAATAATGTAAGCGCTTTTATTAGTTATATTTTACCATTTTTATTGTCCTTGTGCGGCTAAAACTTGGTCAATTACTTTAGCTACTCCATCTTCTTGCACAGAGCTTGTGACCAGATCAGCCTGGTCTTTGACAGACTGACGAGCATTACCCATTGCTACTCCGCAAGCAGCGTATTTCATCATCGGCAGGTCATTAATTTCGTCACCAATCGCCATCATTTCAGCGGGCTTGATTTGCAAAACCTCACTTAATTTTTGCAAGCCAAGACTCTTATCGACTCCTTTTGGCAAGCCTTCATAATAGCTATCAAGCGTCCGCACAAATGTTAAGCGATCAGATAATTTTTTAAATGGGGTCTGGTCGGCAATCGCCGGTTCCAAAATTTCAGGATCGTCAATAAACATTCCTTTGAAAATATCGATACCCTTCATTTCTTCCGGAGTCCGGTAGCAAAGCCCAGTTTTAACCATGCTGGCTTCACGAACAGACCATTTGCCAATATTGCGATTAGCCGTGTAAATATTGTTTAACCCGCTCGCATGAAAGTGCAGACCTAATTTACGCGATAAATATTCCAAATCCAAATAATCATCATAAGTAATCAGTTTTTTAAGCAAGATGCGGTTATGTGTGCTCATCACTAGTCCGCCGCCATAACAAACAGCATATTCTTCAGGACCGGTTAACATATCCATTTTAGCAAGCCAAGGCTTGATCCCTGTAAAAGCACGACCACTGCAAATAACGATGCGGATGCCCGCACTACGAGCGCGTTTAACAGCATCAACTACGGACGAAGTAATTTGATTCGTAGCAGCGTCAACCAGCGTCCCATCAACGTCAATTGCGATCAGCTTGATCTGTTTTAAATCCATTCCTGTCCTCTCTTTCCATCTTTGTCTCCCTGAATCTATCATATGCTATAATGAACTTCCTTGGCAGGGGCAAAAAAGGGAATATGCATTATTTAATGCATATTCCCTTTTCTCATTTAAAACTTAAAATGAAACCGTTCGGTAATTCTTGCTACCCGGCTACCTAAAATTTTTTCAGCTAAGCCAGTGTATAAGCATAAAAATCCATAAAACAAAACACAAATGACAACCGTAATTGCCACTAATAACAAAGCTGACATTCGGTGTGCTGGGCTCAAATATAACCCGCCCGCTTTAACGACTAACGTTCCAAGGAGCCACATCAGCAGTGAGAAACTTGCTACCCCGATAAAACGGCGACCAGTCCGTCCTGCGTTATAACGGTATTTAATCCGCAAATGGCGCAAAGCTAGCCAACAAATCAGCAGCAGGCCAATATTTGTAGCCAAAAGTGGGCCATAAACTTTAGCCAGCCGAATCATTGGATACTGGACTAAGGCCTTGATGATTAAGCCAAAGACTAAATACTTAATCGCTAAGCCATTTTCAGATAGTCCCTGCAAAATAGCCATTAAGACCGTAAACAAACCAAGTGAAATAGAAGTAAAAGCTGACAGATAAAGCACTGAACTGCCTAATGGGTCATAGCCATAAAAGACTGTGTAAATAGGCGTTGAAATAACTGCCATGCCAAAAGCAGCTGGGATCATAACAAACAAAAACAAATCTAAAGTATTCGCAATTTGATCGGCAATCCCCTTACGATCACGTCTGGTATGAGCAGCTGATAACAGCGGAATGGCTGTAACTGCCATGGCACTAGCCAGCGAAACAATAATCATGATTAGCTTGTTAGCATTCAGCGCAAATAGTGCATACCAGCTTTCAATGACGTCGGAACTAACATGCACTAGCCCTTTAATCATTGGATGGAAAGTATACTGGTCAATCAAGTAAAACAGCTGAATACCAGAGTCAATAATAATAAACGGAATGGCTTGCTGAATAATTTCACCAAACAAGTGCTTAGTTGAAACTTTGACTTGATGATTAGAATTTTCTACTAATTCATTCATCCATCGCCGCCGTTTCAACAAGAAACCAGCTAAAATTACAATTCCGAAAATGGCCCCAATTGCTGCCGCTAAATTTGATTGAATAACTGCATGGACGTAAGAGCCATGCTGAACTTGCATAATGACATATGCTGTTAGCAGCATCCAGATTACCCGTGCTAGCTGTTCAAAAAATTGCGACAAAGCCGACGGCATCATATCAGCATAGCCCTGGAAATAGCCACGCATGATACTTAAAATTGGGATCAGCAAAATAGCGTAAGATAGCGACCGCATAACGGCTACTTGCCGCGGATCGCTTTGACTGCCGTTTGAGGCCAAAATTGGCGACAAGGCGTACATAGCCACCGCGCAAATGATCCCTAGGACAACCATCATCTGCAAGCCCTTGCGAAACAGTTTTTTACCAACTCCGTACTCGTTCATGGCATTGTATTTAGCGACTTGTTTAGCAATGGCACCTGGAATTCCGGCAGTAGAAATCAGAATAAAGATACTATAAATATTGTAGCTCCGAGCTGTTAAAGCATTAGCAATATTGCCATAACGGCCCATCCATGCATACCAAGGGATGATATACAGTGCTCCAAGTATTCGCGAAGCAATGGAGCCAAAAGTCATCCAAGCCGAACCTTTCAAAAAAGTTGACTTGGTGTTGCTTTTATTAAGCGTGTTCTTTTCCATTAGTTACTTTGCAACGATATTGACAATCTTGTTCGGTACGACAATAACTTTTTTAATTTCTTTACCAGCTGTGTATTTTTTGACATGTTCATCTGCCAAAGCTTGCTTTTGCAGGTCTTCACGACTGGTATCCTTAGCAGCAGTAAAGTGTCCGCGCAGTTTTCCGTTAACCTGAACCATAATTTGTACTTGTCGTTGGACCAATTTAGCTGGATCGTAAGTTGGCCAAGGAGCATAACTGATACTTTCAGTATGACCTAGCACCTGCCAAATTTCTTCCATCATATGTGGCGCAATTGGGGCAACTAATTGAACGAAGCCTTCAGCGTAAGACCGTGGAATAGTTTTTGCCTTTTGCGCAGCATTTAAGAAGACCATTAATTGTGAAATAGCAGTATTGAAGTGCAATGCATCAAAGTCTTCAGTCACTTTCTTCACAGTCTGGTTGTAAATTTGGTCTAATTGACCATCATTTTCATCCACAATGCGTGCTTGTGGAACAGCTTTGACATCCAAATCGTTAACTAGCAACCGCCAAATCCGGTCTAAGAATTTCTTAGTCGAAGCTGGGCCGTTATCATCCCAGTCAATTGATGCATCAAGCGGTCCCATAAACATTTCATAAGTCCGCAAACTATCTGCACCGTATTCATCAATGACTTCATCTGGGTTAACCACATTCCCCTTAGACTTAGACATTTTTTCGTGATCTTTTAAAATCAAGCCTTGGTTATAGAGACGCTGGAATGGTTCTTTAGTTGGTACAACGCCCAAGTCGTACAACACCTTGTGCCAGAAGCGAGCATAAAGTAGGTGGCGCACTGCGTGTTCGGCACCGCCGATGTACAGATCAACTGGCAGCCATTGCTTTAACAAATCATAATCCGCCAATTTTTCATCGTTATGTGGATCAACATAACGCAGGTAGTACCAAGAAGAACCAGCCCAGTTCGGCATCGTATTGGTTTCGCGCTTGCCGTGGCGACCATTTTCATCAACCACATTTACCCAATCGTCTAAGTTTGCTAATGGACTTTCAGGTGTGCCGGATGGCTTGATATTAGTTGCTTTTGGCAGTAAAAGTGGCAATTCATCTTCAGGCACTAACGTGGTTTCGCCATCTTCCCAGTGGATCACCGGAATTGGTTCGCCCCAGTAGCGCTGACGCGAAAAGTCCCAATCACGCAGCTTGTAGTTGACCTTTTGCTGACCAACATTATGATCTTCTAACCAGTCGACCATTTTCGCCTTAGCTTCTTTGACATTCAGTCCGTTCAAAAAGCCAGAATTAATATGCGGACCGTCTTCAGTGAAAGCAGCCTGATCTAAGTCTCCGCCTTCAATCACTTGAACCAGTGGCAAATGGAATTTTTTAGCAAATTCGTAGTCGCGCTCGTCATGCGCTGGTACAGCCATTACAGCGCCAGTCCCATAACTAGCCAGGACATAATCAGAAATCCAAATTGGAATTGCTTTTTCAGTCACTGGATTAATCGCATAAGCACCGGTGAAGACACCTGTTTTATGTTTATTCAAATCTGTCCGCTCTAAGTCAGATTTAGACGCAATTTGCTTAATATAAGCATCAACATCAGCTTTGTGACCTAAAGTAGTGATTTCTTGCACTAACTTATTTTCTGGCGCTAGCACTGCATAAGTACAGCCGAATAAGGTATCTGGGCGCGTAGTAAAGACGTCAAAAGTCTTATCGCTACCTTTAATTCTAAACGTGATTTGGGCACCAACTGAGCGGCCAATCCAATTACGCTGCATTTCTTTAACGGGTTCCGGCCAATCAAGATCATCCAGATCTTCCAGCAATCGGTCTGCATAAGCAGTCATTTTCAGCATCCATTGCCGCATGTTCCGCCGGTAAACTGGAAAACCGCCGCGTTCAGTTTTTCCATCAATTACTTCTTCGTTAGCAACTACTGTTCCTAAATCTGGTGACCAATTAACTGGCACTTCAGCCTCATAAGCCAGACCATTTTTGTACATTTGTTCAAAGACCCATTGAGTCCATTTATAGTACTTAGGATCACTGGTTTTAATTTCACGGTCCCAATCATATGAAAAGCCTAAAGCTTGCAACTGGCTCTTAAAACGAGCAATGTTTTGATCAGTAAAACTAGCCGGATCATGACCAGTTTTTAAAGCGTACTGCTCTGCTGGCAAACCAAATGCATCCCAGCCCATTGGGTGCAAAACATTATAGCCTTGTGCCCGCTTCATCCGCGCAACAATATCAGTGGCAGTATATCCTTCTGGATGGCCAACGTGCAGACCTTTGCCAGATGGAAATGGAAACATGTCTAAAGCATAGTAATTCTTTTTCTTAGAATCAGTCCCAGTTTTAAAGGTTTGGTGTTCAGCCCAATAATTTTGCCATTTGCGTTCAACGACTTTGTGGTTGTACATTTTTCCTCCTATTAAAAACAAAAAATCGCCCTATCACCATAGGACGATCAATTCGCGGTACCACCTAAGTTCCGCAATTTGCGGCACTTGCAGCATCTTAACGCGATGTAACGACAGACATTAAATGAAGCTCAGTTCAAATAGCGTTTTGCAGATCTTCTCAGCTACCGATCCTCTCTTGGCCAAAACAACCATCTTACTAGTTCTTCGTCTTTAATTCTTCCTAAATAATAGTTATAATTTACCACAATAATGTCAAAAGACAAGGAGAAGCGATTTGAAAGATAATATCAAACGAGAAACCAGTTGTCCCTTGTGGATTGCTATTATTGTTGGCATCATTTTTTTAGGCTGGATTTACGCAGTCGCTAACTCTGCTGGCTGGATTCATAGTTTTGATCAAGCTTTGATCAGCACTTTGGCTAGCAAAAATGCTAGCGCAATCAGTTTTGCACAACATTTTACTGTTTTAGCTAATACCAAAGTAATGGTCGTGCTGACCACCTTAGCAGCTATTATTTTCTGGCTTTGCAAACAGCACAATGCAGCCTAATTTGATCGCTTCTGCTCAAATTTTAACGAGTGGATGCAACTATCTTTTAAAAAATACTATCAGACGTGCCAGGCCAACTGTAAAACATTTAGTGTCAGCACACGGCTTTTCCTTTCCTTCAGGCCACTCTTGTGCCAGTATGGCATTATTCTTAAGCCTGGCTCTGGTCTGTCTGTTGCTAATTAAGCGCAAGCCGCTATGTATCTGTTTGTTTATTCTTCTATTAATTATCCCGCTGATCATTGGCTGGACGCGGATTACTTTACACGTTCATTTTCCATCAGATGTCTGTGGCGGTTTTTTAGAAGCAATTTTCTTTACAACAGCTGCTTATGCTTTTTTCAGCAATCGAATTTTACAAGAGCAAATTAACAGACGCAAAGTTTAAAACACTGATAATATAGTGAGGAGCAGATTATGCTCCTCTTTATTTTATATTTTTAGGTGACAAGCATGAATTTACAGCATTTGGTTTATTTTAAAGCATTAGCTAAATATCAACATATGGCACTGACCGCTGAAAGGTTGGATATTACTCAGCCAACTTTGAGCTATGCTATCCGCAAATTAGAAGACGAACTCGGCGTGCCGCTATTTGAGAAGGAAGGACGCAATATTAAACTCAGTCTTTATGGTAGCGAGTTTCTAAAATACGTTGAACAGAGCTTAGATGCGTTAAATGAAGGAAAGGCACGTTTGCACGATTTATCAACTGGCAACTCGGGCACAATTTCTTTAGGCGTGTCACCAATTATCTCAGAAAGACTGCTTTCACGTATGTTAGCTGGTTTCCACGAAATACATGAAAATAACGATATCAGCTTTCAAATTTTACGAGCAGCAACTGATCAATTGCTCGATCAATTGGAAGCAGAAAAAATGGATGTCGCTTTAGTATCATTGACTGACGCCGCTAAAGTTGGCCGCAAATGGCAGGACCTACAAATTAGTCCCCTAGTTAGTCAACGGCTCGTTGCTATTATGCCAGCTAATCTGGCTTTAGCTAATGAAGAAAAAGTTTCGTTGGAACAATTGGCCCACTATAATATGATCACTTTTTCACACCAAAGTAGTCTTCGCCGACGAGTAGAAAGACTATGGGCCCGCAAGAATATCAAACCACAATCAAACATCGAAACTGACAGCATTGATATCACTATTTCTCTAGTCGCCCAAGGACAAGGGGTAGCCTTGATTCCACAAGGACTTTATCAGCGTCAGCCGCACGAAGGACAGATTAAAATAGTCCCTGTAGCCGATGATGTACAATATAGAATCTATTTACTGACCAAATCACCTGCCCTGCTGTCACGGATCGCAGGCAAATTCAGCCGTTTTGCAGAAAAATTCTGCTTAGATCATCAAAAACTATTCCAGTAACATATTTATATTTTCTATTAATTGAAACAAATCCTTTTAGTGTTTATCAAAAGTGTTAATGCTAATATTAGAACTGTAGTAAATGATAACGCTTACATAAACACTAGGAGGTTTTTGTTTATGGCAGACGAAAAGTATATTTTAGTTATCGATGAAGGTACTACTAGTACCCGTTCTATCCTGCTGAACCGTCACGGCGAACAAGTAGCTGTTGACCAGCGTGAATTTACCCAATACTTCCCAAAGCCAGGCTGGGTTGAACACGACGCTAACGAAATTTGGAACGGCGTTTTGTCAACTGTTGCTAATGTCTTTATTCAAACTGGCATTAAGCCTGAACAAATTGCTGGTATTGGTATCGACAACCAACGTGAATCAACTGTTATCTGGGACAAGAACACTGGCTTGCCAATTTACCACGAAGTTTGTTGGCAATCACGTCAATCAGAAGATATTGCTAACAAGCTGAGTGAAGAAGGCCACAAAGACGAAATCCACGAAAAGACTGGTTTGCTGATCGACCCTTACTTCTCAGCAACTAAGATTCGTTGGATTTTGGACCACGTTCCTGGCTCACAAGAAAGAGCTGAAAAAGGCGAATTGCTGTTCGGTACTATTGACTGCTGGTTGGTATGGAAATTAACTGGTGGTGACTCTCACTACACTGACTACACCAACGCATCACGTACCATGTTGTTCAACATCAACACCTTAACTTGGGACAAGGACATCTTAAGCTGGTTAAACATTCCAGAAAAGATGATGCCAGAAGTACGTGAAAACGCTGGTGACTTTGGCTTGACCCAACCATATCACTTCTACGGCTCAAGAGTTCCAATTTCAGGTTGTATCGGTGACCAACAAGCTTCATTGTTCGGTCAATTAGCCTTTGAAGTTGGTGACGTTAAGAACACTTACGGTACTGGTGCCTTCACTTTGATGAACATTGGTACTAAACCAAAACTGTCACACAACAACCTGGTTACTTGTATCGCTTATGGTATGAACGGCGAAGTTAACTTCTGTCTTGAAGGTTCAGTATATGTTGCTGGTTCAGCTCTGCAATGGCTGCGTGACGGCATGAAGATGATCGAGGATTCCGCTGAATCAGAAGACGCTGCAAATGCTTCTAAAGACGATGACGAAGTATACGTAGTCCCAGCCTTCACTGGTTTAGGTGCTCCATACTGGAAACCAAACGCACGTGGTGCTGTCTTCGGCTTAACTCGTGGTACTACCAACAACGACTTCATCAAGGCTACCCTGCAATCATTAGCATACCAAACCAAAGACTTGGTAGACGCTATGAAGGAAGACTCAGGCGTTGATATTCCATCACTTCACGTTGACGGTGGTGCTGCACGTAACAACTACCTGTTACAATTCCAAGCAGATATCTTAGGCATGCCAGTTATCCGGGCAGCTAACGTTGAATCAACTGCTTTGGGTGCAGGCTTCATGGCCGGCTTAGGTGTAGGCTTCTGGAAGGACCAAGACGAATTGAAGTCATTGGTTAACACTGGTACTACCTTCAACCCTAAGATGAGTGAAGACAGACGTAAGAAGTTGTACGCTGGTTGGCAACAAGCTGTTAAGGCAACCATCGAATACGACCCAACTAAGAACTAATCAGGTTCTTAGACAAAAACAGGCTTCGGCCTGTTTTTTTGTTAGCAGATAATAAATTTTTTCTATTAATTTTTAGTCATTTTTAGGTTTTTTATTCTTCCGAAAGCGCTATCATAGAATATGTAAGTTGAAATTATCCGAATAAGGAGATTGAAATTATGGCTTTTTCATACAAAACTAGAAAAGAAGAAATTGATCGCTTGAAGTCAGGCGAAAAGTTTGATCTGTTAATCATCGGTGCTGGTATTACTGGTGCTGGTTTAGCACACCAAGCTCAAAAGTTAGGCATGAAGGTTGCTATCGTTGATAAGCAAGACTTCGCTGCTGGTACTTCATCACGTTCAACTCGTTTGGTTCACGGTGGTATCCGTTACCTGAAGACCTTCGACGTTAAAGTTGTTTCAGAAACTGTTAGTGAACGTGACAACCTGCAACACATTGCACCACAATTGGTACAACCAGACCCAATGATTCTGCCTATTTACGACGAACCAGGTACTACTTTTGACATGTTCTCAGTTAAAGTAGCTATGGATCTGTACGACCACTTAGCACACATTAACGAAACTCCACACCTGAAGCAATACGCTAACTACACTATTAGCAAAGACGAAGCTTTGAAGCGGGTTAAAGGCTTGAACCCTAACCACTTAGTTGGTGCTGGTGTTTACCTTGACTACCAAGACAACGATACTCGTTTCGTAATTGAACACATCAAGAAGGCTCACGACGAAGGTACAGTTGCTGTATCACGTTTGGAAGCTGTTAAGATTGTTCACAACGAACGCAACCAAGTTGTTGGTGCTGAAGTTAAAGACGTTTGGGACGGCGGCGATGGTTCTAAGTTCACTATCCATGCAAACATGGTAGTTGACTGTGCTGGTCCATTCTCAGACTTCGTACGTGTATTGGACTCAAACGAGCCAAAGGAACAACACGTTCGTCCAACCAAGGGTGTTCACTTTGTTGTTGACGGTTCTAAGTTAACTGTTAAGCAACCTATTTACTTCGGTTCAGGTACTAACGACGGCCGTATGATCTTCGTTATCCCACGGGAAGGCAAGACTTACTTCGGTACTACTGACACCGACTACCATGGTGACTTTAACCACCCAGACGTAACTCAATGGGATGTTGACTACCTGTTGAACATCATTAACTCACGTTGGCCAGAAGCTCACTTGACTGTAAACGACATCGAATCTTCATGGTCAGGTTTACGTCCATTGTTAGGTAGCGCAAAGCCTAAGGTTGATGCTGCAACTGGTGCTTCAAAGGCTCCTACTGCTGACGCTCCATCATCAGTATCACGTGGTTCATCATTCACTATTGCTGACGACGGTTTAGCAGTTCTGTCAGGTGGTAAGTTAACTGACCACCGTCTGATGGCTATGAACTCATTAGAAAAGATCATCGACTACTTCAAGGAACACTTCAACGAAGACTTCACTTGGAACGATGACATTGCTATGGAACCTGTTTCAGGTGGTGACTTCAACCCAGAAGGCGACATCCACGAAGAATTAGAGAAGATTGCTAAGCCAGGTACTTCAAAGGGCTTAACTGCTGATGAAGCTTACTCTATGGCTTCAGAATACGGTACTAATGCTGCTAAGATCTTCTCCTACGTTGACGAAGGCTTCAAGGCATACGAAGGCTTAAGCTTATACGAAAGTCTGCGTCTGCACTACGGTATCGAAGAAGAAATGGTCTTAGACCCTATCGACTACCTTGAAAGAAGAACTTACTGGATTACCTTCCACCTGGAACAAATCGACACTGTTAAGGATGCAGTTGTTGCTGTAATCGCTAAGGAATTGAACTACTCAGACGATCAATTAGCAGCTGCTAAGAAGGAAGTTCAAGAAGTTATCGATGCTCGTGGCTTGAAGGACTTAAAAGCTAAGGCTAACGCTTAATCATTAAGTATTAGTAATTAGTTCAAATAAAAAGGAGTTCCAATCGGAACTCCTTTTTTGTATGCAAATTATTTCTTTTAATTTACTTCGTTACATCAATAACTAAGTGTTCATTGACAAAAGCCATGATGCCTAATTCACTTAGTTCGCGGCCATAGCCTGACTTCTTTACGCCGCCAAATGGCAATTCACCAGCAGTAATCCAGCGCCCATTAATCACTGTCATGCCTGTTTCAATTTGCGCTGCAACTGCTTGAGCTCGTTTAATGTTGCTGGAAATTACTGATGAGCCTAAACCGTAGCTTGAATTGTTAGCCAGTTCAATGGCTTCATCTTCATCTTTAACTTTGTAAATTTCAGCGACTGGGCCAAATAATTCTTGGTCAAAAATTGGGTTGTTTTGATCAATATCGGTCAAAATGATTGGCGCAAAGAAAGCGCCTTGGCCCTTACCTGGGAACTTATAAGCCACTTTTGCCCCTGCTGCGATGGCACTATCAACTTGCTTTTGCAATTTGTCAGCTGCGCGTTGGGAATTCATCGGGGCAATCGTTGTTTGTTCATCTAACGGATCACCAGGTTTTAACTGACTAAAGATTTCCTTTAAGTCAGTCAATACTTCATCGTATTTATCCTCAGTCACGATAATACGTTTAGAGGAGGTGCAGACTTGACCATCGTTGTAAGTCCGTGCATCGCTTAAAGCTTGTTTTAATTGGTCAGAATCTGCATCATCTAACACGATAAAGGCATCGTTACCGCCAAGTTCCATAGTCGACTTTTTCAGGTTCTTGCCGGCAGCTTCGGCCACACTAACGCCGCCGCGCTCAGACCCAGTCAAAGCCACGCCTTGAATTCTTGGATCGGCAATCACTTGGTCAATTTGATCATAGCTGAGGTACAGGTTAAGCAAGGCACCTTCTGGTGCGCCAGCCCGGTGGATCAGTTTTTGAATTAAAGCGGCTGAACTTGGGACGTTATGGGCGTGCTTCAAGATAATTGGGTTACCAACCACGAAGTTCGGGGCAAAGACCCGGATTACTTGATACAGTGGGAAGTTCCAAGGCTCACAGGCTAAAATTACGCCAGTAGCTTGTTTTAAGTAATAAGCCTTACCTAAGTCAGTTTTCAGCGGAGTGGTCTCTAATAATTTACTGCCGTTTTGAGCATAGTAATCACAAATTTCAGCACAGATATCAACTTCTTCGCGGGCTTCACCGATTAATTTGCCCATTTCTTTTGTCATGAGCGTGGCAATTTCTTCTTTGTGCTCGCGCAGGCTGTCGGCAATCTTTTGTAATTGCTCAGCCCGGACAGCTGGCTCTTCATGACGCCACTTTTTATAGAGGGCATGAGCCAGTGCTAAAGTTTCTTCAATGCGCTGGCTAGTTGGGTTATCAAAGCTGGCAAAAGTTTCGCCAGTATATGGGTTGATTGATTGATATTTAGACATAAACTTACCTTTCAAAGTTTTTAATAAAAAGGCTCACAAACTCGTTTAAAAAAGCGATATCAATTATCAGCTATAAAATGAGTTATGAGCCTTTTAGTACTAAAACTCAACTTATTTTAAAAAGTTTGGATCTTCAAAAGCTGGATGAGGATATTTATAGAATCCTTCGCCAGCTAATTGACCCGTATGCCCTGCTTCAATCATTGTAGAAAGTTTCTCAGCTATTAATTTAGAAGCAGGATTTTCTTTTGCTCGTGCCGCATTAATTGCATGTACCGTTCTAAGCCCTACCATGTCCAACGTCATAAATGGTCCCATGGGCGCTCCTGACGAATTCATCCAATCTTTATCAATTGTTTGATAGTCTGCAACTCCCGTTGCCCATAAATAAAGAGCAGAACTTAAAAATGGGATTAGCATTGCATTCATCAGATAACCTGGATTTTCCTTTTGAAGAACAACAGGCATCATTTTGATCTTTCTAGCAAATGTGACAACTTCCTCAATAACTGATTGTTTTGTTTGAGGATTGCCAACAATCTCTGCTGTGTTAAATTGCCAAATATGATTGGCAAAGTGCATATGTAAGAAGCGTTTAGGATCCTTAAAATATTTCACTAGCTGACTAGGCATATAAGTTGAAGAATTACTTGCCACAATTGTTTTATCATTTACATATTGATTTAATTGCTCATAAAATTCTTTTTTGGCTTCTATTTTTTCAGGAACAGCTTCAATAATATAATCAGCTTCTTTAAATGGTTTGTCCCAATCGCTAGTAATCATTTTGATATTTGCTAGTGCATGATCAAATTCTTCATCTGTCAAATTTAAATCACGATGATAAAGTGGTCTTAATGCCTCTAGCCTCTTTTTGGCACGATCAGGATGCGGATTCCAAATATTGACTGAAAATCTCCACTCAGTGCTGTTTGAAAAGCAATTTGACTTCCCAAAGTACCTGCACCGGCCACAGTTAAATTATTAATTGTCATACATTTTCACCTTCTAACGAATAGATACTAGACAACTGCTGCCAGTAATTGGCCAATTTTTACAAATAGCCAGCCAACCCAAGTAGTAATAGGAGAAACCAAGGCAGTAACTGCGCTAAATTTATCAACGGCTGCAATATGTGCCATGTGACCAGCAACTCTGAAGGCATCTGAAGTGGCGGTACCACAGTAGAGCATTACTATACTGATTAATACCCCAGCTACCAGCATTCTAAAAATGTTACGCTTACAGAATGGTGCTACCAAAGCGAATAGGAATGATAAGGAGGCCAAGTCAACGAATGGTAATACCTTATTACCTGGTAAAATAAAGGTTAGTAGCAGAATAAGCGGAATTAACAGCAAACCAGTTGTTAATACGGCGGCATCATCAATTAGCAAGGCAGTATCCATACCGATATAAAAAGTTCTCTTCGGGAACCATTCTTTGAGCTTTTTAATGACGTGATCTTTAACCATCGTTAAGCCTGAAACTAATACGTTAACTACTACAGGCAGTAAGTACATAGCTGCTGAAATATTCACACCTAGTTTCAAAACATCTGAAACATTGTATCCTGCTAAGATACCTAACAAAGCACCAATAATAAATCCGAAGATAATTGGTTCACCCAAAGTTCCTAGCTTTTTATGAATTGCTTCAGGGTCCCAATTAATATTTTTAACTCCAGGAATACGTTCACAAATCCAATTTGCAATTAAACCAAATGGTGCCCAAGCCAAGCAAGTTAAGTGCGGAAAGGCTATCCCCGATAAATCTTTATTAGGAAATTGTTTCTGTACGATTGGCTGTGTAATATCGCCGACTACTAAACACAGAGCGAATAGAAGCCACGTCAGGCCAACAGAAATCCAAAAGTTTTTGGTACTTGCATAAATAACTGCACCAACGATTAAGAACAGCCAATAATTAAAAATGTCCAAGTCGACTGTTTTGGTAAGCTTTAATAAAATCATCAAAGCATTGATCACCAAAAAGCCAATCACACAAGTGAACATCACGGGTGAACTCCAAGCAATAGTAGAAGCACTACCCCAGCCAATATCAGTAGCGGTTAGATGAAGGCCAAATCTTCTAACCATTGCCTTAGAGGCAGGCCCTAAAGCATCTAGCATCAAATTAATAACTAAGTTTACACCGGTAAAACCAACACCCACCAACATACCAGCTTTAAAGGCATCCCAGAACTTCATCCGGAAGATTAAGCCAACTACTAGAAAAATGATGGGCATCATGACAGTCGAACCTAAGTTGACTATCCATTCAACGACAGCCATTATTTCTTCCTCCTATCATTGAACTATTATTTATGCCCAGCTAAAAAACGTTGAGCAAACAATTTTGGTGTATTTCTGAAAGCATCAGCAGTAGTGCCAGCAGAATGTGATGTTAAAACTACATTATCTAGTTTCAACAATGGAGAATCCGATGGTAATGGCTCATTATCATAAGTATCTAATGCAGCACCAGCAATCTTATGATCTTGTAGCGCTTTAATTAAAGCATCCTCATCAACTAAAGCTGATCGTGCATCATTAATGAAATAAGTATTTGGCCCCATTAATTCAAAAATATGCTGGTTAATAATATGATGAGTTTCTTTGGTCGCACGCATATGAATGGAAATAATATCTGCTTCCTTAACTAATTCATCTAAGTCAGTATACTTTTCGGCAATGTCACTCTTATCAACATAGGGATCGTAGTAAATAATTCGTGCGCCAAACCCCTTTAGAAAACCAGCTACCATTTGGCCAATATGACCAAAACCGATGATACCAATAGTTTTACCACCGATTTCTGGAACATAATTTTTATTAGGGAAGTCTTTAAACCAGATATCTTGATGCATTTTTGCATTCATTAAACCGATATTTCTTGTTAGTGCGAGCATTAATCCAACTGTAAATTCGGCCACAGCTCTAGCATTTCTACCCGCTGTATTCATAACCTCAATACCCTTGCTTTTAGCGTAATCGAGATCTACATTTTCCATGCCTCCACGTAAGACACCTATGTATTTCAAATTAGTTGCTCTATCAATCAAGTTCTTACCAATTGGTGTAAATTGAGTGATGATCATATCAAATTGATCAATATCTTTTAAAAGACTAGGATCACTAATTGTAATCGAATTAGCACCATTCTGCTCTACTTTGATATTGTCTGCTTGCAAATCTTCAACACTATCATGGCTCCAGTCGCGAATGACCACTTCATCACCATTATCTACAAATGCTTGCAGACCATTTTTTAACATTTCTGGGTCAATTAAATTATCACCAAACGCTAAAATTTTCATAATTTTTCCTCCGAATTAATGCATTAACATCCCACCGGTAGCATCGATGGTTGCTCCAGTCATATAAGAACAAGCGTCTGACACCAAAAAGGCAGCAACTTGAGAATTTTCTTCAGGTTCGGCTACTCTACCAATCGGAATCCGGTTAACATAATAATTTTTATCTTTTTCTAAATTCTTTTCGATCATACGGGTATGCATTATGCCAATGCAAATATTGTTAGAATTAATGCCCTTCTTCGCCTCTTCTCTTGCAAAAGAGGCGTTAAATGCAATTAATCCTGCTTTTGAAGCCGCGTAATGTGCATGCCCTGTTGTAGAACCATAATATGCAGCTTGGCTCGTAACATTGAGTACATGTCCGCCATGGCCTTCCTTTTCAGCCGCATTAGCAAACTTTTGACAAAGTAGAAATGGAGCCCTTAAATTAATAGCCAATTGTAAATCCCAGGCTGATGGTTCAATTTCTTTAACATACCCACTAAGCCAAATTCCAGCATTATTGACTAAAATATCAATTTGACCTAATTTTTCATGCGCTTCATCGAAGAATTTCTTTGTTGAATCAACATCCGATAAATCTGCATTAAGTGCATATGCAATGCCTTTGTGCTCGTTGTTTATCTGAGTTAACAATTCATCAACAGTCGAAGTGCTTTTATGAATAGAAAACGCCACATTCACTCCTTCTCTGGTAAGAGCTAATACAATTGCTTTTCCCAGACCAGTGGCTCCACCAGTTACTATGGCATTTTTGCCCTTTAAACCTAATTTCATTAGCTACATCTTCTTTCCTTAACAAATGTAGTTTTATTTAAAGGAAGCTTGTTCAACATCAGCCCAAACTCGAGCCTGGTCAGTAATAGCCTTCTTAAATAATTCATATTTCTTAGCGTAAACTGCGCCACGCTCTTTATTAGGATGAATAACGCTCTTAACGTGAACCATTTGTTCACAGGCTGTCTTAAAATCAGGAAAGATTCCTGCCATAACGCCAGCTTCAATAGCACAGCCAAGTGTACCGTTCTCTTTAACATCAACCAGCTCTACATCTTGTTGGAACATATCCGCAAACATTTGAACCCAAACTTTTGAATTCGTTGCCCCACCAGCCATACGAACTGGATTCTCTTTCAATAAGCGTGGGTTAACACGTAGTAGTTGTTCAATGTGCGTCATATGTGCGAAACATACGCCTTCATAAATTGCTCGCAAGAATTCTGCCAAAGTCGTATCTTTAGTCGCACCGATAAAGCCTGAAGACGCATTCTCGACAGAAGCATTTGATCCGAAAATGTATGGATAGAACAAAACCTTGCTATCTTCCGGTTTAACAGACTCAACTAATTTTGCACAGTAATCGTAAATGCTTTCGCCATTATCTACTAAATCCAATAGTCCACGACGATCGTGCATAAAGTTATCAATAAACCACTCTAAGTTGGAGGCAGACGTTGGTGAGTTAGTTGACAGCAGATATTCGCCTGGAACTGCGTATGGCATTGTCATCTGAATGCCACTAGTTGAAGAGATTTTATTATCCAGGTACTCATGAATCCCCCAAGTCCCTGTAACAACTGCTAAATGATTATGTTCAGTTAAACCTAGCGACAATCCGCTTGCAGCAATATCCATCATCCCACCTGCTACTGGGATTCCCGGACGTAACCCTGTTTCCCTTGCTGCTTCAGCGGTAACTGTTCCACCATTGTCCGCAGAGTTAATCAAAGGCGGCATCTTAGATAACCATTTGCTAATACCAAACCAACCAAAAACTTTATCAGCATATTCTCCAGTTTCTAAATCTAATAGACAACTACCGGCTGCATTAGAACGATCAAATGATGCTTGCCCCGTTAACCAATAGCGAACCAGATCATCTATCATGAAAACGTATTTAGTTTTTTCATAAACATCTGGTTCATTTTCATCAAGCCATTTCAACAATGCTGGTGGTTGTGCTGCCCAAATTGTACTGTAAATTATAGGTCGAATATAGGAATCATACTCTGGATTAGCCAACCAATTTTCAACAATTTCATGAGCCCGATTATCGGTTGAAATAATTCCATTACGTACGTAAGAACCATTTTCACCAATCAAATATAAACCGTTCCCATGACCTGTAATTGAAATACCCACTATGTCTTTGGGATCAATATCAGCTAGTAATATAGCTCTTTGAATAGCCTTAATATTAATTTGTCTTAAATCTTCCATATCCCGCTCTGTCCAATAGCGGTGTGGGGTGAGCATTTTAGTATAATATGTTGCTTTTGCAATTTCGTGACCAGATGTGTCATAAATTGCTGCTTTACTAGAAGTGCCCCCATTATCAATACCCATCAAATACTTACTCATCTATTTACCTCTATCTATCTGTAAATTCGCAGAGTTTGATGTCACTCGTACTAACTGCATCTATGCCATGATCAAACATTTTATTAATTTGTTTTTGACTACGAATAAATCCACCAGCAATAAATGTTGTTTGAGGATTTACAACATCGTGAATTTGCGGATAAAAAACAATCGAACAATAACTAGGCAATAATTCAATTGCATCAAATTGATTGTTTTTCAAAATGGTTAGATTTCGACTTAGCGATACACTATCAATCAAGAAAAATCTAAAAATTGAATAAATACCTATTTTCTTTGCTGCATTAGCGCTCATGATGTTAGTAGTTGAAATAGCGTCAACTTTGAAAACTTGCTTTAATAATCTGATCGCTGTTGGATTGTTGGCTAATCCATCGATCATCTCAAGTTGAACACATGCTTTCTTATGATGCTTATGCACATAATCAACTTGCCCTTTTAAATTTCCAATATTAGTGTTTGTGAGTAAAACTAATGGGGATGTGGTTTTGCAAGCCAAAGATAAATATCTTAATTCTCTAACTGAAGGAATAATTGTCTTATCTAGTTTCATTGAAATCACCTTGCCCATATTCTATTCCCAAGCACCAGGAATCGACTCCTTATTTTTCAGATTGAACAGTGTTATAGACCTTTAAAGCCTCTTCTACACTCTTACCTTCATGAATAATTGCAGACAAAGCCGCTACTTTTCCAACTGGATTTGGATCTTGTGTAATATTGCGTCCACAAGCAATTCCTTTTACACCAGCTTCCATCAAGTTATGTACATATTCAAAGTAAGTCTTGTTATCAGTCTTTGGCCCGCCTAAAGCTACACAAGGGCGTTTGGCATTTTGAACAATTTTCTTATCTGATTCAATATCACCAGTAAATCGTGTCTTAATGATATCAGCACCGTATTCTGCACCCAGTCTTGCAGCAGTAGCAATATAATGCGGATCATTCGTATGAGGGTCATCTTTTTGTACTGCGTAAGAAATTGGCAAAGTTTCTGCTAGAACTGGCATATTCCAAATTTGTCCTTGTTTTGCCAGGTCAGAAATCATCTGATAACTAGCAATCTCGGCACCGGGATACTTAGAACCTGGCATAGGCATGCAGACCACGCCATCAGCGCCTAGTTTCAATGCATCAGTAACATCAAAGAAACGATGCGTAGTCGGAACACTGCTATCAAAAATACTTGCATTACCGTCTACACGTAAAACAATTGGAACATCTACTAGCTCCTTTTCAAACATCTGAGCTTGCCCATACGTCACTAATGCACAATTTAGGCCATATTTCACTAAGTTCTTGACGTTTTTAACTGAGTAGTCAACGCCATCAGTGTGATCACTAAAACCAAACCCATCTAGTGCAACAATGATGGTTTTACCATCATGTCCAAAAATATGATTAAGTCTTCTTGCTTTATCCATTTGTAACCTCCCAAAGAAAAAAGCCGCCCATAAGAAAGCAATATTTTAATTGCTTTCTTATGAACGGCTCTAAATCTTCTCGTTCAATAAATTATTTTGTTTTCATTCAAAGCATACCCCAGACATGTAAGCGCTGTCAACAAAATATTTTAAAATTATTTTTTCCTTGACGGCTTTAAAAATTTATGCAATATTGAACTTAAACAAAATAAATTGTGAATCTATGAAATGAGAATGGTTCACCGCATAAAGTCTTAATGGCTTTTGTGGTGAACCTTTTTTTGTGGAAGGTGTAAAAATGAAACAACGCAGTTTTTTAAAACCCTATATTTTTAAAAATGGTTTACGTGTGGAAAACAGAATCTTTATGTCGCCAATGATCACAGGCTCCGCTTTTTATGACGGATCAGTTACTAATGACGAAGCATATTACTATCGGCAGCATAGTGGTGTTGGAATGATTATTACCGGTGGAACGAATGTTAACACTTTAGGCAAAGGCTTTGAAGGCGAAGATAGTATTAGTGAAGATTATTATATCGCTGGGCTTAAAAAGATATCAAACGCCATTCATAGTGAAGGGTCAAAAGCAATTTTACAAATTTATGATGCAGGTCGAATGACTAATCACAAAATATTGCGTGGAGAAAGTCCTAGAAGTGCCAGTTCAGTGGCCGCTTTGCGAAAGAATGCCGAAATTCCACGAACTATGAGTGTAGAAGAAATAAAAGAAGAAATAAAAGATTTTGGTGAGGCTACCAGACGAGCAATTTGGGCCGGTTTTGATGGAGTTGAAATTCAAGGAGCAAATACTTATTTAGTTCAGCAATTCTTCTCTCCACATAGTAATCGGCGTACTGATGAATGGGGTGGTAATTTAACTAATCGATTACGATTCCCATTAGCAGTTGTGGATGAAGTAGTTAAAAACGTTAAATTGTATGCTGCACCACATTTTATTGTCGGTTATAGATTCTCACCGGAAGAGATTGAAGAGCCAGGAATTAGAATGGCTGATACTTTAAAATTAATTGACATTTTGTCAGACAAACCAATTGATTATTTGCATTCATCTATGGGCAGCTACCTGAGACCATCCCTTAATGATAAATCAGATAAAACTGAACTAAACAAAAAAATTTTGCAGGTCATTAATGATCGCTTACCGTTACTAGAAGTTGGCGGCATCGTTACTCATGATGAAGCAGATGATTGTTTACGCCATGGAGCAACAATGGCAGGTCTAGGAGTAGAATTGCTACGCGAACCTCATTGGATTCAAAAAGTTAAAACAGGAGATGAAGGCAGTATTCGATATAACATTTCTGTCAGCGACATGGATATGCTTAATATTCCTCGTGGAATGCAAAATACGCTGACACATGCTTTTCGTTTCAAGATGCACTTCACTGATGATTACAATCGACAACTTGATAAAGCTGAAGGAATTGACTATTAAATTTCGTCTGGAAAGAAGGTGATGCGTATAGATTAATTTTCTTTCGGATATTTCAATTTTCGTCTATAGTGGTTATCGTTAATTTCCAATGCACAACTAATCCAATTTCAATATGTTTCTAAAACCTCAATATTCCGTTTAAGAACCATCATTATGAAACATATCGTTTATATTTCAAGCAAAAAAGCCTATCATACAGAAAATTCTGTAAAATAGGCTTTTTTATTATATTCTGATTATTTACGTAAATATTCTAGCAGCTGTTCTACGCGGTCTGTCTTTTCCCAAGGTAAATCAACGTCAGTTCTGCCAAAATGGCCATAAGCAGCCGTTTGGCGGTAAATTGGGCGTCGTAAATTAAGCATTTCGATAATCCCTGCTGGACGCAAGTCAAAACAATGTCTAATTGCTTCAACCAACTTCTCTTCAGGAACTGTACTCGTCCCCTGCGTATCAACCGAAATTGAAACTGGGTGGGCAACGCCAATTGCATAAGCCAGCTGAACTTCACACCGATATGCTAAACCTGCCGCTACAATATTCTTGGCAACATATCTAGCAGCGTAGCAAGCACTACGGTCGACTTTCGTAGGATCTTTTCCAGAAAAAGCACCGCCGCCGTGACGAGCGTACCCACCATACGTATCAACAATAATTTTCCGACCAGTTAAGCCTGAATCACCCTTCGGACCCCCAATGACAAAGCGGCCAGATGGGTTAATCAAATACTTAGTGTCGTCATCCAAAAATTGTGATGGAATTACTTTTTTAATGACATCATCAATCATGGCACGTTTTATTTCTTCTGGTGAAACTTCAGCATCCGTCTGTGTTGAAATAACAACCGTATCAACCCGCTTTGGCTGACCATCTTCACCATACTCAACCGTCACTTGAGCCTTAGCATCTGGACGCAACCAAGTAAAAGTACCATTCTTGCGAAGCTTAGCCACTCTGCGCATTAATGAGTGAGCTAAAGCGATTGGCAATGGCATTAATTCTGGAGTTTCTTTGATGGCAAAGCCAAACATTAATCCCTGGTCACCAGCGCCAATTTTATCTAGTGGATCTTCATCATCGTCATTAGCACGCATTTCCAGAGATTCGTCGACCCCGCCAGCAATATCTGATGATTGTTCATCCAAATCAACTAAAATCGCACAATTATCACCATCAAAGCCTAATTCAGGGCGGTCATAGCCAATCTCCAAAATTGTTTTTCTAACGACGCTTTGAATATCAACATAAGCTGAAGTAGTGATTTCACCCACCACTAAAACCAAGCCTGTTGTAACAGTTGTCTCAGCTGCAACTCTGCCGTTTGGATCTTTAGCCAAAACAGCATCTAAAATCGCATCTGAAATTTGATCGGCAACCTTATCAGGATGCCCTTCTGAAACAGATTCAGAAGTAAATAAACGTTTTTCCATAAGTCCCCCTACTGTTAAACTAATTCGGTTACAAGGCATCTTCGCACTATGCGAATCCTCTCAGGACAAACCGATATATCATGTTCATTCAAATTCTACCTTATTTGAAAATCAAGGAAAAAAAAGAACTACCACAATGGGTAGTCCTAAAATGAATGATGGAGGATACAGGGTTCGAACCTGTGACCTCCTGCTTGTAAGGCAGATGCTCTCCCAGCTGAGCTAATCCTCCAACATGTGACCCGTACGGGATTTGAACCCATGTTACCGCCGTGAAAGGGCGATGTCTTAACCACTTGACCAACGGGTCAGATCTCATTGAGCACGTATATTAATATACCAGCTAGATGAGATTTATGCAAGCTATTTTTTGAATTTTGCCAATTTTTTGTAAGTTGCACTTAACCATTGCACATAGCTAACCCCGTTAGGCTTAGTTTCACGCACATTAACAATTGGCACATGATGTTGTTTGCTCAGTCGTAAAAAGGTATTGACGATCGAACTAGAAGCCTGCGTATTATTAACAAAGAAAGCTATCTGGTGCCGGCTGATTTTGCGCTTCATCGTCTCCACGATTTCTGGATTAGGATCAGTTTCACGCTCAATGGCTTCTTCAAAAGCCTTATTATCAACTTTATAGCCCATTTGCTGCAGAGCATAATCAAGAACTGGCTCACTAACAAATACCTTTTGTTTTGACCCTCTACTGTGCTCAGTCATTGCTTGAATCGGTTTAAATTTTTGTAAATAAGCCCGTTTGCGCGCCAAAAAATATTGCTTATGTTGCGGCTGTAATTTGATTAGTTTTTTAGTCAAATAATTGGCATACTTAATCGGCATTTGCAAGTCAAACCAAATATGCGGGTTGCTATCAGTTGAATAGTGCATAATTTCTTGGGCAACTTTGATCTCATGCTTATCATTGCTGGAAGCTAAATGATCCATCCACGAATCGTAACCAGAGCCATTAGCAATCACCAAATCAGCTTTTGCAACTTCTTTAGCAGATGCAGTCGTAGGATCAAAATCATGTGGATCGATATCACCATTAGCAATTAGCGGTGTCACCGTGCCATATTTGCCAACAAGCTGCCGTGACATATCTGCATAAATATTAGTTGAAGTCACGATGCGTATTTTGTTGTTAGACCGGTCTGGGGTCGATTCCTGGCTGCATCCAGTCATCAAAATCGTCAATCCAACTAAGAAACACAACAATAATCCTCGAATTTTTCGCATGCTCATTTACCTTTCAAAATTCATTCAGAACACTTAAGTATAAGTAAGTCGGCTAAATTAATCAACTTTTCGTAATGCATAATTGCTGAATTTACGGCAGTGTTGGTTAGAATAAAAGTAAGATCAGACTCTAAAGTCTAGAAAGGAAAAATAATGATCAAATTTTATGGCTATAAAAGATGTTCAACTTCAAAAAAAGCAGAGAAATGGTTGACTGATCACAATGTTAAATATGATTTTCAAGATTTAGTTGAAGATCCACCTACTAAAGCAGAATTGATCAAATGGATGACCGACCACCAAGACCTTGGATTACGCTACTTTTTCAATACCAGCGGCCAGCATTATCGTGCTTTAAAACTCAAAGACAAGGTCCAGGCAATGACCGTAGAAGAAGCTGCTGAATTGATGTCTAAAGATGGGAAATTGATCAAAAGACCACTAGTTGTCAGTGGAAATAAACTTACTTGCGGTTTTAAAGAAGATATTTTTGAAAAAACTTGGCTATAAAAAAAGAGCTAATGTCAACATTAGCTCCTTTTGCCCTCTTAAGATATTTTATTCTGCTGAATTTTCAACAAATTTAACTGCTGTGCCATATGCTACGACCGATTGCATATCGCCAGCAATTGATCCTGAATCAAAGCGCATCATTACCACCGCATCAGCACCTTTTTTCTGAGCGGCTTCTCCTAGGCGTTCATTGGCTCGATCACGCGAAGTCTGCAGCATCTTGGTATAGCCTTTAATTTCTCCACCGACCATGCTCTTAAATGAGGCACCAAAGTCACTAATCATGTTTCGAGATTGGGTAGTAACGCCAAAAACCTCGCCGATTACAGTGTAGTCTTTGCCTGGAATTCTTTCCGTCGTTGTGATAATCATAATTATCCTCCATGTAAATAGTGCATTTTTCTATATTTTACCTGAAATTTGTGCATTAAGGAATAAATTATCACTAAAGTTATTTATTTATCAATCTATTTCTCCCTTTATTTACATTTTATAAACTATAATTTGCCGTTAAAAATGACCATCAATGATTTTGAATAAAAAAATAAACATTGATAAATCAGCGTTGACACACAAAAACCGTTTAGCAAAATAGCTAAACGGTTCATCAACGGAGTGTGAGAGATTCGAACTCTCGATACAGGTTAAACCCCGTATACATGATTTCCAATCATGCTCCTTCAACCACTCGGACAACACTCCCTGTGGCATCTTAAATGCTAGCTCCGGCTGTCAGACTCGAACTGACGACAACCTGATTAACAGTCAGGTGCTCTACCAACTGAGCTAAGCCGGATTATTAAAAAAAGAAGAGCACGGCAGCTTCCTTTCCTCGCAGGCAGTTTCCCACCAACTACTTTCGGCGTTAAGAAGCTTAACTTCTGTGTTCGGCATGGGAACAGGTGTCTCCTTCTTGCTTTCGCCACCGTACTCTTTCTTCTTTTCTTTTGAGCTTTTACACTCAAAACTGAATCCAAACGCTTTCCGCAAAAGCCCTCTTTGGTCAAGTCCTCGACTGATTAGTACTGGTCCGCTCCAAATATCGCTATTCTTCCACTCCCAGCCTATCTACCTCATCGTCTCTGAGGTGTCTTACTGCTTGCGCAAAGGAAATCTCATCTTGAGGGGGGCTTCGCACTTAGATGCTTTCAGCGCTTATCCCGTCCGCACATAGCTACCCAGCTCTGCTCCTGGCGGAACAACTGGTACACCAGCGGTGCGTCCATCCCGGTCCTCTCGTACTAAGGACAGCTCCTCTCAAATTTCCTACGCCCACGACGGATAGGGACCGAACTGTCTCACGACGTTCTGAACCCAGCTCGCGTGCCGCTTTAATGGGCGAACAGCCCAACCCTTGGGACCGACTTCAGCCCCAGGATGCGACGAGCCGACATCGAGGTGCCAAACCTCCCCGTCGATGTGAACTCTTGGGGGAGATAAGCCTGTTATCCCCAGGGTAGCTTTTATCCGTTGAGTGATGGCCTTTCCATGCAGCGCCACCAGATCACTAAGTCCTACTTTCGTACCTGCTCGAGATGTATCTCTCGCAGTCAAGCTCCCTTCTGCCTTTACACTCTGTGAATGATTTCCAACCATTCTGAGGGAACCTTTGAGCGCCTCCGTTACATTTTAGGAGGCGACCGCCCCAGTCAAACTGCCTACCTGACACTGTCCCTGACTGGGCTTGCCAGTCGAGGTTAGAGGACTCATCAAACAAGGGTAGTATCCCAACAGTGCCTCCGGTAAGACTAGCGTCCTACTTTCCTTGGCTCCTACCTATCCTGTACATGTTTAACAAATACTCAATATCAAGCTACAGTAAAGCTCCATGGGGTCTTTCCGTCCTGTCGCGGGTAACCCGCATCTTCACGGGTATTATAATTTCACCGAGTCTCTCGTTGAGACAGTGCCCAAGTCATTACACCTTTCGTGCAGGTCGGAACTTACCCGACAAGGAATTTCGCTACCTTAGGACCGTTATAGTTACGGCCGCCGTTTACTGGGGCTTCAATTCGGACCTTCGCTTGCGCTAAGTCCTCCTCTTAACCTTCCAGCACCGGGCAGGTGTCAGCCCCTATACGTCATCTTACGATTTTGCAGGGACCTGTGTTTTTGATAAACAGTTGCTTGGGCCTTTTCACTGCGGCTGATCTTTTACCATCAGCACCCCTTCTTCCGAAGTTACGGGGTCATTTTGCCGAGTTCCTTAACGAGAGTTCTCTCGCTCACCTGAGGATTCTCTCCTCGACTACCTGTGTCGGTTTGCGGTACGGGTGCATCTTCTCTGGCTAGAAGCTTTTCTTGGCAGTTTGACTACCTGACCTTCGCTACTTTATTTCGCTCCGCATCACAGCTTACGCTTTCTGAAAACAAGCATTTGACTCATCTTCACGCTTACTGCTTGCACATGATTCCAGCACCATGCGTCTTTCGCCTCCTGCGTCCCTCCTTCGCTCTTAACGATTGGATGCAGTACAGGAATTTCAACCTGTTGTCCATCGGTTACGCCTCTCGGCCTTGCCTTAGGTCCCGACTTACCCTGGGCGGACGAGCCTGCCCCAGGAAACCTTAGTCTTTCGGCGGATAGGATTCTCACCTATCTTTCGTTACTCATACCGGCATTCTCACTTCTAAGCGCTCCAACTGTCCTCTCGGTCAGCCTTCACCGCCCTTAGAACGCTCTCCTACCATACTTGCGTATCCACAGTTTCGGTATCATGCTTAGCCCCGGTAAATTTTCGGCGCAGCTTCACTCGACTAGTGAGCTATTACGCACTCTTTAAATGATGGCTGCTTCTAAGCCAACATCCTAGTTGTCTACGCAACGCCACATCCTTTTCCACTTAGCATGTATTTTGGGACCTTAACTGGTGATCTGGGCTGTTTCCCTTTCGACTACGGATCTTATCACTCGCAGTCTGACTCCCGCGCATGGATATCTGGCATTCGCAGTTTATCTGGATTCAGTAACCCCTGACGGGCCCCTAGTCCAAACAGAGCTCTACCTCCATTATCCTCTTCGCGAGGCTAGCCCTAAAGCTATTTCGGAGAGAACCAGCTATCTCCAAGTTCGTTTGGAATTTCACCGCTACCCACAACTCATCCCCGCGATTTTTAACTCACGTGGGTTCGGTCCTCCAGTGCGTTTTACCGCACCTTCAACCTGGTCATGGGTAGGTCACTTGGTTTCGGGTCTGCATCACGCTACTCTTTCGCCCTCTTCAGACTCGCTTTCGCTTCGGCTCCGGCTTTTCTGCCTTAACCTTGCAACGTAACGCAACTCGCCGGTTCATTCTACAAAAGGCACGCCATCACACTTTAATGTGCTTTGACTATTTGTAGGCACACGGTTTCAAGTTCTCTTTCACTCCCCTTCCGGGGTTCTTTTCACCTTTCCCTCACGGTACTGGTTCACTATCGGTCACTAGCTAGTATTTAGCCTTGCGAGATGGTCCTCGCGGATTCAACCGGGATTCCTCGTGTCCCGGCCTACTCAGGATCCTGCTCAGCCTGCTTGCAATTTCGCTTACGGGGCTCTCACCCTCTCTGGCCCATCTTCCCAGATGGTTCTGCTATCGCTTACAGTGCCTTTAGCAGTCCTTCAACCCCAATTGATAAATCAACTGGTTTAGGCTCTTTCCTCTTCGCTCGCCGCTACTAAGGAAATCGATTTTTCTTTCTCTTCCTGCAGCTACTTAGATGTTTCAGTTCACTGCGTCTTCCTTCGTTTACCTTGACAGTAAACGATGATGCATCGCTGCATCGGGTTCCCCCATTAGGATATCTCCGGTTCTTAGCTTACTTACTGCTCCCCGAAGCTTTTCGTAGTTCGTCACGTCCTTCATCGGCTTCTAGTGCCCAGGCATTCACCGTGCGCCCTTTTCTACTTGACCTATTCAAGCTTTCTTTGAGATCTTCTCTCTTCTCGGTCGCTTTCGTTTCGCAATCTCTTCGATTGCTCGGCTTTTGCTTTTTCGTTTGTATTCAGTTTTCAATGTACTAGCATTGGATCTTTATGATCCAATGGAGGCTAACGGGATCGAACCGATGACCTCCTGCGTGCAAAGCAGGTGCTCTCCCATCTGAGCTAAGCCCCCCCAATCGCTTTAGGCTCGCTTTTCAGCCTATGGGCCTAAATGGACTTGAACCATCGACCTCACGCTTATCAGGCGTGCGCTCTAACCAACTGAGCTATAGGCCCAACCTTACGCTTGGTGTTCTTCTATTCAAGTGCTGAGTGCTACGGCACTCAAAACTGAACAGCCTTCTTCTCGCTTCCATGTGCTTCCGTTTGCTTTGACAGCTTCTCTTAGTATCTCTACTCTCCACTGTCTCTGCTTCCTTAGAAAGGAGGTGATCCAGCCGCAGGTTCTCCTACGGCTACCTTGTTACGACTTCACCCCAGTCATCTCCCCTGCCTTAGACGGCTGCTTCCTTACGGTTAGCTTACCGGCTTTGGGCATTGGAGACTCCCATGGTGTGACGGGCGGTGTGTACAAGGCCCGGGAACGTATTCACCGCGGCGTGCTGATCCGCGATTACTAGCGATTCCAGCTTCGTGTAGTCGGGTTGCAGACTACAGTCCGAACTGAGATCGGCTTTCAGAGATTCGCTTGCCTTCACAGGTTCGCTGCTCATTGTGCCGACCATTGTAGCACGTGTGTAGCCCAGGTCATAAGGGGCATGATGACTTGACGTCATCCCCACCTTCCTCCGGTTTGTCACCGGCAGTCTCATTAGAGTGCCCAACTTAATGCTGGCAACTAATAACAAGGGTTGCGCTCGTTGCGGGACTTAACCCAACATCTCACGACACGAGCTGACGACAGCCATGCACCACCTGTCTTAGCGTCCCCGAAGGGAACTCCTAATCTCTTAGGATGGCACTAGATGTCAAGACCTGGTAAGGTTCTTCGCGTTGCTTCGAATTAAACCACATGCTCCACCGCTTGTGCGGGCCCCCGTCAATTCCTTTGAGTTTCAACCTTGCGGTCGTACTCCCCAGGCGGAGTGCTTAATGCGTTAGCTGCAGCACTGAGAGGCGGAAACCTCCCAACACTTAGCACTCATCGTTTACGGCATGGACTACCAGGGTATCTAATCCTGTTCGCTACCCATGCTTTCGAGCCTCAGCGTCAGTTGCAGACCAGAGAGCCGCCTTCGCCACTGGTGTTCTTCCATATATCTACGCATTCCACCGCTACACATGGAGTTCCACTCTCCTCTTCTGCACTCAAGTTGAACAGTTTCCGATGCAATTCTCCGGTTGAGCCGAAGGCTTTCACATCAGACTTATTTAACCGCCTGCACTCGCTTTACGCCCAATAAATCCGGACAACGCTCGCCACCTACGTATTACCGCGGCTGCTGGCACGTAGTTAGCCGTGACTTTCTGGTTGATTACCGTCAAATAAAGGCCATTTCCTACCTCTATCCTTCTTCACCAACAACAGAGCTTTACGATCCGAAAACCTTCTTCACTCACGCGGCGTTGCTCCATCAGACTTGCGTCCATTGTGGAAGATTCCCTACTGCTGCCTCCCGTAGGAGTTTGGGCCGTGTCTCAGTCCCAATGTGGCCGATCAGTCTCTCAACTCGGCTATGCATCATCGCCTTGGTAGGCCGTTACCCTGCCAACTAGCTAATGCACCGCGGGTCCATCCTTCAGTGACGGCCAAAGGCCGCCTTTTAAACTGCTGTCATGCGACAGCTGCTTTTATCCGGTATTAGCACCTGTTTCCAAGTGGTATCCCAGTCTGAGGGGCAGGTTACCCACGTGTTACTCACCCATCCGCCGCTAGCTTTCCCAGCGTCATTACCGAAGTAAATCTGCTGGTTCTGCTCGCTCGACTTGCATGTATTAGGCACGCCGCCAGCGTTCGTCCTGAGCCAGGATCAAACTCTCATTTTGTACTTTGTTTGAGTTTGTAGCTCAAAATTTATTTGCTTGCGAATTGACTTCGCTTCTTTGCTTTGGGTTATTCTATAACCCGCACATTTCTGCGTTTGAAGTCTGTTCAGTTTTCAATGTCCTAGTTTATCGTCTGAGATTAATGAACTTGTCATCATCTTGCGACGACATTTATATATATTACTCGGATCTGCATTTTTTGCAAGCCCTTTTTTGAATTTATTTAAAAATAAGTCGAAATTTTCTTGTCATGGACCAAAAATACCCCATTTCATGGTAAAGTTAACGCGCAAGCAAAGAGAGGGAATTAACCTTATTATGGAAACTTTTGATTTAATTATTGTAGGTGGCGGGCCTGTGGGTCTATTTACTGGTTACTTTGCTGGCCTACACGGCCTAAAAACAATTATCTTAGAAGCTTTAGCTGATTACGGCGGTCAACCGCAAATGCTTTATCCAGCTAAAACAATTCAAGATATTCCAGCTTATCGAAAGATTAATGGTACAGCTCTAACTAAACAGCTCCTTGCCTCGCTGGAAACGACAACAACCGTTTTACGTAAAAACTACCGTGCTACAACGTTTAATAAGTATAAAGACCTTTGGGTAATTAACCATGAAATTGCAGCAAAAAGCATTATCATTGCTACTGGGCAAGGAGCATTCCGCCCTAAACAGCTGCCAATAAAGCTTGATGATCAAATTGCAGACCATGTGCATTACTCTTTACCTGATCCAGCTATTTTTACTAATAAAGATGTTGCTGTTCTCGGCGGCGGCGATTCGGCCTTAGACTTTAGCTTAGAGTTAGCAAAACTTGCCCGAGTAACTTTAATTCATCGTCGTCCCGAATTTCGCGGCATGGAATCTAACGTCCAAAAGCTTAAAAAGTTAAAAAATGTTGAAATTTTAACCCCATATCTTCCCCAAGCCTTATCTTTCCACGATAATAAAATACGCTTGACCTGCAAACAAGTGGGTAGCAACAAAGAACGGCAAAAAGATTTTGATGAAATTCTGGTAGCCTATGGCTTTAGGGCTAACAACCGTTTTTTGCGCAAATGGGAAGTTGAACTTGAAGAAGGATTGGTTGCGGTAAATTCTAAGATGCAAACTAATCTAAACGGAGTATATGCTATCGGCGATGCAGTGACATACGACGGACGAGCACCTTTAATCGGGTTAGGCTTTGGGGAAGGACAAATTGCCGTGATGCAAATTATGCGGCAAGTTTTCCCAGAAAAAATGCTGACTGTTCATTCCACAGCTTTGCAATAAGGAGGAGCTTAAAAATGGATACAAAAGGAAATTATTATGACTTGGTTGTTAAGCGCTTAGCAGAACGCGGTGTTAAACTGAGCGATATTGAAGAATTGGTTTATTTCTTACAAAAAGACTATACGCATCCCTTGACCCATGAAAAAATGGAAGATGCAATCAAAAACGTTTTATCTAAGCGAGAAGTACAAAATGCTATTTTAACTGGCATTCAACTCGACGTTTTAGCCGAAGAAAAGAAATTAGATGAACCGATTCAATCAATGATGGTTAAAGATGAATCATTGTATGGGGTTGATGAAATCTTAACTTTTTCGATCATTAACTTATACGGTTCGATCAGCTTTACCAATTACGGATATGTTGACCGGCTCAAGCCTGGCATTTTAAAGTGGCTCAACGATCCATCTACTGGTCATATTAATGTCTTCCTTGATGATTTAATCGGAGCTGTTGCCGCTTCTGCTGCTGCACGGTTAGCTCATGACAACCCTGCATTGGAACACCATACTAGCAAGTAACAGAAAGGAGTTTAGATGGGAATTATCGATTTCATCTTACACATCGATCACCACCTAATCGCTATTGTTAATCAGTTTGGCAACTGGACCTATTTGATTTTGTTTTTGATCGTTTTTATTGAAACCGGTTTAGTTGTCTTTCCATTTTTACCAGGTGACTCGCTAATTTTTGCGGCGACTGCAATGGCTGCCAACCCAGCTTATCAATTGCATTTTTGGACATGTTGGCTAATTTTTGTCGCAGCAGCTATTTTGGGAGACACGATCAATTACGAAATTGGGAATTGGTCGGCTCATGCTGGACAAAAACACACTTGGTTCAACAAACTAATTGACGAGAAAAAACGGGTTGCCGCTGAAAAATTCTTCGAACGCCATGGTGGCAAAACAATCGTCATCGGTCGATTTATCCCATTTATCAGAACTTTTGTCCCGTTTGTTTCAGGGGCCAGCAAGATGCATTACCGTACTTTCATCCTTTACAACGTGATTGGCGGCTTAGCTTGGGTCAGTTTATTTGCGGCAATTGGCTATTTCTTTGGCAATATTCCAATTGTGCAGCAACACTTCTCCTTAATTGTCATCGCTATCATCTTAGTTTCAGTCGTACCAATCATGATCGTTTGGCTGAAGAAAAAAATCACACTTAAAAAGGAGCTCTAAATGAGCTCCTTTTTTATTTATGCTTTAACAAAAATCTCGCAAAGTACAATTCATACACGATTGCAAAGATCGAAAAACAGGCAGAGAAGAACCCTTCTGTTAACACGTTTATAATCGGATCGGTTTGCGGATTAAACAGCCAATTGCTGTTGTGGAAAAAAATATGATGAAAAATGACAAAAAATTCATCGAAGTCAGTCAGCGCAAAGGGCAGAGCTATAAAAGGCAATAGCATAAAAATCAACGCCGTTGATTTATCCAAGGTCATAAAATGCCGCTCATGGCGCCAATGTGCATACATTGACAAGATGACGCCGATCAAAAAAATTAGAACAGCCAGCTGAAAGAGCAGTTTGCATTCATAAAAATGTTCAGCCGCCGACAGCGATGTATGAAAATTGGGCATTTTCAGCGTTGTTTGAAATGGCCAAACCAAATAAATTAACAGAATGGTGTAATTATGCATAATTTCGCCTAATGAAAGGTTAACAATTGCATCCGTCTTCTGTAATTTGATAAAAATAGCAAGTAGCGGCCAGCTGCAAATAATAGCTCCTACAACTCCGCTTGCAATTGCCAGCAAAAAATTGTAGAGCGTTTTAACAACTACGTTATGTTTCATAATGACCACTCATCCAAACTATGAACGAGGTAAGTCGGCTGCTTTCGACCAATTAAATCTTGCTCCTGTGTAACTCCGGTTAAAACCAAAAGTGTATCCATTTGACTGTTAAATCCAGCTTTAATATCCGTATCGTAATTATCACCAACTAGCAAACAGTTCTCTCGCTCCAAATTGTAGCGTTTTAAGGCCATATCGATAATGATCTTTTCAGGTTTTCCGATAAAAAGCGGCTTTTGTCCGCTGGCGACCGCAATCATCGCACATTGACTACCATTACCTGGATAAAAACTGTGACCAGCTGGTAAGACTACATCGGCATTAGTTCCAATAAATTTAGCCCCATTTCGAATAGCATTGGTCGCTACCATAATTTTGTGATAAGTCAGGTCCGTATCCATCCCCACAATGACATAGCGCGGTTTTTGATCATCAATATAAAAATGTGGATCTTGTGCAAAGGCACGAAAAAGCCCGGTTTGTCCAATAATATAAACCGGAATCTTATCTTGGTCAGGCTCTAAACTACGCAAGTAGGCAACGCTGGCCAAACTTGGAGTGTAGATATGATCAACATCAGTTTTAATTCCATGACCAGCTAATTTGTCAACTACCATCTGTCGAGTCCGGGTCGTATTATTAGTTAAAAAGACATAATCACGTCCAGCTTTCTGGAGTCTTTTCACAAAACGGACACCTGCATCAATAGTTTCTCGTCCTCGATAAACAGTCCCATCTAAATCAATCAAAAATGATTGGTATTGTTTCATTACTTTTTTCTCCCTTGTCGACGATTTTTATTTCTGTACTGATGCGGTCGGCGGTGACTAGTATTTGGCTGATGACGCTTCTTCCCTTTATTTTTTTGAGCGGTATTACGGCGGTTTTTAGTTTTCGGCCGAACAGCAGGAGTTAAAGCCTGCAAAACATAATATGGGCTGCCGGGATTAACATATTCAGTCACATAATCAGCCATTGTCTGTGCGCGTTGGTCCATCCGTGCCCGCCGCTGGGGGCCATAAAAGCCTTTTAACCGCAAGTGCTCACTTGCAACATCCCCAATAATATAATCGTACTGATTTAAATAAGGATCATATTTTTGACGTAATTGGTCTAAATCTAACGCATCCTTATAGTTGATAATAATTTTATATTTGCGGCTATTAATCTCAAGCTCGTCTTCTGCTTGCGTAACTGATGCAAGTGGATGATACAACTTGGGTTCATTTTCTTCATTAGTTTGCTTATTTTTGACTGTTTCTGACATGCACATCTTCCTTGGCTTTGATTGGGTAGCGTTTGGCTAAGTAATCAGCGACTACTTCACGTAAAAACTTAGGAAATAAAAATTCATTTTTGCCCATAATTGCTAAAGTTGGGAAAAATGGAACTAGGACATGGTGGTCCAACACGGCTATTTGGTAAGTCTTATTAGGATCAATTTTTTGCCCGTTTACAAAAACCTGCTTAGTATTTGGATCATACTTTAATCCGCGATAATACATATCGCCAAAAATTTTTCCGCGAAAGCTCATTCCTTGTAAGTGGAATTTATGCAAAAAGTGCCGATTCTTTTCTACTTCCCGCACTAAGCGCCATAAGTCTCGACCAGACAAACTTGCTCGCACAACATGCATGGGATGCGGCAAAGCTTTTTGCAAGTCTTTTTTAGTAATAATGCCAGCTTTAAATGGGGTCACAAATAAGCCCGAATTCAGCATAGCTAAATCTGTACCAGCAAAATCCGCCATCGCTGACAATGATGCTTGCAAGGCAGCTAACTTATCACCAGCAAATTTATCAGGTAAATCTGCTACCTTATATTGGTCTAGTTTTTGTTCGCCATCTTGTTGATAATCAGCAATTAATTCTTCATCGCCTTGTTCTTCTGGTAAATCTGCAACAGCAACCGTCCTTGGCTTGACTGCAACCAAATTGTGTTCCGAATCGACTGTTAGCGCTACATCACCAACATAACGACCCCATTTGCCAGTTTGCACTAGCCAGGTTTGGTTACATTTTTCTCCGCCGGGCAGCAAAGTATGACTATGCCCACCAACAATTAAGTCAATTTGTGGAAACTTCTTGGCCAATGACCGATCTTGTAAATAACCAATATGTGTCAATAAAAACAACAAATCATATTGACCCTGCAACTTGTGCAATAGTTTAGGCAACAAATCTTCTGGCTTAAAAACCTGCCAATGGTTAGGCCCATAAGTCATTGGATAAGCTGCTGTAAAACCAATCACCGCAATTCGTGTCCCGGCTTTGGTAGTAAAAATTTTATATGGTTGAGCCCAATGCGGAAAGGTTCCATCTTCTTCGCGTAAATTAGCTAATAGAATCGGAAACTGAGCATGGTCAAACAAACGCTCTAACGTTTCGTGCGGGTTAGAAATACCTTCATTGTTACCAATTGTCACGGCGCTATAATGAAAACTATTCATTAATTCGACATTGAATTGCCCCTCAGTGGCATCAGTAAATGGATGAGACCGATCCATAAAGTCGCCAGCATCAAAAGTAAAAACTTCATCAGATCCTGGATCAGCTTGTGCTTGAGTTAGGTAGCGGCCAATTTTAGGAAAGCTTTCAAAATGGGAATGCAAATCATTGGTATGCAAAATTCTGATGTGTTCCATTTGGCACCCTCCTAGCCAATCCGATTAGCCTTCAAAACAGCATCAAAGGCATCCTTAACCTTGCCTTTTGGCTTCTCCCATTCTGTCCATTCAGTTAAGTTAGTAAGTGTTGGCAAATCATAAGTTTCATTAACGTATTTTTCATAAGTTTCTAGTGCTTTCGTTCGAGCAATATTTAATTGTAAAATACGCACGCCCTTAATATAACCGCGGTCTGCTGCTAATTCCGCGATGCCATTTTGATCAACATTAGAAATTTCATAGTATTTCGAACCATCATTACGTTCAACCACTTCAATTAAATCCAAGCGAGCATAGTCTTTGCCCATCTTTATCCCTCACAATGTGCTTACATAGCCAAATCAACGTTTCCATGATATTCTAGTAGCGAAATAAAAGAGGAAACAAAATGCATTTTGTCAAAAAATTATTTTTATTTAGTACTTGCTGCTTAGTCTTTCTACTAAACAGTGCGTTTTTAGTAGTTGGGCACCGTGGTGATCCAACCAAATTTCCTGAAGAAACCATTCAAAGCGATAATTCTGCTTTTGCTGCTGGTGCAGATTACGTTGAACTCGATGTGCACGTTTCACGCGACAACGTCTTAGTCGTTTCACATGATCGTGATTTACAACGGGTAACTAATTCACCCACAATTGTATCACAAAACGATTTTGCCACCCTGCACCAGCTAACCCAGAAAAACGGGGAACACATTATCAGCTTGGATGAATTGTTTGCTTATTACCAAGATAAACCGCAAGCCAAGTTTGTGATTGAAACCAAAAAGACTAAACATAACAATCCGAAAAATATGGAGGACTTGCTAGCCGCCTCCATCAAAAAGTATAAGATGGAAAAACGGGTCATGATTCACAGTTTCTCGGCTCCAAGCTTAAAGAAAATGAGCGAATTATTACCTAACGTGCCAAGAATTTTTATTGTTGGTTCACTCAAACGAATCAACTTCGAAGTCCTGTCTTATGTCGATGCAGTCAATGTTTCATCTGATTTAATCAAAGGCGATCCCCACTTAATTTCGAATTTACATAGCATGGGCAAAAAAGTATTTGTTTGGGCTGAAATGGATGAATCGCCAAAATTATGGAACTGGCTGATTAATAATAATGTCGATGGTGTTGTGACTAATTTCCCAGCTCTGGGTTACCATTACAAACTAGCCAAAGAAGGCAGCCACAAATATGCAATCGATGCTAGTGGTACTTATTTGTGCTACTACTCAACTAGATTGGTAGAAAATCCATATCTACGTGTTCCCAAAAAATCAACAATTAAGCAAGGACAACAAGTTCACGTTACTAATGCGGTGAGCGATAATGGTATGACTTATTATCAAATCGGGGAATCCTCTTTCGTACCTGCTGCATTTGTGAGCTTAAATTTAACAGCTGCGCAAGTTGGCCCTTACTGGGGCAGCTATTTGACTTTAAAAGGTAGCCGCGCAATTTTCGGACAAAGCGAACCTGAAACCCATTTAGAGCAAGGGCAAAAGTTACTTCCTGGTAAGCGTTACCGTGTGTTAGGTTTTAACGGTTCAGTTAACCATCTCTGGCTTTTAACTAGCAAAGGTTGGGTTGACGGCAAACAAGTCTTGCTTACCAGCCCGCATGATTACAGTCCGGTTGCAGCTTGGTATTATCACCAACTACCAGCTAGTCAACGACAATTAAACTTAAATTTACTAACTTATAATCCATTGCCGGTTCAAATTAATGTTACTTATAAAGATCAGCTTGCTGTTGCCTGCAACTTAAAGGCTGCTAGCTTGAGACTGTAACCAAACTGCCACTTTGCCGTGGCAGTTTTTTGTTATAATGAAGGTTAGCTTTTTGACAATAAATAAGGAAATTTATCGTGAAAAAATTAATCAAGAAATTTAAACGATTTTTGACAGCTGGTCCATCTGTTGATGAATTAGCTGACCAAGCAGGCAGACAGCGGCGTTCATTTTATGTGGGCACTGCCTATTTAACTTTTCGCCGTGTAGTTAAATATATCGTTGTTGCCTTTTTATTTGTACTCTTTCTGGGATTTGGCTTTGCTGGCGGATATGCCGTGGGGATTATTCGCAAGGAGCCAATTCCAACAGTTCAAGAATTGCAGCATGAATTGCAAAATAACGATACTTCCAGCACGATTTACTACGCGCACCATGTGCGCCTAGCGAAAGTTAAAGCTGAAACTACCATTAAACCTGCTCAAGCAGACGATTTGCCTACTTTGTTCAAACAAGCCGTTATCGCTACTGAGGATGAAAACTTCTACCAGCATAAAGGCATCTTGCCTAAGTCCATTGTTCGGGCAGTTTTGTCAGAAGTGACCGGCGTCGGTGTTCAAACTGGTGGGTCCACCTTAACCCAGCAGTTGGTTAAAATGCGGTTTTTGAGCAACCAAACAACTTGGCACCGAAAAATTGTGGAAATGTTTTATGCTCGCAAGATTGAGCGCTACTTCTCGAAGGATGAGATTCTTTTATCTTATTTAAACGCCGCTCCTTACGGTAAAAACAATTCGGGTGAAAATATTACCGGTGCTAAGACGGCTGCTTTAGGTATCTTTGGCAAGCCATTAAATAAACTTAACTTGCCGCAAATGGCTTTTATTGCTGGTCTACCGCAAAGCCCGTCCACTTATACCCCATATGGACTGCATGGCAAGAAACGTAAGGATATGTCACTGGGGATGCAGCGGAAAAATATCGTCTTGTTCCGGATGTATCGGAATGGCGATATCAGTAAAAAAGACTATCAGGCTGCTTTGCACTATAACTTAAAAAAGGATTTTTTAGCACCTAACCCTAAGAAGGAGAAGCGGCAAACTAGCTCCTATATTTACAACTTAGTTACTAACAAAGCCGATGTCTTATTAGCAAACTATTTGATTAAACAGGATGGCCGCAAGGTCAAAACAGTCAAGCAAGACGATGAACTGTACCAGCAATATCTGACTAATGCTGATCAATTGATGCACCAAAAGGGTTATCACGTTGAAACCACTTTTGATAAACAGCTATATCAGACTATGCAAACAGTTCTGCAACAAACCACGCTAGGTACAGATCGAACTAGCCGCGATTTTGATACCAGCAAAAATAAATACGTGACAACTACCGAACATGTCGAAAACGGTAGTGTCATGATCGATAATCAAACTGGTAAAATTCTGGCATTCGCTGGCGGGGTCGATTTTAAAAATTCACAAGTTAACCACGCCTTTGATACTTATCGTTCACCTGGTTCATCAATTAAGCCATACCTAGTTTATGCCCCAGCTGTTGAGCATGGCATCATTAGCAACCGGACACAGCTGGCTGACTTCCCAACTCATTTTGGAAAATATATTCCAACTGACTATAACCAAACTGTGCAAAACCGGTTCTTATCAGCACAAAGAGCGTTATACATGTCTTATAACTTGCCAGCTGTCAACTTGTATCAGAAATTGATCCAAGATAGGATTAATACTTCTAACTACATGGACAAGCTGGGCTTCCATTTAAAAGCTAGCGAGTATAAGAAATTAGGGTTAGCCTTAGGCGGGACCGATTACGGCTTTACAGTTGCTGAAAATGCCTCTGCTTTTTCTACTTTCTATAATGAAGGCCGGCGGGCTGATCCGTACTATATCAGTAAAATCACTGCCCCTTCAGGAAAAGTTATTTACCAGCACCATGCCAAAAGTAAGCGTATCTTTTCAAAGGGTACCGCTTATATCATGCGCCACATGCTGCACCAAGTTGTTAAGCAAGGAACTGGTTCAGCTATTAACGGCACACTGCAAATCAGTCGGAAAAATATTATCGGTAAAACTGGGACCAGTAATGATTACCGCGATATCTGGTTTAATGGTTCAACTCCTGGGGTAACCATTTCAAGTTGGATTGGCTATGACAACTTCTATGGTCATAACTATAATCTGAACGAAAACTCAAACGATGCCAATTTGAATTTGTGGGCTTCAATGGTTAACCAGCTTTATCAAGAAAAGCCAAGCGTCTTTAAATTGCATAAATCTTATACTAGACCAAGTTCTGTGCGCTCTAGTCGAGTTTTAAAAAAGACAGGTACTAAACCTGGCACGGTTAATTACAACGGTGATCAGATCCGTCTGCGAGGTAAACGCGTAACTGCCTTAAGCCTCAAACCAGCCCCAATGGCAACTGCTAGATTTGGGATCGGAGCGCATGAGCGTGATTACCGCCTATTCTATGACCATGAACAAGGCAAGAATAATAATTATGGTCAACCACTTGTCTATAGCGGTAAAACCATTTCTAAGAAACATAATTTATCCGATTTATTCACGCCGGCTAATGGCAGTACTGATTACGAAGAATACTACGGTCATAATCAAGCCGAGAGTAAAACCAATAACAGTACCAATAATGAAAATGTTGGCGCCAATGATCAGGCTGCCCAAACAACTGGTAGCGGTGACGGAACCGGTGGCACACCAGACAGTACTACCGGTGGAACTGACACTGGTTCATTAACAGGAACCGGTGGTGGAGCGGGCGGCACTGATACAAGTGGCGCAACCGGTGCTGATACTGGTACTGGACAAGCAGCAACTGGTCAATAACTTGATTTAAATTGTAAATATGCAAAAAGGCTTGCAGTTAAAAACTGCAAGCCTTTTTATTGATTAAAGTTTATTGATTAAGCGTAGTTTCTTGCTTAACTAAATTAAATGGTAATTTCACCTTGCGATGAGTTAAGTCCTCATCCCCCATCAACTTGGTTAGCATTCGCATTGCTACTGCCCCGATATCATATAAAGGACTCCGAACACAAGTTAATTTAGGTCGAACAAGTTCACTAATTTTAGTGGACCCAGCTGCAATAACTTCAAAGTCTTCAGGAATTTTGACACCAGCTGCTTTAGCTGCATTGATGATCCCGGCAGCAGCTAAATCTGATGACACAATCACACCATCAACGTGCTCTTGTTGTAATTGTGCAAAGACTTTTTCACCTTGATCGTATGTTAAAACATCACGATAAATTCTTGGAACCCCTAAGTGATGCTCTTTAATAAAGTTTTCAAAGACTGGGATCCGGCGAGCAACATTAATAGTGGCGTTATAATCACTAATAACGAAGGCTAAATCACGTTTTCCATCTTGATAAAGCAGGTCTAGTGCTTGCTTCATCGCTTTACGATAATCAATCGCCACCGATGGCAAATCACCATCAGCATCTAAAGTACTAGCGAGCACAACTGGAGTTGAAGTTCGATCAAAAACTTCATGCACAGCAGGGCTTAACCGATCTGACATATAGATCATGCCATCTACCTGCTTATTCAGTAAGCTCTGGACAGTATCTTCTTCTTTCATCAATTCATTGGAAACGCTTGATAAAATAATGCTGTAACGATAAATAGTCGCAATATCGTTAATACCCTGTGCCAGTTCAGCAAAAAACATGTTAGTCATATCAGGAATAATCAAGCCAACTGTTGTTGTCCGTTTAGAAGCTAAACCTTGAGCAACTGAATTAGGTTGATAATGCAAGCGTTTAATTACGCTTTGTACACGGTCGCGCGTGCTTTTGCGCACATTATTATTACCATTTACTACCCGTGAGACAGTGGCCATCGACACTTTCGCTTCTCTGGCCACATCATAGATCGTCACATCTTGTTTATGCATAATGCTTCCTTCTCCTGTTATGACTTTATCGGTCTAGTTTTAAAGATTAGCATAAGCAGGCAATCCATGCAAGCGTTTTCATAGATCGTAAAAGAATTTTGATAATTATGCTATACTGGTGGGAAAAACGAGAAAGGATTTATTATGAATTTAGATAAACTGCAAACCTACCTGCAAAATAATAATTTAGATGCGGCTTATATTTCTAACCCGATCACTATTGCTTACTTCACTGGTTATGAAATGGAACCCCATGAACGCATCTTTGCCCTGCTAGCTTTTAAAGATGCCGATCCATTCGTTTTCGCACCAGCTTTAAATGTCGAAGAAGCCAAAGCCTCTGACTGGAGCGGTGATGTATTTGGTTATTTAGATCATGAAGATCCATGGGCTATTATCGCTGACTTAGCTAGTCAACGCTCGGCAGAATTGAATCGCTGGGCAATTGAGAAGGAACATTTATCAGTCAGCCGCCTGCAAGCACTGCAAACAGCCCTACCAAACGCTAGCTTTGCTCATGACTTGTCACCATTTATCGCTGACTTACGGATGATCAAAACACCTGCAGAAATCAAACACCTGCAGGCTGCTGGAGCCGAGTGTGATTTTGCATTTAAAGTTGCCTTTGAAACTTTGAAGCAAGGTATGACTGAACGAGCTATTGCTAGCCAAATCGACTATCAGCTGCAGGTTCAACATGGAACTATGCAGACAAGCTTTGAAACAATTGTTCAAGCTGGAAAAAATGCCGCCAATCCGCATTTAGGCCCAACAATGACCCAAATAAAACCAAATGAATTGGTTTTATTCGACCTTGGCTTTATGAAGGAAGGCTATGCTTCAGATTCAAGCCGGACAGTTGCTTTTGGCCAGCCAAGTGCTAAAGAAAGAGAAATTTACGAAGTTAATCGTGAAGCTCAACAAGCAGCCGTTGATGCGGCCAAACCAGGTATGACAGCAAGCGAATTAGATGCAGTTGCTCGTGATATCATCACTAAAGCTGGTTATGGTGAATACTTCATCCACCGCTTAGGCCATGGTATTGGCAAAGTCGTCCACGAAGCTCCAGCAATTATGCAAGGAAATGATCTTGTCCTGCAACCTGGCATGTGTTTCTCAATTGAACCAGGAATTTATATCCCAGGTGTAGCGGGTGTCCGAATTGAAGACTGCGGAGTTGTGACGGAAAATGGCTTTGAAGTCTTTACTCACACCAGCAAAGATCTAAAAATCATCCCTGCCGATTAAAGATTCACTTTAAACAAAAAGGCCTGATCAAATGATCAGGTCTTTTTTGTCATGTTTAATGCCCTTAATTTTCTTGATTCTCCAAATCTGAGATCGTAGTATCAGCATCATCTTTATCATGATTACTCTTGTGATCGGTCTTATCAATCACAATATCGTCAAAATCTTTAATCTCAGAGTTGTCCTCAACAGTTTTAGGGAATGAAGTTAATTGATTTTTCAACAACTGAGTTCCATTATCATATTTCTTCTTCAAAGAAGCTAAAGTATCATTTTTAGCAAAGGCTTCTTTGATTTTTTGACTACTGTCAGTTGAGGTCAGGATTGAAGTTGCTAACAAGCTAACGCCAGCCCCAAACAGAGTTCCTAAAATAAAACTTCCAGTTTTTTTCATCGTTGTGACTCCTTCTTGCTTACTCTTTGCCCTTTTTGCGCAAGCGCCGTGAAAAAGCACTCAACACCAACGTTGACAACAAGCCAGTCTTAGGAGTCCAACTAAAATCGCTGACCCGTTTGACTAATTTGCGCGAGGATGTGTTCAAATCGGACACCGTTTCACTCAATTCTGCAGCTGTTCTAACCACTGGGTCCAAAGTCTGAGACTTATGGTTAACATCGGCTAACAGATCATTGGTTTTGCTCAATAAATCATTGCTGTTCTTGACAATTTCATTCATGCCAGCAGTCAAGTCATCTAAAGTTTTATTGGCTTTATCAGTGGTGGCTTGAACAGCCTTCAAGCTCTTGCTCAATCTGACTAAGACAGGGATAGCAAACAGAACCAGCAGCAAAAAAGCTCCAGCTGCAACTAAGCCTGCAATTGCACCGTATGAAATAGACATATATACCCTCCATGCTAAAAAGTGTAGCATGAAACGGCGTCCTTCGCAATGAAACTCGGCTTTTGCTATACTAAAGCCATGAAAACAATTACTACAAAAACCACTAATTTAAAAACTATTCCTTTGGATTGGAATGAAATTTTGCATAATTTACTCAGCAACCTCTGGCAGCTGTTAATCACCAGCTTGCTATTTTGGCTGCTCTGGTTAATTGGCAAAAAATTAATTACCAAATATTTTTTAAACAGTCGGCATACAAAAAAGATGTCACAGCGTACACAAACCATTTCTCGCTTGGCTAGCAACATCTTTCAATATACAATGTTACTCTTTTACCTGTATGCAGTTTTATCAATCTTAGGAGTACCAATTGGTACTCTGCTGGCTAGTGCCGGTATTTTCTCCTTAGCACTTGGTCTTGGAGCGCAAGGCTTTGTGAGCGATCTTGTCAATGGCTTTTTCATCTTGAATGAAGACCAGTATAACGTTGGCGATCAAGTCCAAATTGGTGATCAACGCGGGCAGGTCGTCGAACTTGGCTTGCGGACTACCAGAATAAAAAGTAGCGATGGATCAATTACTTTTATTCCTAATCGGCAAATCACCGTGGTGAAAAATTTAAGCCGCGGTGGAGCTGGGATCGATATTGACCTGCAACTGCCACTCACGGCTGATTTGGTTCAAGTTGACACACTCATTAAAAAAGTTAATGAAGCTTCGCCTCTGTCTAAAAATCTGAAACGGGCGCCGCAAATTTTAGGCGTCATTACTCAGAGCAATACAGCTTTAACCTTCAGAATTCACCTGCAAGCAGAAACGGATAAAGCCGTTTCTGTGAAGAATTACTACTGGGCTCACTATTTGCAAGCCCTTAAAACAGCTGGCATTATCAGTTAAATTGTCCAAGCCAAGTTGGCAGCTCTTTGATTAAAGCTTTTACAGCTCGTCCCCGATGGGACAAGCTGTTTTTTTGTTTTGTTGACATTTCTGCAAAGGTCAGTCCCTGACTTGGAACATAGAATAAAGGATCATAGCCAAAAGTCTGCGGACCACGCAGCTGTGTCAATATCTCTCCATGAGCCTCGCCGCTAACTACTAAATCTCGTTCAAAGTTACCCGGCCAAGACAAAACCATGACGGTTTTAAAAACTGCTCGACGTTGCTGGCCAGTTAAGTTCGTCATTTTCAACAATAGCTTGCGATTATTAGCAGCATCATCATGATCACTAGCATAGCGAGCAGAATGCACACCTGGTTCTCCATTCAACGCTGGCACCATTAAGCCAGAATCATCGGCTAGTGTTGGCAAGTGACTGAAATTGGCTAAAGCATGTGCTTTCAAAGCGGCATTTTCTGTAAAAGTTTTGCCCGTTTCTGCCACAGCTGGTGGGTTGGTGAGATCATTGCGAGTTAAAATTTTCAACGGCAAATGTGCGTCAGCGAGTGCCTTTTCTACTTCGCGCACTTTATTTTGATTGGTAGTTGCAAATAATATTGCTTGCACGTGCTCCACTTCCTAATCTAAGTGTTCTGCTGTCAAACCCGGTGCATTTAGCCAAGCTCTGGCCATATGCGAAAAAGTAGCTGCCTTGCCTGTTGTAAAGTAGCGATGCATCCCTACCACTGTTCGATCGGCTAATAAACCATCACGTTTTAAAACATTAAAAGTATATTGCGCAACTTGATCGGCTGGATCAATTAACTGCACCTGCGGACCAACTGCTGCTTGAATTTCGCTAGCGATAAACGGATAATGCGTGCAGCCTAAGACTAAGGAATCAAAATCATAATCTTGCAAGGGAGCTAAACTTTCTGCAACAATTGCCTGCCGCACAGCCGATGGCTCATTAGCCTCAACTAACGGAGCTAGTTTAGGTGTCGCTTGTTCGACAACCTCGATTTTCGGATTACGGTACTGTATTTCCTTAGTATAGTCCCTAGATTCAACCGTGGCAGTAGTCGCAATAACGCCCACTTTTAAATTATGGGTTTTCTTAGCTGCCAGCAGCGCGCCAGATTGGATGACGCCAATAATCTGCCGATCAGTTTCCGCTTGCAAGGTTGGCATTGCTTGAGCAGTCATCGTGTTGCAGGCAAAAATGACTACTTTAACATCCTTACTTAGCAAAAAATTGAGCCCGGTTCTGGCCAAATTGATAATATCATCTTGTTTACGGTCCCCATATGGCATATGAGCCTGGTCACCCCAAAAGACAGTATCTTCATGCGGCATTTTTGCAATTACTTTTTTCACCACGCTCAGTCCGCCTAAGCCCGAATCCATCAGTCCGATTGGACGATTATCCATATAAAAACGCTCCTCATTACAAGATTAAGTTTTCACTGCCCTTCATTTTAGGGTAAAATTGTTCAGAAGACAAAGGAATGATAAAAATGAATGAATCAACCGAACAAATTTATTTCATTAATCAGCTGTACCATGATTTTATCCTGCCTGATATTCTTGGCGAAGACACCCCTGACATTCTTTACTGGGCAGGCAAACATGTTGCACGCAAATACGAATTGAGTAACCTCGACGATTTAACACAATTTTTTGCAATGGCTGGTTTTGGTCAATTAGAGCAGGTTAAAGAAACTAGGCGGCAAGTTATCTTCCAACTCAGCGGTCAAAGTGTGACCGACAGATTAGCCAGTCAAAACAATGATTTTGCCCTTGAAAGTGGCATTGTAGCAGAAGCAGTGCAATTGGAAAAAGAACGTGAAGCAGAAGCAGCTTTTAGCCCGGCTAAGCATCAAAAAGGCGTGCAAATCACAGTTCAATTTGATTAATTTTTGACAAGCTAAAAGGACTTAGTCTTTCAAACGACCAAGTCCTTTTTTCGTGCCCTAATCGGCAGTATATTCATCTAATAAATCGTTCAACCGTTCCTTTGGCGTATAGCCAGTTAAACGGTCAACGATTTTACCATCTTTTTTAATAATCAAAGTCGGAATTGCCATGATTCCTAACATACGAGGTGTTTCTTTGTTTTGATCAACATCCATCTTAAAGAATTCAACATCTTGACGTTCTTCAGCTAATTGATCAATGACTGGGCTTTGAATCCGGCATGGACCACACCATGTTGCCCAAAAATCCGTTAAAGTTACACCTTGCTTAGTAGCTTCATCAAAAGTTTGATCAGTAATTTCTGTTACCATCGTTGTTCCTCGCTTTCTGATTTAATCCTATCATCCCACTTACTTTTTGCAAGTAAAATGCTTACCGAAGCTTCACAATGGTCGCACCATTACCGCCTTGGTTGGCTGGTGCATAATTAAAACTTTTGACATGCTTGCTAGACCGCAAATACTTCCAGACACCTTGCCGAACAGCACCGGTTCCGATCCCATGAATAATCGTTACAGTATCTAGTCCGGCTAGCAAAGCTGAATCAAGGTAACGATCTAGATCAGTAATTGCCTCTTCATAACGCTCGCCGCGTAAATCGAGTTCGCTTTTAGCACTGGTTCGTGACAAACCACGAGTAGCCGAAACTTCCCTAGTCGGTTCTGGTTGCTGATTTTGGGTAGTTTTTTCTAAGTCGCGATCATTGACTTTAACTTTTAAAATCCCAATTTGTACTTCATATTCGTGAGCTGATAATTGCCCGACAACATGGCCAGTTTGACCATATGACAAGACTTTAACTAAGTCTCCCACTGCTACCTGGTGACGCTTTTTGGCACGCTGCAAGACCTTATTATGTGCCAAATTATAGGTTTCTTCTTGTAAACGATTAAGCTTGCCTTTAGCTTCAATTAATTTATTTTCCGGAACATTACCTTGCTGCTGCTCTAATTCAGCAATTATTTGTTCTGCCTGGCGCCGTTTTTTAGCCACCACTTGGTCAGCTCGCTGCTGAGCATAAGCTAGCTGTTTTTGCTCGCGCTGCTGCAAAATATCAAGTCCATCGCGCAGCTGCTTCACCAATTTTCGGCTAGCAGTCAAGCTGTCTGCTAATTCTGCCCTTTTTTTCGTAGCTTGCCGAGTCTGTTCATTTAAGCGCTCAATCATCCGATTTAAGTCGGAGTCATTATCTGACATCAGAGCTTCAGCCTGCTGAACAACTTCGTCTTTCATCCCTAATCGACGAGCAATTGCAAAGGCGTTACTTTGCCCAGGGATACCTAATTGCAAACGGTAAGTTGGAGCAAGCGTATGCAGATCAAATTCCATCGAGGCATTGCTAGTTTTAGGCCTGTTATAACCATACAACTTCAATTCAGGGTAGTGGGTAGTCACCATAATTTCAGGCTCTTGCTCGCGCAAACTATCTAAAATTGCAATCGCCAGCCGGGCACCTTCTTCTGGGTCGGTCCCCGCACCCAATTCATCAATCAAGACCAAACTGCGCTGGTCGACTGACTGCATGATTTGAATAATATTATCAATATGCGAAGAAAAAGTACTCAGTGATTGTGCAATTGATTGCTCATCACCAATATCAGCAAAAATCTGGTCAAAGACGCCAACTTGGCTACCTTCTGAAGCAGGAATAAACAAACCTGATTGAGCCATTAGTTGCAGCAAACCGACTGTTTTTAGGGTAATAGTTTTACCACCGGTGTTTGGACCAGTGATGAGTAGAGTGTTGATTTCTCCGCCTAAACGAATATCATTGGGTACTACTTTTTCTGGATCGATTAAGGGATGACGAGCTTGCCGCAAAATAATTTCATTTTTGGCACTTAGTTTTGGTTCACTAGCGCGCATTTTTTTAGCAAGTTTTGCTTTAGCGCTAATAAAGTCCAAACTTGTTAAAGCTTGTTGGATTCGTGCTAGCTCTGATTGATAATTACCGGCTAAATTAGACAGGTGGCGCAAGATTCGGCTAATTTCTTGTTTTTCTTGAGCAAACAAATTTTGCTGCCGGTTATTTAAATCGACCACTGCCGCCGGTTCAATATACAGAGTTTGGCCTGACGCACTTTGGTCATGAACCACGCCGCCAAATTTAGCACGAAATTCTTGCTTAACTGGTAACACATAGCGCTCGTCACGAATAGTTAAAATGTTTTCTGACAAATACTTGCTGGTTGAGCCTTGCAAATAACGATTCATTTGCATTTTAATTTCAGCCGCATTTTTAGTCAAACTATCACGGACAGTAGCCAACTTAGCCGAAGCATGGTCTAAAATGGTGCCATCATATTCTATTGAATGTTGCAAAGCCTGCAGCAAATCAGCAGGCACTTCCAAATCGGCTAGTAAAGCAGCAATTGCCGTCAAATCCACTTCATCAATATTGCTAGTAAATGCTTCCACATCTTTTGCCATCGTCAGTACTAGCAGCATATTGCCCAGCTCTGAGCGGTTAAGCGCAGCGCGGACATGAAGACGCTCTAAACTTGCCTGCAAGCTAACAAAATTCGTGATCGGCAATTGTCCTTTCACTCGCAAAACATTGCTCAGAGCCCAAGTTTGATCCAATTCCTGCTGAACTGTGGCCTGATCCGGGCTTGGCGTTAAGCCCATAGCCATCTGCTTAGCTGGGTCAGTCACCGCACAATCTGCTAATTGTGTTAAGATGGCTGGAAATTCCAAGATATTTAAAATTTTTGTTTTCATAATTAAAGATTCATCCTAATGCGCAAAAAAGCCCGCTAAGGGCTTTTTTAATGCTAAATATTTGTGACAAATAAGTTAATAAAGAATGGGGTAATGCCTGGCGAGAACTTCAGCAAAGCATTGGCTGCGATCGAATGACTGAGTGCGGTTTGCAAACCAGGAAATGGTAATGTAGATAGCAAAAATAAGAATAAGTAGCACCCAATCTGGGTCATAATTACCGAGATCAAAATGCTGGCCCATTTATCAATTTGCGGTTCACCAGTAATGAATTGTAAGTTGCCAAAGCCTGACATTACTAAATGCCATAAAGCAAAACAAATAACAAATACAATCGCAAAAGCAAAAGCAGCATAAAAACTCTTGTCCAGTTTTAACCCTGCTGTTTGATCAAAGAAAGCAAATTTACTGGCCCGACTAGCTGATGGATACGGTATCCACAATGTAATCGCTTGACCAATTGGACGATACAGCAAAGTTGCCACTAACAGTGACAAAGCAAAACCAACAGCTGTCAAAGCTTCCAGAGCTAAGCCGCGCCGATAGGCAACATAACCAAAATATACAAAAATAATTAAAATTAATAAAGTTACCATTGTACCTTCAAGACAAAAAAGACTGGTGAGCCAGTCTTTTCTTTTTAATTGCCGCTTAAACGATCATCTGACATGAAGGTGTTCAGCACGCCTTCAACCATCTGCCACTCTTCATCGCTTTCAATTTCATGCAAATCTGAACTGGTTACATCGCCATCAGCATCTGCATCGTAGCTAAAAGCTTGCACTTCAATATCATCGTTATCCTCATCAGCTGCTGGATATAACAGTACATATGATTTATCAAAAGTGTCCGAATGGAAGGTAAAAAGAATTTCATACAATTCTTCATGACCGTTCTCATCGACTAAAGTAATTTGTGCATCGCTATCTTGCGCCATGTCTAATCCTTTCGATGAGCATCTAAATAATTTTGCAGAATCAACACCGCAGCCATTTGGTCGACAACCTCTTTACGGCGGTGTCGATCATGGATGCCGGCCTCTTCAATCAAAACACGATCGCTCTCCACCGTGGTTAACCGTTCGTCATTGTAATAAACTGGTAAGCCAAATTTTTGTTTCAATCTTGCACCATATTGTTGGGAACGTTCAACTGAAGCACCACTTTGACCATTCAGTTCCTTAGGTAGGCCTAACACAAAACCAGTTGGTTCATATTGACGCACTAATTTTTTTAGCGATCGTATGCCAAAATTATGACGTTGCTCATCAATCGCAATTGTTGTCACTTTTTGAGCAGTAATGCCTAATGGATCACTAACGGCTACTCCTACGGTTTTAGAGCCGATATCAAGGCCTAACAGACGCATTACTTATCCTTACCTAAGTACGATTTCACCAATTCTTCAATGATTTCATCGCGTTCATGTTTCAAGATCAAATTACGAGCGTCATTATGCCGTGGAATGTAAGCGGGGTCGCCAGACAGCAAGTAACCAACAATTTGGTTGATTGGACTGTAGCCCTTCTCTTCCAAAGCGCTATAGACATCTTGCAATGTGTCATAAACGTTCTTGCCTTTATTTTGATTAAAATCAAAATGCATAGTTTTATCCAAAGAACTCATTTTCTGCATGCCCCCTTATTAAAATAATTCTACTTGAAATCAGTTGTGAACACAATTAATTTTAACTACGCGCAACTAGGTCCTTAATTGCTTGCAAGGCTTTTGGCAAGCCAGCTGGGTTCTTGCCGCCGGCTTGAGCCATATTTGGACGGCCACCACCGCCACCACCAAAGTCGCTAGCTACTTCTTTAATCAAATTGCCGGCCTTCAATCCTTGGTCTAGGGCGGTTTGATCCAAAGCGATAACCATATTTGCCTTGCCGTTAATGTCAGCTGCTAAGGCTAAAACGTTTGAATGTTGGCCGTTCTTCCAATTATCAGCTAATTCACGCAAGTCGTTCATGCTTTCTGCTGAAACTTGTTCAGCAATCACCGTTAACTTGCCTGCTTGTTCAGCTTTGTCAAAAATTGAACCAGCCTTAGCTTTATTGATTTGAGCTTTCAAGGCAGCGATTTCTTTGTGGCTATCATGCAAGTCAGCTTCTAAGCTGTCCAATTTAGTCTTAATTTCTTCTGGCTTAGTTGCTTTAACATCAGCTTGCAATTCATCAAGCAGCGCTGAGCGATTAGCTAAGAACTGGTAGGCCTTGCGTGAGGTGACGGCTTCAATCCGCCGCATCCCGGCACCAACCGCAGATTCAGACATAATCTTGAAGATGCCGATTTGGCTGGTATTGCTGCAGTGAGTACCACCACAGAATTCAGTTGAAAAGTCGCCCATTTGCACTACCCGGACATGATCGCCATATTTGCCATTAAACAAGGCTAATGCGCCCATCTTTTTACCAGTTTCTGGGTCCGTAATAGTTGTCTTAACTTCAATTGCTTCCCAAATCTTTTGGTTAACCAGTTTTTCGACTGTCTTTAGTTCGCGCGGAGTCATTGGATCCATGGCAGTAAAGTCAAAGCGCAGGTAATCTGGTTCTACCAAACTGCCGGCTTGGTGAGTATGGGTACCCAAAACTTGACGCAAAGCTGAGTGCAATAAGTGGGTAGCTGAGTGAGAATGACGCAATCCTTCCCGCCGCTCGCGGTCGATCTTCAACACATAAGTTTCACCAGTCTGCATTGGCAGGACTAATTCAACAAAGTGCAAGTTTTGATCATTTGGCGCGTGTTGAACATCAACAACTTTAGCAACTAGTTCACCGTCTTGATTGTAAATATCGCCTCGGTCTGCCACTTGTCCGCCGCGTTCAGCGTAAAATGGAGTTTTATCGAAAACTAAAGTTGCTCGTTCGCCATCTGCGCGTTTGACCAATTTATCATCGACCACGATGTCCAGCAGTTTAGCTTGCTTTTCTTCGTAAACCCCGTACTCAAATTCTGACTTGTCTTTCAAGTTCATCAATGTCACATCTTGTGAGCCCATTGATTGCAAGTTGCCACGAGCTTTGCGAGCCCGTTCTTTTTGAGCCTTCATTTCAGCGTCGAAGCCCTTTTTATCCACTTGCAAGCCAGCATCTTGAGCAGCTTCAAAGGTTAATTCAAATGGGAAACCATAAGTATCAAACAGTTTGAAGGCATCAGAACCAGCAATCATCTTGCTGCCATCTTGCTTAGCCTTGGCAATTAAATCATCCAGCAAAGTCAAGCCGGAAGCCAAGGTTGTTTGGAAACGTTCTTCTTCGTTTTTAATAACTTTGGCAATAAAGTCTTTTTGATCAATCACTTCTGGATAGTGTGATTGCATAATTTCGCCAACTACTGGGACCAGCTTGTACAAGAATGAGCCCTTGATTCCTAAGCGCTGGCCATTTAAATCAGCCCGCCGGATCAAACGACGCATAACATAGCCGCGGCCCGAGTTGGATGGCAAAGCACCATCGGCAATAGCAAATGAAACCGCTCTGACGTGGTCAGCAATGATCTTAAAGGCGATCATATCGTTTTTGTCAGTTCCATATTTTTTGCCAGCAGTCATTTTTTCAGTGGCATGAATAATTGGTAGGAAGAGGTCGGTTTCAAAGTTAGTTGGTGCGTCTTGCAAAATCGACACAACCCGTTCTAAGCCCATCCCGGTATCAATATTCTTGTGCGGCTGGTCAACGTAACGGCCATCTGCTAAGTGGTTGTATTGTGAGAACACAATATTCCAAATTTCTAAGTAACGGGCATTTTCACCACCAGGATAGTTTTCTGGATCGTCTTCAGCCACATCATTATTTTCTTGACCACGGTCATAGAAAATTTCCGTATCAGGACCACAAGGACCTTCACCAATATCCCAGAAGTTGTCTTCCAATTTGACAATATGATCTTCTGGCATCCCAGCATCCATCCAGGTTTTCAGCGAATCAGTATCTTTTGGATAGATCGTGCAGTAAAGCTTGCTGGCATCCAAATCAAGCCAATCAGGACTAGTTAAAAATTCCCAGGCCCAGTGAATTGCTTCATCTCTGAAGTAATCACCAACCGAAAAGTTACCCAGCATTTCAAAGAATGTTTGGTGACGAGCAGTTTTACCAACATTTTCAATATCGTTAGTCCGGATTGATTTTTGTGAGCTGGTCAACCGGTGATTCTTTGGAACAACCGAACCATCGAAGTACTTCTTCATCGTTGCCACACCAGAGTTGATCCACAACAAAGTTGGGTCATCTTGCGGAATTAAAGATGCACTTGGTACGATCGTGTGTCCATGTTCCTTGAAAAAGTCTAAAAACAACTGCCGAAATTCAGAACTAGTCAGTTTTTTCATTGTTTACTCCCAAAATAAAAACACTGCTGCTAAAGCAAGGACGCTACTTGCGCGGTACCACCTTGTTTGCAACAGTGTTTGTTACCTCTTTTTATTTTTTAAATTAAAAACTGCTAAAGGAGCACCAATAAACAATTTTTAGGCCTTCACACCCACTGGCCCTCGCTGGAAAAAATTTATTTTATTAGCATATCTTTAGTCGGTTGTTATCATACTACTTTTTAAGCAGAAATCAAGCTTTTTAGCGGCGACGCTTAGCTCGCTTGACCGCCTGTTTAATCTTACGGCGATAGCCTGGTTTGCGTTTACGCTGCTGTTTTTTAACAAAACCGTTTAACTGACCATTATAATTGTCTCGCCGTGGACGGCGCCGCTGACGAGCTTGATATGGCTTACGGGCAACTAAAGCACCATTTTTCAGGGTCATGAAATTAAACTTTACCCCTTGGCTAATTAACTGCTCAATTTGCGGTAATTCTTCTTCAGTCGTCAGCGTAATAGCAGTACCGTTTAAACCATTGCGGCCAGTTCGGCCAATGCGGTGAATCACAAACTCTAAGTCACGCGGCAATTCATAGTTAATGACGAGGCTAACGCCCGGAAGATCAATCCCGCGCGCTGCTAAATCAGTTGCGACTACGTATTGATACTGACCTAACTCGACTTGTCGCAAGGTACGTTTACGTTCGCGCTCCGTAATTCCACCGTGAATTTTAGCAACTTTCAAGCCGCGCTTTTGCAAATACTCTGTTAACTGATCAACAGTCTTTTTAGTATTCGCAAAAATCAAAGCCAGGTAAGGCTGTCCAAGCGTCAATAGTTGATAGAGTAAATTTTGCCTATCTTGCGCGCCAACATCTACTAAATCATTTTCAATCGTTGGTGCAATCACGGCCGGATTATCAATCACTACAAAACTAGTGTCACGAATGTATTTATGCAGGAAATTGCGCAGCTTGACTGGAATGGTGGCTGAAAAAGCCGCAAAAACGCTAGTTTTCGGCAAGCGCTGCTTAATCTGATCAATCGTTTGCAAAAAGCCTAGATCCATCGTCATGTCAGCTTCATCAACCACAAAAAAGCGTACATGTTCAAAATTAAGAATCTTCTTCGTGGCAAAATCTTCTAGCCGACCTGGTGTAGCAATGACTAATTGCGGATTTGTCCGAGCAAGTTTTTGCTCTTGCCGGCTGCGATCATTACCGCCACTCAGCTTTTCAATTTGAATCTGCAAACCACTGGCATCCCGCAATTGACGGCTTACTTGATAAATTTGCTCAACTAATTCTCGGCTAGGAGCAGTTATCACTGCTTGCACATGATGCAAGTTTTCATCTAACTGGTTAAAAATTGGCACCAAATAAGCATGCGTTTTGCCAGACCCAGTCATCGCCTGCACTACAACTGCCTGGTCTGCCAAGAGCAGGGGGATAACTTTTTCCTGGACAGGTGTTGGCGTTTTAAAGCCGATTTTTTGCAGGCCTTGGCGTAAAGCCGGTTTCAATGCTTCATCGGTAAAAATACTAGTCGACATGATGTTCACTATATTCCTTCGTAGCGGCAACTACTTCCGCAAAAATTTCTTTAATCTCAGCTTGATCTTTAGCATTGGCGCCAGAAGCTAAGGCATGACCGCCACCATGGTGGCGCTGAGCTAGTTTATCAATGGCCGGGCCCTTTGAACGGTAATGGACACGGTAAGTTCCATCTGGCTGCTGAATAAAAATATTCCAAGCAATAATATCTTTAATCCGGCCTGGTGTTGACACTGTCACTGAAGCTTCTTCTACTGGTACTTTGGCTTTTGTCAAAATGTCAGTCGTCAAAACTGCATAAGCTGCCCCCGATGGATCAAGGTGTAAGTAATTTAAAACCAAGTTTTGCAGCCGGGCTTGTGCAAAAGTCACTTCACTAATATTGCGGGCAATCTTATTAATATCAATCCCCAAGCTGGCTAAGTGTGATGCTACGGCGAAAGTGTGTGCAGTTGTTTCAGAATACATAAACCTGCCAGTGTCACCTACAATACCTGCATATAACGGCAAAGCTACTTCTTTAGTAATTGGTAAGTTTTCTGCCCGTAAAAAGTCATAGACAATTTCGGAAGCAGCTGGTGCAGCTGGATCAACATATGATAAGTCAGCATAAGGATCAATATCAGGATGGTGGTCAATTTTGATCAAGATATCGCCTAAACGATAGCGCTGGTCTGAAATGCGCGGCTGATCAGCGCAATCTGTTGTAATAACGGCTGCTCCTTTATAAGCTGAATCTGGAATTTCATCCATGGTGTTGATCCAATCAAGATCACCAATATCCTGGCCAACGCAATAAATTTGCTTGTCAGGAAAGGCTAATTTCAATGACCGTGAAAAACCAGCTTGGGATCCGATCGCATCAGGGTCTGGATGACGGTGACGGTGAAAAATAATAGTTTGATGACTCTTTATGGCTTCAAAAATTTCTTGAAAACTACTCATACTCTTACCTCAAAATAAACTGAGATTTTGATTTATTTGTTTACAGTCAATTAAATTAGTTGCGCCCAGGCCCAATAAATGGACCCCGCGCTCAATAAAGTCAGGCACTTTTGCTAAAAGTTGCTCGCCTTCTTGATACAAATCAGTTTCAGCTTGTACAGGTTTTGATAAAGATATCCGCCGCGTAACCGTTTTAAAGTCGCGGTCGCGAATTTTTAGTACCACTGCCTGACAAGCCAAGTTTTTAGCTTGCAATTCCTGGCTTACCTGCTGAGCAAAAATTTGCAGCTCAGCTAACACATCTGACTGAGTCAGCAGTGGCGGTGTAAAGGTCCGCTCGCTGCTGATCGATTTGCGCTGGCGTGCAGCCACAACTGGTGAATTGTCAATGCCGTGGGCGTGCAGAGCCAGTTCATAACCAGCCCGTCCCATGTTATCAGTCAAAGTCCGCACATCGGCGGCTTGCAAATCAGCTACAGTTTGGATTCCTAACTTAGCTAAAGACGCTAGCGTAGCTTGCCCAATCCCATGAAATTTATGCAAAGGAATTGTCTGTAAAAACTCCTCAGCTTCATGCGGCCGAATCACGGTCCGGCCAAAGGGCTTAGCATAATCTGAACCAGTCTTTGCAAGGAATTTATTATAACTGATTCCAAAGGAAGCGGTCAATTTTAAGCGTCGGAAGATTTCAGCCTGCAGCCATGTCGCTTGCTGGATAACAGGCCAATCTTTTTTACCGTGAGTCACATCCAAATATGCTTCATCAAGGGCAACTGTTTCCATTTGGTCTGTCAAAACATGCATCAATTGGTGGATTTTTTCAGAATAGTAACGATACTTTTCAAAATGTGGTGGGACAAAAAGAAGCTTGTCAGCTGGGACAAGTTTCAATGCCTGATTAGCCGGCATTGCACTGTGGACTCCATACTGACGAGCACAATAATTAGCAGTTGTTACTACCCCATGACCATGATTTTGACGAGGATCTGGACTCACGATTAAAGCTAACTTGTGATATTCAGGATGCCCTAGCATTTCAACTGAAGCATAAAAGGCATCCATATCAAGATGAATAATCTTTCGGTTTGTTTGAAGACGTGGCAGTAATACTGGTGACTGCATTAGCGGTAAATCCAGTGATCGCTAGCGTCTTCAAAAATTTTATTAGCCGCTGCTGGCCCCATCTTAAATGGTGCATATTGGTCCAAGTGGTCAATGCCTTTATCTTCAGCTAGCCATGCATCTTCCACAGTATCGATGTATTCCCAGAATTTTTCCAACTCGCGCCAGTGGGTAAAATTAGTCCGGTCTTCAACCAGCACATCATGCAGTAGGCGTTCATAGCCATCTGGCACCTGCCGCAAATCTTCATCAGAAAAACGATAAACCAGATTTTCTGGCCGCAGGCCAGGTTCAGTGATTTTTTTACCGTTAATTGTGATGTAAAACCGCATTACCGGGTCTACGATGATCGACAAAGTATTCGACGAGGCTTTACCATACAAGTTGTTCATCGATTGCAAGACAATATCAATCCGAGATTGCTTTTCACGTAAACGTTTACCAGTCCGGAAAAAAATTGGCACCTTGGCTAAGGGCCCGCCCAGAAATTTAATTTCACCTGCTACAAAAGTTTCAGTTAAGGATTTAGGGTCAACGTTTGGTTCTTCTAAATAAGCAAAGGTACTGCTGCTCTTATCATATTGTCCACGGGTGAAATTGCGGGCAACCATAGCAGAACTTGGGAAAATTACGCTATCCCATAAAGCCTGCTTAGCGGCGTGAATTGCCCCAGCCGTTAAATCCGCCGGCTCTGGCATCGCTAGCAAAGTAATAATTTGGAAAATATGGTTTTGCACCATATCCCGTAGCGCGCCAGAAGTTTCATAGTATCCACCGCGTGCTTCAACACCTAAGCTTTCTGCTAAAGTAACCTGGACATTTTTAATGTAACGGTGATTCCAAATGTTTTTAATTAATGGGTTAGACAACCGCATCGGCAAAATGTTTTGGACTAATTCTTTGCCCAAATAGTGGTCAATCCGATAAACATCTTTTTCGGCAAAAGCATGACTAATTTGATCATTTAGTTTATTAGCAGATTTAAGGTCACGCCCAAACGGTTTTTCAATTACTAATCGGTTAAAGCCGTCGCCCAACAGATGCTGTTCATAAATTTGTTCAGCAATCGTGCCAAAAAACCTCGGCGCCATTGCTAAATAAAAAATCCGATTGTGGCCTGCAGCATATTTTTGATCTAGCTTGCTAATGGCTTTCTTTAAGGTCTGATAATGATCCGGATTAGTTACATCATGCGCTTGGTAATAAAAATGCTGCGTAAATGCCGTTAACTCATGCTCATCCAGTTCCGTATCCGGATTGGCTTCACGGACTGCTTCCAGCACTTGCTCACGCAGATATTCATGCGTCCACGGGCGACGAGCAGTGCCTAACACAGCAAAATTGCGCGCCAGTAATCCTTGTTCAAACAAATTAAACAAAGCGGGATAAAGTTTGCGGTGAGCCAAGTCGCCAGACCCGCCAAAAATCACCAATACGAGCGGGATATTCTTATCAGGCATAATAAAATCCTTTCATTAATCAATCTGTTAAAAAAGAGGACGCTTCCTTGCGTCCTCTTAATTATTACTTATCTGCATCCTTGGTGTCGTCTGCAGCATCAGCCTTGTCTTCTGCAGGTTTAGTTTCTTCAGCCTTGTCTGCTTTATCAGCAGTTTTATCATCAGCTTTAGCTGCTTCAGTAGACTTAGCTTCAGTGGCTGGAGCTGCATCTTCAGCTGGTAAAACTTGCCGAATAGCACCGCTAGCAAAAGTTAAGTAAATACCATCAGCGTCAATCACAATCGTCTTGTTCTTGTCGTCAACGCGATCAATTTTACCGTGTAAACCGTCAATTAAGACTACGCGGTCGCCTTTCTTCAAATTGGCTACCATTTGTTTATGCTTTTCTTGTTGCTTCTTTTGCGGACGGCTAATGCCGAAGTATGAGAACAACAGCAAAATAATCAGCATCCCAACGATAAAGATAGTATTGCCGCCAGCACCGCCTGCATTGTTTGCTAAAAATAATACGTTCAAATTGTCCACCTCAATTATTAATAATTACCTTAGTATTATACAAAAAAATTTGGTCTGATAGAAGGTCATTGCCTGTCTTTCGGCGGCTCAATTCCTAAATGACGGTATGTTTTAGCCGTAATCATCCGTCCGCGCGGAGTTCGAATCAAAAAACCATTTTGCAGCAAATAGGGTTCATAAACTTCCTGGATAGTCTCCATATCTTCGCCAATATTAGCCGCAATTGTTTTTAGACCCACTGGTCCGCCATGATAAAGGTCAATGATCATTTTAAGCAGGTGCCGGTCGGTCTGATCTAAGCCTGCCGGATCAACCTGCAGCTGCTCTAAGGCAGCTTTGGTCGTCGTCAATGAAATTGCTTGTTCACCTTTGACTTCAGCAAAATCACGAACTCGTTTTAATAACCGATTGGCAACCCGCGGCGTCCCACGCGAGCGCCGCGCCAGTTCGGTAGCAGCATCAGGATCAATTTTGCTATGAAAAACCTTGCTCGAACGCAAAACAATTTGTTCTAGTTCATCAAAGTTGTAAAACTGCAAGTGTTCAATAATCCCAAAACGTTCTCGTAAAGGAGCTGACAGCTGCCCAGCCCGCGTAGTTGCTCCAATCAAAGTAAACGGCGGCAGGGGCACGTGTACAGCATGTGAAGTTTCACCTTCGCCCACCACAATATCGACGTAAAAGTCTTCCATCGCAGAATAAAGCACTTCTTCGACTGGCTTAGGCAGACGGTGAATTTCATCGATAAATAAGACGTCGCCTGGCTTTAGCTCTGTTAGCAGTGCTAATAAATCGCCCGCTTTCGCGATGGCAGGACCAGAGGAACTTTTCAAGTTTACGCCCAGTTCATTAGCAATCACGAAAGCTAAAGTAGTTTTACCCAAACCAGGCGGGCCATACAGCAAAACATGGTCCAGAGCTTCATCACGTTTTTTAGCAGCCGCGATATAAACTTGCAGTTCATCTTTGACTTGTGTTTGGCCAATATATTCAGCCAACAAACGCGGGCGCAAAGTTTGTTCTAGGGCAGCTTCTGCTTGGTCATTATTAGTTTGATCTACCAAGCGCTTTTCCGACATATTACTTCACCTCTTATTTCTTCAGCAGTAAAGCAAGTCCCTGTTTAATATAAGCATCTGCAGTCATTTCTGGTAACTTGCTGAGTTTTGGCTTTAATTTTTCCACTTCGCGTTTGGTATAACCTAAAGCCAGCAAGGCCAGTAAGGCATCTTCCAAAGCAGGCGAACTTTTATCCGATTTAGGGGTAAAATCTTTTAATTTTCCCTTTAAGTCCAGCACAATTTGCGAGGCAGTTTTTTTACCAATTCCTGGGAACTGGGTTAAATATTTCACTTGTCCATTTTCAATTGCGGAAGCAAGGGATTCAGTATTTTCTGCCGCCATGATAGCCAGTGCAGATTTAGGTCCAATTCCGCTCACGCTCAACAATTTTAAAAATAAACGCTTATCAGCTTGGCTAGCAAAACCGTATAAGCGCATCCCGGCATTGTCGCTAAAAATCTGTTCGACAAAGACCTTAGCCGCTTGCCCAAGCTGATAGTTTAATGGCGACGGGCTGTATAACTTATAACCAACACCATGTACATCCAGCACGATAAAAGCTGGCTCGACTAAAGTGATTTTTCCTTCAAGATACTCAAACATGTATTAATCCTTTTTAAACATCTGTGCTAGGCGATTCGCTGAAATTTTCACAATAATCGGCTTTCCTTCAGCATCATAATAGGGATCACTAGCTGTTTGCAAATCTGTCAGCAGCTGCTGATAGTCAGCTGCGTGGTAAGACACAGTTCGGCTCGCCGTTCGTTTAGCCGTTTGACTAGCTAGCAGCTTTTTTAAAGCCGGCAAATCCTGTTTAGCTGCATGTAAATACAAATCAATAATTTCTTGCAAACGCTGTTCATCATTGTCATGCAGCCATAGCGGAATGCTTTGCAAAATGAAAGCATTTTGACCAAAATTTTCTAAGAAAAGGCCAATTTCTTGCAGGGCAGTTAGATGCTCATTTAATGTAGCAGCATCAGTATTCGGCAATGTAATGGTCCATGGAGAGAGCAAACCTTGCTGATTCTTTTGACTGGCTTGCAGCTGCTGCCAAACCCGATCATAAGCTAAACGCCTCAGCAGTGCTGGCAAATCTAGTAAATATAAATCATTTTCGCCACTAGCAACTAAATATGAATTTAATTTGCCCAAAAATAGTAAATCCGGCAGTTTTTGCGTGGTGATAGTTTCACTGCCAAAAGGAGTAAGTTGCTGCTGCAGACGAACATTTTGATCCCAAGTTTCCGTAATCAAATAGTGTTCATCTGATCTTGGCTGGCTTAAGTCAATCACAGCACTAGTTTCAGAAACTGCTGGTTGTTCATATTCAGGCTGCTGCTCATTAAATACTTGCCGGCTGGTATCAACCAGGTTCTGATTCAGGCTAAAGGCCAATTGATCAGCCTGCTGACTGCTTTGATCAGTTGACAGCAATCCAGCTTGTGGTTCAGCCTTATTAGCTAACAAGTCTGCCACTGAATCAGTTAATAGTTTAGCCAGCTGATCTTCTTTAGATAAACGCACTTCGCGCTTGGTTGGATGAACGTTCACATCCACCAGCAGCGGGTCAAGCTTAATGTTGATCACGGCAATTGGATAGCGGCGAGGCGCTAATTGATTACCAAAACCGGCAATCAGAGCCTGCGTTAATTGATAATTGTGAACATACCGTCCATTTAGCAAAAAGGTAATATAAGACCGGCTGGAACGCGTATCGGCCAGGTCGGATAGCAAACCCGTAATCTCAAAATCGGGGCTTTTTCCGTGTAAAGGCAACATCCGACTAGCTAACTTAACCCCATAAATTTGTGCGCAAGTCTGTTGCAAATCACCATTGCCGGCTGTCTTCAGCAGCACTCGCTGGCCATTAGTCAAAATAAAGGCTGTCTTGGGGTAGCCTAAAGCCAAACGGTTAACAACATCAACAATCTTAATTATTTCCGTGCGTTGGGATTTTAAATATTTCAGACGGGCTGGTGTATTGTAAAACAAATCAGTGACCGTAATTTTTGTCCCCAAGGGGCTGGCCGCCGGCATAATTTCACTATGCTCACCAGCCGTAAAGTCTGCACCCACCCCTGTTTTTCCAGCATTTGTTTGAATGCGGACATGGCTAACTGCCGCAATTGATGCTAAGGCTTCACCGCGAAAACCTAAGGTTTGAATATGAAACAAGTCGCGCTCAGTCGCAATTTTACTCGTCGCATGCCTAGTAAAAGCCAATACTAACTGATCGGCCGGGATCCCGCTGCCATCATCTTGGACAGTAATCTGATTTAACCCGCCGTCAGTAAACGAGATGCGAATTTCTTTAGCCCCCGCATCGAGTGAATTTTCGCAAAGTTCCTTAACTACACTAGCTGGCCGTTCAATTACTTCACCAGCAGCGATTTGATTAGTTAAATTAGCCGAAAGCTCATGAATTTTTTCCATGCTACTGCTTCTTCTTTAATTCTTCTTGCCAGTCGTGGACAATCTCCATCACTTGCAGTGGCGTTTTATCTGCTAAATACAGCGACTTCAACTCATTAATGACATCAGTTTCTACCGGATCAACCGCTGGTGCTTTTTCGGCTTGGAATAAATCCAGCTGCTGGCTGGCTGGGTCTAAACTGCCTGCCCCTTGTGCTTCTAAACGGCGCAGCATCACCGCTGCTTCACGCAAAACCTTGTGCGGCAGACCAGCTAGTTCTGCGACATGAATTCCGTACGATTGATCAGCCGGGCCTGGCATGATTTTATGCAAGAAAATCAGTTTGCCATTTTCCTCAGTCGCACCAACATGAATGTTGCGCAAGTGCGGCAGCTTATGTTCCAAATCCGTCAATTCATGGTAGTGAGTTGCAAATAAAGTTTTAGCTCCAACTTCATCATGCAAATGCTTCACGATCGCGCCAGCTAAGGCCATCCCATCATAGGTGGCAGTTCCGCGGCCAATTTCGTCAAACAAAACCAGGGATTTGCTAGTCGCATGCTGCAAAGCTTGATTAGCCTCACTCATTTCGACCATAAAAGTACTCTGACCCGCAATCAAATCATCAGCTGCACCGATGCGAGTAAAAATTTTGTCAAAAATCGGTAAATTAGCGCTTTTAGCGGGAACAAAACTGCCAATTTGAGCCATGATCACAATTAATGCTAGCTGCCGCATGTAGGTACTCTTACCTGACATGTTCGGGCCAGTAATCAGGTAAATTGTCGTTTGCTCATCCATTTCCAAATCATTTGGAACATAAGTGCCAGCTGGCATGACTTGTTCAACTACAGCGTGACGACCTTGTTTAATATCAATATTTTGCTGATCAGCATTAAATTTCGGCCGGCAATAGTTGTTCTGTTCAGCCAGATTAGCAAAGCCCAGCAAAATATCGAGCCGCGCAATTTGCTTAGCCAGTTTTTGTAAAGCGGTAGTATATTTTTTAACCTGCTCGCGCAATTTAACAAACAGATCATATTCTAAGTTAGTCGACTTGGCTTCGGCCTCTAAAATTAGGGCTTCATGTTCTTTTAATTCAGGAGTAATGTAGCGTTCTGAATTAGTCAAAGTTTGCTTGCGGGTATAGCGATCCAGCGGCACTTTATCCTTATTGCCATTTGACACTTCAATGTAATAGCCAAAGACCTTATTAAAGCCGACCTTCAAATTATTAATGCCAGTCCGCTGTCGTTCTTCAGCCTGCATCTTAACTAACCAATCTTTGCCGTTATGCATCGCATCACGGTAGCGGTCCAGCTGACTATCAACGCCTGCTCGAATTAAGCCGCCGTCTGTTGTCAAAACTGGTGGTTGGTCAACCAAAGTTTGCTTAATTAATTTGGCGACTCCAGTCAATGGGTCTAAACTATCAGCTACTTTGGTCAAGACTTGATCTTGCGCTTTTAATAACTGGGCTTTAATTTTCGGAACAGCACTAATTGAATTTGCTAGTTGCAGCAGCTGCCGGGCATTAATAGTGCCAAGGGCAATCCGGCCTGTCAGCCGCTCTAAGTCATAGACGCCTTTTAATTGTTCGCTGACGGCTCCCCGCACAAAGAAGTTGTCAAGCAATGCTTGCACAACTGCCTGCCTGTTTTCAATTGCTTCTTGAGATAATAGCGGTCTGCTAATCCACTGCTTCAGCAGGCGGCCACCCATGGCTGTTTGCGTTTGATCAAGCAGCCAAAACAAAGAGCCCATTTTTTTGCCCGTTTTAGCTGAAGCCAGCAGTTCTAAATTAGTCTGAGAAGTATGTGAAATTTGTAAAAATTCATCAACCTCATAGGATTGGGCTAGCTGCAAGTGACCTAAACTGCGCTTTTGCGTAGTCAACAAATAAGCGACTAGTTCTTGCGTGGCTGCTTTTTCTGCTTTATTAGTCAGCTTTTGCACAACAAAAGAAACTTCGGCATGCTTCTCTGTTAATTTGACTGGTTCAGAAACTGTAATGCTAGCTTTATCAAAAAAGTCTGTCTGCGCATGAGTCAGTGGTGCATGATAAACCACTTCCCGCGTACGTAAAGACAGTAATTCATTTTCGACATTTTCAAAGGTCGACAAGTGCGTAGCAAAAACTTCACCAGTTGATAAATCACTATAGGCTAAGCCAAACTGCCGACCTACTTGGACAACCGCTGTTAAGTAATTGCTTTCTTTAGCTTGCTGCGGGCCTTCTTCCATCATGGTGCCTGGCGTTACTAATTGAACGATTCCTCGTTTGACCATCCCCTTGGCTTGCTTAGGATCCTCAAGTTGTTCACATAAGGCAACTTTATAGCCTTTTTCAACCAAAGTATTCACGTAAGAATTGACTGCCAGGTGGGGTACACCAGCCATCGGAATCGGATTTTTCGTTTTATTGGACCGATGCGTCAGCGTTAATTCAAGAATTTGCGCCCCTTTAATCGCATCATCTTCAAATAATTCATAAAAGTCACCTACCCTGTAGAACAAAAAAGCATCAGGGTACTGATCTTTAATTTGATAGTATTGCTCCATCATCTGGGTCCGCGCTTGCGCCATCTGGAAATCCTCCTTTTGTTACCTTTTAATTATAACGAAAAAAATTGCCGCAACAAAAAACTAGTCCCAATTAACGGGACTAGTTTTAAACGTCTAATTAAGAGGTGAGGTTTACATCATGCCAGCGCCCATGCCTGCTTGACCAGCAGCTGGGCCAGCTTGATTGTCATCCTTTGGGATATCAGCTACAACAGCCTCAGTTGTTAATAGCAGAGCTGAAATTGAAGCAGCGTTTTGCAAAGCAGAACGGGTAACCTTGGTTGGGTCAATAATCCCGGCTTTGATCATGTTCTCCCACTTATCAGTAGCTGCGTTGTAGCCAATTTCATTTTCTTGGCCTTCCAGCTTGTTAACAATAACTGAGCCATCTTGACCAGCGTTAGTAGCAATTTGCCGAACAGGAGCTTCCAAAGCCTTCAAAACGATGTTAACACCGGTTTGTTCATCGCCTTCAGCCTTAACTGCCCGAACATCATCCATGACGTTAACCAGGGCAGTACCACCACCAGCAACGTAGCCTTCTTCAACGGCAGCACGGGTAGCATTCAAGGCATCTTCGATCCGGTACTTGCGTTCCTTCAATTCAGTTTCGGTAGCAGCACCAACACGGATAACAGCAACACCACCAGCCAATTTAGCTAAGCGTTCTTGCAATTTTTCCTTGTCAAAGTCTGAAGATGCATCAGCAATTTGCTTACGGATTTGGTTTTCACGTTCAGCCATAGCTTCTTGAGAGCCAGAGCCTTCAGTAATCGTAGTTGAATCCTTAGTAACCGTAATCCGGCCTGCAGTACCTAATTGATCTAATTGAACATCTTTTAATTCAAGACCTAAATCAGAAGTAACCACAGTTGCACCAGTCAAAGTAGCAATGTCTTGCAATTGAGCCTTACGACGGTCGCCAAAGCCTGGAGCCTTAACTGCAACAACAGTTAAAGCACCACGAATGTTGTTCAGCAGCAAGCTTGGTAAAGCATCGCCAGTTACATCATCAGCAATGATTAACAATGGACGGCCTTGTTGAGCAATTCCTTGCAAAACAGGCATAATGTCTTGAATATTAGAAATCTTCTTATCGGTAATCAGGATGTATGGGTTTTCCAGATCAGCTTCCATCTTATCGTTGTCGGTAACCATGTATTGTGACAAGTAGCCACGATCAAATTGCATACCTTCAACAACTTTTAATTCAGTTTCGATACCTTTTGATTCTTCGATCGTAATAACACCATCGTGGCCAACCTTTTCCATCGCGTCAGCGATCAATTGACCAACTTCAGTTGATGATGATGAAACTGAAGCAACTTGGGCGATTTCGTCTTTAGAAGAAACATCGTGGCTGATCTTATGCAAACCTTTAACAGCTGCAGCAGTAGCTTTTTCAATCCCGCGGCGAATGCCAACTGGGTTAGCACCAGCAGTCACGTTCTTCATGCCTTCACGGACAATTGCTTGGGTTAAAACAGTAGCAGTAGTAGTACCGTCACCAGCAATGTCATTTGTCTTTTGAGCAACTTCAGAAACCAGCTTAGCACCCAGGTTTTCAAAGTGATCTTCTAATTCAATGTTCTTGGCAATAGTGACACCGTCGTTAGTGATGTCAGGAGCACCGTAAGATTTTTCCAAAACGACATTTCTGCCCTTTGGTCCTAAAGTAGTCTTAACAGTATCGGCTAATTTATCAACGCCGTTTAATAATGAACGTCTTGCGTTTTCTGAGAATTTAATATCCTTAGCCATAAATTACTCTCCTTTATTAGTCTTATTTTTCAATTGCTAAAATGTCTTTTTCATGAAGGACCAGGTATTCTTCACCTTCGTATTTAATGTTGGTACCAGAATACTTATCGTACAGAACCGTGTCGCCCTTTTGGACAGTCATTGGCAAAACTTTGCCTTCGCTGGTCACAGCACCAGTACCTACAGCAACAACCTTGCCTTCGGTTGGCTTTTGCTTTGCATTAGAAGCAACATAAATGCCACCGATATTTTCATCTTCATTTTTCTTAACTTTCACGATCACGCGGTCACTAATTGGTTGTAACACGTTTGTCCCTCCTAATTATCGGTTTCAATTCTTTAGCACTCTTAAAATCTAAGTGCTAACTTACAAATAAAATAGTAACCTGTTTGCTTTAGAGAATCAAGTATTATTTAGCACTTTATCTAAAAAAGTGCTAAATAACAAAAAAGGATGACCAAAATGGTCATCTCACTAATTGATTACAATGATTTACTTCTTATCCTTAGAGTCCAAAAAGTAGGCTAAAGTTTGCAGTTCAGTTGCTAAATCCAAAGTTTGAATTTGAATATCGCTTGGGGCTGACAAGCGAATTGGGGTAAAGTTCATAATTCCCTTTACACCAGCGGCAATGACTTCATCAGCCAATTTTTGAGCGACATCAGCGGGCACAGTTAAAATAGCAATTTTTATTTGCTGATCGGAAATTTGTTTTTCCAATTCTTTCACATCATAAACGGGCACGCCTGCTACAATTTTACCGGTCATTTCCGGATTAATATCAAAACCAGCGCTAATACGAATATTAGTACTAGACTTAAAGTTGTAGTTCAACAGGGCTTTACCCAGGTTGCCGACCCCAACTAAGGCCACATTGGTTAACCGATCTTGATTTAAAATCTTTTTGAAAAAGTCCAATAAGTCATCAACATCATAGCCGTAGCCGCGCTTTCCCAAGGCGCCAAAATATGAGAAATCACGTCTAATCGAAGCACTGTCGATTTGAACGGCCTCTGAAAATTCAGTTGAAGAAACCTTCTTTTTGCCAGCGTCGTGCAAGATTGACAAATACCGATAGTATAATGGCAATCTTTTCGCCGTTGCTTTTGGAATATTCACTTATGATTCCTACTTTCTCTATCCATATCTCATCATTGTGAAGTGAAGTCCTTCACTATCATATCCTGATAATAGCGCACTTTCCCCGTAAAAATCAACATCTTTCTGAAATAATAATTTTCACAAAGCCCTTAAATAAAGACCTATGTTAAAATAGCACAAGGTGAAAAATCATGATTATTGCACAAGGACACGACCTGCAACAAAGTTTTGGAGGTCATATATTATTTGATCACGTTAGCTTTTCTATTCAAGATAAAGCTCGAATTGGTTTGGTTGGACCGAATGGTGCTGGCAAAACGACCCTGCTAAAAATTATGACCAGACAATTAGCCCCAACCAAAGGTGAATTCACAATCAATAATGGGATTCGCTGCGGCTACATCGCCCAGGAAAATGCACTCAATAATGACCACACTATTTTCGATGAAATGCTGGAAGTTTTTGCTAGTTTGCGGCAAGATGAACAAACGATCACGCGCTTATCCCTGCAGATTGCTGATCATCCTGAAGACCAAACTTTGCTCAAGCAATATGACAATTTATCTTTCCAATTTGAACAACGCGGCGGCTTTACTTATCAAGCCGAAATCAAAAGCGTGCTAAATGGATTTAATTTTCCAGAATCAACTTGGCAGAAAAAAATTGGCACCCTGTCTGGCGGCGAGAAAACTCGGTTAGCTTTTGTTAAGTTGCTTTTGCAAAAGCCGCCTCTTTTGCTGCTCGACGAACCTACGAACTACTTAGACCTAGATACGTTAGACTGGCTGGAAGCTTTCCTTAAAAATTATGATGGTGCCATTGTAGCCGTTTCCCACGACCAGTACTTTCTTGACCACTTAGCAACCGAAATTTTTGAATTCCGGTTTGGACAATTAACTACTTTTAAAGGCAATTATTCTTCATACCTGCAGCAACGAGCTTTGCGCGACCAAACGCAAGAAGCTGCTTATGAAAAACAGCAAGTGCAAATCAAACGCGATGAAGAATTTATTCAAAAAAACCTCGTTCGGTCTTCAACTACTAAACGTGCCCAAAGCAGGCGCAAACGTTTAGATAAACTGGAGCGCATTCAGCCGCCTAAGTCTAAGCGCAAAGTGCGCATCAACTTTACGGCTGAACGTCCTTCTGGCAAAGAAGTGTTAATTTTAAAAGACTTAACAGTTGGCTATCCCGACCGCGCCATGATTAAAGACATGTCTTTACAAATCAATCAAGGTGAGCGCGTTGCCGTCATTGGCCCTAATGGGATTGGCAAATCCACCCTGGTCAAAACAATTATTAAACAACTGCCAATTTTAAGCGGCAGCATTAAATACGGCGCTAGTTTGGATATCGGTTACTACGATCAGGAATTGCAGGCACTTGATCCGGGTAAAACAGTCCTAGACACGGTTTGGGACCGCCACCGTATGATGCCGGAAGCGGATGTCCGCTCTATTTTAGCTAGTTTCTTATTTACCGCTAAAGATATTGATAAAACGGTTGGACAGCTATCCGGTGGGCAAAAAGCCCGCTTAACTTTGACGCTTTTATCATTGCAACATGATAATTTGCTGATTATGGACGAGCCGACCAACCACCTGGATATCGAAGCTAAAGAAGTGCTGGAACAAGCGCTGCAAAAATTTAACGGAACTTTACTGTTTGTGTCACACGACCGATATTTCATTAATCAATTAGCTAATAAAATTGTAGTTGTACGCAATCAAGCAGCTAAAGTTTACAATGGCAACTATTCTTACTACTTGAATGAAAAGGCTAAGCAAGCTGCAGCTGCTGCTCAAGTTGATAAAACCACTTCAGCACCGGTTGCTGTTAAGCAAGGAAAGCTTGATTATCAGAGTCAAAAACAGCATGATACTGAAAAACGCCGCTTAACTAGAGCTGTTGAGCAAGCTGAAAAAAACATTTCAAAACTAGAAGCTCAACAAACGGATTTACAAAATAAAATGGCTCACCCAGCTGTGGCTAGCGATTTTGCTAAATTACAGCCTTTGCAAGAAGATTTGCAGGCAGTACAAACTAAACTAGATGAACAAAACCAAGCTTGGGAACAAGCAATGGAAGCTTTAGAAAATTTTGAGTAAACAAAAAATGGATTCAGATCACAATCGATGGTCTGAATCCATTTTTAATTTATTTGATGTTAGTAGATAATGACTGGTTCACCAGTTTCCACTACGTTCCAAACACTTTTAATCTCGCTTGGCTTAACATTGACGCAGCCATGTGAGCCGCCTTTTAGATAAGCAGTCTTGGACCAATCAGTCCGCCAGCTAGCATCATGAAAACCGCAACCAGACAGTGTAAATGGCATCCAATACTTAACTTCTGACGAGTATGAAGAACCGTCATCATTTTTGCCTTTCAAAGTAGATGGCGATTGTTTGTACATGATGTACCACACACCCTTTGGCGTAGCGTCACCAGTCGTTGAATCCTGCGTACCGGTCACAATATCAGAAATCGTTAAGACATTGCGGCCATTGCGGTAAAACCATGCTTTCTGCTCACTGATTGAAACCACAATATAAGTGTGGCCCAAACCATGATTGCTCTTGCCGTAACCATGCGGTGCAGTTGAAAAACCTTGACCATACAGGTACTTGCTGCCGTCAACAGTCTCTTGCTTTTCATCAAAAGCTTTTTTCACAGCCTTTAAAGCCGCCGAATGCCAGACTCCCCAGCCATAAGATTGGTTGGTCACCCGGACTGTTGACCCGGTAGGAGTAGTGAAATCATAGCTTTTACCAAAAGTATCATTTTCGCTTGCAATTTCCTTGAGTTTTTTTTCTAAAGCGGGCGTTTGCAAGAATTGATAATGACCATTAGCATAGGCAACTTCCTTAATCAAACTAGCAGGCAATTTATAGTCATGTCCATTCAACTTATAAGTGACAGAGCGTTCCTTAAAAGCTAGCAGCCGCTGCTTGAGTTTATGCAAATCTGTAGAAGCAAATCGATACTGCTTTTTAGATGGAAAACTTGTATGCTGCTGGTTAAAAAAGCGCTTGGTGGTAGTTAAGTCAATTGCCTTTAGCTTAGCAACATGGTGAAATTTCACCCGGCCATCAAGTAAAACAGCCGTATTTTTGCTTTGCCGATTGACCTTTGCTTCGGCCTGCTTAACTGTTAAACCGCCAACCTTAATCCCATAAATCTTTACATCCTGATTAAAATGCTGACTGGTATAAGTTACGGTTTGGTGAATTTTCCAGCCGCCGATCCCTAAAATTAGCAAAATAACGACTAGAATTATCCAAATAATCGGTTTTTGTTGTGATTTTTTAGCTTTATCCTTATCCAAACGGGATTCCATTAATTATCACCTAATTTAACATATGCTCCGCATATGGCAGTTCCAAAGATGGATCGGCATTCAAAGTCAGATCGGCGAATTTGCCAGCTTCAAATAAGTTGTAGGCTGCAGCACCAATCATCGCCGCATTATCACCGCATAATTTCAGCGGCGGCAAAATCACTTTTGGCTGCTGCTTTAACTGTTTGATTTCAGCGTTTAACCGCGTACGCAACCCTAAATTAGCTGCCACGCCTCCACCTAAAATAAATGTTTTTGGTTGATACTGCTGCAAAGCATGGACAGTTTTTTCAGCTAACACATCAATGACTGCTGCTTGGAAACTAGCTGCCAAATCTTTCTTATTCAATTTTTCATGAATCTGATCGGCATGGTGGGCAGTATTAATAAACGCCGACTTCAAGCCGGAAAATGAAAAGTCATAATTATCCTCTTGCAGCATAGCCCGCGGGAAGTGGAATGTATCCTGACCTTCTTGTGCCCAGGCATCAATTGTTTTACCAGCAGGATAATTAACTCCTAAAACTCGTCCAATCTTATCATAAGCTTCACCGGCAGCATCATCACGGGTATCACCAATAATTTCAAAGTTCAGTGGATCATGCATTAAAACTAGCTCGGTATGTCCGCCAGAAACTTGCAAAGCCAGGGCGGGATACGTAATTTCATCAGTTAGTTGCGCAGCCATAATGTGACCCATAATATGATCAACACCAATTAGTGGCAATCCTGTTGCCATCGAGGCAGCTTTTGCAGCACTAACTCCAATCAGCAAGGCGCCAACTAAGCCTGGACCATAAGTTACAGCAATTGCGTCCAGGTCCTTCCAATCGGTTTCCGCTTCTGCCAAAGCTTCTTTAGTAATTTGCGTGATAACTTCAATATGATGCCGGCTTGCTACTTCTGGGACCACTCCACCAAAACGTTGGTGGCTTTTAATTTGAGTAGCGACCACTAATGATTCAATTTCACGCCCATTTTTAATGACCGCCGTCGATGTTTCGTCACATGAACTCTCATAAGCTAAAATTCGTACGTCTTTTTTTGCTGACATGCAAAAACTTCTTTCTTTAGAGCAGCTTGAGCACCATATCGAGCCCATCTACTTTAATATCATCATAATAATTGTGTCTCACAAAATTTGGTTGAAAACCAAATTTGCGGTAGAGTCGCTGTGCTGGTTCGTTATCAATTCTAACTTCCAAACTCAAATGATGAATTTGGTAGTCGCGAGCCCGATCAATGATTAATTGCAACAAATAGCTGCCAATTCCGCGCTCTTGCACCGTGGGGATAACAGCTAAATTAGTAATATGCGCTTCATGCCCATTAAAATGCGCACCAATAAAGCCTACCAACTGAGACCGTGACCAAACGTTTACATACAAACTGTCATCACGTTGTAATTCACGTTCAAATGCAGACTGTGACCAAGGACTATACCCTTGATAAACCAGACGTTGAGCAAAGTACATTTTTTCAGCATCTTGCACCTGTGCTTGTGTTAAGCGTAAATGCAAATCTGACAATTGCAACGTTTGCGGTTCAATTGTCAATTCACTGGGTAAGTGCCTAAAAAAGCTGCTAAACTTCTTCAACATAGTCGCTATCCTGGCCAAATGGCTTACCAGTTTTACGATGCCAATCCATTTCAGCCTGTGTCCGCCGCAAATAACGTGGCAAAGCTTGATCAGGGTCGATCGTTTGAGCTGACAGAGCTAATTTACCTAAATGACTAGCGTGCACTTGGTTATCGTCGCCTTCAGCAAAAGTTAATTCTAACGCTGGTAATGCTGTCTTAATTGCCTCTGCACGTTCAATTAAACCAGTCCCAGCCAAAATAACCTTAGTCTTGCCCTGTTCGGCAGCTGCTTTCTCAATTCCGGCCAATAACTTGTCTAAATGATAATGCCCATCTGCCATCACATTAACCGGCTGGCCATTTTTCATAATATAGGCTCCGGCAAAAAAGTTGTCATTGCGCGCATCCAAGGCTGACACAATTAAAGCATCTGATTGAGCAAAATTATCAGCTAAAATTTCCAGCGTTGATAAGCCAACCAAATCTTTATGCAAAATTGAAGCAAACATTTTTACTGTCGTTACGCCAATCCGCAAGCCTGTGTATGAGCCTGGCCCAAGCGCCACCGCAAAACGATTGATATCAGTCAGCTGCCAACCTGCTTGATGTAAAAGTTTGTCGATCAATGGATCTAGATGCTCACTATGATTGCGGCGATCTGTTTCTTCAGCCGAAAATAAAGTTGTTTGATCCTCTGTCAGTGCAACGCTTAAATTGCTGGTTGCAGTTGAGATACTTAAAATTTTCATGATTTATGAAGCCACTTTTCTGTTTTTATGCGCCCCACGGCTGGCAAGACAAGCCAAGCCACCAAAATCTGGAACCAAGGCGTAATCAATTCTTTCAACAATCGCTGTGCAAAAGCTGCTTTCAAATTCAGCCCATACATTAAATGCAACCAGTAAGTATTCAACAACATGTTGACAAAAATAGTCACTAAAATGGTTGCGGCTGCTATCCGCCATAACTTTATTGGCTTTTGATATAAAAACCAACCATAAATAAAAACTGCTAGCATGGCCGAAAAAGTGAAGCCCAAAAAGAAGCCGCCTTCTTGTCCGAAAATTGCCGATGATAGCAAATCAGTTGCGGCAGCTCCTAAACTGCCCCACCATGGTCCATAAAAATATGCTAACAGCATTAAGCCCAAAAAGCCCAAGCCGACTTTCACAGTTGCTGGTCCAAAACTGAACCGTTGAAAAACAATATTAATCGCAACTAAAATTCCTAAAAATACTAGCTGCTGCAAATTCAGTGATTGATGATGCTTAAAAATTGGTTTCTTTATCCACCTTTCTCCACTTAATAAGGGCTAAAGCATTTTTTTGACCTGCGCTCATTATCTCATGCTGACTGCTCTGTTCGGACACAGTCAGCAGTGAATCGACCATTTGACCATATTGTACTTCTTGGTCGAACTGAATCAATAAACTTGCTGGTTCATATTGGTTCAAAAAATCGCGTCCCAACGGATCCGTCATCCATACGAAGTAATTAGCATTGTCAACGTGGTGATTTGTATCCAGATCATCATAACGCACTAAGTACGAGCCTTTTTTATCATATTCTGCTAACGGACGCAAGCGCTTGATCCGCTTTCCGCGCACATTAGCTTCTTGCACCAGCGGCGATAGCAAATCAGCTGTTGGCGTGACCATTTTACGCTGAGCCAAATCCAGAATAACCCACTGACTGTGAACGGTAATTAGTTCTTCGCCTGCGCTAGTTTCAACGCCAAAATCCCGGTAACAGAAGAAACGATTAAAGCCTTTAGCTTCCGTAGTCAGGACTACTTGCTCACTGCCTCTTGGCCAACGCTTAAAATCAAATTGATATTGCGTGACGACCCAGCCCAAATTTTTTGTCAAAAAATCTTTCGTTCCAAGACCAATTTGACTCAATTGCAAATTTGAAATATGCATCATGAGCTTAATCAGGGCTGACAATTTTAACTTACCCTGTTCATCACAATCCATAAATTGTATTTGATAATTTAAGCGATATTTCATGCTTGCCTCTCATGGTATCGATCATAAAGTTGATTCTTGGAAATGCCAGCTTGTTTAGCAACTGCCTTAATCGCATCTTTTTTGCTATTGCCAGTTGCAACAAGCTGATCAACTTGTTCAAATAAATCTGGCCAACTGATAGTTTGTGTTTTTTCAGCAGCTGGTGACACTAACACTACGTATTCTCCGCGGGGATCATGATCTTGAAAATAGTCATTAATTTCTTCCAAATTCCCCCGCAAAAATTCTTCATGAACTTTTGTTAATTCCCGTGCCAAACAAATCTGCCGGTCTGGTGCAAAAATTTTTGCCATATTAGCTACTGTTTTACGCAGGCGATGCGGTGCCTCATAAAAAATAGACGTCCCTTGAAACTGGTTCATCTGTTCAAAATAAGGCCGCTGTTCACTAGCCTTACGTGGTAAAAAGCCATAATAAGTCATTGGTTGAGCATCAAAGCCCGAGGCAATTACGGCCGTAGCAAAGGCAGATGGCCCTGGCAGGGGCACGACTGGCACTTGTGCCTCAATGCAAGCTTGCACCAAGATAAAGCCAGGATCTGAGATAACTGGCATCCCCGCATCAGAGATTTCAGCAATTACAGCCCCCTCTTGCATCATTTTAACTAATTCAGGTGCTCGTGCTTCAGAATTATACTTATGAAAAGATAGCAATTTATTATGCACGCCAATTGCCTTCAGGAGCACGCCGCTTGTCCGAGTATCCTCGCAAGCAATATAATCTGCATTTTGCAGAACTTTTTTTGCTCGGATGGTGATATCTTCCAAGTTGCCGATCGGCGTTGGGACCAAATATAATTTGCCGCCAGTTTGTTCAAAGCTACTTTGCTTTTGCATGCTTGCCCCCTTGTTTACGCTCTTTAGCATTAACAAAATTATCTAAAATATCCAAGCAAAAAATGCAATCATTGCCTGCTTCTCGATGCGAACCGTAATACATATTGCAAATATGGTAGCCAGACTTATAGATTGACCGCAGCGATTCCAGACCCGGTTGCCGCTTTTTAGCATCAGGAACCGTTTGGCTCAATTTATTGATTTTTTCGCGCAACAATTGGTTTTCGACCTTAAGCTCAGTATTTTCTTTTAATGCATCAAGGATATCATTTTCCAGCTGCGCAACAGTGTTAGTCATTTTTTCTAAACTGCGATGCAGTTCATCTAATTGTGAGTACGGATCCACTTTGTTTTACCTACCGTTCAAACTTCAACACTAAATAATCTAGACAATTTCTGAAACTAACATTACTATACAACATCTGGTCGATTTGCATGAGCAAACGCAACATTTTGATACCAGCTGACCGTGTTTTCTCTTGCTGGCTCGCATTTAAAGCCGCTTGCTTCAACCGAATAATCACTAATTTTTGATCTGCCGGATTTTTAACAGTTTGCCCCAGCTCATGGGCTGTAAGCAAGGCTAGACTCTCACCCGTCACTATTTCTTCATAAAAAGTTTGAGTAGTCTTAGTTAAACCATCAGGGGCAGATAAACTTTCAATTTCAGTTTGACTTAACCCAGCCGCTAATAAATCAGCTTGGGTTGAATCAGTTAAACTTTCTTGCTCAAAGTTCAAAATCTGCGTCCGCGACCTAATGGTTGGCAAAACTTGATCTTCATTATTGGCAATTAAAATAGTGACCACTGGCGCAACTGGTTCTTCAAGCAGATTAAGCAAAGCATTAGCTGCACTCATCGTCAGTCGTTCAGCTTGTTCAATAATAAAAAAGCGCTGCTGACTTTCGGTCGGGCTTTTGGCCAATTCTTCTTTGAGCGGCCGTACCTGTTTAATTGATAAGCTCTGTCCTGTCGGCTGCACTTGTACCACATCAGGAAAGTTTCCAGCTAAAATGCGCTGACAATTGCGGCAGATACCATCCGGCCGCTGCTGGCCTAAACAGTTTGCCGCACACGCTAACCATAAGGCAGTCAACCCTGCCCGCCGCTCGTCTAAATCAAGAAACAAATAGGCGTGAGCTAGCTGACCATGATCTAGCGCCCGTTTGAGTTCAGCTGCCTTAGTTTGGTCAATTTGGTCAAATGCTTCCATATTAGAACCGTTTAAATTGTTCAACGTCTAAGACAAAGACTGTCGCCCCGCCGACTGACACTTTTACCGGCTGCGTTTGTGCCGAGCTCATGCTTGATCCTAACTGGCTTTGCACATATTCTTCACGTTGATGGGAAGATAAGCGGATTGTACCCAAGACCTCAGGCACATCTTCATCTGCAGTCCCGATTAAGAAGGTCGTGTTGCCAGCCCGTAAAAAGCCACCGGTAGTTGATAACTTAGTGGCACGAATTCCATTTTTCACAAAGCGCTGACTCAGTTCTTCAGCGTCTTTATTTTGAACAATAGCAATAATTAATTTCATTAAGATCAATCCTCTGCAAATAACTGCGGCAGGCGATTTTTAAGCACTTGTAAACAGGCCTGCACAACTTGCGCTGGTGATTGGCTAGCATCAATTTTGACAAAACGGTTTGGCTCCTGTTCGGCTAAAGCCAGATAAGCTTGATAAACCCGCTGGTGAAAAGCTAACCGCTCTTTCTCTAACCGATCTTCTTGACCTGGCCGTTCATGTTTGATTCTGGCTAGGCCTTGAGCAGGCTCAATGCAGAATAAAATGGTCAAGTCAGGTGCTAAACCTTGGGTAGCAAAATCATTGATTTCCTTGACTGCTGCAATTCCTAATTGCCGGCCGGCACCTTGGTAAGCAAGCGAACTATCAACAAAACGATCCGAAAAAACAACTTTATCCGCAGCTAAAGCCGGCTTTAGCACTTCAGTGACATGCTGGCTGCGCTGGGCTGCATACAAAAGCGCTTCTGTGCGATCAGTCATGGTCGTATTTACCGGATCCAAAATTAGCTTGCGAATTTTTTCGGCAACCACTGAACCACCCGGCTCACGCGTTACCAGTAAGCTTCTTTTTGCAGCTACTGGCAGCTTCTCTAATATGCCTTGCAAAGCTGTTGTTTTACCAGACCCATCAGGCCCTTCAAAAGTTACAAAGTATCCTGTCATATTTTCAGCTCCTGTCTTAGATTATACCTAAAATATGACAAAAAAATACTCGCCAACAAATGGCGAGTGAACACATTATTCGGTAATAACCCCATCAATATTAGTTGACCGCGTCTGTCGGCGGCGAGCTTCATGATAGGCAAAAACGTACTTAGCCCGTAAAATTTTTTCTTCAACTTCGTTATCAGTCGAAAAATCAAACGTATTCATATCTAATGCTTGATTAGCCGCAATTTGGCCTTGTAATTTCGTAATCAGAGAAAGCAAGCGCTGATCTTCGGCCGCTTTAATTCGATGATGTCGACTCATAAATTTGTCCTTCCTTGCACAGCTCGCTTTAACGTAATTGCACTCGCATACTCAATATCGGCCCCAACTGCTAGCCCTGAGGCTAAACGCGATACCTTAATGCCAGCTGGTTTAATCAGCTTAGCCAAATACATCGCCGTTGCTTCTCCTTCTGGGGTTGAATTCAAAGCAATAATCACTTCCCGGGCCTGATCATTAGTCTGCAAACGTTTAATCAATGACTTAATATTCAATTGACTCGGGCCAACTCCATCAAGTGGTGACAAAACGCCATTCAGAACATGATACAAGCCATGGTATTCGCCCATTTGTTCAAAGGCCATCACATCTTTGACCTGTTCAACTACCATAATTGTACTTTGATCGCGGCTGTTATCAGTACAGATGGCACAAGGATCTGCTTCCGTAATATTGCCGCAAATTGAACAAGCACGCAGGTCGGTCTTAACTTCTTGCAAAGCGGAAGCAAAGTCTTTGACATCATCAGTCGACATTTTCAAGGTATAAAAAGCCAGCCGAATGGCAGTTTTTTCACCAATTCCAGGCAATTTCATATAGTTATCAATTAACCGACTAATTGGCAATGGGTATTCCATTTAATTCAGACCTTGCGTGTATTTTCCTAAACTAGCCTTAGTAGCTTCATCAATCGCGGTTAAGCCCTTATTAACAGCATCGATAATCAAATCTTGCAACATATCTGGGTCATCTGGATCAATAGCTTCTGGCTTGATTTTCAGGCTTTTTAGTTGCCGGTTGCCAGCAAAGACAGCTGTCACCATTTCATCAGCAGCTGTGCCAGTAAATTCTTGCTGGTTGATGTTGTTTTGTTCTTGCTCCATCTGAGCTTGCAACTTTTTAGCTTGTTTCATCATTTGCTGCATGTTCATTCCCATGCCCATGCCGCCAAAATTAGGTCTTCTACTCATGATCTTCATCCTCTTTATTGTTTGGTTGGTCTTTAACGTGAGCTAAGTCGCCAAATAAAGCTTTTGCCTGGCTAACCACTTGCTCAGCTGTTTGCGGATCAGTTTGTTCATCCGCAGGTTGCGCGGCAGCCTGTTCTTTAGCAGCTTGTTTAGCCAGCAATTCATCCTTATGCGTCTGCAAGAAGCTGGCTCTAGTTGATAGCCACGCGCTATCTGCCACTAAAACAATACCATAATTATGTTGAGTCAGCTTGCTTAATTCTGCTTCAAGTCGGCCCACTAAATTAGTATCTTTGTTAGCTCGTTCAAACCACAATTCGTACTTGCACTTCAAAACCACTTGCTGATCACTAGCCGCTACCGGCTTTAATACATCAGCCAGTGCCCGTTCTGATACGGCCAAGGTCGACACCAAGTCCGGCCACACAGCTTCGATCGTATTCAGGTCATGCCGAGTGGCATTTTCTAAAACGTGGTAGACTTGCTCTTTATTTTCTAAATGATGGTGGAGTTTTTGCTGACTTTTAACAGGTTGTACACTAGCTGTTTTTTGGGCTTGTGCCTCAATTTTTTGATTTAAAGCCTTGATTTCAGCCTGCAGCTTAGCCAATTGTGCCGAATTTGCTCCACCAGCTGATACAGCGGCTGGCTGCTGCCTTTTTTGGCTGCTCTCCACAATAAATACAGTAAGAGGGATCATTTGCTGGTTTGTATAACGCAGGTCTTGCAAGCCTTTATTAGCTAGCTCAATTAATCGAAACAGGGACGTTTGAGGGACAACACGTGCCTGATCTAATAATCCACTGACCAAAAAGTCTTGACTATGATCAGCCGGGCTTTTTATAGCAAGCAGTAATTGACTTGTTAGTTCGATCAACTCAGTTAAAATGTTTCTCGTTGAAGCGCCCTGATCAAGCAGCTGCTTAGCTGCTGCTAAGGCATCATCTGTTTGACCTTGCAAAAGCCGCAAGCACAATTGCTCAATAGCTTTTTGATCTGCAAAACCGGTAACAGTCAAAGCGTCTTGATAATTGATTTTGCCTGTATCGTAGGCCAGCAGCTGGTCCAAAATTGAGAGTGCATCCCGCATCCCGCCATCAGCGACTTGGGCGACGACTTGCAGGGCAGATTCGTCATACTCGATCTTTTCCGTTTGCAAAATCTTTTGCAATTGCGCCAAAATATCGCTTTGCTTGATCCGACGAAAACGGTAGCGCTGCGTCCGTGAAATGATAGTTGCCGGTACCTTTTGCAACTCAGTAGTTGCCAAAATAAAGACGACATGCTCAGGCGGCTCTTCCAAAGTTTTCAGCAAAGCATTGAAAGCTCCCATCGACAGCATATGAACTTCGTCGATAATATAGACCTTATACTTTCCTTGGGTTGGTGCATACTTGACTTGATCACGGATCGTCCGGATTTCATCAACACCATTGTTAGAAGCAGCATCGATTTCAATGATATCTTCTAATGACCCATTATTAGCCGACTGACAATTAGCACACTGGTTGCAAGGCTCGCCGTCTTGAAGGTCAAGGCAGTTCAAGGCCTTAGCAAAAATTTTAGCGCAGGAAGTTTTCCCCGTCCCCCGTGGACCAGCAAACAAAAAAGCATGTGAAACTTGCTGACGGATCAAAGCATTTTTCAGCGTTTCTGTAATTGCAGATTGCCCAACTACGTCGGCAAACGTTTGCGGACGCCATTTTCGATATAAAGCTTGGTAGGCCATGTGCACTCCTCTTCCCTCTTAGTATCTTATCTATTGTACAAAAAAAAGCAGGCAAAACCTACTTTTCGGCACAAAAAAAGGCACATACCTACGCAACCTTAGTGCTGCTGCCTTCCGGCCCTGACACGGTTTGGAAGCAAGGTATTGCCCGTTAATTATTTTAACTTATCTTCCGGCTTTTGGCTAGGCTTTTGTATTTTGCCCTGCCGGATATCCCTAAAAAATTGCTGGAGCATCGCCTTAGCTTCTGGTTGATAGAAACCGCGAATCACTTGGGGGTGATGATTAAATTTAGGCTCAGCCAGCAAATCCACCACGCTGCCGCATGCGCCAGCTTTGGGATCAAAAGCACCATACACTACCGTACCAACGCGGGCATTAATGCAGGCACCAGCACACATCGGGCACGGCTCTAGCGTCACAAACAAAGTGCAATCAATCAGCCGCCAGCTGCCACAAGTTTGGCAAGCCTGTCTAATTGCCAGCATTTCTGCATGTTCGGTTGCATCCTGGTCAAGTTCACGACGATTATACCCGCGGCCAATGATCATACCAGCCGAATCCATAATCACCGCTCCAATCGGAATTTCGCCCTGATCTGCTGCTAATTTAGCCTGTTCAAACGCTGCCTGCATCCCAGCTTTTTTCTGTTCACTTGTCAGACTCATGCCTGCACCCGGCTTTGTAAAACGTAATATCCTTTATCACGCTTTAAGATTTGGCAATTACCAAAAGTCTGCGTTAAGAGCCGCTTAGCACTAGGTTCACCTTGCTTTTTCTGAATAACGCATAGAATTTGACCGCCTGGTAATAAATGCTGCTTGGCATCGGCTAAAATTTTTGACACAACCTCTTTGCCGGCTCTAATCGGCGGGTTGGTTAAAATCAAAGCGTATGTATCGCCAATTTGCTCATAGATATTAGACGCAAAAACATGGGCATTTTTAATCCCATTAGCAGTTTGATTGTGCTTGGCTAAGGCCAGTGCCCGCTCATTAACATCAGTTAAATCAACTTTGCGCTCAGGCCAATGTTTAGCCGCAAATAAGCCAATTGGTCCATAACCGCAACCCAGATCCAAAACGTTTCCAGCAGGTAAGTTCGTTAGCAAGGACGCTTGTTTGATCAGGACAATTGACCCATAGTCGACCCGATGCTTGGAAAAAACGCCAGCATCAGTAGTCAAATTCAGATTAACGCCTGCCCAAGCAAAGTTTACCTGCTGCCGATCATGAGCAGCTGTTGGCTGCTTTGCATAATACATTTGATTAGTCATTACTATTTGCCCTTTTTGTAAAAAAATAAGCTTTCTGACAAGCAGAAAGCTTATTTATTAAACGCCCGCAGGCTGTAACTATTTCAAAGTTACAGTAGCACCAACGGCTTCAAGCTTAGACTTGATGTCGTTTGCTTCGTCTTCTGAAGCGTCTTTCTTAACGATTGAAGGAGCACCATCAACCATCTTCTTGGCATCCAGTAAGCCTTGGCCAGTGATTTCCTTGATTTCCTTGATAACCTTAACCTTTTCTTGGCCAGGTTCAGTCAATTCAACATCGTATGAAGACTTAGCAGCAGCATCGCCACCAGCAGCACCAGCAGCTGCAACAGGAGCAGCAGCTGAAACGCCAAATTCGTCTTCAATTGCCTTTACTAAGTCGTTTAATTCAAGGATGGAAGCACCCTTTAAGTCTTCGATAATCTTATCCTTATCTAAAGCCATTATTATAATCCTCCGAAATTAGATAATTGTCGTTTTATTCGTCTTTGTTATCAGCAACAGCCTTAACAGCATATGCAAAGTTCCGAACTGGAGCTTGTAAGACAGATACCAACATTGACAGTAAGCCTTCGCGACCAGGGATAGAAGCCAATTCCTTGATTTCTTCCTTACTGGTAACTTTACCTTCCAGCATACCGCCCTTGATTTGCAATACTTCGAAGTCGTCTTCGTATTTAGAAACGATTCTAGCTGGTTCAGTAATGTCATCTGCATCACTAGTGTAAACAACAGCAGTTGGACCAACAAAAGTATCTTCTAAACCTTCGATGCCAGCCTTCTTAGCCGCACGACGCAAGTAGGTGTTCTTAATAACACGCATCTTAACGTTCTTGTCACGTAATTCCTTACGCATGTTGGTTACTTCTTCAACGGTTAAGCCTAAGTAGTCAATAACCAAGACAGCTTGTGCTTGCTTCAATTCTTCTGCAAAAGCGTCAACTAATTTTTCCTTTTCTGCAATAGCAGCTTTACTCAATTGTTTCACCTCCACTAACAAGATTTGAAATTCTACAGGTCATTAAAAAACTCCATGCCACAAGACATGGAGCTGAAAGTTCACTCTTATCTTCTGGCCTCGGCGGGATATTAAGGCTTGCGCCACCCGAGTCTTAGGTAGAATTCACGATAATTATATTAGACTGAATTAGGTGATTTGTCAACAGCCACGGGCTTTCTTTCACCATTTATCTGCCGCTTTCATTTGTAACCGCTTCCCACTTAACCTATAATTAATTTATTATTTAACAAAAAGCAGCTAAAGAGGAGTTTTTTCTATGAAGAATATGAACCGTGATTTATTTTGGGCCTACTTATTTGGCTTTATTTGGCTAGTAGCAATCTTTGCCCTGGTTCGCCACATAGTCTATTATAAATTCTCCTGGGAACAAGTTGGCCAGGGAATCTTATGGGTCGTTCTAATTGGCCTGGTAATGGGTGATTTCATTTACCGCTATGTCAAACAAAGGCGGATCGAAAAAATAAAGCTCAGGAAAAATAAAAAAAGCTGTTGAAAATTATGAATAACAGCTTAAAATAAAATTAATTTATTTGAGCAAAAGGAGGTCAGAAAAAATGCTTAACTTGCGACGAATCAACATGATAAGTTCTAGATTGGATTGGCAGACTACTGTTAATCTGCAATTGAGCCGTCATGTTGACATGCAAGCAGGCAACTGTTTCTGGCACTAGCAGCTTAATGAATGATTAGCAATTAAGTTTGAGTTCAAGGACCCGATCTAGAACAGAGATCGGGTCCCTTTTCTTTTTGTAAGCACTTAAAAGGACCCGACCAGCTGGATTGGGCCCTTTTTATCTTGCGGAGGAAATTATGAAAACTAGTAAATTATTATTAACCGGCGCGGCTCTTTGCTTAACAACGATTAGCCTCACAGCCTGCGGCCAAAAGCAAAACAGTCAGCAACAAGTCTTAAATTGGATGACGACGGCCGAAGTACCAACGATGGATAATTCCAAGTCCTACGACAGCGTTTCGAATACACAATTGTCTAATGTCGATGAAGGTTTATATCGGTCAGGCAAAGATGCCAAAATCGAACCCGCTTTAGCTAAAAGTGTCAAAACTTATAATAATCAAACCAAATGGGTCTTTACCCTGCGGAAAGCAAAATGGTCTAATGGTGATCCAGTGACAGCCCAAGACTTTGTCTATGCATGGCGCAGAACTATTAATCCTAAGACAGCTGCACAAAATGCCTACTTATACGAAGGCATGATCAAAAACGCGAGCGCGATTGCAGATAAGAAAAAGCCAGTTTCAGCTTTAGGCATCAAGGCCTTAAGCAAATACAAATTAGAAGTTGACCTGGAAACCCATACGCCGTACTTCAAACAATTATTAACTGAGCCGCTTTTCTTCCCGCAAAACAAAAAAGTAGTGGAAAAATATGGTTCTAAATACGGAACTGCTTCGAAATACACAGTTTACAACGGCCCTTATGTACAAAAGGGTTGGAGTCCAGCCACTTTGAACTGGAAGTTAGTTAAAAATAAGCAATACTGGGACAAAGACAAAGTCAAATTGCAGCAAATCAACTTTAGCGTGCAAAAGACCCCTTCAACCAGCTACAACCTCTACCGGCAAGGCAAGCTTGATACAACTTACTTAGACATGTCACAAACCAAGCAGTTGAAAGGTAATTCTGATTACATCCTCAGACCAGCTGCTATGACTGAATACATTGAATTCAACCAGCAGGACAACACGGCTCTGAAAAATGAAAATGTCAGAAAAGCCATTGCTTTAGCAATTAATAGAAAAGCCCTTTGCCAAACTTTAGGTGGCGCCAATAAGCCAGCCAACACTTTAACTGCTACTAATGTTGTTAAAACCGGCGGCAAGGACTACACCAGCTTGATTTCTAAACAAGCTAAGCAAATGTCGACTTTAAACAAGAAAAAGGCGCAAGCTTACTTGGATAAAGGCCTAAAAGAACTCGGCAAGAAACATTTAACCTTCACGATTCTGTTTGATGATAATGATTCTGCTAAACGGGTCACTGAAACTTTGCAAAGCCAACTTGAAACCAACTTAAAAGGATTAAAGATTAATGTCCAAAACGTCCCATACAAGACGAGATTAAATCGGGCCATTAACCAGCAATTCCAAATTGTGGTTACTTCCTGGTCAACTGACTTTGCTGACCCAATTTCATTCTTGCAACTGGTTCAATCAAAGAATGACAACAACGATGGTAAATACAGCAATTCCACTTTCGACTCACTGCTTCAGCAAGCTAGCCAAACCACTAACGATACTGCACGGATGAAGCTGCTCGCTAAGGCCGAAGATACGGTACTTAATACTGCTGGAATTACTACTTTGTACTACCCATCCCAAGCTTGGCTAATGAAGTCAAAAGTTAAGGGCTTAATTTACAGTGCGACTGGCGGCTACAACTTTAAACAGGTCTACATCAAATAAAGGAGTTAACAATGGAACAAGCATTAAAAGATCAACTTTACCAACTGATTGATGACAAAACTGACGAGCTGATTGCTATTAGACGTTACCTGCATCAGCATCCTGAACCATCTTTTGAAGAAAAAGAAACTGCAAAGTACATTGCTAACTTCTATGCTGGTCATGATATGAAAGTCGATCTGCAGACTAATATTGGCGGTACTTACGGTTTAACGGCCACGATCGATTCAGGTAAACCGGGTAAAACTATCGCCTTGCGGGCAGATTTTGATGCCCTGCCAGTTAAAGAAGAAACCGGCTTGCCATTTGCGGCAACTAATGGGGCCATGCATGCTTGCGGACATGATGGTCATACTGCTTACATGTTGGTTTTAGCCGAATGTCTTTACCAGTTAAAAGACCAGTGGGCTGGCAAAATCAAAATCATCCACCAACCGGCCGAAGAAAAAGCCCCGGGTGGTGCCTTGCCAATGATGAAAGCTGGTATTTTACACGGGGTTGATTGTGTGGTTGGCGCACATGGTGCTTCCGATTTACCAGTCGGCGATATTCTCCTAGTGCCTGGTGCAAGTTCTGCTGGTTCCTCTGATTTTGATATTTACATTACTGGCGTAAGCGGCCATGGTTCAGCTCCGCAAAATGCCAATGATGCAACTGTTGCAGCTTCCTACTTGGTCGCAATGGCGCAGACAATCATCGCCCGCCGGCTCAACCCATTTGATATGGCAACTTTAACGATTGGTCAGTTTGAGGGCGGCCATGCTCACAACGTCATCGCGGGTCAAGTTCACCTGGGCGGTGATGTCCGGTTTATGAAAAACGAAATCAATGACACAGTGCTGAGCTGGCTGAAAAAACTTTGCCAAGGTGTCGAAATGATTTTCGGCGTCAAGGTCGAACTAAAATTCAACACTGGCACGCTGGTCGTTGATAACGACCCTAAACTAACTAATGAGGTGCTGCATACTATGACCCATAGTCAATTGCCAGGGATAGGACATATCGATACTACTACTGTTGGGGCCGGAGCTGAAGATTTCTCATTCTTCTCAGAAGAAGTGCCAACAGTTTACTGGCACTATGGCCAAAAGCCAGCAGATGGGATTAGTTACCCACACCACAGCTCAAAATTTTTGTTAAACGAAGATGCATTGCCGTTTGCTGCTAAAACAATGGGTGCTATCGTTTTAGATTTATTAGCTCAATAATTATTTCCTCGCAACAAAAAACTGCCTGTCGAAAATCGACAGACAGTTTTTTTAATGGTTAAAAGTATTATGCTTTATAATTTCCCGGATCTTTGATGCCATTCCACTTACATCATCGTCGTCAAAGATAGTATAATCCTGATAATTATTATCGCCATCAGAGACATAATTAAACGTCAAAATTGGAGTATGGTGTGCTTTAATACGGTCTACAATTTCCGTTTCTTTTGGTCCAAAGTTTATGTCCAAGTAAACATCAGCTTCATCAATAAAGCGCTGAATATTAGCCTCAATAACATTAGTATAAAGTTTAAAATTAGGATATTTTACTAATTCTGTCAAAATGAAAGCAGTATCAGTATATAATGCGACATTGAAACAAACGTCAGGCAGCTTTTGAATCAATTCTTCTAAATGTTTAATTTCAGCACGTTGAGTGAAAATAAATACTTGCCCAGAAAAATGTTGTGAGCCTATCTTAGTATCGTCAAACTCCGTATACTTTTGTACAATTTTAGATAGCTCTAAATTTCGGTAGAACCACCATTTTTCTCGCATTCTACCTATAGATTGAAAATTAAACGGCTTATCGACCGTGACATAGTGAATGATTTTAGGTTCCTTAACTGAATTTAATTTATGCATCAATTTGGGCAATTCATTCCAAAAGGCAACTGCATCAAAACCAATTGAATAGTTATATTCGTCGGGTAATTTACCTATTTTACCTTTAAAGTAATCATTGACAACAGTTTGATCACCATTAGGCAAATTAGGATCTCGCCCTAAATTAATCAACTTCTCACTAATATTTGGAATTTTCTTTAGCTGCTTATTATTGATCACCATTACACCGTCATTCATATACTTTAAATTATCAGTTGAAGCATATTCATGAGCGGCCAAAATCAGGTTTCCATTAAAGGGTAAACGGAACAATTCATCAATAGGCTTATCAACGACTATGTCACTGTCTAAATAAAGCACACGGTTCTCTGGAATCAATTTGGGAATTAAAAATCGGGCATAAGCCATATCATTAATATATTGGTGCGAACTGTGACTACCTTTCAATAATTCATGATCAAACTTAGCATCCAAAACGGAACTGTATAATTTTATGTGTAAGGATGAACAGTTCCTTAAACTAAATTCCAATTGGGTATAAAAAAGGGACTCCCTTTCCGTATAATTGATTTGAATACTATCAATACGAAAGGGAATCCCCTATGACTGATTTTAACAAAGAATGCCTCAATGCGCTATTGAACAAAGAGAAATTCGATGAATTCATGCGTACTCAGCTTGAAGAAGGACTCGATCAACTCCTAGAAAGCGAATTGACTGCCTTTCTTGGTTATGATCCCTATGCTCGAGAGGGTTGGAACTCTGGAAACTCTAGAAACGGTAGCTATTTTAGACAAGTTAAAACTCAATTCGGACCGATCAGAGTTCAAGTTCCTCGGGACAGAAAAGGTGAGTTTCACCAACATACTCTCCCAGCATACGGCCAACACACTGATACGCTAGAAGCAACCGTGATTCAGCTCTATTAGCATGGCGTAACGACCCGGGAGATCTCTGATTTGATTGAGAAAATGTATGGCAGCTATTACTCAGCTGGCACTGTCTCCAACATCTCTAAGCAGGTTGCCAGCCAGGTCGAAAGATATCACCAACGTCAGCTGAGCGACAAGTTCTTCTGCGTGTATCTCGACGCCACTTACATTCCTCTACGTAGAGATACGTACCAGCGTGAGGCAGTCTATGTGGCTGTTGGGATTAAGCCTAATGGCCATAAGGAGATCATTGATTATCGTATTGCCCCGGTGGAGAATATCTAAATTTGGGGTGAAATGATTTCCAACTTCAAGGAACGCGGCCTTGAGCAGGTTGAGCTATTCCTATCAGATGGGTTTGTAGGCATTAAAGACATGCTAAAGCAGTATTACCCAAAATCTAAATTCCAACGTTGCCTAGTTCATGTCATGCGAAATATCAAGGGAAAAGTCCGTGTAAGCGATCATAAAGAGGCTCTGGACGACTTCAAGCAAGTTCATAAGCAATCCTAGCTTAAAAGAGGCAGAAACGGTTCTCCACGCTTTCTATGACAAATACGACTCAAAATACTCAAGCATGATCAAGAATCTGCAGAAGATTGAGGAAGACCTGCTGGTCTTTTACCAGTACCCTAAGCAGATTCGGCCCTCGATCTACTCAACGAACATGATCGAGTCGATAAACAACATGATCAAACGCAAGACAAAGCCAAAGTCAGAATTTCCAACTGAAGAGTCCCTAGACAACTTCTTAGGTGTACAGGCTATCGGCTACAACGACCGGAATGCCAATCGGACTCATAAAGGCTTTGGTCAGGTGACAGACACGTTGGAATCATACTTCGATTAAAACATAATTAAAGAATCAACCTATCGGAAAGATTTATTTACACAAAAGAATTGACAGTGTCGGGAAAATGCCTCGCAACTTTTCCCATGACTTTCTGCTCAAATATATTGGACTAGTAATAATTAACAAGTGGTATCGTTCTTTTTTCTTATTATCAAAAAGTAACGAATGTGCAGGATCTTTAAAGCACCAAGTTATCTGATTAGGGATTGTGTATTTCTCTTGCCAATTAATTGTTCCTAATTGAAGCACTCTCATCATCAAAGCTCCTTTGATAAAACTGATTCCCACTTCTTAAACAGATTATCTTCTGAATATTTGTTCAATAATTGCGCATTATAAACTAACGATTCATTCCAATTTTGCAAATCATCTAAGTAAAATGTTAATCCCATCTCAAGTTCCTGGTAATTTTGACAAATAATGCCATTTTTATGATCATGCAAAGTAAAAGACTTAAAATTCTGTAATTGTGGTATACCCGTGCTAACAGCAGCTATCATCATAAAATCATCCTGAAGATTCCAATTAATTAAAACTCTAATTTTATCCAATGTTTTAGCTGCGTCATTAACACTTGAAAGTCGGTGAGAACTTATTAATAATTGAGGTCTTTTGTCAGATGATTTAAGTCCATCATTTTCACCTATCATAGTTAGTTTTGCTTTTTCATCAAACAACTGAAATTCATTGCGCTTTTCTTCAGCAAACTGTTTAATTAGTTTATTAATTAAAGCGTTTTGATCATTGGAATAAGTAAGAAAGCGCAAGCTTAACTCATCGGGTTTAGAGAGCAGCTTAGGATATAGGACATGTAACAAAGAAAGTAGTTCTTCAGCATTCATCCCTTCTGCAAAAACTCCAATTATCTGTCGTCTTAATCGCTGACTATGTCCGAATTTAAATTGAAATGGCAAAGAAGGTATTTCAATCAGATTTAAATTAGGGTATCCTTGTTCAATTTCATCCTTATGTGAAACAACAATCGATTCATTTCCGACATCTTGCAAACTTCTAGTATGGTTAACTTTTGGATTAAGCACATAAATCGGATGATGCACATTATAATCTGACATTGATAGAGGAGACTGATCATCAATAGTAACAATCAAATGATCTTTCTGAGTGACATGTGTCAGAATCTTTTCTGTCAAAATCTCTTGAATAAGATCACTTAAATGCTGATATTGAAGCTGATCACTAACTAAGAAATCAGGATTTAATTTAACGGCATCAGTTTGTTTATCGTAAATAAAACGCCAATGTCCAACTGGATCAAAGTAAACAATCTCTTGTTCTGTTTCTTTTGATGATACGAAACCTCTACTATCAATGATTACCTTACTTGTTAATCTTTCAGCCTGATCAAAGTATTCAATCCAAAGTAGTTTGCCTGTAGTATCGACTACAATTTTGGCAAACAGCTTATCAGCTGACACAACCAAAATATTAAAAGATGATATATCAAAAATAGCATCATCAGGCCAATTAAAATCTTGATAGTTCAATACTTGTTGATTATCGAAATTCAAACTACCCTGCAAATAATCATAAACTGATAAAATTTTTTCAGGATAAAAATCAAGATCATTCAATTTGGTAGTTAACTGTGGTTGATAATCATCAACTATCAACCCTATTTGCTTTCCTCCATGATGAAGGATATTCATATTGATCGAGCCATCATAAAATTCAATGTTTGGAACAGAATAATTCCAGTCTTCCAATAGGTTATGCCAAGCAACAATAAAATATTCCATGTCCATCCTCACCTAATTTAGTTTTTGATACCTAATAGGGAATAAATAAAGACTTACTTCGTCTTTGATACTCAAGAAAAAGATAGCTGTCATTGCAAAATTGGCTAAAAGCATTGCAAAATTGGCTTTTTCACCCCACATTTGAGGTCCCCATAAACTAATAGTAATGATTAGCGCATTTAAAAATGCACCTGGAAGTAAAATTTTGATTAGTAAACCAGTCAAATACTTTTTAGTCGGTTTTCCGGGTCTAATATTCAACAAATAATTGTTGGTATCACGCAAAATCTTTGCTTGGTCACCTGGATCATATTGAAAAAAGCTAAAAAAGTAAAACAGCAAAAAAGTGATGAAGAAAGTAATCAACGAATCAAAGTAAGGATTTCTAACCAATGACTTAGCAGCAAAATGGGTCGCTAACATGCTAGGTAACATTAAAATACTTAGCCCGATCATATATGTCATCATTGCCCCAATATTTAAATTGATTGGTACTAAAATCGGCTTCGACGAACTAGATAATGATGTATCTATTTGCTGAATAGGATAATAGGCTCTATTAAACCTAATCCATAAAAATACTAAAATAACTGTACAAATAATCGCGACGGATAAATAAAGCTGCCAATTATTGATCTTCTGTAATTGCTTAAACCCAGATCCAAACGAGGAAATAGAAGAATTAATGATATTGACCAGCATAATTGGCGCTATTTTACCAATTCCGTACCGCATGTTCATCAGACAAAGCCAATAAACCAGTAAACTCCCGGCAGTTAAAATCAAAGCAACCGTGCTATTTTTCGCAAGATTTTTGGTTGATATCATACTCCAAGTAAATGCAATTGACTGCATAATTGAAAGACTTAGCAATAAGACTTGTTGGACAATCTCAGCTTGTGACTGAGAAAGGGCATCAAAGCCAAACATCTTCGTTATCATTAAAATCTGCACGATTAGCATGGCAATCATAAATGGATTCAATCCAACCGAAAATAAAGACAAATTCGTCAGATTTGCACCACTAATTACCCCAATCATTGATAAAGAAGAGTGCGCAATTAATTGGCGATAGCGATTAGTTATTTCTACAAATGGTAACGGAAGATGCGATCCTAAAGAGTAAATTACTATGATTAAGATAGTTATTAAACAGCGTTTAAGCAAAGGTTTGAGGTATTTATTTTTAATCAATATTCCATTTCCAATCATTAAGTATATAGTTTCATGATAGCACTACACACAAACTACTCAGCCAATTTAACTAAATCTCTTCAAGATAAAATGACAAACAAAAAACTGCCTGTCGAAAATCGACAGACAGTTTTTTTAGTGGTTAAAATTAATTAACTAGTTTAAGTTTAATGGATCCAAGTGGATGCCAGGGCCAAAGGTTGCACTAACTGCACAACTCTTAACAAATTGACCCTTAGCAGCTGCTGGACGAGCACGCAAGATAGCGTCACGCAAAGCTTCAAAGTTTTGAACCAGTTTGTCAGTGTCAAATGAAACCTTGCCAATTGGGGCGTGGATTAAACCTTGACGGTCAACCCGGTATTCAACTTGACCAGCCTTAACGTTCTTAACAGCCTTGGCAATGTCCATTGTAACAGTACCAGTCTTAGGGTTAGGCATTAAACCTTTAGGCCCTAAAATCCGGCCCAAACGACCAACCTTAGCCATCATCATTGGAGTAGCAATGACAACGTCAAAGTCTAAGTAGCCGCCTTGGATCTTTTCTACCAAGTCGTCAGAACCAACTTCATCAGCGCCAGCTGCTTTAGCTTCATCAGCTTGTGCACCTTCAGCAAAAACCAAAACCTTTTGGGTCTTACCAGTACCGTTTGGCAATACTAAAGCGCCACGGATTTGTTGGTCAGCTTGCTTTGGGTCAACTGATAAGTTGTAAGCAACTTCAACAGTAGCGTCAAACTTAGCGTATGAAGTTTCCTTAACTAATTCCATTGCGTCTGCAATTGAGTAGAACTTCTTTGGATCTACCTTCTTAGCAGCGTCTTGATATTTCTTACCATGCTTTGGCATGTGATTTCCTCCTTAATTGTGGTCAAACAAGTCTTACGACTCTCCCACTTGCAACTCAGATTGATTAATCGGTAACCTCAAAGCCCATTGAACGAGCAGTGCCTTCGATCATCCGCATAGCAGATTCAACGTCACTAGCGTTCAAGTCCTTCATCTTGGTTTCAGCGATTTCCTTAACTTGGGCCTTGGTAACCTTTGCAACCTTCTTGGTGTTTGGTTCGCCTGAACCCTTGTCAACCTTAGCTGCCTTCTTCAGGAGCACAGCTGCTGGTGGAGTCTTAGTTACGAATTCGAATGAACGATCTTCGTAAACAGTAATGACTACAGGGATAATCATACCCTTTTGGTCAGCAGTACGAGCATTGAATTCTTTAGTAAAACCAACAATGTTAATGCCGGCTTGACCCAATGCAGGACCAACTGGAGGTGCAGGGGTTGCAGCACCAGCTGGGATTTGCAGTTTAACAACGTTTGCTACTTTTTTTGCCACGGTCAAAACCTCCTTGATTCCGTGATGCGGTTGAAACGGCAGGCTTTCCTTGCCTGCCTCCCACAGTAATAAACATACCAGCTTAGATTACCATCTTAGCGGTAATTAGTCAACGTCCTTCTTAGCTTGGTCAAAGTTCAATTCAGCACTGGTTTGACGGCCAAACATGTCGATGGAAACAAACAGCTTTTGCTGGTCTTCTTGAATACTGGTTACTTTACCAGTTAAGCCGGCAAAGGCACCATCGTTAATCTTAACCAGATCGCCCACTTCAAAGTGCTGGGTCGGTTCAACTTCTTTTTCGCCTTGATGGTCTAAGATATGTTGAATTTCTGAATCCAGCAGCGGAGCAGGTTTAGACCCGCCGCCGTGACCGCCAACAAAGCCAGTAACGTTTGGCGTATTCCGGACAATGAACCAGCTCTCGTCAGTCATGACCATTTCAACTAAAACGTAGCCTGGGAAAATTTTTTCTTCAATTTCCTGCTTCTTACCGCGGTACATTCCAAGTTTTTCACGTTCTGGCACAATTACTCGGAAAATGTAATCCTGCATGCCCATGCTTTGCGCACGTGACAACAAGTCTGATTTAACTTTATCTTCGTAGCCTGAGTAAGTATGCAGTACATACCATTTTTTCTTTGCAGTTTCGACCATTGTTAACTCCTTATTAGTTGTTTTTTAGCAAATAAAAAAACCTCCAAAAAAAGAGGTTTTCTGTCGTTGACGTTATTATAGCACATTTAGACTACATAAACAGTCTAATTAATGTGCTGAACAGCCAATCTAAAGCACCCAAGAACAAGGCAAACAAGATGGAAACTGTCACTACGACACCTGTGTCATGACGATTTTCCTTGGCTGATGGCCAGTGAACACGGCGCATTTCAGCATTGACGCCTTTGAAAAACTTAATCATCTTGCTCTTACCTCGTTTCCTTGTGCAATGTCATCTTGCCACAATGCTTGCAAAACTTACGCAGTTCTAACCGCTGGGTGCGATTCTTGCTAGCAGTGATGGTATAGTTTCGTGACCCGCAGACGCTGCAGGCTAAAGCAGCCTTTTTTACTGCCATAATCTCACCTTCCAAACTACATTATTTTAGCAAACAAAAAAGCCAGCCGCAACTAGTACAACTGACTTGGTGGTCAAACTATGCGTAACCACCGGGCGTAGAATTTCTTTTTAGTCGGAAATTATTTCTTCAGATTGTCATTAACAAATGCTTCAATCTTGTCGTCGTCATCTTTCAGGAATGGGAGCATATCTTCTTCGGTCTTCATGGTATCTCTACCATTCTTCTCCATGAAGTAGTCCCATAGAGCATCTCTAACTGGGGTATCAGAATCGCTCCAGTCAAAAACTTCCTTCATATGACGATCCAGTAAAGCAGTTTTCATAATTTCTGCCATTTTAAATTACCTCCTAAAAAACTCTACACCTGTAATTATAAACTATTTTTAATCATTAGGCTATTTAATCAATCAATGGCAGCCCAAAAGTGACGCTTTGAATTTCTTTTTGCAGCGCTGACGAGCTTGATGTAATTGCTCATCGTTATAAATAACGGCTTGCGCCGGCAGCTGCAAATACAAACGTAAAGCGGTTAATTCTCTCGGTGATAATCTCATCAAATATTCATAATAGTCTGCGGGCAGGTCAGTCCATTCAACTGGTTCAATGCTTTCTTCTTGCACTAACCCAGCAGCCGCCGCCGATTCATAAGAAACAGCTTGTGCGTATGGCGCGCGCCGTTGTGCATATTCATAGCGCAGTAGGCTGCGGGCATGATTAGTCAGCCGCAATTTATAAAAAGACGAAAAACGCGGATTTTTCTCAGGATCAAATAAACATGCTGTTTCATAGCAGACTAGCATTGCTTCCTGATCCCAGTCGTCATCATCAAAGTTACGCAAATAATAATGGCGTTTAATTTTCATAATGAGTGGGGCATAACGCACACATAATTCTTTTAAGGCAGCCCCATCTTTGTGCTGAACAAGCATCACTAATTCTAATTCTGATAATTGCATCGGCTTTATCCTCCTATCAGCAGGATAAAGAAAAAACACAGGCGCCTTGAAGGGAACCTGTGTTTAATTTTGTAAACCGATAGATCTGTCTAGTGGTTTTCAGACAAAGGATGACGGCTGTTGAACATTTGGTAAAGAAGAATGCCAGTTGACACTGACGCATTTAAAGATTGAACGTGACCAATCATTGGCAAAGTCAAAGTCGCATCTACAGTCTGCTTGAGTAAATGTGAAACGCCTTTACCTTCATTGCCAATAACCAACACGGTTTTACCGTTTGCATTCCATTCACGATAGTCTTGTCCCTGCATATCTGTCCCAAACAGCCAGTAGCCCTGCTTTTTCAGCATTTTAGCTGTTTGAACCAAATTATTAACCCGGCAAACAGGAACATAATCAATGGCGCCGGTTGAAGTTTTAGCAACGACTGAAGTTAAACCAGTCGCATGCCGCTTGGGAATGATAACGGCATCTACGCCAGTTGCATCAGCCGTCCGCAAAATTCCACCCAAATTGTGGGGGTCTTCAATTGAATCCAGCATTAACAAAAATGGCTGCTTACCAGCTTGGTCAAACTCAGCCAGCAGTTCATCTAGATCTGCATAAGAAAAACTTGCTACCGCAATGACAATTCCTTGGTGATTGCCTGCCACTAATTGATCCAATTTGCTTTTAGGAGCATTTTGCACAACTAATCTTTTTTGCTTAGCCAGTCGGTAAACTTCATCAGCAAAACTTGCCTGCACACCTTGTTGCAAGAAAATTTTATTAATTTGACCTGCGGATTGTGTGCGCAAATAATCTATTGCAGCATGCCGGCCATATACAAAATCAGTTTTTGAACTCATAGTCTGCCAAGCCTCCATTCTCAACTTGCTGAATACACCAGTTTCCTAGTTCTTCAATGCGGTCTTGCTTGCCAGTTAATGATAAGTAGCCAAAAACTGCTTCAAAACCCGTGGATAATTTATAGGTGCTGACCTTCGTATTTTTAGCATGAGTATGACTAGTTGCATTCCGGCCGCGTTTAAAAACTGTCAGTTCTGTTTCAGTTAAAACCTGCTCCGCTTGCATTTTCGTGACCAAAGCCGCTTGCGCCTTGGCTGACACATAGTGCGTTGCCCAATGCTGCAACCGGTTAGGCCGCGTCACGCCGCCTTTGACTAAGTGCTGCCGAATTAAGATTTCGTAGGCAGCATCCCCAACATAAGCCAAAGCAATGGGCCCCACCGTTGCCGGGTCAAACTCAGCCTCTGAAAGGTTATGTACGTTAATCCTCAAGCTTAGTCCACCTCGTTCCTTGCGGGGTATCTTGCAGCTTGATGCCCATTGCTTGGAGCTGATCACGCAATTGGTCGCTTTTAGCCCAGTCTTTTTGAGCCCGTGCTTCGTCACGTTCTTTAACTAAAGCTTCAATTTTAGCATCGCCCGCCTGGTCATTAGTTGAAAATTCAAGTCCAAAAATACCCAGCCAAGTTTGCAGCTGTTGGCTGAAGGCCTGAACAAACTCTTTATCAATTTGCGGTTTTTGCAGGTGTTCGTTCATTGACGTGACTAAACTGTAAAGCGCGGTCAGGGCGTTTTGAACATTAAAATCATCATCCATCGCAGCTTCAAAGTCTCGCTTAGTTTGGCTTAGCAGTTCATGCATGGCTGGATCTGCTTTAGCAGCAGTTTGATCTTGCAAGCGAAAAGCTGCAGTTTGCAGCACATTCTTAAACCGGTCAACTGCAGTTTTTGCTTGTTGCAAATTATCATCGGAAAAGTTCAATTGCCGGCGATATTGGACACTTGCCATGAAGAAGCGCAGCACTTGTGGATCAATTGTTTGCAAGGCTTCCCGCACAGTCACGAAATTATGCAGGGACTTAGACATTTTTTCAGCTTCTGCTCCCACGGTCACAAAGCCATTGTGCAGCCAATAATCCACAAACTTCTGCCCAGTTTTTGCTTCTGATTGAGCGATTTCATTTTCATGGTGTGGAAATTCCAAATCTTCCCCGCCGCCATGGATATCAATCGTTTCACCTAAATATTTCGTAGCCATCACTGAACATTCAATATGCCAGCCCGGTCTACCTTTGCCCCACGGCGAATCCCAAGCAATTTCATCTGGCTCTTTTTGCGTTTTCCACAATGCAAAGTCGATTGGGTCCTCTTTTTGAGCTTGTTCTTCAGCACTGATATGTTCAGAGGCGCCCTCTTCCAACTGATCAATATTTTGTCCAGACAGTTGACCATAATGCGGAAACTTAGCTGCCCGGTAAAAAACATTGCCAGACTCCACATAGGCATAACCTTTATCAAGCAAAGTTTGAATAAAAGCGATAATTTCTTTGATTTCATGCGTTGCCCGCGGGTGAAGCGTAGCTGGTTCAACATTTAAGGCAGCGGTATCTTCAAGATAAGCCTTAATGAATTTATCGGCCAACTTGGGGACAGTCGTCCCTTCGGTCCGTGCTTCATTGATCATCTTGTCATCGACATCAGTAAAATTCGATACATATTTTACTTGGTAGCCCCGGTATTCAAAGTAGCGGCGAATCACGTCAAAAGCGATTACGCTGCGGGCATTGCCAATGTGGATGTAATTGTAAACAGTTGGTCCACACACGTACATCTTGATTTGCCCAGGAGTGAGCGGTTTAAATTCTTCTTTTTGGCGAGTGAGGGTATTAAAAACTTTCACGGCTGACACTGCTTTCTTTTTAAAATAGCTACTTTCTATCTTAACTAATTTTGCCAAAATAAAACAGAAGCTGCTCACTGACAGCTTCTGTTTTTTGGTAATAAAAATTATAAACCGTTCTTTGCCATTTGAGCCAAGGTCAGGTCTAAGTGCTGTACTACCCGGTCTTTACCCAGCAGTTCCATAGCTTCACCGATGCCAGGGCCAACCATTGAACGCGTAGTAGCAATTCTGATTGGCATAAACAGCGGCCGGCCTTTTACGCCAGTTTCGTGCCGCGTAGCCTGAATGGCATTCATAATTTGCGCAGAAGTAAAGCGTGGAAGCAAGTCCAACTGCCGCTTGAATTCTTCAATTACGCCGCGGCCATCGTCTTTTCTAATTTCATCAATTTCTTCATCAGACAAGTCGCTTGGATCTTCAAAGAAAATTGAAGTCAATTCCACAATCTGTTGCGTGTAAGACATCTGGACAGCGTAAATGTTAACCAATTGCCGTACCCATTCAATCTTTTGCGGAGTTGGGTTTTCTTCAACCCGGCCAGCTGCTTGCAAACTCTTCAAAGCTAAATCTAATAAAGTGTCACGGTCAGCTTTCTTAATGTACTGGTTGTTAACCCAATCCAGTTTCTTTTGGTCAAACGCAGCTGGTGACTTTGACAAACGCTTTGGATCAAATTGCTTGATGAATTGCCGCTTGGTGAAGATTTCACTTTCGCCCTCTGGTGACCATCCTAACAAAGTAATGAAGTTGAACATTGCTTCTGGCAGGTAACCTAAATCACGGTATTGTTCAATAAACTGCAAGACTGATTCATCACGCTTGGACAGCTTCTTACCAGTAGCAGCATTAATGATCAACGTCATGTGGCCAAATTTAGGTGGTTCCCAGCCTAAAGCTTCATAAACTACTAATTGCTTTGGCGTGTTGGAAACGTGGTCATCACCCCGTAAAACGTGGGTAATTTCCATTAAATGGTCATCGATAACCACGGCAAAGTTATAAGTTGGCATCCCATCACGTTTTTGGATGACAAAATCACCGCCGATAGTATCTGAATCAAATTCCAAGTGGCCCTTAACGATATCGTCCCAAGCATAGGTTTCTTTTTCAGGAATGTGGATCCGGACAACTGGCTTTAAGCCCTTAGCTTCAGCTGCTGCTTGCGCTGCCTTAATTTCATCAGCGTTCATGCCCTCATATTCATAAGTGTAGTGAGGAGCAATCCCCATGGCGCGCTGTTCTTCACGCTGGGCTTCCAGTTCTTCTTCAGTCTTGTATGAGTAGTAGGCCTTGCCTTCATCCAGTAATTGCTGAATGTATTTGTTGTAAATGTCCTTGCGTTCAGATTGACGGTATGGGCCGTAGTCGCCGCCCTTATCGGGGCCTTCGTCCCAGTCAATGCCAAGCCAGTGCAAGTTTTCCATTTGAGATTTAGAACCGCCCTTAACATTACGCTTTTGGTCGGTATCTTCAATTCTCAACACTAAAGTACCCTTGTTATGACGGGCAAACAGGTAGTTGAACAATGCGGTACGAGCGTTACCAATGTGCAGGTGACCAGTTGGGCTAGGTGCATATCTAACGCGGATTTTTTGTTTAGCCAAAATTCATGCCTCTTTCAATGTGAAATTACAACTCAGTTTAGTTTAGCTTTTTCAAGTCAAAAGTTCAATCTGTCAGCTAAAAAGCAGCTTTAATAAATGCGGCAGGCTCGCTACTCCTACCACTTCAATATCTGCTAATTGCTGTAATTGCGGAGTAACGTTATGACGCGGTAAAAAAATGCGTTTAAAACCAGTCTTAGCGGCTTCTTTGACGCGTACATCACACTTATTAATGCGGCGGACCTCGCCAGTCAAACCTATTTCGCCAGCAAAACAATCTGTAGCAGAAATCGCTTTGTTCTTATAAGACGACGCAACCGCGGCTGCCAAAGCCAAATCAATCGCTGGCTCAGTTAATTTCAACCCACCAGTGACCATTAAAAAAGCATCTTGATTTTGCAGCATTAAATTTCCACGTTTTTCTAAAACCGCTAGCAGCAAAGCTAGCCGGTTATAGTCGACACCCGCAGCTGTTCGCTTGGCATAGCCAAAAGCTGTTGGCGTAACTAAGGCTTGCACTTCTGCTAAGAGCGGCCGTGTTCCTTCTAGTGATACTGCCACAGCTGAACCATTAGCATTTGGCAAACGTTCATCTAAGAAAAAGGCCGATGGGTTATCAACTTCTTGCAAGCCTTGATTAGTCATTTCAAACATGCCTAATTCGTTAGCTGCTCCGAACCGGTTCTTTACTGAATGCAAAATTCGGTAAGAATGGTGTTCATCGCCCTCAAAATAAAGCACAGTATCAACCATGTGCTCCATAATTTTTGGCCCAGCAATTGCTCCTTCTTTAGTCACATGACCGATGACGAAAATAGTAATTTTTTCGTTTTTGGCAATTTTCATCAACTCTGTCGTCACTTCACGTACTTGTGAAGCTGAACCAATCATGGAATCTAAACTCGGCTCGTTCATCGTTTGAATCGAATCAATCACGACAAAGTCTGGTTTTAAATCGTTAATCTGGGCCCGGATATCATGCATATTAGTTTCAGGATACAGGATAATGTTAGAATTGCCGGCACCTAGCCGGTCAGCCCGTAGTTTAATCTGCGCCGCTGACTCTTCACCAGACACATATAAAATTTTGTAGTTCTGAGCCAAATCATCGGTAATCTGTAGCATTAAAGTCGATTTGCCGATCCCAGGATCTCCGCCGATCAGCACTAATGAACCAGGTACAATCCCGCCGCCCAATACGCGATTCAGTTCAGAAAACTTAGTCTTAATCCGCTGTTCATCTTTAGCTTCGACATTATGCAGCCGGATTGGCTGACTGCCGCCAGTTTTAGTAATTAGCCGGCTAGCCGTGGCTTTACTAGAGACTTTTTGAACTTCTTGCGTTTCAGCCACCAATTGATTCCAGGCGCCGCAATTAGGACAGCGCCCAAGATACGAAACTGAAATATAACCGCAATTACGGCAGCGATAGCGGGTTTTGCTTTTCGCCATCTAATATCCTCCTTTGCCAGATGACCCAAAGCCACCAGTGCGCGGACGATCAACAGGCTGGTCATCATCAGTTTTTAAAATTGGCATAAAAATTGCTTGGGCCACGCTTTCGCCTTTGCGAATATGACAATCGCGCACCCCATAATTAATGAGCTGAATATGAATTTGCCCCTCATCAGTTGGATTATCATAATAATCGCTATCAATTACACCGATTCCGTTAGGTAAATTAAACCGCCGTTTAGTCGTGTTTGAAGAGCGATTAGCAATGATGAGCATTTCATCAGCCGGAAAATACGCCTTCACGCCAGTTGGCACCATTGTTGGTTTCAAGATTTGATCGGCTTGGCGAAAATCGCTTTCAGCTAAATAATGGCCATTTCTAATTAAGCGAAAGATCCGGACAAACCCCAGCCGCCAAATGCTTGGAATCACGATATCTTCGGCTGCTTCTAAATCATAGCCCGCACTGCCTGGCGTTTGCCGGCGCGGCAAGTGAATGCCTTGCCCGCGATAAGCTTCACAAATTTCAAATCCACGTGTTTTTTCCATTTTATTTAGTCCTTAATTTAAGTCCGCTATAATTAATTACGCAATTACTTCTTTATTTTAACCTCTAGGAGGGTAAAAATGATCGATTTCGATCCGCAAACTTTAGCTTTTAGTCAAAAAAATGGCGAGGAGCTAACCGCCAAACTAACTTGTACTTTGCTTGCAGACAGGCAAGTTTTAGTCCTAAACCATATTTTTATTAACCCAGCTGTGCAAAACCAAACAGGGCAATTAGGAATCGGCCTAGTTAAAGCCGCCCTAAGCTATGCCCAAGAAAAGCAGCTCAAGCTCTGGCCACTAGGGCCCGCAGCACTTGCTGCTTGCCAAAGCATCCCGGCTGTCCAAGCACGGTGGTAGCATAAACCCGTTAAGTAGTTTAGAATAGAAAATGAACTATTTTAAGGAGGAATTACTTCATGAGTCAAGAAATTACTCGCGCAGACGTTGATAAGTTTACCCAAGACTTAGCCAACCACCCTGCTGCTAAAGTTGCTAGCCGTGCTGCCCAAGAAAATGGTATTTTTAAGGCTAGTCAAGCTTTACAAACTAAGATCGATTTAAACCCAACTTTTTCAGTTGAAATCGATACGGGCAAGCCAGCCGACCAAAAGCGTTCAGGCCGCTGCTGGATGTTCTCAGCTTTAAACACCATGCGTCACCCGCTGCAAAAGAAATACAAGCTGAAGGATTTTGAATTATCCCAAAACTACACCAACTTCTGGGACAAGTTTGAAAAATCAAATTGGTTCTTTGAAAACGTAATTAATTCTGCTGGCAAGCCATTAGGCGACCGGAAAGTTGCCTTCTTGTTCGCCACTCCACAACAAGATGGCGGTCAATGGGACATGCTGTGCGGCATCATCGAAAAGTACGGGATTGTGCCTAAGTATGTTTACCCAGAAACTGCTAACTCAAACAACTCTAGCGCTTTAAACGACACTTTGAACACTTTGCTGCGTAAGGATGGTTTGGAACTGCGGCAAATGATCAAAGACGGTAAAAATCAAGAAGCTGTTGAAAACCGCAAAGAAGAAATGCTGAATGATGTTTTCCGCGTCTTAGCTATTTCCTTAGGCGTTCCACCAAAGAAGTTTGACTTCGAATACAAGGATGACGATGGCAACTACCACCGTGACGCTGATTTAACGCCGTTAGACTTCTACCACAAGTATGTTGATTTAGACCTGGAAAATCATATTTCCACTATTAATTCACCAACTGACGACAAGCCATACCACAAGGTCTTCTCAGTTGAATACTTGGGCAACATTAAAGGTGGCCGGCAAGTTCGTCACTTAAACTTAAAAGTTGACGAAATGAAGCAATTGGTCATTAAGCAATTGCAAGCCGGCGAAGTTGTGTGGTTTGGTTCTAACGTAGTTAAGGATTCAGAACGTCAAGCCGGACTGCTAGATACTGCTTTGTACCGCCGCGACGAATTGTTCGACGTTGACTTATCAATGTCAAAGGGCGACATGCTTGATTCAGGCGAATCAATGATGGACCACGCCATGGTCATTACAGGTGTTGATTTAGTTGATGGTAAGCCAACCAAGTGGAAGATTGAAAACTCTTGGGGTGAAAAGCCTGGCTTTAAGGGTTACTTCGTTATGAGCGACAAGTGGTTTGATTCATTTGTTTACCAAGCAGTTATCAACAAGAAGTACCTGCCAGCTGACTTGCAAAAGGCATATGATGAAGGCGTGCAAGCACCAATTCAATTATTGCCATGGGACCCAATGGGTGCATTAGCTTTTAAATATTAATAACTGCTAATTAGCAAAATAAAAAGCTGCTCAAATGAGCAGCTTTTTTGCATGGAAAATATTTTTATTCTTTTGCTATTTGCGGCAAATTTGGGACCTTGATAAACTAAGATTAAGTTAGTAGTTAATAAGGATAAAATCATGCATTCAGAAAAAATCCCCACCCGCGTCATCGCTTCCATCGTAGCAATCGGATTGCTCAGTTTTTGCGGTATCTTGATCGAAACCGCCATGAATATTGCCTTTCCAACTTTGATGCGCGAGTTTAAAATTCCCACCAACGTTGTCCAATATTTAACTTCACTGAACCTGCTGATCATCTCGATCGTCATCCCGTTGTCCGCTTATCTGAAACGGAACTTTAAAACAAAGCACCTGTTTCTAACAGCTAATTTGCTGCTGCTCATCGGCTTGCTAGTCGGTGGTTTTGCCCCAATCTTCCCGCTCCTGCTCTTAGGCCGGATTATTCAAGGCATCGCGGCTGGAATTGCCCTGCCTTTAATGTTTAATATCATCATGGAGCAAGTACCTAGTCAAAAGTTGGGACTCATGATGGGGATCGGGCAAATGATCCTCGGGGTCGCTCCTGCGCTTGGGCCAACTTTTGGCGGTATTATTACCGATACCTTAGGCTGGCGCTGGATTTTCTTTTTATTAATTCCAATCGTACTGATTTCCCTGATTCTTGGCTTAACCGGAATCCAGCAAAAATCTGCTGTTCACCGCGAACCTCTCGATTTACTAAGTCTTGCTTTAATTGCCTGCTGCTTCTGCGGTTTGATTTTAGGCTGCAGCAACTTTAGTTCGCAACCATTCTGGTCCTGGTCAGTTAGCGGGCTCTTAGGACTTGGGTTATTAGGTCTTATTGGTTGGATCTACCGCACTCAGAAAATTGATAATCCCATCTTAAATTTAGCTTTACTGAAAAATCACTTTGTTGCTGGTCACGTAGCTATTTACTTTTTCCTGCAGCTAATTTCGATTGCTATTACTTTTCTGCTACCAAACTATGCCCAGCTCGTTAACGGGGCCTCGCCAATGATCGCTGGTTTGGTCATGCTGCCTGCTGGCTTTGCCGGTGCTGCCGCAAATGCCTTAGGGGGAAAAGCACTAGATCGCTGGGGCGCACGCAAGCCAATTCTCTTTGGATCAGCTTTTGTCCTGCTTGAACTAATCATTTTTGCGATTATTGCTAAAAACATGAGCAATGTCACAATGGCAATTCAATATACTATTTATTTAGCAGGTCTTGGTTTCGTTTGGGGAAATACCTTAACTGATACCTTATCTAACCTGCCTGCCAAGCAGCATGAACAAGGCAATGCATTAATGAATACTTCTCAACAATTTGCAGGTAGCGTGGGCGTGGCCTTAGTTTCGACAATCGTCGCCTTTAAACAGCGGCAAGCAGGTACCAAGTACGGTTTGCCCACTGCGCTTGGCACCCAATATTCTTTCTGGGTACTGCTAGTAATCGGTTTAATTTGTGGTTTGCTGATTATTCGCTTTGAAGGTCAAGGTAAGAAACACAATAAATAATTTGCATCAAAAAAGCTGTCAGTCTGAACTGACAGCTTATTTTTTACCAAATATGCAGCAAACGCGTCGCATCTAAATTGCATAAATTAAATTGATGCACATGCGGCTTTTGGCTAGGTGGAAAACTCTGGACAAAATCAGCCACGTTGTACAAACCAGTCGAATAAGTCCAAACACCCTTATCTTTTCTAATCGGGTCTAACATTTCATTGCGAATTGGATAAGCCGAAATCAAGAAATGTTTATGATGGAACTTAAACACAAAAAATGGCAACTTGAACTCTTCCACTGCTTCTTGCGGCGTACGCGCCAAATTAATGACATTCTTGTAAGTACCATACTTTTCAGAAAAAGCATCATTGAAAGAAAAATAAAAATTAGCCAAGTTAACTGGTGGAAAATCATCCGGTGCCACCTGATCTGGAACACAAGTGACATGTTCATAATGATCGAGATCTTTTTCTTTCTGTGATAATGCGTAACGAATAGCTTTCGGACCGATCACCTTGGCCCAGCTAGGCAGCTTTTTCTTTTTTTCATACTCATGAAACATGGCTTCAATCACATCTGGTTTTACCCAATCGTAATGCATCCGGGTGCGGTTACGTTTGAGCAAAGCCGGCAATTGGGCATGTTTCATAAAATCAACAACAAATAATTCGTAGCGATACCGCCGGACTAAATCCTCATAAGCCTTAATTTGGTCGACTAAAATATGAGTCCCGTCCACAATGACCGTTTCCCCGCGACTCATTTTGCGAGCGACTAATTGCATCAATGTGCGGTCGGTTTCTTCCGTCACGTAGCGCGGAATAACCTGGTGAAGCTCATCAGTTTCAGCTTCGTAATAGACCGTCAAATCGGACAAGAGCAAGCGGATTGCGTCACGGCTAATCGCATAGGGCAGCAAGTGGTGCCGGGCAATAAAAGATGATTTACCCGAACCAGGCACGCCCCGTAGTAAAAATATTTTTCGCATCGTCTATGACAAACTTTCTAGCAATTTACTCGGAATAATGTCCGCTAATAGCTAGATTTTAGCATAAAAAATAGGCAGGACGCCAATCCCTGCCTGCTTTTATTTTTTCCATTGAATCAAGGCCACCATCGTAGAAATCAGTCCAGCTAAAGTAAAGACAATGCCCAGCCCGTAAAAGACCCAATTGGGTTTATGCGTTCGTTTCTGCTGCCTAATAGCTACTGAAAAATCGTAAATGCCGATGGCCCAAAATAAAATTGCGTACCAGCCGCGTTCGCTCATAAAATTAATCTCGCTTTCCTGGTGAAATCATATCCTCATTAATTCCTTGCTGGCACTCTGCCTGAAAAGTAGTGTGGTTAATTCCTAATGGCTTCAGTTTTTGGTCAAGCTGGCGATACAAGATTTCTAGTTCATCCATGCTCATATCATGGTCAACATTAATATGAGCATCAAGGATCACCATATTGTCTGAGTAGCGCCACAAGTGCACATGGTGAATATTGTGGACGCTTGGGACACTTAAAACTAATTCGTTAACTTTTTGCAAACTAATATCAGGATTGGATTCCATCAAAATATTAGCGGCATTTTTTGTGACCTCAATGCCCTCTTTGATCACAAATAGCGACACCAGCATAGTAATCACTGGGTCGAGCCACGGAATTTGCCAAAAACTTAAGATAATGGCTGAAACTACCACGGCCAAGCTAGACAAAGCATCCGACATCATGTGGATAAAAGTCGACTTAACATTCAGCGACTGTTTGGCATCTTTTTGCATGATCAACATGGAAACGGCATTGGCTAGCAAGCCAATGACTGCCACAATCAACATAATCCCGCCCTTAACTGCTGTTGGATGAAACAGGCGGCTAATTGCTTCAGCAAATAAGAAAAGGCAAATAACAATCAGGACTAAGCCGTTAGTAAAGGCGGCTAGTGTTTCTGACCGCTCGTAGCCAAAAGTTTTACGGCGGTTTTTATCTTTTTTGCCTAATAAATGCGCCACAAACGACAAAACAATTGCGCCCACATCGCCCAAATTATGCAAAGCATCTGACACCAGTGCTAGCGAGCCAGCGACCAGTCCGCCAATAAATTCAGCAATCGTAATTACAATGTTTAGCAGTGAAACCCAAATAAACTTCCGCGAAGTTTGGTCTTTCATGTCTGCTCAACCTGCCTTTCCATGCGGGTCAATTGTAACACCTTTTTACAGCTCACTTTGTGGAATGTTGTAATCAGTGATCACAAAGTTATCAGCCGTCAATTTGCCAATGGTAACTGAGCCATTGCCAGGGAATTCAATATCATGAATGTGGTCAGAACCTGGCCAATATTTGATCGCCAGGGTTTTAATAAAGTCGCCATGGGACACCAGCAAAACGCGTTCCATGCCGCGCGATTCATCCCGTAAGCGTTCAACTGCCCGCTGCACACGGAAATCAAGCTGGGCAGCGTCTTCAGCTAAGTGCCGCGGATCGGCCCGTTTAGTTGCTTCTCGAAAATCGTAAATCCCTAACCGATTGACAATTTCTTCCACCGTTAAATCTGTAGGCAAGTTAGCCGTTCTAGCAATCGCTGCCCAAGTTCTGTCAATATCATCGCCTTCAAATGATCCAAAAAAGACTTCTCTGAATTCTGGCAGTTTTTTAATTTTACTAATTTGCGAAACGCGGTTGGCATTTTGCATCAAGTGAGCAGTGTCAATTGCCCGCTTCAAGTCCGATGAAAACATCCAGTTAAAGTGGGTCATCGCTAACTTGTTGGCCGTAATCTTTAAATCATCGATTCCTTTATCAGTCAGCGGTGAATCGCACCAGCCTTGCATTTTGTTCAGCTGATTAAACATTGTTTCGCCGTGTCTAATCAAATAAACTTCTGTTGCCATCTAAAGCCCCCTTTACCTATCTAATAGTGTTCCTATCTATTATAAAGTTAGCTGAACAGTCTAGCAAACTCCAAAGGTTGACCTACCTAAAATTAAACTGTTTAATAATATAGTAACGAATGAGAATGGGAGCGTGGGGTCATGATTGAGCAGCATTCATTAAATTTTAAGAGCCATTGGGTAAGTGTCAATGAACCAACACCGCATGAAATGAATGCCTTAGTCGAAAAATACGGCGTGACTGAAGAACTGCTCCGTTATGCGGTCGACCCTTACGAAAAGGCCAGAGTCGAAGTTGATATGGAAGCAGGCGTGACCCTGCTTATTTTTGACGTGGTTTTACCAACCCACGATGTCTCAGAACCAGAAACAGCCCCGGTCGGCATGATGATTGCGCGTGATAATATCCTGACCTTCACCAGCGAACCGACTAGTTTTATTAACAAGCAATTAACCGGCAAAATTGACAAATTACGGGCCGCTGGCAAACAAGTCGGCAACATCGACTTTATTATTCAAGTTTTATACGATTTCACCACTGCCTACTTCGTACCAATCCGCCGCTCAGATGGCGACAGGCAGCGCATGCAACGTAACTTGCAAAAGAATATGGACCGTAACGCCATTACTAAATTAATGGAAATTGAAACTGGTTTAGTCTACATCTTGTCCTCTGCACAAGGCAATATTTCATTGCTTCAAGAATTTAAGCGTCGATTTAAAAATACGCTGACGGAAGATCAACTGGAAAATTTGGATGACGTGATCAATTGAAGCCCAGCAGGGTTTAGAAATGGCTCAAATGGCTTCAACGCTAGCTCAGCGCGTTTCATCGGCCTACAACAAGGTGCTGGATTCACGTCTGAACGAAACTATGCGTTTCTTAACCGTTTATTCGATCATCCTCTCAATTCCGCCAATCGTCTCTGGCTTTTATGGTGAAAACGTTAAGCTGCCACTAGCTGATGCATCTTGGTCGTGGCAATTTACGATCATCATTACTTTGGTCTTAATCGTGCTTTCGATTTGGTTCATTTTTAACAAACATTTTTGGAAATAAACAAAAAGGTCTCATCAAATGATGAGGCCTTTTAAAGTTGCAATTCACTTTCATTAAAGCTTTGCAAAAAAAGACTGCTGCCGAAGCAGCAATCTCAATTGTTTAGTATGTTTCAGTTTTGGAGAAAATAAGTTGTAAGGAAATTATTCAGGAAAAGGAAATAAATATTAATCAGCTGGCAGTGGCGTTTCATTACGGCCATTTTCAGATTGAAGCACATGTTCATGGGCAATTCTGACTAGCGTTTCAGCGAGTTTATCCATTTGTTCAACCGTAATGTACTCGTAGCGGCCATGATAATTACCACCGCCATTAAACAAATTCGGGGTTGGGATACCTTTTTCAGAAATAAAGTTGCCGTCAGTCCCGCCGCGGAATGGTTTTGGCTGCGGAGTCAGGCCAACTTTTTTATAGGCATCCATTGCCAAATTAACGACATATGGCAATTTACGGACAAAGTTAGCGATATTCAAATAAGTACGGTCGAGCTGCAAACTAAAGCGGTCCTCGCCATATTTTTGATTGAGTTTTGCCACCAAGTCTTTAATGAATTGTTCGCGGGCGGTAAACTTATCCCAATCAAAATCGCGGATAATCAAGTCGACATCAGCATGGTCAACATTGCTGCTGGCCGACACAACCATATAAAAGCCTTCTTTGTCTTTGGTTTGCTCTGGCGATTGATCAGCTGGCAGCTGACTGAGAAAATCGGTCATTAGCTTCGTTGCATCAACCATCAAGCCATAAGCGTTGCCTGGGTGAACCAAGGTGCCGCGAATATGAATTTTCGCTTCGCTAGCGTTAAAAGTTTCATATTGCAGCTCCCCTGGCTGCCCATTATCCAAAGTATAAGCAAATTCGGCATCCGGAAAATCGTTAGGGTCAAAACGTGTTCCGCCTAGGCCGATTTCTTCGTCGGGCCCAAAGCCGATATAAATATCGCCGTGTTTAACTTCTGGGTGTTCGACTAAATATTTAATCGCGCCAAGCAGACCAACTACACCGGCTTTATCGTCAACGCCCAGCAAAGTAGTCCCAGAGCCTGTAATCAATGTCTGGCCTTGCAGCTGTTTCAAAGCTGGAAACTCCGCTGGGTCTAGCACGATCTGTTCTTGCTCATTCAAGACAATTTTTTGGCCGTCATAATTGCGGTGAACTTGCGGCTGAATATTAACTGCGGAAAAATCAGCCGTATCCACATGGGCAACAATGCCAAACGGGGTGACTTTCGGATTGTCCACGTTGCCTGGCACTTTGCTAATGCAAAAACCAGAAGCGGGATTATAATGTGCCCGCAAGCCATAAGACTTCAAGAGGTCAACCAACTCCAGTGCCATTTTCTTTTGACCAGGTGTGGTTGGAACCTGCTCAGCTTGATTAGCATCTGAGCGCGTATTTTCTTTGGCAAAATGAATAAATTCTTGTTCTAGATAGTCCAAGTCAGTAAAGGACATCTAACCACCTCTTTACTTATTGCTTAAGTAAACTTCCTTAAAGTCGTATGGAATACCAACTGGGTTAAAGGAAATGTTCTTGACATTAGTCTTCACCAGCTGCGGACTAGCCATTTGTACCAGTGGAATCGTTCCTTGGTCTTCCATCAACACCTTTTCAGCAGCGACCAGTTTTGCCCACCGCTTGCTTGGCTGGTTAGCATATTTGCCTTCAGCTTCATCAATCAGTTGATCGTAGCGAGCATTCTTCCAACCAGCGTTGTTGTAGCTTGAATCACTTTCAAAGACATCCAAGAAGTTGATTGGGTCGCCCAAAATAGCTTTCCAACCTTCAATCGTCATTTCAAAGTCGCCCTTTTGCTGGCGAGAAATCAATGTAGTGTATGGCAAAGTCTGCACAGAAATCTTAACGCCTGGCAGTTGTTCCAATTTACTTTGCAAGAATTCACCAATTTGCTTGCTGTTGTCATCATCAGAAGTTGATAAAGTAACATTAATCGACTTAATGCCAGCTTCTTTGTAGCCTTGTTTCAGCAAACATTTTGCTTCTGGCAAGTTGTAAGCAACAGCAGATTTAACATAAGCTTCCTTGTAGAATTCTTCGCCAGTTTGTGGGTTTTTACCCATCCCAGATGGAACGAAGCCTTTAGCGGCTGTATCACCGTTGCGTAAAACATTGTTAGCTAAACTTTCCCGGTTAATTGCTAATGATAAAGCCTTCCGGATGTTCTTGTTCTTAAAAGCAGCTACTTTCTTAATGTTCAAGTCAATCCGTTGCAAAGCTGATTGATGTCTTGCGTGGTAGCCTGGCTTATTCTTGTTAGCATTGACCTGTTCACCAGTCAGCAAGGTTTCATCCAACTTGCCAGCTTGGTACATGTTGTAGCTAGTTGATGAAGTTTCAGAAATTGTTTCGTTAACCTTTTGCAATTTAACTGATTTTGCATCCCAGTAATTCTTATTCTTCACTAAAGTAAATTGCTTATTGTTACCAGTCCAGCCAGTCATCTTAAATGGACCACTCGACAAAGTGTACTTAGCCTGAGTTCCAAATTTCTTGCCGCACTTCTTAACAAACTTTTCATTTTGTGGGTAGTAAAGCGGGAAAGCCAAGAAGCGTTTAAAGTATTAAACTGGCCGTTTCAAGTTGATCGTTAGCTTATAGTTGCCATCGGCTTTAACACCCAGCGTGGATGGCGATTTTTGCCCTTTATTGATTGCTTCCGCATTCTTTAAGTAGTAGAGGTAGAAGGCCATGGTTGATTTAGTGCTTGGAGTCACAGTCCGTCGCCAAGCATAAACGAAATCCTTAGCAGTCAGCGGATCGCCATTAGCCCATTTAGCCTTGCGTAAAACAACATGATAAGTTTTACCGCCATTAGTCACTTTGACTGATTTGGCTAATGCTAATTGCGGCTTCTGATTCTTATCCAGTCGATACAAGCCTTCATTAGTGTTCATTTCAGCTTGAAAACTAGTTGCATCAGTGGTCAGGGTTGGGTCCTGTGTTGATAATTGTGCGTTTTCAGTCCAATTCAGCACTTGTTTATTTGAAGAAGCGCCTTGATTGCCACAAGCTGATAACAGCAGCAAGCCTCCAGCGGCAGCAAACAAAGCAGCGATTTTTTGGCCTTTCATGTAATCTCCTCCTTATTTGAATTAAAATTATAATAATTTCTAATATAATTTTAATGATGTTTCTAATCATACGGCATATTTATTAAATGTCAACCAAAAATCGACTCTAACTTAAATTTATTTTTCTTCTAAAAACAATTGCTTTCTCGCCCAGAAATTTTTCCTTTATAATTGAAAGTGAATTAAAGCTTTATACAACATACATAGACTTAGGAAAGAAGGCAATTCATGAACACCTACCGCCAGCGTTCCCTCCTCTTCATTTCTATCGCTTTTATGCTCGGCTGCAATGAATACACCATTGTGGGCGTTTTACCAGATATTGCTAAGGAATATCACACTTCACTGACTAACTTAGGTTATTTAGTCACTATTTTTGCCTTAGTCTATGCTTTTACCACGCCTTGGCTGACCGCGCTCACGAATCGCTGGCCCCGCCACCAAGTTTTACTAGTTTTAATGGCAATTTTTTTAGTGGCTAATACTTGGTCGGCTTTAGCAACTAATTACTGGTCACTGCTGTGCTCGCGTATTTTAGCTGCAGCTGTGGCAGGAACTATCATTTCACTCGTGCTAGTTATTGCTAATTTTATTGCCCCACTCAGTAAACGGACTTCGCTGTTATCCTGGATTTTTGCCGGCTTTAATATTTCTGCCATCATCGGATTACCAATCGGAACTTTCATTTCGACCCATTTAAATTGGCACGATAGTTTCTGGCTGATTAGTATTATTTCGGTCATAATTTTCATACTACTTATCTGGCTAGTCCCAAAAGATACGCCGCAATATCCAAGCCGCTTGCGCAAACAATTCAATATTCTGGCTGATGCCGAAGTCATTCTAGGGCTGCTATTTACAGTCAGCGTTAACGCAGCTGACTATACTTTTTACACTTATATTCGGCCATTAATTACCCAGGTAATGAATTACAGTAATAATGCCTTAAACTGGATTTTACTGCTCTTTGGCATTTGTTCAGTTACTGGCAATATCCTTGGCGGGAGGCTAACTGAACAAGGCGGAATGCGGCCATTAATTGGCATTTATATTGGAGCCACAATTACCTTATTGGCATTAGGCAGTGTCTGGGCTTGGCCATGGCTAGCTTGTTTAGTTTGCTGCTTAATTTGTATCCTGATTGCCTGCTACGGAGCGCCTGCACAAGTGTTGTTCATGGATATTGCTGAAAAGCGCTATCCAGAAGCATTAGACTTTGCCTCGTCATTGTGTTCAATTTTTGCTAATATTGGCATCTCCCTGGGCTCGCTGACCGCTTCTAAAGTTGTCTCATTTACTAGCGTTGGTAACGTTGGCTACTTTGCCGCCATGTATAGCGTCGTTGCGCTAGTCAGCATTTGGACACTGGCCAAGCGAGGGCACGGACGTGGGCAAATTTGAGGTCGCTCCCTTATTTTTTTATAATTAATAGCGATTCAATAATTATTTATCAATGAAAGGATGGACTAACAATGACTAAAATTGCCGTTATTTTTGCAGATGGCTGTGAAGAAATCGAAGGCTTAAGCCAAATTGACGTTTATCGCCGACTAGGCTTGCAAGCTGACATGGTGGGGTTGACTAGCACTCAGGTAACTGGCTCTCACAAAATTCCTCTGACCTGCGACAGCGTGATTTCAGACGACTTGCTTGATTATGATGTAGTTTCTTTGCCAGGTGGTTTACCAGGTGCAGAATACCTGCGCGACAATGCGCAATTGCAAACAATCATGCAAAAGCGCCACGCTGCTGGCAAATGGAATGCAGCCATGTGTGCTGCTCCAATTGCCCTGGCCCGGTTTGGACTATTAAACGATACCGATTACACCTGCTATCCTGGAATGGATAAGCAAACAAAGGCTGACGCACCAACCGGTCGTTTCCACGAAGACCTGGTAGTTGTTGATAATAAGCAGAAAATTATTACTAGCCGCGGTCCTGCTACTGCTTGGGCATTTGCCTACGCAATCGCAGAGAGTCAAGGTGTTAACACTGAACAGCTCCAAGACGGCATGCTCTATACCATGTTAAAGGAGCATATTAATGACTAAATACCGACTGCGAGCAGTGCTGTTTGTTTTCATTGCTTTCATGCTCGGCTGTAATGAATATATGATCGTCGGCGTTTTGCCGGACATCGCCAGCGAATTTCATGTTTCACTGACTTTACTCGGCTATCTGGTCACAATTTTTGCAATTGTTTATGCAGTTTCAACGCCGCTAGTGACTACTTTGACCAATCGCTGGCCGCGTCACCAAGTGCTGCTAGTCTTGATGATCATTTTCTTAATCGGAAATACTTGGTCAGCATTATCGAAAAGCTATCTTTCGCTGCTATTATCACGAGTCCTAACTGCCTGTGTAGCAGGCGCAATTATTTCAATTGTCTTGGTTTTAGCCAACTTTATTGCCCCGTTAAATAAGCGGGCTTCACTCCTATCATGGGTATTTGCTGGCTTTAGTCTAGCTTCAGTTATCGGTTTGCCAATCGGCACTTTAATTTCGACAACTTTGACTTGGCACGATAGTTTTTGGCTGATCACAATTATTACCATCATTGTTTTTGGCTTGCTGCTCTGGCTCGTACCGCGCAACAGTCCACAGACACGCGGTAAATTCAAAACTCAATTTTCATTATTTGCCAACTCGCAAGTGCTTTTAGGGGTCTTATTTATCGTTGGGGTTAACGGTGCTGATTATACTTTCTACACTTACATCCGTCCGTTAATCACCTCGATGATGGGCCTCAGCAATCATTTATTGAACATCGTTTTATTTGCTTTAGGCATTTGCTTTGTGATTGGTAATAAATTTGGTGGTTTCCTGGCCGATCATGGCGGTATGCCACGCCTGGCTTGGGTTTACCTTGGAATGACCATTTTACTCCTGCTATTAGGCAGCATCTGGCAATGGGCTTGGCTCGCCTGCATCGCTTGCGGCTTAATTTGTGCGATGATTGCATGTTACGGTGCTTCCACCCAGGTCATGTTTTTAGATATCGCTGAAAAGCATTACCCGCAATCTTTAGATTTAGCTTCGTCGCTCAATTCAATTTTTGCCAATATTGGAATTTCGATTGGGTCATTTACTGCTTCACAGGTTGTGCGCTTTACTAAAGTGGCTAATGTTGGCTACTTTGCTGCGATTTACAGTTTAATTGCCCTCTTGATCGTCTTACTAATTACCCGGCAGCTGAAAACTGCTAACTAAATATTTCCCCGGAAATAAAAATAAGGTCCTCATTATTGAGGGCCTTATTTTTGTGCATAAATTAATCAACCAAGAGTTGCAGCCGATCATTGAAGTAATTGCGGTAAGACAAGTAGCAGGCAATGACTGCCCCTAAACTAGAAGCCGACAGAAGCATGAATGACACCATAATCTGATAGCGGATTGCATAGACTGGATCAACGCCGGCGAAAATCAAACCTGACATCATCCCCGGCAAGTTAACTAAACCAACCGTTTTAATTGAATCGATGGTCGGCTGCATCCCGGTTTTAATTGCCCGCCGCATTAAACTGTGACTAGCTTGTTGGCGATTAGCTCCCAGGGCCAGCTTTTCTAAAACCTGTTGGCGCTGATCATGAAAGCCTTCATACAAAGCTTTATAGCATAAACCAACCGCAACCATTTCATTACCGGCGATCATACCGGTAATTGGGATTACTTGGACCGGTGTTAATTTAATCGTGCCTGATGCAATCAGCGTCCCGAGCGTCAAATAAGTTCCAATGGCTTCAGCCACCACTGACTGCCAAAAATGTCGCCGCGGATTTGGATCACGCTTGCTGGCGTTCCAAGAGGCGTTGAAAATAATGACCATCGTCATAGCAATGGTCAGCCAGACATTATTAACTTTGAAAATTGCCTTCAGAATAAATCCAACAACGATCAGCTGAATAATGGCGCGGCCGACAGCGATAAAAATGTCTTTGCTTAAACCCAATTTTTCTTTAGTCGAAACGATCACGGCCACTAAAACTAAAGCAAAGGCTAGGACTAATGACCAATTACTAACGGCTAAGTTCTTCATGATGCAAACCTCCATTTTCTAACACTAGTTTTTGCTCGGCATTGGCAATCTCATCAATTTCATGCGTTACTTGAATAAAAGTAGTTCCATTTTGATGGGCTTTAACTAAAAACTGGTGGACTGCTTGTTTGCTTTCCTCATCAAGCCCAGCAGTTACTTCATCGAGCAGGACAACTTTTGGATGAAATAGCAAATTGCGGATCATAGCGACCCGTTGCTTTTCGCCGCCTGACAATTCCGTAATTTTCTTAGTTAAAAATTCAGCTGGCAGCTGTACTGATTGCAAACTGGCAACTAACTGATCGTGTTGCGGCTGCTGGTGACGAATTTTAAATGGAAAATTCAAATTATCAGCGACTGTTTCACCAAACAGAACTGGTTGCTGGTAGCAATAAGATACAGACTGACGCAGTTTAATCGGATCAAGGTCAGTTATATCTTGCCCCTGGTAATAAATATGGCCGCTAGTTGGAGAAATTAGGCCGGCAATCAATTTTAAAAGCGTGGATTTACCGCTGCCAGATTTACCAATGATGGTTACCCAATCGCCTTCTTCAACCTGCATGGAAAGATCGTGCAAAACTTGCAAATATGAAAGTTGCTCTACTTTAATTAGCATCATTATTTTCCTTTCCAACAAAAAAGTCTGCTGGCACTACTGGTACCAACAGACGTCATCAAGTTACAAACTATTCCAGGCGAACGTCATCGCCATCACTTATTTTTCTTCATTCTAGCACAGACTTTAAATTTGGCAACCAGCAGTTATTCAAATTCTGTTTGCCAGTGAGGATCATGGTAAGCCCGAAAACACAACTGCACTTGGTCGAGTGAACTTTTATCATCATTCAGCACAGGTAATTCAGTTAAACCATAATATTTGCTAGCGATAGTTTCATCATTTGGTTCAAACTGTCCGCCTAATGGTTTACACAAAAAGAAAACTTCCAGTACCCCGTAAGGATAGATTGGACGACAATGCTTAGTTAAATCGTGCAGGGCAATAACTTTTTCAATCTCGATGTCTAGCCCTGCTTCTTCCTTAGTCTCTTTAAGGCAATTTTCAGCAACTGACAAGTTAACCTCACTCCAGCCACCTGGCAGCGACCATTTTCCATTTTCTTCTTGCACAAGGAGAATCTTATCATCCTGAAAAATTGCTGCTCTCGTGGCAATCTTGGGAGTCTGGTAACCAACTTCATTGCAAAATAGGTCTTTGACCTTTTCTAATGATAGACCACTTTTGCAAGCCATCATTTCAGCAGATATATCACGAATTGCCTGGTAGCGTTCTAAATCGAATTTATTTTGGCCATAAGTCAGACCGGCTTGAGCGATACTCTGCAATCGCTTAGCCCATTCAACTAACTGATCTGTTTCAGCCATGATTGCTCCTATTAATTAAACCTTATAACAGCACAATGCATTTAAATGAATTGTGCTTTGCATCTTAATTATACAGTCCTCACTTAAATCAGGATAAAAAAGAACACTTGGTAGTCACAGTCCAAGTGCTCTCTATATTTATTTAAAATATGCGCGTGTATAATCCACTTGCCCAACTCGATGCCACATAATCCCCTTAACATGCGGGTTCAATAAATGGCTCTCAGTCATCGTATACAAAGGAATGACCGGCATATCTTCATTTAACTGCTTTTGCGCATTGCGTATATTGCTCCAGTAACTTTGTTCACTCGCCGCTGCTGAAGTTTGAGCTGCATTAAGGTCAGCATCAAATGCTTTGCTATCATACTTACCGTAATTTGAGACATTATCACTCTTTAAAACGTTTAGGTCCCCGATTGGGTCAGCAAAATCAGCAAACCAAAAGCCAAAATTCAGATCGAAATTGCCACTGGCTAGCGCACTTTGCGTGTTCTTAGTCGGAACAGCATGCACAGTGACATTAGCTCCAGGCAATTTTTCTTCTAGCTGCGACTGTACGAACTGCGCAATGTTTTTATTGATCGTTTGATCATCCGTATAATAATCAAGATCTAACTTCTTCTTGTTGATCTCCTTTAAGCCTTCCTGCCAGAGCTTTTTGGCTTTCTTAACATTGTATTTCTCGCTAGGCTCAGTTTCTTTAGCAAAGTCTTTCTTAGTAGTCGGATCAACCGCCAAACCAGGAGCAACAAAGGTATCAGCTCTGACTGAACCATCTGATAAGACCTTTTTAGCCAGACTGTCCTTGTCAATCGCTAAGGCAACAGCCTTTCTGAGCTTTTCATTGTTAAACGCACGATTTTTGCGCAAATTCAACCGTAAATAATAAACGCCAGCCCGATGAAAATGATATAAGTTTTTATCGTTCTGCAGGCCTTGAGCGGTTGTCCCAGTAATTAGCGCATCATCAAGCTCGCCATCTTGATATAACTGATGGGCGGTATTAGCATCTTTAACAACTTGCATCTTAATTCTATCAAGCTTGATGGCCTTTTTATCATAGTAGTATGGATTTTTGTCTAAACTCCAGGAGAGATTGGAACCGGTCCAGCCTTTGACATAAAAAGCGCCGTTATAATACATTTTGCTCGAAGTTGAACCATACTTCTCACCGAATTTTTTCAAAGCCTTTGTGCTTTGCGGGAAAAAGATTGGCAGTAACATCATCTTGTTGAAGTACGGCATTGGATAATCTAGTTCGACTTTTAAAGTATGGTTGTTAAGAGCAGTGACGCCCAAAGTATTTGGCTTTTTCTGCCCAGCAATAATTGCATCAGCATTCTTAATGCCTCTAAAGATATATCCATACCCAGACTGACTAGCAGGGCTAACAGATCTGCGCCATGAAATGACAAAATCATTGGCAGTCACAGGATCACCGTTTGACCACTTAGCATTTTTTCTTAGGTGGTAGACATAAGTCTTGCCATTGTTGGTTGGTTTAACAACTGATGTGGCCATGGCTGGCACTAACTGATCATCTTTATTGCTTCGGTACAATCCCTCCATCGAGTTTGTTAGCGTGTTAAATTCATTTAAATTAGCTTGTTTAGCAGTATCCAAAGAAAGCAGCTCGCCTGACTGCATCAAACTAAGCGTCTTTTTGCTGGCCGAGCTATTTTGATTGCCACAAGCTGTTAAGAATAATACGGCCAGGAGTCCAATGAAGGCAACTGCATATTTCTTTTGCTTCTTAGTCGTTTGCTTCAGTTGAGCGTACAAACTCTTCAACTTCGTTTTTGGTTTTCTTTTTTCCATTGATTAAGCGTCCCTTTTCCTTGCCATCTTCATAAACGATGAATGATGGCATCCCTTTAATGTTCATTTCTTTCATCAATTCTTCTGATGTATCATGATCGACACTGATGAACTTGTATTCACTTAAGTCTTTCTCAATAAGCGGCCAAGCCGGAAGCAGAAAGCGGCATTCGGGACACCAAGGTGCGGAAAATTCAACGACAGTTTTGCCGGTTTTAACTGCTGCGGCTAATTTCTTTTGGTCCACATTTTTCAAGTTTTCCATAAGTTCAATGTCCTTTCTTACTTTTGATACTTACTTTCAGTAAGTATTATATTAGTTTTTTGTAAAAAAAGTCAAAGAAATATTACTTATTTTATTTGTGGACTCGAATTAATTCATTTTATAAAAAAAGCATCCTAGTAGGGATGCCTTGGTATAAATATAAATTTACCGCTTCGTCGATTATCTGACTAAACTTTATCTTTTACCGGATGAAGCTTTTTGATTTTTATGAACATAACTAGAAACAAGCCAAATCCAATATATGAAATAGACAATTGCAGCAATGGTTAAAATCATTAAAATTATTTCACCGACATTAGTAGTTGGGTGCCAAAGAACTCTTAAAAACAGAACTACGAATTCAAATAGCAAGAATAAAAGTGTTGATACCTTATGTTCGTTAAAAAAATTTCTTTTTTGTGCCATGCTGATCACCTATTTTTTAATATCTCACAAATTTTCCTTGTAGAAAAAACTGCAATCTTTTTTCGGTGTCTTGTTATCGAAGACTTCAATTTGGACTCCTACTGAAAGAATTCGCCGATGATGTTTATCAGCATGAATTAATCCCCTAAAAATGTTGGAATTCAACGAATACCCGCGCCAATCTTTACCACAATATCCTAGTTTTTCTGAGTAAACATTTGGATCACGTAAAATTTGAACCCACGGTTGCAATTGATAGTCCAATGGTTTAGCCCTTAGATGCTTTGGTCGCTGATCTTTAATTTTCCAGGAGGTATCAATCACTGCTACTCCCCAATCCTCAAAATCTCTTTCAGGAGCAGGTTCATAGGGTGCCCAGTAAAACTTCCATTTCGTTCCAACATGTTTTATTAGGTAAAACTTTCCTTCAAGCATTTTTCTTACCTGCTATTTTTGAGGATGACTATGTTACTTGCAAATAACTTACCCTAAATTATACATTGTTCCGCAATGTTTTCGACTATACAAAAAAGCATCCAACTGTGGATGCTTTTTTGTATAAACGTAAAATCCGAAGATTAACGCTTTGAGAATTGTGAAGCTTTACGGGCTTTCTTCAAACCTGGCTTCTTTCTTTCCTTCATTCTTGGGTCACGGCTTAATAAACCGGCCTTCTTCAAAGTGCCACGGAAATCTGGGTCAACTTCGAGCAAAGCACGAGCGATACCATGACGGATAGCGCCGGCTTGGCCTGAGAAACCACCGCCGTTAACATTAACCTTAACGTCGTATTGACCTTCAGTTTCAGTCAAAGTTAAAGGCTGCTTCAAGTCAGCAACTAAGTTTGGGAAAGGAATGTAATCGTTGATATCCTTGTCATTAACAGTAATCTTGCCATTGCCTGGTACTAAACGTACACGAGCAACTGAATCTTTACGTCGACCAGTACCTGCGTATGCAGCTTGTTGTGCCATTTATTTAACCTCCTAGATTAACTTGTTGATGTCTAATTTTTCTGGTTGTTGAGCAGTTTGTTGGTGATCAGCACCTGCATATACGTGCAGCTTCTTGAATTCTTGCCGACCCAAAGTGTTCTTTGGCAACATGCCCTTAACTGACAGTTCCACTAAACGAACTGGGTTTTCAGCCAGCATTTGACCTGCTGGAACAGCCTTCAAGCCGCCACGCCATGATGAGTGGTGGTAGTAAATCTTGTCGGTTGCCTTGCGGCCAGTCAGCTTCAGCTTACCAGCGTTGATGATAACAACGTTATCACCAGTATCAACATTTGGAGTGTATTGAGGCTTGTTCTTACCTCTCAAAATAGAAGCAACAACAGTTGATAAGCGACCTAACGCAATATCAGTTGCATCAATTAAATACCACTTACGTTTAATATCACTAGTTTTTGCTAATGGGGTTGTACGCAATTTTAATTCCTCCGTTTTGTGTTTGACAAACAATAAGTTTCCGGGGCCTATCGTGGACAAACAACACTATATAAATTACGCTGTTTTGGCAATAAAGTCAATCCTTTTTAAGGTCTAGCCGGTACTTGTCTGGCACTTCATCATAGAAAACTTGGTATAAGTATAAACCGCTTGCCGGCGCTGTTGAACGCACTTCTTGCCGGTCTTTAGCCGCGATCACCCGCGGCAAGTCATGAACTGGCCGCTTGCCGCTGCCAATTTCCAGCAGTGTCCCGACTAAAATCCGGACCATGTTGTACAAAAAGCCCGTTGCGATGAAATCAAACACCAATTCATTTTCAGCTGGTTTGGGAGTAATTTTCACATAGTACATGGTCCGTACTTTGTTAACAATCTGACCGCCACTTGCCGCGAAACTGGTAAAGTCATGCTTGCCTAGCAAGTCTGGTGCAGCTGCTTGCATTTTAGCGACGTCGACCGGGTATGGATAATGACCGGTATAAAAACGTTTAAAGGGATTAACAAAGTGATCAAGGCTTACCACATAACGATACCACTTGCCCTGGATGTCATATTGCACGTGGAAGTTTTGATCAACAATTTCACTGTGCTTAAAAATAATATCCCGCGGCATCATCGAATTTAGCGCCAGCAGCATTTGCCGCGGCTGTAATGGCTTGCCTGGATAATCAAAGTGGATCACTTGGTTGAGGGCATGCACGCCGGCATCTGTTCGGCCTGACCCATGGACAATGACCCGCTTACCCTTAGTCATTTTAAACAGCGCTTGCTCAATGCAGCCCTGCACTGTCCGCTGGTGCGGTTGGACTTGAAAGCCGTGGAACAAATGGCCATCATAAGCCAAAGTCATTTTATATCTTGTGCTCATTTAATGCTCCCGAAAGATGATTAACAAAACTGTCAATAAGACAAAGAAGCCTAAATTATACAGGTCATAATGCGACCAATGCAAGCTGCGGTAACGCGAACGCGGCTTATCATCCTGGTAGCCGCGTGCTTCCATTGCAATCGACAAGTCCAAGGCAACATTAAGCGACTCAATAAACAGCGGCACGATAATCGGTACAAAAGCCTTCGCCCGCTGAATTAATCCGCCTTCATTGAAGTCAACGCCCCGTGTTCTTTGTGCATTCATAATTTTGACAGTTTGATCCATCAAAGTTGGGACAAATCGGAGCGCAATCGCCATCACTAGCGCAATTTGTTCAACTGGCACATGCAGATATTTGAGCGGTTTTAAGAGTGATTCCATCCCTGCCGCAATTTCTAATGGCATCGTTGTCAAAGTTAAAACCGTTGAAATCAAGATCACCATTAAGAAACGCAGGAAAATAAAGATGGAATTAACTAACCCGAAACTAGTAATGCTAAAAATTCCCCAGTGCCAATACACGTGCCCGCCAGTTGTGAAAACCAGCTGTAAAAGTGCCGTAAACAGGATTAACCAGACGAGCGGTCTAATACCCTGCAAAAAGGTTTTTAACGGCAATTTTGTGGCAATAACAGCCAATAAACAAAAGCCACAGGCAATTGCATAAGTCTGCCAGTTATTTGCTAAAAAGACAATTGCAATAAAAATAAAAGTAGCCAGCAGCTTCCCGCGCGGATCCATTCGGTAAACCGGACCATCACCGGGGATATAACGGCCAATAATCAATTTGCTCATTGGCCTGCTCCCTTCACTTGTTGGCAAATTGCCTGAACTAATTCTGACCTGGTCAGCGGCAAATGTTCAAACTGCATGCCAGCGCGTGCTAGCGCCTGACTGAAAGCAACCGTAGCCGGTTGCTCTAAGTGGTGCCGGTGCAGCCAGTCTGGGTCTGCAAATACTTCAGCTGGACTAGCATGTTTAACTAACTGGCCATGATCCATGACCAACACGTCGTCAGCATAGCGGGCTGCATCGTCCATATCATGTGTAATCAGCACAACCGTATGACCAGCTGCCTGATACTTTTTAAACAATTGCATAATCTGCTGGTGGCCTTGCGGGTCAAGCCCAGCAGCTGGCTCATCTAAACACAAAACCGCCGGCTCACTTGCCATTATTCCTGCGATAGCCACCCGCCGCATTTGCCCACCAGACAAATCAAATGGCGACCGGGTAGCCAAATCTTGACTTAAGCCAACCCGGCGCAGCCATAAACGTGCCCGCTTGTGCGCCTCTTCTTCGCTCAAACCAAAATTTTGCGGGCCAAAGGCGATATCTTTTTCAACAGTTTCCTCAAAAAGCTGACTTTCAGGAAATTGGAAAACAATCCCGACTTGTTGGCGCAACGGTTTCAGCCCTTTGTTAGAAGTCGCAGCATCAATTTTAAAACCGGCAATTTCGACTGAGCCGCTGGTTGGCTTCAGTAAGGCATTGAAATGCTGCAGCAAGGTTGATTTGCCGCTGCCGGTATGACCAATCACTGCTGTAAAACTACCGGTTTTAAGCTTAAAACTAACATCTTGCAGGCCAGGCTGCTCCAGAGAAGTATTCTGATTATATAGATAACTTACTTTGTTGAAGATAATTGACACAAATAATTCACCAAATCTTGCTCTTCCGTGATCTCAGCTGGCACTTCAATTCCTTTCGCCGCCAAACGCTGCTTTAAATCCATCACAAATGGCGGCTTTAGGCCCAAGCTAGCGATCAGGTCAGGCTGACTAAATAAATCAGCCGGCGTTCCCGTTGCCTTGACTTTACCATGGGACAAAACCAGAACTTGATCAGCCAGCGCAGCTTCGTCTGCATCATGCGTCACTGACAGTACTGTCAACTGATAGTCCTGCCGCAGCTGCTGGATAAGTGCAATCACATCTCTGCGCCCTTGCGGGTCGAGCATTGCGGTCGCCTCATCTAAAATTAAAAGTTTGGGACGTAAAGCAGTAATCCCCGCCAGGGCCACTCGCTGTTTTTGCCCGCCTGACAAGCGTGATGGCTCAGTGCCAGCGTAGTCTTGCATTTTAACAGCAGCTAATGCTTGTTCAATTCGTTCTTGCATTTTTTCAGGTGGGAAATTTTGGTTTTCTAAGCCAAAGGCTACGTCATCTGCGACTGTCGCACCTACAAATTGGTTATCTGGATTTTGAAAAACAATTCCAATTTGCTGGCGTACAGACCAAACGTTTTGCTTTGTTAACCGCTCACCCGCAATTTTAATCTCGCTATGTTTAGAATCCGGCCATAGCAGACCGTCTAACAAGCGAGTCAGTGTCGATTTACCTGACCCGTTTGGACCAACCACAGCTGTCCACGAACCAGCAGGCAAGGCAAAACTTACTTTCTCCAAGGCCGGTTGCTTTTCGTCACGGTAAGTGAACGTTAAATTATTAACCTCGACTAAATTAAAACTCATTCGCAACCTCCTTGCAGCATATCTTCATTCTAGCGTAATTAGAAAAAAATTGGATAAAAAAAATCTCCATGAAGAGGGACGATTTAACGTCTAAGCTAGACTAGGCATTTGCCACCATCATCGCGCTTATGCTCGCTTTCATGAAAGATTTATAATAGCTATTATATTGTTTTGACTTGTTTAACTAGCTGATTAAACTAATTCCAGAACAACCATTGGTGCGTTGTCGCCGCGACGACCCTTAGCCAACTTGTACATTCTGGTGTAGCCACCATTGCGGTCCTTGTACCGTGGAGCAATGTCTGAGAACAGCTTTTGCAAAGCTGACTTAACTACAACGCTGTCTTTTTCTTCAGTTACTTCAGCAATTTCGTTAGTAACAAAAGCAGCAGCTCTTCTTCTAGCAGCTAAATCGCCACGCTTGCCTAAAGTGATCATCTTTTCAGCAGTCTTGCGAATTTCCTTGCCCCGAGCTTCGGTAGTAACAATCCGTTCCTTCATAATCAGTTGGGTGGTCATTTCTCTCAGCATAGCTTTTCTTTGAGAACTATCCCAGCCTAATTTACGGTATGACATGAATTTCCCTCCTTAATAACAAACTAATCTTCTTGACGAAGTGACAGACCTAAATCGGCCAGTTTGTTTTTAACTTCTTCCAGTGATTTGCGACCTAAGTTGCGAACCCGCATCATGTCTGCTTCAGACTTGTCAGTCAATTCTTGCAGAGTGTTAATGCCTGCCCGCTTCAAGCAGTTGTAAGAACGAACAGAAAGGTCAAGTTCTTCAATCGTCATCTTCCGAACTTTATCCTTCTTGTTGTCTTCCTTTTCAACCATGACGTCGTTGAACTTCGTGTCAACATCAGTCGACATAAAGACCTTAAAGTGTTCAATCAGAATCTTTGCGGCAAAACTTAAAGCATCTTTTGGCAAGATGGAGCCATCAGTCCAGATTTCAACAGTCAATTTATCGAAATCATCGCGTTTACCAACCCGAGTTGATTCAACTTGGTAGTTAACTTTCTTGATTGGTGAGAACAAAGAATCAACAGGAATGACGCCAATTGGCATATCATCAGACTTGTTCTCAGCAGCTGGCACATAACCACGACCTTGCTTAACAGCTAAAGTCATGTGCAAGTGACCACCCTTAGCAATCGTACAGATGTATTGGTCAGGGTTTAAAACCTTAACTTCTGAATCAACCTTTAAATCAGCAGCTGTGACAGTAGCCGGTCCTTCAACATCGATTTCTACCATCTTGACGTCCTTGGAGAGTGACTTCAATTCTAGTTTCTTCAAGTTAAGGATGATCTTAGTAACATCTTCCTTGACGCCTGGAACTGTAGAAAATTCGTGCAGAACGCCATCAATCTGAATGTAAGAAAGTGCCGTGCCTGGAATAGAGGTGAGTAAGACCCGACGGAGTGAGTTACCTAAAGTAGTCCCAAAGCCGCGTTCCAGTGGTTCGACAACAAACTTACCGTATGAATCTTCTTGATCGACCACGGTAATATTTGGTTTTTCAAATTCAATCATTACTTAATGGGCCCCTTTCAAACGTAATGTCTGCACGCAAAAGAATATTAAACACGACGGCGTTTTGGTGGTCTTGAACCATTGTGTGGTACAGGAGTCAAGTCTTTAATAGCGGTAATTTCTAAGCCAGTAGCTTGCAGTGACCGAATCGCAGCTTCACGACCAGCACCTGGGCCCTTAACTGAAACTTCAACGTGCTTCATACCTTGGTCGATAGCAGTCTTAGCAGCAGCTTCAGCAGCCATTTGTGCAGCAAATGGAGTTGATTTACGACTACCCTTGAAACCTAAAGCACCAGCAGATGACCATGCAACAGCGTTGCCTTGTACATCAGTGATCATGACCAAAGTGTTGTTGAAAGTTGAGTGAATGTGAGCAACACCGTTTTCAACATGCTTCTTTACACGACGCTTACGCGTTGTTTTACTTGGCATTGTTTAACCTCCTTTAGAATAAGACTATTTATTCTTCTTGGTACCTTTACGGGTCCGAGCATTGTTCTTAGTGTTTTGACCACGAACAGGCAGACCACGACGGTGACGCATACCACGGTATGAACCATTATCGATCAAACGCTTAATGTTCATGTTTACGTTTCTGCGTAAGTCACCTTCAACTGGGTACTTGTCAACTTGTACACGTAACTTTTCTTGGTCTTCTGGAGTCAGGTCCTTGGCCCGAACATCTTCAGAAACGCCAGCATCTGCACAAATCTTTTCAGCGGTTTTAACGCCAATCCCGTAGATGTAGGTTAAAGCGATTACGACTCTTTTATCTCTAGGTAAGTCAACACCAGCAATACGTGCCATTTTGCACCTCCTATATTCTTAAAAAATTAACCTTGGCGTTGTTTGTGCTTTGGGTTTGCAGAGCAAATAACCATCACACGGCCATTTCTTTTAATAATCTTACAATGTTCACACATTGGCTTAACAGATGGTCTAACTTTCATCTTTGCCTCCGTTACTTGATAAAACGATAAGTAATTCTGCCCTTGGTTAAATCATAAGGCGACAGTTCGACCGTAACCCGATCACCAGGCAAAATTCTAATGTAATGCATTCTAATTTTACCAGAAACATGCGCTAAGATAGTGGCGCCGTTTTCCAGTTCAACTTTAAACATAGCATTCGGCAGAGCATCGGTTACTTTGCCTTGTACTTCAATGACATCTTCTTTAGCCAAAACTGAGCCTCCGTTACATTTCTACGCATACCAAAAGATTATAGCACGGAATATTTAAGAAACAAAGCTTCAAACTATTTGCTGAAAACTTTGTCAACGTCTGCCCAAACTTCATCAGGAGTTTGTTCACCATCAATGCTGGTTAACAAACCTTTCTTTTGATAGAAGTCTTTCAGCGGTGCGTTCATTTTTTCATTGACTTGCAACCGATTTCTAACAACTTCAGGTTTGTCATCTTCACGTTGGTAGAAGTCGTGCCCGCCGCAGCGATCACAAGTACCTTCTACTTTAGTTGGTTTAAACAGCTTGTTGTAAGTTGCACCGCAAGTCCGGCACATGTAACGAGCTGATAAACGCTTAACCAGTTCATCTTCTTGAACATCGATGGAAATAACGTTGGTTAATTCCTTGCCTAACTTCTTAGTGATCTTTTCCAGCATTTCAGCTTGGACAGTTGTTCTAGGAAAACCATCCAAGATGTAGCCTTGTTCAGTGTCAGGCTTTTGCAGCCGTTCTTCAACCAGCTTAGCTGTAACTTCATCTGGAACTAAGTTACCTTTATCAATGTAGCTTTTGGCTTCCAAACCAACCGGGGTTTTCTTAGCCATAGCTTCACGGAACATGTCACCAGTTGAAATGTGAGCTAAATGGTATTTATCAACAAGTCTTTCTGATTGGGTACCTTTACCAGCACCAGGCAAACCTAACAAAATTAAATTAATCATTGAATGATGGCCTCTTATCTCTAATAAATCCAACATATTCACGCTTCATCAGCAAACCATCGATCTGGCGCCACAGTTCAAGTACAACGCCGATGACGATCAGCAAACTGGTTCCGCCTAAGCCGATTGAGCTTGGCAAGCCCCAAATATTAGTTGCTAATTGCGGCAGCAAAGCAACTAACCCTAAGAAAACTGAACCAACTGTTGATAATCTAATCAACAATTTTGAAACGTACTTTTGCGTATCTTCACCTGGCCATACACTTGGAATGTATGCTCCTTGCTTTTGCAAGTTTTCTGCTAATTTTTCAGGGTTAACTTGCACAAAAGCATAGAAGAAAGTGAATAAGATAATCAGCAGGGTGTAAATTAAGGAACCTGCTGTAGTCTGCATACTGAAAATGTTTGAGCAGACTTTGAACCATTGATCATTAGCATGGTTCTTTTGGAAAACCATCAGAATGGTTGCCGGGGTAATAATGAATGAACTGGCAAAGATAACTGGAATCACGCCAGAAACGTTAACCTTTAACGGCAAAAAACTTTCTGATCCGCTGACGTTGGCGCGCCGAGTATATTGAATTGGCACGCGCCGTTCAGCTTGTTGAACCCAAGTAACTAATTGGGTTACTAATAAAATGAGAATAATGATCCCGGCGAAGAACAAAATGCCTTTCCAGCGATCGCTAGCAGAGGTATTAACAATTTCTTCCTTATACAAGGAGTAAATACCATTTGGCAAGCGAGCAATGATACCGGCAAAAATGATCACCGAAATCCCATTACCTAAACCCTTGTCGGTAATTTCATCACCTAACCAGTTAAGCAACATAGTACCACCGGTCATGATAATTCCGATTTGGATATAAGTAGTTGGGGTTTGGTTTTTAACCAGCCCCATTTGAGTCAGCACGTTAAAACCTAAAGTAATACCAATACTTTGAACAAAGGCAATTGCTAATGTTAAGTACCGGGTAACTTGGTTGGTTTTTCTTCGCCCAACTTCACCTTGCTTGCCCCATTCAACTAAGCGAGGAACGATGTCCATCTGCAGCAGCTGAATGACGATTTGAGCGGTGATGTATGGCGACACACCCAATGAAAAGATTGAGTAGTTATCCAGGCCACCACCACTAACTGTGTCTAGCATAGAAACCAAGCCGGTTTGTGCAACTTGGCTGATTGCTTTCGCATTAATGCCAGGAACCGTAATATTAGCACCGATACGGTAAAGCAATAAGATAAAAAGGGTAAAGAAAATCTTCTTACGGATTTCTTTATCCTTGAAGGCGTTCTTCAGGGTCGAGAACATTAAATCACCTCAACAGATCCACCGGCAGCTTCAACTGCTTTCTTAGCAGCAGCAGAAACCTTGTTGACCTTAACTGTCAGCTTAGCCTTTAATTCGCCATTGCCTAACAGCTTAACACCAGCAAGTTCTTTCTTAACTAAGCCAGCTGCCTTCAAAGCTTGCAAATCAACTGAGTCGCCATCTGCAAACTTATCATTCAGGTCACGCAAGTTAACAATTGCGTATTCCTTACGGTTGATGTTGTTGAAACCACGCTTAGGCATTCTTCTGTACAGTGGCATTTGACCACCTTCAAAACCCATCCGGGTCTTGCCGCCTTGGCGAGCTAATTGACCTTTTTGACCACGACCAGAGGTCTTACCAAAACCACTAGAAGTGCCCCGGCCAACGCGCTTTCTGCCACGACGTGAGCCTTCAGCTGCTTTTAATTCATTAAGCTTCATTAATCTGCGACCTCCCTAATTCCTACTTGTTTACTTCTTCAACGGAAATTAAGTGGGCAATCTTCAACAATGCGCCACGAGTTTGGGCGTTATCTGGAAGAACAACGCTGCTATGCATCTTTCCTAAGCCAAGAGCTTTAACAATTTTTCTTTGCTTTGGGAGACGGTGAGCAACGCTTCTAATTAAAGTAATTTTTAATTCAGTCATTGACAATCTCCTTAATCATTTGAGCTCTGTGGGTGACGCAGCTTCATAACTTCTTCTTTAGTTTGCAGCTGCTTCAAACCGTCCATAGTTGCGCGAACAACGTTGATTGGAGTGTTAGAACCCAAAGCCTTGGAAGTAACGTCAGTAATACCTGCCAGGTCCATAACGATCCGGACAGCACCACCAGCGGCAACACCAGAACCAGCTTCAGCTGGCTTCAGCATAATGTGGCCTGAGCCGTAGTGACCCAATACTTCGTGAGGAATAGTAGTACCAACAATTGGGACCTTGATCATAGCCTTCTTGCCGGCTTCAACAGCTTTACGGATTGCTTCAGGAACTTCTTGAGCTTTACCAGTACCAAAGCCAACGTGACCTTTTCTGTCGCCAACTACTACTAAAGCAGCAAATCTCATCCGACGACCACCTTTAACAACCTTGGTGATCCGGTTGACAGCGACTAATTGGTCTTCGATATCGTCTTTCTTACGATCTCTGCGATTATTACGAGAATCGTTGCGGTTGTTTGCCATTAGTTAAATCTCCTTTCCTAGAATTCCAATCCGTTTTCACGAGCAGCTTCTGCCAAGGCTTGAATCCGGCCATGGTAGATGTAGCCGCCCCGATCGAAAACGACGCTCTTGATATTATTCTTTTTGCCGGCTTCTGCGATGGCCTTGCCAACAGCAGCAGCTTGCTCTGTCTTGGTCTTGCCATCAACAGCAAGAGATGAAGCACTTGCAAGCGTTACACCCTCTACGTCATCAATTAATTGAGCGTAGATGTTCTTGTTTGAACGGAAAACACTTAAGCGTGGGCGTTCAGCAGTACCAGAAATTTTACCGCGAATACGTTTATGACGCTTTAAGCGTAACTTGTTTTTATCTGGTTTTGAAATCACAATTGCACCTCAAAAACTAACTATTACTTACCAGTCTTACCTTCCTTGCGGCGAACGTATTCGTTTTCGTAACGGATACCCTTGCCCTTGTAAGGCTCTGGTGGACGTACGTCCCGGATTTCAGCAGCAAATTGACCAACTGTTTGCTTAGAAATACCAGCAACTTCAACTTCAGTTGCTGAGTTAGCTTTAACAGTTACGCCCTCAGGTGCAGTCATTTCAACTGGATGAGAGTAGCCAACGTTTAAGACTAATTTGTTGCCTTGAACTTGTGCACGGTAACCAACACCGATCAGCGTCAATTTCTTGGTGTAGCCATTAGTAACGCCTTCAATCATTGAAGCGAGGTTAGCTCTTTCAGTACCATGCAAAGCTTTATCATTTTCACTTGAACGTGAGAAATGAATTTCGTTATCAGATTGTTCGAACTTGATCTTTGGATCAAAGTATCTTGTTAATTCACCCTTAGGTCCTTTAACAGTGATGTTGTCACCCTTTTTGGTAACAGTGACCTTGTCAGGAACCTGGATTACTTTTAAACCAATACGGCTCATTGAAGCTTGTTCTCCTTTCTGCCAATATTACCAAACGTAAGCGAGAACCTCGCCGCCAACGTTCTTTTCTCTAGCTTCCTTGTCAGTAATGACGCCAGCAGAAGTAGAAACGATAGCAATGCCTAATCCGTTCAGAACCTTTGGCAATTCTTCAGCTTTAACGTAGTTGCGCAAACCTGGCTTGGAGATTCTTCTTAAGCCGGAGATGACACGTTCGCCATTTGGACCGTACTTCAAGAAGATCTTGATCATGCCTTGCTTGTTGTCGTCAGCTACTTCGTAGTCACGAATAAAGCCTTCACGCTTCAGGATTTCTGAAATTGACTTCTTCATGTTTGATGCAGGTACTTCAACTGAATCATGCTTTGCCATGTTGGCATTTCTAATTCTAGTCAAGTAGTCTGCAATAGGATCTGTCATGCCCATTTAAATGCCTCCTTCTGTGCGATTTACCAACTAGCTTTTCTCAAGCCAGGGATTTGACCTTTGTGAGCCAGTTCCTTCAAGCAAAGACGGCATAAACCAAACTTCCGGTAAACTGAATGTGGTCTGCCACATCTTTGGCAACGCGTGTAAGCACGAGTAGAAAACTTAGCTGGACGACTATTTCTAACTTTTTGTGATGTCTTAGCCATTAATGTCCTCCAAATTACTTAGTAAACGGCATACCTAATTCTGCCAATAATTCATGTGCTTCTTCGTCAGTGTTGGCAGTCGTAACAATAACGACATCCAAGCCGCGAGTCCGGTGAACCTTGTCAAAATCGATTTCTGGGAAGATCAATTGTTCCTTGATACCTAAAGTGTAGTTACCACGACCATCAAATGAACGTGGGCTAACACCGCGGAAGTCACGTACCCGTGGCAATGAAACGTTGATCAGCTTGTACAAGAAGTCGTACATTCTGTCACCACGCAGGGTAACCTTGGCACCGATGGCCATACCTTCTCTTAAACGGAAGTTGGCGATTGACTTCTTAGCTTTGGTAACAAGTGGCTTTTGACCAGAAATCAAAGTTAATTCTTCAACTGCTTCGTCCAAGTTCTTTGAGTTGGAAACTGCGTCACCAACACCCATGTTCAAAACGATTTTTTCAATCTTTGGAACTTGCATTGAGGACTTGTAGCCGAACTTCTTTTGCAAAGCTGGTGCAATTTCTTCATTAAATTTAACAGCTAAACTATTTGCCATGTGAATCCTCCCTCCTAGTCTTTATCAATTGCCTTACCGCTAACTTTAGCGATACGCACTTTCTTGCCATCAACAACTTGGTAACCAACTCTAGTTGGCTTTTGACTGTTTGGATCGATCAGCATTACGTTAGAAGCGTTGATTGAACCTTCAGTTTCAACAACACCACCATTAGCATTGCTTTGGGAAGGCTTTTCATGCTTTTTGATCATGTTGATACCTTTGACAGTGACACGGTTGGCCTTCTTGTCAATCTTCAGAATGTTGCCTTCCTTGCCCTTGTCTTTACCAGCGATAACTTTAACTTTGTCGCCTGTCTTCAGAAACATCAGTGCACCTCCCTATAATTACAATACTTCAGGAGCCAGAGAAACGATCTTCATAAAGTCGTGAGCACGCAATTCACGAGCTACCGGCCCAAAGATTCTAGTTCCACGTGGACTCTTGTCGGCGTTGATTACAACAGCAGCATTTTCATCAAATTTGATGTATGAGCCGTCAGTCCGACGTGCACCTGACTTAGTTCTTACGATAACAGCTTTGACAACGTCGCCTTTTTTGACAACGCCACCTGGTGTTGCTTGTTTAACCGCAGCAACCACAATATCACCAATGTTGCCAGTCTTGCGCTTAGAACCGCCTAAGATCTTGATTACTAGGAGTTCTCTTGCACCAGAGTTATCAGCAACTTTTAACCGTGTTTCATGTTGAATCACTAGTTTATCCTCCTCTCGCTACAATTTCGCAAATTAATCAGATCTCTTAACGATCTTAATTAAACGAAAGCGCTTTGAATGTGATAATGGACGGGTTTCCATGATACGAACAATATCGCCAACCTTAGCGTCGTTATTTTCATCGTGAGCGTAGTACTTCTTTGAGTACTTGAACCGCTTCTTGTAAACTGGGTGGTTCTTGTAGGTGTCAACGACAACAGTAATGGTCTTGTCCATCTTGTCAGAAACCACACGGCCTTGATAAACGTGACGACGATTTCTTTCGTTAGTTTCGCTCAAAGTTATAACTCCCTTCCACTAAACTAATTCTGCTTTTGTGCATTTTCAGTCAGAATTGTCTTAATTCTGGCAATGTTCTTGCGAACTTGTGACAAGCGAGCGGTGTTCTCTAATTGACCTGTTGCTTGCTGGAAACGCAGGTTGAATAATTCTTCCTTGTATTGTGCTTCCTTGGCCAGCATTTGATCAGTAGTTAATGCTCTGATATCTTTAGCCTTCATTAGATTCGCCACCTACTTCCGAAGATCTTTTAACAAACTTGCATTTAATTGGCAACTTAGTGGAAGCTAAACGCAATGCTTCGCGAGCAGTTGCTTCGTCAACGCCACCAATTTCGAACATAATCTTTTCTCTCTTAACAACTGCAACCCAGCCTGCTGGTGCACCTTTACCGGAACCCATCCGGACACCAACACCTTTAGCAGTGTAAGACTTTTGTGGGAAGATTCTGATCCAAACCTTACCGCCACGCTTCATGTAACGAGTCATGGCAACACGGGCAGCTTCAATTTGCTTGTTGCTGATCCAGTGTGATTCTAAGGCTCTCAAACCGTACTCACCAAAGGCAAGGTACTTGCCGCCTTTAGCAGCACCACGCATTTTGCCGCGGAATTCACGACGGTGCTTAACACGCTTTGGTACTAATGGCATTACTTGTTGCCTCCCTTCGAACCTTTATCTTGTGGATTACGTTTCTTAGCTGGCAAAATTTCGCCACGGTTAATCCAAACTTTAACACCGATTTGGCCGTAAGTAGTGTTAGCTTCAACCCAAGCGTAGTCAATGTCAGCTCTTAAAGTATGAAGTGGAACACTGCCTTCAGTATGCCATTCGGTCCGGGCCATGTCGGCACCGTTCAAACGACCTGAAGTTTGAACCTTGATACCCTTAGCACCTTGACGGATGCTGCGTTGAGTAGCTTGACGAGTTGCACGTCTGAAAGCGATTCTGGCTTCCAATTGACGAGCGATGTTATCGCCAACCAGTTTAGCGTCCAGGTCTGGCTTCTTAATTTCAACAATGTTGATGTGAACTTGCTTGTTAGTTAAAGCAGCTAATTGCTTACGCAGGTTTTCAACTTCTGAACCACCTTTACCAATAACCATACCTGGCTTAGCAGTGTGGATAGAAATGTTGATTCTGTTAGCAGCACGTTCAATTTCAACAGTTGAAACTGATGAGCCAGCTAATTTCTTAGAAATAAATTTTCTGATTCTTAAGTCTTCGTTTAAGGTGTCTGCGTAACCTTTGTCAGCATACCATTTTGCTTCCCAGTCGCGGTTAACGCCAAGCCGGAAACCAATTGGGTTAATTTTTTGACCCATTAAATTTACCTCCCTTATTCGTTTCTCTCTGAAACAACAACGACAACGTGACTGGTTCTCTTGTTAATTGGAGAAGCCATACCCTTTGCCCGTGGACGGAATCTCTTCAGAGTTGCGCCTTCATTGACATATGCTTCAGAAACGTATAAGTTGGCGCTTTCCAAATCGTAATTGTGTTCTGCGTTGGCAATAGCTGAGCGAAGAACTTTTTCCACGATTGGAGAGCCAGCTTTAGGCGTAAATTGCAAGATGGCTAAAGCTTCAGCAACACTCTTGCCACGAATTAAATCAACAACCAAGCGTGCTTTTCTAGGAGCGATACGAACCGTTCTTGCTTCAGCTTTGGCTGAGGTAATTTGTTCTGCCATTTATAATGTCTCTCCTTTCATTACTTTCCAGCCGGAGCTGCAGTAGCCTTGTCAGCGGATGATCTGTGACCACGGAAGGTTCTAGTTGGAACAAATTCACCAAGCTTGTGGCCAACCATATCTTCGGTGATGTAAACCGGAACATGCTTTCTACCATCGTAAACAGCAATAGTCAGACCAACAAAAGAAGGGAAAATGGTTGAACGACGTGACCAAGTCTTGATAACTTGTTTCTTTTCAGCCTTTTGTTGAGCGTCGACCTTCTTTAATAAGGAAGCATCAGCAAATGGTCCTTTTTTAATACTACGACTCATTAATTAAACCCTCCTTCTATTACTTAGTGCCTTTACGGTGACGAATGATTAACTTCTCGCTGGCTTTTCTATTGTTTCTAGTCTTAATACCGCGAGCCTTCTTGCCCCATGGAGTCATTGGTTGTGGACGACCAACTGGAGCCTTACCTTCACCACCACCATGTGGGTGATCGTTAGGGTTCATTACAGAACCACGTGATTGAGGACGCTTGCCTAACCAACGCTTACGGCCTGCTTTACCTAAACGAATCAATGAGTGTTGTTCATTGCCAACAGTACCAACAGTTGCACGGCAAGCTGACAAAATCTTGCGAACTTCGCCGCTAGGCAGCTTGATTAAAGTGTACTTGCCATCAACGCCTAAAACTTGACCCAGGGTACCAGCTGAACGAATTAATTGTCCACCCTTGCCTGGCTTCATTTCAATGTTGTAAATCAAGGTACCGTTTGGAATATCAGCTAATGGCAATGCGTTACCTGGACGAATGTCAGCATTCGGACCTGATTGAACAACGTCGCCAACTTTTAAGCTCTTTGGAGCGATAATGTAAGCTTTAGTACCATCAGTGTAAGCAAGTAAAGCAATGTTAGCAGTCCGGTTTGGATCATATTCAATACCCTTAACTACTGCGCTAACTTCATCTTTGTTACGCTTAAAGTCGATGATACGGTACTTTTGCTTGTGACCGCCACCACGGTGTCTAACCGTGATGTGACCGTATGAGTTACGACCACCAGTATGGCTTTGTGATTCAAGCAGTGAGCGTTCTGGCTTCTTCTTAGTGATTTCTGCGAAGTCAGAAGTAGTCATGTTGCGTCGACCATTGCTGGTTGGCTTATATTTAATAATCGCCAATTGACTAACCCCCTATACTATTTGCTTTCCTTGTCGCTATCTGATTGATCATTGTTGTCGTTAAAGATCTTAATGTCGTTTGAATCAGCAGTCAAAGTAACGATTGCCTTTCTACGACGAGCAGTCTTGCCCATGAACCGACCAACGCGCTTGTCGTGGCCGCGAACATTCATAATGTTGACGCTCTTAACCTTAACGTCGAAAACTTCTTCCACAGCGTTGCGAACTTGGGTCTTAGTGGCAGTCAGCAGTACATCAAAGGTGTACTTCTTATCATCTACTAAGTCCATTGACTTTTCAGTCACAACCGGGCGTAAGATAATATCATGTGCATCCATTATGCCAGAACCTCCTCAATTCTCTTGACAGCGTCTTGAGTTAAGACAAGTTGGTCATAATTTACTGCATCAACAATATTTAAGCCGTTAACTGGAACAACTTTGACATTAGCTAAGTTTCTAGCTGAAAGTTGGACGTTCTTGTCGTCAGACACAACTAAAACTTTGCCGTCAATCTTCAAATTGTTTAATACTGCAGCAAACTCTTTTGTCTTAGGTGCATCCAAGGTTAACTTATCAACTAAAGTTAATTCCTTGTCTGCAACCTTTTGTGACAGAACTGACTTCATCGCTAAGCGACGAGCTTTACGGTTCATGTCTAAAGCGTATGAACGTGGAGTTGGACCGAAGACGGTACCACCACCGCGCCATTGTGGAGCACGGATAGAGCCTTGACGAGCACGACCAGTACCCTTTTGTCTCCAAGGCTTCTTACCGCCGCCGCGAACAGCTGATCTATTCTTAACTGCGTGAGTGCCTTGACGCTTGCCAGCACGTTGTCTGATGATTGCTTCAAAAACAACGGCATCATTTGGCTTAACTGCGAAGACATCGTCATTTAAAGCAACTTGACCTGCGTCTTTGCCGTTTTGATCAATTAACTTCATATTAGCCATTTGCGTCCTCCTTTCTAAGCTTGAGCCTTAACAGCTGACTTAACAACCAGTAATGAATTCTTGGCACCTGGAACGTTGCCCTTAATCATTAAAACGTTCTTGTCAGCAATAACTTTTTCGATTACTAAGTTTTCAATGGTAACAGTCTTCACGCCCATGTGACCTGGCAAACGCTTGCCCTTTGGCACACGGTTGATGATTGAACCCATTGAACCTGGGATACGGTGGTATCTTGATCCGTGGGTTTCAGGACCTCTTGATTGGCCCCAACGCTTGATGTTACCTTGGTAGCCATGACCTCTTGTAGTACCAGTGACGTCAACAACGTCACCTTCCTTAAATGTATCCACAGTAACTTCTGAGCCGACTTCATAGTCCTTAAGCTCAACACCGCAGATTTCCCGAATGAAGCGCTTAGGCGAAGTCTTTGCTTTTGCAGCATGACCTTTTTCTGGTTTGTTGCTCAAAACATCACGCTTGTCTTGGTAACCTAATTGCACAGCTTCGTAACCGTCGTTTTCAACAGTCTTAACTTGCATAACAATGTTAGGATCTGCTTCAACGACCGTAACTGGCACCAGGTTGCCATCTTTAGTGAAGATTTGAGTCATACCAACTTTTCTTCCTAAGATTCCTTTGGTCATGATTACACCTCTTTCTATTTAATTTACAGTTTGATTTCGATGTCCACGCCACTAGGCAGGTCTAACTTCATTAAAGAGTCAACTGTCTTTGGAGTTGGCTTTAAAATGTCGATTAAACGCTTGTGAGTGCGCATTTCAAATTGTTCACGTGAGTCCTTGTTCTTGTGTGGTGAACGTAACACCGTAAACAAAGTTCTTTCAGTTGGCAAAGGAATTGGGCCTGAAACTTCGGCACCAGTTCTTTGTGCTGTTGCGACGATCTTAGTAGCAGATTCATCGAGAATACCATGTTCGTATGCCTTTAATCTGATACGAATCTTTTGACTTGCCATCTAATGACCTCCTTCGTCTTCTTTAAAAGATGACTAGCTCCGCAAAAATTACCGGCGCGCTTCTGTGGCAATGCAGCCTGGCGTGCCGCAACCTCTTGCTTCTTAGCTACAATGAATTGTGTGAGAGCAGACTTTACCTGTCAAAATCACACAAAAGTTATTGTACTTGCTTTCACCTACAAACGCAAGGGTTTAAGTGCAATTACTAAAAAAAGAGACAGGAGAATTTTTCTCCTGTCTCTTTAGCTTTTTTTAGCAATTAATTATCAATTAATTTTCGTTAGCGTCGCCGCCGCGTTGCTTGATAATTTCTGCTTGGATTGACTTAGGTGTTGGTGAGTAGTGGTCAAAGACCATTGTGAAAGTACCACGGCCCTGAGTTGATGAACGCAAGGTGGTTGCGTAACCAAACATTTCTGACAATGGAACCATTGCGTTGATGACCTTAGCACCAGCACGGTCTTCCATACCTTCCATGCTGCCCCGACGAGCAGTAATTGAACCCATAACGTCGCCTAAGTATTCTTCTGGGGTAATAACTTGAACCTTCATAATTGGTTCCAGCACTACGGCACCAGCCTTAGGAGCAGCGTTACGCAAAGCCAGAGAAGCGGCAACCTTGAAGGCTGCTTCACTAGAGTCGACTTCGTGGTATGAACCATCGTACAGCTTAGCCTTAACGTCGATCAATGGGTAACCAGCCAAGACACCATTCTTCATGGCTTCTTGCAAACCTTGGTCAACTGATGGAATGAATTCACGAGGAACTACACCACCGACAATAGCATCTTCAAATTCGTAGCCCTTGCCTTCTTCTTGTGGAGTAAATTCGATCCAAACGTCACCATATTGACCTTTACCACCTGATTGACGAACGAATTTACCTTGAGCCTTAGCAGGCTTGGTGAAGGTTTCACGGTAAGCAACTTGTGGTTCACCGATCTTAGCTTCAACCTTGAATTCACGCTTCATTCTTTCAACCATGATGTCCAGGTGCAATTCACCCATGCCGGCGATCAAAGTTTGACCAGTTTCAGGGTTGGTTTCAGCTCTGAAAGTTGGGTCTTCTTCAGTCAGCTTCTGGATGGCAACGTCCATCTTATCACGGTCAGCTTTTGACTTAGGTTCAATTGAAACTTGGATAACTGGATCTGGAACTTCCAAACTTTCCAAAATCAGTGGGTGATCTGGGTCAGTTAAGGAGTCACCAGTACCAGTGTTCTTCAAACCAATGGCACCAGCGATGTCACCGGAGAAGACTTCTGGAATTTCTTTTCTTTCGTTGGCGTGCATTTGCAGCAGACGACCAATTCTTTCACGTTTGTTCTTTGAAACGTTCAGAACGTATGAGCCAGATTGCAGGGAACCAGTGTAAACACGAATAAAGGTTAAACGACCAACGAATGGGTCAGTAGCAATCTTAAATGCTAAAGCAGCAAATGGCTTGTTGTCGTCAGCCAGCAGTTCAACTTCATGACCATCCTTAGGGTCGTGAGCAACATATGGCTTAACATCTAATGGTGATGGCAAGTAGTCGATGACACCATCCAGCATCATCTGAACACCCTTGTTCTTGAAGGCTGAACCAGCAAAGACTGGGAAGAACTTCAAGTTCAAAGTAGCCTTTCTGATGGCAGCTCTTAATTCATCAGATGAAATTTCGTCGCCGCCTAAGTACTTCTCCATAATGCCGTCATCAACGTCAGCAACAGCTTCGATTAATGCTTGCCGACGCTCTTCAGCATCAGCCTTATATTCATCTGGAACTGGTACAGTGTCCCACTTAGCACCCAGCTTGTCCTCATCGTAAATGTCAGCAACCATATCGATCAGGTCGATAACACCTTCGAAAGTTTCAGCTGAGCCAATTGGCATTTGAACAGCGTGAGCATTGGCCTTCAGACGTTCATGCAGTGATTCAACTGACTTGTCAAAGTCAGCACCAATCTTGTCCATCTTGTTAACGAACACAATTCTTGGAACGCCGTAAGTTTCAGCTTGACGCCAAACGTTTTCAGTCTGTGGTTCTACACCAGCCTGGGCGTCCAAAACAGTTACGGCACCATCCAAAACCCGCAGAGAACGTTCAACTTCGATCGTGAAGTCAACGTGTCCTGGGGTGTCGATGATGTTAATCCGGTGATCCTTCCATTGCGCAGTAGTGGCAGCAGAAGTAATAGTGATCCCACGTTCCTTTTCTTCTGACATCCAGTCCATCTGGCTGTCACCTTCGTGAGTTTCACCGATCTTGTGAATCTTACCGGTGTAGTACAAAATACGCTCAGTTACGGTTGTTTTACCAGCGTCGATGTGAGCCATGATACCAATGTTACGTGTTTTTTCCAGTGGGAATTCACGTGAGTTAGGCATAAATTTTATCTCCTTTGATAACTAATGAAAAACTAGAACCGGTAGTGAGCAAATGCACGGTTGGCTTCTGCCATACGGTGAACATCTTCACGCTTCTTAACAGCTGAACCAGTATTGTTGGCAGCGTCCATAATTTCATTAGCTAAACGCTCAACCATGGTGTGTTCATTGCGCAGACGTGCGTATGAAACGATCCATCTCAAAGCCAAGGTAGTTCTTCTTTCTGGACGAACTTCAACTGGGATTTGGTAGTTAGAACCACCAATCCGGCGAGCCTTAACTTCCAAGACAGGCATAACATTGTTCATTGCTTCTTCGAACACATCAACTGGTTCTTTACCGGTCTTGCTCTTAACGATGTCAAAAGCATCATACAAAATTGAAGAAGCCTTAGCTTTTTTACCATCCTTCATCAGGTGGTTAATTAACTTGGTAACCAGTTTTGAATTGTAAACTGGGTCGGCTAAAACGTCTCTTTTAGCTACATGTCCTTTTCTTGGCATTCTTTAATCCTCCTATGCGTCTTTCTTAGCACCGTACTTAGAACGACCTTGTTTTCTGCCGTCAACGCCAGCAGTATCTAAGGCACCACGAACGATGTGGTAACGAACACCAGGCAAGTCCTTTACACGACCGCCACGGATCAAAACAACTGAGTGTTCCTGCAAGTTGTGACCAACACCAGGAATGTAAGCAGTAACTTCGATCAAGTTTGACAGACGAACACGGGCATACTTACGCAAAGCTGAGTTAGGCTTCTTTGGCGTCATAGTGCCGACACGGGTTGCAACCCCACGCATTTGTGAAGCTGGGTTGTAAACCCACTTCTTCTTCATACTGTTGTAGCTGTAGTTCAAAGCTGGTGACTTTGACTTGGACGTCTTTGAGTGACGGCCTTTTCTAACCAATTGGTTAATGGTTGGCATTAAGATTCCTCCTTAGAATTTCGTGTTCACACATCCGGGAGTTTCTTTTTTACCCGGCAGTTTTTTCTTTATTTCACACGAAGATTAATATATCACCCTTGCGGGCGCTGGTCAAATGATTTTTTGCGTAATTAAAGATGGAGGGAAAAATATGCAATTATTAATAATGTTAACGAACGCAATGATTGGTGCTTGTTTGGGATCGCACGCCTGCGTGGTAGCGCAGCGATTCGGCCAGGCAAATTTTATTAGTGCTCGATCTGTTTGTCAGTCCTGTCAGCGATCTTTGTTATTACGAGATGAAATTCCACTGATTTCTTATTTATATTTAAAAGGAAAATGCCGCTACTGCCGGAGCTTCATACCGGCCAGGCTATTCTACGCAGAATTATTAGGGGCAGCTAGTTTTTGCAAACTCAACATGTTAGACAGTATCAACTGGCCGCTAGCTGCTTTTATTTTTAGTTTGCTAATTTTAGCTTTACAAGACTGGGAGACACAGTCAATTGATACCCTATTGCTCATACCACCGATTTTGCTGACTCTTTTCTGGCCGCACTTTGCCTGGACGAACTGGACGATTAGTCAAATTTGGATCATTGTTCCCATTTTATTAACTATGGGTTGGTTCATTTATCAAGGAAAAATGGGCAGCGGTGATTTATATTTACTCATTATTATTTTGGCATTTTGGGGCAGCCTAGTTGGGACTGTGATTTTGCTAATCGCCTGTTGCCTATTTATCGGTTACTTTGTTTGTACTAGTCAAAATCGCCAGCAAGCATTAGCCTTTCTGCCTTTTCTTTACTGCGGGCAGATCATTTATCTTTTATGGCAATAAAAAAACTGCTGATGATAATCAGCAGTTTCTTTAATTTAACAAACTAAAATTTATTCCTTAGTTTGCGGAGTTTCATCAGTTGCAGCTTCGTCTTGTTCATTCATCTTTTTCTCAATATCAGCGATTGAGTAAACAGAATCAGGTTTCTTGACAGCACTTTCTGGTTCCATGCTGTTGTAGACAGACATGCCAGTACCAGCTGGAATCAGCTTACCGATGATAACATTTTCTTTCAAACCAAGCAGCGGGTCATTCTTGCCGCGAATTGAAGCATCGGTCAGGACACGAGTAGTTTCCTGGAAGGAAGCAGCTGACAAGAATGAGTTCGTGTTCAAAGCTGCCTTAGTAATACCTAAGATGACACTTTGAGCAGTTGCTGGGATTCCGCCAGAAACGATGACTTGCTTGTTGCGGTCACGGAATTGACCAATATCAAGCAGTTCGCCTGGCAGCAGGTCAGTTTCACCTGGGTCAAGGATCCGAACCTTTTGCAGCATTTGACGAGCCATTACTTCGACGTGTTTATCAGAAATTTCTACACCCTGCATCCGGTATGACTTTTGGATTTCACTCAGGATGTAGTTTTCAGTAGTCAAAGCATCACGAACACGGATTAATTCCTTTGGATCGATTGAACCAACAGTCAGCTTATCGCCGCGAACAACATGGTCGCCTTCGCCGACAGCAACTGAAGCAGTGTACGGAACTTCATAAGTCCGCGTATCTGTTTGACCCTTAACAGTAATTTCACGGACGTGCTCAGCTGGATTTTCTTCAATTGAAGCAATTTCACCAGTTACTTCCGTAATAACTGCACGACCCTTAGGGTTACGAGCTTCAAACAATTCTTGCACACGTGGCAAACCTTGAGTGATATCGTCACCACCGGCAACACCACCGTTGTGGAAGTTACGCATTGTCAGCTGGGTACCAGGTTCACCGATTGATTGAGCGGCAACAGTACCAACAGCTTCACCAACTTCAACTGTCTTGCCAGTAGCTAAGTTCATACCGTAACACTTCCGGCAAACACCGTGAACCGTGTTGCAAGTAAAGACTGACCGAATAGTTACGCTTTCAACGCCAGCATCAACAACTTTTTGAGCTGCAGCTTCAGTCATCATCACATCCCGTGGGACAATAACTTCGCCAGTTTGTGGATCACGGACTGTTTTAGCAGTGTAACGGCCAACTAACCGGTCAAATAAAGGCTCGATCATTTCGTCGCCTTCAGTGATTGCCTTCACTACGACACCGCGATCAGTACCACAATCATCTTCACGGATCACCACGTCTTGAGCAACATCAACCAAACGTCTGGTCAAGTAACCAGAGTTAGCAGTCTTCAAGGCCGTGTCCGTCATACCTTTCCGGGCACCGTGCGAGGACATGAACATTTCCTGAACAGACAAACCTTCACGGAAGTTTGAAGTCACAGGAATTTCAATCAAACCGCCGTTAGGAGCGGCCATCAACCCACGCATACCTGCTAACTGAGTAAAGTTAGAAATGTTACCACGGGCACCAGAATCTGACATGACTGAGATAGGGTTGCGTGGATCGAAGATCCCAGATAATTTCTTTTGAATCTTGTCCTTGCAATCATTCCAGATGGCAATTACCCGGTCGTGACGTTCGTCTTCAGTAATCAAACCACGACGGTATTGCTTGGAAACCATATCAACTTGCTTGTGGGCAGCATCAACAACTTCGTCTTTATCAGTCATTACTGGGATATCAGCAATACCCATGGTCAGACCAGAAGTAGTACATGCCGTGTAGCCTAAAGTCTTCAAATCATCCAAGAAGTCGGATGTTCTTTGAACACCGTAATCCTTGTAGATTGTCGCAATTGAGTCTGACAAGAAGCCCTTCTTAAATGGAGTGCCTAATGGCATGTCCGCCAATTTTTGATGAATATCTTCACCAGGCTCTAAGAAGTACTTGGCATCTAACGGATGTGACAAGTTTTCTGAAGTTGAGTCGTTAACGTAGTAGAAATCATGTGGGTAGATTTCGTTAAACAACAACTTACCGTAAGTTGTGACGAAAATACCATGTTCATAGCCTGCTGGCCATGGCTTGTCAGGCATTGAATCAGCTGCCAGCCCGATCCGGGTATGGTAGTGAATATCACCATTTGCATAAGCCACATCAGCTTCAGCAGGTGAGTTGAAGACCATTCCTTCGCCTTCACGGCCGCGTTCAGCTTGAGTTAACCAGTAGTTACCCAAAACGATATCCTGTGATGGCGTAACAATTGGCTTGCCATCTTTTGGTGCCAAAATGTGGTGAGCAGCCAGCATCAGCAAACGTGATTCAGCAACTGCTTCGTCTGACAGCGGAACGTGGATGGCCATCTGGTCACCGTCGAAGTCGGCGTTGTAGGCTTCACAAGCTAATGGGTGCAAACGAATCGCTTTGCCTGGAACCAAGATTGGTTCGAAGGCTTGAATACCCAACCGGTGCAAAGTTGGTGCCCGGTTCAAGAGAACTGGCCGTTCTTGGATCACATCTTCCAGTACATCCCAGATGTCGTCATCTTCACGGTCAATCTTGCGTTTGGCACTCTTAATGTTAGAAGCCAGCTTGCGCTTAACCAATTCGTGCATAACGAATGGCTTAAACAGCTCTAAGGCCATCGGACGAGGAACACCACATTGGTAAAACTTCAAATGTGGTGAAACATCGATAACTGAACGGCCAGAGTAGTCAACACGCTTACCCAGCAAGTTTTGACGGAAACGGCCTTGCTTACCTTTCAGCAGGTGTGACAAAGACTTCAGTGGACGGTTGCCTGGCCCAACAACTGGACGGCCGCGACGGCCGTTGTCGATCAAGGCATCAACTGCTTCTTGCAGCATCCGTTTTTCGTTTTGAACAATGATGCTTGGTGCATTTAAGTCCAGCAAACGTTTTAACCGGTTGTTCCGGTTAATGACCCGGCGGTACAAATCGTTCAGGTCAGAGGTAGCAAACCGGCCGCCTTCTAGCTGAACCATTGGCCGCAAGTCAGGTGGAATAACTGGGATGCAGTCCATTACCATCCACTCAGGCTTGTTGCCAGAGTCTTTAAAGGCATCTAAGACGTCCAAACGGCGAATTGCGCGGCTACGCTTTTGACCAGTAGCTGTTTGCAATTCCTTCTTTAATTCAACGACTTCTTTGTCTAAGTCGACTTTTTGCAGCAATTCCTTAACTGCTTCAGCACCCATTTTAGCTTCAAACCGATTGCCAAATTTTTCTTTAGCTTCACGGTATTCAGCTTCAGTTAACAGCTGCTTAGCTTCCAAGTCAGTGTCGCCTGGGTCAATAACAATATAAGCTGCAAAGTAAATAACTTCTTCTAAGATTCGTGGTGAAATGTCCAGCACGATTCCCATCCGAGATGGGATACCTTTGAAATACCAGATATGGGTTACTGGCGCAGCTAATTCAATGTGACCCATCCGTTCACGCCGAACTTTGGAGGAAGTAACTTCAACCCCGCACCGGTCACAAACAATGCCACGATAGCGAATACCCTTGTACTTGCCACAAGCACAAGACCAGTCTTTAGATGGTCCAAAAATTCGTTCATCAAACAGACCATCTTTTTCAGGCTTTAAAGTCCGGTAATTGATCGTTTCAGGCTTTTTAACTTCTCCGTAAGACCAGCTACGGATTTTGTTTGGCGAAGCTAAGCCGATAGACATGCTTTCAAACTTGTTTACGTCGATCAAAAGTTTAACCTCCTATCACTTAGCAGAATTGTCATCAGAAGCTGGATCATCAGCCGGGGCTGGTTGATCACTGAACAGGTCTGAGGCCGCCTCATCGCTTGCAGTGGATGGATCTTGTGCCTTTTCTTCTGCTTCTAACTTCTTCTTTTCCTGCTGTTCAGCCATACGGGAAATATGGTCAATGCTGAAGTGTTCATTGTTTTCATCCATATCGCGCAAGTCGATTTGGTGGTGATCCATATCTAAGACACGGATATCTAAGCCTAAGGCTTGCAATTCCTTAACCAATACGCGGAATGATTCAGGCACACCTGGTTTAGGAATCCGTTCGCCCTTAACAATTGCTTCATAAGCACGAACACGGCCAACAACGTCGTCAGACTTGTAAGTCAGGATTTCTTGCAGGGAGTAAGCAGCACCGTAAGCTTCCAGTGCCCAAACTTCCATTTCACCAAACCGCTGGCCACCAAACTGTGCCTTACCACCTAAAGGCTGTTGGGTAACTAATGAGTAAGGCCCAATTGAACGAGCGTGGATCTTGTCATCAACCATGTGGGTTAATTTCAGGTAGTACATAATACCAACTGAAACCCGGTTGTGGAATGGTTCACCTGTCCGTCCATCGTACAGAACGGTCTTACCGTCTTTATCAACACCGGCTTCACGAATAGTTTCCCAAACGTCGCTACCTTTAGCACCATCAAAGACTGGGGTAGCAACATGGATCCCCATGCTCTTAGCAGCCCGTCCTAAGTGCAGTTCTAGCAGCTGTCCGATATTCATACGTGAAGGCACACCCATTGGGTTCAAACAGATATCAACTGGACGTCCATCTGGCAAGTATGGCATGTCTTCTTCTGGAACAACGGCAGCAATCGTACCCTTGTTACCGTGACGACCAGACATCTTGTCACCAACTTGAATCTTCCGCTTTTGCACAATGTAAACGCGGACCAAGGTGTTAACGCCTGGTGATAATTCGTCGCCAGCTTCACGAGTGAAGACTTCAACCTTTTGAATGATACCGCCGCCACCATGTGGTACACGCAAAGAAGTATCACGAACTTCGCGGGCCTTTTCACCAAAGATAGCGTGCAGCAAACGCTCTTCAGCTGATAATTCAGTGACGCCCTTTGGAGTTACCTTACCAACTAGAATGTCACCATCGCGAACTTCGGCACCAACACGAACAACACCGTCTTGGTCCAAGTCCTTGAGGGCATCTTCACCAACGTTTGGAATTTCGCGGGTGATTTCTTCTGGCCCTAACTTAGTATCACGAGCTTCTGATTCGTAGTCTTCAATGTGGATTGAAGTGTAGACATCGTCCTTAACCATCCGCTCGCTAATCATGATGGCATCTTCGTAGTTGTACATGTTCCAAGTTAGGAAAGCAATCAGTGGGTTTTGGCCTAAAGCTAATTCGCCTTGGTCCATAGCAGCACCGTTACCGATGACTTCGCCTTCTTCAACATGGTCGCCTAATGAAACATTTGGTGTTTGGTTGTAGTTCTTCGTAGCGTTAGAACGACGGTACTTTTCAAGCGTGTACTTGTCTAAAGTGCCATCTTCGCGGCGAATACGAATTTCATTAGCGTCAACGTACTCAACGGTCCCAGCTGACTTAGCCAGCAGAGCATCACCTGAGTCATGCGCAGCCCGATATTCCATCCCAGTGCCGACAATTGCAGCATGAGGATTAATCAATGGAACAGCCTGGCGCTGGTGGTTGGCACCCATCAAAGCCCGGTTAGAGTCATCGTTTTCCAAGAATGGGATGCAGGCAGAAGTTACTGAAACAACCTGCTTAGGAATCAAGTCCATGTAGTCAATCTTGTCTGGCGTAACTTCGATGTTGTCATCCTTGTGACGAGCCAAGATTAACTTTTGTTTGAAGGAACCATCTGGATTTAATGGTGAGTTGGCACCAGCAATAATATAGTGGTCTTCAACATCAGCAGTCAGGTAATCGATCTTGTCGGTAACCTTGTGGGTCTTCCAGTCAACACGGCGGTATGGAGTTTCAACAAAACCATACTTGTTGATCACGGCAAAAGTAGCCAGTGAGTTAATCAAACCGATGTTAGGACCTTCAGGAGTTTCGATTGGGCACAAACGGCCATAGTGGGTATAGTGAACGTCACGAACTTCATAACCAGCCCGGTCACGTGACAAACCACCGGGTCCTAAAGCTGACATCCGGCGCTTGTGAGTTAATTCGCCTAATGGGTTGTTTTGGTCCATAAACTGTGACAGTTGGGATGAACCAAAGAATTCACGGATAGCAGCAACAACTGGCCGGATGTTGATCAATTGTTGCGGAGTAACTGTTGAAATGTCTTGAATTGACATCCGTTCACGAACAACCCGTTCCATCCGAGCTAAACCAATCCGGAATTGGTTTTGCAGCAATTCACCAACCCGGCGAATACGACGGTTACCTAAGTGGTCAATGTCATCAGCTGAGCCAATCCCTTCTTGCAGAGCAAAGAAGTAGTTAATTGAAGCTAAGACATCAGCAGTCGTAATGTGCTTAACCTTCGCATCAATATGACCATTAGACATTAATTTAACAACGCGGTCAGGGTCATTCTTTGAGTAAACCTTGATTTCTTGCACGTTGATTGGGTCAGGCAAAACGCCTTCCTTTGATGGCTCATAAGTTACCATCTTGAAGTCATCACGGTCCAAGTATTTTTCAAGCTTGTCCATAACTTCATGAGTAACAACCGTGCCCTTCTTAGCGATAATTTCGCCAGTATCTGGGTCAGCTAAGGTTTCAGCCAAAGTCTGGTTGTACAGACGATGCTTCAAAGACAGTTTTTTATTGATTTTGTAACGGCCAACTGGTGCCAGATCATAGCGGCGTGGGTCAAAGAAACGAGCGTACAGCAATGACCGAGATGAATCAGTGGTCTTTGGTTCGCCTGGACGCAGACGTTCATAAATATCCCTTAACGCTTCAGCCACGCGGGAGTCAGCTGGGTTCTTGTGTACGTCTTTTTCCAGAGTAAAGCGCAATGAGTCATTGTCGCCATACATATCAACGATTTCACTGTCTGCACCAAAGCCTAAAGCCCGGATTAAAACTGTAATTGGCAGCTTACGGGTCCGGTCAATCCGCACATAAGCCAAGTCCTTGGCATCAGTTTCGTATTCCAGCCATGCACCACGGTTAGGAATGACAGTTGTCCCGTAAATTGGACGGCCGTTCTTGTCAAAATCAGCATGGTAATAAACACCAGGTGATCTAACAAGCTGTGAAACGATAACTCTTTCAGCCCCGTTAATAATGAATGAACCTGATTCAGTCATTAATGGCAGGTCGCCAAAGAAGACATCTTGAGTCTTGATTTCACCAGATTCGTGGTTAGTCAATTTCAAGGTGACGTGCATAGGAGCCGAGTAATTGGCATCATGTTCACGCGCTTCTTCAACGGTGTACTTTGGTTGGTCTAACTTGTACTTTTCAAATTCCAGGGAAAGCTTACCCGAGAAATCTGAAATCGGCATAATATCGTCAAAGACTTCGTTAATGCCTTCGTTTAAAAACCACTTGTAGCTTTCAGTCTGCACATTGGTCAGATTTGGCAGCGGCAGGATTTCCTTGATTTTGGAGAAACTGCGTCTGGTCCGGCGACGGCCGTAATTCACAACGTGTCCGAGCAAAGAAAACATCCTTTCTGCAGAAAAGAATAAATATTACATTTATGTTACAAAATTAAAAAACCGCTTTTCAGAGCATAAAAAAACAAAAACAGCCTGCTGGCGTTTTTGTTTTTATCATCTTACTGGACAATAGATCAGCAAGATCCTGAATTTCAGCCTTTTAAACAAGGATAATCATACGACATCTAATTAGCAAAGTCAAAAGCTAATATATGTCAAGCCTTGACTTTTTCTGGCGCGCCCCAGTCAAACTTCAACTGACCACGGTGAGAACCAACTTTAATCTTTTGACCAGCCTTCGCTTCACCGCTAACCAAAGCCGAGGCAATTGGATCTTCCAGATCACGTTGAATTGCACGCCGCAGCGGCCGTGCTCCGTTTTCCGGATCATATCCATCCTTAGCAATGACATCTTCGGCAGCCCGTGAAATCGACAGCTGAATCTCTTGCCGACCCAAGCGGTCAACTAATCGCTTAGTCATCAAGTTGACAATTTGACGTAATTCGCTCTTCGTCAGCGACTTAAAGGTAATTGTTTCGTCGATTCTGTTTAAAAATTCTGGTCTAAAGAAGGCCCGAGTTGCATCACGGACTTTTTCAGCCCGCAATTGATCTTGATCAGCGCTATCGGCAGCAAAGCCAACAGTTTGCTGGCTCTGCAGGGACCGCGACCCAAGATTGGAAGTCATAATAATAATCGTGTTGCGGAAATCGACCTTGCGTCCCTTCGAATCTGTCAAAAAGCCATCATCTAAAACTTGCAGGAGCAAATTGAACACATCTGGGTTAGCCTTTTCAACTTCATCAAGTAAAACAACTGAATAAGGATTGCGGCGTACCCGTTCAGACAGCTGGCCGCCTTCTTCATAGCCAACGTAGCCTGGAGCCGACCCGATCATCTTGCTAGTTGCCACTGAATCCATGTATTCAGACATATCAACCCGAATCATATTCTTTTCCGAACCAAAGACAGCTTCAGCTAAAGCTTTGGCTAATTCAGTCTTACCAACTCCAGTTGGTCCCAAGAATAAGAAGGAACCGATTGGTCGATTTTCATCCTTAATGCCTGCCCGTGAACGGCGAATGGCCCGCGAAACTGCTTTAATCGCTGCATCTTGACCGATTACACGTTCATGCAAGACTTGTTCCAAGTTAGCTAAGCGTTTGGTATCACTGGTGGTCATTTTGGTGACAGGCACACCTGTCCATTGCGAAACAACTTTAGCAATATCAGCGGCAGTAACCACAGCACCTTTTTTATCTTGGCGGACCAATTTGCTAGTTAAATCATCCCGCTGCGCACGCAGTTCTTCTTCTGCCTGCAGCAAATCAGCAGCCCGGCTAAAGTCTTGCTGGTCAACCGCCCGTTCTTTTTGCGCGTCAAGGTCGGCAATCTGCTGGTCTAAATCTTTCAGCTGCGGCGTCTTTTGAAAACCGTGCTTAATTTTCACCGCTGCAGCTGCTTCATCGACTAAGTCTACGGCCTTATCTGGTAAAAAGCGGTTGGCAATGTAGCGAGTTGATAATTGGACTGCTTGCTCTAAAGCTTCGTCAGAAATCTTCACATGGTGGAAGGCTTCATATTTTGGCCGCAAGCCATGCAAAATATTCAAAGTTGCCGCCGGGCTTGGTTCGCTAATCCGCACTTGCTGGAAGCGCCGAGCTAAAGCCTGATCTTTTTCAATGTACTTTTGGTACTCATCGAAAGTCGTCGCCCCGATCATTTGCAGGTCGCCGCGGGCTAATTGTGGTTTCAAAATATTGGAAGCATCAATCGCACCCTCTGCGCCGCCAGCACCAATTAAAGTATGCATTTCATCGACAAAGAGGATCACATTGCCGTCATCACGAATTTCGGTCAGGATTTTTTTCATCCGGTTTTCGAATTCACCGCGGTATTTAGTCCCAGCCACTAAGTTAGCCATATCAAGTGCCATCAAGCGCTTATTCTTCAAACCTTCTGGTACCTTGCCATGCACGATTGCTGCTGCAATACCTTGGGCAATGGCAGTTTTACCGACGCCAGGTTCACCAACTAAAACTGGGTTGTTTTTTGTCCGCCGCGATAAAATTTGAATGACCCGGGCCACTTCTTTTTCACGGTTTAGCAGTGGATCAATCCCGCCCGCTAAAACGCGCTGGTTCAAATTGACCGCTACTTTATCTAGTTCTGGCATTTTACTTTGACCTTGATTGGTCGGACCAGCCGGTTCATTTGAAACGCCACTTGCTCCAGGATGAGAAGCTTGGTTAACGATGCTTTGCACGTCTAAGCCTAAATTGTGCAAAATCATCGCTGCTAAGACTTGTCCATTAGCCAGGAGACCTAGCAGCAAGTCATTAGTCGTAATTTCGTCGCTACCAAAAGTATTAGCTTGCCGGCGAGCATATGATAAAACTAATTGCAGGCGCGGAGAAAATTCCATGTAATCCGATTGGGTACTAGACCCATAACCGGTGTAGCGTTCGATTTCTTCGCGCACAAGCGTTGGCGTTACTCCCTGGCTGCGCAGCAATTTGCCGGCATCACCAGTGGATTCAATGACTAGCGCCAGCAGAACGTGTTCGGTTCCAATCAAACGATGATTGAAAGCTTGCGCTTGTTCACGTGCAATTTGCAAAACTTTATTTGCACTTTCACTGTAGGAATTTTCCATCAGACACCGCCTCTTCCCTTCAAAAAACTATGCTTAATATTTTAGGAATTTTCTTGGGGCTTGTAAAACAAAAAGATCCGCCACGTATGTGACGGATCTCTTAATTAGTGGAGCGGAAGACGGGATTCGAACCCGCGACCCCCACCATGGCAAGGTGATGTTCTACCACTGAACTACTTCCGCAAATCCACTAATTATTTTAGCAAAAATCATTTTATTTGCAAAGTGAATTTTTAGTCATTTTTGCTGACAAAGAAGTTGCTTGGTGACATTAACTTGTCAAATTCTTCAGCTGACAAGTCTTTGCCAACAGCTAATTCACGAATTGATTTACCAGTATCAAATGATTCTTGAATCAATTCATTAACGCGTTCATAGCAAATAACTGGTGACAAAGCAGTAGCAGCTTGTGATGAGTGTTCAACCATTTCACGGCAGCGGTCAACGTTGACAGTTAAGCCTTTCAAAGCATTGTCATTTAAAGTCTTTAAAGCGGCCGTCAGCATTTTAGCATCAGCAAACAAGTCCATAAATGAAACTGGTTCCCAAGCGTTCAATTCCAGCTGTCCACGTTCAGCACACATTGTAACAGTGGTAGCGTGGCCAATGACTTGGAAGCAGACCTGGTTACATACTTCTGGGATAACTGGGTTAACCTTGTGCGGCATGATTGATGAACCAGCCTGTTTGCGTGGCAAGTTAATTTCGTGCAAACCAGCTTGTGGGCCAGAGTTCAGCAGCCGCAAGTCGTGGCTCATCTTAGATAAGTTCACAGCCAATGCCCGGTAAGCACTAGAAGCTTCAACGAACAAGTCGCTATTTTGAATACCGTCAATTAAATCGTCAGCTTGCTTCAATGGCAAACCAGTAATCTTGCTTAATTGCGGAACAATTTGACGCAAGTATTCAGGAGTGGTATTCAAACCAGTACCAATGGCAGTACCACCCATTGGGATAACCATTAAGTCATCAACTGCTTGTTGCAGGCGTTTGATATCACGGCTGAACATTGAAACATAAGCGTGGAATGAGCGGCCAAAAGTAGTTGGAACCGCATCTTCTAACTGAGTTCGACCAACTTTTAAGGCATCGTGATACTTAGCAGATAATTCTTTCAAAGTTTCGATGTCTTCTTTTAATTGGTCAATCAGTTTTTGAGTGTAGTAGATGATCGTCAGGTGGCCAGCAGTTGGGAAGGTGTCGTTGGTTGATTGGGCCTTGTTGACATCGTCAGCTGGGTCGACCAGTTTGTAGTCACCCTTCTTGCCGCCAAGCAATTCAATTGCGCGGTTGGCGATAACTTCGTCAACGTTCAAGTTAGTACTGGTACCAGCACCACCTTGGATTGAAGGTAAACGAAATTCTTCTTCGTAATCTTCAAAGTGGTCAGCAATATCGTGACAAGCTTCCACAATTGCATCTGGAACCTTGTCGTCTGACCAGCGGCCAGCAGCTTTGTTAGCCAAAGCAGCAGCTTCTTTAATTTTCAAGAAATTTTTAAGCAGTTCTGGATCGTTTGGCAAACATGGGATTGGGAAGTTTTCCCGTGCACGTGCAGTATGAATGCCGTAATAGGCATCATCTGGGATCATTTTACTGCCAACCGTATCAAACTCTTCTCTCATTATGTTTAATGTCCTCCTAAGATCATTTCTAAATACAAACTCAGTTTAACAATCTTTAGGAAGAATGCAAATCTTTTCACAAACTTTTCAGGATTGGATAGGCTCAATGAATAGCAATGGTTCCCGCCACTTTTTGTGGTAAGTTTTTCAAAAAAATTTTGAAGTTTGTTTGTGAACAAACTTGATTATACAAAGCTAGGATTTCTAATTTGTACTGGCATTTTATTGCTAATTGGTTTAAATAACGATTTTTAAAGGTGTTTTTTAGCACAAAAATAGCATCAACTTTTTAAAATTGATGCTTTTTCTTATGTTTGATTGCTATGATTAACCCGCTCCGTGATAACATTTATACCACTTTTTTATTTATTCTTTCGTTACCTCCGTTTCATTTTTTCGTTACCTCCGTTTATTACCTCTTTATAACATAGTTTCACCTAGTTTGTACCAATTGCAAAAAGAAAAGGAATGCTGATATATCAACATTCCTTGTTCTCAAACCCTTTAAAATTGCCCTTAATCGGGAATGCAGGATTTGAACCTGTGACCTCTTTGTCCCGAACGAAGCGCTCTACCAAGCTGAGCTAATTCCCGTTAGTTAAAAAGGACTCACTGTCGTGAGCCCTTTTTGTACTGGAGCGGAAGACGGGATTCGAACCCGCGACCCCCACCATGGCAAGGTGATGTTCTACCACTGAACTACTTCCGCAGCACAAAAAGTATTATATCAAAGTTTTAATTCTTTGCAAATACCTTTTGAGAAATTATGCTTTTAATTCTTGAAATTATCTAAAGACTTTGCCATTTTGTCCGAAGGAGCCTTCACCAAAAACGCCAGTTTGTGCATCAGCCCAGTATGTTCTTCCATGCGTCTTGACGATTGCCCACTGGTGAGTATATTCATTAGCATTTGCATGCAAGAACGAATATCCCAAATAGTTAAGAACTAAACCTACAGCTCTAGTTGCACCTGCACAAGAATATTGATGGGCAATAAATACCCCATAAGGTTGAGCGTAATATTTACCTTTCATTGTGTATTGATCTTGTTGACAAAATTGTGCTACATAAGTGGCAGCCAATCCAATTCTTTCTTCATCTGTCAATCGTACACTACTGCTATTAATGCAACTAGCAATTTGTTGCGCAACTCTATCAGCACTTGTCCGTGAAATTTGATGCCGTTGACCATTCAAATCAGTCAAATAATTCCCATCTACTCCCGGGGTAACGCCAGAATTAGTAGGGAATGAAACAGGCGTAATCCCAAAGTACGTTCCCCTGCTTGGTAATGCAATATGAACCGTTCCATTATGAATTCCACTAATCTTATTTGCGGAACGAAAACCATTTAATGAAGCATATTGGGCTGGAATCCATTGTTTCTGACTTCCTAGTCTATACATGGTCTTACCGTTAATCGTGCCTCTTTCAAAAATTTTCCACCGAGAGCCACGATTAACGTATTGGTGGACATAGTGACCATTCGCATCCAGCAATCTGACTTTTCCACGACCATTATAAACAACTCTAATCACACCGCTCTGTGGGTGTCTGTTCGTAGCCGCCTGAGTTTCTTGACCATTAAAAGCTGAAACACCCAGGATAATACAAGTTGAAACCAGTATTGATTTTGCTATAGATTTTATTTTCAAGATATTTAGCTCCTTACATTAACCAACCTTTACACATATCCAATAACCAATTTCATCCTAGCACACTTAATTTAATGACATCATGATTTTTAAATCGTCTTCTGTTCGCTCGTCCACGCGCGAATCTCGGTCACATCCTGTGCCACTTCTAGGCAGCCAAGGTATTTTCCATCTTCATCATGCACGGCATAATACCGCAAATACAGGTATCGTCCAGTTTTATGCAGTTTAAACCAAAACTCATACTTGTCTTTTTCGCCAGTATGAAATTGATGAAAAATCTTTTTAATCAGCGGCCTAGCCTGGGCTTGGTGACATAAAAATACTTTATTCCCAAGGGCATTTTGCGAATGTGGATAAATCTCAGCTCCGCCGCCAAAATATGCCACCCGGTCATCAGCGTCAATAAAAGTTAGTGCAAATGGCAGCATCCCCATAATTGCTTGCAGCTGCTGCAAATTCAGCCTGCCTTCTTGAAAGTTAATGAAAAAGCCTGACAGGTCCTGCACGTTGACTGCTCCCGCAGCTTTCTTTGGCAGACGCGGGTGCCAATTCATCGGCGGATTAATCAGAGTATAACCAATCTGTTGCTCTTCTTGTTTGACGTGATACCAATCTTCAGCATCAGCCACTTCAGCTAGCATCGGCAGCATGATTTCTTGTTCTTTAAAAATCATCCCCAACACAGACTGGCTCACCTGCTTTATTGCCGCAGCTAATTGTTCTGGGTCAGGGTGCTCAGCTGCTGCCAACTTGCGAGCAGTTTTAATCTGCCGGCGAATGTCATCATCAACACCCCACATCACTTCTGGCGGGGCAGTAATCCCATATTTATTCATCAGCGGAAACATTGATGTTTCCTTACGGGCATAATGCTGATCAATTGTGGCTAAATCGGCTAAAGCCTGGCGGATTTGCGTCAAAGTTTTTTCATCATGCTTTGCAACCCACTGTTTCATCTTCGGCTGCAGATAATCAGTCACTAACGATTTAATGACCGTATTTTCCAGCTTAAAAGTTTTCACCGGGTGGCCAGGTTTTGCAAACTCAGGATTTTCGTCAGTTTGTTTGATATTACCCTTGAACACGTCTGCATGGACATCGCAGAGTGCCTGAATCTGCCGCGGATCAAGCCCGTCAGCAATCAGCTGCCGTTCAGCGCTGGTAATTTCTGCCACATCAACTTGATCAAAATTCTCCTGAAACATCTTTTTAGCAGTTTCAGAATCACCGCCAGTTTGAATGTATTGCAAGATTTTTAAAATTGCCGCTTGCCGCTTTTGCTGGTTCATCGCCTTAGTCATCGATTCGGTAACCTTTCTGTTCTAAGTCATGCTTCACTTTGGTTAAATCAAAGCCCATGGCCTTGGCGCCTAATTTTAGAGTCATCACGCGTCCAACTGTATTCAATATCCCGGGAATCGTAATCCGCGTGAAACCAATGTCATACATATCCTGGACAAAGTCGGGGTATTTGTCAGCAAAACTTTTAATCGGCGTATGCAAATCTAAAACTTTCTCTTGGCTGACTGTTTCAGCTGTCTGATCTACTTTATTTTGCCCGACTCCTAATGCCTTTTTAGCAGCTGCTGACATCCGATCAACTGTCCAAACCGGATACCAGACTAGTTTGACCTCAACCTGTTTAATTTCAGGCAGGGCAAGCACCGCCTTTTTGATTTCTGCTTCTAAGTAATCATTTAGCGGACAACCCATCGTCGTGAGCGTCATTGAAATTGTGCACTTGTCCCCATTCAAATCAACTCCATAAATTAGGCCTAAATTAACAATATCGACAAATAATTCTGGGTCTTCAACTGTCTGCAGCTGCTGTAAGACCTGATCAGCTAATTTTGCTCTGTCTGTTTCCACTTTGTCACCTCAGCAAAAAAGAGAAATTGTCACCAATTTCTCTCATTCTAACTTATCTAATCAATTTATCCCAAATGACAACTTTGCCAGCTTGCAGGGATTTTTGGACATCAATAATCCGCTGGTTGCTCGACCCTCTAAACTGCAAAGTCAAATCCTTTTTAGCCTCCAAAAAGCGGCCATCAACTAAAATATCGATCTTTGACAGCATTTCTAGTTTATCTGGCGTTTCTTCCTGCAATTCGTCCCAGGTATAGCCTGACCAAGACCAAATATCTTTACTGTGGCCAAATTCTTGCCTGATGCGGTTAATCAGCTTTAGACATACCCAAGTATTTAAAAATGGCTCACCGCCTAAAAAAGTCAGTCCCTGCACATACGGCTGGGATAAATCTTTAATAATTCGGTCTTCTAATTCTTGTGTATAGGGAAAGCCGTAATTAAAATTCTGCGCCGCCAAATTATAGCAGCCCGGGCAGTCAAACAAACAGCCTGACACGTACAAGCTGCAGCGGACACCTTCCCCGTCAACAAAATTAAAGGGTTTATAATCCGCAATTTTATGCAAACTATAGTCTTCTGACTTCCACTCTTGCGGTTTAGGATTCTTTGGCAAGCGCTTCTGTCTGAGCAATTTTTTGGCATGGTCAACTTGCGGCTGATACTGATTAGCATCCACAAACATCGTGTCGCCGTCAATATTCACCTTGATCAAGCTGCCGCGCATATCTGGGCCGGGCTGGTTGTTTTTATCCTTTTCTGGCACGATTAATACTCCTTGTTCTTGGCCATTTCTGCCGCAGCGAGCGAACCTTCGAGGCCAGTCCCCATGTGTTTAACTCGGTGAGTAATTTCTTCGTGACGTCCATGTACCATTGGCCGGCGCAACGGATTGCCTAAATATCCACAAGTCCGCTTAACGCAGTCGCAAGTCCGTGGGTCGTGATTGCCGCACTTGGGGCATTCAAACCCTTTGGCAGTTGCTTTAAACTCACCAGCAAAACCGCACTGGTAGCATTTATCAATTGGCGTATTAGTTCCCAAGTAGCCTACTTGGTCGTACGCCCAATCCCAAACCGCTTCTAAGGCAGCTGGATTTTGTTTTAGGTTCGGATATTCGCAGTAATGAATAAATCCGCCTGCTGCATAATATGGATAATCTTTTTCAAATGTTAATTTTTCAAACGGAGTTGGGTGCTTGCGCACATCGTAGTGAAACGAATTCGTGTAATATTCTTTGTCAGTAATATCCTTAACTTTACCAAATTTTTCCGTATCTAACCGGCAAAAACGATCAGTCAAACTTTCGCTTGGCGTTGAATACAAACTGTAATGATAGTGGTTAGGATCATCTTGCTCCCACTTAGCACACAGATCATGCATCTTTTTCACGATTTCAACCGTAAAATCATGCGCTGCCTGGTTGTGCTCCCAGTCTGGGCCATAGAACACGGTCCCCACTTCGTACAAGCCAATGTAGCCAAGTGAAATCGTGGCCCGGCCATTTTTAAACAAATCGTTGATGTTGCCGTTTTCTGGCAAACGAATGCCAAAAGCACCATGCTGATACAAAATCGGGGCATTCAGCGGGTTAGCTTGGCGGACGCGCTTAGCTTTAAACTGCAGCGCTTCATGCGCTGTTTGCATCCGCAGGTTAAAAATCTGCCAAAATAGCTGCTTGTTCCCGCCACTTTCCATCGCAATCCGCGGTAAATTAACTGTCACAACGCCTAGATTCATCCGGCCTGAATTTACTTCGCGGCCCTGCTCATCTTTCCAGCCTTGCAAAAACGACCGGCAACCCATTGGGCACTTGAACGAGCCCGTAATTTCCTTGATTTTGTCATACATTAAGACATCGGGATACATCCGCTTCGTTGAGCATTCAATAGCTAGCTGTTTAACGTCATAATTAGGATCGCCGGGATGCAGATTCAGCCCGCGCTTGAGCGTAAAGAGCAATTTTGGAAATATCGCCGTCCGATGCTCTTTGCCTAAGCCTTGGATCCGGATCTGCAAAATATCTTTCTGAATTTCTTTTTCAATCCAGGAAGTTCCCAGACCAAAGCCAACCGACGTAAATGGCGTTTGCCCTTGCGTTGAAAACAGAGTATTGATTTCATATTCCAAACTTTGCATGGCATCATAGATGTCCTTGCAGGTCCTTTTTTTGGCAAATTTAACGGCTTGCTCTTTGTCATCAATTAATTCATAAGCCGCTGCTAGGTGTTTGTCATAGTTCATTTTGGCAAACGGAGCTAAGACCTCATCAGCACGGTCAAAAGAACAACCGCCATATTGACTGGACGACACATTGGCAATAATTTGCGCAACATGACTGACAGCTACCCCAATCGACTTCGGGCTTTCTATTTGAGCATTGCCGATTTGGAAACCGTGCGTCAGCATTTCCTTGAAATCGATCAGGCAGCAATTGGTCATTGGACTCAAGGGAGTGTAGTCAAGATCATGCCAGTGAATGTCGCCGCGCAAATGAGCTTTGGCTAAGTGTTCCGGCATCATAGTCAAGCCGATGGTTTTGCCGACAATACCAGCTGTTAGATCACGCTGGGTGCTAAAGACGTTGCTGTCTTTATTGGCGTTTTCGTTAACGATTGTCGGGTCGCGGTGCACCATGCGTCCTAAACGGGTTTGCGTATCAGTTTGCTGCTTAAAGCGGGCTTCATCTTCTTGACGATAGGAAGCAAACTGCCTAGCAGCTTGCTGAAAACCAAGTTCTGCGAGGCTAGCCTGCATGGCGGCAGCTATGTCAGAGGTTTTCACCGTCGTCTGACCGCCTAGTTTAGCTAGTACGTTAGAGATAATTTCATGTTCATGTTCAGCTAAACCTAAATCATTTAGCACCATTTTTAATTTAAACAGCGCAAATGGATAGCGGTAGCCATCCCGTTTAATCACAAATCGTGGCACTTTAGTTTCTAAGACTACTTCTGGTTGTGGATCTAGCTTCAGCATGACAGGCATCTCCTTTATTCAGTGCCTTCATTTTAGCATATCTACTAGATATTGTATTCAGTCGTTCGTGTAACAACATCATCTTGTATATAACAAAAACCAGGCCAGCACAGGAATGAAACTTTTTGATTACATTTTGACAACAAAAAAAGTCCCTGTTTTAGGACTTAAAACAGAGACTATATTTTGAATGTTTATTTATTCTTCTTAGCAGCCTTCAAGTCAGCTTGTACTTCTGCATCAATGCTGTCGATCTTTTCTGGACGCATAGTTGGGAACAACAGTACATCCCGAATAGCAGGTGCATCAGTCAAAATCATGACTAACCGGTCAATCCCGATGCCCAGACCACCTGTAGGCGGCATACCATATTCCATTGCCCGCAGATAATCTTCATCGATCAAGTCAGCTTCATCATTTCCGGCTTCACGCTCAGCCATTTGTGCTTCGAAACGGTGACGTTGGTCAACTGGGTCGTTTAATTCTGAGAAGGCGTTACCGTATTCTTCACCCATAATGTAAACTTCGAACCGATCGGTAAAGCGTGGGTCTTGCTTGTTCTTCTTAGCCAATGGTGAGATTTCAACTGGGTGGCCATAAACAAAGGTTGGGTCAACAATCTTTGGTTGGCAGAATTCTTCGAAGAAGGCATTAATCACGTGGCCAACCTTCCAGTATTTTTCAGGCTGAATGCCGTGATCAACCGCAATTTGCTTAGCTTCTTCGTCAGTCATTGGTTGCCAGAAGTCAACGCCAGTATTTTCCTTAATCAAATCAACCATGTGCACGCGCTTGAATGGCTTGCCCAAGTCAATTTCAGTGCCTTGGTAAGTTACCTTGCCGTTGTCAGTGACAACTTTAGCAGCAGCCTTGAAAATGCCTTCAGTTTCATCCATCACATCTTCAAAGTCCCAGTAGGCACAGTAAGTTTCCAGCTCAGTAAATTCTGGGTTGTGTTGGGTGTCCAAACCTTCATTCCGGAAAACCCGGCCGATTTCGTAAACCCGTTCCATGTCACCGACAATTAGCCGCTTCAGTGGCAATTCCAAAGCAATCCGCATGTACAAGTCAATGTCCAAAGCGTTGTGGTGGGTAATGAACGGACGAGCTTCTGCACCACCTGGAATATTATGCAGAACTGGCGTTTCAACTTCTAAGAAGCCACGTTCATTCAAGTAATTTCTAATTGCTTGAATAATTTGAGTACGGTGAACAAACCGTTCATAAGACTTGCGGTTGGTAATCAGGTCTAAGTAGCGTTGACGGTAAATTGATTCAACGTTTTGCAAACCTTGCCACTTGTTTGGCAATGGCCGCAAAGCTTTGGACAGGAAAGTTACGTGCTGAGCCCGGATGGTTAATTCACCGGTATCAGTTTTCATAACTTCGCCTTCAATCCCCAAAAAGTCACCTAAGTCAGACTTTTTAAAGATCTTGTAGTTGTCTTCGCCAACAATATCTTTACGGACATAAATTTGAATCTTGCCTGTCCGGTCGTACAAATCAGCAAAGCCAACTTTACCCTTGCCGCGCTTAGCCAGCATCCGGCCAGCTACCTTGGTTGTAGGCATGTCAGCGTTTAATTCTTCTTTATCTTCGGCTGCATACTTCTTTTGCAAGTCAGTTGCTAAATCTTGCCGATCATACTTGCTGCCAAAAGGATCGATCCCGTTGGCACGCAGTTCGTCCATCTTTTGACGACGAACCAAAATTTGGTCATTTACTTCATTCTTAGCCAATTTATTTCCCCCTCATGGTTGCTTGCGCTGCTTTCTGCTGCTGTCTTTTTTCATAATCAGCGACAAAATTGTCTAGTAAATCATACACCTCTTGCCGAGTCCAAACAGAATTTATTTTAGCACGGGTTCGCGCCGAACGGGGCATCCCTTTCAAATAATATGCTGCTTGTTGCCGAAATTCTGGGACAGCGACTTTTTCGCCTTTTAATTTTACCAAACCATCAAGCTGTTCTTTAGCAGTTTCTACTCGTTCGCGGACGGTTTGCGGCGGCAGGGTTTCACCCGTTGCCAGGTAATGCACCATATCTTTTAAAATCCACGGGTTACCCAGGGCTGCCCGGCCAACCATTACGGCATCGGCGCCAACTTCAGTCAGCATTTTTTCAGCACGTTCAGGACTCGTCACATCACCATTGCCAATAAATGGAATGGTTAAAGCTTGGGCAACTTCATGTAAAGTTTCCCAATCTGCTTCACCCATGTACATTTGTTTACGTGTTCGGCCGTGCATCGCTACCGCACTCGCTCCGGCTTCTTGGGCTGCTAGGGCATTTTCAACCGCAAAAATATGTTTGCGGTCCCAGCCAATCCGCATTTTCACAGTCACTGGTTTGGAAACATTTTGCACAACCCGGTGCACCATTTGATAAATCTTATTAGCATCGAGCAGCCAGCGTGCCCCGGCATCAGTCTTAGTTACTTTTGGCACTGGGCAACCCATGTTGATGTCAATAATATCGGCCGCCGTATGCTGGTCGACATATTGGGCTGCTTGCACCATTGTTTCTTCGGTGCCGCCAAAAATTTGAATGCTCATTGGGTGTTCGCGCGGATCAACTTGCATCATCGACAAAGTTTTCTTATTGCGGTAGATAATGCCATGGTCTGAAATCATTTCACAGTTGACCAAGCCTGCGCCAAATTCTTTGCAGACGACCCGAAAGGCAGCATTTGACACCCCAGCCATCGGGGCCACAACTACGCGGTTAGGAATTTCAACTTCGCGAATTTTCCAGCTTTGCTTCATTAATATTCTTGCTCCTGCTGTTTTTTGGTTAAAATTGCTTGCAGCTCACTTTCATTAAAATGATACTGATTCCCGCAGAACTTGCAAGTCAATTCGCAGCCGTGGTCTTCTTTAATCATGGCTGTTAGTTCTTGAGTCTGCAAAGTTTCCAAAATCCGGCCATATTTTTCTTTGCTGCAATCACAGGCAAAAGCCACTGGATCAGTTTCAAGCAGCTTGCAATCAGGTCCTAAAATCTTTTGCGCTAATTGCTCTGGGGTCGTGTGATCCAAAAATAGCTGTGACAAAGCTGGCAAGGCCTTAATATTAGCTTCAACCTTGCTAATTGTTTGCTCACTTGCGCCTGGCAAAGCCTGCAGCATGAAGCCGCCGGCTGCCCCAACACTTTCATTCGGGTTAACAAATACGCTCAAGCCAACTGACGAAGCAATCTGTTCAGATTTTGCCAGATAATAAGTAAAGTCTTCAGCAATTTCTCCGCTAACGATTGGAACTTGTCCAGTATAAGGTTCTTTCAGTCCCAAATCTTTAGTGACTTCCAGCCAGCCTTGCGTTCCAACCGCTGCCTTAACATTAATATGGCCAGTGTTAGCTACTGGTACTTGCACGTGTGGGTTTTGCAGGTAGCCTTTGACAGTAAAATCAGCCTTGCTAGTGGCAATAATTGCTCCAGCTGGGCCATTGCCCAATAAACGGACTGTTAATTCTTCTTGATCGGTTAATTCTGCCGCTGACAGCAGCAATGTTCCAAGCAGTGTCCGCCCTAAAGCCGCCGTTGATGCTGCCCAAGTATCGTGACGCTCATGCGCTTCTTGCACTAAATCTTTGGCAGTCACGGTTAAGAGACGCAACTGCTTACTTTTATCAATCGCTTTTACTAAATAATCATTCATGCTTTGCTCCTAACAAAAACAGAGTCACTAAGAGGGCGACTCTGTTTTGCGTGTTATTCCTGATCGGAGTCCGAATGATCGACCGGCTCTGATTGATCAGGTTTAGTTTCGTTTGTTTCTGGATCAGCAGACTGGTCAGGTTCAGCATCAGCATGTTCGCTTTGGGCATCAAGTGCTTTTTGCTGTGACTTGACTTGTTCCTTCTTCTCCATAGCAGCCTTAGCTTCTTCGTAAGTAGAAGCTTTGCTTTCTGATGGGAACTCATCTTGTTCATCATCAGGCATCTTGCCATCTTTGTACAAGGACATGATCTGCTTTTCATTCAAGGTCTCGTACTTAAGCAAGGCTTCGGCAATCAAACTATGCTTATCGCGATTTTCCTTAATGATCTTAACCGCTTCCGCATGGCCTTCATCCAGAATTTGCTTAACAGCTTGGTCAATTTGTGCAGCAGTTGCCTCACTATAAGGTTTCGTGCCGTATTGATCAACCGCTCCGCCTTGCTTATCAAGCTCGGCCAGACCAACATTGCTCATCCCGTACATGGTAACCATTGAGTGAGCAACATTAGTTGCTTGTTCAAAGTCGTTCGAAGCACCAGTCGATTGGTCGCCAACAACGACTTCTTCACCGGCACGACCACCCATTAAACCAGCAACCTGTTCCATCAATTGCCGCTTAGTTAAGATGAATTCATCATCTTTTGGCAACATGATGTTGTAACCACCAGCTTTACCACGCGGCACAATCGTAACTTTGCGGACGGTCCGTGAATCGCTCAGGACTAAGCCAACGATGGCGTGACCAGCTTCATGGTAAGCCACGCGTTTGCGCTCTTCTGGCGAAATGATCAGGTCTTTCTTAGCTGGGCCAGCAATTACCCGGTCCTCGGCTTCGTCAATATCGGCCGCATCGATTTCAGTCTTATGACGGCGAGCAGCTACCAAGGCTGCTTCGTTTAAAACGTTTTCCAAATCGGCACCAACAAAGCCTGGTGTTTGCCGGGCAACTTCCCGCAAGTCAACACTCTTAGCCAATGGCTTGTTTTTAGCGTGGACCCGCAAAATAGCTTCACGGCCCTTGACGTCAGGAGCACCAACCAGTACCTTCCGATCAAACCGGCCTGGCCGCAGCAAAGCTGGGTCCAACACATCTGACCGGTTAGTGGCAGCGATGACGATGACGCCTTCATTGCCAGAGAAACCATCCATTTCAACCAGCAATTGGTTCAAGGTTTGTTCACGTTCGTCGTTGCCGCCGCCCATGCCGTTACCACGCCGGCGGCCGATGGCATCAATTTCGTCGATGAAAATGATCGATGGAGCATTCTTCTTAGCAGTTTCAAACAGGTCACGGACCCGTGAAGCACCAACACCAACAAACATTTCAACGAAGTCAGAACCTGACATTGAATAGAATGGAACGCCAGCTTCACCAGCTACCGCCCGAGCCAGCAAAGTTTTACCAGTTCCGGGTGGACCTTCAAGCAGGACACCAGCTGGAATTCTCGCACCCAATTTCAGGTAGCGGCTTGGATTCTTTAAGAATTCAACTACTTCAACCAGCTCTTGTTTTTCTTCTTCTTCACCTGCTACATCAGAGAAGCGAACTTTATTCTTGCTTGGATCTTGCGGTTTAACATGCGAACGGCCAAAGTTCATCACGCCATTGCCACCGCGGCCGCCAGCACCACCAGTTTGATTCATCATCATCCAAAGCATAACGATGAAAATGATGGTTGGGACTAGCATGACTAAGGTTGAAATCCAAGTCCCTGTCTGCGACTCTCCTCGCGAAGATAGCGACGTATTCGTGCTTTTGGCTAAGTTTTGCACATCTTTGACTGCTGCATCAGACTGCAACATGGTTGTGCTGAAATGCGTTACTTTAGTCTTTTGCTTGCTGCCCAGCAAATTGAAGGAGCCACCACTTTGCGTTACAGTTTGCGGCTTGCGATAAGTCCCTGTAACCGTGTAGACCCCATTTGCCGGTTGAATGTCAAAACTTTTAACCTTCTTAGCCTTTAATTCTTTGACAAATTCGGAATAACGAATCGTCCGGCTGCCGCCATTATCGTTAGACCCACCTAAGGCCCAGTTAATGCCGGCAAGAAGAATCACGAAAACGACGATATAGAACAGGCCATTTGATAACAGCCGATTCCGTCTATTTTTCATAGATTACCTCCGGTAATTTCTAAACAGAATAGGAAAATTTTACCACTTTTTCCCAATTGATGCCTAATGAAAGACCTACTCGGTCTTCATTTTAACAGAGCTTGCACGCTATATCTAATATACGACTCAGAAAATTCCTGCCAGCGGTATGTGCCGCGCACAAACCAAGGGGTTGCGCCATTAAAAATCGTTAAACAAAGGGGCCTAAGCTGTGCTGGCAGCCGTGAATATTTTTTTGGTTTAACCAAATGACCTGCCGCTGTTTGCAGGCGCTGATTTGATGCTAAAGAACCAAATGACCAGTCCGCTTGCTGTGGGCCATAAAAATAATCAACTTCGTGTTTATTTAGCCGTGTAGCTAGTACCCACTTTTGCCCAGCGAATGTAAAGGGCTGCCCAACTTTAATTGGCTGCTGATGTTCTGGAATTAGCGGAATTTTATTTTTATTGACAACAAATGCTCGCTGGCCGTAAAACAGCACTTCAAAATCATGCTGGTTAAAGCTAGCTTGAAAATTAACCTGCCGCTGCCAAGTTTGTTCGACTAACCAAGCATAGTAATCGCGATTATCCGTCACTGGAGCAATTAACACCCCAGGTACAAACAACTTAGCAGACGCAAAACTGCCAAAATAAGCTGACCTTTCGGCTGCTAGTTGTGACATTTCACTGGCAAAACGATTGGCATTCGTGAGCAGATCTGGGCTCATTTTTTTTAGCGTTGGTACAACATCCAGCCGCAGCTGATTGCGCAAAGTTATTGCTTGCGAATTAGTTTCATCGATGACAAAAGCTAGTTGATGCACTCGATCATAGTCCGCTAATTCTTCCTTGCTCCAAGCAAGCAACGGCCTCACCAGCAAATAATTCTGCCGCTGACTGACTGCTGGCAAGCTGTTCATTTCACGCGGATAACCAGACCGCAGCAATTTCAGTAAAATATTTTCCAGTAAATCATCACCGTGATGAGCTGTAAATAAATAATCAGCCTTTGTCTGCTGACAAACCCGGTCTAAAAATCGATAGCGGGCAGTTCGAGCAGCTGCTTCGATCCCATGTTCTGGCTGATCAGCAATTGGCCACTTAGCTGTTATTAAGGTCAGCTCATGTTTGCGGCAATAGGTCTGCAAAAGTTTCGTTTCTTGAACGCTATCTGCTCGCAATTGGTGATCAAAATGCGCAGCTACAACGCTAACATTTGGCAAACGGCGCGTCATTTCTAAGAGTGCCATTGAATCTGGACCGGCTGAAGCAGCCACGACAATTGTTTTGTTAGCCTCGCTTAACCCTAAAGCTTGCAAAGCAGCTGGCAAAGGTTGTTTCATTGGTATCATCCCATCAAAAAAGCACAGCCTGAGCTGTGCCATTATTAATCTTCTTTTGCAATTAGCTTGGCAAAGTGGCGATTTTCCTGCTCAGCCCGCCGCACCAGCTTCGTGAGAACTCGTTCAAAATCCGCCGGGGCTAAATTGCGGTAATTATTAGTTGGATCAACCAAACTATCATCATTGACCCGGCTCAGCGAGAGGCCAATCTGATGACCCCGCCGGCGGTCAACTACAACCCGCACAGTTTGCCCAACTTCATAGCGACGCTGGGCTAGCGGCCACTCATCGCCAAAGTCAGAGTGATGAACCAGCCCTGAATGATGCTGGTCTAAACTCACAAAAATACCAAGTTCAGTGATATTGTTGATCTCACCATTGACCCGTTGCCCAACGGGATAAATCATTGCTCATCATCCGCCTTTTCCGGAATGGTATAAATAGTTTCACCAGGCTTTGAGTAATAATACTTGTAGCGAATCATTTTAGCGACATAGTTTGGATCTTTGAGATCGCTGACTTTTTCTTGCAATTTTTTATTTTGATGCTTGATCTTTGTCACTGTTTGCCGCTGACTGGCTACTTGCTGGTTAATTTGTTTGGTCCGCATAATTTTGACGCCCAGTTGAACGCCCAAGAAAATAAAAACGATGGCAAAGATCGCAATAATCCGATTGCGCCGTACGCGGTGCACTTCACGTTCATGGCGCTGCTGCTTTTTTAGCAGCCTTTGGACCCTAGCTTCATCACTTAATGCGTTATATATTCTTGGATTATTCATAATTGCGGACCTCGATTGTGCACAAAACTACTGTTAATTATAACAATCTTGAGGCCAGAAGTCATCAGTCAATCAGCTCATATAGCTGACTTGCTTCGGCTTTTTTAGTCGTTTGCTTAAGTTCCACAACTTTGGCTTTTAATGTCCGCGTACCAAAATTAATGGCGATAATATCGCCCGGTTGCACGTCATAACTGGATTTTACCACCCGGTCGTTCACGCTAACGCGTCCTTGTTCGGCCATTTCTTTGGCGATTGGACGCCGTTTTACTAAGCGTGAAACTTTCAAAAACTTATCGAGTCTCATTTTTACTCCTTTGTTATTTTATCTCTGTACAATTTTGCCTGCTGTATTGAAAAATGTGGCTAATTCATTAAATAGCACACGCGCTTTCATCTCTTGCGGCAATTCTAGCATGACTACTAGCCGCTTAGCTTGATTCAGTGATACCCGTGCCCGCAAGTCCACATGCTCTAGTGCCCGGAAAATATTCGGCCCTTCGAGCTGGTGAGTCGCATGGTTGCTGAAAACCACTTTAATTTTACCATCGAGCTCTTGTACGAGCAGGATTTGCGCCCAATCAGCGGCTAATTTAAGTTTAGCTACCGCCAGCAAACTCTCGACGGCTGGTGGATAATCACCAAAACGATCAACTAACTCATCTTCAATAGTTTGCAATTCAATCTTATCTTGAGCAGCCTTAATCCGTTTGTAAAATTCGATCTTCTGCTCCTGGTCGCTAATATAGTCATCGGGAATGTAAGCTTCAACTTGCAAATTCACTTCAGCATTAGAAGTCGCCGTCGTCCGTTTGCCTTGCTTATTTTTAATCGCATCCGACAGCATTTGGGCGTATAGGTCGTAGCCGACACTATCAATAAAGCCGTGCTGCTGCTTACCCAGCATATTGCCAGCTCCGCGAATCGCTAAATCACGCATAGCAATCTTGAAGCCAGACCCTAATTCCGTAAAGTCGCGAATCGCATCTAGCCGTTTTTCACCAACTTCAGTCAGCACTTTATTCGGCTGATACAAAAAGTAAGCATACGCTAAACGGGCACTGCGGCCGATCCGGCCCCGCAACTGGTACAGCTGGCTTAAACCGTAGCGGTCAGCATTTTCAATAATCATGGTATTGACGTTCGGCATATCAATGCCTGTTTCAATAATTGTTGTCGTGACTAAAATATCAAATTCATTATTGATAAACCGGTACAAGACATCTTCCAGCTGCTCTTGCGGCATTCGCCCATGAATATACTCAATTTTAGCCTCTGGCAGCATTTTTTGCAGACGGGCAGTAGTTTCATCAATATCATCAATTCGATTATGCAGGAAGAAAATTTGGCCATTGCGGGCCATTTCACGCCGGCAGGCTTCTTTAACTACCGATGGCATTTCCTCCATCACATAAGTTTGAATTGGGAACCGGTTTTGCGGCGGCGTCTCCATCACTGACAAGTCGCGCACGCCAACCATGGACATGTGCAAAGTCCGCGGAATCGGTGTCGCCGTCAGGGTCAACACGTCCACATTGGCTTTGAGCTGCTTTAACTTTTCCTTATGCTTAACGCCAAATCGCTGTTCTTCATCAATAATCAGCAGGCCCAAGTCTTTAAAATGAACATCTTTTGACAATAGCCGGTGAGTGCCAACCACAATATCAATGCTCCCGTCAGCTAAACCGGCTAAGATTTCTTTACTTTCTTTTGCCCCTTGAAAACGCGAAAGCATGGCAAAGTCGACGGGGAAGTTTTTAAACCGCTCCTGCATAGTTTGGTAGTGCTGCTGGGCCAAGATCGTCGTTGGCACCAAGAATGCTACTTGTTTGCCATCCTGCACAGCCTTAAAAGCAGCCCGCAAAGCCACTTCAGTTTTGCCAAAGCCAACATCTCCAACCAACAACCGATCCATTGGGCGCGGTTTTTCCATATCTTCTTTAACTTCTTTAGCTGCTTGCAGCTGATCTGGCGTTTCAACATATGGAAAAGCTGCTTCAAATTCGCGCTGATATTCATTATCGGGTGAAAAAGCAAAGCCGCGCTCTGACTCGCGTTTGGCATACAATTCCACCAAATCATCGGCAATATCTTCAACTTTAGCGGCAACTTTGCGCTTGGTTTTGGCCCATTCACTGCCGCCTAACTTATTAATATGTGGCCGGTGCCCTTCTGATCCAGTATATTTTTGCACTAAACGCAGCTGATCAGCCGGCACGAACAGTTGGTCACCGTGCTGATAAGTAATGGTAATATAGTCGCGCTTTTGCCCATCAACCGCGAGGGTTTTAATTCCTTCAAAACGGCCGATCCCGTGGTTAACATGGACAACATAGTCGCCAGGCTTTAATTCCGTGTAGTTGCGCAAGCGCTGGGCATTATCGAGGGTTTTAATTCGCCGCTGCTTATGACGCTGAGCATTGAATAATTCCCGTTCAGTTAAATAAACCAGCGAAACCTGCGGCAGCACAAAGCCATGCAAGAAGTCGCCAACCAAGAATTGCGCTTCCCCTGGCACAATTGTGCCCAGCTTAACTGTGGGCAGCAAGATACCGTATTGGGCAAAAGTTTCTGCCATCTGCCGCAAGCGTCGCAAATTGTCAGCCTGCAAAATGACCGTTTGCTTGCTCTTAGCAAATTCTTTGAGCCGCGCCTTTACCAACTCAACTTTGGAGAAAAATTGCTCAGGCAGCCGAGTAGGCCAATTATAGAGCTGATCAAGTTTGAGCCGGCCCATGCTCTTTTGAAACATGGACAAATACAGGCGGTGGTGCTGGTCCTTAGCTAAAACCTGCTTCCACTCAAAACGCAGCTTTTGTCCCGGCAGCCATAGATGCTGCGCTTGCTCTTCTTTAATAAAGTCGCTGTTAGCTTGATCAACATCTGCAATATTTTTCTTGATTAAAGACCAGTCGTCAAAAATTAGCAAACCAGTTTCTGCTAAATAAGCCGTTAAATTGGCAGGTTTTGGCAGTAAATAGTCTACCAAAAAGGCATAATTGGCTGGAATTTGGCCAGCTAGCAGCGTCTCTGCATCGTCGCTGAATTTATCAGTCAATGCCGTTTCATTAGCCTCTGTTAAATCTTGCTTAATAGCCTGGCCAGCTGTTTGCAAATCAGCCTGAGCAAATACGCGGTCAGTTGCTGGCAAAATCGTAGCTGTCTCAACTGCCGTTTGCGAGCGCTGCGTAGAGGGATCAAAGCTTTTAATAGTATCTAATTCGTCCCCGAAAAATTCGATCCGCAGTGGGTGGTCAGCTGAGAGCGGATAAACATCTAAAATGTCACCGCGCAAGGCAAATTCACCCGGCCGCGCCACTAACGGCTGCCGGGTATAACCGGCGCTAACCAGCCACTGGCTCACTTTAGCTAGGTCATATTCTTGATCTGGCGTAAAAGTTAACTTGGTTTTAGCAAAGGCTGCTGGCTGGGACAATTTCATTTGCAAGCCTTGCGGGGTTGTCACCACTACTCCAGCTTGACCCGATAATAAAAAGCGCAAGGCCTCCAGCCGGGCCGCAAGTTCATCAGCTGAAGCTGTCGCCCCAGCCGTGGCCAAGGTACTGTCAGCTGAAAACAAGTAAACCGTGTCATCAGCTAGTGCTTCATGCAAAGCAGCGTAGACATCTTGAGCTTTGTGTTCATTTTCTTCAACCAGCAACAACGGCCGCTGATGAACTTGCACCAGCTGCATTATCAGTACTGGCAGCGAACCAGTATTCACACCCGTGAGAAGCGAATTGCCTTTATTTTTTGTTTGATCTAAAAAATCAGTCAGAGCTTGTTCCTGGCTGATTAGTTCATTAAATTTCATGATATGTGTGTTAATTATATTTGTTCATCAAAAATTGGGCGTTTTCGCCAGCTGCAAAGTCTTTGATCACGTTAGCAGCTGTGGCAAAAGCAGCGTCCATTTTTTCGCTTTGTTCTGCATTAAATGGGGTCAAAACCCATGACACAACTGACGTTTGCCGCGGGTGGCGAATTCCAATTTTTAGCCGGTTAAAGTCGGTAGTCCCCAAACAACTGATAATTGACTTGATCCCATTATGACCGCCAGATTTACCGCCCTGCTTGATCCGCAGCTTGCCTAGCGGCAAGTCCATATCGTCATGAATAATCAAAATATCAGCGGGGGCAATCTTAAAAAAGTTAGCAACTTGGGCTATGCAGCGGCCAGAATCATTCATGTAAGTCTGCGGCTCAACAATGATGACGTCCTCGCCAGCCAATTTTTGCTTAGTCCAATGCCCAGCAAACTTATCCTTATCAAGTGTCCAGCCTTGGTCTGACAGAAAATTGTCAATGGTCATAAAGCCAGTATTGTGTTTTGTTTTGTCATATTTGCTGCCTGGATTGCCCAGGCCTGCGATTAATTTCATGCCATACTCCTCTTACTTGCTCATTGATTATAGCACATAGGAAATTAGTTCCGCTTTGCAGACGTTTCATGCTTTTTTATTGCCAAAATAATTGTTAAAATAGACTTAAAATTTGATTGAAATGGGAGGATTTTCTAATGCTGATTAAACCATTAGTCCTGAAAAAGGACTTCTTAACGACAGTCAATGAAAAAGCAACCCTGGCAGAAGCATTAAAGACGCTAGAAGATTCCGGCTACCGTTGTGTTCCAATTCTCGATGATACGGGCACCATTTTCCGGGGCAACATTTATAAGATGCACATTTACCGCCACAAGTCACAAGGCGGCGATATGAGTTTGCCAGTTACTTACCTGCTGAAGAACGCAACTAAGACTATCAAGGTTAACTCACCATTCTATAAAGTCTTCTTCAACATTAAGGACTTGCCTTACATTGCTGTTTTAGATGAAGATAACAAATTCTACGGCATTTTGACCCACTCCAGCTTGTTAAACATGCTATCTGATGCTTGGAACATCAACGATGGTTCTTATGTTTTGACTGTCTTGTCCGACAATCGGCGCGGCAACTTAACTAAAATTGTCAAAGCCATCTACAAGTACTCCAACTTGGCTGGCTGTTTGACTCTGGATGTTGGTAAAGGCGAATACGTCCGGCGGACTTTGTTCACTCTGCCAGAGGGTGTTTCAAAGACCACGATGGAGAATATTGTCGCCCGCATTCAAAAGAAGGGCTTTGTCGTTGCTGAAGTTGAGGACCTGCAAGCAGGCATCACTTTGATGAGCGATGAACACCCAGGCGAATTTCTTCACTAATTAATTAAACTTGAACAACGTAAAAAGCAGCCGTTAACAGCTGCTTTTTGTTTTGCAATTAAGAATGATAAACGCGTGGCAAACGGTCCGATAACAGACAGGCAATCTCATAGTGAATCGTGCCAACTTGATCAGCAGCCGCCTTAATATTATTTGGCGCAGCTGGATCAGCCGAGAGCAATTCCACTGGCGTGCCCACTGGCAGCTCTTTTGGCAAAAGGACCATAAATTGATCCATACAGATTCGGCCGACGATTGGACAATAACTATCACCCACTTTGACCTTGAAGCCTTGCAAAGACCGCTGCCAGCCATCGGCATAGCCGACTGGCACTGTCCCAATCCACTGGTCGCTGTCAGCTTGGTATGTTGCCCCATAACCAACGCCATAGCCTTGGTGAATTTGCTTAACAAAACTAAGTTCTGACACAAGTGACAGGGCCGGCTGCAAATCAATTTCAGTCGGCAAACTTGGACTGGCCGGATTAGCAGATGGATTCAGGCCATAAATTCCGATCCCAAATCTAACCAAGTCAGTTTTAACTTCTTTGCCAAACACGCTAGCAGCAGTGTTGTCCAAGTGAATATATTTTGGCTTGATTGTTAGCAAGCTTTGCAGGTGTTTAAACCGTTTAACCTGATAGTTGAAGTAAGTATCATCGCTGCTATCAGCTGTTGAAAAGTGGGTAAACATCCCTTCAACAAAGAAATGCTCGTTGTCTTCTAAAAAGTGATTAGCTTGCACAAATTCTGCATCTTCTGAAAAGCCAATCCGGCCCATGCCAGAATCAATGCCCAAGTGAATTTTTAGCCGCTGGCCGCTAGCTGCTAAAACTTGCTCTGCTGCTTTTAGCCAGGACAAACTCCCCGCCGTTAAAGAAACATCAAAGCTGCTAGCTAAAGCTGCTTCTTTAGCAGGCGTAATGCCCAGCACCAAAATCGGCGCCGTAATATCTGCATTGCGCAATTCAAGGGCTTCGTCTAACACGGCCACGCATAAACCGGTTGCTCCAGCCGCTAAAGCAGTTTTGGCAACTTGCACTGCCCCATGACCATAGCCATTAGCCTTCACAACAGCCCACATTTGCACTCCTTGCGGCAAGTGCTGCATTTCTGCTGTCACATTGTGTTTAATTGCGTTTAAATCGACTACGACTTTAGCCGGTCGATGAATCGCTGGAACCATCCTTTTGCCTCCAATTGAACAATGGTGATGGCGTAGTCGCCGTCATCAGAAATACTAGTCATAATTCGGCCCGAAAACTTAGTTGAAGTCGTCACAGGCTTACCGAGCGGATCAGACAAGGTTTCAACATCTTGAAAACCGACATATTTGCCTAAGCCTGTCCCCATCGCTTTCGAAAAAGATTCTTTTACAGAAAAATGCGCTGCTAAATATTGGACTTGGGCTTTTCCTTGCAAAGATTGATACTTAGCAAATTCTGCTGGGGTCAAAACTCGTTTAGCAAACCGGTCGCCTTTTGCAATAATTTTGACGATCCGCGGCAAGTAAACTATATCAACTCCAACACCGCGTTTAACTTTTCTCATTTGTGTTTGCGCCGTCCCCGCTGCTTGTGTGACCGGGCCTTGTAGCTGCGTCCAGGCCGCCGATGATTATTATTGCTGCGGCGGCGATAATTATTAGGCCGCTTAGGTTTATACGGAAGCGGTTTTTCCGGGCTAATTTTTACTTTAACTTCGCTTGGGTCCTTGGTCAGTTTTTTCAACAAAGCTGACACTAAATCCACTGCTGAATATTCTTCAAGTAAATTATTAGCGGCTTGCGTATATTTCGACAAATCACTAGCCAGCAGGTCCTCAATCTCTTTGCGAGAAGCTGCTAGTTGCCCCTGCAGTGCCTGCCGGTCAGATGGCGGCCGCAGCGGCTGCATCTTAGTTTTAGTCAATTGTTCGATCGTGCGCAGGTAGCCAATTTCATCTGGGGTGACAAAAGTGACAGAAATCCCATTTTGTCCAGCCCGGCCAGTCCGGCCGATTCGGTGCACATATGAATCAGGGTCTTGCGGCATGTCAAAATTATAAACATGGGTCACGCCGGAAATGTCTAACCCGCGCGCCGCTACATCAGTTGCGACTAAGAAATCAATTTTTCCTTGCCGGAACCGCTTTAAGACGCTTTCGCGGCGGCTTTGGCTGAGATCACCGTGGATGCCTGCCGCATTATACCCGCGTGCCTGCAAGCCATGAGTTAATTCATCCACTCGCTTTTTAGTGCGGACAAAAACTAGGGCCAAATCTGGCGCCTGGACGTCAAACAAGCGGCACAAAATATCGAACTTTTCGTAGTCTTTAGCCCGGATGAAATATTGGTCGATCAAATCCGTAGTCAGGTGCTTGGCCTTGATTTTGACTACTTCTGGGTGATCCATGAATTTTTCACCCAGCTTCAAGACAGCCTTCGGCATCGTTGCTGAAAAGAGCATGGTTTGGTGCGGCTGTTTGACATATGACAGGATTTTTTCAATATCTTGAATAAAACCCATATCCAGCATTTCATCGGCTTCATCTAAGACCACTTGCTGCAAATCCGTTAATTTGATGGTCTTACGCTGCAAATGATCTAAGATGCGGCCAGGAGTCCCAACCAGGACGGTTGGATTATGTTTGAGAGCTTTAATCTGCCGGCTGATTGGCGTTCCACCATAAACCACTTGCACATGTGCATGCTCATCCCTGCCCAAACGAAAGAGCTCTTCTTTCGTTTGCAAGGCGAGCTCCCGAGTTGGTTCGATAATCAAAGCCTGCAGTTTAGTGGCACGCGGCGGTAAGGCCTGCAAAATCGGCAAACCGAAAGCGGCGGTTTTCCCGGTCCCAGTCTGGGCCTGTCCGATCACATCACGTCCAGCTAAAATCAGCGGCATAGTTTGCGCCTGAATTGGCGTTGTTTCTTCAAAGCCTGCCCGGCGAATCGCTTTAAGCAGACTGTCTTTCAACTCTAAATCGCTAAACTTCACGCGTGCCCTCCTGTTGTAATTGGGCAAGCACCTTTTCCAGGTGCATTCCGTGTGAACCCTTCAGCATAATCAAATCATGCGGCTGAATAGCAGCCTTTAAATCGGCCGTCATTTTGTCCTGTTCATCAATCCCGTAGTAATGAACATGGTCTGCATATTTATCTTTGGTGGCATCATACAAATAATGCATGTCAGGACCATAAAGATAGACCTCATTAATTACAGCTGGATCAAGAGCAGATGCTAAACTGGCGTGCAATTCGGGGGATTTTTCACCCAATTCCAGCATATCGCCTAAAACAGCAAACTTTCGTCCGCCATGAGTGGAGCGAACATGGGCAAAGCTGGTTAAAACAGCTTTAGCGGCGGTTGGATTTGAGTTGTACACATCATCCATAATATCTTCGCCTAACGCGCCTTTAACCCATTCCATCCGGTTAGCGGTTGGCTGGAAGTGTGCCAGGGCCGCAGCAATTTGCTCATCTGGCACGTTAAAATGCCGACCCACACTAATGGCCGCCATCGCATTTGACACATTGTGCTTGCCGATCATCGGAATCCGGAATTTACGCTTGCTGCCATTGACAAAGAAAGAAGCGTGGTGCTTGTACGAACTAAAGCCAGTGCAGTAAATAGAATCGTCTTCGTTAAAACCAAAAGTCCGCTGCTTTTGCACTAACTTTGTAGCTCGTTCACGCAGCAATGGTTCATCGCCATTAAAGACAAATTCGCCATCTTCGCGCAGGAAATCCGTAATTTCCATTTTGGCATCGGCAATTTTATCGCGGCTGCCGAAGAATTCGATATGCGCTTCGCCTATCATTGTAATGACACATACATCAGGACGAACTAATTCACTTAAGTGGTGAAGCTGGCCTGGCCGGTCCATCCCCATTTCAAGTACCAAAATTTCCGTTGATGGCTTCATTGATAAGATCGTGTAAGGTACACCAATTAAGTTGTTAAAATTCTGCTGGGTCTTGTAGACGTTGTAGCCCTTTGATAAAACTGCCGCAATCATGTCTTTGGTTGTAGTTTTGCCGTTAGAGCCAGTAATGCTGACAACAGTTGGATTGACCTTGTTCAGGTAGTACTTAGCTAAGTCTTGAAACGCAGTTAGCGGGTCGTCAACTTCAACCAGCGGAAAATCTGCTGGCGCGTTTGGATGGCCCTTTTGCCAAAGTGCAGCACTGGCGCCGTTAGCAATCGCCGATTCAATAAAATCGTGGCCATCGCGTGCTCCTTCCAGCGGAATAAACAGCGCGCCTGGTTCAATTGACCGCGAATCAAACGAGACCGAAGTAATAACTGCTTGCCGTTCGTCATGTTCTGGAACAGAGCCAACGGCTTTGGCAATTTCTGCCAATTGCATTTTCATATCATTCATACTCCTAACTTAAAAAGTTAATAAGGGTATTATACTGAATAACCTCTCACCTTTAAAGGCAAAAAAGCAGCCCGCGCGGGGCTGCTCCCTTGATTAATTGTCTTATTTGTTGTTCAAGCCGTACTTCTTGTTGAACTTTTCGATCCGGCCATCTGCTTGCGCAAACTTTTGCTTGCCAGTGTAGAATGGGTGAGAATCTGAAGAAACTTCGACTCTGATTAATGGGTAAGTCTTACCTTCGTAATCAATAGTTTCCTTTGAGTCAACAGTTGAGCCTGCTAAGAACTTAGCACCAGTAGCTGAGTCCATGAAGACAACTTGTTGATATTTTGGATGGATACCTTGTTTCATTATTAACGCTCCTTTGCCATGGTCAATCTCGCAGACCATAGATTAATCTCATAATTGACCTAATCAGTTTAGCACCTCTAGGCCGCAAATTCAAGCTTGCTTTTAGGCAAGGTGGGCAAATTGACTGTTATACAAATTAGTATAGAACCCGCCCTTAGCCATCAATTCTTCATGCGTGCCGCGTTCAATAATTTGACCATCTTTCATAACTAAGATTAAATCAGCTTGCCGAATGGTTGATAAGCGGTGAGCAACGACAAAACTCGTCCGCCCTTCCATCAGCTTATCAAAAGCGGCTTGGACGAGTAATTCCGTCCGAGTGTCGATGCTCGAAGTTGCTTCATCCAAAATCAGCATTGGCGGCAAAGCCAGCATTACCCGGGTAATACAGAGAAGCTGGCGCTGACCTTGGCTTAACGAATCATTTGTAAGCACTGTATCTAGGCCTTGCGGCAAACGCTTAATAAATGACCAAGAACGAGCCTCCTTGCAGGCTGCAATAATTTCTTCATCGCTGGCCTCCGGCTTGCCAAAAGCCACATTTTCCCTCACGGTGCCAGTTTTAATCCAAGTATCCTGCAGCACCATCCCATAGTTAGCCCGCAGCGAATGACGCGTTACCTGATCAATGCGGTGATCATCAACTTTAATTTGTCCGGCTTGTGGATCATAAAACCGCATCAAAAGATTAATCGTCGTGGTTTTGCCGCAGCCAGTTGGGCCAACTAAGGCAACTCGCATGCCAGGCTTAGTCTGCAAATTAAAATCTTGAATCAGCTTTTGCTCAGGCACATAAGAAAAGTCAACGTGGTCAAGGCCAACGTAGCCTTGTGCCGTTGGCATCGCTGGCAGGGTCTGCTGATGAGCCAATTGCTTTTTAAAAGCCGGCACAGTCACAGCTGCTGGCTCTGGTTTTTCTTCAATGAGGGCAAAAATTCGAGCGGCACATGCAAGTGCATTCTGCAATTCAGTGATGACTGAAGAAATATCATTGAACGGCTTCATGTACTGGTTTGAATAATTGAGTAACACGCTCAAACCACCCACAGTTAATCCGCCTGACAAAATCGCAAAACTACCAGCTAAAGCAACTAAAGCATAAATAATTGCGTTGACAAACCTAGTTGAGGGGTTAGTAATGCTTGAATAAAAAATCGCATTTTGCGAATAGTACTGCAGCTGCTTATTTAACTTGCGAAAGCGCTGACTAGACCGCTGCTGGTAGCCGAAGGCTTGCACTAATTTTTGACCGCCAATCATTTCTTCGATCAAGGCCGTTTGCTCGCCGCGCGTTTCTGTTTGGTGGTGGAACATTTTATAAGAATGAGACGCAATAAACCGTGCTACCCAAAAAGAGAGCGGCGTGAGCAGCACCACAATCAGTGAAATCCACCAGTTAATTGAAAACATAAAGACCAAGGTAGCTAAGATAGTCAGCACCCCAGAAAACAATTGACTAAATCCTAACAGCAAGCCATCAGACAACTGGTCGGTATCAGCAATAATCCGTGAGACAATATCACCAGCCGAGTGAGCATCTAAATAAGACAGCGGCAAAACCTGCAGCTGACGGATCGCCCGCGCCCTAATATCGCGAATAATTTGATAAGTTAGCCGGTTATTAATTAAGTTCATGACCCAAGTTGCCGCGGCTGCAATCAGCACCCAAAGCAGAATTTGCCGCAAATAACCAGACACCAAGCTAAATTTAACCTGACCCTTAGCAATAATTCCATCAATTGCCCGGCCAAAAAGAATCGGTACATACAGTTGCAGAATTACTGACACTGCCGCCAAGATAATGCTTAACAAGAGCAGTACGCGGTAGCCGCCAATAATTCGCAGCACTTTTTTCATTGCTTCGCCAGACGACATGCGGTCAGCCGCCATTTCAATTCGATTGACTTTTTTTGCGGCCATTATCCTTGCACCGGCTTTCTTTTTTCTGGAAACTGCGAGTAGAAAATTTCTTGGTAAACTGGGCAAGTGGCCAGCAACTGTTCATGGCTGCCTAACCCAGCTACTTGTCCATCGCTTAAAACTAAAATTTGATCAGCTTGCATGATTGAGGCAGCCCGTTGGGAAACGATGAAAGTCGTCAAGTTACCGCTTAAATTATGAATCGCCTGTCGCAAATTAGCGTCGGTAGCAAAATCCAGCGCACTAGCGCTGTCATCCAGCAGTAAAATTTGCGGATGCGTTACTAAGGCCCTGGCAATTGTTAACCGCTGCTTTTGCCCGCCAGATAAATTGCGACCGCCCTGCTCTAGCTTGAAATCGAGCTGACCAGGTTTAGCCGCAACCACATCTTTTGCTTGGGCGACGCTTAAAGCTTCCCAGAGCTCGTCATCGCTGGCCTTGGCCCGGCCTAACTGCAAATTATCCCGAATGCTGCCCGCAAAAAGCTGAGCCTTTTGCGGAACAACGCCAATCGCTTTCACTAAGGCGCCTGGTGCATAATCTTGGACTGGCCGGCCACCGACTTTTACTTGCCCCTGGCTAGCATCATAAAAACGCGGAATCAAATTAATCAGGGTTGATTTACCGCTCCCAGTACCGCCAATAATCCCAATCGTTTGTCCCGGCTTGGCAGTCAGTGAAACATTGCTTAAAGATGGGGCGCCAGCTTGATCATAAGTAAAGCTGACCTGGTCAAATTCCACGCTGCTGTCGGCCAATTTAGTAGCGGTGCCATAATCAGTTACAGCGGCTTGGGCCGGGATAGCCAGCACTTTATCCACCCGCTGGCCGCAGGCAATAGCTTGGTTAATCGTAATAATTAGCGAAGCTAGTTTAATCAGCTCAATGATCATCTGCGCCATATAGTTGTACAGCGCCACGACTTGTCCCTGCTGCATGCTGCCTAAATTAACCTGAATAGCGCCTTGGTAGATCAGCACAATCGTCGCAATATTAATTAGGGCGTAGGTTAACGGATTCATCGCCGCTGACAACCGGCCCACAAACAAGTTTAAATTCGTCAGATCTTGGTTTTTCTGGTCAAAATCTGCAACTTCAGCTTGTTCTTTGCGAAAAGCACGAATGACCCGTACCCCAGTTAAATTTTCAGTTGTTGCTTGCGTAATTCGGTCTAGCTTGAACTGGACTTTTTTAAACAGCGGGATCGAGACTAACATAATGCCGAAGACTACCAGCGATAAGACGGGAATTGCTACAACGAAAATCAAGGCCGCTTTAACATTGATCGTAAAGGCCATAATCATCGACCCAAACACGACAAACGGGCTCCGCAAAAGCAAACGCAGTGCCAGATTAAGACCGTCTTGCACCCGGTTAATATCAGAGGTCAGCCGGGTAATTAAAGTGCTTTGGCTAGTATTATCCAGAGCTGTATACGACAGTCCCTGAATATGGTCAAAAGTTGCCTGCCGCAATTTAGTCGCAAAACCGACGCTGGCTTTGGCCGCAAAATATTGTGCTGAAATAGCAGCTGCCAAGCCTAAAATCGCTAGCAAAAGCAAAATCCCAATTTGTCCCCAAATTTTAGGCAAATTACGCTCTTTTAAACCCACATCAATAATCTGGGCGATAACGAGCGGAACTAACAAATCAAAAAAAGCCTCCAGCAGCTTAAACAGCGGTGCGAGGATGCTTTCTTTTTCATAACCATGTAAATAAGTTTTTAAGAGTTTCATTCTGAATCTATCATTACGGCTTTACGCAGGTCGGGAACTGTCTTAAAGGTAATTTCAGCGCCCAGCTTGCGCAATTTCATATCAATCCGATCATAGCCGCGCAAAATATTGTCGGCTTGGTCAATTTGCGTTGTTCCATCAGCCATTAAACCAGCAATCATCAAGCAAGCGCCGGCCCGGATTTCGTCAGCACGAACACGGGCGCCGTGCAGGTGCGGGCTTGGATGGATCAAAATAATATTGTCAGCGACTTTGATATTAGCCCCCATGGCTTGCAGGCCTGGAATGTGGCGGATGCGTTTTGGATAAATATCATCGATAATGACGCCTTCGCCGCTTTTGGCAGTCAGTAAAACCGGCGTGATTGGTTGCTGCAGGTCCGTAGCAAAACCCGGGTACGGTTCAGTTCGAACTTGCACCATTTTTAAATCACCGGCTGGATAGACATAGAGCGAATCTTCATCAGTATCAACGACAACGCCCATTTCTTCAATTTTTGCCAAAAAGCTGTCCAGGTGTTCAGCGATAATATTATGAATCCGGATCCCGTTGCCAATGCAGGCCGCTAAGGCAACATAAGTGCCAGCTTCAATCCGGTCAGGAATAATTGTGTGCGGGTGTTCAGCCGCCAGTTGGTCGACGCCATCAATTCTGATTGTGTCAGTCCCAGCGCCCCGAACGTGCGCACCCATATTGTTCAAAAAAGTTGCCAAATCAATAATTTCTGGCTCTTTAGCGGCATTGGCGATAATTGTTTGCCCTTTAGCCTTCACTGAAGCCATCATAATATTCATTGTCGCCCCAACAGACGGCATGGCTAAAATGATATGCGCTCCATGCAGCCCATCTTTTGGTGCAGAAATGATAATTTGGTCATCTTCGTTTTCGACAGTCGCGCCTAAAGCAACAAAGCCTTTCAAGTGCTGGTCAATCGGCCGCGGACCAATATCATCACCGCCAGGAAAACCAACTACCGCCCTGCCAAAGCGGCCAAGCAGCGCACCCATGAAGTAGTAAGATGCGCGCAGACTTTTAATCTTGCCCGCAGGCAGCGGCTTCATTTGAATTTGAGTTGGATCGATTTTGAGAGTGGTGTTTTTGAAATCGCAAGTCACATCCATGGACTCCAGTAGGTAGGTCAGGTTGTCCACGTCGGAAATGCGCGGCACGCCTTCTAAGGTAACCGGCGTGCGTGACAATATTGATGCTGGAATTAGGGAAACAGTGGAGTTTTTGGCACCACCAATCCAGACATCCCCCTTGAGGGGTTTTCCACCATGAATAATCATTTGCTTCATTCGGGAATAATCCTCTTTACGACTTGCATTATCAAAAGTATCACATGTAATGGTATAAAAAATTGGCCTAAAAAACAAGAGTCAGCCCTGCTAGCTGACTCTTGTCGAGTGAAAAAAGACTGGCTACAGTTTAACCGCTGGCAAACCACTGGCTGCTCCCATAAAAGCTTTAAACAAACCTTCTGGCTTAAGCGGCCGTGATAAGAATTCTGGGTGGTATTGGCAAGCGATAAAGAATTTATTTTGCGGGTATTCCACAATTTCAACTAAATGATTGTCTGGTGAAACGCCTGAGAAAATCATGCCATTTTGTTCAAAACTTTCCCGATAGGCATTGTTAAATTCATAGCGGTGACGGTGACGTTCTTGAATCACAGTTTGGTTAGCATAAGCAGCTGCGGTCTTCGTCCCTTGCTTCAAGCGAGCAGGATACAGACCCAGCCGCAGCGTCCCGCCGATATTTTCTTGATCAACTTGATCAGCCATCAGGTCAATCACATTATGCTTCGTCTTTGGATCCGCTTCAGTTGAGTTGGCATCAGCTTCATTTAAAACATCACGGGCAAATTCAACACAAGCCATCTGCATCCCTAAACAAATGCCCAAGAATGGCAAATCATGTTCACGTGCGTATTTGATAGCAGTAATCATGCCTTCTAAACCGCGCGTGCCAAAACCGCCTGGCACCAGCAAGCCATCGCAGTCTTGCAAAAGTTCAGCTACATTTTCCTCAGTAATATTTTCTGATTGAATTTTCTTAATTTCGACATCGGCATCGTAAGCAAAACCAGCATGCTTTAGCGCTTCATCAACTGAAATGTAAGCATCCTGCAATTCCACATATTTACCGACTAAGGCGATTTTTACCTTGTGCTGCAAGTTGTGGACGCGCTCATCCAGGGCTTCCCATTGGCTCATGTCAGCTTGTGGTGCAGCTGATTCAAGTTTCAAAAAGTCACAAACGATTTGATCCATCCCTTGCTTTTGGAAAGATAATGGCAAGTCGTACAGCGATGGCGCATCAATTGATTGAATAATTGCTTCAACTGGCACATCAGTAAAAGTATGGATCTTATCGCGCAATGATTGGGCAATTGGCTTTTCAGCCCGCAAAACCAGCATATTTGGCTGAATCCCGATGCTGCGCAATGACTTAACTGAGTGCTGAGTTGGCTTGGTCTTCATTTCACCAGCGGCGTGCAGATATGGAACCAGCGTCACGTGAATGTACATCACATTTTCTGCGCCTACTTCAGCCCGCATTTGCCGAATTGCTTCCAAAAATGGAGTTGACTCAATGTCGCCAACTGTCCCGCCGATTTCAGTAATCACGACGTCAGAATCAGTAGTTTGCCCTGCCCGCATGACATTTTGCTTGATCATGTTGGTAATGTGCGGAATCACTTGCACCGTGCCGCCATGATAGTCGCCGCGCCGCTCTTTGCGGATCACTTCAGCATAAACCTTACCAGTTGTCACATTTGAATATTTGTTCAAATGCGCATCAGTAAACCGTTCGTAGTGTCCCAGGTCGAGGTCGGTTTCTGTTCCATCATCAGTAACGAAAACTTCCCCGTGTTGGTATGGGTTCATCGTGCCGGGATCGATATTAATATATGGGTCAAATTTTTGCAGAGTAATCTTTAAACCGCGATTTTCCAGCAGCCGGCCTAAACTGGATGCCACGATTCCTTTGCCTAGTGATGAAACTACCCCGCCGGTGACGAAAATATATTTGGTCATACTGCACGTAATCCTTTCTTGCATAGCAACAATTATTAATCTTAAAAAGCAAAAAAAGCTCCCCTGTAGGGAGCTTTTAATTCGCACTTAGTGTGCCCAAGCAATATATTAACGGGTTTTTCAGTGCAGGTCAATATTAAAGGCGATTATTCTTCGTCATCGTCTTCGTCATCGTTCATCTTTGATAATTGGCCTTCGATACCGTCTGGCAAGACATCATCTGGCTCATCGTCAGTTTCACCATCATCATCGAAGTCGTCAGCGTCTTCATCATCTGGTTCATCTTCATCGTCAGCTGACAAATCTTCGTCTTCTGGGTCGTCTGAGTCGTAGTCGATAATATCATCGGCGCTGTCATCAGCCAAGAAGGCATTAACCTTCTTGTGATGAGCCTTGCGTGGTTCATCTTCTTCGTCTTCTGGGTGGTTGACTTCTTCATCAACTGAATCGTATGGGAACCAAGAACGCAGTGCCCATACATTATCACCTAAAGAAATAAATTCGCCATCCGTATTAATGTCAGTATAGAATTGCGGCAGACGTTCACGAATTTCTTCGTCGCTCTTGCCTAAAAACTTTTGGACGGCATTGACAATATCGGCAAAAGCCATGCGCTTGCCATGATCTTCTAAAATAGCCCGTGCTACTTCGATCATTGACATTTCATTTCGATCTTCGCCTTCAAAATCAGCTAATCCCACAATCCAACGTCCTTTCAAAAATTAGTCTGCTCACCATCATACCTGGCGGCTAGTCAAAAAGCAATCTAACCGTATAATTACCTACTAAGTATAATCCACTAAAGAGTTGGTATTCAACCTCCAGCTTAGCGTCAGTAAAGTCCAGCCGGCTAGTTTGGCTGGACAATTCCATTTTGCGGCCAGCAGCTGTGACCTGACAAGGCAGCTTTTCGCCTGGCGCCAGCCGCAGCAAAGATGAGCTAGTGCCCTGCTGGCGTGAAATAATTAGTTTAGCCGGCGTCAGCAGAAGCTTAACTTGCGCGCCATCTGCTTCGGTATAAGCGATGCGAGTGACGGCACCTGTTTGCTCAAGTTTGCCGGTCAATTCCTGGCTAAACTCTTCACTGTCATCTTCTTGCACTATTTTGCTGTAAAAATTAATCGCTACTTGGGTCAAAACCAGCCTCATTCCGCCTTATTTCGCTGTTTGGACAGCTTTTTGCTATAATTGACCTAACAATCCAAGATATATTTTAAGTGATTCAAAAGAAAAAGACAAAGCAAATGGTTAGATTTTATAGTCCGCGGCTGCCAGAAGAAAAAGTCCTGCGCGACCCGGTCCACTCTTATATTCATATTAAGTCTCAGGTCATTTACGACCTGATTAATGCTAAAGAATTTCAGCGCCTGCGCCGTATTAAACAATTAGGACCTGCTTCTTATGTTTTTCCTGGTGCAACGCATACCAGATTTGAGCATAATTTAGGCGTTTATGAACTAACGCGGCGGATTTGCGAAACGTTTGACCGCAAGTATCCTTCTCAGCGGCCAGGCGATGGCTTATGGGATCCAAATAATGACTTGCTGGCTGAATGTGCCGCGCTTTTGCACGATTTAGGACACGGACCTTACTCGCATACTTTTGAGCATATTTTTGGCACTAACCATGAAAAAATTGGTCAGCAGATTATGCTTGATCCGCACACGGAAATCAATGCCGCTTTGCGCGAAGTGGGGCCTAATTTCCCAGAACAAGTAGCGAGCGTGATTGCCAAAACTTACCCTAACCCGCAAGTGGTGAAAATGATCTCTAGCCAGGCCGATGCCGACCGGATGGATTATTTGCTACGGGATGCTTACTTTACTGGCGTATCATACGGGGCCTTTGATTTGTACCGGCTGCTGAGGATTATTCGTCCGTATGCTGATGGCATTTGCTTTGAAAACCGCGGGATGCACGCTGTTGAAGACTATGTCGTTTCGCGCTACCAGATGTACCAGCAAGTTTATTTCCACCCGGCCAGCCGCGGAATGGAAGTTGTCCTGCATCATTTATTGACCCGGGCTAAATATGTTTTCCAGCACAACAGCTTGCCAGTCAGCCCGCAGCTAGGGGCATTTTTGCAAGATAATTGGACTTTGGATGATTATCTAATGCTGGATGATGGCGTCATGGAAACCAACTTTTTAACTTGGACTGAAAATTCCGACCCAATTCTAGCTGACTTAGCCAAGCGCTACTTGTACCGGAAGCCGCTAGCTTCAATTCAAATTGACGATTCAACGAAAAACTTGCTGCCTAAGATGCGCAATTTGATTAAGCAAGCCGGCTTTGATCCTGATTATTACACCGCGATTAATTCCGCTTTTGATCAGCCATATGATGCTTATAAGCCGACAGGTAAAAATGCTAACAGTCAGATTGAACTGCACCAAGATGATGATAGTTTAGTCGAATTGTCGCAGCTGTCGCCATTAGTGAAAGCCCTAAACGGAACGTTTCAGGGCGACAAGCGATTCTTCTTCCCGAAGATGATGCTGCATGAATCGGATGAGCCAGAACTATTTGATCCGCTTTATCAAGAATTTCAGAAATATATCAAAAATGGCCGCCTGCATTATTTGCGGCAGCCTAAGCATAAATAATTGACTTATAAGCAAACTTTTACGCATTTTCCCGCAAAAATTGACTTATAGGTCAACTTTTCAAACATACAAAAAATGGCTCCCAGGACGGGAGTCATTTTTATTTTATCTGCAATGTAATTATTGTTGGTAACGTTCGTCAAACAATGGACTAACTGGTTCATTATTTTGGATCCGCTTAATCGCATCCCCGATCAGTGGCCCAACTGACAGCAGGACCATCTTATCCAGCTTCTTTTCAGCCGGTTGATTAATTGAGTCAGTCAAAACCAAGGTCTTAATCGGCGAATCATTTAAGCGCTGGATAGCTGGGCCTGACAAGACAGCGTGAGTAGCACTGGCGTAAACTTCAGTTGCACCAGCATCAATTAAGGCTTGTGAAGCCAAAGTAATAGTCCCAGCAGTATCAATCATGTCATCAATAATAATGGCACGCTTGCCTTTGACGTTACCAATGATGTTCATAACTTCAGCCACATTAGCACGTGGGCGGCGTTTATCAACAATGGCAATTGGAGTGTGCAGGAATTCAGCTAACTTCCGAGCCCGGCTAACGCCACCGTGGTCTGGCGAAACAACAACTGCATCTTTTTCCAAATGATGACGCAGGAAGTAATCAGCTAGCAGCGGTGCACCCATCAAGTTGTCCGAAGGAATATCGAAGAAACCTTGAATTTGGGCGGCATGCAAGTCCAGCCCCAGTACCCGGTTAGCACCAGCGCGTTCAAGCATGTTAGCCACCAATTTGGCAGTAATTGGTTCCCGTGCCCGGGTCTTGCGGTCCTGCCGAGCATAACCGTAGTAAGGCATGACAATGTTAACTGTATTAGCAGATGCACGCTTAACTGCGTCAATCATAATTAACAGTTCCATCAAGTTGTCATTAACTGGTGCACTGGTTGATTGAATCAAGTACACGTCACAGCCACGAACGGATTCATCAATATTAATTTGAATTTCACCGTCCGAAAAGCGTTTAACGCTCGACTTGCCCAGCGGAATGCCGGCACGGTCAGCAATTTTTTCAGCTAAAGGCAGGTTCCCATTTAAAGCAAACAGCTTCATTTTATTACTTGCGGACATGATTTCCTCCTCGTATTAATCACAGTCCTATTTTAACAAAAAGCGACCAATTTCGCAGGTAATTTGTGAAGTTAATCGCATTTTCTAATAAAAAAGCAACTGAATCAAATCCAGCTGCTTCTCTGCAATTAAAACCAGTATTTTAATCCCTCTTCGTCTTCATAAGGCATGAGGCATTGGCAATAAGGACAAGCCTTCATGCACCAATCTTCAAAGACGGCCCCTGCCTTATCATCTTGCCCCGTCGACGTGTAGAACATGGCAATTTTGCCTTCATACGGCCGGCCAATTTGTTGCAAAAAACTGTGAACCGGGGTTGCTGGGCGATTGTCCCAAATTGGGGTTCCGATCAAGATCGCACCATACTGTTTAAAGTATGGCAGCTCACCCAATAATTTTGGAAATTCTTGTGTTACCAATTGATGGCGGGCGATATCGCTAGTTTTATACATATCTTTTGAAAAGACATTAGCGGCAACTTGAATTTGGAATAAATCGCTGCCGGGTAGCTGGTGGTGGATCCTTTCAGCAATTTCCTCAGTATTGCCTGACCAAGTATAATAGGCAACTAATGTTTTGACTGACATAATCTGGCTCCCTCTTTAGCAATCATAATGTAAGCGTTTTATCTATCTACTTTTATTGTGGACGTTTAGATGAAGTTAGTCAAATTATGTTCGGATAAATAAAAAAGCCAAAACTGCGTTGATAAGCAGTTTTAGCTCTTTATGGGGTGATTAAAGATCAAGAATTACTCATTCGGAATAATCAAATCAATTGGTGTCTCATAAATAATTGTATTTGTATCTGAATCTTCAATCTGTAATTTCAAATTGTATTTTGTATTTGGCTGGAATGAAAGTCTTGTCAGTGAACTATTAGCTAACTTTTTACCATTTTTATATGCTATATACCCGTGAACTTTTGACGGCAGCAAAAAGTCAAGGTAGTGGGCTGTAATTTGGCTAGCACTAACAATTCACGATTTTAAATGAATTGTTGGTGTATTAGTAGTGGCATCAACAAATTTAGCGATTTTGTTTTTATATGAATCCGCCCAATGAGCGTTGTCCATTACCAATAGATCCTTAACTGGTACTGACCGATTAGATCCATCTTCATAAGTAACAGTAGCAGTACTCGTTTGGTTACTATAATTCGGGTCGTCATGGTTGAAGGCAACTGTTTTAATGTTACGATCAGGGTTCTTCGTAACAACCTGCTCGGCAATTTCAGTTTCTTTATCCTGAGAATGTTGTTGCCAGCCCTCCGGAGAAAATGTCATATTCGGCTGATGTGGATCTAAAACCATTACTTTCTTAAACTCTTTAGACGCATCCTGCTCAGCTTGGGTCAACTTAATTGACAACACATCTTCCTTAGCTGTCTCCAAACTAATATTTTGCTTAGATCCATCTTTATAAACAACTGTCAAATCACCATTTTCTGATTGTGTTAAACCAGAGACTCTCTTTCCGGCATGGGCTGCCTCGATCTTTTTAAGCACTTGATCGAGTTGATCCTTGGTCAAGTGAGCTGGGTCAGATACTTCAACTTTTTCATCCTTGATAATTGGATTTTTCGTACTAAAAGCATCTTTTTGAGCATCAGTTAATGTCACAGGCTTTTCAGCTGGCGTGTCAGTCGTAGTTGCTGGCAGTTGGTAATCATTATTTGCTTGATGGCTTTCTTTTGCTAAAACCCACTGCTTTTGAGTACCTAAACGATAATATACGTTGCCTTTAACCTCTTTTTTTCTAAAACTTTCCACTGAGATTTAGCTGGTAAAACAACTTGCGTATCAGCGCCATCAGCATCAACTAAATACACAGGTTGATCGCCAACTATGAAAATCTCTAATTCTTGAGCAGAGTAATTGTTAGTATATTGAGCTTGCACCCATTGACGGTTAGTACCTAAACGGTAATATTCCAACCCATTAATATTTTTCTTTTCAAAGACTTCCCAGTTGGTGTCAGGCTTAATAAAGATACCAGTGTTGTGTCCCTCGCCATCCCAAAGTAAAATCTTCCAAGTTGGATGACTAGTAACTCTTTTAACATGAACAGTTCCATTCAAATAGGTAGCTGCATGAGTCTGCTGGTTAACCGCTCCAGTAATACCCAATCCTAATAAAATTGAAGCCACACCAATACTTAATTTCCTAATGGAGAAACGGAATTGGTTGCGGTTCATTTTGCCGTCCATCATTCTATTCTTGTTAGACATATTCGCAGTAACCTCACTTTTACTACATCTATTAGAAATTTACGTTGGTATCATATCAAAAGAATTCTAATAATAATGAACAAAGGCATTAAACAAAGCTAGACAGGCAAAGTAGCAATTATACACATAAATTTGTACCTAAATTACTGGTGCTAAAGCTTAGTTTAACAACAGATTAAAAAACGTGCTTTAAAACAAAAAATCATACTATTGATCAAAATATAGTTTCTTATTTTAGTTTTATAACTTACGTTGTTAGTCGTAATTTATACAAAAAAAGCCAGAGCCGCATTTATGCGCAGCTTTGGCTTTTGTGAGGTGATTAAAAATTAGGAATTAATAATTTTAGTCCTTTGTCATATAGACAATATGCTCTGGAGGCAATTGCCAGGTTCCTGTCAATTGACCCAACACAACTGAAGAATCACCAGATGCTAAATGATAACCTTGCTTAACCAACTTATTGTATTCTTGTGACTTAGTTAAAGGAATAGTTTGACCTACGGTGCCGTCCAAAGAATCCACACTAAGTTGAGTTTTAGTTTTTGCATCTTCAAATTTTAAGGACATTCCACCCGGCTCATCACTCTTAGACGATGTGGTATCTGCGGCTTTCTTAACAGTCACTGTAATATCAGCAATATCGTTAATATTAATAGTTCTATCTTTATCTAATTTTCCAGAAACATATTCATAACCGTTAGGAATGTTCTGATCAATAAAGGCATTGACATCGGAAGCTTTTTCGGTAGTTGAACCATTCTCCAAACTACCTGTATACTCCTCACTCTTTGCTAAGGTTTGTTTTGTTGACTCATCGTAGAATTTAATAACTTGTGTATACTCCTTGGCTTCCTTTTGATCTTCTGTCAACGTCTTATCTGACGTAGTATCATCCTTTGCAACAACAACCGTAATATCACTAGCTGTTTCTGGAGTAATTGCTTTGTCTTCAGTCAACTTACCGCTAACGTAGTGATAGCCTTGTGGCAAATTATCATCAATCAATTTATTAATATCAGTGGCTTTTTCAGTAGCTTTTCCATCGGTAAAGCTGCCTTTAATAGCATCTGATACCGTCTTAACAGCTTCGTTGTTACCACCATTGTTAACATAAATGATAGCTTTATTTTGTATTGTATGTCGGATCTTTAACTGTAGCAGGTTGAACTTTAACAGTAATATCAGACAATTTATCACTAACAGTGATACTCTTTGGTAAATTCTGTCCATCAACCAAATCATAACCAGCCGGAGCAGTAATATCTAAGTTAATAACGTTACCTGCTTGACCAGAAATTTCTGTAGATTTAACAGTCTTGTTAGAAGCATCTACATAATTAATATGTGCTTTATAAATAGTCGGTTTAACTGGTTTTGTTGGCGTAGAATCGCTGTCAGATGAAGAATCATAGAAGTTTTGGCCCTGGTTAGAAACAACGCCCTCATCTGCAACACTACCGTCAAGAACGCCGCCATTAGCCGGAGCCCATTGCTTGTCAGTACCTAAACGGTAGTAAGTCTTACCGTTAATGGTCTTCTTAGCAAATGCCTTCCACTGACTGCCTGCTGGCAAAGTAGCACCTGTGGTATTACCTTGGGCATCAACTAAAGCAACTTCACCATTGGTAGTGTAAATAGCTTTATTTACCCCCCCAATTTCTTGAGCATTTGATGCATCAACGTATTGAGCTTGAACCCATTGACGATCAGTACCTAAACGGTAATATTCAAGACCATTGATATTCTTCTTTTCAAAGACCTTCCAATCACTATTCGGTTTAATAAAGACGCCAGTATTGTGGCCTTCACCATCCCACAGTAAAATTTTCCAAGTTGGATGATTAGCAACAGGGTTAACATGCACAACACCACTCATATGAGTCGAAGCAGCGTTAACCTTATTTGTTAAGACTCCTGCCAAACCGATGCCGAGCAGCACAGAAGCTGCACCAATACTAAATTTACGAATTGCAAACCGGAAATGGTTACGATTCATTTTGTGCATTGCCAATACAAATTTATTTGACATATAAGTTCCTCGTTTTCATTTACTATCACTACACGCTAATCATAACAGGGAATAAATATTTAGTAAGTTAAATATGAGAGTTATGCATTGAAAACCGAACATTTCACGAAATATCAATCTACTCCCAGGCGAGGGCTAGACTTTATCACAATTGTGTTAAATAACCGTTTACGTGTAAATAAAACGCTTTATGAAGCTATCATGTAAACAGACCAAATTATAAAAAGCCAAAGCTCTTAAACTAGAACCTTGGCTTTATAAATCTAAAATTTTTCACAAAACTTATCACTATACTATTTCACAGTAATAAGTTTGTTAACATTCATCTTAATTGGAGTATCGATATTACCTTTCTGGTAAACCCACACTTCTTGTGTTTGAGCAACATCTGCTGGAACTAAAATAACAGCACCTGTGTATCCCGCAAGATTGGCATTGTTGTCTTTAAGAATATCATCCACTGTCTTAGCAGTATCAGAATGCAACACGTCTACAAGAAATGTTGCATTTCTCAATGCAGTTGCATAGTCGGCTACACTCGCAGATTTATTAACTGAGATATCATCAGGTTTTGCATCGGAATCTTTATTTTCAGCTACAAACTTATCAATAGGTGTAGCTGGAGTAGTTTTGCTATCTTCAACATAGAACTTAGTGCTGATAGCTTTTTCAAAACTCTTATGACCATCTTTATCTACATTGTTAATAACAATTTTAGCAGTATGCTCGCCTGGTTTACTAAAGTCTGGAACTTCTTCCCAATCCGCACTCTGTCCGTCAGGTAACTTAGCTCCACGCTTGGCAATTAATTCCTCGGCTGTTAATGGCGTACCTGCCTTAGTATCAGCAATAGGGTTACCATTGGCATCTTTACGAACATCTTTTACAGCTGATTCAACGTCAGTAGAAACAGGCTTGTCTCCGACAAATAACTTAGCATTCAAAGTTTCTTCCAAACCATTCTTGCCGTCAACGTAAATCACTGCATTCTTTTCACCGGTAGTTGAAAAGTCTGGCGTTTCCTTCCAGTAAGCTTTCTGACCTTTAGCTAATTTACCACCACGAGCAGTAATGAATTGCTCAGCAGTCAGTGATTTGTTTACACTAGTGTCAGGAATAATATTCTTGTCCTTGTCCTTTTGCAAATCTTTGACTAGTGATTGCAAATCCTGGCTTGGTTTTGTTGGAGTAGTTGGAGTCGAAGTATCATCGTCTGATGAAGGATTGTAGAAGTTTTGACCTTGGTTAGAAACAGAGCCTTCGTCAATAACGCTGCCTTCAATAACACCGCCATTAGCAGGTGCCCATTGTTGATACGTACCTAAGCGGTAGTAAGTTTGACCGTTAATGGTCTTCTTGGCGAATGCCTTCCAAGTAGAACCTGGTGATAATACTTGACCTGAAGCATTGCCTTGACCATCAACCAAGCTAACAGCGTTTGACCCTACTGTGTAAATAGCCTTAGTTTCGGAAGTAGTACCTTCTTCAGTAGCACCTGTAGCATCAACATATTGAGCTTGTACCCATTGTTTGTCGGTACCTAAACGGTAATATTCCAAACCATTCATACTCTTCTTTTCAAATACCTTGTAGTTGGTATTAGGATTGATGTAAACGCCAGTACCGTGGCCTTCGCCATCCCATAATAAAATCTTCCAAGTTGGATGATTTGGAACTGGAGTAGTCCGAACAATACCACTCATACGAGTTGAAGCAGCTTGGGTATTGTGGTTAGTCGCACCCATGAAGCCTAAACCTAATAAAACTGAAGCAGCGCCGATGCTCAATTTTCTAATTGAGAAACGGAAGTGATTACGGTTCATTTTTCCAGCCATCATTCTATTTTTATTTGACATATTCGTAAAAACCTCACTTTTACTTACTCTACGAACATTCTTATCAGGCTCATCATAACAAATTAAAACTGTTAAAAATGTACGCTAATATTAAACACGTAAATATGTCGATAATGATCACGTTTTCAAATCCATTCCACCCCATTGTCAGCGCTTACATTCGAATTATTTCAGAACTATTAAATAATCTATTTTTACAATAAATCGGAATTCACCCCCCCCATTTCCGCTATTTTCATATAAATAGTTCTTTTTTTATACGCACTTACTACTCTGTTCAACCACACAAAAAAGCACCTGTTTTTTCTCAAAACAAGTGCTTTTAAACTATTTATCGTTTTATTCTTATTGCCAGTCTTTATCCTGTGCAAGTGGCAACTTATGCCAGTAGTCTTCCTTATTAACTTGCCGGCCACGCGCGATCGCCATTTCATAGCGCTTTACATCTTTAGTAATCGTTGAGTCAGCCGCAATAAATGAGTGATCTGCTACATTGATTGGATTGATAATCGTAGCTCCAGCCCCAACAAAGGCCTTGTCACCAACGTAAGAGTGGAACTTCTTGACGCCATCATAGTTAGAGAAGATCACACCGCAGCCAACATTGACGTCTTTACCCAAAGTAGCATCCCCGATGTAAGTCAAATGGCCAACCTTAGTATTCTCACCAATTTCAGCCTTCTTAATTTCAACGAAGTTGCCGACATGCGCACCCTTGCGGATAACAGCCTTTGGCCGCAAGTGTGAGTTAGGGCCAATATCAGTATTGTCGTCCATCTCAGCTTCTTGCAGAGTTGAAGAGGTAACAGTGACATGGTCGCCTAATTGTGAGTCTTCAATTCGTGAACCGGTTGTAATCAGGCAGTTCTTGCCAATCACCGTCTTGCCTTTAATGACTACGCCGCCTTCGATGACCGTATCATTGCCAATTTTAACATCGCTATCGATATAAGCTGTGTCAGGGTCAATGAAGGAAACGCCATTGCGCATGTGTTCTTCGTTAATCCGGCGCTGCATAATCTTCGTGGCTTTAGCTAAAGCAATCCGGTCGTTGACGCCCAAACTTTCTGAAAAGTCTGGCATCTTGTAGGCCCCAACGCGCTGACCTTCTTCGCGCAAGATTTCCAGCACATCAGTTAAGTAGTATTCGCCCTGAGCATTATCGTTGTTAACGTGCTTCAATGCCTCAAAGAGCAGCTTGTTGTTGAACACAAACACACCTGTGTTGATCTCTTTGATCTTCTTTTCTTCTGGCTTGGCGTCTTTTTCTTCAACGATCCGCAGGACATTGCCCTGTTCATCACGGATAATCCGGCCATAGCCAAACGGATTTGGTGCTTCTGCGGTCAAAACCGTTGCAGCATTGCCTTTTTCAGCATGATAAGCAAACAAGTGGTTGAATGTCTCGCCAGTAAACAGCGGGGTGTCGCCAGTGACCACTAAAGTATCACCGTCTAAGTCAGCTAAGGCCTGACCAGCAGTTTGAACTGCATCAGCGGTGCCCAATTGCTCTTTTTGAAAAGCAAATTCACTTTGGCCAGCCAGCACTTCCTTGACATCTTCGGCCCCTGAGCCAACGATTGTGACAATTTTGGCAGGCTGAGTAGCCTTAGCGGCGGCAACGACATGCTCCACCATGGTCTTGCCGCAAACCTTGTGCAACACCTTATAAAACTTGGACTTCATCCGGGTACCCTTGCCGGCAGCCAAGACAACCACGTATTTGTTCATTAATAATTTCCTTCTTTACTCATTAAGCTAGGGACTAGTATATCATTTTTCAAACTTGTTAAAATCAGTTTGCTCAAGGAAATTGCCTGGTTGAGCGTGAATGGTTTTGTTTTGCTGGTCAATCTGTGAAATTGAAACCAAGGCCAGGTAATCAGATACTTGCTGCTGGTGTGGGTAGTAAGCTTCACACAAAATGCATTTGCCAACTGTCTCACAGTGGAATTCCTTGACCAGCTGTTCCATTCCGCTTAAAGTACCGCCGCCTTTGATAAAGTCGTCAACGATTAAGACGTTGGAATTTTCTTGCAGCATCCGGTTGGCCAGTTCCATTTTTTCAACGTGGTCGCTAGCTGAAGCCACGTAGTTAACTGACAAAGTTGCACCTTCAGTCACTCTTGAACGGTGGCGAACAGTTACAAATGGCACGTTCAAGTAACGGCTGACTGCTTGCGCCAAAGCAATCCCTTTGGTTTCGATCGTCATGACGTAATCAACGTTACTATAAGCATAGTGGGTAGAAATCAATTTACCAATTTGCTGCAAATGATATGGCGAGCCCAAAACATCTGACAGGTACAAAAAACCACCTGGCAAAATACGGTCTGGCTGCTGAACTTCATTAACTAAGCGTTTAACGTAAGCCCGCGCCTTGTCTTCGCCCATGAATGGAATATAGCGTACACCGCCAGCTGCGCCAGCAACAGTTTCCAAAATGCCATCTTCATCAGCGGCTAAAGTCCGCTTCAAAATACCCAAATCTTCGGAAATAGATGATTTTGCCGCACCATAGTTTTCAGCAAAATATGGTAAAGATGTTAAAACATGTGGACGGGCTAGCAAATACTTGGTGATGTTAACTAATCTTTCTGAACGTTTCATAATTTATGCCTCGTTATTATTTGTCTTTTGTTCCTAATCTAATATAACGCAAGAAAAAAGAACAATCACTAACTTTTTCAAAAAAAGTGCAGTGATTGTTCTTAATTAATGTCGAAATTACTACTGGTTATTCAGCAGCATCCTCAAACTGCAATTCAATATTCTTGGTTAATACGTCGGTGTAGCTGTAAGAAACCCGGGCAATTTTATTTTCTTCTTGGTTCAAATTGATTACAAATACACCCGGAAAAGTTTCAGCCAAAATGCCCTTGCGGCGAGTTACGCGTTTGCGGCCAACTTGTGCCACCACTGTTAAACTATCGCCCACATGAGAATCTAGCGCCTGCTTGATGTCCGTAATTGTTCTTGGCATTGAAGTCACTCCTTCAGGTGACCATTATAGCAAAAATGTTTCACAAATTCAAGCTTTGTACTTGACAATTGCTGAAACTAGCGATATGAACTGGTCCAAGCTCAATTTTTCCGGACGGATATTAGCAGGTAGTTTTACCTCAGCCAAAATCTCAGCTCGCTGGTCAGCTGCTGGGATAATGGCCTTCAAGTTGTTGTTCAAAGTCTTGCGCCGCTGAGCAAAACACATCTTGACTAAGCGATTAAAATCAGCCGTCTGGCCAGGATATTGCGGGTGCGGTAGTGGTTTTAAAACTAGCACGGCTGAATCAACCTTGGGTTGCGGCCAGAATGACCGGTGTGAAACAGCTAAGGCTAGTTCAACCTGCATTTGATTTTGCACAGCTAACGTCAGCGGGCCATAATCTTTCCCGCCTGGCTCAGCCGCAATCCGGTCAGCCACTTCCTGCTGCATCATCAAAGTCAAACTAGTAAAATTCAACTCGCTATTCAACAAATTAAAGATAATCGGCGTCGTAATATAATACGGCAAATTAGCCACAATTTTTACTGGCTGGTCAAGTGCAAAAAAGCCAGCTAAATCATGCTTAAAATCGGCCTGCAAAACATCTTGCATGACTAATTTAAAGTCAGATAAATGATCCTGCGGCAACTCATTCTGCAAAATTTCCGGCAAACGATCATCGACTTCGTATGCCAACACCTTGGCGCCAGCCAGCAAGAGCTGTTCCGTCATTGACCCAATCCCAGGGCCAATTTCAATGACTTGGTCGCCTGGTTGAATTTCAGCCGCCGCTAAAATTTGCTCAATCGCATTTAAATCGATCAAAAAGTTTTGACCCAAACTCTTTTTAGCAGTCTTGAGGTAGCGATTAACAATCGCCTGCGTTCTAACTGGATCCGCAATTGGAATATTAGTCATCAGCTTGCACCGCTTTCTGCAAAGTTGCTAAATCAATGCCAAACATGCGCAGCCGTTTGTACAGCTGCTTGCCATTGCCATAGCCGATCCCGAGCTGTTCGCCAACAGTTTCGCGCAGATACTTGCTGTCAGCCTGTCCGGTCAAGCCCAAATTCATATAAGCATCCCAAGTTAAATCGCTTTTTTCAGGTTCGACCTGGTGCAAATCATGCAGCGCGCGAGTTAAAGCAGCTTTTGAAGCATGTTCAACTCCCAAGCTGCCTTTTTTATGCGGGGCACCTTCTTGCCGGGTAATAAAAGCTTGTTTTGCATTCGGAACGGCTTGGCTGACAATTTTGCGAATTCGCTCGCCATTAAAATCCGGGTCAGTAAAAATGATTATCGGCCGCTTCTCTGCCAATTTTTTTAACAAAGCCAATGTTTCGTCTGACACTGCACTGCCGTTGGTTTCGACCGTTTCAATCCCCGGGAAAAAATTTTGCAGCTGTTTAGTGTCGTCTTTACCTTCAACAACGACGACCGCATCATATTTTTCTTTAGTCTGCTTTAATTCCATAAATCCTCATCGCATTCTGATAAGTTGCTTGCGCAATGGTTTCAACTGGCAGGTCCTTCAGCTTAGCTACAGCTTCAGCCACGTAGCGGACATAGCCCGGTTCGTTCTGTTTGCCGCGGTAAGGCTTCGGTGTCAAATATGGCGCATCAGTTTCAATGACCATCCGGTCCAGCGGCGTTTGTTTCACTGAAGCATGCACATCCGTTGCCTTGGTAAAAGACGCTACCCCTGAATATGATACCGTTAAGCCCAAATCCAAAAATTTAGTTAACCAATCAGGATCACCGTTGAAGTTATGCAAAATTCCGCCATATTCGCCAACCTGACTGTCGCGCAAAATTTTGTAAGTATCGTCAAAAGCATCCCGAGTATGAATCGACACTGGGATATGCAAGCTGTGGGCTAAATCAAGCTGCCGAGCAAACACGCGCCGCTGCACATCACGCGGCGATTCATCCCAATAATAATCCAGGCCAATTTCACCAATCGCAACTGTTTTAGCTTCTGCGCATTGCTGAGCAATTTCATCTTCAGCTGCCTGATCATAATCTTTGGCTACATCTGGGCAAAAGCCAACCATGGCATAGACATTGTCAAATTGCTTTGACAAAGCCACTGCCCGGCGGTTAAAGTCCGGGTCCTGCCCGCAGCAGCTAATCATGGTCACATCTAAGTCACGTGCCCGCTGCAAATAAACGCTTTCCTGCCCGCGGAAAGGCTCATCGTTTAGATGGGTATGTGCATCAAAAATTTCCATTAGCCTAATTCTGCTCCTGGTGCATGTTCTTCGCCAACAATGGCTAATTTAACTTGGCCATCCTTTTCACTAGATAGCAGCATTCCTTCGCTCAAGTGACCCAGCATCTTGCGCGGCTTCAGGTTGGTCACAGCTAGCACGTTTTTATCCAGTAAAACGCTCGTATCTGGGTAAAACTTGCGGATGCCCGACAGAATTTGTCGTTCTTGGCCTTCGCCAAAGTCTAATTTGAAGAGCAGCAATTTCTTTGAACCTTGTACTGGTTCAACTGACAAAATTTTGCCGACCTTGATCTTTACCTTGTCAAAATCATCAACTGAGATTTCTTTGTCAGTTTTAGCCTCGCTGCGCGTCGTCTTCTTCGGCTTAGCTTTTGCCATTTCAGCTTGAATATATTTGATTTCATCAGCTGCTTTCAGCCGCGGGAAGATTGGGGCTGGTTTGTCGACCGTCTTCACGCCCCAAGCAAAGCCGCCAAATTTCAGTTCATGCTGGGCAGTCTTTTGCCAATCTAAACCAAGCTGCTCAAACATCTTCACTGGAGTTTCGGTCATAATCGGTGCAATCATGATCGCAATCAAGCGCAAACTTTCAGCTAAATTCGTCATCACGATTGACAATTCAGCTTGCTTGCCTTCTTTGTTCAACACCCACGGGGTAGTTTCATCGATATACTTGTTAGCCCGGCGGACTAATTTCCAAATTGCTTGAATTGCCTGCGTAAAGTGCAAGCTGTCCATATATTGGTAGTAGTCGCTAATGCTTTGACTAGCAACGGCTTGCAGGTTTTGACCAAATTCATCTTGGTCAGCAGCTACTGGTGCAACTTGGCCAGCTTGATATTGGTTGATCATCGAGACAGTCCGGTTTAACAAGTTGCCTAAGTCATTAGCTAAATCGTAGTTAATCCGTTCCACAAAATCTTCTGGGGTAAAGTTGCCGTCATCGCCAAATGGCAAAGCTTGCATTAAGTAGTAACGCAAAGGATCGACCCCGTAGCGACTCGTTAATGATTCAGGATAAATCGCATTGCCCTTAGATTTGGACATTTTGCCATTCCGCATCAAAACCCAGCCGTGACCAATAATATGCTTTGGCAGCGGCAAACCTAACGCCATCAACATAATTGGCCAATAAATCGTGTGGAAACGGACAATTTCCTTGCCGACTAATTGATCATCAGCTGGCCAGTATTTCTTAAATAATGAATTATCATCAGACCCATAACCTAAAGCCGTAATATAGTTGGACAAAGCATCAATCCAAACATAAACCACGTGCTTTGGATCGCTTGGAACTGGAATCCCCCAATCAACAGTCGTCCGAGTAACTGATAAGTCCTCTAAGCCCGGTTTAATGAAGTTGTTGAGCATTTCTTTTTCACGGGTATGCGGCTGAATGAAATCAGGATGGTCTTGATAGTATTTCACTAACCGGTCAGCGTACTTGCTCATCCGGAAGAAGTAGGATGGTTCTTTAACCAACTGTACTTCGTGGCCCGATGGGGCAATCCCGCCAGTGACATGACCAGCGTCATCTTTAAAGACTTCTTTTAGCTGTGATTCAGTAAAGTATTCTTCATCCTCAACTGAGTACCAGCCTTGGTATTCGCCTAAATAAATGTCGCCTTGCTCTTTTAATTGTTCAAAAATCTTTTGAACAGCTTTTACGTGGTCTGCATCAGTTGTTCGAATAAATTTGTCGTAAGAAATATTCAGCGACTTCCACAGCTGTTTGTATGAAGCAGCCATTTTGTCAACGTAGGCTTGCGGCTTAACACCTAATTTAGCCGCTTTTTGTTCAATTTTTAAACCGTGTTCATCAGTCCCGGTTAAAAAGAAAGTATCGTAGCCGCGGCTGCGTTTGTAGCGAGCCATGACATCTGCAGCAATAGTCGTGTAAGCATTGCCGATGGTCAACCGGCCAGATGGGTAATAAATCGGGGTTGTAATATAGTAAGTTTTCGACATTAAATTGCACCTCAGTTCAGTTTTCTTAACACTTAATCATACACCATTTCTAGTCCCGTCAAAAAAGGCTTTGCACACGTGAGCAAAGTCTTTTTGATGCTGTCATTGCATTTATTTTTCTAATTTACGGTTGCGTGCAAACCAAAACAAGCCAAAGACAACTACGCCAACGCCTAAAGCAAAGGGCAAACTGGTTCGGTGAGGATGAACCATCTTATCAACATCTTTTTTGCCTAAACTAGTACTGTCGTGGCTAATGCCATAATGGTCTTCTACTAAAGTCGCTAAACCCTTGATAATCTTGCGCAAAGCCTTATTAAAAGCCGCCTCATTCTTAGGCTTCAGTTTGCTGCTCTGGCTAACTACCAGTTGGTCACATTTTTCTTGCGAGAGCCATTTTTTAATCCCGCTGCCGCGGTAGACTTTGACATTAGCGCGATTACCCTTGATGCCGACCATGATATAAAGCCGATTGCCGGTTGCATGTTTGGGAGCCGTAATTTTTATCCCTTGCTGCGTCTGCAAATAAATCTGCGGCTGGTCATGGCTGCGTTCATAGCGAATGTCTTTATCATTCACCAAGGCCATGGTATCAGGATCCAAAATTTGGACCGGATCTTTCACCCGGCTAGGTGCAAAAGCCATCGTAATAAAAGCCGTTAAGGCCAGCAAAAAAGCACAAAGCTTCTTCATTATTTTCTGCCTGCAAAGTAATCAACACCGATAGCGTGCCGCACTTCAGCTAAAGTTTGGTTAGCTACTTCATTGGCCCGCTTTGAACCAGCCAGTAGCATGTCATAAACGGCATCAGTATCTTGTGCAAATTTTTCCCGGCGTTCACGAATTGGCGCCAATTCTTCTTCTAAGACTTGGTTTAAGAAACGCTTGATCTTCACATCGCCCAAGCCGCCCTTTTGATATTGGTCTTTCAAAGCTTGAACTTTATCTTTGTCCTGGCAGAAAACATCCAAGTAGGTGAAGACTGTGTTGCCTTCGATCTTGCCAGGATCTTCAACGTGCACGTGGTCAGGATCGGTGTACATTGACATGACCTTTTTCTGCACAGTTTTAGCGTCATCAGACAAGTAAATAGCATTGCCTAAAGATTTAGACATTTTCGCATTCCCGTCTAACCCTGGCAGCCGGCCTTGTCCTTTTTGCGGGAAGTAACCTTCTGGTTCTTTCAGAATATCGGTGTGGTAAACCCGGTTAAAAGTCCGGACAATTTCGCGCGTTTGTTCCAGCATTGGCTCTTGGTCATCGCCAACTGGGACTACCGTTGCCTTAAAGGCAGTAATGTCAGCTGCTTGTGACACCGGATATGCCAAAAAGCCAGCTGGGATGCTTTGGTCAAAGTGCTTTTGAGCAATTTCGCTTTTGACAGTCGGGTTGCGCTCTAGCCGTGCGACTGTAACCAGGTCCATGTAGTAGCTGGTCAATTCAAATAAGGCTGGCACTTGTGATTGTACAAAAATCGTCGACTTGCTTGGATCTAAACCAACAGCTAAATAATCCAAAGCAACTTGCACTAAACTGCGGCGGATTTTTTCCGGATCACGGGCATTGTCAGTCAGGGCCTGTGTATCAGCCACCATAATAAATGGTTCGTAGTCACCAGTATTTTGCAGCTTGACCCGCGTTTTCAGCGAGCCAATATAGTGGCCAATGTGCAGCTTGCCAGTTGGCCGGTCGCCGGTTAATAAAATTTTCTTACTCATAATGTTCCCTCTTTTAAAAGTCCTCTGCTTTTAAGTGTAAACTAAAGCAATCTGAAGTGCTAGCGGTAAAATAAAAGCAGGAGGACTGCTATGTGTCATCACTTTACCTTGCCGGAATTAAAACTAATTCGGCAATACTTGCTTAATGATCTGAACTTGCCGCTAGTTGAAACTGCTCTGCCAGCTATGCCCCGGGAAATTTTTCCCAAAGGTTTAGCGCCGGTCTTGCTGTATCAAAACAATAAATTGCAGCTAGTGCCAAAAGTCTGGGGCTATCCTAATCCGCGTAAACCCAAGCAAGTTATTTTCAATGCCCGGATAGAGCGCTTCTTCGAAAGCCGGCCATCAATGTGGGACCAATCTTTTGCACGGCAGCGCTGTTTAATTTTAGCCCAAAACTTTTATGAAACTGATAGAAATAAGCACAACTACAGTTTCACTATGCCAAACCAGCCGTTAACTTTAATTGCTGGCATTTACGATGGCGATCATTTCGCAATGGTCACTACTGAACCCAATTCTACAATGGTGTCTGTTCATAATCGGATGCCCTTAGTGCTGGAACCAGCAGAATTGCGCCGCTGGCTCTTTCAAAATTTTACTAATTTAATTAATCGGCAAACAACGCCTTTAGCTAAACAGCAATTGCCTGACCAATAATTTCATGGTAAAATAATGCTTGTCTTGCGGGTATAGTTTAATGGTAGAACGCTAGCTTCCCAAGCTGGAGATGCGGGTTCGATTCACGCTATCCGCTTATTACAACAAGCAAAAAGACAACTTCTAAATGAAGTTGTCTTTTTTTGTTTTAAAACAGAACTACTTGCAATAAACCATTGATAATCGCTAAAAAAATTGTAATAGCCAGATTTTGCGTATATAAATATGTCCAGGCCAGCAGCATCCCTAGCAAAGCGTTGATAATCAGCAGCGGCACTGACAGCTGCCAGTGCAAGAGCATAAATAAAATGCCCGATACAATAATGCCCATCACGGCATTGACCAAGTCGCTATCCCTAAACCAGTAGTTAAAGAAAAAACCAACCGTCAAATAAGTTTGCATGACTGGAGTAATCAAGCCTTGCGAAAGTATTAGCAGCCAAAACAGGCGAGTTGCTTCGTGCTGCAAGTAGAATTTTTCTAGGTAATTTTCTGGCAAGCGCTGTTTCATGGTCAAATAAGCAATCATGATTCGCGCAGCTGTAATCAGTAAAATTGCTCCGACAACAACGGTAAAGCTCGTTAATAAAGACCAGCGCTGTGGACGTTCAAAAAAGTGATCTTCATGATTAAACTGACGAATGTAAAACCATAGGCCAATTGCTGCAAATAAAATCAGCAAGATCCAGCCCCAAAGATTGCCCTGCAATACATTGATTGCCAAATATTTGACACCGAAGACAATCAAATAAATGAGGGCAAAAATAGTCATTCGAACCAAATTACCTTGACGCGATGCCGGCGTATTCATGCTTGCCACTTCTTTCCAAACAAGTCTTTTGATCCTGTCTGATTATACCAAAAATCAACCCCCATCTTTAAGCAATTTTACGTGATTGATCTGTTCAAGCGGCACCGCATGGTCATTAATCATGACAGACTGTTCATGCCAGCCAACGACCAGGCCAGTAATTTCCGCGGGCAGCTGTCCATCAGCTTCGATTTCTTTTAACTGCAGGCGGACAGGATAATGATCCGCAAACGCAGTTAGCAAAATACTGCCAATCTCAGTTAGTGGCATCGCCGCTTCTAGTTTTCTGCTATCTGCTTCAGCTTCTGCTGCCTGCTTATGATTCATTTTCATGGTATGGTCACTTAAAAAATAGCCAGCCCATTTTTTCATGCCGCGATCTTGATAATATTTAAAAAAATTAGTTACTTCTTCATCAAACTCACTACTCATAAGCATTCCCACCATTGTGCCCGCCAACTAAATTAGCACGCTGAATAGCTGTGCCACCTGGCAATAAGCTGGATGCTTTGACTAAGCTGGTAAAACCATACTGGCTGCGAACTTGGTCAACCGTCTGATCGAACTTGCGCAATTTAATTTGCTGCTGGGGAGATAAAAAAAGCGTGAGCTGCTGGCTCACATCTGGGGTTAACCCGCCCAGGTCAACGCCAATCTCACGCACTGTTTCTCCATGCCAATGGCGGCGAAATAAAGCTAGCAGTTCTGCGACGATTTCATTATTCAGGCTAGTCGGAGTCACCTTGGCCTGCACAGAAAACCCATGCCGTGATCCCGCTGCCCGCAAAGAAAAGCCAATAAAGAGGTGGACCCTGCTAGTGCGCAAACCGTGCGCGCGAATCCGGGCGGCTACTTGTTCACCAATTTCCCGAATCACAATTTCAATTTCGCCAGCGTTTCGATAATCACGCCCTAGGACCTGGGAATTTGAATAAGATTTGCTTTTGGGGACATAACGCTGAGAAATAATGCTGCGATCAACTCCCCAGCTCATCGCAAATAGCTGGTCGCCAATCACACCAAATTCTTTATGCAAAATTTGCGGGTGAGTGTGAGCCAGCTGGTACATATTATGAATTCCCAGCCGCTCTAAATGCGCAGCTGTCCGCTTATTAATGCCCCACACATCGGTTAACTTAGGAATTCGCCAAATTGTATCCGGCGCATCAATATAATGCCAAAAATCTATCATCGACCGGCGGTGCTTAGCGGAAATATCCATCGCTAATTTTGCTAATAGTGGATTCTCGCCAATGCCGCAAGTTGTATACAGGCCAAGCGTTTGCCGAATGTCCTTTTGAATTTTGCGGCCAACCAAATAGGGATCATCGCCAAATAAATGCCAGGATTTAGTCATATCAATCATCGACTCATCAATGGAATAAACGTGAATATCTTCGCGTGCCGCATATTTTTCAAAAATATTGAGCACTTCTAAACTGCGTTTAATATACAAATTCATGTGCGGCTGCACTAATTCCAAGTCTGGCGCTTCTTGTTTTGATGGCAAATTGCGTGCCCGCATCACATTAACTAGCCCATACTTTCGCTTAGCTACCGGCGAAGCTGCCATGATCAAACCTGACCCAAAGCTTGAATGCGGCTGACGCGACATAACTGCCAAACAGGCTGTCATCGGGTTTTTCCCTAAACGCAAGGCCTCACAAGAAGCATAAAACGACTTATTATCGATCATGAAAATTATTCGATGCGGCTCATAGCGATAATCATACATTTGCTCGCCTCCCGAACATTGATTCTGGTTCAATTATACGAACTTATGTTCGGAAAAGCAATCAAAAAAGAGGCTGGTTATTAGCCAACCTCGTTAATTAACACTAATAATTTTCACTTGGTAAGTTCCGGCTGGCGCTGAAACCGACACGGTTGTCCCTGCTGCTTGTTTCATAATTGCTTGCCCAAGCGGAGAATCAAAGGCTACTTTGCCCTGGGCTAAATCCGCCTCTAAACGGCCAACTACTTGGTAGGCAACTTGTTCGCCGTCATCAACAAACTCCAATTGAACTTGGCTGCCCAAATCCACCACACCGCTAGCTTGCGGCTGGATGACTTGTGCATATTTTAGTTGCTTGTCTAAATAACGCAGCCGGCTTTGCAAGTGCCCTAGTTCACGTTTAGCCGTTGAATATTCAGTATTTTCTGACAAATCGCCTAAACTGCGCGCTTCTTGTAAAAGCTTAATCCGCCGTGGCCGGTCTTTTTTCAAAGCAGCAATTTCATCTTTAATTTGCTGATAACCCGCCGGCGTCATTTTTTGAAAATAAACCATTGCTTAGTTAACTGCCTATTGTGAATTATCGGCTGGGTTTAAATAGTACAGATGGCCATTAATGACTTGATAATGGGCAATGACTGGTGACACGCCTGGATATGCGCCAGCCGCTTTCATATGAGCCGAATCATGATTTTCAGCAACATCGATCAAATCGCCATTGCGTCTGATACTGAAGTCGCTGCCGTTGTAATTGCTTGGGTAACCCATCCGGCTGATGACATCATTAATAATGATGCTGTCAGAAGCCACTTGTTCATTAGCCTGATTAGTGTTGGCCTGATTAGTCTCACTTTGGTTCTGCTCGCTTGCAGAATCATTTTTTGAAGTAGAATCTTCACTAGTCTGGTCATCATCACTAACTTGCTTATTTTTAACTGTCTTAGACTTTTTATTTTTAGTCTCAGTTTGGTTAGATTGGCTGCTTTTAGCTGGTTCAGCCGACTTACCACTGGCACAGCCAGCAGCCAGCAAAGCAACAGCTGCCAAAGCGAGACCCATTAAAATATGTTTTTTCTTCATTGCAATTAACCTCTTTTGTTTCCCTTATTGCCCCTATTCTACCCTATCATCCCTAGTAAAACCACTTTTGTTAGCATTTTAAATATTTATCTGCTAATTTGTTTGCATCACTAACAAAGATGCTATAATAAGAATTGTCAGGAGGAAAAAAAGCAACAACCACCTGATCTTTAACTTAGATAAAAATCAAAGAAAGGAAGCTTTTAAGATGGCTCGTGAAATGATGAATCGTCACAATGAAGATATGTTTGATGCAATGAATGACTGGTTCGGTTTTCCAAGAAACTTCTTTAATGACCGTGACTTGCAAAGCATTATGCCAGCTGACGTAGCCGAAAATGATCAAAACTACACAGTTAAAGTTGACCTGCCAGGTATGAACAAAGATCAAATCAAGCTGAATTATAGCAATGGCATTTTAACTGTCGCTGGTCAACGTGAAACTTTTGTCGACAAGTCCGACAAAGATAAGCACTTGATTCACCAAGAACGCAGCACCGGCCATGTTTCTCGCAGCTTCCGTTTACCAAATGTTCAAGTTAGCGAAATTCATGCCAGCTACAATGATGGCGTTTTAACCGTCACCCTACCAAAACAAACTGCCAGTACCGACAATGGCGCTATCAGCATTGATTAAGCAACTAGCTAATTTCATTCATTAAGAAAAACCTTCGTTAAATACCAAAAGACGGATTAATCAGTGATGAACCCGTCTTTTTTTAGTTTTAACCGCGATGCAAGAATTTCTTTGTCATGACGACTAAGTCTTTGTTTAAATCCAGCTTGAACACAAACATCAAGCCAATATAAATTGCCATGACAATGATCGACTTCAGGCACATATTCAAAAAGGCCGATGGGATTACATTTGGCATCAACATCCCTGCCGCAAAGGAAATCAGGCCAATAAGGAAGTATTTTGGTACATCCGCGAAGACATATTTGAACTCATAGGCGTCACGGACAATCCAAAGCCTGAGGACGCAGACAATAATTTCAGTGATCAAAATCGCAATCAGCGCACCAGTCGCAGCCCAAGCCCTGTCAAAGAAGTAAGACAAAATCAGTTCCGACACAGCTCCAACTACTACTGGGATAGCATAATCCAGGTCACGCTTATTAGCTAGCGCGAACTGGTTAGCGAAAACCCCGCCCATTGGGATAATAATAATCGTCAACGTAAACCAAAACATCAGGTTGGTCATGGGAATATATTTTTCACCGAAGAAAAATGGGACAAACTGCTTGGTGTTAACCATGACCACGACTGCAAATAAGATGCCGAGCATAACAGTCGCTTCCAAGGATTTTTTCAGTACGACCCGCTGCTTGTCTTTACCTTCAGCTGCCATTTTCGGCATCATCACCAGCGTAATTGACGTAATCACGCCTAAAATCATATTTGAAATACGCTGAGAATTATCATAAAACGAAACTTGGGTAGAATTTTGATACCAGCCCAAAATTGGTTTATCAAGTGAGGTATAAACTTGGGTAGCAATTTGCGGAATCAGTAAAGTGATAATTGCGATCACTGATTCCTTGAATTTGTAAAAATGTTTAGTGGGACCATCCACGTAGTTGCGAATACCAAACCAAAAAACCAGCGACCCGGCTAGCGTCGACAAGGACATAATCAGTAAATATTTATTTAAATCGGCCGGGCTTTTAACTAACCAAAAAATCAGTACAACGGACGATAATTTAACCAAAGTATTCCGCAGCACAACTTTACCAAATTCGGCTAGTCCCTGGAAAAACCACGAAATATCGAGCTGAGCGGACACCATGAATGGCACCATCAATAAAAGATAATTCCAGTAGCGCACATGCGAAATGCTCAAAAAGATAACTGTGCAGACAATCATCGCCATGCTGGCCAAGGCCTGAAAATACCACAACCCCCAAAAGGCATTGGTTAATTCAGTCCGCGTACTATGAGCCCGCGTGCGGGAAATCGTCCGCATCCCAATATATGAAATTGATAAAGAGCAAAAAACCATCAAGAACTGGGTGGTATTATTCACGCTAGAATAAATTCCGTAAGTTTTGGGGCCCAGGCTTCTTGATAAGTATGGCACCGTAATTAACGGCACCAGCACCAGAAAAATCTGATAGATTGCGTTGTAAAAAATATTAAGCAGTGTTTTTTTCACAAAAGTTCACCTTAATTATGCAAACTGGTAAAGTTGCGCTCGCAGTTTCCATCATGAGCAATTGGGTAAGTCAAGTCCAGCCAGTACTGACGTTTAGCTTGTTCTTGGTCTTGATCAAGCTGTGCCAAAGCTGCCAGCATCTCTTGCTGGTTATTGATAGTTTGTCCTGGCACCACTTCTTCATATGGGGTCAGCAATAAACCGCGAATTTGCTCATATTGCCGCAAAAAGTTTGTCACAAAGAAGACCGGCTTGTTCAAATGCAGGTAGTCAAAGTAAATAGAAGAAAAATCCGTCAATAAGTAATCAGTTTGTCCCAGTAAACTATAAAGATCAATCTGCTGGTCAAATAGATAATCATTGCCTAAAAAGCACAAGTTAGAATACGTCTGCTTGCTTTGCGGGATTAATTTCATTTCATAAGGATGCAGTTTGATAATTAAGTACTGGTGGAGTTTAGCTAATTCTGCATTTAACTTCTCCCCATCAAAATCCTGAAAAGCGAAAAAATTGCCGCCCTTAATAACTTCCATTAGTTGAGGATCTTCCAGCTCATACCGAAAAGTAGGCATATAAATACCAATTTTAGCGGCCTGATCCTTAGTTTTAAATAAATCCTGCAGGAGCTGAGTTTTTGAAATTTCAGGATGGAGCAAAGCATCAATCCGTGGAAAGCCAAGGGCCCGATATCTTGAACCAGCAATGCCAACACACGCCGACATCAAGGTTTCATATAAGTCACCGCTAGAAATCACTCGATCGGCATTGTGCTGCCAAACACAGCGATTTTTAACATCGTTATCATAGCTGTCGTTAGCCGCCATAAAGCCCATCCTCTTGAGTGGGATGCCATGCCAAAAGCACGTGCAGACTTGATCGCGCTTGATTTTAAATGGCTGGTGCGTAGTAAACAGATACTTAGCCCGACCTATTTGTAGCCAAGTGCTCCAAGGCAAATGCGAGCTTGGCCACGGTTCCACTAGCACTGTTTCCACTTCTGGATGGTGTTTTTTTAAATATTGATAAAAAACGTAGCCATTTGAGCCGGACCGGCCAGCCCCGTTTAAAATGACATATAAATGATCATCAGTCCGGGTAAAACCCAACACAAATTTGATCAAATTCAGGTAAATGCGAAATAAAAAGCTTTTCATAATTCTCCTCAATCTAGCCTACATTTTATCAAAAATAATATTTTCATGATAATAATGGAAGCCCTTTCTCCTGAACTTATAAATTTGTTAAAATGTAACTGGATTATAAAGGAGCAACATTATGAAAACTGTCATTACTTATGGAACTTTTGATTTATTGCATTATGGCCATGTTCGTTTGCTCAAACGGGCTAAAGCCCTAGGCGATTACTTAATCGTGGGCCTTTCAACTGACGAATTTAATTCCATGAAAAAACACAAAGAATCTTACAACGACTATGCTGAACGCAAGTATATCCTCGAAGCGATCAAATACGTCGATAAGGTCATCCCTGAAAAAGATTGGAATCAAAAGATTGCTGACGTTAAAAAATACCATGTTGATACCTTCGTAATGGGCAGTGATTGGGAAGGTCAATTTGACTTTTTAAAACCGTACTGCAAAGTTGTCTACTTACCGCGGACGCCAGGCATCTCCACTAGTAAGATCAAAGAAGATCTGCGCTAAGTGTATAATTTAACTGTTAATTAAAAATAAAGGAGCCATTGCATGAAAAAACATGAATTAACCCTGCAAGAAATCGCTGATTTTTCAGCAGAATTCAATGCTGATCCGAAAAACCAAGTTGTCGCGCGAGCTGCTAAGCGCAGCGGCGTGTTAGAAGCATCTTTCAACGACCGCGTGGAAGGCAAGCTGAACCGGGTCTTTTCAACCGAATTAGACACAGACAATGTCACTAACCAAAAGCATTCTGGCCGCTGCTGGCTGTTTTCCGCTTTGAACGTCCTGCGGCACGGTTTTGGCGCTAAGTACAACGCTAAGTCCTTCACCTTATCGCAAGCTTACAACTTCTTCTGGGACAAGATTGAACGGGCTAACATTTTCTACGACCAAGTAATCGCGACTGCTGACAAGCCGCTAGATGACCGTGAAGTCCGGGCAATTTTGGACTCAGCTGGCCAAGATGGCGGACAATGGCATATGGCTATTTCTCTGGTTGAAAAATATGGGGTTGTTCCTTCATACGTAATGCCAGAAACTTTTAACACCAACGATACAACCGGCTTGGCTGGCGCTTTAGGCCGCAAGTTGAAAAAGGACGCCTTAGTTTTGCGCCATTTAAAACAATATGGTCAAGAAGATGAACTGGCTGCCAAGCGCAAAGAATTTTTAAGCCAAATTTATCGGATGACAGCGCTGGCTGTTGGCGAGCCGCCAAAGCATTTTGACTTAGAATACCGCGATGACAAAAAGGGCTACCACCTGGATAAGAATTTGACGCCACTGGAATTCTTCCACAAGTACTTCAAAGACGTTGACTTGTCAGACTACGTTGTATTGACAAATGCGCCAGACCACGAATACAACAAGCTGTACTCAATGCCTTGCGAAGACAACGTTAATGGCAAGTACGAAGTGCAATTCTTAAACGTCCCGATGGAATACCTGTCGCAAGCTGCTATTGCTCAATTAAAAGATGGTGAAGCAGTTTGGTTTGGCAATGACGTGTTGCGGCAAATGGATCGCAAGACCGGCTACTTATCAACAGATTTGTACAAGCTTGATGAATTGTTTGGCATTGATTCATCAATGTCTAAAAAAGAACGGCTGGAAACTGGTGTTGGCGAAGTTTCACATGCTATGACTTTAGTTGGCGTTGATGAAGACAAAGGCGATATTCGTCAATGGAAAGTTGAAAACTCATGGGGCGATAAGTCTGGTTCAAAGGGCTTCTTCGTCATGGACAACGATTGGTTCAACGAATATGTTTACGAAGTTGTTGTGCACAAGAAGTACTTAACAGCTGACCAAGTCAAGCTGGCTGAAGGCGAAGCAATGCCGCTGCCTGCTTGGGACTCATTAGCATAGTTAATGATCTAAATTTTAAGACCCAGTTCAAATGAACTGGGTCTTGTGTTGCATTGAGAAATGTAACAGAAAAACCGTCCAGCCTAAGCCGGACGGTCGAAAAAGTCGCTAAACCATGCTACAATATTATCAGGAATTGATGAATATTGTATTCAACAATTGGGCTGATAGCTTAGCGGGTAGCGCTCTTGTTCTGGTGTACTGCAATACACCACCAGCCAAGCGCAATAAAGAACGTCCCCAAAAGAGATCACCCCCTTTATTTCTAACTCGTGCATTGGTGGTAACCAGTGCACTTTTTTATTTTAACATGACCTATACATAAAAAAATATAGCCCCAGATCACTACGATCTGGGGCTTATTTTTGTGTTGTCCTAAATTATTTTCTCTCAAAATAAGATGACAAGCGTTGCGTACCCCCCCCCCCGCATTTGATAGACTGTATTCAAATATATAAATAACAGATTTGAGCTCTTTCGGGGTGAATAAAAATGTTTAAGAAGCAAGAGAGATTTAGCTTAAGAAAATTATCTGTGGGGCTTGCCAGTGTCATGATCGGTGTGAGTTTATGGGGATTAGGCTCAAAAACAGTGCATGCTGAAGTTAGTGATTCAACTCCTAAATCAGAAAAAATAGTACAGCAAACTCCAACAGCCGAAAATAACATAAACGGTTTGGAATCAGATGACCATCATTCAGAGAGTAATGATAAAAATTCTAACGATTTAAGTGTGTCTTCTTATAAACCAAATGTTGAAGAAAATGCTGATACAAAACCTACTGAAAATGACACCGCTCATGATCCATTTTTAATTAAATATAGAGAAGGATTGACTGACGACCAGAAGAAATTGGTTGATGATTATGGTCACCAGCTTGATAAAAGAGCTATTGATAACATGTCTGAACAAGTTAAGAATCCCGATGTAAAAGCTTATCTTGACAAGAACAACTTCATTTCAATAGGCGGAGGAACTGGATCCTATTCTATTACTCGAGAAGTTACTACCTATTCAGATGATGATAAGCCTATTATTTATGAAGATGTTGTATATTATGGATCAGAAATAAAAAATCACCCTATTATTACTCAACAAGATGGATCAGAAATAATTACTTACACATTTATCAATAAGAAAAGTATTGATAGTGTACTAAAAGGAGGGAACTGTATAATTTTATGTGTAAGGATGAACAGTTCCTTAAACTAAATTCCAATTGGGTATAAAAAAGGGACTCCCTTTCCGTATAATTGATTTGAATACTATCAATACGAAAGGGAATCCCCTATGACTGATTTTAACAAAGAATGCCTCAATGCGCTATTGAACAAAGAGAAATTCGATGAATTCATGCGTACTCAGCTTGAAGAAGGACTCGATCAACTCCTAGAAAGCGAATTGACTGCCTTTCTTGGTTATGATCCCTATGCTCGAGAGGGTTGGAACTCTGGAAACTCTAGAAACGGTAGCTATTTTAGACAAGTTAAAACTCAATTCGGACCGATCAGAGTTCAAGTTCCTCGGGACAGAAAAGGTGAGTTTCACCAACATACTCTCCCAGCATACGGCCAACACACTGATACGCTAGAAGCAACCGTGATTCAGCTCTATTCGCATGGCGTAACGACCCGGGAGATCTCTGATTTGATTGAGAAAATGTATGGCAGCTATTACTCAGCTGGCACTGTCTCCAACATCTCTAAGCAGGTTGCCAGCCAGGTCGAAAGATATCACCAACGTCAGCTGAGCGACAAGTTCTTCTGCGTGTATCTCGACGCCACTTACATTCCTCTGCGTAGAGATACGTACCAGCGTGAGGCAGTCTATGTGGCTGTTGGGATTAAGCCTAATGGCCATAAGGAGATCATTGATTATCGTATTGCCCCGGTGGAGAATATCGAAATTTGGGGTGAAATGATTTCCAACTTCAAGGAACGCGGCCTTGAGCAGGTTGAGCTATTCCTATCAGATGGGTTTGTAGGCATTAAAGACATGCTAAAGCAGTATTACCCAAAATCTAAATTCCAACGTTGCCTAGTTCATGTCATGCGAAATATCAAGGGAAAAGTCCGTGTAAGCGATCATAAAGAGGCTCTGGACGACTTCAAGCAAGTTCATAAGCAATCTAGCTTAAAAGAGGCAGAAACGGTTCTCCACGCTTTCTATGACAAATACGACTCAAAATACTCAAGCATGATCAAGAATCTGCAGAAGATTGAGGAAGACCTGCTGGTCTTTTACCAGTACCCTAAGCAGATTCGGCCCTCGATCTACTCAACGAACATGATCGAGTCGATAAACAACATGATCAAACGCAAGACAAAGCCAAAGTCAGAATTTCCAACTGAAGAGTCCCTAGACAACTTCTTAGGTGTACAGGCTATCGGCTACAACGACCGGAATGCCAATCGGACTCATAAAGGCTTTGGTCAGGTGACAGACACGTTGGAATCATACTTCGATTAAAACATAATTAAAGAATCAACCTATCGGAAAGATTTATTTACACAAAAGAATTGACAGTGTCGATACGTGTGGTGCTAGTTAAATAAATTATTTATAAAAAAAGCCCAACAAAGTTAGACTTTAGTTGAATATACTAAAGAAAAGATCTGACTTCGTTGAGCTATTTGTATTCTAAACGTTATTGTGGCCACCTGCAACTCAGCTTTAAGCAATTAAGCTGGCTCTGTCGTCATTTATATCAATTTTATGCTCCTAAAAAATTTAAATACCGGCGTAATGTTAAACAAGAAAAGATTTCTGATCCCTTACTCTTAACCTTACTGGTTTGGCAAGCCATGTTGGGAATTCAGTCACAACGCCGCTTTAGCCAACTATTTATTAATCTTTCTCATTCTCGCTTTAACCGTCGGGCACGACAATTATTGCCCATAATTAACTTGATCAGACGTAAACTTAACCAACAAGTTGCTTGTCGTCAGGAACCATTGATCGTTGATAGCTTGCCAATGCGGGTTTGCCACCCTATCCGGAACCACAGGGTCAAAATCTTTCAAGGAACAGCCAATATCGGGTATAACTCGACTAAAAAAGTTTATTACTATGGTTTCAAAGGCCATTTTATTGTTAATACTTCAGGTTATATTTTTGATTACATTGTCACTAAAGCTTCTGTGCATGATGCTCAAGCAGCAGGAAGTTTAATTCTTAATGCTCATTTACAAGATCCATACATCTTAGGTGACTTAGGTTATCTAGGTAAGCAACTGCACCAGCGACTACTACACGATGGTTATTATTTATGGACGCCATATCGTAAGAATATGACTGGAGCCAAGCAACATAATAGCCGTTGTTTAGCAGCTATCCGGCGGACAATTGAAAGTGATTTTGCTTTATTAAAGGGATATGGAGTAGAAAACAATCGTGCTCGCACCTTAGTAGGATTTCAGCAACGTTTAGAAATTGCTATTTTAACTTATAATCTAGGCTATTTGGTTAATTTGTAAGCACCCAATAGCACGGTATATTAAAATCCCATCCTAGCAATGCTAAGATGGGATTAATCAGTTTATGGGACTTTACTTACAGTGGAGCTGAACATTCTCAGCCCATGGTAAATAGGCTTCCAGACGTTGATTGTTTAATAATGACAGCTCATTGGGCAGCTTGTCTAGAAGATAGTTGATATATTTGAATTGATCCAAGCCATTTTGCTTGGCGGTTTCGAGTATGCTCATTATGATTGCCATGGACTTGGCGCCGGTACTACTCTGTGAAAAGAGCCAGTTCTTGCGTCCCATGACGATCTCTTTGATTGCTCGTTCTGCTCTGTTGTTGGATAGTTCAAGGCGACCATCTTTTAGAACGTTCATGAACTTGTCCATGTGCTTTATGCAATACTGGAAGGCTGTCCCCAACTTGCCGGAAGGCAACACGGAGATTGATTTCTTGGAGCACCAGTCGGAAAACTTCTCTAGCAGAGGCTTTAATTCGGACTGACGCTTCTCGTATCTCTCTTCAGCGGAAAGGTCTTCCCAGGCGCGCTCCAGGCTAAACATTTGATTACAGTAGTGGATCCCTTGATTAGCCACCGAAGTTGCGTCTGATTCTCTAGTCTTGTCTTTAGGCAAGGAATCATGGAATTTACGTCTTGCATGAGCCATACAGCCTACAAGAGTCACATCTTGTTGGCTTAATCGTAAATAGCCAGGATATTGATCACAGTGAAGGTATCCGCTAAAGCCTGTGAGGAAATCCCATGCTTCGGCGCCTTTTCGTGATCCATGGCGATATAGGACAATCGGCTTCTCTGCATGCTTGCCTGACAAGAAGGTCCAGACGTAGTCTTTGGCTCTCTCGCTGTCTAAGACTCGATATGGCGTCTCATCTGCGTGAATGACATCCAGCTTTAGCAGCTCTTTTCTCAAGAGCTCGTAAAGGCTGGAGAGGTAGTACTCGCAAACTTTGATGTGCCAATTCGAAACCGTCTTGTGATCAAGCGGAAGGCCCATACGCCGCAAGTCCTTCTCTTGCCGGTAGGCAGGGACCTTGAGAACGTACTTCTGATAGATCGTATTAGCGATCAAAGACGCTGAGCCAAGACTGTTGGTTAACGGAGCCTTGGGTACAGGAGCTTTGATAATCTTGTCGGCTGGCGCTTCATCACTGCAGTGCTGGCACTTGTAAGAGTGTTGGATGTGATCGATTCTCTTAACCTGGGCTGGAATGTAGAGCAGCTCTTGTCTAGCACAGAAGCTGCCGATCTCTTTTAGTTCGTGCTGGCAGTCTGGACAAGTAAGATCATCCAAACGATGATGAACCTCCTCGCCCGGCAGAGAGTCTAAGATATCTTGCTTTCTGCCGACTTGCTTGCGTCTCTTATAGGTAATAGTTTCGGTAATGCGAGGGCAAGTCCTCGTCATCTTGGGAGGCGTTGTCTTCTTCGAAAAGGCTCAGCTGATCTGGGTTGACAGCTCTCTTTTCGGAAGACTTGCCGTAAAGCTTATTAGTCAAATAAGCAACTTGTTCAGTAAGAAGGGCAACCTGCTTGAGCAATTCTTCGTTATTTGCTTTGAGCGTTTCGATTAAAGCTAAAGTTTCTTTGTCAGCCATGGTCGTTGTCCCTCCTTGATTCATAATCATAAGAATACCAGAAAAGCTCGTGAAATCAATACAATTCACGAGCTCTTGCGGTATTAATCTTAGGATCAATGGTAAAGCCCTGCATCAAGCGCATGACTTGTTCATCGGACAACTCTCGAACTTCGTCTTCATTGTTCGGCCAGGCTAGCTTCCCGTTCTCAAAGCGCTTATAGAGCAGCCAAAATCCCTGGCCGTCCCAATAAAGTGCCTTGAAGCGATCCCTCCGGCTGCCGCAGAAGAGAAAGACGCATCCGGAGAAGGGATCGAGATTGAAGCTCTTCTTAACTATGTAAGCAAGCGAATCGATTCCCCGGCGCATGTCGGTCTTACCGCAAACAATGAACACTCGACCTAACTCAGCCAGATTAATCATGGTTCAAGAACCTGTCTACGACTTCGAGCATAAGCTCGCTAGTGGCATCACTGTAAAATGACAACTCAACCCCATTGGACTTTAGATTGAGAACGAGCCTATTCTTTGGGAGCTTATTCCTAGGTCTGAGTTTGCCCTTCGGCAGCTCGAGCGGTACGATTGGATGTTCAGTCATAATATCGTGTTCCTCCATATTCAATTGTTAAGAACAGTATATGACTATTGACCGGGGGTTGATAGATGCCTCGCTATTGGGTGCTTACGTTAATTTAAACAACTAGCACCACGCGTGAATTATATTTATCTACAAATAAATTTGTTATGATATTGCTCAATTATTCATTCCAAATAAAAACTCTTGCCATATGACAAGAGTTTTTATGATAACGGTAATATTAAATTTTAGTACCAGCTTGGCTTGTCGCCTTCAGTGCCTGGCTTTTCCAAACCAATTGATTCATGAACATCTTCAGAAGGATTCTTGATCAATTCGTAAACATATGAAGCAATTGATTTTCTTGAAACTTCAGTGTTAGTGATTGGTTCGCCCTTCTTGGACTTTTGATAATCGACTTCATCCTTATTAGTCATCCAGCTTGGACGAACAATCGTATAATCAAGATCTGAATTTTCAATTCTCTTTGCGGCCTTAGCATATTCAGTAATATAATTGCCCAAAGTTTCTTTATTCCATTCACCAAACTTGCCAGCTACTTCATCATAAATGCCTAAAGTTGAGATCCAAATCAAACGTTTAACACCTAACTTATCCATAGTCTCAACAACGGCTTGAGCTTGCTTATCAATAGTTCCAGTACCAGCTAAATTTGCATAAACAACATCTTGACCTTTAATTGCCTTTTCAAGATCAGCTTCATTGGTAGCATCTCCATCAATGATGGTTGCCTTATCTTTGTCTTTTGCCAAGCGACTAGCATTTCTCAAAAACAAAGTTGTTTCAACATCTTTATCTGCAAACAACATTTCTTCAGTTAATTGTGCAACTTGACCATGTGCACCTAAAACAGCAACTTTAACCATCATTCTTCTCCTTAAAAATAACTACACATGCTGCTCAAGATAAGAAGATTCCCATGCATAAACACTTTCAATATGTGAACGTAATTTTTTAATGGCTTTTTCTCGGTTATCTTCTCTAACCGCAGCAATAATTGCTAATATCTCTTTTACAGAAGATTTCATGCAGCGCTGATCATCGCGAATGGCATATCTCATACGATTGGTTTGACTTTGCAAAAGATCCAATTCCATTTGTAAAGTTGCCTTGTCGTCACTTTCCGTCAAATAATGATGAAATTGTTCATCACATTTAAGATACTTTTGCCAATTCTTTTCATCAAGTGCTGAACGAAACTTGCTTTCAAAATCATCTAACCGATCATGATCTAATTTTTCAAAGGACTTATTCAAAGCATATCCTTCCATCATTGATCGTAATTCATAGTTTTCCTTTAATTCTTCAGAATCAACTTCGGTCACCTTTGTTTCTTGCCTATCACGTTCAATCAGGCAATCGTTTTCCAATTTCTTAAAAGCTTCACGAATCGGAGTCCGTGACATGTTCAAGCGAATACTCAATTGATTCTCTGAAAAAAACATGTCCTGGTTGATACTTGCCGGAAATAATTTGATTTTTGATGTATTTATATGCCTTATCTTGATTAGTCATTTTTGATACCTCGCAATCAAATTATAGCAAATATCGCTCTTTTTCACTTACAATTGTATAGTATGATACTAACTATTAATAAGCAACAGCTTGACTATTATAACCTGTATACAGGTTTATTTTTTGGCTAATTCTTTCCCAACTCTTCTACCTTGATGCAATGATCCACCTAAGGCTGTGCCTGAACCTGGATAATATTCGCCGATCCATCCACCAGCATTTTGACCTGCTGCATAAAGTCCCTTAATTGGTCGATCTAAATTATCTAAAACTTCAAGATCTACATTAACGTTTAAACCAGCAATTGAACCAATGTTCATATCGCGGTTCTGATATGCATAAAATGGAGCTTGCAAAATTTCAACGCCTTCAGTTCTGCCAAATTGTGGATCACGACTTTCACTTGCATATTTATTCCAAACGTTCAAAGTATTAGTCAAATTCTCAATATTGACATTTATTTTGCGTGCCAAACTTTCGATGGTATCTGCCTTAACCAAATATCCACCATCCATGTCTTTCTTCATATCATCTTCAGATTTGTATGGCATAGCACCTTGGCCAATACTATTTTTACCAAAAATCATCCACGTAGCCTTGCCCAAATTGGTTTCTTGTTCATAGTTTGCCCGAGTAAGATAACCATAAGTTGTATCTTCATTTACGTAACGGTTACCCAAGCCATTTACATAAAACATTGGGAAGGTTGTAATTTCATCAGAAAATCCGGCAGCAAATTTGAAGTCAGCATCCATTGCACCGCTAACTCCAGCTAGGCCAGCACCTTGAGCCATTCCCATGATGATGCCATCGCCTGTATCATATTTGGAATTAAGTAAAGTATGTTTCTTAATATCGCGATATTGCCATGGATCTAATCGTTTTGCCAGCTTTTCATTATGATCAATACTTGCTGTTGCAAGAACAACGCCCTTATTCGCCTTATAAGCTAAACGCTTATTTTTATGTTCAACAATTACGCCAACAACTTCATTATCATTTGCAGATTTTGAAATTAATTGAACAACTGGAGTATCGTAAACAATTTTCACGCCTGCGTCTTCGGCAGCCTTAAGCATTTTTGTAATCATCACTACGCCAGCGCCATTGACACCGCCATGTTCATAAACATGGATTCTATCAGCAAAATTTTCTTTATTTTCATATGGAATTACTTTATGACCATAAACATCTTGCCACTTCAAACCTAAGTAGCTTAACCAATCAATAGTATTGGCAGCATTTTTAGTAAAGTCATCCAATAATTCTTCGTTCACATGACCTTCGCCAGTTTGCATGTATTCGGCCAAATGTTTTTGTGGATTATCATCTTGGTACTTAGTAAACTTTTTTTGCCACTTTGTCCCAGATGCTTGAATAATTCCTTGAGAATAATTTGTCGTTCCACCTGGCATGCCTGCTTTTTCAAACAAAATAGTTTTTGCACCATTTCTTGCCGCTTCAATTGCGGCCGATAAGCCTGAAGCTCCTGAGCCAGCGATGATCACATCATATTCATCTTTAAAGTTGACATCATTTTGATATACTCTCTTATCAATTGGTTGGCTATACTTTGGAACAGAAATTTCGCTATGCGGATCTGTTTTAATATCTTCAGCTTCTTCTGAGGTCATTTTTCCTTCAGAAACTTCTACGCCCTTTTTAGCAGCTTTCAATATCGCACTTGAAGAAAAAGTTGCGCCTGTAATTGCGTCTACATCAACACTTTTAGAATTGTTGATTCGTTCAATCATTCTATTTGCAGAAAGTTCGCCAACTGTATATGGAGCTATTCCATTTGCTTTTACATTTTCAATTTTATTATCTTTAATAGTTGTTGTTACAGTTAGCACACCGTGAAAGCCTTGTGCTTTTGCTTTAAAAATGCCGTCTTGCATAATTTTAAAACCTCTTTTATCTAAACCGATTACATTTGTATTGTATGATACTAACTATTAATAAGCAATAGATTAAAAGTCATAACCTGTATACAGGTTTTTAGAGACCGTAAAATAGTTTGTGTAAGGATGAATGATTCCTTAGGAACTGTATAATTTTATGTGTAAGGATGAACAGTTCCTTAAACTAAATTCCAATTGGGTATAAAAAAGGGACTCCCTTTCCGTATAATTGATTTGAATACTATCAATACGAAAGGGAATCCCCTATGACTGATTTAACAAAGAATGCCTCAATGCGCTATTGAACAAAGAGAAATTCGATGAATTCATGCGTACTCAGCTTGAAGAAGGACTCGATCAACTCCTAGAAAGCGAATTGACTGCCTTTCTTGGTTATGATCCCTATGCTCGAGAGGGTTGGAACTCTGGAAACTCTAGAAACGGTAGCTATTTTAGACAAGTTAAAACTCAATTCGGACCGATCAGAGTTCAAGTTCCTCGGGACAGAAAAGGTGAGTTTCACCAACATACTCTCCCAGCATACGGCCAACACACTGATACGCTAGAAGCAACCGTGATTCAGCTCTATTCGCATGGCGTAACGACCCGGGAGATCTCTGATTTGATTGAGAAAATGTATGGCAGCTATTACTCAGCTGGCACTGTCTCCAACATCTCTAAGCAGGTTGCCAGCCAGGTCGAAAGATATCACCAACGTCAGCTGAGCGACAAGTTCTTCTGCGTGTATCTCGACGCCACTTACATTCCTCTGCGTAGAGATACGTACCAGCGTGAGGCAGTCTATGTGGCTGTTGGGATTAAGCCTAATGGCCATAAGGAGATCATTGATTATCGTATTGCCCCGGTGGAGAATATCGAAATTTGGGGTGAAATGATTTCCAACTTCAAGGAACGCGGCCTTGAGCAGGTTGAGCTATTCCTATCAGATGGGTTTGTAGGCATTAAAGACATGCTAAAGCAGTATTACCCAAAATCTAAATTCCAACGTTGCCTAGTTCATGTCATGCGAAATATCAAGGGAAAAGTCCGTGTAAGCGATCATAAAGAGGCTCTGGACGACTTCAAGCAAGTTCATAAGCAATCAAGCAATCTAGCTTAAAAGAGGCAGAAACGGTTCTCCACGCTTTCTATGACAAATACGACTCAAAATACTCAAGCATGATCAAGAATCTGCAGAAGATTGAGGAAGACCTGCTGGTCTTTTACCAGTACCCTAAGCAGATTCGGCCCTCGATCTACTCAACGAACATGATCGAGTCGATAAACAACATGATCAAACGCAAGACAAAGCCAAAGTCAGAATTTCCAACTGAAGAGTCCCTAGACAACTTCTTAGGTGTACAGGCTATCGGCTACAACGACCGGAATGCCAATCGGACTCATAAAGGCTTTGGTCAGGTGACAGACACGTTGGAATCATACTTCGATTAAAACATAATTAAAGAATCAACCTATCGGAAAGATTTATTTACACAAAAGAATTGACAGTGTCAAAAGGAGAAACAGCCAAACAAAACTGGCAAGTATATAAACATGTAACTGTTTCATATCAGCGAAAACGAGTTTGGAAAAATGATGGAACGTTAGGCTGGGAGTATTCTAACGAAAACTTTAGTAATGAAATAAATGGTAGCGATGCTGTGGAACTCCCAGAATACAAAATTCCCCAACTTGCTGGGAAAATTTCACAAATTGATATTCACTATAATCATCCCACTGCCCCACAACCAGGAAAGTTTGATAGTACAGTAGTTCCAAAAGATACCTTTTACGCAGGGTTAAAAGGCCTTGTATACTACGATGTAAGCTACGATAACGTCTACCAAGCCGAATTATCATACTGGGATGATACTGATAAAAAAGATATTACTAGTGTAGATAATACGGTCGCAACAGGCAGGGAAAAAGACAAAATCATATTTGACGATTCAACTTTGCAACAACTCAGCGATAAATATGAGTTTTTATATTATTCAAGCGGAAGCGAGAAATTTACTGATAAAGATAGATTTGGTAAATTCGTCAAAGCTAGTGAGCCCTTAAAATTTGTAGCTCACTTTGCTCATAAAAAACAGCCAACATACGAAAATAAAAAGGTATTTGAAACTATTTACTATGTAGATGCAAATGACACTAGTAAACAACTAGCACCATCACATACATCGTCAGTTGAATTCATTCGTAAAGGAAGCAAAGATTTAGTAACAGGTGCGACAAGTGATTGGGGAAATTGGACGCCTGGCAAGGCAACTTTCGCTGAAGTAAAAAGTCCAACAATTGATGGTTACACACCTGATCAAGCCTCAATTGGTACTCAAGAGGTTAAAGGTGACAGCAATGGAATTTATTTCAGCGTAAAATACACCAAAAAAGATGAGTCAATTCCTTGGACGTCATTGACTCCAGCAGAAAAACCAGACGACCCAGATTCTATTCCCTGGACACCAATTATCATTCCTGACAATACATCAGACGAAAAGCCTGATGAAACAACACCAGAAACCCCAGCTAAAGATACTCATCAAGATGAAAAATCAGAATCTAAAGCTAATAACAAAACCACATCAACCAGCAAGAAAGCTATCAATATAAGCAACCCAGCTCAACAAGCCCGAAAGCAGCAAACTAGCAATCTTCCGCAAACCGGTGCAAATAGTCTGGCTGCCCTGCTTGGTATATCATTATTAGGATTCAGCAGTTTGCTAGGCGCAGCCAGCCTCAAACGCAAGCATTAGAATTTAAACTTCTATTTAACTGCATTTAAGAACACAAGACCCAGATCACAACGATCCGGGTCTTATTTTTGTATCCCATCTCAAGCCTAAAATTCATTAAATAAATCTTAAAACAGATATCGTGTCATCTCAAAAAGAACTATGATGTACATAGAAAGCAATGTATGCGTTTTCAAAATGAAGAGGTGCATGACAATGAAACATATGCAAGGAGAAAAAATACAACGCTTTTCGATTAGAAAATTATCAATCGGTGCGGCTTCGGTCATGATTGGAGCAGTACTTTGGCTAGGCGCGCCAAATACTACTGTACATGCTGATAAAACGAATGACCCGAATAATACAGAATTAACAAAAGTTGCACAAAGTGAAACACAAGCTCATCCAATCGCTCAAAAGAGCGATATCAAAAAAGCTTCTAAATCTGATTTGACCCCCCCAAGGTAAAAACAACCTCAAATCAGCAACAAGTAAATGAAAATTCTGAGCAAACTATCAAACTTAGGGATTTAAACAGAGATAGCACCTCCTCTATCGGCTTGAATGATAATAAAATTGAGCAACAAAGCGTAGATAAAAACGAAGATAAAAATGGCGATAATACATTAACAGTTGATCATAAAGTATTTGATCCCACTAAAAAGGAAAATGTAACCATTACATTGAAATTAGGCGGAACTGCAAACGTAGACGCGCCTAAACCGGATGATACTTATACAATCACCATCCCTGGAGGGGCATATAGCATTAGCGAAGAAAACGGACTAAACCAACCCGAAGGTCACAGCGAACGTACTGAAAATCCAGATGGATCAGTAACTTATAAAGAAACATTCAACCAGTCAGAAGCACATACATTTAATTATGTTCTAAGTCCTCTGACTATTGATAACTTAGCAGATAATTCACTGCCTAAAATTACGTATGGTAATACAACTAAAATAGTCAAAGTAACCAAAAGTACTAAGGAGAATCCAGTTGCTCAGGATTTCTTACAAGTTCAATTTAAGCAGCATTTAGCAGCTAAACTAACACCATCTTTTAATCGAGTCACACCAAATTCTGATCAATCCACCAAATTAGGCGTGAAACAAGACTATACTTATGAAGTTTCAGTCGAACAAGCCGATGGTATTTTATCTGGTGCATTCAGAGGATTCGATCCTCTAGTCACTAATAGTGGAACTATCACTATTACAGTTCCGCAAAAATTTAAGCTAAATAAAGCTGTCACTGATCAACAAAATGTCAACCGAGGCGTTAAGATAACTCAGACTGGTGACAAAATAGCCATTACGTACAACAATTCTCAAAAAACATTTCTAGAGATCAATTAAAAAAAGCACAAACAAGTGGATACTATTTAGTTGGTTCATACGATATGGAAATGCCTGCCAAAGATAAGCATACGAAATTTGAAATTATCACCGCCAATGCAAATTTGACAGATCATACTTCAATTCAGGGTCAACAAAAAACTTGGACCGATATTATTTTTGGTGCAACTGATGAACAAGGCAATCCAAAACGTGGCGGCATTACCTATAAAGGCATCGAAGGCGACGTTTATACTCGCAATGGCACCTCATACGCTACAGTAACCGCGGGACCTATTAACGGGAATAAGAATTATAAGCTTAGTGAATTTGTAATCCGTAATAGTTCACCAGTTGGTTTAACGAATGCACATATTGATATTTCTATTCCTGATGGATTTGATTGTCACAACCTTTTAACGGACTTAAGTAATTTTCCTAATCCTTCAAAGGTTACCTATACTGTTACCTATGCTGATAAAACAACTAAAACTGCAACAGGTAGTACGAACTTATTGCGTAACACCACTAGTTCAATTAGAAAGGTACACATTTCTATCCCCAAATTGCCGTTAGGTTATCAAACCAGTAACAATAACAACAGTGACTTAGAGTTACAACCTGATGAATATGATACAGGCTTAGTTGCTATGGGGCATGTAGCTAATAGCTACGACGATGGATCATATATTAAAGATGGGACTAAATTCGAAACCACTATGACTGTTTCAGCAGATGGAACAGGTGAGAATCATAGCCATAGCACGCAAACTTATGGTATTCCTCAAGGAAAAGTTATCGTTGGAGCCTATGCTAAGCAACAAAATACTGATCCTGGATATTTAGATAATTCTGACCAAACTGGCTTAAGAATAGATATGAGGATCATTGACGAGAACCTCGATCATGCTACTTTTTATTTTGTTTTGCCAGATAATGCTACAATCGCACATACTAACCAATGGCCTACTGGTTGGCCATGGTATTCATCGGCCAATAAACCTCCTAGGGTCTTTACTGCCAATGGCAAAACAGTTGTTGCGGTATCTTATGATGGTAATTATAACCTTCAGAACGACTTTGGGACCAATCATTACACCATTGGATTGGGATTAGCTAATGGTCAACCTGTTCATGCCGACACTAAAATAGATAAATCACCATTCTATGTTTATGCTTATTTGCCAGGCGCAACCAATATACAACAGTTAAGAAGCATCGATTCATATCCACAGGTAAAAGATAGCACGGGTGTCAAACGCGATCTGCAAATGAAATACGTTGAAAATCATGCTGATGCATTTTTAATTGGCAGTGGTGATTGGACGTTAACTCCTCAGATTAGTTATTCTGCATCCGAACTTGCTCAAGGGAACACTGATTCAAGTGCGACTTTAAAGGGAATCTCTGATTCAACCGGAACCAGAACGATGACCTACTATGCTTCTATCTCTAATCCAACTAATTATGATCGTACAAATTACACTCTAGTAGCTGATTTGCCAACTAATGGCAAAGACGGATCAGGTTTTAACTTCAATTTGACAGACCAGGCAAAAGTTATTGATCCTGAAACAGGTCAAGAAATATCTGATGCCAAAATTTACTATTTAACTAATTATTTTGATGTAGAAAATGGTAATGAAGTTAAGGATTTATTAACAGCTGATCAAGTTAAGAGCAATTGGTCACAAGTCAGAGCCGTTGTGGTTAAATTAGACAAATTAGACAAACAGACAGCTAGCAGATTAGTACTTACTGGTGAAGATCCTACACTAGCGAGTGATGCAGGAAAAGTTGGCAATCTTTTCTCTTACTCTAAATCCAAAAACGTTGGACCATTTAGAATTACTAAAGATTCTAAACAAGACGATAAAAATTTTGGTTCCTACGCCAGTATCTTAGTGCAGAGCCCCATTGTCCACACTGCTCAAAATGCTCACCTAATTTATTACAATGATAACAGCAAAAAATTCATCAGCGAGGATCCGACAACTCTTAGATTTAACGAAGCTAGTGATCCAAATAAAGCTTATGAAATATCATATGCTGGCGAAGATGGAGATGCTATCACATTAAACACCAACGATTTAGATGAATTGACGTCTTCCTATAAGTATACTTACGTGGGTCTATCTACTGAAAACAGTGCCAATTTAGCTAGCTTAAAGCTAAACACACCTATAACAAAGCCAAGTAAATTTGACTTCAAACAGCTTGATAAAGATATTACAACTGACCAATACTTCATCATTCACTTAACTAAGCAACGAAAAACTGATCAACAAAAAGCCGCATTACATTTTGTAGATGATGATAATAATGAAGTTGAAATTCACAAAGCTCTTGATGTTGATGGAAATTCAGGCACCGCTATTAGTTTTAATGATCCATCAGATGAAAATAAAGATGTTAACAAAATTGTCAGTGAACTAAAGAAAAAACATTATGATTTAGTAAAAACCTATGATGATACCAATAATACGCAATTAGCAGATGAAGCAACTACTGATTGGACCCATTTATTTGGTAACTTTGATAGCGATTCGAAAATCAATCAACAGTTTCTTATTCACTTTAAGCATCATCGCTCTGATCTGCAAAATAAATCTGTCACTATTCATGAAACAATCAACTATCTATATGGCAATGGACCACATAATGGCCAAATTGCGCATCAACAGTACGAAGCTACGCCTATTATATTTACTGGCACCGGTTATCATGATGACGTGTTAGGCAAAGATATTTTCACTGGTTGGAACAAAGAAAGTGCATCATTTAAGAAAGTTGACTCTCCAACAGTCAAAGGATATCACCCTGATCAAAAAGAAATAGGAGAAAAAGAAGTAACTCCAACAAGCAAAGACATTAATTTAAACGTTTACTATTACATTGATGGCTCTCATGATAAGAGTATTCCTTGGACTACACTTACACCAGCAAGAAAAAAGCCACAAGATCATGAACCTATACCTTGGACTACATTAATTCCTGGTCAGAAAGTTACTAATGTTCCATGGATTCCACTTACACCAACCAAGAAGCCTAATACAGGCACTACTTATAAACAGAAACACAAGCAGACAGATAGTATTTCGGTCACAAAGACTATTAAAACCAACAAAGCTTTGATAAATACTACAAACCCAGCCCAACAAGCTCGAAAGCAGCAAACCAGTAAGCTCCCGCAAACTGGTGCAAATAGTCTGGCTGCCCTGCTTGGTATATCCTTCTTAGGATTCAGCAGTTTGCTAGGCGCAGCCAGCCGCAAACGCAAGCATTAGAATTTAACTTCTATTAATTGTAGCTAAACAAATAGCCCCAGATCACTACGATCTGGGGCTTATTTTAGTTATAAACTACTAGCTTAAAAATTGCTCAATCGCTTGTTCAACCGTCCTATTCAGTGATTGATGATTAGCGGCCGAATATACTTCTAATTCAGCATGCAGTTTCGGCTCAATGCGGATATTAAAGCTACCTTTGTATTCCTTTTCAGGCTCGATCCCCTGCTCTTTACAAGATTGCAAATAATCATCGACCATGGTTTGAAAATCTTGCCGCAATTCTTTAAGAGTTTCACCTTGGTACAAAATTAAACCTTTGATGCCAACGACCTTGCCAAACAGCAAATTATCTTCTAATGAATATTCAACTGTACCGCGGTAGCCTTTGTATTTCATCAACTTTGGTTTAGTCATTGTTCTGCAGCTCCTTTAGTTGCATTTTTGTAACTTAACAAGAATTATATTACATCATAAATGTTCTTGCAAATAAAAAAAAGACTTAACGCTTCTGCGTTAAGTCTCTTTTGTTTAGCCTACTTTTCGTAACTAGCTGCGACATCCTTGTAATGCTGCACTTCATCATCACTGCAGCGAACAAAACGTCCTGGCACGATTTCATGCATTGTTCTCTTCTTGCCGTCCATTTCCTCTTTTTGAGCATCATAGGAAAGGCGGTGACTGTGACGCTCAATTTCAGGATCTGGTACTGGTACGGCCGAGATCAAGCTCTTGGTGTAATCATGCAGCGGCTTGTCATACACGTCGTCGGCTGGGCCTACTTCAAGCAGTTTCCCGTAGTGCATAACCCCGATCCGGTCTGAAATGAACCGCACCATTGACAGGTCGTGCGCAATGAAGAGGTAAGTCAGGTTCTGTTTCTTTTGCAGGTCGATCATCAGGTTAACAACCTGCGCCTGAATTGAAACGTCCAAAGCTGAGATAGGCTCGTCGGCAACGATGAATTTCGGCTGAACGGCAAGGGCCCGGGCAATCCCGATCCGTTGCCGCTGACCACCGGAGAATTCGTGTGGGAATCGGCTGGCGTGGTTTTTATTCAAACCAACAGTTTCCAGTAATTGCTCAACACGTTCCCGGCGTTCTTGCTTATTTTTAACTAAATGGTGAATGTCCAACCCTTCGGCAATAATATCTTCAACCGTCATCCGCGGGTTCAAAGAAGCAAATGGGTCCTGGAAGATCATTTGCGCTTGCCGGGCAAAGGCTAATCTTTCAGCACGGCTGTGCATTTTGATAACATCCTTGCCTTCAAATAAGATCTTGCCGGAGGTTGGCTTATACAGCTGCAAAATTGCCCGGCCAGTCGTCGTTTTACCTGACCCAGATTCACCAACTAGGCCAAAGGTTTCGCCTTCATAAATGTCAAAGCTGACATCATCTACAGCTTTGGTGACATCGTGGCCAGACTTAAAGTATTGCTTTAAGTGCTGTACTTGCAAAAGTTTTTTCTTTTCTGGCATGTTTGTCCTCCTAGCTGTTTGACTTAGCGGCTTGCAGTTCACGATACTTCGCCCACCGGCGCTTGATTTCGGCTGGCGGTTCCACATGCGGAGCCCGCGGATCTAGCAGCCAAGTTGAAGCATAGTGCGTTGGGGATACCTTAAAGAACGGCGGTTTAGCCTCAACATCAGCTCTTAAAGCATACTTGTTCCGCGGTGCAAATGGATCGCCCTTTGGCGGATCAAGCAAGTCAGGCGGCGTGCCAGGAATAGACTCCAGCTTTTCAATGTGCAAAGTTGGCATGGAGTTGATCAGACCCCAAGTATATGGGTGCTGCGGGTTGTAGAAAATCTCGTCAACATTGCCATATTCCAGCAGTTCGCCAGCGTACATAACGGCTACGCGGTCAGCCATGCCGGCCACAACGCCCAAGTCGTGGGTAATGAAAATAATGGAGGTTTTAACCCGCTTCTGCAGGTCCTTCATCAAATCCAAAATTTCAGCTTGAATCGTCACATCCAGCGCAGTCGTAGGTTCGTCAGCCAGCAGAATTTCTGGCTCACAAATCAAAGCAATGGCAATAACAATCCGTTGCCGCATACCACCAGAGAATTGGTGCGGATACTCGTTAATCCGCTCTTCAGCGTTGGTAATCCCAACCGCTTTCATCATCTCTAAAGCTCTAGCCCAAGCTTCTTTCTTAGGAACGTGCTTGTGCTTCATTAATGGTTCAGCAATTTGCTGACCAATCTTCATCGTTGGGTCCAATGAAGTCATTGGATCCTGGAAGATCATGGCAATCTTGTTGCCCCGGATGCTTTGCCAGTCTTTTTCAGAGTTGTTCAGCATCTCTTGGTCATGAAACTTGATTGAGCCGCCCATAATTTCGGCATTACCGGCCAGCAAACCAATGATTGACCGGGTGGTAACTGATTTACCAGAACCAGACTCGCCCACAATAGCTAAAGTTTCACCTTTATCCAAGTGGAAGGACACGTTGCGGATGGCTTTAACTTCACCAGCGTAAGTGTGGAAATCGATTTTTAAATTTTTAACATCTAAAATCCGTTCAGACATCTGGCAGCCTCCTAACGTGCACTCTTCGGGTCAAACGCGTCACGCAGACCATCGCCGAGCAGGTTGAAAGCAATCATCAGAACACAAAGGACAACTGCTGGATACCACATTTGGTATGGCAGGAATTGGAAGTTCTTTTGACCTTCATTCAGCAAGACACCTAATGAAGTTTCTGGTGCAGAAATACCAATTCCGATGAAGCTCAGGAAGGCTTCGAAGAAGATAGCCGATGGAATGGTGTACATCGTTTGAATGATAATGATTGACGATAAGTTTGGAATCAAGTGCTTCATGGCAATCTTCCAAGAAGATTCGCCCAGCGACCGAGCCGCTAACACATACTCTTGATTCTTCAAAGACAAGGTTTCCGCCCTGACTTGCCTTGCCATTGTCATCCAAGATGAAATAGCAATGGCGATAATAATTGATTTCAGCCCTGGCTTTAAAACAACCAGCAGCAGGATAACGATAACCAGGTTAGGGACGGAGGAGACGATCTCAATGATACGCTGCATCACGTTGTCGACCGCTCCTCCTTTCCATCCTGAGATAACGCCATAGATAACCCCGATCGTGAGGTCGAAGAACGCCGCGACCAGAGCAACGATTAGGGAAATTTTAGTACCATAAACAATTCTTTGTGCTAATGACCGGCCTAAGTAGTCAGTCCCAGCAATAAAGTATTTGTCTTTGGGAATATTGTTTTTCTCATAAACGTCAACCCATTCGCCGTTTTGCTTAATTTTCCCGTTCAACCCGTTCAGATTGACGCCAGGAATTTTCGCTGGCAAGTTGGCGTATTGCGGTTGCGATTTAACTAAAGTTGATTTGTTGATAAACGGAGTTGACCCAAAGGCAATCACAATCATCAAGATAACGATGATGCCTGAGACAACGCCGGAAGTTTTTTGCTTAAACCGGATCCACACATTCTGCATATAAGAAAGTGACGGGCCGGCAATGTTTTCAGCGCTTTGAGCTTCGTCTTTTGGCAAGCCTTCAAACGCATTTTCGGTCAGTTTTGCTTGTGGTGCTTGTGCTTCTTCAGCCATAACTATGCGTCACTCCCTTGCAATCTAATCCGAGGGTCGATCAAGCTGTAGACAATATCAGTAATCAGCAGCACGATGACCAAGCCTAAACTGAAGACAATCGTTGTACCCATGATAGTTGGGTAGTCGTTGGTCAAAATTGACTTAACGAATTGTTCACCAATTCCAGGAATGTTGAAGATGTTTTCAATAACCATGGAACCAGTCATCAAGGAAACGGTGTAAGGCCCAAGCAAAGTAACAAGTGGAATCATCGAGTTCCGCAAAGCGTGCTTGCGGATAACTTGTGTCAGGCTTAATCCTTTTGCAGTTGCTAGTTCAATGTAGTCAGACGTTAGCGTGTCAACCATGCTGGTTCTGACGAACCGGGCGGTTTCGGCCAATGGCCCAACGCCTAAGGCAATGGTTGGCAAAATCGTTTGCGAGAAGGTGCCCCAACCAGCGATTGGGAACCAGCCTAATTTCAAAGCGATGTAGTACTGCAGCAATACCGCTAACACGAAGTTTGGCACTGATTTACCAATGATTGATAAAACCGTGGCGGTCGTGTCAACCCAAGTATTACGCTTGATAGCGGCAATGGCACCGATGATCACGCCGAAGAATACGCCGAAGATCATGGCCTGCAGACCTAATTGAGCAGAAGCGCCGATCCGTGAACCAATCAGCTGTGACACTGGCATGTTTGAGTATTGGAATGAAATTCCGAAGTCACCGTGAACTAAACCGGCTAAGTAGATGACATATTGCTCCCACAGCGGCTTGTTAAACCCATACTGTTCGTTCATGATCCGCAGCTGCGTTTTGGTCATCTTGGCCTCGTTGGTATATGGCGAACCAGGCATCATCTTCATCAGGAAGAAGGTAATCGTTGCCACAATGAACAAGGTCAGGATCATATACGCAATCCGTTTTAAGATGTATTTGGTCATAAAATCCCTGTCCTTCCAGGTTCCTTTTTTGTTCATAATCCGAAAAATCGGAAGTTTGCATTAAACCCCCGATTTTTCTAAGCCGAGTGGGCTTGATTATTTAACATAAGCACTCTTGAAGTTGTAGTTGGCACCAGCGCCGTTGTAGATCAAGCCTTTAACTTTGGTGTTAACCATCCAAGCTTCAGTCTTGTTGTACAGTGGGGTTAAGCCTTGATCAGCCAAGATAATATTTTCAGCCTTTTGCATCTCAGCCATCCGCTTGCTGTTGTTGCCTTCAGACTTAGATTCAGCAACTAAGTTGTCGTATTGACTGTTCTTCCAGTGACCATTGTTATTGCTGTTGTTAGCAGTGAACAAGTCCAGGAATGAAATTGGGTCAGCAAAGTCTGCAGACCAGCCTGAAACAACGATATCGAAGTTGCCCTTGGTTGAACGTGACAAACGAGTCTTAAATGGTACGTTTTGAACTGAAATCTTCAAGCCTTTCAAGTTGCTATCTAATTGACTTTGCAGGAATTCAGTCGTCTTTTGACCAGCATCAGTATCATCGGACAGGATGGATAATTCGATGTTCTTAGTGCCTAATTCTTGTTCAGCTTTCTTGAAGTAAGTCTTGGCTGCCTTAGGATCATACTTAGCGTAAGCATTCTTAACGCTGCTAGTGTAATCCTTGCCGTTGACCTTGGTCAAATCGTAAGCAGTTAAAGCAGAAGCTGGACGGTTGTCGCCACCAACAGCCTTGCCTAATTGCTTCCGGTTGATGGCTAGTGAAATGGCTTTACGCAAGTTGGCATTCTTTAAGTACTTGTTGCTCTTTTGGTTGTATTGCAGGTAGAAGGTTGAAGCGGTATCACGCAGAGTATAGCCGCTCTTTCCCTTCAGCTGCTTGGTTTGGTTGGCATCTAAGATGGTAGCATCCAACTTGTTTGATTGATACAGGTTGTAGCCAGTTGATGGAGTCTTTTGAACGCTGTAGTTGATCGTGTCAAGCTTAACAGCTTTCTTGTCCCAGTAGTTAGGGTTCTTCTTCAGCTTCCAGCTTAAGTTTGAACCAGTCCAGCCAACCTGGGTGAATGGACCGTTGTAAGCCATGTACTTAGAAGCAGTACCGTACTTAGAACCGTCCTTTTGAACTTCCGCTTTGTTTTGTGGGAAGAATAATGGGAAGGCCATTAACAGCTTGAAGTAAGGGATACGCTTGTCCAAAGTAACAACTAACTTGTACTTGCCTTCAGCTTTAATCCCTAATGAGCTGACTGGCTTCTTACCAGCAGTAATGTCGTCAGCGTTTTTAATGCCTGAGAATAAGTATGAATATTGTGAGTTAGTCTTTGGGTTAACAGTTCTTTGCCATGAGTAAACGAAGTCTTTAGCAGTTAAAGCCTTACCATTTGACCACTTAGATGGACGCAAAGTGAAGGTATAAGTCTTACCATCGCTAGAGACAGTCGTCTTTTTAGCCAAAGCTGGTTCAGCCTTACTATCTTTGCCTAAACGATAAAGACCTTCCATCACGTTGTTCATTTGGTTAAATGAAGTAACGTCGGTGGCCTTAGAAATATCCATGGATGGAATTTCAGCTGAGTCCATCCAGTTGATTGTTTTACTATTGCTTGATGAGCTGCCATTAGAACATGCAGCTAAAGCTACGGCAGTCAAAGAAACCATGCCAGCAGCTAGCAGTTTTTTAATCTTCATTCATAATCCCGCCTTTTCTAAGATTAAAAACAATTTAAATTTAATGTTTGAAATGATTATAAGACAAAGATTAAAAAAGTTCAATATTTTCATTTTAATTTATTGGTGCTGCCAGGTAGCGCTTTCATGTCGATGACCACGCGAATTTTTAGCTGTTGAGACCAATTTTAATTAAAAAATTTTTTAATCTACATTCCATTCAGATTTGAATTCGTCCAAAAAGCCGCGCATATAGTCAGCCCGGGCATTGCCCAGCTTTTTGCCGCCTGTCGTATTCATTAAAGCAGGCAGTTTAAGCAATTTTTCATAAAAATGATTGATCGTCGTTTCTTGGTGCTGCCGGTATTGATCATGGCTCACTAGCTCGACTGGTTTAATTTTAGGATCATAAATTGGATTGTTGTGCCGGCCGCCGTAAGTAAACGCCCGCGCAATCCCAATCGCACCCAGGGCTTCAATCCGGTCAGCATCTTGAATATATTGGCCGGTCAAGGGTAATTGATAATGATGTTCAATATTTTGTGAAAATGAGAGGTGCTGGATTGAAAAGATGATATCGTCAGTTTCAAGTTCAGTAAAACCAGCCATTGGCAGCAATTTTTTAATTTGAGCAACGACTTGGTCAGGATTAGGGCAGATTTTTTCATCAATCGTATCGTGCAGCAGACCGCCCGCCCGAATAATATCGCAGACGCGGCTATCAGCATGTGCAGCCGGATTATCCGACAAGTAAAGTTTGACGCCAAGCTTAGCTACCCGCTGGCCATGGTAAAAATCGTGACCGGTCGTTTCATTCTTCAGCTGGGTTTGCACAAAATCGATAATTGCTTGCAGGTTCATCTTGGTCTCTCCTTTATTAAGCTTTTACTAATAATTTTAATCCGGCCGCGGGCAAAGAAAAACCTCGAAATTTCAAAAAGAAACCTCGAGGTTTGTGTTCAACTATTCTTGACGTTCAGCCATCATTTCTTTAATCTGCTGCGGATCGATTTCTTGACTATAGTCCGCAAGCAATCTTTCTAAGATTTTCTCATCTGAGATGCCAAAAGCACGGTAGCCAGCAATGTTTTTGCGAATGCTTGCTAAAGTGGCTTTTAACTCACCGGTTTTAACACCTTCGTTTATTCCTTCGGCTCTACCTTTAGCCTCGCCATATTGTTCACGTTCGAGCAGCCGTGTTTCATAGTTCATAATTTGTGCCCTCCGTTTCGGATTCAAGTTAATTTCCGCAATCTTCTTTTGTGCATAATCAAATTGCTGGCTGCCAGTAATTTTTTCACCATTCATCAGCTTAGCCAAGTTCTGCAAATCCTGACTCTGACCAGCTCGCTTGCCTTTACCATTAATGATAATGAAGTGAGAACCGGTTGGCAAAAGATAAACGCGATCCTGATCATCATAAGTATGAAAAGAATAAAGCAGCTGCCCCTGCTGGGGATAATCAAAATTGCACAGAAAAATCACGTAAGCTTCTTTAAGGTCATTATAGGTTTCACCCTTGCGCAAAGTATTGTGTGCATCCATGGCGGACAAATAATAGCGCATGCGCTTGCCAAGATTATGCTCATCTGCATTTTGCATTTCAATGTTATAGACACGGCCAGCTTGATCAGTTACTAAAACGTCTAAACGTACATCTTTAGTATGCGGATCGCGACTATTTAAGCCCTCTTGCAAACGTAAATCTTGAAGATCGCTAATTTTAAGATTTGGCAGAATTGTTTCTAGGATAAATTTACAAAATTCCTTATCTTCCATGACCCAACCAAAAACTTTGTCTTCGGTAAAACCATAAAATTTGCCTGTGTCGTGCGTCGTTTTCATAGCGCACCTCGTTCCATTAAATTAAAAGGCTAAACACCTCTCTATCTTTAAATACGCAAAAAGCCTCGAAACTCAGTGTCAGAATTTCGAAGCCTTTTTAACAAAATTACTGCCATAAATACAAAGCCATTTCCCAGATTTGAACTGGGGACCTCCTCCTTACCACGGCGGTGCTCTACCTCCTGAGCTAAAATGGCATCAAAACAGCTCCTTGAAGGAGCTGTTTTTTTATTACGCTGATAAAACTTTAGTAAATCGATCATTCAACTTTTCAAGCCATCTATCAAAAACTGCACCGATTTTTACTGACAACTTATCTACACGTAATAATTAAATAAATATATCCGGACAATATCAACTAATGAGCAAGCCACATAAACTAGCAGTGAAATAGCTAGTAATAACACCAACAAAAGTAGCGGGTTCATCTGATCGCGGCCTGGGATCATTACCCAATATTGTAAATATGCATCAATTAATGCCGTATGAATTAAATACACACCTAACGTTGCAGGAGCGAAAAACTCAACCAGCTTAATCGTTTTCCGTTTTAAATTCAACGATGGGAAAAGACAAAACACAGCTGCTGCGCTTAACAAGATTGTTGGGGCAACGAAGGTATTTTTCGTTAAAAAGTCAGAATTCAACAGCAAATGTTTTTGCTGATTGATAGCGACAATAATGATTTTGACGAGCCATGAAGCTCCAATACAGATAATGATTGTCCACCAAAAAGTCTTTTTCGAAATCTTTTTATCAAGCTCAAATTTACCGATGAATGCTCCCATTAAGTAATAAAGCATCAATCCAAACATATCTTTGCCCTTGAGCAAATTGTAAGGATCACCATGATTGAATAAAAAGACCGGAAGTGTAACTACCACAATAAAGAAAACTGTTAAAACCGTTAACGCTAGGTTGCGGTCAATATGATTCACAATCACGTTCAAGAAAGGAACAAAAATTAGTAACCCAAAGTAAGATGTGATGTACCAATATTTACCACGCGTTACCGGCATAATAGCTGCTAAAATACCTGCTCTGGTATGATAACTAGCTTTTAGCGTATAAAGAATCGCAAAAATTACTACTTAATAAAAGAAGACTTCGATCCAAATTTGTACAATTCGATGCATTTTAGGTTTCGAACGGTACATAATGTAGCCCGTAATCATCCCAAATAAAATGTTGCACCACAAGCTGAGAATAAACACTAACCATAACACCATATTTTGCGGTGTTACATAGGCATTGTGGATAAAATGTCAATTGGGTCCGCCAACAATGTTAGCAATAACCACATGGTCCATCACCACCAAAAACATGGCAAAGTCACGTAGCAGATCAATCCCATAGTTTCTTCGTTTCATTCTTCACTCCCCGGATTATTTAATATGAACCAGCGTGTACTTACGTTTACCCTTCCGGATAATAACGAACTTACCATCAAAGGCTGCGCTTGGATCAACTTCAAAGTCCAGTGATTGTTCCCGGTCGCCGTTAACGTAGATCGCACCGTTTTGAATATCTTCGCGGGCTTGCCGTTTAGAAGCTTCAATCTTGGTATTGACTAAGAATTCAACCAAGTTTTGTTTCTCGCTGCCAGCTTCAGCACTTGGAGCTGACTTTAAGCCTTGTTCGATTTGCTCAACTGACAATTCTTTGATATTGCCTGAAAACAGTGCATCAGTAATCATCTGAGCTTCTTTCAAGCCAGCTTCGCCGTGGACAAACTTAGTTACTTCGGCTGCCAAAGTCTTTTGAGCTGTCCGCTTCCAAGGTTCTTTCTTAGTTTGCTCAGCTAAAGCATCAATTTCTTCATGGCTTAAGAAAGTGAAGTACTTCAAGTATTTCACGACGTCGCGATCATCTTGGTTAATCCAGAATTGGTAGAACTCGTATGGGCTGGTCTTCTTTGGATCAAGCCAAACAGCACCGCCAGCAGTTTTACCAAACTTAGTCCCATCAGCCTTCAGCAGCAGTGGAATCGTTAAACCAAAGACTGGTCGGTCAGCCCCTTGCAGCTTATGGATCATATCGATCCCATCAGTAATGTTGCCCCATTGGTCAGCACCGCCGATTTGCAATTGAACACCGTGATCACGGTTCAACATGTAGAAATCGATTGATTGCAAAATTTGGTATGAAAATTCAGTAAAGGAGATCCCGCTATCTAACCGGCTCGCCACAACTTCCTTGTTCAGCATGTTGTTAATTTGGAACAATTTACCGTAATCACGCAAGAAGTCCAGCAAAGACAACTTGCCCAGCCAGTCAGCGTTGTTCACAATTTCGAAGTTTTCTGTCCCAAACAGCTTCTTCATTTGCGCAGTCAAAGCTTCTTCATTGTGATGCACTTGTTCTTTAGATTGCAGCACTCGTTCACTCTTGCGGCCAGATGGGTCACCAATTGAACCGGTTCCCCCGCCGATAACAATTACTGGGCGGTAGCCAGCCAGCTGGAACCGTTTCAAAATCATAAATGGAATCAGGTGGCCAATATGCAAGGAGTCACCAGTCGGGTCAACCCCGCAGTACAAAGCCAAGTCATCGTGTGTTTGCAAGTACTTGTGCAAGCCTTCTTCATCAGTTTGTTGATTAATAGCTCCGCGCCATTCCAAATCTTCCAAAATATCGAATTTAGCCATCATAGACCTCCGTCAAATAAAAAAACGTCCCTAGCAAGCTTCTGCCTGCTAGGGACGACTAATCATCTAAGTTATAGCCGTGGTACCACCCACGTTCGCGCGCATTGGCGCCTCTATTGGCTGCTACGGGGAGCCGCCCCATCAGTACTTCGCGCCAGCGGCCTGTCTAGCTTGCACCACCCGCTAGTTCTCTGAACGCTGAACCGCCGCGCTACTTGTTATAGGTATCTTACTAAGACCTTTTAGGTTAGTCAAGACTTACATTGTTAGCGATAAAAGCCCTTGATTTGTATCAACTGGCCATCCCCAGCAGTCGCATCATACTGTACGCAAATATAATCATTTAATAATTGTTTTTGCTGTTTATTTAATGAGCTTAATTTAACTTGCTTACCCTCTTGATCAATTAATTCCATGCCTTTGCCGCCATTGTAATTAATTGTAATTGCTGGCAATTCTTCATGGATTTTAGTAAGCAAAGCTTGATAAGGCGTAACCTTCGAGTCGCTTTGCTCTAACATCATGGCAATAAAGTCACTCGTTGTTACCACAGATGATTTGTTTAGCTTTGCCTTGGCTCCATGCTGGCGTGCATATTTATTCGAGTAAATAAAGTACGTTGTTTCATGCAGCTTGATTGGGTAAGTTTTTAATAAACTTTGATTAATAATCGATGGATAGTGGTCACCGTAAAAGACGAAGTAAATCGGCTTATTAATTTTATCAATTTGCTGAATAAAACCTTTGACAGCTTTATCAGTATATTCAGTACCCTTGACATAGTTGCTGTAGTTTTGTTTTTGCACCCCATCAACAAATGGCAAATCAACAGATGCATGACCATGATATTGGTTATTCGGATACCAGTCCATGTACGGTGTATGGTTCTGAATCGAGATCAAATTAATAAATTGCCCCTGTTGACGAGCATTTATCTGGTGCAATCCATTCGCATACAAAGTCTGATCAGATAAATACCAGTCTGTGCCTTGTCGTTTTTGGTCAATGATCTTATATTTTGAACCCAAGTAAGCAAATTTGTTAAAGTCAAAATTCTTATAGACGGTTTTGCGTCCGTAATATCCGCCATTAAATGGGTGAATGGCACTTGCATAATTAAATTGCTGCCCCACATTAGGATAATGCTTAAATTTAGGCACCACTTGCAAGTATGGCATGACTTGTCCATTAAAGTTGGCCATATTAAAACCAGTTAGGGATTCATATTCCATATTGGCCGTACCGCCGCCATAACCAGCACTGAGCATATGACCATATGTATTTTCTTTTTGCAAAGAATTAATAAAAGTTAATGGGTTGCCGGCTGTAATTTTACTCTTAGGAAAATCTTTCGGATCTACAAAAGACTCGCTTAAGTTAAAGACAACGGTTTGTTTGCTAAGGATATGTGTCCGATTTTTATTAATTTCTTTAGCAGCTTTACTATATTTAGCGGCAATTTTTTGCAAAGACTGATCCGTATAATTCTGCGGCTTTTGCATTACTTTGACATTCGCATAATCCAAAAATGTTAACACTGGACCGTTTATCTGCAAATCATATGCCGGATTAGAAAAAGTTGCTTTGTTATCAAAGGCAAGCGAGACATAGTAAACAGGACTTTGCTGGTCGTTAAACCAGGTTGGAGTCACAAAAAGCAGAACGCTTAGGACGGCCCAGATCAAACGAGCCTTAAACGTTTCAAATTTAACAGGTTTCTTCAGCTCTAAAATAACTACTATTACAACTAGGATGACAAGTCCTAACCCAGCCCCAACCAGGACTGATTTGCTGACCATTGGCAACAAAGTTTTCCAATTAGTTATTTCTTGAATTTCTGAGACATAGATCGGCTCGCCTCTGAGCAGCAGCTTTTCCCGTTCAGCAATAGACCAGCCTAATGTAATAGCTGAAGTTAAAGCTAAAGCCGTCCAATAGCGCGTGCAGATAAAATATAAGATTGCAAAAAGCGCATATAGAAAAATAGCTGTTAACAGCGGAATCCAGTGCTTGCTTGCTAAAAATGAGAGGAAGAATGAGCGCCCATTAATCGTTCCACCATCATTGACTACTGCAATGCTAATGATGCTTAAAATCAGGAAATAAAGCCAGGTCAGCAATGAAACGTGATAACGTTTGCCAAAATGCTTGAGATCAGCCACAAGCTTTTGACAAATATTAGCTAAGTCATGATAAGTTTGACCTGATAAATAAGCTTCCAGTTTTTTAGTAACAGGCAGCAGCCGGTAAAGTTTGTAAAGAACGACTGAAATAATAATTGCAAGTGCTACTAAAATTACAACTTCCAGCAAAAGATGAGCTTTGCTGATGCCAAAAGAATGAGTCTGTACATTGTATTGTGACCACTTGCTAAAATTGCGTGCACCGATCAAACTAGCAGGCACTAGTAAACATACCTCTGGCAATTTAATTTGAGTTAAAATTTTGCTAAAAGAAGTTGTCAATAACCCTGCAATTATCAGCAAGACAGGTGATGAGTAGGCAATTAAGAAGCCAGTTTGAGCAAGACTCATCATCGGATCAACTAATAAAGCTGCTTTAAAAATAATTGCAGTTAAGGCAGCATTGAGGCCAAACAATAAAACAGCCATTAAAAAGTTAAGCAGGCTGTGTTTAGCTAATTTACCCGGCTGATATAGCAGGCCCCAAGCAAAAGGTACTAGTAATTCTAACGCCACCAAATTATTACTACTAATTTTTACAAAACCAGTTGCAATAAAACTTAGAATGGTTAGTAATACCAAAAAGGTGTTTAGTTTAGGCAGTTGCCTCCCCCCCCCCAGTTCTAGCAGAAGTGGACTGATCAGCAAAGCAATAATAATAAATGAAAAAACAGCTGATAGTCCATACGAAACTGGAAAGATAATTTGTAAAACTGCTTGTAAAGTGAAACTTTGCGGTTTGTTAATTGCAGTAAAAAGCACCAGCATCAGAGTTGTTACGGAGCCTAATAGCCAACTCGGTAAGACCTGGTTGAAATTAGGCTTCCAAGACCGCACTGCCAAACCAAGCCCCATCGCTAAACAAACTAGGACCTGATTATAACTTGCTTCAGCAAGCACCTGTTTAGCAACTGACCCAGCTTGCAAGTATTTCATTACTCCTAATGATGGCAATAATAAACAAGCCGCGATGAAGATCAGCAGCAACCAGCTCAAAATACGATAAGAATTAATTTTATTCTTCAAGATATTATTCCTACTTTTATTTTCAACAACTCGATCTATTCAAAGATAGCACAGCTCAACCAATCAAAAAAGGGGTTAACTTAATTGTTAACCCGCAATTTTGACTGATAATTTATCTTAGGAAACTGCTGTCTGAGCACGAAATCTAACACGTTGCCAGCAAGCTAAAAATATGGCAGCTGCCCAATTAACTAATACTAACCATAATATCCACTTGAACCAACTTGGCTGTCTAAACGATAGGGTGGCCTCATTTTTGCCAGGTCTAGAATAAACAGTTGGCACACCAATCGCATCAATTTTATATAATTTTGATTTAGTAACAAGTTTAGATTCCCGATACATCACAATTGGTAATTTTGTTTTCTTTTTGGTCTTCCCAGAATTTGTCCAGGTTAAACGTAATTTGCCATTTGCAAGCACCTGATGCTTAAATTGTTGTTTACGGTCAATAACTTCCTGTTTGTATACTTCTTGGGCGTGTTTGCTAGATATTTCTTGCCGTTTTGGCAAATAATCTGGCGATGGGACACTCGACACAGTCTGAAATAGCAAATCCAAATTGCGATCCGCTGCTGCATTATTCACTTGCTGCAAACCTGAATTAAATTTAAAGAAATAGGTATAAAAGTTGTTTAAATCATTTACTTTAATATAACCGCTCATCGCAACTAGCAATAAACTAATCACTAGCAATGAATGTACCTTAGAAGACTTAGAAAAAGCACCTAATACACGACTGAAAGTCATCCCTAGACTAAGCAGCAACAAAGTATCAGCAACGATCAAAAAACGTTTAGGATTTTGAAAAGCTGTTTGTAAAACCGGCAACTTTGCTTCAATATAGCCCCATGGAATCAAATCGGTACTTAACAAAAAGAAAGCCAATCCATTGCAAAAGATTAAATTATTAGTTTTATCTTCTCGACGGTGTTTTAGTAAATAAATGCCGTTCAGTAAACAAGCAAACAAAAAAATCCAAGTTAGTGGAATAACGATTGTTCGAGGAATTGTCTGAATTTTTAAGCTGTTCTCTGCTAAACTCATTGGATATGGTGTGAAAATTCGTTCAGCGATGAAGAAATGAATCAGCACTAGCCAAACATTCATTGTTAGAAGTGCAGCTAAGGCAATAGCGCCAGCAAAATTTAACCAAACAGTCTTTGCTTGCTTAGTGGTCACTAGCCCCATAATAAAAAATGGAATCAGGGCCAGCGAAAAAATAAGACAGCTTAAGAGATGGATTTGGCCAACAACTGCCATTGTTAAACCAAGTTGCACCCAGTTAATCGGCCGGTCATGATTAGTAATCATCCGCACGCCGCACAGCATGACAAATGGCGCCATCATTTCATTAATGGCCGCAAAATTAGAAACTGATTGCCAATATGTTAATTTGCTTAAACCAATATAAGCTAAAGCAATCAAAAAACTAGTTTCTTTATTCTTAGTCATCCGCCAGCACAAATGGTACATACCGCTTGATCCGATCAATACAAATAAGAAAGATGAAATCAGCTTAAACCTAAACCAGGAATGAGTCAGCAGCACCAACACGCCCATGCCATAAGCAAACAGCGGGCCGTACATCGCATTAATTACACGACCGGCTTGGTCAAAACCATAATTGGTCTGGAAATAGCTAAAATTCCAATTTCTAATTTGCATGGCAGCATCATAAAACCGGCTGTAGTGAAAATAAGTATCACCCGAAATTGGAGTGATGCGATACAACCACTGCGTATACAACAAAAACAGGCTGACCAATGCCAGTCCTGCATATGGCCACGCCCGATTAATCCACTTCTTTAACTTCTCCATTATTTCAAAATTCCCATTTTCTTCTTAATTGAATATAAAACATCGACGCGTTTGCCATTACCCTGGACAAAGTCGACGATATCATAGCGGAATTTATAAGCCATAACTGCCAAACAAACTAGCAGTACAATCCCGCCTTCAACTGGTCCCTTAATCGTTTCATAAACACTAAAAATCAAGACGAAAACTAATGGTGAAACGGTCAGATTCTTCATCAAGATAACTAGTAGCAGTCCAATCAGCAAGCACACAAAACCTGCCCGCCAGTCGTAAAAGACTAGGAGTTGAGCTGCTACTGCTACGCCTTTGCCGCCGCGTCCCTGCATCCAGATTGGGAAGCAGTGGCCTAAGATCAGGCCCAAACCAGCATAAGCGATATTAACTTGCCCCGGGAAAACTGCATGAATGATCAGCAAGCAAATTAAGGTCTTGGCTAAATCGCCTAAGCAAGTCAAAATGCCCCACTTTTTGCCAAACACGGCACCCATATTGGCAGTCCCAGGATTATGCGACCCATATTTAGTTGGATTTTTATGAAGCAAAAATTTGCCGATAATCATCGCAAACAACAGGTTCCCAAAAGCATAGCCAATTAAAAGCGACCAAACTCTAGTCATAGCGATCACCGTCCCATAGTTTGTCACTATCCGGTTCGTAAATCCGGTAGACCTGGTTTTGATCAGAGCTACTCCAATCAAAACTTGTATTCTTCCTATTTTGATAAGTTTCGTTATTATCTAAAGTGACTGTTGATAAGCCTAAACTGCGGCGTACTTTATCTGAACAGCGCTGCAATTCACTGGTTTTCATAACCTGATATGAAGCATCCCCGATCATTGCACCATTACCGTGCAAGTAGTCACTACTTTGATGAGCAGTGCATTGCCGGTAGTTTTTAACGATGGCCACCATATCATTAAAAGTTAAATTGGTGCGCACATTATTTTCAGCAGAATCCAGAATATCTTCTAAATTAGTCAGAGTCTTCAGCGAAGCCGCATGATCAATCATGCTCATAATCACTTGCCGCTGGCGAAGTTGCCGGCCGTAGTCGCCTTGCGGGTCATCATACCGCATCCGGGCGTAAGCTAAAGCCTGTTTACCATTCAAGTGTACTTTTTGCCCCTTGGTAAACTTATAACCATCAAAAGTAAAAGTTAATGGCGGGGTAACATCGACGCCGCCGACGCCGTTGACCATCTTGCGCAGACCGCCCATGTTCAAAACAACGTAGTACTTAATCGGAACGGCCAAGAGTTTGGAGCTAGTCCTCATTGCCATTTTAGCTCCGCCAATATTGTAGGCAGCATTAATTTTATGCACGCTAAAATTAGGCGTGCCAATCATTTCAGCCATCGTATCACGCGGAATCGACATCAACGAAAACTTCTTCTGCTGCGGATTAACGGTCGCAATAATCATCGTGTCAGAATTGCCGCGCTTAGCAGTCCGGCCTAAAGCACCAGTATCCGTCCCCAGCAGCAAAATCGAAAATGGCTTTTTACCGTTAAAATCTGCAGTTGAAGTCACCTTATTGTTGGGGTCGTAAGTCAGATCAGCGGCCTGCTTAGTGCGGTGGTACAAATAGCCGGCATAACAAGCAACGCCGACAATGATAATGGCCAGCAGCCAGAGGATAAAATGCCGCAGGTGGTGCGGCTTTTTGCGGCGACGATTCATTTCGACCCGCGAGGGAATTTGTTCACTCATAGATAAAACCTGAATTCTGTAGTCATTTGGTCAATATTATACCATCAAACCGCTTGGGCGTAGTAGTTCATTAAGGTTTGACGCAGCTGCGGATCATGCGCATATAAATAGGTACCGTGCACTCCGCGCTTCAAAAGCACATTCAAAGCATTCCGCACCATTGCTACTTCTAGTTCATGCTTGCGCTGAGGATCAGTCAAATCATCCCGGCGTTTAAACATTTCGGTATCGGTAATTTTGCTCAAATCAACTTGTAAACAATCCGGCCCCGCTTCAAAAAATGGCGGGCCAATAATAATCCCTGCGTAATTCAAATCAAAACCCTGGCAAGTATAAATCGATCCCACTTCGTTAATTGTTTCCGGCTTTTCTGCCCAAGGTGTTTGCGTGAAATTATACTGGTCCCACGGCATCTTAAACCGGCCTTCACGGATAAAATGCTGACCTCCATCAAGAATTGAGGGATAGCCAGAGGTCGACAAAATCCGCGACAAACCTGTTTCATTGTTGCGCTTAACGATCTCCTGCCGCATCAGTTCAGCATCATCAAAGATGCGGAAATCATACTGAGCTCGATCAACATGTGGAATCGGTTTAATCTGCCCTGCGGCTAAGCTATCAAACCAGACAAGCAAACTTGACGGGGCTTGCAAACGAAATTGCCGCTGCAAGTAATAATCAACATGCGCATATTTATGGGTGATTTTCTGCAGCCGCTTGGTTGTCCATAAACTTTTCATTCGCAAAACTTGCTGAGGATCAAAGACCAGTACCACAATTTTAGCCCGGTTAATAATTTCCATGAGCTGGTTATCGTAATAAAAATTATTGTAGTGGTCAGGCTTTGATAACAGCAAGTGGGCTTCATCAATAATGACCACGTCAGCTGTTTGGTGTTTTTTAGTCAATTGATTGATAAAAGTTGTCGGCCGCTGGTAATTTTTCTTGAGCAGTTCCGGAAACTGACCAGCAATCTGCTTATAGACTTTCAGCAGTTCTGGGTGGTTAACCAAGAAATAATTATTCGTCCCTGCTAAAGGCTGCTGGTGACTTTTAGCAGCGAGTTGCAGACGGTCAAATAAGTTCGACAATAAGACGCTTTTACCAGTCCCAGCTTCTCCATAAATTGAAAAAATTGCGGGATAATTGCTGGTCAAATGCGACTTGATAAAATCCATAATTTGGTCGACTAAAGCCGCTTGTTCCGGGGTTAGCGGCAGTTTAGGCGATAGTTTTTGCAAAGCTTCATTTGTTTCCATGCCCATTATTATAACCTTTTGGCCTCAAAGACAAAAAAGCCTTCGCACTAGTTAGTACGAAGGCTTAGTTTTAACTATCATGATTGCTATTTAGTTAATGATAAAAGGTCTAAGCTCAGTGAAAAGTCTGCTTGCTCACCAGCCGCTAAAGTCTGCTGCTCATGATCGCTAGCCCCTAAGCCAAAGCGATCGCCATCTTTGACAACCAGCAAGTGATTGAAGCTGCCTAAACTAAAGCGCATCGGGAACTGCTCAAGCAAATCAACAGTCCGCAAATGCTGGTTAACCTGTCCTTCATCAAGATCAGCTGGCTTCAATAAATCTTGTTCAGCTAAACTCGGCGTTAATTTAATCCGCGTTTCCGGCGTCACGTGCAGCCAGGTCTGCCAACCGAGCTGATAGTCAAAATCCTGCTGGCCGGTATTCGTTAGCGACAGCCTGATTTCAACTTGATGGTCAACTAAGCGATAGGTCAGCATCAATTCAAAATCATGTCGCCAGCTTTTCTTAGTTTCATCACTAGCAATCGTCGTCAGACTAATCCGGTCGTCGCCTTTATCAACCACGACCCAATCAGCTGCCGCCAGCAAGTCGCTATCCAAAGCCGGAAACAAGACTGGTGCTAATTCTACTCCCGTCAAATAATCATTTGACCCGCTGCTAGCCAGCAGGTGCAGCAGGCTGCCTGTTTTTTCCGAAACTGACAAAGTTAAAAAATCGTTAGCTATTTTTTGCACGGAAGATCGCTTCCTTTACCAATCAAAATAGAGTCGTTAGCATGGCTCCGCCTAATAGCAAACACAAGCCTAAACCGGTTTCAACATAGCCTAGTTTTTGCTTGCGTTCGCCTAAAAAGAGGAAGCCGCTCAAAGTCGAAATTACGACGGCCAATTGCGAAATGACAAAAGCCGTATTGATGCCGTTTTGCTGCACAGCTACTACGTAGCCAATCGAACCGGCAGCATATAAAGCTCCGCCGCCGCTGCACAGCCAGCTGGCCCGGGCATGCCAACCAGTTGTTTCTTTAGTTAGCAGAGAATAAATCCACGCCGCGGCCAGCATCCCCACGCACTCGCCAAAAAAGATGACGATCGATGATCCAGTCAACGCCCGCGGGATGGTTGAACAAGCAATATATCCTAATGATGTCATGCAAAGCAAAAGAATTACCTTCGGATATTTGGTTGGTTCATGCTTCAGCGGCCCGTTGAGCGAGTTGCAATAAGCTCCTAACAGCAGCAAAACAATACCCAAAGCGCCAAACAGCTTAGCCCGCGGGGTTTGCCATTCATGGAAAACCAAGACTCCAATGAGTGGGACGCCGATCAGCTGCAAAGCCGTTGACAGCGGCATGGTTTTCGACACGCCAATCGTGCGGTAGCCGGTATATTGCCCCACTTGCCCGATAATCCAGGCGGCACCTGCAACAGCACCGCCCCAAAAGCTAAGCCAGTCAAAAGCCGGCTGCACAAGCAGCATGAGCAGCCCAGTCAAGATGAACGATCCAATTGCCGTTCCAATGATTTGGTTAGCAACGCTGGCATGTTTAACTTTTGAAACGGACAGCGGCAATAAGCCCCAGCCAAATACCGGCAGCAGCAAAAAGACGTATTTCATACTTGACCTCCTCCCCTGCTATTTTAACAAAATTTTAACAAAAAAGCCCCTAACAGCAGTTAGGGACTTTGCAGACTTAAAAATTAGTTGTCCAGCTTTTCTTTGTTCAGAACCTTCAGCTTGTCGTCGAAGGTGTAAACAACAGGTTCGCCAGTCTTCATTTCCAAGTTCATGATGTCATCGTCAGAAATGTTTTCAATGTACTTGGTCAAAGCACGCAGTGAGTTGCCGTGAGCAGCAATGATGACGTTCTTGCCAGCCAGCAAGTCTGGAGCAATGTGGTCTTCCCAGAAAGGCATTACCCGGTCCAGGCAAACGTGCAGGTTTTCTGCTAATGGAATAATGTTTGGATCCAAGTCTGCGTAACGACGGTCGTGTACTTGGCTGAATTCTGAGTCTGCGTCAATCTTTGGTGGCAGAACATCGTATGAACGACGCCAAATGTGAACTTGGTCAGCACCGTACTTGTCAGCAGTATCCTTCTTGTTCAGGCCTTGCAAAGCACCGTAGTGACGTTCGTTTAATCTCCAGGACTTCATTTCTGGAATCCATAATTGGCCACTTTCTTCCAAGGCATAGTGCAAAGTCTTGATTGCACGAGTCAAAGTTGAAGTGTAAGCTTGGTCAAATTCCAAGCCGTGTTCCTTGATTAAACGACCAGCGTTTTTAGCTTCTTCAACGCCTTTGTCAGACAAGTTAACATCAACCCAGCCAGTAAAGCGGTTGGACAGGTTCCATTCGCTTTGGCCATGACGAATTAAAACTAATTTTGACATGATGAATCTCCTTTATTCAAAGTTACCTCTTCTTATTTTACACGTTTTCCCTTGCTGAAACTAGCGCTTTTACCTGCAAGTTGTTATATGATAAAGACGTAATCGATCTCAAGATAAAGGACAGACACAAATGAAATTTAAACACAAACAATTTGGACTAGTTTTATTAGCTAGTTTGCTGTTAGTACTGCTAGCAGGCTGCAGTCAGAAAAAAGAAGCACAACCAGTTAAAAAAGTGACCAAGACCGAATTCGTTAACAAGGCCAAAGATACCCTGCCGGCGGGACAAAACGGCCAAACCATCAAATTATCATCTAGCCAAGGAACGCAAATCTTAACAGCCACTAGCCTTTTTGGCGGCAAGCCAACCGTCGCACATATTGCCAGCCAATACAAAACAGCCAGCAAAAAACAGCTAATGGAAATGTGGCTAAGCGGGCAAGACTTATATCTGCACGGACAAACCGCTTGGTATAAAACTCAGCCGTCAACCATTTTAGCCGCCGAGCCGTCTACTTTTACCGCCGCTTTGCAAAGCAATGACTTAATCAAAAATTTAGACAAAGCTGAACTTAAACAAGCAGAATTAAAGCAGGACGATAAGCTGGCTAGTTTATCATACGAAAGCAAAAACAATGCCAGCCTGGCTAAAGACGCCGCCCAAGCAATCATTGCCTCTTACCCTGCTGCTTCCAATCAGCAAAAATATTTCGACCAAGTGATGGACCACGCTCAATTTGGCCAAGTGCAGCTTTTTGAAACCATTAATAAAAAATCTGGCAAAATCAAGCGCTTAACAGTCAAAACCCAGCTAACTGTTGATAAACAACTGACTGTTAAACTTAGCTTGACCTACCAAGCTGTCCCGCGCCAAGAAATGCTGCAGCTGCCAAGTCAGTTAAATGAAGCTAAACCGCTGCCAAAAACCAAGACTAAATAGGAGTACAAATGGAACTGATTATCATTCGCCACGGACAAACCGACCTAAATAAACAAAGCATGATCCAAGGCTCAGAAGTCGATGCCCCGCTTAATCAAGCTGGGATTGCTTTTGCCCAAGCCTCTGCTGAAAATTTTGACGCTAGCGACTTTGCGGCAGTTTATGTTAGCCCGCTTAAACGCGCTGTCCAAACTGCCCAAATTTTCACTAAAAATCAAGCCCAGTTAATTTACGACGAACGGCTCAAAGAAATGGACTACGGTTCTTGGGACGGACACAGCGTCGCCGAAATGAAGGCTAAGTATCCAGAATGTTTCGACTCTTGGGGCTTTATCCGGGATAATTATTCCCAATATGCCACTGGTGGCGAAAGCTTCGCTGAGCTAGAAAAACGCTGCGCCAGCTTTTTAGACGACTTAACAAAAAAATACGACCAAGAAAAAATCTTGGTCGTCTGCCACGGTGCAACTAGCCGGATGCTAGTTGCTCATTTGTTCATGGGCGGAAGTGCGGCACATCTCCACCAAATGGACAACTGCGGCTTAACTAAAATTGAATTTGCTGGCACGCGGCCAGAATTAATTTACTACAACCGCGTCTTGGCTTAATCCCGCCGCTGCAGCAGCGCTCTGATATCGGCTGCTTCTTCGGCCTTGCCTGATAACAACAACCGGTCGCCTTTTTCGATAATGGTTTGCCCATGCGGAGTAATCCATTGCTTGCCGCGGCGAATGCGTGACACGGTGATCTGATCGATAAATTCCCACTCCATAAGTGGCCGCCCATAATAATGCGGATTTCTGACCTGTGCTTCGTACAGGCCATTTTTTGCATCCAATAAAGATGACACTACATCTGGAGCTTCGATCATGAACTTCATCATTTGTGAGCGAACTGGGAAGTTGTTGTAAAGTTCCAAGCCACTTTCTTTAATCTCAGCTAGCTGCTGGCTCGTTGGCTGACGCAGGGACAAAATGACCCGCTCAACCCCAGCTGCTTTAGCCAATTTAGCAGCTTCATAACTAGTTCCATCATGGTCTGTTGCTGCTACGAAAATATCGCAATCAAAGGCATGTTGATTATCAGCCGATAGGTGCTCAATTAAACAAATATGGCTGACTTCGCTGTTGTAAGTTTCATAATCTTCTTTGTTCAAAGCCACCACTTCAGTTTCATAGTGGTCTTTGACCAGTTGCTGGGCAATCGGCACCGTCAGCATATTAGCCCCATATAAGATGACTTTTTGCTTCATCTGGTCTTCTTTGGTCAGTACGAACTGGCTATTAAAGACAATTGGCGAAACGATGCAGACAATGACCGCTGCTAAAATAAAGGCTCCGGCTTGGTTGGAATCAATTGTCCCCAATTTTTGCGCTACTTGCACAGCTGGCAAGACAATCGTAATTGTAGTCACCGTCAAAAAGCCACCGGCTAAAGCATTGCGGCCAATAAAGTAGCGTTTAAAAATTAGCATAACTGGCAATTTGGCCAAAACGAAGAAAATAACCAAAACCGGCACCAGCATCAGCGACTTCGGGTTGGCAAACAAGGTGCGCAAATTCAAATTAGCACCAGTCATCACAAAGAAAATTGGAATGAAAAACCCGTAACCAATTGAAGTTAATTTATCACGCGTGCTGGCCGTTGGTTCCAGCAGCTTCATCACCATGCCGGCTAAAAAGGCGCCCAAAATGTTTTCAGCACCAACTTCTTCAGCCACCGATACTAATGCAAACAGCAAGAAAAAGGCGAGCCGGACATCGAGCTGAGTCGTTGATTTGGTGATTTTATTAAACCAAATATATGGCTGGCGGAACCGATTCAACAAAATAATTGCTGCTACCAACAGTAAAATGAGTAGCCACAGACGCTGCGGGTGACTGCTGTGCAGGCCGGAGTAAATTGTCAGGCCGGTTAAAGGGATCACTTCACCTAAGACTGCTGTCAGCAAAATCGTTTGCCCGACCGGCTTATCTAAAATTTCTTTTTCGGTCAAAGTAGCGATAACTACGCCCAGTGCGATCGTCATTAAGATGATCCAGGCTAAAGCGAAATCGCTAAACAAGCCGGTCAGCTGCATAATCACTGCCAGCAGCAGACTCATCCCCATCGTGCCTAAAAAGGCAAGACTGGCCACTTTTACTGGGTTAACTTGTCCATGCGGTCCGCGCCGGCGCTGATGCTGTTTGCCAAACAAAGAAAAGTCGATTTCCATCCCTGACAAAAACAGCAGCATCATCACACCTAAGTTAGACAGAAATGAAATATTGCTGGTCGTATGCAGCAAGTTGAACCCGCTTTTGCCTAAGATAATCCCAACCACAATTTCGGCAACTGCGGTTGGCACCTGTCTCACTTGGAACCGGGCCATCAGAATTGGCACCAGCAAAGCGGCGACAACAACTAGCAGCAAGGATAAGCGCATCTTGAAACTCCTTTCACACAATCATCTTATTTTACCAAAAAAATAGTCAGTGCCCTGGTCAGGACGCTGACTAAATTTATTTGCGTTAATTAAAATTATTGACTGATGACTACGTAGCTGCCGTCAATCCATTGGTTGCCGCCTAAGTTGTACCAAATTTTGCCGTTGTTTAACACAACCCGCTTGAAAATCTTCCAAGACGTACCATGTTGCAGACGGCGGCCACTGAACTTAGCATTATTGCCATAGCCATACCACAAGTTGACACCATAGCCTGGAATATAGTTAATTCGGCCAATTGCACGATAATTAGTTTCTCCCGTTGATAAATTATCACCATTGTGGCTGCTGCTACCGGAATCATCCTTCTTATTTTCAGGAATGCTTGCAAAGCCGGTAACCATGACATAACGTCCATCAACCCATTGATTGCCACCCAAGTTGTACCACCAGTTACCATTAACTTGGCTCTTAGCAGTTACTTTCCATCTTGAACCATTGTTCAAATATTTACCGGTAGTTTTGCCTTGTGGGGCATTCCACACAGCAATTGGACTAGTAAATGAAACAGTCGCAATTGGATCGCCAGTATCTACCCGCTTACCGCCATTGTTAGTTGGCTTGCTAGTGTTGTTAGTTTGATTGTGCGGAGTAACTGCACTAGAAGAAGTTAATGGAACTAAAGAAATGTTACCATCAACGTATTGACCGCGCCAATTATCAGTAAACTGCCAAATAGCTACACCGTCCATTGATGGGAAGTAGTCAAAGTTTGGCGTATCAATTCTGCCAGAAGTTGCATATGAGGCAACCCAGATAGAGGTAGGGAATGAACTGTTAATTGTGGCCGTGTTCAAATTGTTCCGCAATAAGTAGGCACCAGAATAAATCAACGGCAGGTAGCCAGCATTTTTAACTTGTCTCATAAAAGCTAAAACAGCAGTAGTATTAGCATCCCGCGAACCGTTAACGTAGTTTCCGTCACCAGTTTCCCAGTCACAAGCTAAATAAGAACCGGTTGACAAGCCCATTGACTTAGCAGCTGAAATTGCGTAGTTAGCTTCGCTGACAGCTGCGGACGCATTAGAACCAAAAGTAGCAAAGTGATATGCCATGACCATCATGTCGTTAGCCTTAGCTGAAGCAATTTGAGCTGAGGCCTTCGGGTTACGGTATGAGGTACCTTCAGAAGTTTTAACAATTGCAAATTGGGCACCATTTTGTGCATAACCGGACATGTTGGTACTTTGGTAGCTGGCTACATCAACACCGTAAGAGCGAGCAGCTACTTGGTTTGATTGAGCTAAAACTTGCACATGTTGTTCTTCTGGCTTAACGCTGTAGGATGTGGTTTGTACGCTAGCAGCATTTGCAGACGTTGTTTGTGCAGATATATCCGTATTAGCAGTTTGTGCTTGATTAATAGTGTCAGTCGTCTGTTCATTTTGATTAGTTTGAACAGTAGCTGAAGGTTGCACAGTTGCAGCTTGAGCTGAGTGACCATTCCAAGCCATTAAACCAGCTAAAGCCGCTGTACATACCATCGCAGTTGTTAATTGTTTCTTCATTAAATTTATTCTCCTATTTTGCTTGCTTATTTTACTTTTGAATCAGCAAATACTTTGCTGGGACCCATTGGTTGCCGCCTAAGTTGTACCAAGCTTCTCCCTTGATCCAGGTCATGCCAAAGAATTTCCAGTGGCTGCCAGAAGGCAGATATTTCTTAGTAGCTTTACTGCCTGGCTCAGACCAAACCAGCACGCCATAGCCATCAATGTAATTGATTTTTGCAGTCCCGGTAACTTTAGTCACTTGAGAAGTTGCCTTGGGCTTTACAGCATTTTCTGTCTTAGTAACGCGCGATGTGCTGACATACTCGCTATCAATCCATTGATTGCCACCTAAGTTGTACCATTTATGGCTATTAACATAAGCATAACCATATGTCTTCCAACTGGAGCCATGTGGTAAATACTTACCCTTAATGGCACCCTTGCCAGGCTGTGACCAAACAGCAATGCCATAGCCTGGCTTGTAGTTAATATATGCCACACTGCGTTCTTTGGTCATTTGAACCTTGGAAGTGTCATTTTCTGATTTAGGTTGGGTGATATTATTAATATTTTTTACGGTACCAGGTGCAGCAGTATACTTTGCCATAATCCATTGGTTAGTACCAACTTTGTACCATTTTTGCCCATTTACTACAGCGTAAGCTGAGTACAGCCAAGTGGTACCATGACGCAGCATTGCCCCAGTAGTATGGCCACCAGGCTGATTCCAAACGGCAATATCATACCCAGGCTTGTAATTAATCTGAACTTTGCCCTTTGCCTTTACTTCCTTGTAAGTAGTCGTAGTAGAGGAAGTGTTTTTATTGCTGCTGGTATTGCCACTACCGCTAATTGGTTTGCTTGTACTGCCTAAAGCAGAGGCATCAATCCAGCCATAGTTAGTTTTTGCAAACTTAGAGCCATTGTAATTAGTAATGTATTCGGTAACAGTTACTCTTTGGCCTGCTTTCAGCGTGCCAGTTTGTTTAGCAACGCTTGGGTCAGTCGGCCAGTTGTACACTGCTACTGCCCGTTTAGCAGTCGCTGCTTGGTTGACATAGCTAATCTGCGGATCGTATTGGTTCAAATTGTAAGCAGCAATGATTGAATTCAATTGCGCTGTATAATTTGGTGCAGTTGCATAAGCCTTCAAACCCGCGGTAGCTTGCCGATAGGAAGCCGCATTTTCCAGCCACACATTAATGTAGTATTGCGGGTTATTTCTAATAACTGCCCCGTTATCTTCAAACGAAGCTTGGTAATTTGGATATTTTCTAAATTGAGCGTTGGTATTGTAGTAGCCATTGCTGCCATACTCGCCGGTATTCATGTTGACCGACTGGCCGTTATATGAGCCTTTAATACCAAACAAGTTGTAGTTTGGAGCTTGGGCCAGCTGTGATTGTCCCCAGCCGGACTCCAAAATCGCCTGCGCTAGCATAACAGACGGATAAACCCCGTATTTGTAGGCAGCTGCTTGGGCTTGTGGTATCGCTGATTGCAAAAACGAATTTTGACTAGCAGATAAAGCCGCCTCTGCCACGTGAGTAGCAGCGTAATGCGGGGCTAACGATGATGAAAGACTGTTGGTAACTGGCACAGCTGCAGAGGACAACAAGGCTGCGGTAGCAAAGCCAGTGATTAATCTTCTCTTCATATTTCCTCCTCAAATTCACACACCCTTATCGTAACAGGGGCATTTAGCAGGAACAACCGAACATATATTCTGTTATGAAACGGTAATATTTCGCCGTTTAAAAGGAATTTGCGTAATAAAAAAAGTTATTTATCATTAACTAGGAAGGTACTCAAAGAGAGGTAAAAGAAAATTGTGTAGTAATCAAAAATTTCATCATTATATTGCTTTACTAGATTGTACTTATTCTGCCGCATTTGAATTTCTTCAAAAACAATACGGACGTGTCAAAGACGACTATTTTCATGAGCAATCATATGAACGATTTAAACAGGGAAAAATTAAAAATATTACACGTGGTAATTATTCAAGAACAAACCAAGGATTGGTTGTCCATCACTATTATGAAAATGAAATTCCTAATCTTTCTAGACCAAGTGTCATAAAACAAAAAAATGTAAGTTTTTCAAAACAAAAAAGAATCAATTTAGTTTATTGTGATTTCTTTGAACATTTAATTTTACATGCACTTATTTCAAAAGAACAAAATAATAAAGAACTCGTACATGCACTTATTTCAAAAGAACAAAACAATAAAGAACTCGTACATGCACTTATTTCAAAAGAACAAAACAATAAAGAACTCGTACATGCACTTATTTCAAAAGAACAAAACGATAAAGAACTCGGATTTTTGGGATACAAAAATGGTATTTTCCCGCGCTTATATAAATGGTATGTAGAAGGTAAGGAGCCGAAGCAAAAGTGGCTCATGAATTGCTTTAATACAGCTTGGTTAAATAAAAATGATGCAATTAACATATTACGTAAAAGTATTATGTTATTGCCAAAGTGCTATAAGGACGAAAGACACTGTCAATTCTTTTGTGTAAATAAATCTTTCCGATAGGTTGATTCTTTAATTATGTTTTAATCGAAGTATGATTCCAACGTGTCTGTCACCTGACCAAAGCCTTTATGAGTCCGATTGGCATTCCGGTCGTTGTAGCCGATAGCCTGTACACCTAAGAAGTTGTCTAGGGACTCTTCAGTTGGAAATTCTGACTTTGGCTTTGTCTTGCGTTTGATCATGTTGTTTATCGACTCGATCATGTTCGTTGAGTAGATCGAGGGCCGAATCTGCTTAGGGTACTGGTAAAAGACCAGCAGGTCTTCCTCAATCTTCTGCAGATTCTTGATCATGCTTGAGTATTTTGAGTCGTATTTGTCATAGAAAGCGTGGAGAACCGTTTCTGCCTCTTTTAAGCTAGATTGCTTGATTGCTTATGAACTTGCTTGAAGTCGTCCAGAGCCTCTTTATGATCGCTTACACGGACTTTTCCCTTGATATTTCGCATGACATGAACTAGGCAACGTTGGAATTTAGATTTTGGGTAATACTGCTTTAGCATGTCTTTAATGCCTACAAACCCATCTGATAGGAATAGCTCAACCTGCTCAAGGCCGCGTTCCTTGAAGTTGGAAATCATTTCACCCCAAATTTCGATATTCTCCACCGGGGCAATACGATAATCAATGATCTCCTTATGGCCATTAGGCTTAATCCCAACAGCCACATAGACTGCCTCACGCTGGTACGTATCTCTACGCAGAGGAATGTAAGTGGCGTCGAGATACACGCAGAAGAACTTGTCGCTCAGCTGACGTTGGTGATATCTTTCGACCTGGCTGGCAACCTGCTTAGAGATGTTGGAGACAGTGCCAGCTGAGTAATAGCTGCCATACATTTTCTCAATCAAATCAGAGATCTCCCGGGTCGTTACGCCATGCGAATAGAGCTGAATCACGGTTGCTTCTAGCGTATCAGTGTGTTGGCCGTATGCTGGGAGAGTATGTTGGTGAAACTCACCTTTTCTGTCCCGAGGAACTTGAACTCTGATCGGTCCGAATTGAGTTTTAACTTGTCTAAAATAGCTACCGTTTCTAGAGTTTCCAGAGTTCCAACCCTCTCGAGCATAGGGATCATAACCAAGAAAGGCAGTCAATTCGCTTTCTAGGAGTTGATCGAGTCCTTCTTCAAGCTGAGTACGCATGAATTCATCGAATTTCTCTTTGTTCAATAGCGCATTGAGGCATTCTTTGTTAAATCAGTCATAGGGGATTCCCTTTCGTATTGATAGTATTCAAATCAATTATACGGAAAGGGAGTCCCTTTTTTATACCCAATTGGAATTTAGTTTAAGGAACTGTTCATCCTTACACATAAAATTATACAGTTCCGGACGAAATGCTGAAAAAATACAAATTATAGTAGAATTGTATATATTTAACCGAAAATATTCATTTTAAAATTGATATGGTCTACATTTAATCAAATTTCAATATCAATATGTACGCAAAAATCAAAACACTCCTTAAATCAGAAAGTTTCCGGCAATTAGTCGTTTATGTCTTAATCGGTGGTTTAGGCTTAATTGTCGACTTTGGCATCTTTACTTTGCTAGTCCACTTCAATATGAACGTTGAGCTGGCAAACTTCATTAGTTCATCTTGCGGGTTGATCAACAACTTCTTCTGGAACAGCTATTTCAATTTCAAAGTTCACGACCACCTGCTTAGACGCTTTGTTGAATACTACTTGGTCGGGCAAATTACAACTGTCTTTACAACTGCCTGCCTGTTCGTCTTCGTCAACATGCTGCATTTTGACAAGATTATCGTCAAAGTTATTTCGACTTTCGTAGCAACGATGATTCAGTTCATCATCAACAAGGTCATCACCTTTAAGAAGAAGTAAGTTATCAAAGAGGCATTAATATGAAAACTTTATCAATTATTGTTCCTTGCTATAACGAAGAAGAAACTGTCCCCCTGTTCTACCCTGCTGTCGAAAAAATCATGAACACAATCGAGGGGCTAGAGCCAGAATATTGGTTTGTCAACGATGGGTCAGCTGATAAAACTTTGCTAAAATTACGTGAGCTGCATGAACAAGACCCAGATCATGTCCACTACATTTCGTTTTCACGCAACTTCGGTAAAGAAAGCGCGCTGTATGCAGGTTTGCAAGCAGCAACTGGCGACTATGTCGTTGTTATGGACGCTGACTTGCAAGACCCACCAGAGTTTTTACCGCAAATGTTCCAGCTGCTTGAAACAGGCGAATACGATTGTATCGGCACGCGGCGGGTTGACCGGACTGGTGAAGCCAAATTTAAGTCCTTCTTAAGCGACATGTTCTATAAGGTCGTTAATAAAATTTCTAGCACGCAAATCGTGCCAGGTGCCCGCGACTACCGGATGATGACGCGGCAGATGATCGATGCGGTCTTGTCACTAAAGGAATACAACCGCTTTTCAAAAGGCATCTTTTCTTGGGTCGGTTTTCGGACTAAATATCTTGATTACCACAATGTCGAACGGGTCGCTGGTGAAACCGACTGGACTACTTGGAAATTGTTCAAGTATGCCATGGACGGGATTGCTGATTTCTCCGAAGCTCCACTAAATATGGCAGTTTGGTTAGGAACGACTTCTTCGATTGTTGCCTTGATTGGTCTGATTGTCGTCATCATTAGAAAAATCGTCCACCCCACTTCCAGCATTCTAGGCTGGGCATCCCTGGTCTGCATTATCTTGCTATTGGGGGGGATTCAGCTGCTCTGTTTAGGTGTCGTTGGCAAATACATCGGCCGCATTTATGCCCAAGTTAAAGAGCGGCCAATTTATATCGTGCAAGAGAAGAAATAAAAACATATTTTCATAAGCATCTTTTCAATTATTCTGCTTAAAATCATTTAAATAGTGTAAAGTAGTACTGAATACCCTAGAAATTCAAGGAGAAAAAATGAACAAGAAAAATACATTATGGCTGTTAGCGGTGCTGCCATTTTTATTTGGATTTACTAATATTGCACACCGCGGCGCAACAGAAGGAAATCAATCTTATGAACATAGTTATGCTGCTTATGATCGGGCATTATCTGAGCATGCTGACTACTTAGAACTTGATTTAGAGCAAACCAAAGATGGTGTGCTCGTTGTCAGCCACGATGAAAACTTAAAGCGTCTTTATGGAGTTAATGCCAACATTTGCAACTTAACTTTTGCTCAATTACAACGCTATCGTAGCAAAGCAGGTGAGCCTATTCATTCCCTGCAAGAAATCTTTCAACGCTACAGCGGTGATCCTAAGATTAAGTTTATGATTGAAACTCGCGGAACAGGCGTCAATCAGCGTGGAACAGGGATGGAACATGCTCTAGTAAACTTAGTAAATCAATATGGTTTACAAAACCGAGTTTTATTTGAATCATTTACACCACAATCACTAACTATTTTGGCACAATTGGCACCAAATATTCCACGGACACTATTAGGTGGAAATTATCAAGATATTGGCAATAATCAATATTGGGTTAGTTACGGCTACAACGCTGCTGCAGCCAATTATTTAAAACAAAGTGGGAAAAAATATTTAATCTGGGGAGTTAATGATGCAGCTGCTATGAAGAACATTGTCAACTCTGGTAATGTTGACGGCTTAATTACCGATTTCCCAGGCCGCTTAGCTCAAATCTTAGGCGTGAACTATTACCCTGCCCGTCAAATTAACGGCTACATTGTAATTAAGTATAATGGCAAGGGCGGAGTTAATGTTTGGAATGGTTACGGCACTAACGCTGTCTTCTCTGGCCGCCGCGTAAAGAACGGAACTAGATTGCAAGTTACCCAAGTGGCTATTCAGAATGGTAAAACTTGGTACAATTTAGGCAACAATCAATGGATTGACGGTCAGTATGCAGCCACCTACCCAATCAAACAAGTTGCAACTTCTAGCAGCGCAAGAAAATACGGAATCATTCAAATTAGATACAATCACGGCGGCGTGAACTTATGGAAAGAACCAGGCGACCGAGGCTTCACTGGACGCAGATTGCGCAATGGCAGCAGATGGCGCTACTACGCTACTACCTACATTAATGGTCGTACCTACTACAACCTTGGTGGCAACCAATGGGTTGATGGCAGATACGCAGTCAGATTACGGTAGATTTATAATTGAGATAAAAAATAAGCATCGAGATTCATGAACGAATTTCGATGCTTATTTATGTATAACAAGAATAAATTTGTTAATCGAAACTAACTCGCAATAACTTGGCGTGCTTTAATTTCAGCTGGCTTATTTCTGCGCCCCGCCAGCGATCGCGATCTTCGAAATTCTAAACAGAATTTCGAAGATCTTTTTGTATGCAGCTATCAGCAAGACGCCTGCCAAGATAATAAGATCTGTGGTAAGCAATGGGAGAATGCTGTAGGCATGAAGCCTGTACAGCATGCGGTTTCTTTGCTGAACGTGACTGCCCCGAAAGATTTATAAACTTTCGGTGTTCAGTTCAAGAAATTTGTACAATTATGGGCTATCTCATGACTATGCCTTTGCCCGTGCGAGTTTTATCTAAGGAGGAAAGACCACATGAAGAAAAATGTTAAGATTTTAGGCGCTGCTGCTGCTGCTTTGTTAGCTGTTGCTCCGGTTGCTGCTTCTGCTACTGGCTCTGCTTTGGCCGATGTTACCGTTCCCGTTATTGTAAGTGGTGGCGCAAAGGAAAGTTCAGCTATTACTTTAACTTTGAAAGTCGCAAACCAATATGCTGGTGATGCGTCTAAGATGACTGCAACTTTGTCATCAACTACTGGTACACCACAAATTAATAAAAATGATGGTAGAGTAGTTGTCTACAAGTCGGGTGACGCTACTGTAGGCTCTGATGGTTATGTATCATTTAAACCTGGTGTTAAGCCTGTTGATACTTTGGAAGCTGGGCAAAAGTATGTAGCTGTAGCTGAAGGCGTTTCTATTAAAAACGCTGGCAAAGCCGGGACTGATGTTTATATCAACGGTACCAAGAACACATTAGATGAGTATGGTGATGCTACTAAGCTTAACTTGAATATTGGTGCTGAATTCACTGCTTATAATCCTGATCTTCCTGGCACCCCTTACTTTGTTTATGGTCCTTCAGCAGCAAATGGTAAGAAGGGTCAACAAGTTAATGGTACTGTAGAAGCACCTAAGAATTTGGATTACAGTACTGTTGCCAATTTGCTAAGTGCTATCAACAGTGGTCAAATCATCGCTGCCAACCCTGGCAACGTAAAGAACACTGATCTTTTGCAAAACGCTAATATTACTGAATCAGAATTAGTAGATTTGTTGAGAAGTCAAAACTTGTTAGCTTCAGATGGCACTTCAATCAAAGCTCCATCCGAAGGCTTTAACTTAACTATTAGTAAGTACTTTGGCAATGGTAAGGCAGCTACTGCAACCATTCACTTCCCTGGTTCAAACGATAACGGTGCACCTATCTTCTACGAAAAGCCAAATTCTACTCAATGGCAAAAGAGATATGCTAATGGAGTATTAGTTGTAGAACAAGGTACTAAGTGGGATTCAGCAATTGCATCTAATGTATTTGCTGCATACATTAGCAAGAACGACCGTACTCGTGTACATGTTTACACTGTAACTAATAATGTTAATACCTCAGTACCTGGTATTTACAGCGTAACTTTAGGTGCTACTAATACTGCTACTAACAAGACTTCATACAAGACTTTCCAAGTATTAGTTCAAGGTAATGGCGAAAAGACCATTAACTACGTACCTGGCTATGGTGTATTAGTATGGTCAGTAGACGGCAATACTGCTTCATCAACCGGTAGAACTGTTTACACTGGTACTGCAGTTAAGACTGGTGAAAGTACTGTTGTTGATGGTGTAAGTTATACTAAGGTAAGTTACACTGATCAAAAGACTGGCGCCGGCATTACTGGTTGGGTACAAACTCAATACTTATCAGATGCTTGGAAGATTGGTAAGCAATCCAACACCAACAAGCCATCAAATTCATCAGAAGAAAAGGCTTCAGGTGTAGCAACTGTAACCTACAAGGGCCGCGGTGGTGTTAACCTGTTGAACGCAGAAGGCAAGTACCAAAACCAATACGTAAAGAAGGGTTCAGCATGGAAGGTATTCGCAAAGAAGACCATCAATGGTGAAACCATGTACCGGTTAGGTACTCAAAGTCAATGGATCCCAGCTAAGTACGTATCAGTTAAATAATTGATTCTTAGCAGAATCCAAAGAAAGAAGCGATGTCGAAAGACATCGCTTCTTTGTTTGCATAAATTAATTATGTGTGATCTTTATTATATGTATACTAATCTAAATTAATTAACTAAGAGGATTATTTATGGAAAACGATTTCAGAAAAGATAATGAATTTTATCCGATGGTTACTTCTTTAGAGCAAAAACGAAATAAAATGAATCAAAGATTTCAACAAGAGGATTATGGTGAGGCGATCAATTATGCTCGTTCCTTAATTGAATCAACATGTAAGTATGTTTATCATGAACTTACAGGAACTGAAGTTGCCCAAGTTAAAGGGCGGAAAATTGAGCCTACAGGTGAGTATTATATTAGTTTAAACGGTTTAATTTCTGCCACCATTGAAAAATTGAGTTCTCTAATCAATTATAAAAAGTCTATTAAAGAAATTTCTGATGATTTAATCGATATTGTTAGACGAATAGGCGATATCAGAAACAAAAGTTCTGTATCTCACGGATCAAGAACGAGAAACATTGAACCACAAAAAGAAGAGACACTTTTTGTTATCAGTCTAGCAGAAGATGTTTGCATTTTCTTAGTTAAATTATTACATGCTAGAACTAGCGTGTAGGAACCGAATGTGATAGGTGGTGTGTTTAAAAAAGAAGATCAAACTGGTAATGAATATGAAAAGCTATCAGATCTTGATAATTCTATTCAACATATTCGTGTGAAAAAGCAAATTTATACTTTAGATTTTTATATTGAACAGGATTTGATTTATCAAATAGATATTTCCTCCTCTGTTCTTTCAATTGCAAATGATAGTGAAGAAATTAATGGCTTAATTAGAGATGCACTGCCGAAAGATGCAAGCGAATTAAAAAAGCAAAGCAAAAATTGTTATAAATGCTATTCCGACAAACAAGATAGATATTATGATGTAATAATTAATACTAATGAAAGTACGCTGAATATAATTATCTCCGGAATTGAAGCAATAAACTTTAGATAATCAAATGATTTGAAATATCTCAAACAAAAAAGCGATGTCTTTCGACATCGCTTCCTTTTTGATCTTCGTTAAGCTTCGATCAATTATTTAACTGATACGTACTTAGCTGGGATCCATTGACTTTGAGTACCTAATCGGTACATGGTTTCACCATTGATGGTCTTCTTTGCGAATACCTTCCATGCTGAACCCTTCTTTACGTATTGGTTTTGGTACTTGCCTTCTGCGTTCAACAGGTTAACGCCACCGCGACCCTTGTAGGTTACGACTGCTACACCTGACATAGCTTCTTCTGATGAAGATGGCTTGCTGGTGTTAGTATTAGTGTTCTTCCATGAACCATCCAAGTACTTGGTTTGGATCCACTTGTTAGTGTTAGTACCTGAAACAACTACTTTGGTGTATGATACGCCGTCAATAGTCTTGGTGTCGTTTGGATATACTTGAATTTGTGCATTAGCAGCAACGTTGTTTTCAGTACCTAAGATTGATGGAGTGTTGCCGTAAATAGCCCAAGTACGTACTGAGTAGCCTGGAACGTAGGTAACGGTCTTAGTAGCAGTTGCATCAATATTGCCTGGAGTTACAACAACGCTGTAAGTCAAGCTGGTTGAACGACCATCTGAGTTAGTAACTTTTAAGGTAACGCTATATACGCCTGGTACATTAACGTTAACATTGCTTAAAGCAACGCTTTGGCTAGTTAAAGTCAATTTTTGTGATTCAAGGTTGTTTACTTGACGAGCAGTAAAGCCGCTGTATGGTCTCCAAGAAGTATCGCCTTGCTTAACTTCTACAACTGGCATAGTGTTAAGTGGCTTGTTGCCTTCTTGAATGTCTTGAGTACCGTAAGAAATTACAGGGTAATTGTTTTGAGTGTCTTCTGAGCCCTCGAAGAATACTCTAGCAGTAGCAGTGTTACCGTTCTTGCTATTCTTAGCAGTTACAGTGTAGAAGAAGCCACTGTCTGGAATAGTAAAGGCAGCAGCTTTATCAGTACCTTTAACTTCAATACCAGCCTTCTTCAATTGTGCAATAACTTCATCAGCAGCAGGGGTTACTTTTGAACCCTCGACGTCATTTGAATCAGCGTGAGTAGTCAGGCCCAACTTCCCAATAGCATCAATCACTGCTCCAACAGTTGAAGCAGTATCCACTGAGGTAATTACTTGGTTATTGTTGTAAGAATTACCATCCCTAGCTACATATGGACCACCAACGATGCTGGTGTCAATGCAGTGCAATACACGAGTTGCTGTGAAGCTGTGAACGTTGGTAACTTTGCCAGTGTTATCAATGTCAGATAAGATACCATTGTCGTTAGCCTTGTAAGCAGTACCGTTTACGCTGTACCACTTACCAGGTTGTAAGTTGGTAATTGAGTAAGTAGCAGTTTGTTTGTAAGAAACGCCTGCTTCAAACTTAGTAGCATTGTCGCTTTTAGTAGCATTGTCGCTTTGAGTAGAACCGTCTGCTTTAACAGTAACGTTTGAAACTGACGCATTACCCAATGATAATTGTGGGATTAATGAGCCAGAAGCAGTATAGTTAGAAACAGCTGTAGTTGGAGTAACATTAGCGTCGCTGGTCCAAGTTGAAGTCAACTTAATTGGGCCATCAGTCGTGTCTGATGTGTCGCTGCTGTCGCCTAAGGCAGCGAATGCAGGCGTAGCAGAAGCAGCAACCGGAGCAACAGCTAACAAAGCAGCAGCAGCAGCGCCTAAAATCTTAACATTTTTCTTCATGTGGTCTTTCCTCCTTAGATAAAACTCGCACGGGCAAAGGCATAGTCATGAGATAGCCCATAATTGTACAAATTTCTTGAACTGAACACCGAAAGTTTATAAATCTTTCGGGGCAGTCACGTTCAGCAAAGAAACCGCATGCTGTACAGGCTTCATGCCTACAGCATTCTCCCATTGCTTACCACAGATCTTATTATAGCCTGTTCTGCTAGTTTTGCAAAGCCTAACGGGCTTTTTAATTTTCTTGTAACACTATATTAGTATCATTGTTAAACTTTAAACTTTTTCCCATCAAAAAAGTGTCATCCCTATTCGGCTGGGATGACACCGTTGGCGTTGTAGTGCTTTATCAGATTCCAACACTACGAAATTATTATATCATGCTTTCTCGCCCGCAAAAACACACTTATATCTAGTCTATTCGCATTAACAGTTCATGCCGCTTAGGACGTTTGCTGATTATTCCGATCATTTTGTTATTTTCCAAGTATTTTATAGTCAGTTTCGTCTTTTTAACCGCAATATTATTCTCAGAATTCAGCTTTTCAATTGTCCGATTGGTAATTGCTAACTGCTCATTATTAGCAAAGAGCTTTGATTGCGCTAGATAGAAAAGCGTATCGTGCATTCCATTTATGCAATCAGGTCCTTGATTTTATGCTCTTAATATTTTACTCGATCTTGATGATTTATCATTATCTATCAAATTTTCCATAATTTAGTAGATAAGTAGGCTACATTCCCCTTCTATCTATCAAATTTTACATTTTTTGATAGATACGTAGTGTATTATGCCCTGCTATCTATTAAATTTAGTGAAATTTGATAGATAGATCATCATATTTTCAAGCTTACCTGCAAATTTCACATTTTTTACACGTTAGTCAATCGCACTTTTTGATGTCATTTTGACGTCATTTTGCAGTCATCTTTTCGCTTTTCTACATTATTATTGACACTTCTTGCCGTCATTTTGCTACCAATTTTAGGTATTTTCTACCTTATTGTTGATGCTCGTCTCATCTTGACGTCATTTTGACGTCAATTTGACAGCTTTTTGACGTCATCATGACGTCATGTTTCGCTTGCAAAAACACACTAACATCCCCGCGCTAGCCTGCTTTTGCAAGCAGAGCAGTCCGCCTGCCCTAACTCGCTTATCTTATTTCTTCCTTATTATCAATGCTCTAATCTCCTCTCCTAATTTCTTCACCTGTTCAACTAACCCCCTACTTGTCTTCGCTATTGTCAAACACGCTGTTAACAGTGCGTTCAACGTAAGCAGCAGAGTCAACAGCCGTATATAAATCACCATTTTCATCTGCAAACGCATTGTTTTGTGCCATCTTTTCCATCGCCGCCTTCACAGTGTAGGCTTCCAGCCCTTCCGCTGCTTCCGGCACATTTAAATTCCGCTTTTTTCCGGCGGCATTGATAAAGGTTAAACGCAAAATTTTACTGGTAGTTGTCATGAATTATTCTCCTTTTTCTTCCTTTTATTTAACGTCCTTATTTGTACTAGGCTTGTTCAGGGTCAAGCTGCTGATGTTGAATCAGCACTGCGCCGCCATATTCATCCCCAGTTTGCAAAGACACCAGTGCTTCGCCGAAGGCATGCAGCTTAGCCGGATCAGCATCATTTTTTACGTTTCTAAATAAGCGCGTCTTTTCACCTTTGTGGTACTTTTCATTCAGGAAAGTATATTTAACTTCTTGGCTGACTAAATTTAATTTCATGTTGTTCTCCTTTTAATAATTAGATCTTTGCAGCATCTGTTCGACCGGTCTTGTTTAATGCTGTCACCCTAATAACGTTTGAGAACGGCAAAATAGGACAAAAAATTTTCAAATATTTTTGAACAGATCAAATTATTTGTACATAGATAGTTTTGTTCAGGCATGATATAATGGGAACATACGTTTGAATTGGTATAATATCTATTTATTAAATAGCAAAGGAGTGGGAATGATAGATCAATTAGAAATGTCTATAGCTTCCTTGGTTGCTGATATATGCAAACAACATCAGAATTTTTCAGAGTATTTCTATCAGTTGGATTTTTTACGAAACTATCAACTAAGAAATCTCAACAAAATCAGTGTTTCAACTGCTTTGCAGGATGATTTTTTTATTCAAAAATTCTTGCCTGAATACCATAAGGAGCTACTAAAATTTGGTCTTGATGAGTATTTATTTGAGCTTAATTTGCGGCTTCGGCAATTAAATCTTGGTACAATTAGAAGTAGGGCTAAAGACCCTGAAACTATAATCAAGAAAATGCAACAATACGCGGCCCGGGAACAAAAAATACATGGATTACCGATTTCCAAGTGTTTGAATGATTTGCAGGGCATGCGTTTAATTGCGCCCAACGTTAATAACAATTGGCCAAATATTGATAAACTATTACAATCATGCCATGATAAAAAACAAATAAAACGTTTTTATTATCGTGATCAAGATAATTACAAATCTTTTCAATGTTATATCCAATGTGATAACAAGTATTTACCTTGGGAATTGCAAATTTGGGATTCAGCAGATGAACTGACCAATAACCTAGCTCACGTTAAACATGAGCAATTAAGAGAATATGATAGGAGGGGAATTTAATGATTCATTTAGTAGCATTTGCCAATATTTCCGGAAAACAATATGCATATGATTACTGTGCTCCAGATAACGAATATGAAAAAATCATCGCTAAAAAACAAGAAATGATGCAAGATGCATCTGATGAATCAAAGAATCTCTTCACTTTTCATTTGATTCCATCTGATGATGCTAGCTTTGAATCTATCCAACAGGCTGATCCTTATTTTGCCAACACTCAACTTTGCGAAACTTTCGATGATTTTTTAAGTACCATTAATTCAGAGGGAAAACTTACTTCAAAAGATATAGCAAGTTATCTCTTGCGAAAGTATAAGTTATTACGCCAGAGACGTTTTGCATTTCATAAAATCTTGTATTATATCTATGCTGATTTTTTAGTAGATCATCATTATCCTTTGTTCACTGCAAATTTTGTAGCTTTTGAGCAAGGCCCGGTTGAGTATGATATTTATCAATTAGAAAAACAAAATCAGCAAGCTTTACTCGGCGATGCTTCATTAGAGTTAAAGCTTCAGATGTCACCAAACAGAAAACCAATTATTGAATTAATTGACCAAGATGTACGCAAATATCAGGATTACTTTAATAATGTTTGGATAAACAATCATGGTCATGATGCTAACTACAATCCGACTCACCTCAATGGAACGCCTTGGGAGAGAGCGATCGAAAAAGGCAGAAATTCTGTAATTTCGGATGCCGATATTGTTCAATATCATGATCTAGAAATCCTGAGTTAAGCTTAGTTCCACCAGCAGCAAGTATAAAAGCTTGCTGCTTTTTGCTAAAATAAAGAGGTATAAGGAGCAAAAACTCTATTAATCAAAGGAGCTTTTATACCATGAAGAAGAAACTATTCGCCGTTTTAGCGGCCCTGTCCCTGGTCTTTACTTTATCGGCCTGCGGGCAATCCAAATCATCATCCAGCTCAAGCAGCAATGATGCTCGCTATGCGCGCTTGATGAAGCAAGGCAAGCAAGAAGCCCGCGACTATGACTATGATTCAGCTGAAGAAACTTTCGAGCGGGCTCAAGATGTCAAAAACACTTCTACTGCTCGTGCTTATGCTGAGCAAGCTGACAACATGGCCGAAGCCAAAGACGACATCAAAGAATATGAATTTTCTGATGCTAAAGAAGCCTTAGCTGATGCCAAGAATCAAACCAACGGCTACTCAGTCATGACCGACCGGGCTGAAACTTTGCACAGCAAGATTTCTACCGTCGTTCGCCGCTTCAAGCGCGACATTAACCCACTCAAGCGTGATGCCGCTGACGCCATTGATGACGGTGACTACCAATCAGCCATTGCTGACTACGAAGAAATTCTCGATTTGCCATATATTAATGGCAAATACTACCGGAAGGTCAAAAAGCAGGTTAAGCGGCTCTTGGCTAATGCCCAAGAAAAAGCTGCTGCTCAAAAGCAAACAACGCAATCAACAACTACGTCATCTTCAAGCAGTGCTAGTTCGGCTCAAGGCGACCCAAGCCAAGGCAACAAGTCAGCCCCTGCTGGCTACGTTGTTGGCGGTCAAACCGTCTCAATGAGTGCTCGTGGTCAAATCCGCAGCCGTTTAACTGACTTAGGCTACAACCAAGCTCAATTTACTGATGACCAAGTGGTTGGCATTTTCAACACCGCTTACAACAACGGTCACCAAAGCCCAGCTGAAATCACTAAAGATGACGTGGCTCAATACCTAGGCCAATAAGGTGGCAGTTGCTTTTAACCGCTTAAGCACGTACAATAGCTATTGACTTTTATAATTGAAGATAAGGAGTGCGCACAACCTTGACTGAAGACGAAAAGATGGAAGCTTCAACCGAAGAAAATGACGACATGCAAGTGATCATGCCTGAACCAAACCGGGTTGAAATGCCTAAGCACGAATTTAAAGACGAACCAGACTACTTAAGCAACTTCGCTAACTTCTACATTGCCAAGTTTGGCGAAAGCGATTTGGAAATTATTCAGCTCTTTGATACGAGCAAGAATATGATCGACATCAACGAATACTTAACCAACAACATTAACTTCACTCGCAAGGAATTGGTTAAGCACGCCCTTGGTGAACACGATTACAACTTCCAAAACCTGCTCGACGAAATGCAGAAGCAAACTGGTGTTGATCCTGAAGCCTTGAAAACCTATGAAGACTGGGACCACTGGTACGCTGAGCAACGTGGAAAAATTCAGCGGACGCTGTCTTAATAAAAAGTACTTGCTTTGCCTGGCTTTTTAGTCAAGAATAGGATTAAAAGGGGAATGTCAAATGGCATTCTTTTTTTATTAGCTTTGGCGACAAGCTGGAGGAATGAATAGATGGATTAAAAGAAATTCAATCGCCTGAGTGCGGCTGGGTTATTGATTACGATCGGGATTGTGTACGGCGATATTGGTACCAGTCCCCTTTATGTAATGAAATCAATCCTGGCTGGCAACGGCGGGATTGGCAACGTTAACCGCGATTTCGTACTAGGGGCAATTTCCCTAGTGCTGTGGACGGTGACTTTATTGACCACCATTCAAACTGTGGTCATCGCGTTAAAAGCAACTAACCACGGTGAAGGTGGCCTCTTTGCCCTTTATGCTTTAATTAGAAAGCGGGCCAAGTGGCTGGTGATCCCGGCCCTAGTCGGTGGGGCAGCAATTTTGGCTGACGGGACGTTAACCCCAGCCGTAACTGTAACCACCTCAATTGAAGGTTTGAAGGGCATGAAGTTCGGCAGCGGCAATATTCCGGTGTCGAACCAGACCCAAGTTATCATCATTACGGTGACGATTTTGCTGCTGCTGTTTTTAATCCAGCGCAGCGGGACTAGCGTAATTGGTAAGGCCTTTGGCCCAATCATGTTCGTCTGGTTCACCTTCTTAGGTGTCATTGGCGTGATTAACATGTCTGGCGACTGGTCAATTTTAGCAGCGATCAACCCTTACTATGCAATCAAGCTGCTCTTTAGCCCTGACAATAAAGCCGGGATCTTTATTTTGGGATCAGTCTTCCTAGCGACAACTGGTGCCGAGGCCCTGTACTCTGATGTCGGCCACGTCGGCAAGAGCAATATTTTAGGATCTTGGCCATACGTCTTTATTTGCCTGGCTTTGAACTACTTCGGTCAAGGCGTCTGGATCCTAAACCACCCGCACTACCAAGCAACAAGCGGCGAATTAAACCCATTCTTTACGATGATTCCTGCCAACTGGCGTTTATTTGGGATCATTTTAGCAACAATCGCAGCCGTTATTGCTTCGCAGGCTTTAATTACTGGTTCCTTTACTCTGGTATCCGAAGCCATTCAGTTGAAGTTCTTGCCGCGGATGCGGATCGTCTTCCCATCAAATCAACAAGGGCAGATTTATATCCCATCTGTTAACAAGATGATCTGTGTGGCTACGATCGGTATCGTGCTCTTCTTCCAGACTTCTGGCAACATGGAAGCAGCTTATGGTTTGTCCATTACGATTTCCATGCTGGCTACGACTTTGATGCTGTTTGAATGGCTGCGCGAAAAAGGCGTCAACATGCTGTGGAGCGGTTTGTTCTTAATCGTCTTTGGCGTCATCAACGTGATCTTCTTCCTGTCCTGCATGTCCAAGTTCACCCGTGGCGGCTGGGTATCACTCTTGATCGCTGGCCTGATCGGCGCAGTTATGTACATCTGGTACTTTGGGAACAAGGTCCGCGACAAACGGGAAAACAAGAATTCTTATGTCAGCCTGCCAGATTATGTCGACTTGCTGACTGAATTAAGTCACGATTCTGACTACCCAACTTATGCAACTAACTTAGTTTTCATGGCCAAAGTTAAGTATGACCGCTTCATTAAGCGCGAAATCATGTATTCGATTTTGGATAAACGGCCAAAACGGGCACATGCTTACTGGTTCGTGACAGTTAATATTACTGACGATCCATTTACCGCTGAATACGCCATCAACACCTTTGGCACTAAGAACGTCATCAACATTCAGTTGTTCTTGGGCTTCAAGCAGCAGCAACGAGTTAACGTTTACCTGCGGCAGATCGTCCATGATTTGATTAAAGATGGCACGATTGAATCATAGCCGCAGAAGTACACGACAACACCAGGACGTGATGTCGGCGACTTCTCCTTCGTTATCGTGCAAGACGTCATCAGCCCTGAAACTGAATTGACTAGCTACGAAAGCTTTATTATTAAAGCGCGGGTTTGGTTGCAAAATATGTCATCCAACCCTGCTTCTTGTTTTGGCTTGGACTTCTCTAACACCGTAATTGAACGGGTACCATTGATCTTAGGATCGCATAAGCCGTTCTACATCAACCGCATTCCGGCTGATAAATATCGGAAGATCAAAGAGAAGAACGACCAACAACATATGTAAATTAAAAGGCTTAATCACAAACGTGGTTAAGCCTTTTTGCATACGTAAATTTAATAGTGTTGTCGAATTTTATACTTTTTTATACTTTTTCTCCATCAAAAAAGACCCAGTCAGACGACTGAGCCTTTTCGTTTGCAGCAATTTTTAGCTACTCGCCAGCTTTAGCTTTTGCAGCACTGAAGATCTCTTCTCCATTTCGCTTAAGTACTTCCTCCGCGCGTTCAAGCTGATGAACGCTCAGACCAGAATTTGACAGCAGCTGGTAGTCAGGCAGAGAGAACTGCGCTTCTGTGAAGCCATGCACAGTTGGATGCTTGAAAGATACAATTACCTTCGAGCCACCTGGCATCGAACTATCAGGAATCAATTCACTATAAGTAATATTTACATGCCCCGGAAACGCGGCATAGGGATTAGACACAATATCCTCCTCAATAATTCTATAAAAAATTGCTTGTAAAAAAATTAACAATTAACGATTATATTATAACAAATTATAACAAAAAAGGCGTCTCACAAGGAGACGTCTTTTTTAATTGTTAGTCGTTAAACTAATAAATTAGCTTAATTCCTTAACAATGTTTTGCAAAGTTTGCTTTGCTTCTGGTTGGATAGTTTGGGTTGGGTGTTCCTTGTCGTAAGTGTTCAACCAGTTCAGACGGTCAGTCATACGAGCAACTAAAGTTTCTTGGTAGTTCTTGTCGTCTAACTTAACTTCGTAACCCTTGATTGGCAAGTATGAAACGCCCTTGAAGTTGCCGAATGGCTTCCAGTCACTGTCAGTGATAGTGCCGTTAGCTAATTCTTCAACGATTTGCTTAGTGATTTCCTTAGGAATGTCTTGACCCATGAATGCGTCAGTGTTCAGAACGTAGCAGCCTGCACCACGTTTTTCGAACAATTCCTTAAAGTCAGCGTAGTCTTCTGGAAGTGGGAAGGCACGGAATGGGTCAGCAAATGGTTCGATAACCAGGGTGTTCATGTCAAAGCCTTCTGGCAAGTTTTCAGCTGAAGTACGCTTAGTAGCCAGAGTCAAGCCCATAGTAGTAGCCAGAACTGGGTCATCGATCTTCAATACTGGAGGTAATGAACCATCCTTCATGATCCAGAACAGAGCTGAAATAGGGGTCTTTTCGTAGTCAACACGGTGTGCTGAAGTGTAACGGGTCTTGATAACACGACCGTTGTTGTTACGCAAGTCTTCGGTTACCAGAACCTTCTTGCCTTCGTTGTTCAGAGTTACAGCACAGTTCATAACTGTAGTGTAGTACTTGGTCTCGTGGTGACCTGCTGGGTAGTCGTGGGTCTTGTCGAAGTATGATGGTTCCAAAGCAACTGATGAACCGTCAACACGTGAAATGATAAATGCGTCATCGTGTAAAACAGTGATGTCGTATTTGCCATCGTACATTTCGTGAGTCAAAGTTGACTTACCTGAACCTGACAAGCCGTAGAATGCGAAGGTCTTGTCTTCTTTGTCAGTGAAGTGGAATGACTTTTCACCACCGTGGCAAGCTGCGTAGCCGTTACGGTGAGCAAGAGCCCAAGCTAAAGTCAAAGTACCCTTCTTCAATTCACCGAAGTAACGCAGTGAGAAGACAGCAGCACAGTTATGTGCAGCGTCAAATACAGCGAAGCCTTCTGGGTGATCGTCGTCCTTAACGTTAGGGTCTAAGTAGAAGTAAATGTCGCTTTCGTTGTAGTGCTTTGACTTAGCGTACATCTTCTTAGCTTCTTCATCGAAGAATTGGAAGTTCAAGATGTATGACAACATGTTGAAGGCGTAGTTAGTAGGCATCATAATGTGAGCCTTAACAGTAAAGGTTGGGTCCAAACCAACTAATACAGTAGCCTTCAAGAATTGTTCGTCATGACCCTTGAAGATGTCTTCACGAAGGTTGCCAGCTAATGCTTCTGCATCTTCGTTAGGATCATCAGTAAAGTGACGAGCTGAAGCAGTACGGCCTAAAATCTTACCGTGGTTGTATACTAATTGCTTAGCATCTTCTGGCAGGCCTAATTCCTTAGTGTGCAGAATTGGCAAATCAGTCTTAATAACGCCTGATTGCTTTTCAGCTAAGTAGTAAGCTTCAGCAACACTAGTAATTTCGTGAACGTTGTTGCCGTAGAAAGCACTTTCAATCGTTGCACGAACCCGGCTAAATTGCGGGTTGTTCTTTCTTAATTCATCGTCTGAATAAGTTCCTTGTGTACTCATTAATTTCCCTCCTAGGAAACACGAAAAAAATAATTCTCGCTTACGTGTAAATCATATCACAAGCGCCAAAAGTTAACAATCTAAAAGCACAAAAAGACCGGACGCTCGCAAGTGAACTTCCGGTCTTAATTCGATTTCAGTTTTACCAGATTTTTACTCGGTCAGTTGGGTCTAAATACATCCCATCGCCTGGTTTAACGTCAAAAGCTTCATAGAAGTCATCTTGACATTGCGACTGCACATTTGCCCGCAGTGGGCCAGGTGCGTGGACATCAACAGCCAGCAAAGTCGTCATTAACTCTGGCGACATCTTGTCTGCCCACACTCGCGCAAAGTTAGTAAACAGTTCCTTTAAATTACAATCTGCTTCACCCTTGCAGGCTTCAACTGCGGCAGTCAACCCGCCTTGGTCGGCAATATTTTCAGAGACAATTTGTTTGCCATTTAACTTGCCTGTACCATAAGTCAGACCATCAAATAAGGCAATTTCTTCTTTAGTTCGATCTTCGAACTCCATAAAGTCAGCCTTGGTCCACCAATTCTTCATATTGCCGAATTCGTCAAATTTCGCCCCATTATTGTCAAAAGCATGCGAAATTTCATGAGCAATCACCGTCCCAATACCGCCGTAGTTAGCACTACGTGACTGGTGAACATCATAGAACGGCTTTTGCAAGATGGCAGCTGGGAAAGTCAAATCATTGCGGGCTGGATCATAGCAAGCATTGACCAAGTTGCCTGGCATAGCCCATAAAGTCCGGTCGACTTCCCGATGCAGCTGCTCCAAATTGTAGTTAACAGCAACCGCCGCTGCTGCCCGTTCATTTGAATACAAACTGCCACCTGCACTAGCTGGCACAATCTGGAAGCGGTTATAAATTTCTTCAATTTTGTCTGGATAGCCAATCTTTAAGACTAAAGCCTTCAGTTTGACAATGGCATGCTCAATCGTATCTTTCGACAGCCAATTGTTGTTAGCTAGCCGCTGTTCATAGACCGTCAGCATCCGCTTGATCATGTCTTCAACGTCTTTTTTAGCGGCTTCACCGAAGTATTTTTGACCATAGTACACGCCGACAACTTCAGAGAACATCCCGTTAGCCAAATGATAAGCTTGCTTAGTCTGTGAAGTTAGTTCCTTTTGACCAGTCAATGCTTGGCTAAATGGAAAAGCAGCTTCCCGGAATTCTTGCGACAAGTAGCTGGCTGCGCCGTTAATGTACTTCACCAGCAGCCAAGCCTTGATCTTCGGAAATTCTGGTTCACTCAGCAATTTATTGGCATGCTTCAAGTAGCCTGGGTCCTGCACGATAATTCGGTCAGGCAGTTCGCCAAAGAGTTCCTGCAAGAAGTAATCAGCTTTGAAGTCCGCAAATTGCTTAACAAAGTCTGACGTCTTCATCGGGTTGTAGCTAGCTGGGTAGTCAGCCCATTCTTCGTTAGACTTAACTACCGCTGCTACTTCAGCATCGTAAGCCATGCCCACTGTTGTAATTTGCCGAGCAACATCCAGGGTAAAGCCAGCCATCGTCAATAGTTTAACGGTTTGCTGCTTTAAAATTTCCTGCAGGTGGTCACCAGTTTTGGTCCCATATTGAGTTTTATCAGGCAGGAAAATATCTGGGCCTGAAGTTTGCAGGACGTTAATTTTGGTGTTTTTCATATCAGCATCAACACTGAATGAAATTGGCAAAGTAAACCCAGCCTTAAACAAATCAGCAGCCTTCAAGTTAAAGTCGCTCATGTCGCGCAGGCTGCGGAGCAAATTCAGGTCAGCCCTGATTGGATCTGCACCGTCAGCGTTACGTTTATCAAAGTCGCCAGCTAATTTATACAGAGCAACGGCCTTGTCAAAATTAGGTACATCTGGCAACTCTTGTTTGCCGCTGGCAAAATCTGCAAAATCGTCCAGCATGTGCTTTTCAACGGCTAAGCTGATCTCATCAAAACTACCCGTGCTTGGCCGGTCAGCAGGAATTTTCGCCTGCTTAATCCAGGCAGAATTCACCGCCAGGTATAAATTATCCTGCGGACGGATATTATCAGCTGGTTTAGTAATATCGCCAGCCCCGCCGCGAATTGTTTGCATTTTATTCAACATTTGTTTCCATCCTTCTATCTAAAAGCGCTTACATTCATTATATGATTAGCTTAGCGCTTATACAACGTCAGCTGATCGCGCAGGTGACGATGAAGCGGCAACAGACAGACAACTAGCAGGCAAATTGCGATCGCAGCAATGATAAACAGCGGCAAATAGCCGAGCTGGTCAATGACCAAACCGCCAAACATCGGCCCAAAGGCTCGGCCAATTGAACTGGCCACCATTGTTTCACCTTGGTATTTACCCTTTGAAGAAATCGGCGACAAGTCGTTCACATAGGCTGGAATCGCAGGAAAGGCCGTCGCTTCGCCTAAAGTCAGAATAATCATTGAAAAAGCAAAATGCCCGAAATCTTTAGCAAAAATCAAAGTCACAAAGGACAAAGAAAACATGCACAATCCGAAAATAATTTGGTGAAAGGCGGTTTTAAAAATACGCTGGAACCGGGTTAAAATTGCCTGAATAATCACGATTTCGCCAGCATTGAGCGTCCACAACAAACTATACAAGTGAAACGGAATACCTAATGACACCATGTAAACTGACAGGTTTGATTCCCAGTTCATGTACATCAGCCAAGTTACAGCTAAAGCAGTGAAAAAGCCCAAGGTTAAAGTCCAGTTTGGTTTTGGCATCGGTACAAATTTCTGCTTTTCGCCATGTGCCTCACGCGCCTTGCGGGCCTTGTGGTAAGCAATAATTGGCCGGTAATGGAAGACAACGTTGAAACCGACAAAGACAAAGAGCAGGCCAGCAATGACGAATAGCAGCGTTACTGAGTAGTCATACAAGTAACCAACGATTAACGTACCCAGGACCACGCCCAAGTTTTGTGAAAAGTACAAAATCGTGAACACGTAGCGGCCCGGATGTTTTTTCAAGGAAGTGGCGATCGAGTTGATTAAAGTTCCGTTCCACCCGCCTAAAAAACCGGTCAAAGTCAGCCAAATCCAGTATTCTGGCCAGCCATGGAACATCGCCAGCAAAAATAGGACAGCCGCATCAGTGAATGTCCCAAAAATCATTAGCGGATACGGATTGTAGCGGTCATAGAGCCGGCCAGCTAAAAACGAAGCGACAATGTTGCCGGCACAGTTGCAAAACAGGACGACCCCAATCATCGACAAGGAAATATGGAGCTGCTTGTTCAGGTAAACAGAAGTCAGCGGCCAAACGAAACTGGCACCGATCCAAGTCAGCAATTCACCGATAAACAGCCACACCAAACTGATTTCTTTTAGTTGCTTTTGTCCTCTTTTCATACACTCCTCCTGCTCTAAAATATACAAAACCTAGTCTAGCAATTTTTAATCTTTTTTTCACCCTTATGCAAAAAGACTTCCAAACTCTGTGTCAGGAAGTCTTTTCAATCTTAAGTTAGATTATTAGCCTAATTCTTCTCGAAAAATTGGCCCTTGTTTACTTCAAAGTAAGTCTTATACCGCTTCTTGTAGCCATTGTACATGTGCTTCATCAGCAGCCAGCGCATGACCGATTTGTCCCGGTCGTAGAAGACAGTCGTACCCCACCGGCCAGCGTCCAGCAGTTGATCAGCTTCACGCTTAGCAGCATTATCAACCGCATATTGGCCAAAGAGTTTCTTCGGCAAGCCCAGCCACAAAACGCGCTTGCTTGGGTCTTCATTGCCGTACACAACTTCTTTGTCAGCTAAAGTCTTGTCAATATAGTCTTCGACATACCACTTAGCCAAGTTGTAACCAGTCAATGTGACATAGAAGCTAGACCGGCCTTGACGCAGATTGATTTCAAAGAACTTGTATTGGCCATCGCGGACATCGTACTTAATGTCGAAGTTAGCCATCCCGACATAATTAATTTGTTCCAAAAAGTTCTTAACTTGGTCATACAGTTTTTGATCATAAGCAGGCAAAATAGCCATGTAGTTCCCAATTGATTGCGGGGTTGGGTCTTCCAGCAGTGGGTGGCCCAAGCACATCATCTTCACATGATGGTTTTGGTCAACATAAGCATTCAGCACCCGCATGTTGGAATCATCGCCAGGGATAAAGTCCTGCAGGATCAAATCAGCCTTGTAGCCGTTGTTATAGATCTTGCCGACAATATCAGCCAGTTCTTCTTCACTCTTAATCGTAAAGGTCTTTTTGCGGCCTTCAAATTGTACATTCAGCCAAGAAACTGGATCTTCTGGTTTTAATTCAACTGGGTAATTGAACGGAATGTCCAAGTAGTTTTCAGCCTTAAAGTCAGCCAAAGTAATAATCTTGGTCTTTGGGTATGGCAGACCGTATTCTTCAGCCACTTGGTAAAAGTTTTCCTTGGAAATCAGCTTTTGCAGCAAGTCATATTCAATGTAAGGCACGATAAAGTGCTTGGACAATTCTTCCTTGTGCTTGGAAAGCAGTTCAGCATACCCATCACCGCAAGCAATTAAAATCACTGGCTTTTTGCTATCTGCAAATTCAGCCTCTTTTTGCCGCATCACTTGCATAAAAACAGGATCAGCGTCAAAGCCGGCGTGAGTTTCCACCGTTACAATCTTTGAGTAGCGGGTTGCAGCCAGCTGTACACTAGCGATAGCCTGCACATGGATTCCGTATGCTTCGTTAAATGACCGGGCCATCCCATAAACATTAATGTCTGAGCCCAATAAAATTGGAATAAAATCTGCCATTGCGTCTGCTTCCTTATCCTAAACTAACTTGCCTTCAGCCAGCAAAGCTGCTACTTCTGGCTGCACGTGCTGATATTTGGCAACTGTTTCATCATAATCAACAAAGAAAAGTTTATACCAAACTAGGAAAGTGTAAATAGTCCAAATCTGCCGGCGAGCTGAACCATCACCGCGGTAGTTATCATCCAGCAATTTTAAAATCTTGTCTTGTTCAAAAATTTCACTGGCAAAATCAGCCGCGAACAATTGCCGCACTTGCTTGTAAAAGCGCGGTTCTTGCAGCCACTGTTTGATTGGGGTTGGGAACCCTAATTTCGGCCGCTTTGCCCATTCTTCTGGCAAAACCTGCTCTGATGCCTTCCGCAAAGCGTACTTGGTATCATGCCGGTTGACTAAATATTTGGTTGGAATTGAATTTGCCAGTTCAGCAATTTTCTTATCTAGGTATGGCACCCGCACTTCTAATGAGTGTGCCATCGCCATCTTGTCGGCCTTTTGTTCAATGTCGTTCAGCATGAAGTGGTGCAAATCAATGTATTGCATTTGCTTCACATTGTCGGCGCCCTGAACTTTCTTAAAGTCGTCTTGGTACAAACCGTTAACCGTCAAATCATTGCGGAAAGCCGGTTGCAAAATGCTGTTAGCATCTTTAGAGGTGAAAATAGTTGGGTAGTCCAGATCAAAGATAACTGATTGGCCAGTGTAGAATTCACTAGGATCAGCCAAATTAGTATACAGGTGAACTTTTCCCGGGAAATTGCCCATCTTTTTAATCTTATGAGCTAAGTGGACCCGCGTCTTGTGCGGCAGCTTCTTTAAACCAGCGGTAAAGACCTTGATCGTATCTGAATGCGTGTGCATCCCATAGTTGACATACCCAGCAAAAAGCTCATCGGCACCTTCACCAGACAGAGCAACTGTGACATGCTTGCGGGCTAGTTTACACAGGTACCACAGCGGAATCACTGATGGGTTGGCATCAGGCTCATCCATGTGATACTGCATTTCTGGAAAGTCGCGCATGGCTTCATCGGCGTCAACTTTATCCCCGTAAAAGTTCCAGCCCTTCAAATCAGCTAAAGCCTTAGCTTTAGAAGCTTCATTATAGGTGGAATCGTCAAAACTGACTGAAAAAACATCGTCTGGGTTGAGCAAACTAGCCAAGTATGATGAGTCGATCCCTTCTGACAGGAATGAGCCGACTTTAACATCAGCATTCCGGTACAAATCAACGGTTTCAGCTAAGTCCTCATTAATTCTCTTCAGCGTATCTTCAAAGCTCAGACTGTTTTGCACATATTTAGCATCCCAGTATTGATGCAAGTCAAACTGGCCGTCTTTGTATGAGAACCAGTGGCCAGCTGGGAAGCGATAAACGCCCTTGAAGAATGTTTCTGACAAATCATTATATTGGTTCATCAAATAAGGCTTAACGGCATCAATGTTAAGTTCTGGCTTAAAGTCAGGAAAAGCCATAAAGCTCTTGAGTTCGCTGCCGATCAGCAAATGACCGTTGCGGTCGCTGTAATACATTGGTTTAATGCCAAAGAAATCGCGCGCCCCATACAAAGTCTTGTTGTTGTCATCCCAAATTAGGAAGGCAAACATACCGCGCACCCGCTTGAGCAGACCATCCATGCCCCATTCTTCGTAGCCGTGCAAGAGCACTTCCGTATCAGCCTTGGTTGAAAATTCGTGCCCTGCTGCCTGCAATTCTTTTCTTAACGGTTTAAAGTTATAAATTTCACCGTTAAAAATGATGGCACGAGTTTTGTCTTCGTTGTAAATTGGCTGGCTGCCACCGCGCAAGTCGATGATTGATAACCGGCGAAAGCCCAGCGCCACTTGATCATTGACGTATGAGCCGCCAGAATTCGGCCCCCGGTGCTTAATCGTAGCCATCATTTTGCCAATCACGGCTTGTTTGTCATTAATTTCTGGGTCGTAAAATGCGACAATTCCACACATGTATTATATTCACCTCAAAATAGGTTTTTAAAAGATTACTGCTACATTATAAGCACAGGGCCCTTAAATCGCAAAGAGCCGGTAGCGCGATGCGGCGCCATAGCCAAAGACTTGAATCATATGCCGCTTCAAATCTACATTGACCACGTAACCCGCAAATTCGCTGACATGGTCAATTTTGCGATCCCATTGCTTGTTATAAGCCGTAGTCAAAGCATGCGCCGGCCCCATTAAAGCTGAGCAGTTGAACAAAATATACTGAATGCCATTAATCCGGTATTGGTCTTCGATATGACGGTGACCGCAAAAGTAGGCAATCACCCGCGCATGTTTAACTTTGGTAAAGTCAAATTCGTTATGCAGAGCAAATTCAGCCGGTTGTTTCGCAGCAGACAAGTGGCCTTTTTCGCGCTGATTAAACGCAACTAGCAACTCGTGCAGTGACCGGCCATTATACTTGATTGCGCCATGTCCTTTCCGGTTAATCGGATTGCCGTGGCTCATAAAAATCAGCCGTTTGCCTGACGAATGCTCTAAAATCTCGATAATTTCTTCAAATTGATCTTCGCGCAAGCCCAGCGTTAATTTGGCATCGTAGGTTTTTTTGCCATTTTCATCGCGCTGGTCAGGAATATCAGAGGTATTGACGAAAACTAACCGCAAATCACCTTGATCAAAGTAACCAGTCCCGTGCTGGCGAGAAACATAATGAATCGCTGGCTGCTGGTAAAAAGTCGGCCACATGATATGTTCGAATTCATCGGGCGGGAAACTCGCTTGCAGATCATGATGTTCATCAAACTTATCATTTTCATCATGGTTGCCTTTGATAATGGCAAATGGCACCTTGTCTGACTTAAAAGCGTCGCGCAGCTTGATTAATTCACGCTCGCCAACTAAACCGGCATCTGACCCGTCCATCCAGTCGCCTAAATGAGCTTTAAAATCTAACACGCCGGTATTTTCTAAATAACCGAATTCTTTGACATGAATCAGGCCATTATAGCCATAAAAATCAACCGCGTCGGCTTCTTTATAGTGAGTATCAGTCAAAATCCCAATATTGACGGAATTTTCACCGCGGCGCACATGGCGCTTAACCGTTTCCGCAAAATTGTCTAAATACTCGTGCACAGTATAGCGCTCACCAGTTTTTACATTCTGAAAAGCACGGAACCGGCCCAAGCGCTTATCAAAATTGCGCGTATAGGTTGGAGCCAAATCATCAGTTGTTTGCGGGCTTAGGGCTTGGTGAAGTACGCCTGCTTTATCTTGGTACACCGTTAAAGTGTAGCGCTTGCCGCCTGGGGTATGCTCATCGGCGCCAACTTGGTATTCGCCAACCGTTAAATATTTCTGCATAGCGTCAAAAGGACGAGCCGAATTAGCCAATTCAGTCGCCCTTTTTCTGCCAATCAAATTATCGAATAATCCTCTAGTCTTGCTGAAGAACCTCATAGATCAAATCCTCTTTTGGTGCAGGTTGACCACTAATCTGATATGAATTCAAAACATCTTGTGCAATTTCTTCATCGTAGTCCTGGTTTGAGTAAACTGTAACCAGCGATTCGCCAGCCTTAACTTGGTCGCCTAAGTGCTTGTGGATAATCAAACCAACACCTGGGTCCACCTTGTCAGACTTCTTCAATCGGCCGCCGCCTAAGTAAACGCTAACCATTCCGATTTCATTAGTATTAATCTCAGTTACATAACCATCAGCTGGTGCTTTAACGTCGTATTGGTGCTTAGCAAGTGGCAGCAAGCTTGGATCGTCAACAACCTTTTCATTGCCGCCTTGTGCCTTGATCATTTCGCGCAGCTTAGCTAAAGCAGAACCATCTTTAATATGTGCTTCCAGCATTGCCCGGGCTTCATCTAAGTCCTTAGCAATTTCTGCCAAGACCAGCATGTGACTACCCAAGTTCAAGGTCAATTCAGTGGTATCCTTTGGACCTTCGCCCTTCAAGATATCAATTGATTCTTTGATTTCCAAGGAGTTGCCGACAGTGTTGCCCAGTGGTTGGTTCATGTTGGTCAAAACAGCAACACATTTGGTTCCGTGCTGCTTGCCGATCGCCAATAAGGTCTTAGCTAATTTTTCAGCATGGGCCTTATCCTTCATGAAGGCACCATTACCGCATTTAACGTCAAAGACTAAAGCATCAGTCCCTGAAGCCAGCTTCTTAGACATAATTGATGAGGCAATCAGCGGAATTGCTTCAACGGTACCAGTCGTGTCCCGCAGGGCGTAAATTTTCTTATCAGCTGGGGCAACGTTAGTTGAAGCTGAAACAATTGCGGTACCAACTTCTTTAACTTGGTCTTTGAATTGTTCTTCGGTCTCATCAACTGAAAAGCCTGGAATTGATTCCAACTTGTCCAAAGTACCACCAGTGTGGCCTAAACCACGACCAGAAATCATTGGGTTCTTTGCGCCACAACTAGCAACTAACGGAGCCAGCGGAATTGAAATCTTATCGCCAACACCACCAGTTGAGTGCTTGTCAACCTTGATTCCCTTAATGTCAGACAAATCAAGCTCATCACCGGACTTCAGCATTGCTTGCGCCATGTCAAAAGTTTCCCGGTCGTTCATCCCGTTCAGCAAAATAGCCATCGTCAAGGCACTCATCTGATAATCAGGAATTGAACCATCAGTGTAGCCATTTACGAAATACTTGATTTCGTCAGTAGTCAATTCGTGGTGGTCACGCTTCTTAATAATAATATCGATCATTCTCATAATAGTATCCCTCTCAATGCTTTAGGCTTGGATTGGCTGATGAACTAAGCTGTATGCTGCCAGTCCCAATGACAGGACAGCGTCCTTGGTCAATACTTTGGTCAAATCATCAGGGTCAATGGAGTAAACTGCCCCAATTACTTTCAGGCTGTATAGCAAAACGTGAAAATCAGTTTCCCGGCTGTACAAGCCATCTTCAAATGGATTTTCATGATTATAGGTCAAATGAATCTTGCCTTGATCGACAAAGCCATCGACGTGATTCGTCAAAATACGGTCTTGCAAGTCCTTCAATGGATCATGCAAGTTCAGCAAGTTCAACTGATGGTTGGACTCGCCGCTGTAATAAGCATCTTGACTTTGGTCAAAATAGGTTGTGATCGAGTGATCCAAAATCCCTAAACCATCCAAAGCTGCATAAACACGTTTTTCATCCAATGTTTGCTGACCGGCAATGATTTGTTCTTGCGAAACTGCCAAATCATCAGCCAAGGTCGTAATCGTAAGCTTATCCATAATGCCTCCTTTGTGTACTTGCTTATTATAGCAGATTGCCATGCAAAAAAAGCCTAGCGATGGCTAGGCAAATTAAATATTTCCGCTTAATTAACGGCGGCGTTTTTTCTTTTGTGCTAATGGCTTGTTATGCAAGTCGGTCCGAACGACCAAAACGTCTGCTAAAGCGTGCTGGTTGACGAATTCTGTGACTGAACCCATTAAAATTCTTTCAACGGCTGATAAGCCAGTCGCACCCATAATGATCAGGTTGTTGTGGTGGTCCTTAATAAAGTCATAGGAAATAATCATCTTTGGGCTGCCATAACGAATGTGGTAGTCGACATCATCAAAACCAAACTTATCGTGAGCCCACTTTTGCAAACTCTTTAGGTATTCTTCCGCATCTTGCGTCATCTGATAAATTGCATCGCCTGAAATCAGAGCATCTTTATTTTCGCCCATAAACTGGCGAGTATCGATGACATTGAGCACGTCTAAATGACCGTGGTTTTCAATGGCTGCTTGGACGCCTTTATCAAAGGCGCGTTCAGCTAAATCAGAACCATCAACTGGTACTAAAATTTTGTCATAAGTTTCAGTCAATTTCCCCATCTCCTTGTGCGCTAATTAATTAACTTTATTCTAGCATAAACAAAGCTAATTTATGGGCAAGAATCCGAATTGCGCACCCAGGCAAATATGATAAACTTAACTGCGTAAGACTAGTTTTAAAAGGATATTGATCATTTATGGAAGAATTAAAGAAAGACCGCTTATTGGCAGTCGTTCACGGAAACAACTTCCGCGAATTGGGCGGCTACCAAACTAACAGCGGCAAAACCATCAAATACCACAAATTACTGCGGACTGGCCACTTTGCCAACTTAGACCAAAAAGATTTGGACTATTTGACAAATTATGGCTTAAAGTACGATGTCGATTTTCGGACTAAAAAAGAAATTACCGACACCCCAGATAAAGTCCCAGCTGGTTGCAAGTACGAATGGACGCCAGTTTTCTCAGAAGACTTAACCAACTCTTCAAAGGGCATCGATGATTTGGAAACCGTTGCGCAAAACGACGCACACTGGGGCTACAACCACATGTTGTTTGCCTACGAAGACATGATCGTGTCTGACTCGGCCAAAAAAGCTTACCGGCACTTCTTCGATTTGCTGCTAGCTAATGACCAACCAGGCGAATCATTGGCCTTTCACTGTACTGCCGGCAAGGATCGGACTGGCTACGCTGGTTTATTAATTCTGCACGTTTTAGGCGTCCCAGAAGATACGATTATCGCCGACTACCTGCTGACTAACGAAACCATTGCTGATTTTGTCCAAGGCATGCTAGATGACGCTAAAAAAGCTGGCAATAATGATAATGTGCTGCAAGCAATCACTGATATTCAGACTGTGCACAAGTCTTACTTAACGCACGCCATTGATGTCTTAAACGACAAGTTTGGCGGCATTGATGCTTACCTGCACAACGAATTGCATTTAACGCCAGCTGAAGAAGAAAAACTGCGTGAAATTTACTTAGAAGACTAGTTTGACTAGCCACATAAAAAAGACTGACTCAGGTCAGTCTTTTTTTATAACTGTTTAGCTAAAGCCGTTGTTTCAGCCGCATCAGGATGCTCTAAATAATTGCGCAGCTGCGGACCGGGCGTTTTGACCAGCCAATCAAGCAGGCGCGATAGGGTTTCGGCCTGCCGGGCTGGTGATGAATCAAGCAAGAGCAGAATCAGCTCTACGCGAATCTGTTTGGCCGGGGCCAGCATATTGGCAAAAAAGAGCGGCTGAGCGGGACGGATAACTACCAGCACTGGTTCTTTGACGGCTGGGTCAATTAAGTGCGGCAAAGCTAAATTCGGAATTTTTTTACCAAGCGGCTTAGTTGCTACGCCAGTTGGCAAGTTATCCTCACGCTCCAGCAGGGCGGCAGTTAGGTCACGAGTGACGATATCTGCTGCCTGCAGCTGTTGAAAAACATTTTTAAACAAAGTTGGCAGTTGTGTCTGAGTGCTATCAATAGCAATTACTCTCACAATTTTCCCTCCATGCTGGCAATTTGCATCCATCATAGCATGTTTCACTGGATTTTCGTTATAATAATAGCAGAAGTTTTTTCGGATAGAGATGAAAGACATGAGTCAAGCAATCCAAGCAAACAATCAACATCAATTAGGCGATCTGACCCAGGTCAGTCAAACGGAACATTATTTCCAATTAGAGTTCTCAACTGGCGAAACTGGGCGGCTTTATTTGTTAAGCCCGCAAATCATTCGCTTAGTAATTGATCCTAACGGACAATTTGAACCTGTTGAACCGCAGCTTACTGTCCCTCTGGATCAATTTGATGATCGCTTTTTTGAGCAAGCCAAACTGCTGTTAACTGACGAAGCCGCAATCATTAAAAGCGGCCGGCTCAATTTACGAATTCAGCGCAACCCTGCCCTGTTTAGTATTTTTGACGAGGGGCTTCACCGCAACCGGCTAAGCCAAATTAGTCCGCTGGAATTAACTAGCGAGAGCACCAGCGAATTTTTGCAGCAGAGCAAGAATGAATTCTACTACGGCGGCGGGATACAAAATGGGCGCTTCAGTCACAAAGGTACAACTATTGATATTAAAAATACCAATTTAACTGGCGATGGCGCTGTAGCTGCACCAATGTCTTTCTTCTGGTCGAATGCCGGCTATGGCGAATTACGCAACACTTGGCAGCCTGGACGCTATGATTTTGGCGCGAATGAAAATAAAGCGGTCATTCTGACTCATGAAGATAATATTTTCGATGCCTTTTATTTATTAGGCGACACCCCGCAAGCTATTTTGGCAGCCTACTACCAGGTCACCGGCCGGCCAGTGCTCATGCCTGACTTTGCGTTAGGCTTGGGGCAAATGAGCAACCTGACCGATTTTTACTGGCAGCAAACCAATCCGCAAGAACGAGCAGCCCGCAGATTTAGCGATGGCAACTACTACTTGCCAAGCGAGCAGCCAACTGAGCAAGCTGCCTCTTTGACTAGCGATGACCCATTTTCTGCCAAGCAGTTAATCAGTGACTACCAGGAAAATCATTTACCACTCGGCTGGCTTGTACCAGACTTTTTAAGCAATAAAGCAGCTGAGCCTGAAGAAACAGCTGATTTAAATAAATTTGCCCAAGAACGCGATGTTCACTTACTCTTAAGCGGGCAAAATCGGCAAGGCACTAGCGGCCTGGTTTTGCCACAAGCAGATGCTCGGCCTGGTTCTGCCCGTCTATTTTTAGCCTTAGGACAAAGCCGGCAAGCTCTACTCGACCAGCAGCGGCCATTTTTGCTCAGCGAAAATGGTTGGGCCGGCACGCAATCCTTAGCGGCTAACTTTGAACTAGGTGCTGGTGGTGATTGGTCATATATTCGCACCAATATCGCTAGCATGCTGGGGCTGAGCTTATCAGGTCAGCCAAATACCGGTTTTGCCATCGACGGCGCATATGGCGGCAGCAATGTACAAGTTGCTTTGCGCGACTTAGAATGGAAAGTCTTTACCCCGCTCTGCTTCTTTGCTGATGGTCAAAGCCAAGTTGCTAAAACTGCCTTAGCTTTTAATAAAAAGACAATGCGTATCATGGGGGCTTACTTGAAACTGCGCCAGCACTTAAGCCAGCACCTCTATTCGCTGCTTTTGCAGGCCCAGACTGGCCAGCCAATGCTGCGCGCCCTGTTTTTAGACTTCCCGCACGAACGGGTTAATTATACTGACCGCTTTGCCCACGAATTTATGGTCGGCAGCGACTTATTAGTTGCACCGATTATGTCTGGCCGAGAAAATCAGCAAGGGCAATCGGTGAAAAGCAACGTGTACTTGCCAGATCACCGGGCTGTTTGGACAGATTTAGCCACTGGTCAGCATTATGCCGGCGGTCACGTTTACAACAACCTCATTTTCGACAGTTGGCACTTGCCAGTCTTCGTACGCGGCGGCAGCATTTTAACCACAAATCAGCAAGAATTCTTATGCTACCCTGGTAATGGCGAGCGGACTTTCTGCCGTGATGATGGCCACACAACTGCTTATCAAGCTGGAGCACAAACCAAGCAAGTCCTGAGCAGTCACTTAGAAACTGGCAATTTGCAATTAACTTTGAATAAAGTCACTGGCGACTATGCTGGTTTTGACCATAACCAAAGCCCGCGGCTAAATATTTTAATGGATCATCGTCCAGGCAAAGTTTCATTGCGGGCTAATAATGAACAGCTTTCTTTACCGATTTTCTCCGACCCAGACGCCTTTGCTAATGCCAAAACTGGCTGCTTCTTTAACGAAGACTTCTGCCCTGTGCCTGAATTTCAACACTGGTGCGTCCCAGCTCAGCCGGCTTTGCAAATCAAACTGCCGCAAAGTGATTTAACCCAAACTAAGTTTGAATTAACGATTGCCAATGTTGAATTTGGTGCACAAATTCAGCACCACGCGATTACCGATTCGGCTTTGCGTCCACCACAAAAAGTAACGATTGCTGAGGATAAAACGACTGCTCACAGTTTGACCTTAAATTGGACTGCTCAGCAAGGTGCTAAAATTCAGCTAGAAGTTAATGGTCTGCTCTACACCAACTTGCCTGACGCTTACTTCACTCTGCACGAATTACAGCCAAAGACAACTTATCAAATGCGGATTCGGACTTGGCGCGGAATGAAGGTGTCTCCATGGTCAGAATACTTCAGCGCCATGACTAAACCTGACCAGCTGGACTACGCAATTGCTAATATTCAAACAGAGGCCAGCATTCAGGCTGCACCGCAACATCCGTTAGATTATTTAACAGACTTGCTGAAGGCTAGCGACTGGCTGACAGCTGAGCCGGCTGACCCAGAGCATGAACGCTATGTCGACTTAACTTTTACTTTTGATCAGGCATATCGCTTGAGCAGGATGGTATACGTACCGCGCAGTATTGATCGGCGCGGCCACCTGCTGCGAGTACAAATCGCCTGGAGCAAAGATGGAGAACACTTTAACGACTACAGCGAGCCGTACAACTGGCCAAACGATGCTAAAAACAAAGTAATTGGCCTGCGCGATGTGGTAGCTAAAGTCGTAAAATTGCGAGTTTTAGCTTCGCAAGATAATTTAGCTTCAGCTCGAGAAATTTTCTTCTTTAAGAGTAAAGAGCAATAATAAAATTTATTCCAAATTAAAAACCATCTTAGTTGTTCCTAAGATGGTTTTTTAGTTTACACAAAAACTCTTTGCAGCCATTCAATACTCAGTTCGAACCAATGAGCCGCATGCGGATTATCCTGCCACGGTTTATCCGTCTGAACTAACTCTGACTGTGCTAAAGAAAAACCGTGCCCGCCGCGGTCAAACAAATGCACTTCTGCCGGCACATTATGCTCCCGCAAAGCTTGCGCATATTTTAAGCCATTATCAATCAAGACCACCGGATCATCCCAAGCCTGGAAGATAAAAGTTGGCGGCGTCTGCGGCGTAACACCCAAGCTGGCATCCCGAATAAAGTCATCACTTGGCAAGGATGCTTCTTGCTGCTCATCAAGTTCAAAGCCAATTTCTTCAATATCAATCAGTGGATAACCCAAAATCGTTGCCTCAGGCTGGCACTGGTTTGGGTCTAACTGATACTTTTCTTGATATTGCTGATTTTGAGCAAAACTATTCATCATCGCTGCCACATGGCCTCCCGCGGAAAAACCGATCACGGCCGTCCGGTGAGGATCAAGATTATACTCAGCGTGGTGCTGACGCAAATATGTCAGCAGCTGCAAGCCTGATAAAGCCGCATCTGGGTAAACCATCCCTTCATCTTGCACCAAGTTGTACCACAAGATTGCGCAGTTAAACCCGCGGGCTGCATAAGCTAAAGCAACTGGTTCACTTTCTCTAACTGAAAAGTGGTTAAAGCTGCCACCTGGAATGACCAGCATTAATGGCCGGTCTGGCTGACGCAACATCTCATTTGGCCGCTGCTGGTAAATCGTGGCTTTAAATGGACGGCCATTAGCATTAGTTAAGTTCAGGTCAGTTATTTTCATGAAAGTTTACTCCTTTTCAGGCTGGCCTAGCTGTTTAGCCAGCAGCCAGCTAGTCAGCGGCACAACCATAACTACCCCAATTAAAGAATAGATAATAATCAAGCCGTTAATTACAAATAGCTTATCATTAAAAATTTGGTCGAGTGAATAATTCAGTCGTTGATACCAGATAAACAAGGGTAAAAAACTGCCGAAAAAGCCAAACAAGATCGTATTGATCGCAGTCCCTAAAATATCCTTGCCCATGCTGGCACCGCTCGTCAGCAGCTGCTGCATGGATAAATCCGGCTGGTGCTGATGCAGCGATAACAAACCAGCCGACATAGCCACGCTGGCTTCAGCAATCGCACCTAAAGTTGAAAAAATCGCTACCAAAATCCCAATTTGCGGGTAAGACAAACCTGGAAGCAGCGACAGGCCAACAACTTCTTCTCCCGATTGATCACCTAAACCAGCAGCTTGGGCCAGCCATTGGAAAATAATAATCACGGCTGAAATAATTACCGTCACTAGCAAAGCACAAGTAAAAGCACTTTTGGCAACTTTTTGATTGTGCGTGCCCAAGTAAATAATTGTTAATAATTTTAGCGGGATAAAAATGATTGCCGTCAGACAGATATTGACGCCCCATGAAATCAGCAGCGCTACCAAAATAATTAAACAGGTGTTAATCACGACACTCATAAACGACCGCAGGCCGCTGACTCCGCCAACAGCAAGCATTAGAACTAATAAGAACACTAGCAAAGCTGATAAAGTCGTCATTTTGCTGCCTCCTTACTTGTCCGATGTAAAAACAACATGCTGCCAGCCGCGGTTAACGGCACATTAATCACAATCCCGACGGCTGAAATCAAACTTTGGACAATTCCCAGCGAGAGTGCAAATTGGAAAGTGTAATGCAAAGTATTGTTATCGCGCAAATACAAGATCGTCATTGGCAATTCGGCCGCCATAAAAATCAGCACTAAGACATTGATCAGCGGTCCCATAATATCTTGCCCTAAACTGCAGCCGGCTTTGAAAAATTCCCACTTGCTGAGGTGCGGGTTTTGCTGAGCCAGTTCTTGCAAGCTAGTCACTAAGTCAGTTGCTTCATCCATCACTGCCCCAAGCAGGCCAAGGATTGTTTGAGCTAAAAATAACGAGCGCGGATTTTGCGTGGCGTATTCGACCGCCTCATATTTAATTCCACTCTCATGCGTTAATTTCATAATTAAATAGCATGATAAAAAGGCCAGCAGTGACGACAGCAGCGTGGCGGCTAAAGTTAGCAGCATTTTGGCCGACCAGCCTTGCGCCAAAAATAGCGAGATGCCCGCAAACAGCAAACAAGCTGTCCCATAAATCAAAAAAGTGCGGGTGCCATTTTCGGCAATATCCCAGCAAACAATGCCGTAGAATAGGAGCCAGTTTATCCCCATCGATACCAAAAGAATGATCGTATGCCGGCTAGCTACGGCGGCAAGTAAACAAATAAATACTGTCAGCGCAAGTACAAGCACCCAATCACGCTTGATTCCCAGCAGCTTGGCCTTGCCCTTGACAAAGCCTACCAGAACGCGCTGATGCGGCCGATAGCGCTGCGTTAAGAGCTGCGAGCTGACATATGTATCCTGCACGCGATACGTTTTGCCGCGGTGCTGACCGCTTAAAATGCGCACATGCAGCGTCTGAAGCCGTCGTTCATCATGATTTTTATACTCATCAACCGTTTTGCCAAGCGACACTTCGCGTACTTGACGGTCGACAATTTCTCCAACCTGTTCACCAGCAAGATCAGTCCTAAAGTAGGTCAACCCGGTTAAGAGCAGGCCGCAGACTGCAATAATGATCATCGCTATTTTTTTCATCACGCCCGCCTCCTAAACAAAAAAGCAGCTACAAAGCTGCTTTAATTTTTGCAATTTACTTAAAGAAGCGTTCCCACCAATGCTGTTTCTGCGGAATTTGCATGTCAGACAAGGTCCGGTGCAAACTCACCGTACCTTTAGCTTCATTTTCGCGAGCCTTGGCTAAAATTTCTTCATGAACTTCTTTAGCAGGTTTTTGCCGATCAGCGGCAATTTGCTTAGCAATTTCTGCCCGCTCTTCTGCCCGGGTTTTTACTGGGCGCTCAGTCTTAGTCACAATTCCTGAAATATCAGGCATTTCTTCAACTTTAGGATTAGTTTTAACTGCCGCTGGCTGGCTAGGCTGCGGAGCAGCTAATTCTTTTTGCGTTTTGAGTAGCTGCTCATTTTGCTTTTGTACGGCCGCTACTTGTTGCTGCAGATCTTTGATCGCTTGATTTTGGCTAGCAATCGTTTGTTGCAAAGCCGCCATTAATTTGCCAACTTGAGTTAAGTTTACAAGCTGCTCGTTCTGGTCAGCTGCATGCTTAGTTTTCGGCTTAGCATGTTTAGGTTCAACTACTTTTTCTTGCGTAGTCGTAGTATTGCCGGCAAAAACTTGCTCAGCTGCCTCATTTAAAGTTAAGTTGCCTTTCGCCGACAAATCTTTAAGTGCACGCAGATCGGCCACATTTTGGTCGCTATACAAACGCGTCTTTTGCTTTGTACGCTGGAAATAGTCGTGCTTGGCAGTTACCTTTTCTACGATGAGCGAATATTTTCTTAACGTTGCTACACTGATGCTCAGCTTAGCGGCAGCTTCACGCGGCGTCATCAAAGCCTGAAAATCTCTATCACTAGTCATGAACTGTGCCTGCCTTAATCATGCTTGTGCAGCAAAGTCTTCTTGTGCTGGTAGCGTTTCATCCCGTAATCAAGCAATTTAGAAATCAAATCAGAATAAGAAATGCCAGCTTCTTCAAACAGTTTTGGATACATACTGATATTAGTAAACCCTGGCAGCGCGTTAACTTCAGTCAAAACAACCTTGCCACCTGGTGTCAGCATTGAATCAATCCGGGCTAAGCCAGAACATTCAGTTGCTTGGTAAACTTTCAAAGCATTCTTTCTAACCGTTTCGACAATTTCAGCTGGTAGATCAGCTGGAATTTGCAACTTCGAAGTTGAGTTATCAGCGTACTTATTTTCATAAGTGTAGAAAGAACCAGTTGCATTGGTAATTTGGCCAACACCGGAAACAATTGGCTGGTCGTTGCCCAAAACGGCAGTTTCTACTTCAGTACCCGGTACAGTTTCTTCAACTAAAACCTTGTCATCGTACTTAAAGGCTTCGTCTAAGGCCTTCTTGTATTCTTCAGCGTTAGTAACATGGTTAACGCCAACAGAAGAACCTTGGTTAGATGGCTTAACAAATAAGTCTTCGCCTAACTTTTCGGCAACCTTGTTGTAGTTTAACTTATCGTTTTGCTTGTCATCATATTCTGGCCGCTTGACAGCAATCCAGTCAGCAACTGGCACACCAGCTCTTTGAGCTAAAATCTTCGTGAATTCTTTGTCCATCGTTACAGCAGCAGCTAAAATGTCGTCACCAACGAATGGTTTATCCAAAATTCTGAACAAACCTTGCAAACCGCCATCTTCGCCCAAATTGCCGTGAACAATTGGGAAGAAAATATCAATTTCTGGTAAGTTAGCCAGTTCTGCTAGATTAGATAAATTGTGCAGTTTGTGCGGATTGTCAACTCGGTAGGAAGGGTCAGTTAAAACTTTTAAACTGTCCTCTTCGTTGGCAAAATAGCCATCATTAGTGACCCAAATTGGGTGCACATCAAATTTGTCCTTATCAATTGCTTTATAAATGTTGTGACCCGAAACAATCGACACTTCATACTCGGATGAATTGCCGCCAAAGATTAATCCTACCTGTAATTTTTTGCTCATGATTTATTTCCTCGCTTTTCTCCTAGCAATAATATCATAATATGGCGAGCTGGTTTAGCTTTCTTCACAAAGAAAAAGCACAAGCTAACTTGTGCTTTTAGTGATCGCTAGTTAATTGCCATGGGATTGCTGAAATAACAAAGAGAACTGCTCCCACAATCACCAATTCCAAGAAGACGCCACTGGCTATTTCTAGCAAATAGCCAATTAGCGATAAATTCGACAGGTCAAGAAGCATTGGTAAAGCAGCCAGCACTACAAAGATCAGCATTAGCCAAAAGCCGGCCCACATGCCTGCCGCGGTTGTTAAATGAATTTTAACTGGCCGCGAAAAATGACCATGCAATTCTTGTTTGATCGAAATGCCAGCCGCAATGCATAGCAAGATCAAAACTACATTAATGACCATAAACAAGGTTTCAAGGTTAGCCGCTAAGACTGACCCTGAGAGATTGAAACCAATCTGAATAGCATAAATTGCATTCTCTGATCGTTTCTTTAGGGCTTGTTTGACCGCTTTAGCTTCCGTTGAAGCATTATCGTCAATCTTAGTTTTTAAAATATGTTCAAGCTGCTGAGCTAAATCAGTGCTATCCGCCTTAAACCAGTGAATACCGAGTTCATAGTCAATGATGGCATCGGCAATTGGTTCCGTCTGCTCGCTAGTCAGCATATTTTTATTGCCAGCACTCGCTGCACCAATGATCTTGGCGAAACGATCAAATTTATAATTGACGTTCTCCTCAACCACTACGCTGCTGTTGCCACCGGCAATATGGTGCTTCATAAAAATCGGGTTCATGAAAGTCGCCATGGCAAACACGAGGGTAATCACTGAAAAAATGATAAAAGCCAGTGATCGCTTATAATGCTGCACCTGTTTTTCATCTAAACGATGCAACTCTTGGCGTGACTCCATCAGACATCTTCTCTCTTAGGATCCTCACTCCTCGATTGGTTCAGTGAAGATCTGATTTACGGCTGTTTGCAATTCATCTAAACTGAATTTCTTGATCAGGTCGTGACCTAAGTCCAAATCCTGCTGAACAGTCTCACTATCTGTGTCCAAAAAAGTGGACAAAAAGGTCTTGACCATTATATCAGAAATCTGTTCAGGTGTAATTCCCAAATCGCCGCGCTGGTGGTACAGGTTGATGCAGCCGCCGACAACGAAGCTTAAGCCAATGCGAGTCTGCTGATCATTGCCCAATTCCTGCTCTAGCCCTTCTTCGCGAAGCCAGTCATCAAGCATTTTGCCCCATTTGCCTAATGCCGTCAGGTTGTTGAAGAACGAATCCAAGGCCCGGGCAACGCCAATATCGCGCAACGCTAATTCTAGCAGCACATCGATAAAGACTTTCATCTCGGCAAAAGTATTATCAACAGAAGCCCCCTTTTTAGCGACCTGTTTTAAGATAACGGTCATGAATTCCTGCATCAAATCATTAATCAGTTTGCTCTTGTGTGGGTAATATGATTGCAACAATGATTTTGAAATTTCAGACTTGTCTGCAATCATTTGCAAAGACACATTATCCAACCCATGTTCTTTAATTAGCAAGAAGGTGTTTCTTAAAATAATTCTCCTTCTGCGCATATTCTTACGTCTTGCCATTTTATCCCTTTCCTTCTCTTGGTCCAGTAAAATCAGAAAGCTGAAATACAGTCAAAGAATAGTGTATAAGTTCTTACTTTTATCTCTAATATATGGGCATTATAGCAACTTCTGGCTGGATACTCAAAAATCTTATAAAAAAGAAACGACGCCCAGGTCATCCTAGGCGCCAATTTTAATTTCTTGTTATTAATACAGACGATTCTGTTCATCGAAAATCTCGTGAATCGATCGGTCATTGTATACGTAATCAATCCCGCGAGCAAGCAATCGGTCAACTGACAATCTAACCAGCCGGTCTGGGTAATCGTTCTTTTTAATTGTGTCGGTTACCACAATTTGCTGCAATGGCAGCTGGTTTAACCGCTTAACCGCACCATGCGACAACAAAGCATGGGTTGCAGCGGCATAAACTTTGACAGCACCAGCCTTCATCACTGAGTTAGTTGACGAAGCCAGCCGAGTACCAGTATCGATCAAGTCATCAATGATAATGCAAGTTTTGCCTTGAACATCACCAATCATATCGTGAACTTCATCATCGTAACGTGCGCCACGTTGGTCGACAATTGCAATTGGAGCATCGAAATATTGAGCCATCGTTCGTGCCAATTTGGTACCAGCATGGTCAGGCGAAACAACAACCACATCATCACTGCTCTTATGCGCAATTCCGCTGTCCAAGAAGTATTGGGCCAAAATCGGCAATGCATGCAGGTGATCAACAGGAACATTGTAAAAGCCTTGGATCTGTGAAGCGTGCAAGTCAAGGGCAATGATACTATCAATTGCATTCAATTGAATCAGGTTGGCCACTAACTTAGCAGTGATCGGTTCACGCGATCTGGTCTTCGTATCCGACCGTGAGTAAGCCATATATGGAATAACTGGGATAATCTTGTGAGCAGATGCTCTAGTTAACGCATCCAACGTGATCATCAGTTCCATAAAGTTTTCATTGACCGGGTCCTGAATCGATTGGATAACGAAGACATCACAGCCACGAACTGATTCTGAAACCTGCACTTGAATTTCACCATCGCTAAAGTGGTGAACGGCTGTTTCCAGTAGCGGCTGCTGCAAAATTGCCGCCACTTTTTCAGCTAGTGTCTGGTTGCCGCCAAGCCCAATCAATTTAATGGGATGCAGCATTCTATGCAATTCTTCCTTATTCATCTTGAGAAATCTCCAAATCTATTTTCAGCCAACGTGAATATTATAACTAATTTACAGACAAACTTGAATAGCAAAAAAGCACTGCTCCAGCAGTGCTTATAATTACATCCAGCTAGGTTTGTCGCCATCAGTATTTGGCTTATTCAAACCAATTGATTCGCGAACGTCTTCTTGCGGGTTCTTTAGCAAGTGGTAAACATAAGCAGCTACTGACTTGCGAGAAACTTCCGTCCCCTTGAAAGCTTCATTTTTCTTAGTTTTTTCGTAATCAACTTCGTTTTTGTTAGTTAACCAAGCTGGCCGAACAATCGTGTAATCCAAGTCTGAATCTTCGATTACCTTGGCAGCTTCAGCATAGTTGGTTAAATAACTGCCCAGATATGACTTATTCCATTCACCAAATTTGCCAGGAACTTCGTCATAAATACCTAAGCTGGAAATCCAGATTAAACGTTTCACATGATCATTATGAAGCGCTTCAACAACTGCTTGCGCCTGCAGCTTAATGTTATCGCCAGCTAAGTTGGCATAAACAATATCTGCTCCTTTAGCAGCCTTTTCTACTTGATCACTGTCAGCGGCATCGCCCTCATAAATAGTTGCTTGATTTGACAATTTGTCCAACCGGCTCGCATTGCGCAAAAACAGAGTTGTGTCCATTTCGTCGTCTGCTAGCACAAACTTTTCTACGATCTGGGCAATTTGTCCATGTGCACCTAAAATTGTAACTTTTACCATTGCACTTCTCCTTTATCCTTAAAAAAGTCCTTCATCAGGTCCAGCGTCTTCAAACTATGGTCCACATAGCTGCTATGCTTTTGCCGCGGCATAATCACTAGCCGAGCATTTGGCATTAATTGGCTGTACCACCTTACATGTTCTATTTTAACCCAATCTTTCTCACCGACAACACATAAGCATGGGACTTGGATTTGCCGCAGGGCTTCAGCCGACAAATAATTCTCCGTTAACTCCACCCGGCTATCACGGTTGCCTTGGACAAACCGGTGAATACCCTCGGTCAAATAGTGAACTGGTTTAATGCCAGCACCGTTAACAAAAGTACCAGCTACAATTAATTTATGCAGGATATTTGGATATTGATAAGCAAGCGTTAACGCCACTAACCCGCCAGCACCAAAAGCAAAGCAATCTGGCTGCTTAATATGCAACTTGCGAATAAACGCTGCCAAATCTGAAACTTCTGTTTGATAGTGTTCAGCTGGCTCGCCTCCGCTCATGCCGTGCCCGCGCAGGTCAAGTGCGTAAACTGTGTAGTCAGCAGCCAGCGGCACGATCACCCGATCATACATTGAGCTATCGAAATGGTGACCATGAACTAAAATTAGCGGCTGACCATGGCCTAATTTTTGATAATAAATATCAACGCCATTGACGCGTACTCTCATGCTTCCTCCTTGCTGCCTTTTGGCTAGATTTTTGCTTGCGCTGGGCTGCTAGACTATTAGCAATTTTGTGCCAAACTTCATAGTTGGCCTTTACATTGTCTGGAATCATCTTGAAGTTAAATTTGTGCACCATACTGTCTGACCGCTGGAAATAGTGATACAACGGCTCAGAACTGTAGTAAAAATTGCCAGCAGCTGCAATATAATCCACGTTAAAGATCTGGTCTTCCATAAAAGCCAAGTGGCTGACAAATTGCAAATGCAGCTCTTGCACAACTGACTTGCGGTAGCCTTTGTTCCAGGTATAGCCCTTGACTGGTGAATTAAAAATATTGGTCATCTTTTTATAAGTCTGCCAGCGGGTCAAGTTGCCTGCTTGAGTGCGGCCAACTGGGCGTTGATGCTTAGGAGTATCAATATAATATCCGCAGCAAACCATGTCAGCTTCTGGGTGTTCCTTAAAAGCTTGTCTGAAAAAAGCGGTGTAGCCAGGTTCTACCCAGTCGTCTCCATCGTGAAAAGTAAAAAATGGCGTTGTAACGCAAGTCATGCCCACGTTGCGCGCCGATGACAAACCACCATTTTCTTTATTGATAATTTTTAGATCAATGAATTTATCCTGGTAGCTTTCTGCTACTTCTTGCGTCCGATCAGTTGAGCCATCGTTAACGATCAATAGCTTAAAATTGGGATCAGTTTGCTTTAGCAGCGCCTCTAACGCCCGCGGCAAATATTTTTCCATGTTGTAGCACGGCATAATGACCGTGAGCACTGGTTGTGTTTGCAACCCATTCATCCTCCCTTTGCCCTCCATTATACCATGTACGTTTCCAAATCCTTTTTTTCGTTTATAATATGGCGGTAAGGAGTGTATAAACATGAAAAAATTAATCACGATTTTAGCTGCCTGCTTGCTAAGCAGCTCCTGCTTCTTTGCAACTGCGGCAACTAGCCAAGCTGACGACACCCCAGTGGTTACCCTTGGCAGCTCTTTAACTAGCAGTCAAAAACAAGGTACGATTGATACATTAACTAAGAATTTAAACGGTTCAAACTACCAAACTATTACCATTACTGGCAGCGACTTGGTGCGCTACCTAAATCCATCAGGTTCTAACTTCACGACCAGTTCTGGCGTGTGGTCTAGTGCCGCCATTCAAAAAACTAGTTCAGGTTCTGGGATCAACGTTGAAATCTTGAACTACAATGGCAAAAACAACATCACTACGATCACTGCCAACCAATACCGGAACGCTGCTTTAACTGCCGGCATTGCTGATGCCAACATTTATGTAACTTCTGCTGTGCCAATTGACGGTTCTGGTGCCTTAGCTGGGGTCTACGCTGCTTACTCTAGAAATGGCCAAGCCCTTAACCAAAGCCAAGTTAATGCCGCTCAAGATGAAATGGGAACTTTGAGTCAAATTACCCAAGAAAATAAGAACAAAGATGGCTATTCTGACGCCCAATTAAACAATGCTATCGCTGGCGCTAAGTCAGATATGGCAAAAATTGGCAACAATATCAGTGACAGTCAAATCCGTGATATTGTTAATAACCAAATCAATATCAACCACTTAGGTGACACGATTACCAATAATCAAAAAGAGCAGATCATTAATATTTTGATTGAGATCAAAGATTCTGGTGCGCTGAAAAGCGATAACTTTAAGCAGCAGGCTAACAAGTTATCAAGCTTGATTCAAAACAATGCTAAAGGCATTTTTGACAAATTAAACACGCCAGAAAATCGCAATTGGTTCCAACAAATTATCGACCAAATTTCCAACTGGATTAAGAGTCTCTTTGGCGGGACAATTGCTATGATTAATTATTAATCCATCAATAATTTAAAAAATCGGAAAAACAAAAAGACGGCTGCAGCCGTCTTTTTTAATGCATTTGATCCATGTAGCGATTCAAAGCGTGATCAACAAATTCATTGCCATAATTACCTTCATGACCTTTAGTCCAGGTAAATTCTGCCCGGGTAAATTGTTTAAGCAAGCTTGCCATTTCTTGCCATTGGTCAGTGTTTTTCAGCGGGCCATTGCTTCGGCGCCAGCCCCGTTTTTCCCAACTTTGCAGCCAGCCCTTATTAATCGCATTTAGAACATACTGGGAATCCAAGGTAAACAAGAGCGGCTCATGATTTAGACCTAACTCAATCAGTTTCTTTAAAGCTTCAATCAAAGCTTTTTGTTCCATTTTGTTGTTCGTCGCGCCAAATTCACCGCCGGCTTGCCAAATTTCTTGTCCCTGGTATTGAATCAAATAAGCCCAAGCTGCTTTGTCAGTAGCTTGCACGTGGCCGCCAGCGTAAACCCCATGATTGCGGCTGCCGCCATCAGTAAAAATCTTAGCCGTATACCCACTAGTTGCAGCTGGTTTAGGCTTAGCTAGTCCAGCTGCAGGGGCACTAGGCTTAATCGGTTTGGTTTCTTCATTCCAGTTCATATAGGCTGCTGCATCGGTAACCTTGTCAAAGGATTTATATTCAGCCCCGGCAAAGCCTTTAACTTGTTTTTCAGCCGCGTCCCAAGTGCGATAAACCCCAGGAATCCGGCCTCTTTTGACTGCGTAAAGCTTCATCTGCAGTCCCGCCTTTCTTTAGATATAATACAGTTAGTTGCTAATTATTATTCTAACTGATTAATGAACATGTTTTTCAATCAAAAAAAATATCGCGAAGAAGTTGAACCAAAAAAATGGGCTCAAAAGATGCCTTCGCGGCGGCGGATGGTCACAATCGGCCTCATGGCATCATTTCCGCCAACGCGGCTGATTTTAGAAGCTCATGGCAAGCGCATCCTCAATGAAGCTACTATTGAACCCAGCTCAACTGAGCAAGAACCAATTTTATATTTACACGGTTTCCGTGGTGGAGACTATACTACCAACTGCATGGTAGCTAGTGCCTTATCTGCTAAAGGCAGTCGTAAGTTTTTAAAAGTTGTCGCTGATTTATGGGGCAATGTTAAACTAACCGGCACTTGGACTGGCGATAAGCATCCCATTGTCCAAGTGGTTTTTAAGTATCGCATTGTGGGCACAAAGGGGATTTGCTACTATTTGCGCTGGCTATTGCCTTTGCTTAGTTCAGCTTTGAATTTTAAAAAGTATGACGTCGTTGCCCACTCACTGGCTGCACCCTGTATCGTCAAAACAGCGATGAAAATGGCTAATCACCGCGATTTTCCGCAGCTTGACCGCTGCGCGATGATTGCTGGGCCGTTTGACGGCGTTATGTATTTAGGCGACATCCCTAATTTAAACCAATTTGATATTAACGGCCGCCCATGGCTAATGAGCCCGTATTATTTATACTTTTTGTGCCACCGCAAACGCGTTAGCCAAACGGCGTTTCTTAATATTTATGGCAATATCTTAGACGAAACTAACAGCGACAAGTTTATCTCTGTCGTTTCTGCGCGGTCAATTCGCTACGCGCTCGCCCCAGTTGTCAGATCTTTTCAAGAAGTTGAAATTTCTGGACCTGGCGCTGAACATAGCGATATGCACGATAGTCCTTTTGTTAATCAGTTGATTAATAAATTTCTTGGTTTAAGTTAAATTAAATTCTGACAGAAAGTAGGTTTGGCTGTGGCCTGGCTTCATTCACTTTGGAAAATAATTTTATTTGTTAATACCATCTTAGCTCTGTACGTCGTTTTCCACCGGAAACGGTCAGTTGCGACGACTTGGGCCTGGCTCATCGTGCTGCTGATTTTCCCGGTCGTTGGTTTTATTTTGTACGGTTTCTTAGGGCGGGGGCTTTCACAGGAGAACCTGTTCGCCATTAACCGGCAGAACCACATCGGCTTGCGTAAAGTGCAACGCATGATGCCAAAAGTCAGGCGCAACGTTAACGAGCTAGACACATCCGATCAAGCCCATATTTTAATCGACTATATCGACAGCCAACGCGATGCGCCTTTGTCAAAAAACAACCAGATTCAATTGTTTACTGATGGTAACGCTAAATTTAAGGCTTTATTTAAAGACATCGATGCTGCTAAAGAAACGATCAATGTGGAATATTATTCCTTCATGAATGATAAAATCGGCAATGAATTTTTAGACCACTTGATTGCCAAAGCAAAAGAAGGCATCAAAATTCGGCTGATTTATGACCCTTGGGGGTCGCCTGGTGCTAGCAAAACTTGGTTTAAGCCGCTCACGGATTTAGGCGGCGAGGTCCTGCCTTTTATTACCTCGCGCAACATGATCCGCAAGTACCGGATGAACTACCACTTGCACCGCAAGGAAGTTATTATCGACGGCCGAATTTCTTATACCGGCGGCTTTAACGTTGGTGACCAATACCTTGGCCGCAATAAAAAATTCGGCAACTGGCGCGATACGCATGTCCGAATTGTCGGTTCAGCCAGCTTGCTCCTGCAGGAACGGTTCGTCATGGACTGGAATGCTTCAGTGGTCAAACCTGAGCAAGAAATTGTCTTTGACGAGCGGTTGTTCCCGCGCCTGAGTGAAACTAAACTGCCACAAAACAGTGTTGCCACTCAAATTGTTTCAGACGGTCCGGATAAAGATGAGCCATACTTGCGTAATGGCATGATGCGGTTAATGCTACTAGCCCGCAAAACGCTCTGGATCCAAACTCCCTATTTAGTTCCAGATGATCCAATGATTGCGACCTGGCTGATTGCTGCCCGTAGCGGTGTTGATGTCCGCATTATGATCCCTTGCATGCCAGACCACCCATTTATTTACCGGGCAACGCAGTGGTATGCTAAGCAGCTAATGTCTGAAGGCATCAAAATTTATATTTACCAAAATGGATTTTTGCATGCCAAAACCATCATGGTCGACGACAACTATGCCGTAGTCGGGTCAATGAACCAGGACTACCGCTCATATACCTTGAATTTTGAAGCGAACGCAATTTTTTACAATAAAGGCGTGACCCGCAAAATGAAAGAAATCTTCTTGGACGATTGCCAGGAATCGATCATGATGACCCCGCAAATGGTCAATGAAATGTCGCGTTACCTGCGCTTTAAACAAAGTTTCTCGCGTCTTTTATCACCAATTTTATAAGCAAATTAAAAAGCTCTGGGTTCAATTTCCAGAGCTTTTTTGGTTTACATCATAGTTTGTACCTCAATAGATACGCCATGTTCTAAATGTTGTTTCAAAGCGGTGATCACATCTTCCGCCCGCTTTGAAAAGCGCAAGTAGTACGCATGCCGCTCGGTTTTAAAAATTGCCAGCACGACCGGCTTTTCAACTGGCGCAGTCACTAAGGTCACATGTTCAATCTCACGATAAGGAATTGCCCGCCGAAAATAGCCGCTAATCACTAATTTGTGCGGAGCTAAACCGCTTTGTCCATCTACTAAACTGGAAACTAAGAACAAAGCCAGCAGTACTGCTAAAAGCGGTGTCTGATCAGCAAATAAACCGGCATAAAAACCAAAGCCAATGAAAATTGCCGCCCAAATAAAGTTGGCCAAACGAAAGCGGCCAGCAAAGTCAATATTAGCTTGCCAGTACCAGCTGTAAGCCAGGTAAGCTAAAATAAGCAGTGATAGTACGGCATAAAAAATTCCAGTCATCTGAACCGGTCCCTTCAAAAAAACTAAATTTATTATAGCAAGCTGGTTCATTTTTATGAATATAACAACCTGGAGGCAATTATGAACGAACAAATGCAAATGCAGGCTAATGCATTACAAGTTGACTTAAAGCAAGCAAAGCACGTAGTTTTTTTGACAGGCGCAGGGGTCTCGACCCATTCGGGCATCCCTGATTACCGGTCAAAAAATGGAATTTATCATGGAATTGCTACTCCACCTGAAAAAATCTTAAGTACCAGCTACCTGCTTCAGCAGCCTGAGCAATTTTATGATTTCGTTCAGCAAAATATGTACTTTCCAGCTGCTCAACCGAACCCAATTCATACCTGGATTGCTAACATTTGCAATCAGCATGGCTGGCTGATTACCCAAAATGTCGATGGGCTTGATAAAAAGGCTGATAACCAGCATGTCATCGAATTTCATGGTGATTTATACGATTTGTACTGTACTAAGTGCGGGCAAATGTTTTCTTATGAGGTATATAAGAACAGTTTTCGCCATGCTAAAGATAACGGAATTATCCGGCCAGGAATTGTACTTTATGGTGAGCCAATTGATCAAACAAAATTATCGCAATCTGTTCAAAAAGTTGCCGAAGCTGATCTGATCATCATCTGCGGAACTAGTTTCGTCGTTTATCCATTCGCCGGGCTGCTTGCTTATGCGTCTCCGCAGGCTAAAATTTGGGCAATTAATAAGACGCCTCTGCCAGCAACAAATAAAGTCAAACAAGTCGTGACAGACGCGCTTGATTTTATTAAACTGGTTAGTCAGACAGAATAGTGTATAATTTAGGTAATTACGGGCAAAGGAGGCAACAATGAATAACATTTTTTATTAAGCTCATGCTGAGATTTTTGGTACTGAAACTACCTTTATTGCCTCCCAAAATGGCCTTGTCTACTTTGGACGGTCAGACCGTGCCATGATTGCACCAGTCTTCAGCTTTTATCCGCACCACATGATGGTTCACGATCAAGCAAGATTGGAACCATATATTCAAGAATTGCACGAATATTTAAATGGTGAACGGAAAGCTTTTGATTTACCTTTAGACTATGATGAATTTGGTACGCCGATTCAACGACTAGTTTTAGACGTCGTTCGCCGTATTCCGTATGGGATGACGGTCACTTACACTGAAATCGCTTCTGCCATTCGTCAAGTCAACTCAGTGCGGACAGTTGCTCACGCGGTGATCCTCAACCCGATGCCAATTTTTATTCCATGTCACCGAGTTGTATTGAACGAATCCTGCCCTGGCTGCAAGCAATTTGGAGCTGATCTTAAAAAGAAACTGCTAAAATTGGAAAGAAGCAATATGCATGCAATTTCTTAAACTTTATCAGCCTTTCTTTGAGCTCAGCAACTGGCAGCATGTGTTAACTTCAGGCAGCGACTGGATGATCATCCTCACGCTGATCTTGATGGAGTGCTTGCTTTCAGTTGATAATGCCGTAGTCTTAGCAGCACAAACACAAATTTTGCCAACAAAAAGCCAGCAGCGTAAATCTCTCGTCTATGGATTATGGGGAGCTTACCTGTTTCGCTTTATCGTAATCGGGATTGGAACTTATTTAATCCACCTATGGGAAATCAAATTAGCGGGCGCTGCCTACTTGTTCTACCTGGCTGCCCGCTATTTCTATGACCAGCGTCACCCTAAAACTGGCTCGCAACCGGTTAAAAAAGAGCATACTCATCAAAATAAAGAGCGCCATCACGTTTTATCCTTATTTTGGCGGACGGTTATTTCAATCGAAGCCATGGATATCGTTTTTTCAATTGACTCAGTTTTGGCGTCGCTAGCCGTTTCTAGCAACCCGGTCGTCGTCTTAATTGGCGGCATGATCGGTATCTTGTGCATGCGGGGAGTGGCCGAAGTAATCATCAAATTAATGGAAATCATCCCTGAGTTGCAGACGATGGCTTATGTTCTGATTATGATTATTTCATTCAAGCTGCTCTTCTCCCTACCGCCGCTCAACTGGGAAATTCCCAACGGTGTTTTTGCCGGATTAGTTTTTGGCATTTTAGGTTTAACGATTGCTTTTCACTTCATCAGACGCAAAAAGCATGGCAAAAAAATGCTTTAATTTGATTTTTGATCAACAAATTCTTTGAGTACAACTGCTTGGTTGTGCTCTTTATTTTTCGCTCCATACAAAAATAAAACATCGCCTTGCTGCAACGCAGTTTGAACCCGCGTTACAAAGTCAGCGGCAGCCGGATTGACTGCTAACTCTGCTAGATATTTTTGCTTAAAGTCAGCAAATTTGGCATCATCATGGTTGAACCATTTGCGCAGCTCAGTACTTGGGCCAATTTCTTTCGCCCATAAATCAAGCTGGGCTTTAACTTTACTGATCCCGCGCGGCCAAATTCGATCGACTAAAATGCGATAGCCCGCTGGTTGCTCATGTTCATAAATTCTGATCACTTTAATCGTACCCATTATTTTTCCTCCATCACGATAGGACTGTCTTCACTATGGATTATAAAGACTTTTTTCAAAAACGGACAACTGCTACAATTGCGCGTGATCTGCTTGGACACGCCCTCACTTTTCAAACCCCAGCTGGTAAAGTTGGCGGCTTGATCGTTGAAACAGAAGCTTATGTTGGCGTGCGTGATCGGGCAGCGCATTCTTATGGCGGTCGGCGCAGCCCGGCTAACGAGGGCCTTTACCGTGCAGGCGGAACTTTGTATATTTACGCCCAGCGGCAATATTTCTTTTTTGATGTGGCAACGCAAGCCGCTGGCACGCCGGAAGGTGTTTTAGTGCGGGCAATTGAACCAATTTGGGGTCAAGAGCTGATGCTGGCCAACCGGCATGGTAAAGGCGGCCGGCTGTTAACCAACGGCCCGGCGAAAATGATGCAGGCCTTTGGCATTACCAGCCGGAAATGGGATTTGCACCTGTTAGCTGATTCACCATTTGAAATCGACCTGCAGCACAAACGGGCACCCAAGCAAATTCTTGCTTTGCCGCGAATTGGAGTTGTCCAAGCCGATCCAATTTGGGCTAACAAGCCGCTGCGGTTTGTCGTAGCTGGCAACCCTTATGTGTCTGATATTAAACAGCGGCAAATTGAAAAAGATCACGGTTGGGCTTGACATCAGCGGCGCTTCACTTTATCTTTAACCATAGTCAAATTAAACAACCCCAATGCAATAGAGGTTGCAGTTACCACTGCTAGTAGCAGAGCCCGTGCGGCTAAGACGAGACTAGTGAGGGTGATTGCCGAAATGACAGCTGCGTGCACGAGCAGGTGTTGTTGGGCTGCAGGAGAAAATTTTGCAGACTGTCCTGAGAAATCAGGGAGCGCTATATGATTTGGTATTTTTTATAAAATAGCAAAGCTAATGAACCCTAATTGTGTGAGGAAACGCAATTAGGGTTTTTAATTTGTCCTCGTTGTGTTGGCTCGTTTTGAAATAGTTTTTGGAGGTATTTCAAAGTGAAGTCAAAATTTAGGTGGATAGCATTACTAATTATGTTGCTGACAGGTACAGCTTTACTGACAACCGGTCAGCCGGTACAAGCTGCTAAACAGTCAACACTAAAAATTGGGATGGAAGCTAACTACCCGCCCTACAATTGGACACAAACTAACGCAAACAATGGTGCAGTGCCGATTGAGGGCTCACGTCAGTATGCAAATGGCTACGATGTCAAAATTGCTAAGCGAATTGGCCAACAGCTGCACCGTAAAGTTGTAGTTGTTAAAACTGAATGGGACGGCCTCTTGCCAGCTTTAACTTCTGGTAAGATTGATTTAATTATCGCCGGGATGAGCCCAACAGCGGCTCGGCGCAAAGCCATCAATTTTTCGCAGCCTTACCGGAAGTCGACTTTTGTCATCATTACCAATAAAAACAGCAAATATGCCCGCGCAAAGAAATTAAGTGATTTTAAGGGTGCTAAATTAACTGCCCAGCAAGGTACTCTGCACTACGGTTTAATCAAGCAGCTGCCAGGTGCAAAGCGGGAAAATGCGATGCGTGATTTTTCTGCCATGCGGCAAAGCTTAACTGCTGGGACAATTAATGGCTATGTCGCAGAAGACACGGAATACGAATCATTCAAAACCGCTAATCGCAACATCACGGCCATCAATTTGAATAAAATGTCAGGTTTTCATGTCAATCCTGATGAAGCCGAAGTTTCCATTGGTGTTAAAAAAGGCAATGACCAACTATTAACAGCTGTGAACAAGGTTTTAGCAGGCATTTCTAATCATCAACGTCAACAGATGATGAGTGCGGCGGTCAAGCAGCAGCCGCAAATTAAAACTAAGCATACCAATTGGTTCATAAATATGATGCACCGCTATGGCGGCATGATTTTAGGCGGGGTTGGCATGACCATCCTGCTAGCTTTAGTCGGTACTTTAGCTGGTTTTATCATCGGACTATTAGTTTCGATCGTACGGACGATGCCGGATCCTACCAAAACCGGCAATCGCTGGCTGCTTAACTTCTGCAAATGGCTGCTGGCTGTTTATGTTGAAGTTTTCCGGGGGACGCCAATGATGGTCCAGGCAGCGGTCATTTACTATGGGATTGCGCAGTTCTGGCATGTTAATTTAAACCGGACAATCGCAGCCTTAGTGATCGTATCAATTAATACTGGCGCTTATTTAGCTGAAGTTATCCGCGGCGGCATTATTGCAACTCCGCAAGGACAATTTGAAGCAGCCAGTGCGCTGGGCATGACTCACAACCAGCAAATGTGGCACATCATTTTGCCGCAAGCAATTAAAAACTGCCTGCCTTCCATTACCAACGAATTTATCGTGAATATCAAAGATACATCTGTCTTAAGTATTATTTCGGTTTCAGAATTATTCTTTGTCGGAACTACGATTGCCAGTCAAAGTTTCCAATTCTTCCAAACTTATTTCGTGATTTCGATGATCTACTTAATTATGACCTTTACGATTACCCGAATTTTCAATTTGATTGAAAAGAAACTGGCCGGGAGTCGCAACTACAACTTAATGGCTAACCAAGTTCAAGTTGGCACACCGCAAGATGGGGAGGCTAATAACTAATGACTGATGAAATTTTACGTTTGCAGCATTTGCAAAAATCATACGGCGACCACCAGGTTTTGCGTGATATCTCTTTTGGCATCAAACAAGGTGAAATCACTACCATTATTGGACCTTCAGGTGGCGGCAAATCCACTACCCTGCGCTGCATCAATTTATTAGAGCAGCCAACTGGTGGTGAGATCGAGGTTCACGGCGAGAATATTTTAGCAGCTGGCTATAACCTCAATGCTTACCGGGCTAAAGTAGGCATGGTATTTCAGCAATTTGATCTGTTTGAAAATAAAAATGTCCTGCAAAACTGCATGATTGGTCAAGAATTAGTTCTTAAACGCTCAAAAGCTGAAGCTAAACAAATTGCCATGCACAACTTAGAAGAAGTCGGCATGGCGCCATTTATCAATGCTACCCCGCAGCAGTTATCCGGCGGCCAGCAGCAGCGCGTGGCGATTGCCCGGGCAATTTCAATGAATCCAGAAGTATTGCTCTTTGATGAACCAACGAGTGCGCTCGATCCAGAAATGGTTGGCGAGGTGTTAGCAGTCATGAAGAAATTGGCGGAGACCGGTCTAACGATGGTGATTGTGACGCACGAAATTGGTTTTGCAAAAAGTATTTCTGACCGCATCTTGTTTATTGCGGACGGTGTAATTGCTGAGCAAGGCACACCAGCAGAAATTCTGGATCATCCCCAGAATGAAAAAACACAGAAATTTTTGCATAACTTTAGACAAAATGCCTTTTAGGCAAATAAAAAAGCGTTCCTTAGGGAACGCTTTTTTACTTTCTAAATATAATTTTTCCGCCGTCTAATTAAATGCAAGATAACGCCAATAACCAATCCAACTGCCATTGGCATCACCCAAGATAGCCCAACATTGGCTAGTGGTAAATACGTTAACCGTATCTGAGCAACGGCTTTCCCAAATGCACTTTGACTGACAACAGCTGGCATTGACACAATCAAGTCTAAAATTGCTGGCATCAATGTAAACACCATTGTCACCAGATAAACTACCCGGTCCCGCTTAAATAATGGCGAAAAGACTGACAAGATGATTAGACCAATCGCAAGCGGATACATAAACATCAGCACTGGCAAGGACCAGCGAATAATTTTTTCCAGCCCGATATTAGCTGTCAAAAATGAAGCAAAACAAGAAACCGCTAGCCACTGGTGATAATTCAAAATCGGAAAATGTTTTTGGAAATCTTCCGAAAAAGCAGCGACTAAACCGACCGCCGTTGTTAAACAGGTCACTGTCATTAAAACGGCTAGAACAGCCTGTCCCCACATACCAGCATATGCCTGCACGACTTGTGAAAAGACCACGCCGCCATCGGCACTAGCCTTGAACTGCCCTAGCGACATCGCCCCGACAATCGTCAGCAGCAAATAAATCAGGCCGACCAATAACATGGCCAGCGCACCTGATTTAGCAGTAATCACTGCGATTCGTTTATTGCCGCGCTGGCCCAAGCTGCGAATGGCAGTCACGATTGCTACCCCGAAGGCTAAACCGGCCAGAGCATCCATCGTGTTGTACCCTTCCAAAAATCCTTGCGTGAGAGCTCTATGTGCATAAATTTTAGCAGTTGGCGCAAAGTTAGCCGGATTACCCAACGGCCGGCAAAAGGCCACAACGAATACCAGCAAGAGCAAAATTAAAAAGACCGGATTTAAAATTTTGCCTAGTTTGGACAAAATATCGCTTTGGTTATAAGCCACCCAAAAAGTCAGCACAAAGAAAATTGCTGAAAAGGCTAGCAAGCCAAACTGCTGCATATTTTTCGGTAAAAATGGCGCAATTCCGACTGTAAATGAAACCGTCGCCGTCCGCGGGGTACCAAATAAAGGACCGATCGTCGCATGAATTAGTATCAAAAAAATTGTGGCGCATATGCTCCCTAGCGGCAGACAAACTTCATAGAAGCTGCGTGAGCGGGTGATCGCAATTGCCAGCACCGATAGCAGCGGTAAAACCACCCCAGTCACGATAAAACCGATGACAGCTTGCGGCCAATTGCGGCCTGCTAATTGACCCAAATGGAGAGGAAAAATTAAGTTGCCCGCGCCAAAGAACAGGGCAAAAATCATGGAAGCAATGACCAAATAGTCCCTGACTTTCATTTTTGGATTATCTGTTTGCATCACAAAAATTCCCCCTCAACTGATAAGTTGTAAAGATTTTAACGAAATTTTTGCCAAAAAACTAGCAAAATATTAAAAACTAATTAAATTATATCAGTCCGGTGCGAAATCTGATCTAATTTCCAGCCAGTTTCAAAATAGCTTTTACGCAAAGCCCGTACATGATCATAATCGCTTTGCAAACTATCAATTGCATCCTGCAATTGTTTATTATGCTGCCGCATCTCTGTCAACTTAGGTGACCGATAAGTTTGCGAGCGTCGAACTTCAGCAGTTAATTGCTTGCGCCGCCGCTTAAATTCCCCCTTGAGCGTTTCCAAGCTATCTTCATACCGCACCAGCTGATCATTCACTTGTCCCAAACGTCTATTGAGGCGGATAAACAAATAATATGGCATGTTGGACTTAATCCGATTGCATTCGCTGCATGCCAAAGTTAAGTTTTCTAAATCATTGTCATGTGATAAAGAAACCGGATGCATGTGATCCACGCTGTGGCCGCGCCGCCCGCAATACTGACAGCGATAATTATATTTAGTCCGGATTCGTTCACGGTCCACAAAATCAACGTCGTTCAGTTGAAAATTAATTTTTAACCCTAATTTCGCTAAATTATCGGCAAAATCAGCACCCATTTCAGGCACTGGCAGCTTGCCATCCTCGCTATCAATCACCGCTTTATTAAAAGCAGTTCGGTCAATCTGCTGCCGTGCCAATCTGCTGCCGTCATAATCCTGCAGCAGGCCTTCAAAGGCACGAGTGGTTTCACGTGAAACTTTCAAAACACGCTTCCCATCTTCTTTGCCACCAGCAAATTGATAAAGCAAGGAACCAGCAAAGACCTCGATGGCAGTATTGCCATAATCGTCAACGCTCAGTCCGCGCTCCAGGCAGAGATCACAGATCGACGTCAGTTGATCGTTAACTAAACCGGCCTGCTTAAAATGCAGTGCATTCATCCGCAAACCGCACGCTGGGCATTTGAACTTCATTTTTCGTCCTCTTTTTCGTACGTAAATAAAAAGAGCCATGGCAAAGCCATGACTCACTGGTTAAGGGGTCGAATTACTTTTCGTCCTTAGCAGCCTGGTTTAAAAATTTAACGACTGCATTAACGTGCGCAACCCGCTTCTTGCCATTCTTTTTGTTCTTTGGTCTTAAGTGTGGTGTAACACCAGTGTTGTAGTTTTCACCTTTACGCATAAAAATAATACTTCCTTTCAGATTTTCGAAAATCACCTAGTAATTATAGCACTTTTTGCGGCAATTTTAAGCGCTATTTTCTTTCCATGCGTAGGATTTGTTAATGTTCGATATTTACCGTAAAATAAAAAATGTTAGTTCTGCAGATAGCCAGGAGAAATCAATGACTCTTTTAAAGAAAACTTTCCAAGACAGGATCCTACAAATCGCCTTAGTTGTCACCTTTATCAGCCTTTTCTTCGCACGCCCCCGCCTAGCTGATATCAATTGGCATACCCTGTTGTCCATTGCAACCATGCTGACGCTAATCCAAATATTTTCCTACTTGCACGTGCTAGATGTTCTGACTTATAAGTTAACTAGCATCGCCGACAATACTCGCAAACTTAGTGTCTTTTTTAGTCTGCTAGCGGTTGTTGCCGGCATGTTTTTGACTAATGACATTACGATCCTGACGCTAATCCCGCTTTACTTGCAAATTGCCAAAAAATATAAATTACCGCAAATTTTGCCTGTCACTTTAATCGGAATGGGCGCAAATATTGGGGCGAGCTGTACTCCTTGGGGCAATCCGCACAATATTTTTGTTGTCAGCCATTACAACATTAGTCCATTAGTTTTTTTGAAGTGGACTTTTCCTTTTTTCATTGCAGCCCTGCTTTTTTTATTTGTCCTAATTCTGTTTATTCCGCAGAAAAAAATTCCAGTCACACCACCCCACAATTTAAAAATTGATTGGCAGCCGACTGGTTTTGCGATTGCTGTGTTTATTTTCTTTTTCTTCGGCGTCTTTCGCGTGGTACCCGTGGCCTTAACCACGATTGCAGCAGTCATTTTGGCTTTGCTGATCGACCCCACCATTATGAAAAAAATCGATTATAGTTTATTGCTAACTTTCGGCAGTTTTTTCGTGTTCGTCAGCGACATTCAGCAAATTCCAGCCGTAGTAGCTTTAATTGACAAAACTGTCTTCTCTGAGAGCTCAACTTACCTGGCTGCGATTATTTCCAGTCAAGTGATGAGCAATGTGCCAGCCACTATCTTAGTCGGCAAATTCGCCACTTATGCCAAAGCCCTCCTACTTGGTTCAAATATCGGCGGTTTTGGTTCACCGATCGGTTCCATGGCTAACATGCTGGTTTTAAAAACCTTCCACCAACACGGATCGATTTCTTATGGTAAATTTTATCGCCGCTGGCAAGCCTGGCAATTGATCGGCCTAGTTGCTATGACAGCCATTGGCTGGTTCATATTAAAAGTTTAATCAGTGTAAATTGATATTGGCATCTTTAAACAGTTGCTGCCGCATAGCAGCGGGCGTGGTGCCATAATATTCACTAAATTTTTTATAGAAAAATGACTTACTGGTATAGCCAATCGTGTGAATGACCTCTTTAAGCGACATATCAGGTTGAGCAAGTAGCCGCTTAGCCTCAATCATCCGGCGTTCGTTGACATGGTCCACGAAGGACTTGCCAGTTTTATTTTTCACTAAAGTGGAGAAGTAATTTTCGTTAAAGCCGAAATAGTCAGCTGCCTGCTTCAAAGTTACATCCATATAGTGAGCATCAATGAAGCCATCAAGCGTGCTGCCCTCAAAAACAACTTGGTTCACATCACCAGCCATGGTGTAACGCTGAGCTTGAATCGAATAAACCAAAGCTGACGCTAATTGTGCATTAGCCAGCGGAGCTGCAAACATATCCTTGTTGAAATAAGAATTGACCGTATCTTCTAACAGCTGGGCTGGCCGCATGGCTAATTTATTTTTAAGCCATAAACAGCCTTCATCATCAATTTTTTGATTAAGCTGATCTGCAATCTGACTTTCTTCTTGGTCAAGTTCTACTGGCGGCAATAAAGCTTGCAGCTGCATTTCAGGTGAAAATTTCATTTTCACCAGCAGCGCTTCTTTACCCATTGCTGCACCAATTTGCTCATCTTTTGGCAAAAACAAGGCATTGCCTGGTTTAATTTTGAGCTTTTTCCCGCGGACACGCACAGTCGCCTTACCCGCTAAAATCAACCAAATTTCGTTAGTGCTTAAGTCATATTCATGTACTTCTGGTGTCTGACTTTCCAGATATAAACTAAAAAAATGAAACCCCGGTCGCCCTGGTTTCAGGTAGAGTTCATTACCCTCAAAACTGCGACCTGACAGCAAGCTAGTCAGGTACGAGTGCAGTGAAAATACCACCATTCAAATCACCTCATTCTTCCTCTGTTGCATATATTATACAGCTTGCGGGCAGCCGCTGGCTTTGCTTTTCCGATTAAATCATTTACAATGAGAATGACATTTGGGGTGCTGCAAGGCTGAGATTATACCCGTTGAACCTGCTCTGGTTAGCGCCAGCGAAGGGATAAGCTTTGAATTGACAAACTAGTCGCCCTTTTTGGCGACTAGTTTTTTTGTACCCTGTTTTTAACAGGAAGGATTTAGCATGCAAAAACTGCACGTAAAAGACATTATTTTTTTAACATTGATCTCAATTATTTTCGGACTGATTTATCTAGGAACGGATTTCATCTATGATGGGCTCACAATTGCCCTTACGCCGTTTAAATTAGGACCACTGGCTAATGATATTATGCTGGGCATTTGGTGCATGGCGGGCCCGCTGGCCGGCTTAATCATCCGCAAACCTGGAGCAGGATTTTTAGCAGAGTTTTTGGGTGCGGCGGTTGAATTAGCAATTGGCGGACAATGGGGCGTGGCCAATTTATTATCAGGACTGACACAAGGCCTAGGCGTTGAGCTTGGCTTTGCCCTATGCCGCTACCGGCGTTATGATTGGCTGACCTTAATTAGCACAACTACAATGACTGCCCTAGTTACGTTTGCCTACGACCTGGTCAAAAATGGTTATAGCCACTTTGCACCAGCTTTAATTGCACTCTATTTCTGCGTACGCTGGCTTTCTTTATTTATCTTCTCAGGTATCTTAGTCAAAGCCATCGCCCAATTGGTTGCTAAAAGCCAACAGGTTCGGCCATGACCACGATTAGCGCGCATAACCTGGTGATGTCCTATCAGCAAGAACAAGTATTAACTGGCTGTGATTTTACCATCCCTGATCATGAACTAAGTTTGCTAGTTGGCGACACTGGCAGCGGGAAATCAACTTTACTGATGCTGCTAGCCAAATTGCTTAAACCACAAGCCGGGCAAGTTAGTCCAGAACTGGCCGGTTTTATGTTCCAAGATCCGCGCCAGCAATTTGCAATGGCGACACCGCTGGATCAATTTATTTTTATTATGGAAAACCGGCAGCTAACAGCAGAAGCTGCGTGGCAAAAAATCAAAGTAGTCAGCCGGCAGTTAAAGATTACGGACTTGTGGCGGCAGCCGCTGACAACTTTATCCGGCGGGCAATTGCAGCGGGTAGCGCTGGCAGCCGCTCTGCTGCTAGAACGCGATATTTTACTGCTCGATGAACCGTTTGCTAGTGTCGACCCACAAAACCGGCAATTTATGCTGGATTTGCTCCACCGGCTCCAGCAAGCCGGCAAAACAATTTTAATTATTGACCATGACTTATCAGGCTATGAGCAGCTTTGCCAGCATATTTTTCGTTTGCAAACAGGGAAAATAACTGAATTAACTGCTACTGAAAAAGATGCTTTATACCAAGCTGCTCAACCTAAGCAGCAAAAGTTCGCTTTGCCAGCTAACACTGAAGCAGCAGCTTTTGCTTTAAAAAACTTTTCCCTGCAGCGCGGACAGACACAATTGCTGCAGCAAATTGCCTTAAACATCCCTAGTGGGAACAGTATCCTGCTGACGGGTAGTAACGGCAGCGGAAAAAGCTCGCTCCTGCAGGTATTCAGCAAACTGCTACCCTACCAAGGACACTGCTTATATCAAGGCCGTGACCTTAGCAAGTGGCCGCGGCGGCGCTTTTTTAGTGAAGTTGGGCAAGTTTTTCAAACGGCCAGCGATCAATTTCTAACAGTCTCAGTCGCTGAAGAACTGCAGCTTAGCCAGCAGCATGGCCGCTGCAAATCAGACGTTATTCAGCAGATGCTGGTTGATTTTAACCTGGAAAAATATTTGCAGCATTCGCCTTACCTCTTGTCAGGCGGCCAGCAAAAACTCGTCCAGTTGCTCGTCATGCTCATCATGGGCCGGCCAGTTCTTCTACTTGATGAACCACTGGCTGGTCTTGACCAGGCTATGACTAAACAAGCTGCTAAGTGGTTAGCTTGGTCGCAGCAAAATTTTGCACAAACGCAAATCATTGTTAGCCACCAATCCGGTTTAAACCAGCTCTGCCGCTATCATTTGCGACTGGCTAACCAGAGTTTATCGTTTCAGGAGGGTCTAGCATGAATCCAGGCGTTAAACTACTGCTGGCAATCCTCATTGCCTTTTTAGCTTCAATCAACGCCAGCCTGACTGCTAACTTAGCAGTCATCATTGGTGGCTGTTTATATCTGCTTTTTAAAAAGTTAACTTGGCGGCGCTGGCTCCTACTTATCTTTTTGCCGCTGCCAGCCGCTGCCGCTATTTTTTCAGCTATTTACTGGGGCAAAACTCATACCAGTTTGCAATATGCGTTAATTTTAACTACACGGATTTATGTTTTCGTTATTGCTGGTACCTGCGTTGGTGTTCATTTGTCACCCACAACTTTGGTCAGATCGCTTGAACAAAATTTCCACTTGCCAAGTAAATATGCTTATGGGATCTTAGCTGGTCTTAATTTATTTCCGCAAATGCAGCGAGCCGTGAAGGTAATTCGCGCTGCTGGCGACATGCGCGGCGAATTTTTATCATGGTGGTCGCCGCGCCTATATTTCAAGGCTTGTGTAACAGCTATTAGCGCTGCTGAAAACTTAACCCAGGGACTGCAAGCAGCCGCCTTTATCGAAGATCAGCCGCGCAGCGTGATCGCTTCGGTATCACTAACTAAAAAAGACTGGCAAGAATTCAGTCTAATCCTCGCCAGCTTTTGCCTGCTTTTATTTACTTGTCCTTAATCAAACCGAATGCCATTAGTGATAAAACCGTGCAAACGGTTAGCTTCCCAGTGCAGCGTTTCTTCATCGTCCACTTGAGACAGCTTATAGCCTACAAAATATGGCGGGGCATAAAACCGCGGGATAATCTTGCAGCAAGTTCCCTCACCGCCTTTTAACGGATAGAAAAACAAATTATAGGAATCCACGCCATGCGAGAGCACTGCTCGCACGTACTGGGTTCCTTTTTGAATGAGATCAGCCCAAACCGACAAATGCGTATTATCAGCCGTAATAATATTGACCTCTTGATAGCCTTGCACAGGATGCTCGGATAAATTCATCTCAATCGGTCCGCTTTTGGCAACCTCATAACCCGTAAAATTATTTGGCTTAATCTGCCGGTAAGCATCTTGTTGATAAAAACCAACCAGCTGCATATGCGGGTGCCGCAAAGAACCATCGGCCTTCGGGCCAAAATTTTTATACCAAACGACACTATGAAAGCGGCCAGAATTATTCATTTTTTGAAAACATGACAAGGCAAATTTCATCAAAGCGCGGTTGCTTTCCACCGTATAAGTTGAAATATCTCCCTGGTGGTCACTTGATTCGATCAAAATCGTCTGTTCAGTATCACGCAAGGTCGGATACTTATTGTGCAACCAGATCATATCTTTTTCACACCGGTAAATGCCAGTCAAATGCGGGACATCGCAAAATGGGCACGGCTGCGGGGTATTGCTGGCCCGATTGGAAAAGTCATAGTCATAGGGCTTGCGTTTGCCAATCCGGTACTCATAAACTAATGGATCATCATTCATAATTGCTCCTTACTTGTGGTATGGACTGCCGCTATTAATCATGAAAGCCCGATAAATCTGTTCAATCAGGACTAGCCGCATCAACTGGTGCGGCATCGTAAATTTGCCAAAACTCAGCAAATCATCGCCGCGCTGGTTAACAGCTGGACTAGTGCCAAGCGAGCCGCCAATAACAAAAGTCAAATTTGAATGCCCATAAGTTGTCAGGTCCGCAATTTTTTGCGCAAACTCTTCGCTAGTACGTTCTTTGCCCTTAATGGCGGTGACAAATACATACTCATTATCCTTAATCTTGCTTAAAATTCGCTCGCCCTCGGTAGCTTTAACCTGGTTCATTTGCGCCGGGCTTAAAGTTTCCGGGGCTTTTTCATCTGGAACTTGGACAATTTCTACCTTCGCAAAGCGGGTCAGCCGTTTGCTGTACTCTGCAATCGCTTCTCGCCAATAGCGTTCTTTCAGTTTTCCAACACATACAATCTTAATTTTCATAATTTCTATTTTACCACCAGAATTTACATTGATTCCACATGGCTTATCCACATGTGTGTATAAGCAAATCGAATATTTAGTGGCAAATTTTTGTTCTGCCCCATAAATTGTGGTGGCAAATTTTTTTGAAAAAATTTTTCCAGTGAATTTAACCACAGTCGGTGTAAATCTTTGTTAATTACAGATAATCCTTGCCAAATGCTGATATATCGCGCTGAACACTTGTTCAAAGCAACAATTTTTATGATGTTTTTGACACAAATTAACGTATTTTCCACACTAGTCTTCGACAGAATTCGCCAATTTATCCACAATCCACAGTTTTATCCACATTTTTACACAAGTAGTGCTTAAGTTGACAAGTTTTGACAAATGTCATTTCCGAACAGGAACATGTTTCACATTATTTTTATTAATAAAAAACAGACGACTGCTGAGCAATCGTCTGTTAATTATTAAATAGTAAACTTTTCTTACTTGCGCAAGTTTACTGATAAGTTAGTCTTATGGCCATCACGCACAATTTGCAAGCTAATCGTATCGCCCAGCTTGTGAGAGTACAGGATCGTATGCAAGGTAGCCACATCGTCAACCTGCTTATTATCAGCCTTCACGATAATGTCGCCCTTGTGGACACCGGCACTAGCTGCACTTGATCCGCGAGTAACGCTGGCCACATAAACGCCAGATTTAACTGAATCAGGAATTGATAATTTCTTGCGTCCGTAGGAAGTCAGCTGGTTAATATCAGCCACTTTAATTCCTAATTGTGGGCGGGTGATTTTACCATTTTTAACTAACTGGTTGATAATCACAACTACTTCATCACTTGGGATCGCGAAGCCCATCCCTTCAACTGACGTCCCGTCGCTTGATTGTGACAGTTTCATTGAATTGATGCCGACCACCTTGCCGTTTTGATCAACTAATGGGCCACCAGAGTTACCTGGGTTAATCGCAGCGTCAGTCTGGATAACGGTGGCCTGACTGCCAGAAGTGCTGGTGGTAATGGTCCGCCGTGAAGCAGAAATAATCCCTTGCGTCACAGAAGTTGCATATTCACTACCCATTGGTGAACCAACCGCGATCACTGGATCGCCTGGCTGCAAATTCTTAGAACTGCCAAATTGCGCGGTTTGAGTAACGTACTTACTGTCAATTGTTAACACGGCTAGGTCAGTCACCGAGTCAGTCCCGACTAATTTAGCAGTAACTTTTTTGCCAGAACTCAAAATAACTTGCAACTTATCACTGCCTGAAACCACGTGATTATTAGTTACAATGTAGCCCTTGCCGCCACTAGTCATATAAATCACGCCAGAGCCTTCACTATAAGTTTCCAGCTTGCTTGATGAACTCTTGCTATTGCTGCTACTGCCGCCATCACCGCCAAACAGGCTCCACAAGTCATCTTCAGATGATTGTGACTTAGCCCGCTGCAAGTTAACAACTGACACGACAGCATTCTTAACTTTTTTGAAAGCAGGCGTCATTTGCCCACTATTCGCTGAAGATTTGCTGGAACTAGAGCTGCTTGATTGCGTAATCGTTGCTTGCGGGGTGCTTGCCTGATTGTTATCCACACGGCTTAACCCTGCATAAGCGATCCCACCACCGAGCAGACCGGCGACAACGCCTATCACGCCAGCTTTAACTAAAATACTTTGTTTTTTTTGCGTTTGTTTTGGTTTTTGTTCAGTAGTCATTTGCATCCCTCACTGATCATTATTAATTGTTATTATATAAAACAAACTTGAAAAAAGTATGAATTTTGCTTTTTAAATTGTAATTAACCCAGTCGGTTGTTCTGGTTCAGTGTCAATCAACCGCAAATCTGAGGCAAAATCAGCATCCTGCTGGATAAGCAAATCTTTAGCTACTTGATGGGCCAACTGCTGAGTGTTGTTGTGCTGACTGCGGTGGGCTAAAAATACGTGCTTAGTCCGTTTAGTAATAACATCGGCTAAGGCAGTGCCAGCTTCTTTGTTAGACAAATGCCCCACATCCGACAAAATTCGCTGCTTTAGCGACCATGAATAAGGGCCATGGCGCAGCATTTGCGTATCATAGTTAAATTCCATCAAATAAGCATCACAATCTTGAATCGTGTCTTCAACTTGCGCTGAAACATAACCAGTATCGGTTAAAAAAGCCATCCGCTGGCCGCCGCTGCTAAAAACATAATATTGCGGTTGAGCTGCATCATGACTAGTTGCAAAGGCAGTCACGTCCAAATCACCTAAAGTTTTTGTTTGCCCTGGTTCGATCGTATTCAACTGCTGGACTGGCAAACGGCCAATTTTATCGGTATCGAGCAAATACTGCCAAGTACCAGCATTAGCAAAGGCAGAAATTCGCGGGTAACGGCGCAACAAGACGCCCAAACCGCCGCTGTGGTCAGTATGATCATGGCTCAAAAAGGCGAGGTCAATTTCATCAATGTCCACACCAACAGCTTGCAGCAGCTGTTTAGTTTTTTTACCAGATAAACCGGCATCCATCAAAATTTTGTGCTGTTTTGTTTGCAGCAGACTGACATTACCAGTCGAACCGCTCGCTAAAACTGCGACCTGCATCCCCTCATCCCTTCTTTAATTGCTAGTTGGCAGGAGCGCCCCAGTAAAGGCGTTAATTTGCTTAACACTAGTCCCACCTGTTGCCCGGCTGACCAAATCAATCCGCCAGACCGGCAAGAAAATGATATTGCCGCGGACATTAGTCAAATGGCCGTAGCCTAATTTAACGGCTTTAACTTTAGTATTATTAGGCAATTCGCTCAATGTATATAACGATTTCACCGCATGGCGGGCGCCAATGGTGGCTTGCTTTTCACGCACAGCTGTCACGCTGCTCAAATATGACTGCCGGTAACTGATAATACTGTTCCGGCTGACGGTAATTTCTAGTTTTGCACCATTAAAATACAGCGGTCCATAATCTGAATTTTGTACAAAAACATAGGTATTTTCATTAGAAGCCACACTATCGTATAAATAGTGTTTGCCATACGCCACATTAGCTGGATCACGGACAAACTTTTTCACTTGTTGCAAAGCTTTAGCAGCATGCTTACTAAGTTTTACTGGCTTCGTCAAAGTCACTGTCAAAATTTTATCGCTTGTTGAATAAGAGCGAGTGCCATGAACATTCACTTGATTCAACTGATCTTTTTGCTTAGCTGCTAAATAATACCCATCCTGAGGTTGGTCAGAGAGTTTTTTAGGCAGCACAATATTATCCGTTGCCATTTCCCGATACAAGCTCGTCCAACTTTTTTGAGCTGGATCAGACAACTGGATCGGGGTGTGCAAAATTTCAAAGCCTAAAAAGATGTTAATGCCGAGGAAAACCACCAGCAAAATAGCTTCAATGCGTTTAAAATCCATGCTATTGCGCCTCGATTTGGTTCTGCTGCCGCAACGTCAGCAACTCGCTGACCGGCTGCCAATGATGATTAATTTTTGCATAATATGCAGGCACCAAGTTGACTAATTTTTCATGACTACTGTCTTGATTGATGCTATAGCCAATCGTCAATCCCTGCAGGTGGTGCAGATTAACCCCAGCGCCTTGCAATTGATCCAAAATTGTCTGAGTTGCCGGCAAAGTCTGCATTTGACCTGCTACCGGAATTGGAATCTGCAAATCCGTGCTGTTAAAGTACACGTTCAGACCATGGCTACTGTAATCAACTGCAATTTGCGCTTCATACCGGTTCTGTACAAAGACTGGCACGCCTTCAATAAAGTTTTGATAACAAACGCGGCTGCCATCTTTTTCAAAGAAGCGCAAATCTTGATTCATTAGACCAACCTGGTTAACAAAATAGACGCTATCAGTCAGCTGACGGTAAGTCTTTTTTACTTTGCGACCTTCATAGTAATTGAAATAGTGGTAGTTGTGCGTGGCCTGAGTCACTGATAGCCGTTGATAAACACCGCCATTTAAATTATAGGTGGTAGTGCCATTGTGGCTATGCCGAGCAACCGATGACGTTCCTAGCAGGCGGGAACTAAAGTATGAATCCGATTGTTGGTTGATTAAATAGCTGTAAACATGCAGTGAGTGGCTGCGCTGATGAACTACCAAATAATAGTGATTAAGCCGGCGAAGATGAACTGGCACGACTTGTTTAGCCTGTTTAACCAATTTGCGCAGTTTTTTAAAATGCTGCTTTTGGTCTGGCAAACGATATAAAGCATAGTTGCGGTCATTGCCCGCATAAATACGATGATGATCCACAAAAATACGGTTAAACTCTCGTGTTTTATTACGCTTAAAATGGTTGTCAATGGCGCCGAAACTGACTTGATCAGGGAAAGTTAACTGCACATAGTTTGTCTTGTGGAGCTTTTTTTCATAAGCTGTTTTCGTACTTGAAACTAAAATCGGTGAACCGGTATCCCGTTTTGCATATTCTTTGGAAAATTCCAACGGCAAATTGCTTTTAGTATCATTGACTTGGTAAAAATGACCATCACGGTACGCAAAGACTTGGGTAGGCATGAACAAATTATGCAAACCCTTAACTGTACGATGATAAGACGAAGAAGAATCCGAATCTGGGCTCAACTGAGTAAAGCGCTCATCGTTAGTCCAAATAAAAATCGAAAGGACCAGCGATAAAACGACCAGAGCAACTAAAGCAATGCCCATGACGGTAGCTGTCAGCGTGCGCTTAAACTTCATCCCATTCATCTCCTTCTTCAACCATTGGTTCATATGGCAGCGAAATATAGAAGGTGGACCCTTTACCCTCAGCACTATCGGCCCAAATCTTGCCGTGGTGGGCTTCAACAATTTCTTTAGAAATAGCTAGCCCCAAACCAGTCCCGCCTTGTTCACGAGACCGAGCTTTATCAACCCGGTAGAAACGGTCAAAAATTTTGGTCAAATCTTGCCGCGGAATTCCCAAACCTTGGTCAGAAATACTGATAATCACATATTTTTGCGTATGCGTCAGCCGCGCGGTGATCACCCCGCCATCAGGTGAGTACTTGATGGCATTGTTCATAATATTATCGATCACTTGCTGCATTTTATCGGTATCAATTTCCACCCAAATATCTTGTTTGGTTAGCTCACGCTTAATCCGATACTTCTTATGCTGCTTACTCTCATCCTTGGCTTCGGCTTTAATCATCATGTCAAACCGGTTCAAGATATGAGTAAAGAAATCATTCAGATTAACCCATTCAACGTCCATTTTGGCGACGCCGCGGTCCATTCGCGACAGGCTCAGCAAGTCATTGATCATCCGGATCATCCGTTCAGTTTCTTTTTGCGTAACTTCCAAAAAGTGCGGGGCAACATCGGGATCTTTCCAAGCACCGTCATTTAAGGCTTCAATATAAGCCCGCAGCGAAGTTAACGGCGTCCGCAACTCATGCGAAACGTTTGAAACAAACTGCCGCTGCTCATTTTCATTTTTCTGTTGTTCAGTCACATCGTGAAGCACGCACACAGCTCCGGACACAAAGCCAGTCACCCGCTGAATCAAAGATAAGTTCACGTGCAGGATCAATTCATCGCTGCTTTCAGGATTAATGGTAATAATGCGTTCAGTCTGCTCGCTCATTAAATCTTGCAGGCTGACATCTTCAATCCCTAAGAGCTTTGTAATTGGCTGTTTTTGCGCCTCTTTAGCCGTTAAATGCAAAAAGTCGAGCGCGGTTTGGTTGATAATCGTGACATTGCCGTGCCGGTCAGTCCCAATTACCCCGTCAGTCATGTGCGACAAAATACTGTCGAGCCGGCGCCGTTCACTTTCGGTAGCTTCCTGGGTTTGTTCGATTTTAACTGATAAGTTGTTAAAAGCTTCTGCCAGTTGCCCCAGCTCATCGTGTGAGTAAACATGCACGCGGCGAGAATAGTCACCTTCTGCGATTTCAAGGGCCTGCTTTCGCATTTCTTCAATCGGCCGGGTAATTGCCCTGGAAATAATCAGTGCTAAAATTCCGCTTAACACCGAAGCGGCGATCGACGCCGTGAAAAACATGACCGACACATTGCGGATGTTATCAAACACGCTTTGCATCGAGGCCCGCACATAAATGGCCCCAACAGTAGCATTGGTCCCATTGGAAGCATTAATCGGCGTAATCTGCACCATAAAAGTGCTGCCATTTTCATTAACAATTCGCGAACTTTGCCGGCCGGTTGAAATCGCCTGCTTTACAGCGGTACTGGTTGATTTTTGCCCAATGCGGCTTTGTTCATTCAAATTAGAAACTGCCCGAATCGTGTCTTTACTGTCAATAACCATTAAGTCGCTAATTGCCGTGTTGCTGTAATTAGACACAATCTGGTTCAAGCTGTGATCAGCTGACTTTTTCCCACTTGTTAACCGGGTAGAAATCTGATTGGTCACTAGTGATGGAATCTGAATTGAAGATTGAAAATTGGCAATCGAATCTTGTTCCAGCTGCCGCACGAAATAAGCCCCAATAATTTCAATGGTGGCTAGTAGCAGCAAAATCATAATGAGAGCAATTTTGGTATTAATTGAAGTAAAAAATCTTTTAATTGCACGTTTCATTGTCTGCACAAAATAAGCCACTCATAAACAGTGGCTTGATCTTTCTTAATTAATCGTCACTCGGACTTTTGACAAAATAACCAACCCCGCGCCGGGTAATCAAAATTGTTGGCTTGCTTGGGTCATCTTCGATTTTTTCACGCAAACGCCGCACGGTCACGTCAACAGTCCGGACATCGCCGAAATAATCGTAGCCCCAAACGGTTTGCAGCAAATGCTCCCGGGTCATAACTTGACCAATGTGCTGGGCTAAGTAGTGCAGGAGCTCAAATTCACGGTGGGTCAACTCGATCTTTTGATCATCTTTTTCAACTAAATATGCATCTGGCATAATCGTCAAATTGCCCAGCTTAATATCCTTGCTGGCACTTTCGGCACTAGCTTGTTCATTCAAATTGCTGCGCCGCAAATTAGCCTTGACTCGGGAAACGAGTTCACGGTTAGAAAATGGCTTAGTTACGTAATCATCAGCGCCCATTTCCAAACCAAGCACTTTGTCGATTTCAGTATCTTTTGCAGTAACCATAATAATCGGCAAATCATGGGTTTTACGAACTTCACGAGCTACTTCCAACCCATCTTTTTTAGGAAGCATTAAATCCAGGATCATCAGATCCGGATTGTATTCTTCAACCTTTTCAATGGCTTCCTCGCCATCATAAGCCTTCTCGACATCAAAGCCTTCTTTATTCAGATTAAATTTGATAATATCAGAAATTGGCTTTTCATCATCCACGACTAAAATTTTCTGTGGCATGAGTGTACTGCCTCCTTTACATTTAATAGTATTATACTTTTTTTTGAATTTTTCAGCAAAAAGCATTGCATTTCTAAAATTTTGTGACATAATATTATTTGTTGATCGCGTGATCAGCAAGAAATAAAAACTTGGGTGGTTAGCTCAGCTGGCAGAGCAACGGACTCTTAATCCGTGGGTCCAGGGTTCGATCCCCTGACCACCCATCGTAAAAGCATCGTCGTTTGACGGTGCTTTTTTGTTTAACTTTTTTTGCCCGGTTCGGTAAAATTATCATAGTAACTTAGGAAAAGAAAGGATTGGCATTTTATGGCAAAAACACATCGCGGCAGCACTTTACGCCGCTTATCAATCGGACTCATGGCAGCATTGACTGGTGGTTCAGCCCTTTTGCTGCGAGCAGAAAAACAAGCCAAGGCCAAACTAAAAAAATCAGCTAAAGAAACTGTCTTGGATGACCAAGCAGATTTGAAACATGCCAAGATTATTTTACAAGATGAACACGGTAAAACCGTATTGACCAACATCATCAGCGGTAAAGCTGGACAAACTGTCCCAGTCCACCTGCAGCTGCCAACTGACTGGGAAGTCGCTTCAACTGAGGTCATCCCTGACACTTATACTTTCCACGAATCAGGCAATAATGACCTGCTGATCGAAGTTCGTCACCTGCTGACAACCGGGACAGAAAATAAAACTGTTCACCGGATCATTAAAATCGTTGGCCCCGATGGCAGCGAAGATCAAGAAGTACAAACTGCAACTTTCAGCCGCAGCCTTTTAACCAACCACGCCCATGAACGGACTAGCTATGGCGAATGGAAACCTGCTAAGCAAGACCTGCCAGCCTACACGGCGCCAAAAATTGCAGGTTACCACGCTGATAAAAAAGTTGCTCCGCTGACTGTTTCAGCAGAACACCCTGATATTCACGTAACAATTGCCTACGTAGAGAATTAAGACGGCTTAGCTCCAGTTTAACTGGGGCTTTTTTGGTAAAAATTTAAAATTTATTAATTTTTTAAGCCAAAACTATTGTCAAATAGGGCATTAAAGTTATACATTAAAATAAAATAAAAATTTTATTGGAGGATGAGGACCATGAGGTGGATCCTGCTTTTAATCGTCATTATTGTTGTCATTGTCTATGTGATTAAGGCACAAGTTGATAAGAAAAAAGATGCTGCTAAAAAAGCCGAAGTGCAAAGCCACGAAGACAAGGACATGATTATTGCGGAAATGTATAATGCTAACCACACTAATCACTTAGCGCTCGACAACCAAGGCCAGCTGTTTTACAACCTTTACCATGACGGCAAAGAACCAATTCCTGGCGGGGCAACTAACTTTACTATTTTCTATGAAAATAAGCAGCATGTGACCTTGCTGACCCTGCTAAATGAAGGCAGCCAAGACTTTGGCGATGTCGAGCCGGCAGCTACGGAAAAATTCCTAGAAATTTTCCACAAAGTTGGCGGCCACGTTACAACTAAATGCCACTACATTGAACTTAACGAAGATGATATGAACGACTTGAAGCTGCATTCAAAAGAAATGCCGGCCCACTTCTACTTCTATGTCGAAGAAGTCGAACCAAACAAGAAACGCATCTTCTTCTCATCTGATCCAAATTCTATCGCTTATGAATTAATCGACTTGGTTGCAGTCAATGGACAAGCTGAAGGTGAATTGCACCGGATCAACATGACCCTGCAAACCGATAAAGGCCAAACCTTCTCAATTTACACTGCTTTAAGCGATGCTGAAGTAGCTGACTTAATGGCTAACTACTTATCAAAAAAATAAATAGCTTTTGCTAACCGAAAACTCCGCTCATTGGCGGGGGTTTTTTATGCATGAAAAAACGAGGAAATTAACTTTCCTCGCTTTGTTGTTTATTAAAGATCAATTTCTAACAAAATTGGGCAGTGATCGCGCCGCTCGCCGGTATCCACCATTTCTGACCGGATAACTTTATCAGCCAACCGATTCGACACCAAGTAGTAGTCAATCCGCCAGCCTGAATTGTTAGCCTTCGCGGAACGCACCCGCTGTGCCCACCAAGAATAGGCACCAGTCACATCCCCATGAACATGGCGGAAAGTATCCGTAAAGCCGGCCTGCAGCAATTGACCAAAATCGGCCCGTTCTTCATCGGTAAAGCCAGCTGAGTGATGGTTGTTGGCAGGATGGGCCAGATCAATCTCGCGGTAAGCTGCGTTAAAATCACCAGAAACAATCACAGGCTTAGTTTGATCAAGCTGCTGCAAATATTGGCAATATGCATGATCCCATGCCTGCCGCCCGTCTAAACGCCGCAATTCTGCTCCTGAATTAGGGGTATAAACTTGCGAAATATAAACTTCTGGCAGTTCCAAAGTGATAATGCGGCCTTCTTCGTCCATTGGCTCAGGTGCTGAAATTTTTGGCCGTGTAACCGCTGGCGCAAGGCCTGATTTATACAAAAACATCGTGCCAGCGTAACCTTTACGAGCTGGTTCTTCTGATGAACGCCAGACATACTCATAGTCAGGGAAAATTTCAGCTAGCAATTGCTGGTGCTTTTTAGTCGGACCAGTTGCTCGCAATTTGGTTTCTTGAATTGCCAACACGTCTGGCTGCATGTCAGCTAATTTTCGCAGGACTGCTCGCGTCTCAGTAGCCCGGGCAGATGTACCTGTCAAAGCCGCATTTAATGAATCAATATTCCAAGAAATTAATAGCATTTTCGCCCTTCTTTTCTAGTCCTAGCGCTTAATCAGCGGTGCCTTATGGGTCCACCGCTTCAATAGCTGCTTCAGGACCGCATAATTTTTCACAGTATAAGTTGGTTTAACCCCGGTTTGTCCGCGGAGGCGACGATAATTGTACCAAACTGAATCAATGCCGTAATTTTGCGCGCCCAGAATATCTGATGGCAAACCGTCACCAATCATGAGACTGGATTGCGGCGGGAACTTAGCGAGTTTAAAAAAATAATCGAAAGTTTGCGGATTAGGTTTTTGTTCACCAGCAATTTCGGAAGTGACTATCGGATCAAAATAGTGAATGATTCCTGCTTCTGTCAATCGCTTGACCTGCTCAGCCTGATTGCCATTTGATAAAACCGCAAGTTGGTAGCCAAGGTGCTTGGCTGTTTCTAGCAAGTCGCGCACCCCTGGCATTAATTCATGCGTTTGTCCCCAATAATAATGAAATAGGTAATTGGCTTCGCGGTTATCAATGATAATGCCCCACTCGCGCCTGGCAAAGTGAGCAAACCGCAAGTTCATTAGTTCGTGGAGGGTGATTTCCTGTTTTTCCAATTTGCGCCAAAGCGACTGATTATAATCGTGATAGTCGCGCTCTGTTTCTGGAGTTAACGGCCAGTGCTCGTCAGCAAATAAATGCTTAAGCACGTATTTTTCAGTTTTTTCAAAATCAATCAAAGTGTCATCAACATCAAAAATTAGCTGTTGGTAGCGCAAACAAGCCCCCCTTCCTGTTTAATTATTGCTGCAGGTGTGAATGGTATTGCCCGTAAACAAAATAGATTAGCAAACCAAACAGCAGCCAGCCGCCGACCATTAATTTAGTCGACCAAGGCAGCATAATAATGAAGTACAAGCTGAACAGACCAGCAATAATTGGTAAAACTGGATATAGCGGCATTTTAAAGCCATCATTTGGAATATCGCGGCGGTGGCGCAAAGGCAAAATGCCAAAGGAAATAAAGGTAAAGGCAATCAAAGTCCCCGCATTAATCAGGGACGCCAATTTGGTTAATGGCACTAAGCCCGCAAATACAGCCGCAATCACGGTTGAAATCAAGATTGCACGTTGTGGAATCCCGAATTTAGCGTCCACTTTGCCCATTGCTTTTGGCAGCAAGCCATCCCGGCCCAATGCATACAGCAGACGCGAGCCGCCCATCAGCATTGTCAGCATTGCTGTAAAAATGCCGATCAAGGCACCAATGGTGATTAATTTATTCCAACTGTTCAGACCTATTAATTTTAATGCATAAGCGGCTGGATCATCAACATCTAGCTGACGGTAATTCACCATACCAGTTAAAACTAGTGAAAAACTGACATACAACACTACGGCTACTAAAACAGTTCCTAAGATCCCGCGCACAACGTTTTTGCCAGGATCAATCGTTTCAGCCGAATTCGCCGCCAGGGCATCAAAACCAATGAAGGCAAAGAAAACTGTGGCTGCCGCCGTTGAAATGCCACCTAAGCCAAAGGGCGGAGTTTGAAATTTTTTCGGATAAAAAGGCACATAATTTTGAGCTTTGATATAAAAAATGCCCACAAAAATAAAAGCTAAGATGATCAAAACTTTTAAAATCACTAAAAAGTCTTCGACCCGCTTTGATAAGTTAGCGCCTTGATAAACAATAACTGCCACTAATAAGACCACTACAAAAGCTGACAAATTGATGACGCCGCCTTCAAGTGGCCCCGCCTGCAAGGATTTAGGCAAATGCAGGCCCAGGGCTGATAAAATATTATCGTTGAAATAAGAGGCAAAGCCGGTCGCTTCGGCAGATACTGCCAAGAAATATTCAAGCAGGAGGGCCCACCCGATCAGCCAGCCAATCAACTCACCATAAATGACTGAACCAAAAGAATAAGCTGATCCAGCTACAGGCATTGCTGAAGAAAATTCAGCATAAGCCATGCCAACAATGCCTGAAACCAAAGCTGCAAGTAAAAAAGAAATAGCTACAGCTGGGCCAGCATGCAAAGCAGCCTCATGCCCAGGGAGAATAAAAATTCCTGTGCCAATCACTGCTCCAATGCCCAAGGCAACCAAATCACGTGCCCGCAAGCTCCTAACCAATTTAGCATCTGCTTTGAGGAAAGTTTGGACTGGCGTCCGTTTGAATGGATTTTTCATGTTCATCCTCTCCTTAAATTAAAACAAAATGATAAAAGTATTATACAGGTTTTGCGGATAAATAAAAAAGCTTCCGCAGAAGCTTTTTTGATTTTTATTCACTTGATTCCATAAAGTCTTTCAACTTTTTAGCTCTGGATGGTTGCCGTAATTTTTGCAAGGCCTTGGATTGGATCTGTCTGATCCGCTCTCTGGTCACACCAAAAATATGGCCAACTTCTTCCAAAGTCATCGGTTTCCCATTGCCTAAGCCAAACCGCAAACGCAGGACGACCTCTTCACGATCAGTCAAAGTATCAAGCACCCCATCAAGTTCGCTACGCAAGGCATCAGCCGTGGTAGCTCGCTCTGGGTCCATCGACTTTTCATCCTTAATGAAGTCTGACAATTCTGAATCGTCTTCATAGCCAATTGGAGTATCCAAAGAAATTGTGCCCTCAGTCTTATGCAAGATATAGCGAATTTCCTTAGGCTCCATATCCATTTCGGCGCCGATTTCCTCAGCAGTGGCATCACGGCCAGTGTCTTCGGTAATCTGTTGCCGAATCCGTTTCAATTTGTTGATCGTTTCGATCATGTGAACGGGAATTCTGATCGTCCGTGCTTGGTCAGCTATTGCCCGGGTAATAGCCTGCCGAATCCACCAAGTTGCATAAGTTGAAAACTTAAACCCTTTAGTATAATCAAATTTGCTCACTGCCCGCATCAAGCCAATGTTGCCTTCTTGAATCAAATCCAAAAAAGACAGGCCGCGGTGCACATAGTGCTTGGCAACTGCCACAACCAGCCGCAGGTTGGCATCGGTTAATTCATGCTTGGCTTCTAAATCGCCCTCTTGGATCCGCTTGCCTAACTCCGCTTCTTCTTCAGCCGTTAACAGTTTGCTTTTACCAGCTGCTTGTAAGTACAAGCGAACAGGGTTCTCGGTCAAAGCTGCTTTCGCGCGTGAATACTGTTTTGTTTGTTTACTACTAGCCTTTTCGTTTGTCAATCAGTATTCCTCCTCTACACGGCACATTAAGAGTACATTACCTATTGTAAACTTTTTTTGCAAAAAAGGTTGAAATTTGCACAAAAGTTTATTATAACTCAATCATTTTTAAAGGCTAGGTAAAAATTCTAGTTCTACATAGAAATAACGTGAATTTGGATGATATCTTTGTTTTTAGCTAAATCAGTGATAATTTGGCTATAAGTCCGATTTTTCGGCAGCTTGACCTTGTAAAGGCTAGTATAAATCCGCTTATCCGTATCTGAGGAATAATTATTGGACCGAAATCCCATATGATTAGCCACAATCGCCGTCTTTTTAAAATATTCGTCTAAATATTTAGACGTTTTCGGACCGTTGTAAAAACGAACTTCCACTTTTCTAATGGGTGCGGAAGGCACTACCCGGTGTAAAACCAACAGGTCAAATAAAACCATAATCGTTCCGATTAAGGCGATTTGATAATAGCCCATGCCTGTGGTCAAACCAATCGCAGCAATGGTCCACAAAGAAGCTGCCGTGGTTAAACCGCTAACAAAGCGGCGGGTAATAACAATTGTCCCCGCACCTAAAAAACCAATCCCGCTGACAATTTGCGCGATTAGCCGTGTCACATCAGCTCGGACAGCAAAGGCGGCTTTAGTACTATGAACTGATAAGCTAATGATTTCTTGACAAGCTGCTACTTGGGTCATGGCTAAAATGCAGGCCCCGACAGCTACCAAAATATGCGTTCTCATTCCTGCCGGGTGACTGTGCTGTTCACGGTCATAGCCGACCAAACCAGCAGCAACTGTCGAGATCAGCACTCGGATCAGGATGTCAGTTGTTTGCAATTTAAACATAAGTATTAACTTTCCATCTTTCTCTATACTATGCCTCTCATTATAGCAAACGGTTACAGTTATTCATGCTTATATTCGCGAAAGAATGCTTTTTTGCAATAGCTTTTGATAGCAAACAGGTATTTCAGCTCAAATAACGCTCTGGCTATAATTAATGTTAAGAAGGAAGTGTAACGCATGGACTATCTAACATTAAATACTGGTAAGCAGGTGCCAGTACTCGGTTTTGGCACTTATGAAATCCCGCCGCAGGCAACCGAAGCGGCAGTCACAGCAGCTTTAAGTGCTGGCTATCGCAGCATTGATACTGCGCAATATTACAATAATGAAGCTGAAGTTGGGACGGCAATCCGCAAAGCCAATTTACAAAGAGCTAATGTTTTCATCACTACTAAAGCTGCTACCACTGGCTATGAAGCAACCCGTGAAGGCATCGATCAATCACTGCGAACTGCAGGCTTAGATTATTTCGACTTAATGATTATTCACTGGCCGATGGGTGATTCGCTGGGGACTTACCGCGCTTTAGAAGAGGCTATGCGAGCTGGTAAATTAAAACAGATTGGCCTTTCCAATTTTAATATTCGCCAAACAAAAGAAATTCTGACTAATTTCGCTACGATTCCAGCCGTTGACCAAATTGAAACTCACCTATTCTTACAGCAAACTAAAATGCACCAGTTTTTGACGGCTAACCATATTGTTCATGAGGCTTGGTCGCCGCTGATTGAAGGACCAAGAACTTTAGCTCAGCAGCCGGTGCTTGCTAAATTAAGCAAAAAATATCAAAAGACGCCGATCCAAATTGTTTTACGGTTTTTAACGCAAAATCAAATTATGACAATTCCGCGTTCAGTGAATCCAGACCATATCCGGCAAAATTTTGATATTTTTGACTTCAAACTTACTGATGAAGAAATGCAGCAAATCATGCAGCTCGACCGTCACCAATCTGCGGTGGGCTGGCCAAGTGCGATGGCTGAAGATGAATAATTTCCCAGGAAATATTTAAATTTTTGCACTTTTTTCTTGCAAGATTTTCTGTTTAGGTTTATCTTCAAGGTGTATTAATTGAACAGGTGATGACGTTCACCATTAAACGAGTGAGATCTAATGACGTCTACTGAAACCTACAGGTTTTGGTAGGCGTCTTTTTCATGGTCGCACTCTTTTTGTTTAGGAGGTATTTACAATGTCTGTTTACATTACTGAAGTCAAGGGCCGGGAAATTTACGACTCTCGTGGCAATCCAACAGTTGAAGTCAACTGTTATTTGTCAGATGGGACAGTCAGCAAAGCCGAAGTTCCATCAGGTGCTTCTACTGGTGAAAAAGAAGCCGTCGAATTGCGCGATGGTGGCAACCGGTTAAACGGCAAGGGTGTTTTAAAAGCCATTAAAAATATCAACACTGAAATTAATGATGCTTTAAAAGACCGCAGCCCGTTCAACCAAGCCGCTATTGATAATTTGATGATTCAATTAGACGGCACGCCTAACAAGGCACGGCTAGGTGCTAATGCGATTTTAGGTGTTTCAATGGCAGTCGCCCGGGCCGCAGCTTTATCACTGCACGAACCTTTGTACCGCTACTTAGGCGGCTGCGACTTAGAATTGCCGCAAACATTCCACAATGTAATTAACGGTGGCAAACATGCTGATAATGGCATTGATATTCAAGAATTCATGATTACTCCGGTGAACAAGACCAGCTTCCGTGATGGTTTTGAAAAGATTGTCAACACCTACCACACTTTAAAAAAAGTTATCGAAGATGCTGGCTTTACCACTGGTTTAGGTGACGAAGGCGGTTTTGCACCAAACTTAAAGAATTCCGAAGAAGCTTTGCAAATGCTGCATGATGCAATTACCAAAGCCGGCTATGTACCTGGCAAAGATATTGCGATTGCCTTTGACTCAGCTGCTTCAAGCTTCTACAACAAAGAAGATGGCAAATACCACTTTGAAGGCCATGTTTGGGGCGGCGATGAAATGCTCGATTACTACGGCAAATTATTAGATGAGTTCCCAGAAATCATTTCAGCCGAAGACCCATTCGATGAAAATGACTGGGACAATTTCGAAAAATTTACTGCTCGTTTCGGCAACCGGATCCAAGTAGTTGCTGATGACAATGTCTGCACCAATCCTAAACTGGTCCGCAAGGCGATCAAGGATAAGCTGTGCAATGCTGTTCTGATCAAGGTTAACCAAATTGGGACCATTACTGAAACCCTAGAAACTATTCGGTTAGCACGTAAAAACAACTACACAACTATGATTTCTCACCGGTCTGGTGAAACCGGCGACACGTTTATCGCCGATTTAACTGTTGCAACTAACGCAGCTGAACTGAAATCAGGTGCGCCAGCTCGTAGCGAACGTGTTGAAAAATACAACCGGCTGCTGGAAATTGAAGATGAGTTAGGCACAGAAAATGAACGCTTAGCTCATTTCCCAAACAACGTTGACTTTGATTAATTTCGTCTAATCCATTCCATTTTCTATTTATCTATATACTCAATCTATAACTGATTTAAGCATTCAAAGTTACCACTCGATAAACGGCTTTTTGAAAAAAGGCCGTTTATTTTGTTTACAACAATTTCCATGATATAATACATACGTAATAAGCTTAACGAGTTTAACACGAACTCACAAAAAGCACTATCTCTGGTCAGATAGTGCTTTTCTTTTGTCTCTAATTTATCGTCGTATTTTTATCATCTACTTCTGCAAAAAAAGAGTAAGATAGATGGAGATATTTGATGAGGAGGATCACGCTTATGCAAGGAAAGCACCGTGGTTTTTTAGCTAGCGCCCTGGTTGCGCTAGGGATCGTCTACGGCGATATTGGTACTTCGCCGCTGTATGTTATGAACGCTTTGATTAACGATGCCGGCGGCACCGTGCATTTAACTAAAGAATATATTATTGGCTCTATCTCTTTGGTTTTTTGGACTTTAATGCTGATGACAACCGTCAAATATGTCTTGATTGCCATGCGAGCTGATAACCACGGTGAAGGCGGGATCTTCGCCCTCTATGCCCTGGTGCGCAAAAAGCATTCCTGGCTGATCGTCCCAGCATTAATCGGCGGCGCAGCCCTGCTAGCTGATGGGACACTAACACCAGCCGTCACGGTTACAACTGCCATTGAAGGGCTAAAAGGCGTTAAATTTGGTGCAGATGTGCCAGTCAGCAGCCAAACAGAGGTGGTTTGGATTACCTTTGCAATTTTGCTGGTCCTGTTCTTAATTCAGCGATTTGGAACCGCCACGATTGGTAAAGCCTTTGGCCCAATTATGCTGCTATGGTTTTTGTTCTTAGCCGTCTTTGGGATCGCTAACCTTGTCCACGAACCAGAAATTTTAGCTGCTTTGTCCCCGCACTACGGAATTATGCTGCTCTTTTCACCAGCAAATAAAGTCGGCGTCTTCATTTTAGGGTCGGTTTTCTTGGCTACTACTGGTGCCGAAGCTTTGTACTCAGACATGGGACACGTTGGCCGCCGCAGCATTTATGTCACTTGGCCAATTGTTGCCATTTCACTAGTTTTAAACTACATGGGACAAGGCGCTTTTTTAATCCACAACTTGGATAAATTAGGTCAGCAAGGTTCAGGCTACAATCCTTTCTACCAAATGCTGCCACACAGCGTTTACTTGTTCAGCATTGTCTTAGCCACATTGGCTGCAATTATTGCCTCGCAAGCTTTAATCACCGGTTCGTTTACCTTGGTTGAAGAAGCAATCGGCTTAAAATTGCTGCCGCGCTTAAAAATCAAGCACCCATCCCTGTCACAGGGACAGATTTACATTTCGCCAATCAACTGGCTGCTCTGTTTAATCACCAGCTCAATTTTGTTCTATTTCCAAACGTCAGCTCACATGGAGGCAGCTTACGGCTTGGCAATTACCGCCACAATGCTGATGACAACGGTCCTGCTATATGAATATTTGGAAGACCGCTGGCCAAAAGTTGGCGCGCTAGCATTCTTAATTATTTATGCAGCGATTGAATCATGCTTCTTAATTTCTAGTTTGACCAAATTCGTTCACGGCGGCTACGTCACAGTTATTTTGACCCTGCTAATTTTACTGGTCATGATTGGCTGGTACTTCGGCAACCGCCTGCGGAATGAACTCAACGACGAAACTAAATACCTCAATTTGGACGACTACCTGCCGCAATTACAAAAATTGTCGGCCGATGAATCCATCCCGCTGTATATTTCTAACCTGGTGTCAATTGTCCGTATTACGCCGGAGCATCAATTAAAGCGGGAGGTCTTGTACTCAATTCTAGATAAGCAGCCGAAACGGGCCCGTATTTACTGGTTTATCACGGTGAATACGACCGATGAGCCGTATACTTCCTACTACACAGTCGACATGCTGGGAACGCGCAATATAGTTAACTTGCAGCTGTATTTAGGCTTTAAGATCGATAATTCAGTCAACATTTACCTGCGGCAAGTCGTGGGCGAGCTGATGAAACAAGGTATCATTGACCAGCAGCCGCAAACTTATACAACAACGCCAGGTAGAGAAGTTGGCGACTTCCGCTTCCTGTTCTTCAAAGAGCGGCTCTCACCTAACTCGGAAATTACCGGCTGGCGGCGAATGCTAGTACAGCTGCGGCTCTTTATTCAAAACCACAGCTTGAGCCCGGCGCAATATTACGGCTTGGAGTTCTCTAATATTCAAGAAGAAATTGTCCCGCTGTTTATTAAAAACCGGCGCGGCATTCACCTGGAACAAGCCGAAGTTAAACATGCTGTAAAGAAATAAATTGATGAAAACAAGATCGTTTCCCAGATATGGGAAGCGATTTTTTGATGCAAACAAAAAGATTTCCCATATATGGGAAATCTTTCAACAATTATTCGATTTTGTGCTAGTGGCATTTGCGCCGATCTGCAAACAAGCACAATACAAACCAAAAACGCCCGCTCACAACTGAGCAGGCGTTTTTAGCACACATAATTTTAGTTAAAGCACGATTTTAAAAGATAAACATGAACATCGTGACAAGCAAGGTTACGATAAATTCAATAATCAGCAGTGGTGCTGATAACTTAATCATTTCAAAGACATCAATGTCAGCATACCCGGCAATCGCAATCGTACAACCGGCAACTGGTGACAATGACCGACCAATTGATGAACCTAATTCCATTGGCAGCATGATCGACAGCGAGTTGACGGACAGCTTGCTGGCAATGCTTGGAACCAGCGGTGCAAAAGCAAACCATGAAGCTGAACCAGAACCCATGATCACAGCGGCCATGAACGTAATCAGGCCCATTAAGATCATCGTCAAGATTGATGCGCCTTGCAGGTGGGAAATAGCATCGGCGATGATGGTGATCCCGCCCATCTTGTTGATCGCAGCGGCAAAGATTGAAGCTGCAATAATGATTGATACCACGTTAGTGAATGATTCACCCATTGCCTTAAAGACAACCTTCATCTGTGAAGCAACCTTCTTGCTTTCCTTTGGGTGACGCAGTAATTCAACTAAGGCAACGAAGATAATACCGATAAAGTTGGCTGCCACAACGTCTGGGGAAGCCTTCGGCACGAAAGCCCATACGATCAAAATAACCAGTGGCAAAGCTGGGAATAAGGCGTAGTACCAAGGACAATCTGGGTTCTCCACGTCCTTTTTCTCAACTGGTTCTTCCTTGCCAGAAGCCAAAGCCTTTTTATCCATATGCTTGTAATAGAAAGGAATAATAATCGCAAGCACAATAGTGACGATTACAACCACTTTAAACTGGTAGCGCATAAACATGTTCAAAACTGGCATCTTAGCCAATTGGGCCATGTAGATTGAACTACCTTCGTTTGGACCGTAGTCCAAAGCAGCTAACGTCAGCAAACTGGCAGCAGTCAATTTGTTAATGCCTAAAGCCGTGAAAATTGGGAACACCGTTGCTAGCAGCAGCAATGACAAGGCTGACTGACTAGTGATCGCCGACTTCAAAACCATACACAAAACAAAGACCGCACTCAGCACGATATATGGACTCTTCAGCTTCTTCAGCGGCTTAACAGCATAGTAAGCCAGCTTTTCAGAAGCCTTCAAGTGACTCATGTAAGCTGCATAACCAGTAACTGACATGATCATGGCACCGACTTGCGACATCGTGTTTGAGAACGTCTGTGAGACGAAGCCAAACACGTCCATATAAATGTTGCCCGTGCTGCTGCTCTTTGGCAGGAGCGACTTTTGGGTACAAATTGTATAAATTAGCAATACCAGGACACCAGTGATTAAAAACACAAACAGTGTGTTATAGTGCTTCAAAACTAAGTAAGCAGCTAAAACAATCACCAGCAAGGTAAGCAATACCAATAATAAATCCATCATAGTTTCTTGCCTTTTTCTCTAAAGTGATAGTGAAACAATTAACATTCGTTCAACAGTGTAAAGTTTACATATTTGTGAAATGTTTTTCAAATTAATTTTAAATTAGAAAATGAAAAAGCGATTACATTTTCCGCAATCGCTGATCACATAAGCTTTACCGCTTCTTTGGATGCAACCATTCATGCTTGGTTTCATTAAAGTTCTTCGCATCCAAGACTTTTAATTGCGGGAAACTTGTCAGCAGCCGCCGGTGGTTCCAACTGAAACTCCGGTGCGGACGCAGCTCGTCAAAGTGTTCGCGCAAAAGCAAGTGAATGTTGTTAGCTTGTCGGCGCAAACGTGGCCGTTCGATTGGGGAAGCCTCGCGTAAACGTTCACGCAGTTTCCGCAAAGAGGCCTTGAAGTTTTCGTCCACTTCTTTGGTCGTCTGGTGGAAGTGGAAGACGGAAATCATGGTCAAAATAGTATCAGTGCCCATGACAACCGTAATGATAACGGCGAGCCAGCCATGTGTCAGCTGTTCTTCCCAATTAACCAGGCGCTGAACAGTTGGTTGAACGCATTTGACCAAAAAGACTACGCCGGCGCCCCAAAAGATTGAGATTATCGGAGCAATCCGGCCTTGCACGTTACCCCACAAGTCAGAATAATCCCACAGTTTCAACTTAAAGACTTTCTCTAAAAAGAGGCTGGCGATATATTCAAAAATTGTCGCCACAATCATCCCTACTACAAAAAGCAAGACGACATTATCTTGTACGGATTGAGTGCAGAGAAGAATGGTTGCTACAGCAAAACCGTAAACTGGGCAATATGGGCCAAACAAAAAGCCCCGGTAATCGAGGTGATGGTCTTTGATCGAGCAGTAGACGGTTTCCCAAATCCAACCAATAACTGCATAGACAAAGAACAATACAATAATTTCTGAGCAGGTATAAGTCATGAATTCCCTCCTGTTTCTATTGTCCCATAGCTAAGCAGTTTTGCGAAAAACAATTTCAGTTTCACGTGAAACCACTTTATAAACCTAGATAAAAAATTGAATCGATATTTTTTGTAGCCTGTAAATAATCTTCAAAATACGGCAGCGTAAATTCCACGTATCCATAAGCTGCCGGTTTAATTAAATGTCGCTCTAACGCTCTGCGCCGATACTGCGCCACATAAACATTGCTCTTGCCCATAATTTGAGCAATTTCTCCTAAATCATGATGTCCGCAAATTGCGTAGAAATATTGCTGATCGACTGCTGACATATCCTGAAAGATTTTCTGGTAAGCATTATTAAACAAGTGAGCTTGATACTTGTCCTCTAACTCCTGTAAATCGGTTATCGCTGGCGTTTTTCCCTGCATCTGTTCATACAGGATATATCCCAGTAATTGGAAAGCATAAGAATAGCCTTTCGTCATCCGGAACATCGCTGCCGCCACCTGACTGGAGCAGTGAAAGACATCCTGATAAGTTTGAAAAATATCAAGTTTTTCTAGTGGCGTCATTTCAATCTTGTCAGACCGCAGTAAAAAAGTTAATTTATCGTCATTTTGCAAATTTAAAATCAAATCTGGCAAACCGGTCATTAATAGAAAAATTGGACAATCTTGCCGCTTCATCGCATTAAAGACCTGCACAAAATCTTTAATCGGCGCACTATTATCGACTTCATCCAAAGTCACCAAGATGCGTTTGTGACTTTTCTTAACTTTGTCCATTAATTTAGTTAGCAGCACATCTACATTAGGACTTTCGACATCCCTGCTAATACTTAATTTGCCAACACCTAGGCTGTTAATCGATTGCAAAACTGAACTAGCCTGTGGTCCTAACGCATAAGCAAGCAAACGAGCAAAGTTAGTCACAATGCCAGGCTTATTCAGTAAATCAACGTAATAATAATCTGGATCGGCTGCAAAATGTTGGGCGACCTTCATCATAAAAGCAGTTTTACCAGATCCACGCACACCTGAAATAAAAATCGAACGTGCAAAATCGCTATGCTCAACCATCCCTACTACTTGGTCATAGTAATCTTGATCCTGGCTGCGTAAAAAGATTTTCGGCACATCCCCAAAAGTCGGGTTAAATGGATTATCAGCAATCATTTTTAAATCCTTTTAAATCTTGGCTTTATTTTTAAATCTCTTTAAATCTTTATCTTCATTTTAAATCTCTTTAAATTTTGGCGCAAAAAATAAGCTTGGCTTTCACCAAACTCATTTTTTCTAATTAACTTGGTTCAACACTTTTCCATCAAGCAAATATGAAGTAATATTTTTCGCCGCTTCTTGCGCCAAATTATACCGTGCTTGCAACGTAGCCGAACCAACATGTGGCGTCAGCACCACATTATCCATCTGTTTCAATTCATCGGAGACCTGCGGTTCATGTTCAAACACATCCAGCCCTGCGCCAGCAATTTCTCCTTGCTTCAAAGCTTGCACCAATGCCTGTTCATCAACTAAGGCGCCGCGACCGACATTGATTAAAATTGCTGTCGATTTCATTTTCTTAAAGGCCGACGCATTCATAATTCCAGTCGTTTCAGGCGTAGCCGGTGCGTTTAAGCTTAAATAATCAGCTTGGGCTAACAGCGTGTCAAAATCGACCAATTTTGCCCCTAATTCAATCTCATCTTTGGCATGATGACGATTATGATAGATAATCTTCATCCCCAGCATTTTGCCAAAACGAGCCATTTGGCTGCCAATTCGGCCCATGCCTAAAATACCTAGCGTCGCACCGCGAACATTAAAGCCCTGGTTTTCAATTAAATCACCGTTGAGCCAGTGACCATCGCGCAAATTGTGATCATAGAGCCGCAATCTGCGCGCGCAAGCCAAAAGCAAGGTTAAATCCAATTCAGCTGTTGGCCACAAAACGCTTTGCGGACAATTCGACACTACAATTCCGCGTTTTTTAGCTTCTGCTAAATCAACATGGTCAAAACCCACCGCGTAAGTTGAAATAATTTTCAAATTTTTAGCAGCAGCTAACATTTCTGTATCAAACTTCATTTTCGCCGAAATCACGCCGTCATAGCCGCCAATGTGCTGCAGCACCCACTGCCGGTCACTAGCTTTTGCATGGTCCGGCATCGTCACCTCGCAAGTAGTCAGCAAGTCGCTAATCGCATCCCGGCGCAAAGCATCTAAAATTAGAATTTTTGGTTTCATCTTTAACCGCTTCCTTAAGTTTAAGTCTCGACTTTACTATACAACTTTTAGGCACAAAAATAGCGGGACAGCGACTGCCTGCTGCCCCGCGTAATTTATTCAGTTGTTAAGCTGGATCTTTTTTGAACCAGCCAAATAGCCAGGATGTTAGCAAAACTAGGATGACTGCCCCTAGAATTGATGGAACGAGTGCCATCTCGGCAAGTTGTGGTCCCCAATAACCTAAAATAGCCTCGCCAAAGGCCGATCCTACTAGACCAGCGATAATATTGGCAATCCAGTTCATTGACCCGCCGCGGCGCGTCAGCCAACCAGCAATAATGCCAATCAAGGCGCCAACAATTAAAACCCATACCCAGTGAAGCATAATTCTCTCCTTTGCATCAATCGTGTTTCATTAAGTACAGTGTGCAAACTCACTTTTTTGCTTGGCCAAGCTCTGGTGATTTGCTGATTAAATCATACCAATTCACGCTCCTAGGCGGAATTCAGACCGGTTGAAACTTACCTGGTTTAGGATTTTCTTAATAGTCATTCAAATTTACTTGTTTTTATCTTCAAATAAAATTCATACCCATAAATACAGCCTATTAGTGTTTATTAAGAATAGGTATTATACAGCCAGCGACCAACTACCTAGAATGAAGCTAAAAGGAAGTAACGACTAATGAAGAAAAAAATCGGCATCACCCTAGCTATCATTGTCAGTTTGCTGCTCATTGCTAGCCTAGGCTGGCATTTTCACCGGCAAAATTTAGCTAAACAATATCAGCAAACAACTACACCAACCCTCTTTTTCCATGGCTATGGCAGCAGTGCTAACGCCGAAACCAAGATGACTCATGCCGCCAAACGCGCCGGTGTGACGCAAACCATCGTGCGAGCTAACGTCAGCAACCAAGGTAAAGTAACTTTTAACCAGCATATCCCTTCTCACGCAGTTAACCCCATCGTCGAAGTTAACTTAGCCGACAAGACGCTAGCTAATGCCCCGCACAGCCGGACTAATTACGCCAGTGCATATCCTTACGGCGCTCGCTACGTTGCAGCAGTGATTAATGCTTTAGAAAAGCAGCACCATTACCGCAGCGTAAACTTAGTTGGCCATTTTATGGGCAATTTGGAAATTATCTATTATCTCAAAGCACACACTAAGCAAATCCAGCAAGGCAAACTCCCTGCTGTGAAGCACTATGTCGCAATTGCGGGCCATTTTGACGGAATTTTGGGCATGAATGATCAGGCCAACAGTTTAAAAATTGACCCTAAAACTGGCAAGCCTAGCAAGATGGCACCTGAATATAAGGCACTGCTGCCCCTCAGGCAAACTTTTCCGCATGAAACGAAAGTTTTGAATATTTTTGGCAATTTAGAGGATGGCAGCAATTCTGATGGTGATGTTTCTACTGCATCGGCTCGTTCACTGCGCTACCTAATTAATCACCACGCCAGTTATCAAGAATTAAAGGTCAGAGGCAAACAAGCCCAACATAGTCAGTTGCACAATGGCAATCATCAAGTTGATCAAGCACTAATTAATTTTTTGTGGAAGAAATAATAGCAGTAATAGCGGCTGTTAGCCCAGTTACACAATCAGTTAACGCCATTGATGGCTGGCTCGGTTTATTCACAACTTGTTCCGGCAAATACGGGATATGAATAAAGCCGGCTTGTAAAGATGGGAACTCCTGCTCACGCAAGTATTCCACTTGATAAAACAAATGGTTGCAAACATAGGTCCCAGCCGAATTTGAAATTTGCGCCGGCAATCCGGCCGCTTGAATGGCGGCTACTTCTGCTTCAATTGGCAACTGGGTAAAATAAGCAGCTGGCCCAGCTAATTGAATTGGCTCGCCATGCGGCTGATAACCGGCATTATCAGGAATGCTGCCTTCATTAATGTTAATTGCGACCCGCTCGGGCGTAATAGCCGCGCGGCCACCAGCCTGGCCTACGCACAGCACCACCTGCGGCCGCTGCTTAATAATTGCTTGTTTAACTACTGCCGCACAGCGGTTAAATTCAGTCGGTACTTCTAACTTAATAATTTTTGTCCCAGCAATTTGATCAGGCAAACGTTTGACCGTTTCAATTGCTGGATTAATTTTTTCTCCGCCAAAAGGGTTAAACCCTGTTACCAAAATCTTCATTTGCGCTTCCTCTTTTCTAACTTATTGCTATTTAACTATCTGCTGGCTAGAGCTTGTTTGTGCTTCTTGTTAAAATTAATTATTATATAGCAAGCTTTATCAACAAACAGGTGATTTTCCCGATATGAAAAATAAAATTAAGATTGCAAGCTATGTGTCTTTCTGGTCGCTCATTATCGGCATAATGGTCGGTGGCTACCTGACTTTAGTCAATTGGTGCATTGATGCCGTCTGGAAGCATGCCAAATTAGGCTTACCGTGGGCGGGCAAAGTTTTCGTCATTTGTCTAACCGGCGGGCTAATAATTGGCCTGCTCAACAAATTTTTAGGCGACTACCCACTGACCATTGCCGAAGTCCTTACCCAAACTCGGCAAGAAGGACATCTTGATTATCACAACTGGTGGAAATCGTTCGTTTTAGGCCTCACGGTTTTAGCCTCCGGAGGCAGCGTTGGTCCAGAAGCATCCGCCACCGTTTTAACCGCTAGCATGATCAACTGGGTGGGCGACCGCTGGCGTTTAGCTCACTTTACTGATCATTTTAAGCTATGGACTGGCTCACTCAAAAAAGAAAAATTATCTGCGCTGCCGCGTTTTCACGAAATGTTTGCCAGCAAGCGCCAGCAAAAGTTGATTACTACCCTATTAACGTTAGTCGGTGTAGTCGGTCTAGCTATCGTGCTGAAAATCTTTCCAGAAGAAGGCGTCTTTGGCATTCATTTGCGTCAAATTGATTGGGCCTGGTCATCTTGCTGGGCCATTCTTCCAGCACTAATGGTTGGATTTGTATTTGGGTGGCTCTTTGTTAAAAGTGGCTCCTTGTTTGCCAAGATTATCCAGCCTAATTGGTCACCAATTATTAAAGCAGTGGTCTTTGGCTTGCTGCTAGCTTGTGCTGGCTTATTCAGCCAAGATGCCCTTTTTTCTGGTGAATTTCGGATTGTGCCATTTGCTAAAGAGGCGATGTTCTTGCCGCCGCTGTATTTAATTTGCGTTGCCTTTATTAAATTAATTACCACTAACTTTGGCTTCTTCATGGGCTGGCGCGGCGGGACAATTTTCCCAGCTATCTTTTCAAGTGCAGCAATCGGGTCAGCCTTAGCCTTGATTATGCCTGGCAGCTTTCAAGTTACCGCTGCAATTGTCTTATCCGTCAGCGTAACTGTCATCTTGAGGCGGCCACTCTTAACTGCAATTTTACTCATCTTATTAGTTTCAATTTACCTGGCACCTTTAGTTTTAGTCACTTGCTACTTGACTGCCTGGATTATGAAAAAATTCCCAATTTTGCAGCCATAAGAAAAAAGCGCTCCTTCTAATTTGAAAGAGCGCTTTTAACTTGCACAAATTTTTAACGGTTAGCGATTACAACACGAGTTCCAGTTGGCAGCTGGTTGTACAGCCAATGTGCATCTGAAACAGTTAACCGAACGCAGCCATGAGAAGCAGGTTGCGTACCTAAGTACTTGGTTTGGCTTAAGTCGTATGGACCATTGTAACCCTTAGTTACCGTAGAGTGGAATAAGTAAACTCCGTGGTCTTTCCAGCTTACCCAGTAGTGGCCACCAGCAAAAGTTAAGCCGCGTTCAGCTTGAACATGGTACGTACCAGTTGGCGTCAAGCTGCGGCCATTAACTACCCGGCCAGCTGATGAGTACATGCAGTACAGCATTTGACCGCCAGACATAATGTAAGTCCGGTTGCCTAAAATTGAAACTCTAACCCACAAATTGCGGACATTGCGCAAGTTCGGGTAAGCCTTGGTTTCACTTGATAAGCGCCATTGCATTGGCTTGCGCATATCGCTTGGATCAGCGTAAGGTGCGTAAGCGTTTGGCTTTTTAGCAGGTTGTTGAACTGGAGCTTGGGTAGTCTTGCCGTCAGCTACCTTGGTTTGGTCAGTCGTGTATTGGGAAGTAATCCATTGATTGCCGCCTAAGTTGTACCAAACCCAGCCATTTTCTTTTGGATAAGCAACTTTAAAAGTCTTCCAAGCACTACCAGGGTTGAGATATTTGCCTGTCACATGCCGGCCTTGACCATAACTGTTCCAGACAGCAACTTTACCGCGGCCGGTGTAATAAACCGTTACTTTACCGTTACGGTTAACAACTTCAAAATTGCTATCTGCAGCTGGTTGCGTCGGCTTAGTAGGCTGTGTTGGTTGCGTAGGTTTGGAAACTTGGCTAGCGCCTTGGTCGATAGCATATTGACCAGAAACCCATTGATTACCACCTAAGTTGTACCAAGTATAAGTTTCACCAGTTGGTTTGATTTGGGCAAAACTCTTCCAAGATGAATTCTTTGGTAAATATTTGCCAGTTACATGCCGGCCAGCTTGGTAAGTATTCCAAACAGCCACCCCGCCGCGGCCAGTATAGTTAATTTTAACTACAGTTTGAACAGCTGTTGGAGTTTGGGTCTGTGCTTGTTCAGTTGTTTGGTCCGCTTTTTGCGCAGGTGCTTGCGTCTGCGTATCAGTCTTAGCAGTTGCAGCTGAGCTACTGGTTTCAGTAGTGTTAGTAGTTGTATCTACACCAGTAGTATCAGCAGCTTTAGCTTGGTTAGCCCCAAGCCAAAGCGGAACAGCGGCTAAGGCAACTGCCAATGCCATTTGTTCTTTCTTCATTATCCTTCTCCTATTTTCCATTCAATTAACAAAGGTAATTTTAAAACTCTCTGCCTGAAATGCAATTTAAATTCGGCAATTAAATAAAAAAATAAGAATTGCCAAATTAGTGAAAAACTTCCGTCAGCATCTGCAAAGCCGGGCTCGATTCATTGACTGTGATTCCCAAGCCATGCGTATCTGGCAACATCAGTTCAGGCCCATTAACAATCACGCCGCCCATAAATGGCGTTTCCTTAATGAAATCTAACCCGTCTAAGTCATAAAACTTAACGTTAGACAGGCTGGCACTCAATTTAGCGGCCATTGTAATTGCAATATTGGCTTCAGACGTACAGCCAAACATGCAATCCACCTGGTGTTGCGCTGCATACTGTGCAATTTGAACAGCTTCTAGCGGACCACCGCATTTAATCAGCTTAATATTGAGCATGTTGGCCGATTTAGCGGCAATAATCTTTTTAGCATCAGCCAAAGTAAACACTGCTTCATCAGCCACAATCGGGATTAAGTCAGCGGCTGCCAAGGCTTGCATCGTTTCAGTCTGTTCAACTGCCACCGGCTGTTCAATAAAATCAATCTTTAAAGAACTGTCAGCTAGCAATTGCAGATAGTTCATCGCTTCGGCTGGCTCCCAAGCCTGGTTGGGATCAATCCGAACAGTCGTCCCTTCGGGCAGCAATTGTTCCAAGCGCTGCAAACGAGCAATTTCATCTTTGCCCGGCCCAATCTTATATTTCAAATGCTTATAGCCGCGCACGACAAAAGGCGTAGTCGTATCCAGCATATTTTCAGCATCCATAATACTGATCGTCGTGTCATTCTCCAGCCGCTGCTGAGCAGCCGGCAGCTGCAGATATTTCGCGATTGTTTGACCCTTGCTGCGGCAAACTGCATCCAGGACGGCAGTTTCTAAACCATATTTAACTGGCAAGTAGTCGGTTGCAGCCAATTGCCGCAGAGCAGCTTCAGCATCTTGCTTCACAATCTGGCTACTCAATGTTTTGCCATCCGCAAACATCGCCTCAAAATCATCACCAGTTAAGTTTTTATTTTCGGCCGCCTCACCCCAACCAGCAGTGTCATCATCTAAAACCACTTTGAACAGCAAACTGGTCATGTCTGTTGAGTAACGTTTATTCGTGATAAACGGGTGTTTCAATGGCAAAGTTAATTTAAATAATGAAATCTTCTGAATGATCATAGTTACCCTTTCAAGCTAATCAAACTTAGGTGCCGACGTATCAGGATCTTGTTCAAAATCAGCCACTTGTGCAGCCCAATACTGCCGATCTGCATCAGTAATCTGTCTGACTGGACGACAAGGATTACCGACGGCAACGGTATGACTAGGAATATCTTTAACTACAACGCTGCCTGAACCAATTACTACGTCATCGCCAATGGTTACGCCAGGATTAATGACCGCATGACCGCCAATCCAAACATCATTGCCAATATTGATCGTTTTACCATATTCGAGCCCGCTTTGACGAGTTTCACCAGTAATTGGATGACCAACTGCATAGATGCCAACTTGCGGTCCAATCATGACATTATTGCCGATATTTACGGGCGCATCGTCAAGAATTACCAAACCAGTATTGGCATAAAAATTCTCGCCGCAAAAAATGTTATAGCCACGGTCGCAGTAAAATTGCGGCGTTACATGCCAGAACTTGCCATTTTTTCCCATCAGTTCCTGCAGAGTATGCAGCGCACTCTGATCGTGCCAAAATTCTGATTCATTAAACTGTTTGCAAGCGGATCTGATCTTACTATTGTCATAAACTGGTGAAAACAATTTACCGGCCAGCATCCGTTCTTGATCTTTCATCTTATTCCTCACTCATTTATACAAAGATTAAGCCTTATTGATAATTTTACACTTGCTGCGCCTCAAAAGATTATTTCCTGGGAAATTTATTGCAAGAAAAAAAGGCATTCAGAATTAATCTCAATGCCCAAATTATTATTTACTTGCTTGTAATCGTTCGATATAGTTAAAGGCTTCTTGCCCGGCAATGCCGCCATCGCCAACAGCCGTGGTAATCTGGCGCAAACGTTTACCGCGAATATCGCCCGCTGCGAAAATGCCCGGTATTTTCGTCTGCATTGCATCGTCAGTAGCAATCCAGCCATGCTCATCAGTTAAACCCAGTTCTGCAAAAGGCTGTGACATTGGCACAGCTCCAACATAAATGAAGACGCCCTTGGTTGGCAGCTCTTGTTCTTGTCCAGTCTCCTTGTTCTTCACTTTCACTGCCGTGACTTGTTCACCATCGCCTTCAATTGCTTCGACTTGTGAATTCCAGGTGAAGCCCATTTTATCATTTTTAAAAGCTTGGTCTTGCAAAATCTTTTCTGCCCTCAAGCTATCGCGCCGGTGAACAACATTGACGTTTTTAGCTAAATTGGCAAGATACAGCCCTTCTTCAATTGCTGAATTACCACCGCCAATGACCGTGACATCTTCATCTTTGAAAAACGGACCATCGCAAACCGCGCAGTAAGAAACGCCGCGGCCGCCATATTCTTCTTCGCCGGTCACGCCTAGCTTACGCGGCTCGGAACCGGTAGCAATAATTACGGCTGGAGCAGTTAATTCTTCATCACCGTCAGTATCAACGTGCTTAATTCCTTGTTCATCAACCGTCAAAGCAGTCACATCGCCATAAACGTAGTCAGTTCCAAAACGAGTGGTACTGTCATACATTTGCTTCGCCAGATCCGGCCCTTGCACGCTGCTGAAGCCCGGGTAATTTTCAATTTTATCAGTATTATTCATTTGACCGCCATAGATTCCGCGATCTAACAGGGCGGTTTTAAGGTTAGCACGTGAAGCATATAGGGCAGCTGTCATACCGGCAGGGCCTGCCCCAATCACAATCACGTCATACTGTTTTGTCATTTTGTGCCCTCCCATAATTGGAATCAATTTCTTTAAACAAATTAATCATATCCAACTGAATTTTGAGGGTCAACAAATATGCTTACTTTTTGTTAGTGAAATGTTTCTAGCGAACTTGATATTTTGTTGCCCGGCCTTGGCCGGTTTTTTCGACATAACCCAAAGCAATCAATTTATTGAGCAAAGCCAAAGTTTTAGTCCTGCTAAAGCCACTTTGATCGACCAATTGGCTAGTTTGCGTATGGCCACTTTGAAGCAAATTGTAAATTCGATTCTGATCTGATGATAAAGCACTCAAGTTCGATACCACCAATGGCAAAACAACTTTCAACGAATTTTCAAAAATTTCAAATTGTGGCTTGCTCTTACTTTGCTGATAACTATGGATAATTCGTCTAATCCCGGTTCCAAATTGTTCAATAATTCCTAATCGATAAAAAACATTGGCAATAATTGGATTCCTTAGCATTGAAATTTGACCAGATAGATATTCGTCTTTACTCAGCCCGCTAGGAAGGCCGCCGGGTGAAACAATTTCAATCCGATCTTCAAACATCGAGATCCGAATTTGTGCAGGTACGTCCCAAGTCCGATGCACTAAAGCGTTCGCCACTGCCTCCCTAAACGCTTCCTCTGGCACAGAAGAAATGGTTTGGCGAATTGCACCTTTAATCTCTTCATGCTGATAGTATTGACGATATTTAATTAGAGAAACGTCTAGCGCTTTTAAAATAGAAGCATTTTGACAAGTTGTACGATCAAGCAGCACGTCAATACTGTCACCAAACCTGACCAAATCAACACCCGGGTAAAGGTTAGCATCAGCTAGCAAAGCGCCGGCATTGGTATAGCCATGATTTTTGGTTAACAAGCCTAAGGTGATCAATGAATCTTTTGACAGTTGCTGAATTCCTAGTTTTTCTCTAAATTGCTGTTCCAGATAGTTAAAACTCAATTGCTGCTGGTCAGCTGGCAAACTATCATAGGTCTTGTTTTCTCCCAGTAAAATCAACCGAGACAATTCACGTGTGTCCACCGGCACAGTCGAACTATCATTGCGTTTATAGGCTTTAGATTTGTACAAATATGGAGGATTGTCACCCTGACTAACACGCAAAGTTACGACATTTGTTTCTGAATCAATTGTTAGGATGTAATCAGGATTAGGACTGATAGCATCATTAATCTTGTTTTCAATTTGTAAGCATGCTTGCTTAGGATTTTTGATGCCAATAATAGTCCCGTCATATTGAATACCAAATTTAACTTCGCCAGTTCCATAATTAGCATAAGCACTGACAGTTTTTAAAAAAGTGTTAGTGAGTTCAGTTTTAAACTCAAGATTCCTGGTTTCGCGCATCAAATCACCTCTCCTTAATCATATCATGAAAGCGTGTAAAAAAGTGTGATTCGCTAATCCATCTTTTTTTCGACCAAAAGAGTGTGATTTTTGATCATTTTTCGCTCTTTTTAGTGCGTAAAAAAGTGTGATTCGCTAATCCATCTTTTTATCGCACATTTACCAACAATTATTTCTGCTAAAATTGTCCATAAGGAGGAAGAAATGAAAACACGTATTTTACTTGTAGCAACCAGTCTTCTTTGTTTATCTTTAACTGGCTGTCAGCAGCCAAAGACTAATACTAGTCAAAAAACTGTGCGAAGCAGTCATGTCAAAAAGAAGTCTAATTCACACTCTGATACTAAGAAAAAAGCAAAAACATCTTCTGACAATCAAAAACAAACCGAGACTCAAGCAACCAATAAAAATAAAACACTTTGGAATAGTACCAAAGATCAAGCCTTAGCTGCTTTCATGACTAGCTGGGGTCAAACAATGAAACAAGACTACCAAAAATATAATGGTACTAACTCATTACACGTTTCAGTTGGAATCGACTATCCAGACATGCTGCCTACTGAACAAGTTAATGGGCAAGAAGGCTTATTAGGCTGGACGCCTACTGGTAAAGGTTCATATCAATACAACGTAGTAGCTATTTACAATCATGATGGAACCGAACCACCACTACCTAACCGAATTACTTACTTCTTCTGCTTTGATCAGCAAGGTACACCGATTATTTTAGTAGATGAATCACGTGATGGCCCTGCCAGAGCTGTCCCAACCGCTAATCAACAACTTTTGGCTGGTTTTAAGAAAATCGCTCAACAATAAAAAGAAAACTCTGCTGTTGGAACTTATCCAAAGCAGAGTTTTTGTTACACATGAAACAATTGCCAAAGAAACTGGAACCAATTATTTATAAATTGCATATTTAACCTTACAATTAAGCACAAGGAGGCTTGCTGCTATGACAAATTTTTCAGTGGAAATCTCACCCGGGCTAAAGACAAAGACTGCCGATTTGCTGAACGCATTAACGAAACTCCAGCCTGACCTTGTTAGCATTACCTGCCGCGTTAAAAATTCTTCGTCAATCAGTGACACGCTAGCATTGGCAAACGCCGTACAAAATCAGTGTCATATATCAGCCATGCCGCACTTGCCAGCCGTATATCTCACTCATGAAAAAGCGCGGGCAGTGTTAAACCAATTAACTACGCAAAAGATCACCCATGTGCTGGCTTTGCGCGGCGATTTACGGCCAGACATGATCCAGAATGATTTTTCATCGGCCGGCGAGCTAATAAAATTCATCAAAAACAAGCAGCCTGAAATTCAAATCAGCGGAGTTTGTCAGCTCGAACAACTTAATTTGCCAAATTTACGCACAAAATAGCTGGCGGTTGCACCAGCTTAATTACTCAAATTTTCTATGACAATGCGGCTTTTTATCGTCTGCGCAGTGCTTGCCAGCAAGCCGGTCTCAATGCACCAATCATTGCCGGCATCATGCCGATTACTAGTTATCAGCAAGCTCAACGAATCCAGCGACTTGGGCGAATTAGCATCCCTGACAAGCTCAATCAAATCCTAGAAAAATACCAAGCTAACCCAGCATCTTTAAAACAGGCCAGCCTTGACTACACTTTGCGGCAAGTATCTGACTTAATCGACCATCAAGTTGCAGGCATTCATGTCTTTACTATGAATGACCTCACCGCCGCGGCTGCAATTAAACGCAATTTTAATTTTACGTAATTGGCACAGTTGGGTAGCGCTTCACGACTGCTGGAGTAACTTTTAAATGAATGGGTTGAATATTAGCTTTGTCAGCAGCTCGCAAAATTTTAGCAGGAATTTTATCCAAACTAAACTTATTAGGGTTAATAAAATTGCCATAACCGTTCACGGCAAACATCGTCACCTTGATCTTTTGCCCCGCTTTCAACTCATTGTTGGCATTCAAGATGACTGTAAATTTATGGTGACGCACTCTTGGATAATTCAGTTTGCGATAATCGGCATCATCACTTGGATAAGCCTTGTTAACATGTTTAGACCGACTAGCTGGATATTGATATTCAGCCATGACGACCGCGTTAGTCGGTGCCTTCGTGGTCCCAGCAACTTCAAAGCTGCCATCATCTTTAATTTTTACACGGGTAGTTTTTACGGGGTAAACTTTAGGATGCTGGCTGTGCGCCGAATTTTGGCATCCTGTCACCAGCAGCATTAGTCCTAAAACTAACCCCAAAATAACTGTATTTCTTTTCATTCCAATTCTCCTGCCTTGTGCAGTTTTTTCGATACTTATAATTATATAACTAAATGACAAACACGATCTTAGGTTAATGCAACTCAAAATCGTGTTTTTTTAGTGTATTTTCGATTTATCAGTGCAAAAACAGCCCATTTTGCACCGATAAATCATTCTTTGCACCGATAAATGCAATTATGTCGCCAAGTTTCACGTGAAACTTAGGAACCGTAATAATTAATTTTACTTAATATGGCTGCTAGTAAAGTGCTCAAAGTGGTCAGGAAATTCGGTTGGAATAAATGGCCGCTGATAAATATATTTGAACAAGGCCTGATATTGCGAATACAATTTTTGCTCTGCACGATTCGGCGCAGGAACATAATAATGCTTACCCACTAAATCTTTTGGCAAATACTCTTGCTGGGCGATCTTGTGCGGAAGATCAAACATGTTCTGCATCTCTCCAGCTCCGCGCAAGGCACCGGCTCCTTGATAATGCGAATCTTGCAAGTACTTCGGCATTGGATGCGCCGCCGGATGTTCTGCATCTTTAGCCGCCTGATAATATGCCTGCATTGCTGAATCGGACCGAGGCGAGATTGCGAGCAAAATTGTAGCCATAGCCAAATGAGTCGAAGCTCGTGGCAAACCAATTTCTAATGCGGTATTGGCCAAAGTAATAACCTGTGTCGCCCGCGCCGGATCAGCTAGTCCCACATCAAGTGCCGCCGCATCTTTGAGCCTGCGAACAACCGATTCCAAATCGCCTGCTTTTAAAATGACCGCTAAATAATATAGAGCCGCATCTGCGTCTGAGCCCTCAATTGAATCCTGAAAAGCTGACAAGTAGTCATAATGCTTCGTTGCATCTTTATCAAAGGCAAAATGCTGGTTGCGGGCAAATTCTTCAATATCTTTCATCGACAGCTCATCCGGATGCATCGCATGCAATGTATCCAAAATATTGAGCGAAACCCGTACGTCACCATTGCCGCTGTTTGCAATCGCATGAGCCTGCTCCGCCGTGAGGGTAAAATGCAAATGTTCTTTAGCGGCCCTCATCAAGACCGGCTCAATTTCACTAGCCGCAATTGGATAAAATTCAAAGATCTGGCAGCGAGAACGAATAGCTGGTTGAATTGCCATAATCGGATTTTCTGTCGTTGTTCCAACTAGTAAAATATGACCATTTTCTAGATACGGCAGCAAATAATCCTGCAGCGGCTTCGTCAAGCGGTGAATTTCGTCTAGTAACAGGACAAAACTCTCATCAGCGTGGTGATTAACTAATTTTTGCAACTGGCTTTTATTCTGGATAGATGCATTGAATTTTTCAAAGGGCAGCTGCAAGGTTTGCGACATGACGTAAGCTAACGTCGTCTTTCCAGAACCCGGCGGTCCCCATAAGAGCAAGCTAACTGATAAATGTTCCTTAATGATTTGATAAAGCGGCCGACCTGGTGCTAACAGGTGCTCCTGCCCGACCATTTCTTCTAACGAAGTAGGGCGCATTAAATCAGCCAGTGGTTGTTTAAATGGCATAAAAACATCCCTTTCTTATCGCAGTTCATTGTCAGGATCAATCAAGATCGATTCAGCTAACAAAACCGCATTATAGAGCTGGTAAACATAATCACGTAAATTTTCTTTTTGCGAAATCATATCTAAATATTCCCGTTCCGCGCGAAAGGCCCAGCGCAGAGCCCGCTGCTCCATTTCCTTTTCTCCTGGTGATAAATCCGGCTGGCGACTTGCCCGCAGCCAGTGCTGCCAAAACTTTTTCAAAGAATTAGCCGATTGCTGATCACGCAGATTATAGAGAACATTATCCCGCACATCTGGCGGCAAATAGATCTGTTCGACTGCCTTCAGTCCTTCTTCGACCATTTCTTGCTTAATGCTATTGACCCGTTGCATCACTTCTTTTTGCGAAATATCATGTTCCAGCAGGAACGGGAAAATAATCGACGGTACTAGCATACTCAGCAGCACCACTAGTGTTTCAACCAACATAATCTGGTTAAACTGTCCGCCGCTAACGCTACCAGCAATTGAATAGACCAGAGCCAGCGTAACAGCTCCTCTAACTCCGCCTAATGAAAAAATCAGGCTGCCCTTCCTCGTCATCTTGACTACGCGGCCATAAAGATACCTAATAATGAGATTAATGAGGTATAAGCTCAAGCCGATTAGCAGCCATTTACTGTTGTAACTATTAGTTGCCACATCATGATAAATGACCCGGGAAATAATAATTCCAAGATTAACAAAAACCATGTTGTTCAAGACCTCTTGCATCAGCCCCATGAGCACAATTCCATTGTGATATTGCCGAGGATGAATAAACTGCGAGCTTACGCTTTCACTATTCTGCATCAGCCCGGCACAAACAACCGCGATAATGCCTGAAACATGCAACCTTTCAGAAAGATAGTAAACAACAAAAGGCGTTGCAATAAACAGCAAGTTTTGAGCATTGGCCGCCCAAGAATTCAGCTGCTGCAAGCCGCGGCGAAAAGTTATCATTAATAAAGCCGCCGCAATTCCGATTAAAATGCCACCAATTGCTTCAATGAAAAAATGTGCAATGGTCCATTGATACTGAAATACCCCATTTTGCAGCCACAGCGTGCAAGCAGTAATTAAAATGATCCCGGAAGCATCGTTAAACAGGGACTCCATTTTAAGTAAATCATTTTGCCGCTTAGGAACAATTAAGCCGCTAGACACGGCAGCAGTCGCCGTTGCATCTGTTGGTGTACTCAAAGACGCAATCAAGAACGCCAAGGCCGCCGGAATTCCCAATAATGAGAGCAGCGACCCAGAGCAAATTAGTGCAGCCACAACCAAAACTACCGCCGTGCCTAAAATTTTACCAAGTGAGCGGCGCACAACGTTTAAACGAGTAGTTTGGCCCTCAAAATAAATTAACGGGGCCACGATATACATAAAAATTTCAGGATCAAACTGCGTGATCAGGTGATTGAGCGGGCCAATTGCTACAATCAGAATCCCTAAGAACATGCAGACATAATTGACCGATATTCGAGGAATAAAACCGGCTAAAATACTGGCAAACACTGCCGCGCCTAAGACGGCGATCGTAGAAACCAATATCGACATTTTTTGCTCCTTACATTCATCCTGACAGGAAGTGCTGATTAACATCAGCAATCTTTTCATCTCTTATAAAAATTCGCGCGGGTTCGTAATACTTAAATTATCAACAAAAACAGCATTGAAAGGAAAAATTTTATCTCGAAATTTATAGTAAGTTGCATTATTAACTCGCTTTCTTCCGACACTAAAAAGGCGTCCGCTTACGCGAACGTCCTTTTTAATTATGCTAAATATCTGAAATGCCCCAAAAAGGATTCGAACCTTTAATAATGCAGAATCCCCAGTCTTAAATAAACTCTAAAAATCTTTGATTCAAAATTTGTTCAAAGAATTTACAGCCACGGTCATTAGTCATCTTAACTTATAAATTCAACAAAAATAATTCCATTGCTGCCGGAAATACCTGCGCCAAAAATATCTTCTTGCTAGCAGTAAATCCGCCAAATAAACCAACGACAAGAATAAAGGTCATCAAAAGCTGCCAAATTTTAACTAAAGTTGCTCCTTTGAAAATAAAAAAGCAGAAAATAATTAATAGCCCCAGCATCCCATTGTAGATACCTTGGTTAGCCATCGAAACTCGCGCTTCTTTTTGCTGGGTAAATTTAATATCCAAGTCGAAGGCTTTAGCTTGATATTTGGGACTGCCAAAAATTTCCATTAAACCAATCCCAATATGTTCTAAGCCAATTACAAATTGCTAAAACTGCCGGTCCTGTCATCTTTATCTTCCTCTAAATTTGCTTAATTTATCATATTATACAAAAAAGACGCCCGCTTCTGCGAACGTCTTTTTAAATTATGCTGACTAAAAGAGAAGTAGATGCTCTCTCTAGCCGCTATATTAAGCTTTTCAAGCAAACAAAAATCATTCTGTGTGTTCGATCTGTGTTAGCTTTTCTGACTACATGCTTTTTAAATTTAAACCCATGCTAGAATCTTGATTCATCAAATTCATCATAGTTTCGCTTTTATCATTTTCTGGATGAACGTAAGTCTTCATAAACATGTTCAAACTATGCCCCATTCTAGCAGCAGCCCACGGATATGACATCCCTGGAGTATTTCCCAACTTGCTAGCTACGGTATGCCGACATGTGTACATGCTAATCTGCTCACCTTCATCACCAATACCTAACTCACGGCATAGATTTTGCAACAGATCATTCATACTACGCTGCCCAAGTGGTATGCCTGCTTTCATCAAACGAGTATTGCGACAATTTAAAACAATGAAATCATTCTTATTAACGATCCGCTTTTGTTCTAAAAAATGTCGTTGTTTAATACTATAAATCCTAAGCACTCCAAGAACTTCTGAAGACAAATTAAGTGTTAAACGGGAAACGCCACGTGCCCGAGCTTTAAGATGACCATTTAATCTATTAAGCTTTTCTGACCATGAGTCATTTATTTTAAACACTTCAAAGCTACCATCATGAACCAATTGGTTCCATTTAACTGCCTGTATTTCCTGTGGTCGCATACCTGTATCTAAAGCAATCAGGATAGCAATTCTACTACCCCAAAAACTTACTGGTAGACCATAAAGATCATTAACGATCCTTTCTTTTAATGATACGACTTCATCGTTGGAAAAAATATACTTTTCGGAAGAAATGGAAAATTCATCGACTCTAAAAAATTTCTTCAAAGCATTTTTAGGAACAGGGTTGCGTTGCACGATGCCTTCTTCCCGCAACATTTCAAAATAACCTCGAAGATGTTGTAAACGTTTATCAACAGTAGCATGTCTAGAAACGCCAGCTCTTTTATGGGTAGAGATATAGTTTCTGGCAAAAGCGCGAATTTTATTTTCGTCAACATCTCTAATTTTGATTTTATTAAAATATTCAGCAATTAACCGATAAGTATATTGCCAGTCATAATAGGTGACATCATTCCATCTTCCCGCTGAATATTCACCATCACAATAGTCTTTCAGAGCTTGTGCAAAATCTAATGATGCTTTTGGAGTAAATTTACCTTCGTAATATTCATTCCACATTTGGCGTTCCACTTTTTGAGCTTCCAGTCTAGTAGGAACCACTCTACTAGGAACACTTATTGCCTTACCAGTTTTCTCATCTATTGGTTGAATTCGAACCCGATAATTTCCTTCTTTTCTACCTGATCTAATTCTAGAGATTGCCATTTTTCTCTCCTTGTTAAAAAGAGAGTGCCACACTGGCACTCTCCATTTTACCTCAAATCCTCCTATTCCCGATAATCCGCAACCATCTCTAGCCACTGTTTAATTTCCGAAGCATAAAAGTATTTTCTTCCGCCAGGATACAAGGCATGGACTGGCATCTTGTCTAATTTAAACTTCTTAGCCTTCTTCGATGAATATTTCAAACAACGCCACAAAGTTGTAGTTCCAATACCTAGTGATGATGCTAATTGTTTCTTATTCAATCCTCTTTCTTGGGTTTCCACCCCGTCACCTTCTTTTTAAATCCATCGCGTTTAACCAAGTCCTTACTTAGTAAATTTAAAATGCTAGTTAACTGTTCCAATTTCATGTTTTTAAACATAGTATTTCGTTGATTAATAGACGTTTGCAATGCTTTAGATGGATGATAATGTCCTGGCTTAGAATTATCGGTCACAAACCAAGATATAAATTCAAAGAATATTTCTAATCCCTGATCACCCCAGATATATTTGACCAAATACAATATTCCAGCCGCACCATTCAAAATAAACCACGCAAGTTTGTTCACAATCCAACTATCAATCAGTGCAGTATCATCATTTCGAACTATATGTTTCACGTGGAACAGAGTCAGCCATTCATTTGCTAAATTAAAGCCCTCATACTGGCAAAGCATCATTCTTAACGGCTTCCACTCTGTACTCCAAACATGATCATTTTTTCTTTTCGTCATCGTTAGTTACCAAAATCCAGTGATTAGTTATGCAGCTGACTAAGTATGGGTAGAATCTTGGTGCAGCTACTAAATACGTGATTTCCTCACCTATTTTTTGTGCTGTTCGGTGTTTAAATTCCGCCTCAATTCTTATCCAATCGATTACACGCTGAGCTTGAAAGTAATAACTGTTATGTTTGTTCAATGCTTCTTTTCTTTTATTGTATAGACGTAAAAAACTATCTGACCTGCGACTACCAACGTAAATAGTGTCAACTTTACCTGAATCACCGAAAGTAGTAATTCGGTCTAACTCAATTTTTCTTTTTGTCTTGCCATTTACAAACTCATATATACCCTGATTTAGTTTGCCGTCAATTGCATGAATAGAATAGCCATAATTGATTAAATCAGCCGCAATATCAATCCTGGAAATATGCCCGCGAAAATGTAAATAGACTTCTTGAATTATCTTTTGCCAATCAATATGTATTCCGCAGTTTCGAGCAAGCTCTTCGTATAATTTTTTACCACTTCCGTAAAAGATTACCATGACGCCCATTTGCGGCTGTTCAGCAGACCACATAATCAATACATTTTCAGTTTCGGTGCCGTACTTCAATGATTTAGTATAGCCATTTAGACCATATTCAAGTTCTTGACCTGCACCAAGAATCTTCTCAAAGGAAAAGAATTTAATAACTTTTAAAGCAACTTTTTTGCCTGTTTCTATACCATTCCCATGATTAACCGGGAAATTGAAACTAATCTGGTCGATACTAATATTGTTTATTTTTTTCATGCTACCCCGCTCAACAGGCATATTATTATGCGCCTGTTTAGGCCGCACGTTCCACTTGACCAGACATCCGTCTGGTCAGCGGCCATACCATCTAAAATGGCCAATAATCTTCATGTGCAAACTTTCTAGAATGATTCCGTTCATCTAATAGGCGAGCTACCATGGGGACATCTACTTCACTCAAATTTGGCGCAACAAATTGTTGTGGAAGATTATTACTAAAACTATCACTGTAAATCAGACCATGCCCAGGTATATTAGGAACTACTGGAATTTGATCTAAATCACACTGTGGAAATGCAAGCCTTAAACTGACAGAATCAAGGTTCTCCATCGCAATCCTGGTTGCAAATTCTGCACTAACGTTTACATCTAACACGTTCGAATTTAAACGCTGTGAACACAACACAGTAAAAATTCCTCCCATTTGTCGGGATTTGAATACCAGCTGTTTCATATAGTTATCAATTTCATTTACCGTGGATTTGTCGGCTTCAGCAATAGTGGCCGAATATTCGTCCAGAATTAAAACAACCGGACGTAATCGAAAATCAACCCAATCCTTTCCCCAGGCATTATGCTTCTCATAGCGTTGATTCATCAGGCTATTTAATTTCCTTAGTAAACCTGCTACTTGTGCAGGGGTAGCAGCTGATCTTGGCACACTTTTTTCATCCAGCTCCGATCGACTTAGCATCTTACCAAGTTGAAAAAAATCACTTCTTTTCGTGTCGGCAAAAACTGGGAATGCTCCCAGCTTCATAGCAATCAACATAATATATGACGCTAGCATTGATTTCCCACTTCCAGGACGACCAACTACTTCGCATCCAGATTGTCCTCGGAGATTAATAGTAATGTCATCAGCAATTGGAAATGAAGTCATCATTGTTTAATTTTTTCCCGCCTACACTTAGCTTTTTTAAAGTGAATACCAATGGGTATTTACTTCGTACTCCTACACTCCACTCTGGCAACTCTCTTTGCAAAGTTGATAAGAGATCTGCATCAGCATTTGGACATCCATCTGCGTGAAATTCCAACTCAAAACCACCGCTAAAGCCTCGGTATATATCGAAAGATGGAGCAAATTCACGCCGGTAATAACCAAATATCGTTCGATATGACGGTCTGCTAAGTGTGATCATTTGAAGAGACTGTGCGGAATATGATAATGCTTGAATTAACCATCCCCATTTAAGTTTCCTAATCAACTCGTAGCCTGCAAGCACAATACTTGGCAGTAACGATAACGTTACCCAATCGACCACAGATCCGGAAGCAATCATGCTAAGTAGAACAAACAATATAACCCACCAGAATTGAATCAATCCAAACAATACTGGACTAATGCCCCATGGTTTGCGTAAATCCAATGTGAAGAGATACTGCCTACCCATTGATTATTCCCGCCGCATTATCAACACGTTGCACACCTGTGGCTAGTAAACTTTCCCCACCGTTAAAATGATAATAAGAGAGATTATTGAACGATAGGATGATAGGCTTATGTTCGCCAAACATAATTTCATCTAATTCCTTGTCTGAAATAATAGGTTTGGAATCTTTAATTTTGATATGTAGTTCAGTCCCCCGATCTATCCAAACACTCTTGCTAACAATGCGAACGCTATAGATTGTGGCATGGGTAATTTGATCAGGATTAGAATAATTCGGTTTTTCCTCGTATCTAGCGTCCACTAACGCAAAATAATTACCAATAGCTTTGGGTAACTGCCTATCTAGCATTGCTTGAATAGGAGCTGTTTTGCTTAATCGCACCTCGGCAAATGTGGATCCTGAACCGGAAACAGAGTTTGAACTATTAAATTGTTCAAATTCTTTAAATTTTTGAACTGCGCTTTTGGCATTTTTCATTTTTTCATCTGGCATCGATGTTTTCCTTTCTTTTTTCAAATGGTAATTAATTCAAATCGGTTCGAACTGATTTACATTTACTTTATTCTGTTTAAATAGTTTTAAAAATCACCAAAAAAAGGAACCAATTTGGTCCTTTTTTTCGCAACTATTCTTAAATTTTTTCTATTTTTAGCATTCCCCTTACTTTATTTTGTCTCCTATATTCTTGGAATACCGGCAATTAAAAAAGAAGGGAGAAAGACGGGCCCGTTTTGCAAAATTAATGCAAAACAAAGCAAAAAATGGTTTAGCCATGTTAATAAAAAATAGTTCGTTTTCGTATGCTCAAGTAGGTAAAAGCATAGCAACGGAAGCTAACTGGCTTAATAATGACTATTATTACTGCAAAGATCGCATTAGTAAATTAGTACATGGCACTAATCCAACATGCGAAGAGAAAAAAGCACTTGCAAAATTGTTTTTTCACGATGCTGACAGATGGAGAGATCTTTACTTCTACAATGATGCAAGCACATACTTATTTATGTGCAGTGTCTTCTTTGATGAAATTTCTAAGCAAACATATAATTATTCGCAATTAAAGAAGCTAGCAGATAACTATTCAAAAATTTCTGCAAGACAAAATATTTCTAACCCAAAAATGCCAGTGAAAAAATTGGTAGAGCGCATGTTTATCATTCTGTATTTTAGAGCGGATGATGAAGTTCGGATAGGAATTCGAAAAAAGCGCAGAAACATCCCAAATTACGCTCGAGAATGGTTCAACGAAATCAAGCCCAATTCGCCTCTTGTAAAAGAGTTGACACCAAAACTAAGAGAGGCGCTTTCTTTAAATCATGCGAACAGAAAAAAGTTAAAACAGATTATGTTCTGCCAACTCATATCCGCACTGTGACACAAAATCAAAAACGCCGATTACAGATGTAAGTCTGCACCGGCCTCTTTTTGACATGCTTTAGAATTTATCACTGTCACGACATTATTACTAACTAGTCTAAAAAACTAATCAAAGCAAAACCTGAAGTAAATTCTCCTATGAATCTACTTCAGGTTTTTTCTTAAAATTATTCAACTAACTGTTTATATACGTCTTCCCATTTCACTATGGTGTAATGTCTATCCGGCTCTTTAGCAGGCTGCTCATCCGGATCAGCAAATAGATCTATTTCTTCATATTGCTTGTTAACTGTACCAGTTGAGTCTCCACCTTCAATAATAGATTCAAAAGTATACTCTGTACGCTGTACCTTACTTTTACCAATAGGTTTCCATTCGCTAAAAACAATTGGTGCCCCAGTACTAGTTTTATGTGTTAAAGTATCGCCTTGCGCCATATTAGCAGAGATGATTACTTGCGCACTACACAATATTTTTCGGCTTTGTTCTTTAGGCTTAAATGTCTGGAAATATATCTGTTGAAAAGTACTATTCATATTCATAACTAACATTTCAACATTATCTTCCATTATTTCTATGCCATATAAGGTAGATAAGGCTTGCAAAAATTTATTTTGTAGGTCTTTTTTGCCATTGGCTTGTGACTTTGCATAAATCAATTTGCGCTTAAGTAGCTCAACCAGAAATGCACCTTCGCCTGCTGATGGTTCAAGAAAAGTAGCAGTCAATGAATTTACTTTTGCTGCAATCTCTGGCTGATCTAACATGAAGTCTACTGTCTTTTGAGGAGTAAAAACTTCGCCTATATTTTTTACACGATCAGCAGATTTAATTATTTTTTCCAACAGTTATTCCCATACAAGTTTGCTATTTATTACTCTAGAATTTGGATAATCATTCTTTACTATATTTCTAATTTCATTTTCCTTATTCGAATCCACTTTACTACCAATTATTATTTCTAACCCATCTAAGTTTATCGGTATATCTAAGTAATCTACAGGGCAAGGAGAAGAAATTTTACGCAGTATTGCCTTTAATATCATTGCCTGAAAATCTAATTCATTCATCGGATGATGTAAATCCAGAAGTGTAGGTCTTAACCGATATCTATATTCACTTTGGTAGGACCATTTATTATTCTTATACTTTCCTAAATTACCATTAAAATACCGTAATTCTTTCTCATCCTGTGAGGTCACTACAGGATATAGCAAGTTGTCATCATCTGAATATTTTATCTTCAATTCTTCAACGCACGTTGGTTCAAATAAAAAATTATTTTCATTTATATATTTTTCTATTCCACCTGTATAGCAAAGTTCATCGATGTTATCTATAGAACTGAAAAAACTGTCATTTCCAATGAACATATTCCCGAAATTTGTATAAAACGGATAATTGGGTAAAGATAGGCAAACTCCGGCTCCTTCCACTCCATATTTATAAAACATGTTTCTGTTATCTCGAAGGTCAGTCCAACTAGAAGTAAAGACCCATCTTCCAGCATTATATGAATCTCTAGATTTTGCTTCCTCAGGATCATCCATAGCGGTTAAATTATTGAATCGTAACGTTTGATTTTCCAATATTTTAAATAAGGTTTCAACACTAGTGTAATGATACAACCTTATCATCTTTGAATAATACATAATAAACCTCAAAAATCCCCAAATACTGTCTAACTACTCAATTTTGCTATTGCATAGTCTGAACTTTTGATTCAATAAAGTTAATCTCATCTGCTGAAAGATTGTATTTCTTATATAATTGCTGATCGATGTCAGAAATGCTCTTTGACCAGTCAATGTCAGAATCCGAAGTAAAGGCTTGCATTGGAATAAGTTTCCAAGTCATTACAGAATTGTGTTGCGTAATTTTTAAAATTCCTAGTAATACACGAACAAATTTAGTTTTAATATATTTCTCTGCAGCTAAGGCCTCTGATTTTGTATCAAAAGCACCGATACTCATAAAAGTTTCTGTTGAAGCAACTGCTGGTCCACAAACTATAGGTTTACCAATTTCTCGACACTGTCAATTCTTTTGTGTAAATAAATCTTTCCGATAGGTTGATTCTTTAATTATGTTTTAATCGAAGTATGATTCCAACGTGTCTGTCACCTGACCAAAGCCTTTATGAGTCCGATTGGCATTCCGGTCGTTGTAGCCGATAGCCTGTACACCTAAGAAGTTGTCTAGGGACTCTTCAGTTGGAAATTCTGACTTTGGCTTTGTCTTGCGTTTGATCATGTTGTTTATCGACTCGATCATGTTCGTTGAGTAGATCGAGGGCCGAATCTGCTTAGGGTACTGGTAAAAGACCAGCAGGTCTTCCTCAATCTTCTGCAGATTCTTGATCATGCTTGAGTATTTTGAGTCGTATTTGTCATAGAAAGCGTGGAGAACCGTTTCTGCCTCTTTTAAGCTAGATTGCTTATGAACTTGCTTGAAGTCGTCCAGAGCCTCTTTATGATCGCTTACACGGACTTTTCCCTTGATATTTCGCATGACATGAACTAGGCAACGTTGGAATTTAGATTTTGGGTAATACTGCTTTAGCATGTCTTTAATGCCTACAAACCCATCTGATAGGAATAGCTCAACCTGCTCAAGGCCGCGTTCCTTGAAGTTGGAAATCATTTCACCCCAAATTTCGATATTCTCCACCGGGGCAATACGATAATCAATGATCTCCTTATGGCCATTAGGCTTAATCCCAACAGCCACATAGACTGCCTCACGCTGGTACGTATCTCTACGCAGAGGAATGTAAGTGGCGTCGAGATACACGCAGAAGAACTTGTCGCTCAGCTGACGTTGGTGATATCTTTCGACCTGGCTGGCAACCTGCTTAGAGATGTTGGAGACAGTGCCAGCTGAGTAATAGCTGCCATACATTTTCTCAATCAAATCAGAGATCTCCCGGGTCGTTACGCCATGCGAATAGAGCTGAATCACGGTTGCTTCTAGCGTATCAGTGTGTTGGCCGTATGCTGGGAGAGTATGTTGGTGAAACTCACCTTTTCTGTCCCGAGGAACTTGAACTCTGATCGGTCCGAATTGAGTTTTAACTTGTCTAAAATAGCTACCGTTTCTAGAGTTTCCAGAGTTCCAACCCTCTCGAGCATAGGGATCATAACCAAGAAAGGCAGTCAATTCGCTTTCTAGGAGTTGATCGAGTCCTTCTTCAAGCTGAGTACGCATGAATTCATCGAATTTCTCTTTGTTCAATAGCGCATTGAGGCATTCTTTGTTAAAATCAGTCATAGGGGATTCCCTTTCGTATTGATAGTATTCAAATCAATTATACGGAAAGGGAGTCCCTTTTTTATACCCAATTGGAATTTAGTTTAAGGAACTGTTCATCCTTACACATAAAATTATACAGTTCCAATTTCTCCGAAAGAACCACTTCCATTAGCTGCAGGAATTAATACTTTGAATGAATCTAAGTTATCTGGACTGTTCAAATATTTCCTATTAACATACATAACTTCTCTTTTAAAGTTTTTACGACCAATAATTTTTACATATTGTTGTCCATCTTTAGGAATTTCCTTATAAAAGATCTTTGGCAATCTATCAAAAATATTAGAAGAAACATCATTTGCATGACCTTTACTTAATTTTGAGATTGCTTCAGGGTGCTCAATATGCATTTCTTTGGTGAAATTATATATAGTTCTAGGGTGAACAATTTTACTAAAACTATCAAAATTACCATTAACAACTTTTCTCATAATGTTTACTAATGGCTTGTATGGAATGTATATACCAGCGGGAGCATAATCTGTCACAATTGAGCCATAATTTTGATTTAAATTCCAAAGACTGATTATGATACCACCCTTGATATCCGTATTTGGAAATACATCTGCGCTCTTTTCAATATACTTAACAACTTTAAAATGAGGATCATTTAAAATCTTATTATTCCATTCTTTAGGCGTACTACCTGCGCCAAATAAGAATCTAGCTGGCGTAATTAAAGTAACTAAATCCGAGAGCTTGTATGATAAATCCATAAATTCATTGTAAATAGGGGCTGTAAAATTACTTTGATCACCATGAGCCTGATCTTGATAAGGTGGGTTGCCAATCACAACATCAAATTTCATATTTCCAAACAACCCCTCAATCTTTTTAGCTTCCTTGTTAACGTTATCTTTAGAATCTTCAACTATCTTTTCAACGTATTCTGCGTTAATAATCCAATCATCGTGATAGCCAGTTAGAGTTCGTCTAGCTATTTCTTTGGCCATTGGCGTTTTTGCTACTAAGAAAATGTTTTCTCTTAGAATTCTTTGCCACAACAGTAGCTCATCTTCAAAGCTAAATTTACCCGCAGTTTGATTGTTCATATTCTCAAACTCACGCCAGTAAATTGAAGTAGCAGCATATAGAGGATATAGTCCTGTCTTAGAATTAATTTCTAAAACATGTGAATCCCTATTTAAAACTTGATCAGTGTAATCAGTTTTTATCCAGCGTCTGATGACATTGCCGTCTTCATAAGAATACTGATAATCTTTATCGTAAAACGATAAGCCACCAATAGTTTTACCTAAGTGCATGTTAACCACACGCCACGGAGTTAGAACAGTTTCCTTATCTGGGTTTCTGAAAGTTCCAAAAATATCAGCAATTTTTCCTACCCGCTCTAAAGGATCTTCTTTATCTAGTTCTTTAACACGTCGGCGAATAATCTTACCTGCTTCAATAAAGACATCAGCATCATAGTATTTGATAAACTTATTGAACAGTTCTTTAGTAACACCTTTAGGCATAAATTCTTGCCAAGATACGTCATCAATATTGTTAACGAATTTTCTGATAGAAACATCTTCGTCAAACTTAATATTCATTCCATAGATCATCATCGGAATTCTAATCGAAACTCCACGAAGAACGGAAATCATTGTACGACGTTGTTTCTTTAGTGCCTTAACTTTATCAATTGCAGCTTGTTCCTCAGCACTTCTCTCCTTTGGCTTCTTTTTTCTAGCCTTTTCAGCCTTGTCATACTCATCCTCATCAAGGCCTTGATGGTTAACATCAACCGTTAATTTAGCTTTTTCTTTCTTAGTAGTCCCAACAATACCCTTTAGATCATTAAAGTCTTCTAGATCCGCATCCTTAATCATAAGCAACTCATCGCTGTAAATAGAATCATCATCAAAACCAGTTCTAACAGCTTTTTCCGCATAAGCACGCTTAATCTTAGATAACAGACTATCAACCTTGAATGGCTTCATCTTCTGATTGCTTTCACCAATAATAGGTAAAAAGTTCATAAGTTTAGCCATTCTAGCGCGTTGTTCTTTGGTTTGAATCTTACCTACACCAGTAGCCAAGCTCGTTGATTCTGCCATAACAGTTAAAGCTCGATCAGGGGCAAAGTCAAAAATGTAGCAATTTTCTTTTTTACCATATTTAGGTGATGAATACGGAGTCTGTGCCCTAAAAGCAGCTTGCAAATATTGCATTGCGCTATTGGTGTTTGACAAAAACAAAACAGCTGACCATTCAGGTACAGTGGCACCAGTAGTCAATTTGCGCACAGTTAAGGTAATTGTCTTCAAGTCTTTTTCATCTGCTTCAGCAATTGCCTTATTTTCTGCTTCTACATCATTATCGGTTCCAACTTCTTTATCGTTCCTATCATTTCTAACTACGTTAAGAATGCGGTATTCCGAGCCAAAAATGGGATGCTTTTCTAATAAATCCTGCAGAGCGTTAGCTTCTTTAATTCCTGGTAAAATCCATAAAGTATGCCGCAACCTATTTCTAAATGATCTAGTAGAGAATGGATAATTAGTTGGGCCTGGATTAGTGATATTATCCAAGAAATGTCTTACATCAGTTTCATAGACAAATTTTCCATTCTGATCAGTTCTAAAGAACTCTTTGAAATTGAAAGTATATTTTCCTAAGCCATCACCAGTAAATCGTGGATCAGAAAAATGTTTATTCATTTCAAAAGTAAACATTGATACTTTAGGCAGACCAGCATATGGATTAGCCTGATTGGGATGCTCTTGATACCATGCAGCTTTAGCTTCTTGCTCCATTGTATAGTCCCACGTAAATACTTGATCTTCATCGTAATCAGACAAAATATTGAAAGGCGTACCCGATAAATCAAGCTCCTTAGTGTGCTTCTTAATAACCGATTTTAAAATGTTTTGAGTTAGGTCTGTTTGTGTTCCTTCATGGGCTTCATCAACAATAACTAAGTCCCATTGAACAGCAAATAAGTCACGGTTCTTATCTGAAATCTTGCCGCCAACTGATTCTGATCCGCCTAAATCTTGAATGCTTGCAAAATAAACATAAGGCTTGCCAGATGCTTCAAGATCTTTAATCTCTCTATGACCCTTCTTTTTAGAGCCATAAATATATCCAGCGTCAGGCATCCCTATTTTATTAAAGTCGTCAAACCAGCCGCCATCTACTACAGGCCGGTGTGTCATAATCAAAACTTTTTTAAAGTTTTTTCTTTAACTAATTCAAGTGCTGACAAAGTCTTCCCGAAACGCATTTTTGCATTCCAAAGCATCTTATTGCCAGATTTAAAAGCATCCTTAGTCTTATCAACTGCTTCCCGCTGCTCAGGGCGCAAAACAACCTTTATCTCTGTTTGAGGAATTACTTTATCTAAACTATCCTTACCCTCTTTAACAGCTTTAATAGCGCTTTTAGCAGTTTCTAGATTTGTTTCAAACCATTCATTTCCAGCTAAGTCTTGACTATGCTTGATTCCTGATCTCTCAAGGACACGATAAACATCATGATCACTAAACCACCAACCATCAGACTGTCGATAAGCTAATTCAGCCCACTCTAAATTAGCTGGTACACCTGATGTTTTCATATATTGATCAATTCTCTTTTCAGCCCATGAACGTAAGTACGGACTATTATCAGAATTATCTTCTGCAAGATCACCAACACCAGTTTTACCAATTTTTTGGCTGTTAGCATAAACAGCAAATTTACCAGAAGAATTATCTGCAGTTTGAATATAAATTAAATTCTTTTCTGCATTAGATGGCTGGATTGTCGTCGTATGATACATAAAATCAGTTTCAGCAGGTTCTTTGAAACTTGTAATATCAATTTTTTCATCATAAAAAGTACCGACAAACCAAACCATTAATGCGAATAACTGTTTTAAAGCCCTTAAAGCATCTTTTTGAGAGCTATCTTCAAGCGTATGAGCAGCTACATTACCAGGATTTTTAATATCATAGAAAAGTTGAAGTGCATATTCATCAATACATGCCTTTTGCTTCAATCTTCTAAGTACATCATTAAAGGTTGCGCGCTTACCCAGCTTAATAAACTTTTGATCCGCAACATCTCTAGCCATGTTTTCGGCAATTGCACGAACTGCAGTAAGTACGCCAGGGTAAATACCCACAGCATAACTTATTTCTGCTTGTGTCGCCCTTGTATAATACTGTCTCGTTAATATATCGTGATTGAGAAATTCGAAGTTGCTTTCCATGTCTATGTTGTCCTGCATTTATATCTTGTTTACTTCAATACTTTAATTATACAAAGCACAAAGAGCAAATTCACTCAAACACACAAAAAAACAGGCATAAAGCCTGTTATTACGCCAGTTTGACACTCTCAAGAATTTTCATTTTTAGCTTAAAACACACCTTGTGTGTTCTCGTGTGTTTGTTTCAACACATTTCAATAAAATTCAAACTTTTTAAATTTATTCCTTGATGGTTCAAAACAAGCAAAAAGCCTTTCAAATCAACACTCAGAAAGTATTGTTTGAAAGGCTTCCATGCGCTCTCGCATAAAAATTATGCTGACTAAAGGGTTCGAACCTTCGACCTCCTCATTACTAGTGAGGTGCTCTGCCAGCTGAGCTAAGTCAGCACATGTATTGTCATCGACAACATCAATTATTATGCTACTGTTTACCCATAATTGCAAGTACTTTTTTCAACTATCTAAAAATTTTAACAATGCTTTTACTAGCTTTTAATTTTTAAGCGTGTATAATTATTATCTATGCTTTCAAGTTCGAACAACCATTCTATAATAGAGAGTATAGTTGGTAAAAATACGAACTTAATTGATAAAATCTCATACAGAAAGGAAGAATTATTGATGAATTCACCTGCAATTTTAACTTCTTGGTCAGTTCAATTAGATTGGCTCTTTAGAATTGCCTTAGCTGCTCTTTGCGGCGGCGCGATTGGTTATGAACGTGCTACTCAGCGTAAAAGTGCCGGCATCAGAACTCACGTGGTCGTTGCCGTTGCCTCTGCCTTATTTATGATCGTTTCCAAATATGGTTTTACTGATATTTTGACCAGTAAAGGCGTTGGCCTCGACCCTTCCCGGATCGCGGCCCAAATCGTCACCGGTATTTCATTTATCGGTGCTGGGACGATTCTGGTTCGTCACACGCAAGTGTCTGGCTTAACTACTGCCGCCGGTGTCTGGGCCGTTTCTGCCATTGGTATGGCTATCGGTGCTGGCATGCACTGGATTGGCGTTTTGGCCACCATCTTCATCTTTATCATCCAAATGCTCTTCCACGACGACAGCCTGATCAATGCCCTGATCCCGCACGTTCGGTTCAACATTACCGTCCAAACGTCAAACCATGATGGCATCATGGATGAAACTAGACAAATTTTAACCGACAGCCATGTTGAAGATATTTATATGAAAATCCTCGATATTGATGACGACCACATTACTTTCAATATTGACGGCATTATCAAGAATAAAGACGACGAAAACAAGATTATCATCAACCTGCGCAAGAATGATGATATTCGCCGCATCAGCTACACGACTCGTGGCAGCATGTAATTTTAGAAGGCCTCAGGCCTTCTTTTTTTGCCGTTTTTTTCGTCAATAGCTTAAAATAGACTTAATTAGGATTGAAAGGAGTCGAGTCATGGCTGGAATATTATCGTATTTACGCTGGCGTGGGGATATTTCTTTTAAGCAAAAGCCCTTTAACAGTATTGATGCTGCCCTGCTGGCAACGATCTCTTACCTACCTTTTAAAGAGCAAGACAAAGGTAAAACTTTAGAAGCAGCTGCTAAACGAATCATCAAAGACCCCGCTTCTAATAGCAACTTGAATACCGAAGCCGGCTTGCAGCTGCAGCTACTCGCGCAAAGCCCGCGTTTGGGCCACTGTGAACTCCTTGATTGGACTGAGCGCAAGCGCAGCCAGCCTGCCCTGCAATTTGCGGCGATGACTGTCCGCCTTTCCAAACACAAAATTTTATTAGCTTATCGGGGAACTGATCGGTCGATGACCGGCCTGAATGAAGATATGACGATGAGCTATACTGACGAAATTTATGGTCAGGAAATCGCCGCCGATTATTTGCGGCTGATGGCGCATGATTTCCCGTTAGACCAGATCTATTTGACAGGCCACTCAAAAGGCGGCAACTATGCTTGTTATAGTGCTGGAGCAGTCAGTGGCACAATTCAAGCCCGGATCGTGCAAGCTTATAGTTTCGATGGTCCTGGCTTTACGAAAAAAGTCTATACTGCCCAGCCTTTTCAACGCGCTTTGCCAAAGATGAAAACCTATTTGCCTGAAGGTTCATTTTTTGGTGCCATGCTTGATCACCCCGAACGCACCATTATCGTAAAAAGCACCTATCCCATGCCCCACCAGCACAACCCTTGGCACTGGAGTGTTGGCCGTGACCGCTTTGTTTTAGCAAAAGGCTTAACCACTTCTTCACACGTCATCCGGACATCTTTAATTAGCTTTAATAAAAATATTCCTAGCAAAGACCGCGATGAATTATGGTCCGCCCTCTTTGCTGCTTTTGAAGATATGAATATCACTCAAGCTGGACAACTAACTGATAATAAAGTAGTTGGTGCTTTCACGCTGACTAAAGCCTATATAGCGCTCAGCCCGCGCTTGCGCACCATTGCCCGGCAAATTGTTGCCGACCTTTATCAAGCTGTCCGTCAGCAAGCCAAGCGCAATTACCCAATTAGCAACGACTCAGCTAAGGCCCCAATTTTTGACGATTCTTATGCTGATTAATTTTAAGCAAGCAAAAACTGTGTTTCACATGAAACACAGTTTTTTATTTATTAAGTTTTTAGTTATTTGGATCATCATGCTGGTAGTCCAAGTTCGAAAACCGGTTATAAGGTTTGGAGAACATTAGCTTGACCGTCCCTCTAGTACCGGACCGGTTCTTTTCAATAATGACTTCAACCTCACCATTAGCTTGTTCAGCCCCAACTTCTTGGTCTGAACCATCGTCTTTTTCATCCCGGTAATAGTCATCCCGGTATAAAAAGGCAACAATATCGGCATCCTGCTCAATTGAGCCTGATTCACGAATGTCCGATAAGACTGGCCGCTTATCTTGCCGCTGTTCAACTGCCCGCGACAACTGCGACAGGGCTATGACTGGTACATGCAATTCTTTAGCCAATTTTTTCAATTGCCGTGAAATTGCAGAGACTTCCTGCTGCCGTGATTCCGACCGCGGCCCTTCAATTAGTTGCAAGTAGTCAATCACGATCAGGCCTAGGTTGCCCTTTTCTTTAGCCAATCGGCGCGATTTTGCCCGAATTTCACTCATCTTGATGCCAGGCGTATCGTCAATATAAATGCTGGTCTGATCAAGTGAGCCAGCCGCTACGATCAATTTTGACCATTCTTCTTCTGTTAATTGCCCGGTCCGCAAGTGCTGTGAATCAATCAAACCTTCTGAGGCAAGCATCCGCTGCACCAATTGATCGGCACCCATTTCAAGGGAGAAGACAGCCACGGTTTTATCAGTATGCAAGCCGACATTTTGGGCAACATTCAGAGCAAAGGCAGTTTTACCTACCCCTGGACGGGCAGCCAAAATAATCAGCTCATCGTCATGAAAACCGGTCGTCATCTTGTCTAAACCATCAAAGCCGGTCGGCAAGCCCGTGACCATATTTCCATCTTCGGGAATATTATTGATTTGTTCAACTGCTTCATTCAGCACGTCATGGATCGGTTTAAAACCGCCCGTCAAATTAGCTGATGAAACAGTTAAAATCTTGCTTTCAGCCTCATCCAAGATGTCAGTGACGTCGCCATCTTCTTCCATCGCTGTCTGGGCAATATCTTGACAGGTTGAAATCAAATTGCGCAAAAGCGACTTACGCTTAACAATGTGGGCATAGTAAGCCATGTGCGCCGCTGTCGGCGTCGCCGTTGCCAGTTCAGCAATGTAAGCAATCCCGCCAATATCATCCAGCTGATTGTGCGCCTTCAGCTCATCCTGCATCGTTAACGGGTCAATCGCCCCGCCACGGTCAGAAATCGTCCCCATCGCCTGAAAAACCAAACGATTGGCATGATCATAAAAATCATCGGGCTGCAGAATATCAGAGGCTTCAATATACGCCTCAGGATTGATAAAAATTGCCCCTAAAACCGCTTTTTCAGCCTCGACATTGTGGGGAATACTTTGTGAGACAATATTATCCATCTGTTAGCTCGCCTGGTTCTTGTTTAATCTTGCTCGGTAATATGTACCCGGATAACTGAGTCAACGCCCTTAAACAGCTTAACTGGGACGTTAGTGTAACCTAATGATTTAATTGGTTCTGGCAATTGCAGCTTGCGCTTGTCGATCTTAATTCCAAATTGGTCTTCTAAAGCAGCGACAATCTTTTTGCCTGAAATGGAACCAAATAACCGTGAATCAGTCCCAGCCTTTGATTGCAGCTTAACGACTGTATCATCGGCCTCTAATTTAGCTTTTAATGCTTTAGCTTCGGCTACGTTAGCGTCATAAGCATCCTGTTCAGCTTTTTCAATCCGGGCTAAAGTATGTAAATTAGCCTTCGTAGCTTGCTTAGCAAAGCCGCGCTTGATTAAAAAGTTTTGGGCGTAGCCATCTGGTACATTCTTAACCTGACCACGTTTGCCGCGTCCACGTACATCTTGCGTAAAAATAACTTTCATTGCTATTCTCCTTTATTCTTCGTTTTCTTGCAGGTACTCATCAATTGCCTTGAGCAGTTGGTCTTTAGCTTCATCGACAGTCAGATCATGCAATTGGGTAGCCGCGTTAGATAAGTGGCCGCCGCCACCCATTTTTTCCATAATCAGCTGAACGTTGATTTCGCCTAAAGACCGGGCAGAAATACCGATCGTGTCTTTATCGCGCCGGGTAATCGCAAAGCTGGCATTAACATGCTTGAGCGAAAGTGCCGTATCGGCAGCTTGGGCGGCAATAATTGGGTCATAGATTTGATCATCGTCCCCAGCCAGGATGGCGATATGATCTTTGATCATCTTCAAAGTTGCCACTAAGTGACTGCGCTGAACAAAGCTATCAATGTCTTCTTTGAGCAGGTTTGAAACGACCCGGTTATCAGCCCCAATTGATTGCAGGTAGGAAGCAGCGTCAAACGTCCGCGTCCCGGTCCGCAAAGAGAATTCTTTCGAGTCAACTGTAATCCCGGCCAGCATGGCTGAAGCTTCTAGACCCGTCAGCAGTTTATCATTCTGCGGCTGGTATTCAATCAATTCAGTCACTAGCTCACAAGTTGATGAAGCGTAGGTTTCAACATAAACCAGCATCGGATTTTCTGGGAATTCTTCGCCCCGGCGGTGGTGGTCGATAACGATCAACCGATCCTTCATTTGGTCATACAGGTCTTGGCTATAAGTAATCGAATACTTCGAGTGGTCAACTAAAATCAGGAGTGACTTGTCAGTCGCCGCATCCATCGCTTCTTCTGGCGTCATAAAGACATCTTGGTCTTCTTTTTCCTCCCGCATTTTGTCAATTAACCGGCCAACATCGAAATTAACCTGGTCAGTATCCAAAATCACGTGCGCCTTAGCTTGGTGCAGGCGGGCAATTTTAACCAAACCTAATCCAGAACCGATCGCGTCCATATCAGGCCGCTTATGCCCCATGACAAAGACCTGGTCAGCATCTTTGAACAATTCACTTAAAGCGTTCGACACCATCCGGGCCCGGACTCTAGTCCGCTTTTCCATTGGGTTAGACTTGCCGCCATAGAAGTGCGCCTGCTTGCCAGGGTCACGAACAACTACTTGGTCGCCGCCCCGGCCTAAAGCCAGGTCCAAATTAGATTGAGCCATATCGGCAATATCATTAAGCTTATCGCCGCCAGAAGCAATCCCGATTGACAAAGTCAGCGGAATATTGCGCCGGCTGGACTCAACCCGCAAATTTTCTAATAGTGAGAACTTATCGTCTTCCATCTTTTGCAAGTCACTAGCGTGGGCTAGCATCAGGAAGTGGTCCTCATCTACCCGTTTCAAGTAGGCGTTGAATTTTTCAGCATAAGCATTCAAAGCACTTGAAACGTAGTTACTCATGGTCGATACACTCTGGTCGCCCATTGATTGGCTCAATTCATCATAGTTGTCGATGAAAATTTGCCCAATGGCCAAGCGTTCATTTTGATAGCGTTCCTCAATCCGCGCATAGCGAGTTACATCTAGCAGATAAACTACGCCCAGATCATCTTGCACGCTCATTTCAAAAGTCCGCTGACCCCACTTAACCAATTGATTATCGGTTTTATGCTCATTAATAGCCGACGTGATCAAATCATTCAGTTCTGGGTCTAGGCCAGCAATTGTATGACCAATGACATCTTTATCTTTTAAATACAACTGCAAATATGGGTTAACCCATTGCACTTGATAGTGTTCATCATAAAGCATGATTCCCATCGGCATTTGAATCATTGCTTCCTGCTCGCCGCGCTTAATGCGGTAAGACAGGTTAGACACGAAATTATTCGTCAAATCGGCGACAATGTAGGCACCATAAATGACGCCAATCAGGGCTAATACCCAAATCAGCAGCAAAGCCAGGCCAAACCAAAGATTGATAAAAAAGCAGACAACTGTTGCTAGCAGCAACAAGCCTAAAACTGAAACAACTGAAGCAGTCAGTCGTGAATCTTTGATAAAAGCTGGCAATTCCAACTTTCGTAACAAACCCTTCATACAGGTCCTCTCTTGTTTACTTTCATCCCATTTAAAAGCACACTGTTACTAGTTTATTATACTCTACTGACTACCACTACATAAAACAAAAAACCGTTCGCAATTAGCGAACGGTTTTAATTTTCTCTTTTAGATTAGTCTTCTGCAACAAATGGCAGCAGGCCCATGATCCGGGCACGCTTGATTGCAACAGTCAACTTGCGTTGGTTCTTAGCGCTAGTGCCAGTAACCCGACGTGGCAAGATCTTGCCTCTTTCAGAGATAAAGCGCTTCAGCAAATCAACATCTTTGTAGTCAACGTAGTCGATGTGATTAGCTGCGATGTAGTCGACCTTACGGCGACGACGGCCACCTCTTCTAAATTGAGCCATGATCCGCAGCTCCTTTCTTTATGAAATTAACTAAAACGGCAGGTCATCATCAGAAATATCGATGGTCTTGCCAGAATCCGCAAACGGATCAGCTGGCTTAGGTTGTTCTGGCTGAGTAGCTGGCTGACTTGGCACGCTATTATTCGTGCTTGGTGCATTCCGGTTTGGATTAAAGGCTTGACCTTGGTCGCCGCCATTAAATCCGCCGGCTTGCTGCCGAGCTTGCCGCTCACGACGCGACTCTAAGAATGAGAAGTTATCAACGACGACTTCCGTCACATAAACTCGTTGACCATCCTTATTCTCATAGCTGCGCGTTTGCAACCGTCCATCAATCCCAACTAGCGAGCCCTTGGACGTAAAGTTAGCAAAGTTCTCTGCTGCTTTCCGCCAAATGACGCAGTTGATAAAATCTGTATCACGTTCGCCTTGATTGTTGGTCCATTGACGGTCAACAGCTAAGGTAAACGAAACGACTGAGATGCCACTACCGGTAGTACGCAAATCAGGATCACGCGTTAAACGGCCAACAAGTACAACTCGATTGATCATACTAGTGACTCCTTTCCTAATTCACGGTCTAAATACAATACAAAACTATTTGCTCAAGTTGACGGTCATTGAACGCAAAACGCGGTCGTCAATGTGGGACAGACGGTCAAATTCGTTGACAGCTTTGTCATCACTAGCCGTAAAGGTCATGATGTGATAAGTACCTTCACGATACTTTTCGATTTCATATGCAAAGCGTCTCTTGCCCCAGTCTTTTGAGTCAACCATTTCGCCGCCGTTATCAGTTACGATCTTATCGTAACGGTCGATAAGGGCCTTCTTAGTTTCTTCATCAATATCAGGTTTGATGATGTAAGTAATTTCATACTTTCTGGTTGCCATGACTGAATACACCTCCTTTTGGACTAAATGGTCCCTGCATGGCTGCAAGGACAAGGAGTAATCATATATTACTCGCACTTAGTTATCCTATCATAGATCAAAAAAAATACCAATCATTTTCGCGTGATCCTATCTTTAATTACGCAAAAAAGTTGGTATTTAGTTTTTTATTTCAAAAAATTATTCTTGCTCTGAGTCAGGCGCTTGTTGATCCTCTGCTTCGGTTTCATTGCGGACAATCGTCGCTGTTGAAACTTGATCATGGTCATCAACTCTTACTAACCGAACACCTAAAGTATTCCGGCCAGTTTGGGAAACATGATTCAGTTGGAAGCGAATCATAATGCCCTGTGCGGTAATCGCCATGACACTGCAGTCTTCATCAGCTGGCTTAACAACAATCAGACTTGCTAGTGGACCATTCTTTTGACTGACATTGACCGTCTTTACACCTTTACCGCCGCGGCCTTTCACTGGGTATTCGCTGGCTGGTGTTTGTTTGCCGTAACCTTTTTCAGAAACGACTAAAACTTGATCATCTGCATCCAGAACGCCGGAGCCGATGACATAGTCATCTGCCCGCAAGTTAATGCCGCGCACGCCGGCTGCTGTTCGGCCCATCGCCCGAACATCGCTTTCGTTAAAGGTAGTCGCATAACCAGCATGCGTTCCGATAATGATGTTCTGGTGTCCATCAGTCGTCAGCACATTAGCCAGTTCATCGCCGTCCCGCAAAGCCAGGGCAATCAACCCGCTATTACGGATGTTAGTGAACTCATCAGTTGCGGTCCGCTTTACCCGGCCTTGTTTGGTGATAAAGAAGAGGTAGCGGTTTTGGCTATCTTCTGGAATGTTGATGACAGCCTGGATCTTTTCACCATTATCTAATTGGAGCAAGTTAACAATTGGCAAGCCTTTGGCAGCCCGGCCATAAGCTGGGACTTGGTAGGCCTTCTTAGAGTAAACCTTGCCTTTATTTGTAAAGAATAAAAGATAATCGTGTGTTGAGGCGTTGACTAAGTGCTTAATAAAGTCATCGTCTTGGACGCCCATGCCGCGAATACCACGGCCACCACGATTTTGGACCTTAAATTCTTTAACTGGCATCCGCTTAACATAATTGTTGTTAGTTAAGGTAATCAGCACGTCTTCTTTTTCAATCAAATCTTCATCTTCGATTGAAACAACGCTGCCTTCAGCAATTTCTGTCCGGCGCTGATCACCAAAGCGTTTTTGAATTGCCAGCAGTTCATCGTAGATGATCTGGTCAATCCGTTCAGGCTTAGCCAAAATATCTTTGTAGTCAGCAATCTTTGCTTGCAGTTCTTGATATTCAGCTTCAACTTTGTCACGTTCCAAGCCAGTCAACCGAACCAGCCGCATATCCAAAATAGCTTGCGCCTGACGGTCATCCAAATCAAAGCGTGAAATCAAAGTTGCCTTAGCTAAATCACTATTTTGACTACCACGGATAATTTGCACAATTTCATCAATGTGATCCAGTGCAATCCGCAAACCAGCTAAAATGTGAGCCCGCGCTTCGGCCTTCTTCAAGTCAAACTTAGTCCGCCGAGTCACCACATCTTCTTGGTGAGTCAGGTAATATTCCAGCATTTGCTTCAGGGTCAGGTAATGCGGCGCCCCATCGACAATCGCAACCATATTCATCCCGAAATTGGCTTGCATTTGCGTTTGCTTGAACAAATTATTCAAAACCACGCTGGCACTAGCATCACGGCGAATATCAATTGTAATCCGCATCCCGGTCTGGTCGGTTTCATCCCGCACACCGGTAATGCCATCAATATCTTTTTCACGGGCTAAATCAGCGATCTTCTTGATCAGCTCAGCTTTATTCACCATGAACGGGAGTTCCGTGACGATAATTCGCTCACGGCCGCCCTTTTCAGTTTCGATATTAGTTTTTGCCCGGACAACTAGGTTGCCGCGGCCGGTTTCATAGGCATGACGAATTCCGCCGCGACCCATGATAATTCCACCGGTTGGAAAATCAGGGCCTGGAATTGCTTTCATCAAGTCCTTAACTGATGCATCCGGATTCTTCATCAGCAAGTGAATACCGGAAATAACTTCGGTCAAATTGTGTGGCGGAATATTGGTTGTCATCCCGACCGCGATCCCGCTGGCACCGTTGACTAACAGGTTAGGAATCCGCGCAGGCAAAACAACCGGCTCGTTTTCCGTATCATCGTAGTTACGCTGCCAATCAACCGTATCTTTATTGATATCGCGCAGCATTTCAACGGCGATTTTGCTCATCCGCGCTTCAGTATAACGCATAGCGGCTGGCTCATCACCATCGACTGAACCGAAGTTACCGTGCCCATCGACTAACATATAGCGGTAAGAGAAATCTTGCGCCATATGAGCCATCGCTAAATAAATTGAAGAGTCGCCGTGCGGGTGGAATTTACCCATAACTTCGCCGACGATTCTGGCTGATTTCTTATATGGCTTGTCAGGAGTAACTCCTAATTCGCTCATCCCATATAAAATCCGCCGCTGAACAGGTTTTAGCCCATCCCGCACGTCTGGCAGGGCCCGGGAAACGATGACTGACATCGCATAATCCAAGAACGAGCTCCGCATCGTTTGCGTCAGGTCTACATTCCTGATTCTATGATCTTGCGTATTGTTATCCATCTAAAGCCTCCTAGGCATCCAGATTCTCAACGTACTTGGCATTTTTGCTAATGAAATCACGCCGCGGGCCAACTTCATTGCCCATCAGCATGTCGAACACGGCATCAGCATCAGCGGCGTATTCTGGACTCACACGGTCCAGCCGCCGGTTTGCCGGATTCATAGTAGTTTCCCAGAGCTGCTCAGGGTCCATTTCACCTAACCCCTTGTAACGCTGAACAACCGGCTTTGGGCTTGGCTGCAGGCTACCTAAGTAAGCATGCAGTTCCTCATCAGTGTCCAAATATTTTTCAACCTTGCCTTGCCGTACTTGGTAAAGAGGTGGACGAGCAATGTAAACGTAGCCTTTTTCAATCATCGGCCGCATGTAGTTGTAAAACAGAGTCAGCAGCAGCGTCCGAATATGGGCCCCATCGACATCGGCATCAGTCATGATAATCAGCTTGTGATAGCGAGCCTTGGAGACATCAAAATCAGCACCAAAGCCAGTTCCTAAAGCCGTAAACAGTGACCGAATTTCTTGGTTAGCCAAAATCCGATCCATTGATGCTTTTTCGACGTTTAAAATCTTGCCTCGAATTGGCAAAATTGCTTGGGTCAGCCGCGACCGTCCCTGCTTAGCGGACCCGCCGGCTGAGTTGCCCTCGACGATAAACAGTTCAGAAATGCTTGGATCGTTACTCGTGTTATCGGCTAGTTTGCCCGGCAAGTTGGCAATTTCTAACCCAGACTTTTTCCGCGTTACTTCACGGGCACGCTTAGCAGCCACCCGGGCACGTTCAGCCAATTGCCCTTTTTCAACGATGTTGCGGGCAATTTGCGGATTTTCCATCAAAAACTTCGAGAAAGTTTCAGAAAAGGCTCGGTCAACCGCCGTCCGCGCGTCAGAGTTACCTAACTTGGTCTTAGTCTGACCTTCAAATTGCGGGTTAGGGTGCTTGACTGAAACAACGGCTGTCATGCCTTCACGGATATCTTCACCAGACAGATTGTCATCTTTGTCTTTTAAAATTTTAGCCTTGTGAGCATAGTCATTGACAACCCGCGTCAACGCCGTCTTAAAGCCAGCTTCATGCATCCCACCTTCATAAGTGTGGATGTTGTTAGCAAAAGTCATCAGTGTCGTTTTGTAGCCTTTAGTATATTGCAAAGCCGCTTCAACATTGATGCCTTCGTAGTTGCCTTCAACGTAGATCGGATCATCAAATAAAACTTCCGAGCCCTTATCTAAGAATGCAACGTATTCCTTAATCCCACCTTCAAAGTGGTAGACATCTTTTTCAGCTGATTCCTTCCGCTTATCAATAAAGGTTAAGGTCAGACCCTTATTCAGGAAAGCTAATTCCCGAATCCGGTTCTTTAAAACTTGGTCATCAAAATGAGTAGTTTCAGTAAAAATATCTGGATCTGGGAAGAAGTGGACAATCGTCCCGTGTTCGGTTAAAGGCACGGTCCCGATTTGCTTCATTTCTTCTTTAACACGGCCATGGTCAAATTGGATGAAGTATTTTTTACCATCACGCATGACAGTGACATCCAATTGTGTTGACAATGCATTAACGACTGAGGCACCAACCCCGTGCAGACCACCAGAAACCTTGTAGCCGCCACCGCCGAATTTACCACCGGCATGCAGAACTGTAAAAACAGTTTCCAAAGCTGGCCGGCCAGTTTTAGCTTGGATATCAACTGGGATCCCGCGACCGTCATCTTGAATTGTGGCACTGCCATCAGCATTAATTGTGACTTCAATTTTGCTTGCAAAACCAGCTAACCGTTCGTCAATTGAATTATCAATAACTTCCCACACTAAGTGGTGCAGGCCCTGAATACTGGTGGAGCCAATATACATGCCTGGCCGTTTACGAACAGCTTCCAACCCGCCTAAAACTTGGATCTGGCTGGCATTATACTTGTCAGCAGCCTTTTCATAAGCCTTGGCTTGCTTAATTCGCTTGTTTTGATCCTGATCAGCCATTAAATTCATCCTTCCTTGCTAACTTGACCAGCCGCTAAATGGAAAATTTGCGGCTGCTTCATAATTTCCCAGGAAATACCAGAGAGATCAGTGGTGGTAATAAAGGTTTGGGTCTTGCCATGAATGTAGTTCAGTAAATCACCCTGCCGCTTTTGATCGAGTTCACTCATCACATCATCGAGCAGCAAGAGCGGAAATTCGCCCGTAACTTTTTGCATCAGATCAATTTCAGCTAGCTTCATGCTCAAAGCAATCGTCCGCTGCTGCCCTTGTGATGCAAATTGGCGAGCATCCTTGCCATCTAATAAAAAATGCAAATCGTCTCGGTGAGGTCCAACTAAAGTCGTGCCTAATCGCAATTCTTGCGGGCGATTTTTAGCATAAGCCTGCCGCAATTGCTCGTAGATTCGATCAGTATCAGCTTCTTTGCTGATCCCAGCAACCGAGGGAACGTATTTTACCGTCAATTCTTCGCTAGCCGCCGAAATTGCCCGATAAGCAGTACTGGCAGCTTCAGTTAAAAATTGTAGCAACTGCAGACGCCGGCTAATTACTTCTGCCGCCTGCCCTGCCAATTGATCAGACAGGACATCTAAAAATAGCTGATCATTGCTGCGACCAGCTTGCAGCTGTTTTAAATAGTTATTGCGCTGCTGGAGAACCTGCCGATATTTACTTGAAAAATACAGGTACTCCGGATTTGCTTGTCCGAATTCCACATCTAAAAAGCGCCGCCGAATGCTCGGGGCGCCCTTCACCAGCGCCAAATCTTCTGGCGAAAACAAAACTGCATTTAATTGCCCAACATATTTGGACAACTTAGGCTGCAGCACTTGGTTGACCCAAGCGCGTTTGCCTTGTTTTGACAAAGTCAGCCGCAAAACAACATCTTGGTGCCGCCGCTTGGCCTGTCCGCTCAGAATGGCAAAATCGCTGCCTAAACGAATCAGTTCTTTTTCATTATTAGTTCGCTGAGAACGCGTCAAAGCTAAACAATAAATTGCTTCTAGCAGGTTCGTTTTTCCTTGCGCATTTTTACCGATGAAAATGTTGACGTGGGGATCAAACTCAATTTTCAGCTGCGAAAAATTGCGAAAATTTTGCAACGTTAAATTTTGTAGGTACATGGATTCAACCCCATTATTTCCACTATCAATTATAACTGTTTTGCGGGGTGAAAACAATCATTAAGGGCTTTTTTAGGCGGTTTAAGCAAAAATAGCCAATCCCAATGAAGGGATACCCAAATATATAAAAAAAGCTTAGAAGCAAAATAAACGCCCTTAAACAAAAAAGCACAAAAAAATGCTCCCTCAAAAGAGGGAGCATCGTCATAAATTAATTTAGAAAGTTCTGACTGGAGTGATCAGTTGCACAAAATCAACATTATCTTTCCCTGGCAAAACCGTAAATGGCCGCAGTGGTTGGGTAAATTTCATAATAATTTCTTCTGTGACTGAGGCACGCAATGCTGCTTGCAGATAATCAGGGTTGAATGAAATTTCCAAGTTCTGTCCGCTCAGGTCCTTAAAGGCAATTTCTTCTTCAACATTACCAATTTCCGGTGAATTACCTTGGAGCTTCACTTGTTGATTATCAGCATCCAAAGTCAGCTTAACTACATTGTTCCGGCCCGCATGGGTCAGCAAGCTTGCCCGGTCTAAGGCGTGTGATAAATCAGCTAAATCGAACTTGACCGTGGTCGTGCTTTCAGTTGGCAGCAAACGGTCAGTATCAGGATAAGTCCCTTCCAGCAAACGTGAATAGAAGGAAATATTGCCAATCGTGAAGAGAACTTGATTTTCACCTGAATTAACCGTCACTTGCGGATCAGTTTCACCAATAATTCGGGCTAATTCCGTTAAATTTTTACCAGGAATAATCAAATCAGCCTTAGTCTTTGGACCTTGCTTGAGCTCTATGGCACGCTGGGACAAACGGTGGCTGTCAGTAGCCACGGCCTTGATGCTGTCAGTGGCAAAAATAAAGCGGACCCCAGTTAAAACTGGCCGGCTTTCTTGGGTGGCAACTGCAAAACCAGTTTCGTTAATGATTTCCCGTAAAGTTTTGCCAGAAATTTCAAAGGTAGAAGCGGAACCGATTTCTGGTAAGCGTGGATAATTATTGGCATCTAAACCGTTAATCGTAAATTCACTATTTTCAGACTTGATTTGCGTTTGGAAGCTTTCTTTAACTTCAAAGGAGAAAGTTTTACCTGGCAATTTTTTAACGATTTCACTAAAGAAACGTGCTGGCAGAACAATGGAGCCAGTTGACTCAACTGTCAAGTCTTCACTCATTGGCAACTTAATTTCAATTGAAATATCAGTATTACTACCAGTTAAAACTAATTCGTCATCAGACAGGTCTAACTTAATGCCGCTCAGAATAGGAATTGTCGTTCGTGACGAAATGGCCCGCATGACATTATTCAAGTTCTCTAAAAACAGGTTACGATTAACCGTAAATTTCATAATGTTATCTCCTTTGATAGATTTGGCTGTTTGCTTATTTATTATTATATATATATTTATTAGTTGTAGTAGTAGGGCCGGTGAATTCTGTTGAAAAGCCTTAGCAAGCTTAAAATACCGGAATTTCAGGTGTTGATTCCCTGTGTAGAAATCGGCAATTTATCCACTTGTTATTAACTTAGCGTTCTATAATCTCTTTTAAATCGGTAACTGAAGATTTGATTTCCGTATCAGTTTTAATCGCCTTAGCGATCTTACTGTGAGCATGCATGACCGTGGTATGGTCTTTGCCGCCAAACTCTTGACCAATTTTTGGCAGACTGGCATCAGTTAGTTCACGCGACAGATACATGGCAATTTGCCGCGGCACAACAATCTGCTTGACCCGCTTTTTACCTTTTAAATCTTCAACTGAGGTTTGGAAGTAGTTAGCGACCACTTCTTGAATGCGGGAAATCTGAATCCCGCGGTCTTTTTGGACCAGCTTTAAATCAGCCAGTGCTTCACGGGCCAGGCCAACTGAAATATCTTTACGCTCAATCGTTGCATGAGCTTGTACTTTCACCAGCGCTCCTTCTAATTCCCGGATGTTGGTGTCAACTTGTGAGGCAATATAATCCAAAGTCGTGTTGTCGATTTCTAAACCGTAACCTTCGGCTTTTTTGCGCAAAATGGCAATCCGCGTTTCCAGGTCTGGTGGTGTAATTTCGACCTGTAAGCCCCAAGCAAAGCGTGAAACCAGTCGTTCTGACAAGTCCGGAATTTCGTTAGGGAGCCGGTCAGAAGTCATGACGATTTGTTTCTTATTATTATAGAGAGTTTCAAAAGTATGGAAGAATTCTTCCTGAATCCCCTCTTTTTTAGCAAAGAATTGAATATCGTCAACTAACAGCAGGTCAGCCTTGCGGTATTTATCGCGGAATTGGTCCTGCGTTTTATTTTTGATGGAATTGATAAAGTCATTGACGAAGGTTTCACTTTGGATGTAAACCACGCGGGCATCAGGCTTTTCTTGAAGCCTCTGATGGCCAATAGCCTGCATCAAGTGAGTTTTACCTAAACCAACGCCGCCAAAAATAAAGAGCGGGTTATAAATGCTGCCGGGCTTTTCAGCTGCTGCCAAGGCTGCACTGGCTGCTAGTTTGTTGCCTTCACCTTGGACAAAAGTATCAAAGGTGTAGCTATTGTTTAAGTGCAAGTCGCGACTGATGGGAGCAGTTTTCTTTTTAGCTGGCTCTGGATGAGCCTGCGGAATCACATAGCGTTCGCTAGAACTTTCACCTTTGACCACAAACACCGGGTTAATTTCTAAATTGGCAAAGGCATAGGCTTCTTGAATCAATTGGGTTGCCAAGTTTTTCTCCCAGTAGCCTTTAGAAATAGCGGACTCGACCGTCACGGTCATTTCCTTGGTGTCTGGGTCAAATGCAATGGGCTTGGTATTTTTGAACCAAGCGTTGAAGGCAACTTCACTGAAGTTTTCTTTCATCTTATTAATGAAGAATTGCCAAAATTTATTTAAATCAATCACGATTTACGCCTCTAATTATTGAAAATTGCAGAATAAAGCAGAGTAATTTTACCATTTTTTTAAAATGTTTTCCACAAGTGAATAAATCCACTGCACAGTTCACAGGGTGTGAATAACTTTTAGAAAAATAATTAACAGTTTTGAAAATTTAGAGAGTCTAAAGCATTTATCCACAGAAATGACGAAATTTGTAAAGCGTTGAAGCGATTGCATTTGTGAAACACTGATAAACAGTTCAACAAGCATGTGCACAAACTTATTCACAACCTGTGATTTGTGGAAATGACTGCTAAAAACCATGTGCATATTTTTTCTAATCGGTGGAGCTCTTATTTTTATCCACAGTTAACTCGTTAGCTAAGTCAGAAAAATACTGGCTTTTTTCAGTGTCACCATTGGTATTACAAAAAATTTATGCTATTATTAATAAGAAATTGTGCTGCGAGACAGCAATGGAGGTGGATGCAATGACAACTAAGAGAACGTATCAACCTAAGAAACGTCACCGTTCACGCGTTCATGGCTTCATGAAACGGATGAGCACATCTAACGGCCGCAAGGTTTTAGCAAGACGTCGCAAAAAAGGTAGAAAAGTCTTATCTGCTTAAACCACTGACACTAACGACAGTGGTTTTTTTAGTCTAATTGGAATGAACTGTTTTGAGAAAGTCTTACCGCGTAAAAACTGAAAAAGATTTTCAAGAAGTGTTTGAAAAAGGTCGGTCGGTAGCGAACCGGGCTTTTGTTATTTATGTCCTGAAAAAGCCAAGCAACAAGCATTTTCGCGTTGGCATTTCTGTTGGAAAAAAAGTTGGCCATACTGCTGTGGTCCGCAACCGGATCAAGCGCTATATTCGCCAGACCATAACTGAAGTCAAACCGGACTTGAATCAGCAAGTTGACTTTTTAGTCATTGCGCGGGTGAAGACTCGTAATTTTGACATGCCGCAAGCTAGAAAAAACTTGTTGCATGCGCTGCGCCTGGCACATTTATTGCCAGCAAACAACGAAGAACGAGGAAATTAGTGTGAATCGGATTTTGACGAAGAAATGGGTTAAACGCTTAGGTGCCCTTTTCATGGTCGCTGGTTTGGCATTTGTCCTGACTGGCTGTATGACCGGAACTGGCCAAGTGTCACATACTTCTGGCAACTGGTGGGAACGCTACGTAGTCTACTACGTTTCGCAGTTCCTGCTCTGGCTGAGCAGATTGATGAACAACAATTATGGGATGACAATTATCGTCTTTACCATTATTGTTCGGGTCATTTTGTTACCATTAAATGCCATTTCGATTCGCAGCATGTCAAAAACACAAAAGCTGCAGCCGCAACTGGATGCTTTACGTAAGAAATACCCAGGCAAAGATGCTGAAAGCCGGCAGAAAGTGGCAGAAGAAACCAACAAGCTGTACAAGGAGGCTGGCGTCAACCCTTATACCGGTTGTTTGCCAATGTTGATTCAGCTGCCAGTTATGTATGCTCTGTATCAGGCAATTTATCGGACACCGGCTTTGCAAAATGGACACTTCTTATGGATGAACTTAGGCCGGCCTGACCAGTATTACATTATGCCAATTCTGGCAGCAGTCTTTACTTTTGCCAGCACCTACATCAGTCAAATGTCGATGCCAAAATCATCACAGACTGGTGCTAACAAGGCTATGCTGTGGTCAACGCCGATTATCATTGGTGTTTCAGCTATTGGAATTCAGTCAGCGATTTCGCTTTACTGGGTAATTTCCAACTTATTCCAAGTAATTCAAACCTTTATTTTGCAAAACCCGTTCAAATATCAACGCGAACAGCGTGCACAAGAAGAAGCTGAACGTGAACGTCAGCGGAAGATTAGACGGGCTTACAAGCAGATTAAGAGACATCGCAAATAATTTGCATTAAATTATAACTAGGCAAAGTAGTCAAAGTGCTTTAGCCATCATTGTCATACAGTGGTGGAGATTGCACTTTTTTGATTGAAATAAAAAGGCAGATTGCAAATGACACAGGTTTTAACAGAATTTGACACGATTGCAGCAATTTCAACTCCGATTGGTGAAGGCGGAATTTCAATTGTCCGCATGTCTGGCGAAGACGCTGTTACAATTGCCGCTAAAGTTTTTCGCGGGCCTGATTTAACTAAAGCAAAGACGCATACAATTCACTATGGCCATATTTTTGACCCGCAAACTGGGCAAACAATTGATGAAGTTATGGTGACTATCATGCTCGCCCCGAAAACTTTCACCCGTGAAAATATTGTCGAAATTAATTGCCACGGCGGGATTGTGGTGACTAACCATATTTTGCAGCTTTTGCTGGCTAACGGTGCGCGGATGGCTGATCCAGGTGAATTTACCAAGCGGGCTTTTGTAAATGGGCGGATTGACTTGACGCAAGCCGAATCAGTTATGGATATTGTCCGGGCAAAAACGGATAAGTCGCGGCAAGTAGCAATTAAACAACTGTCTGGTGGCCTCCGCGAGGAAATTAAGGATCTGCGGCAGGAAATTTTGAATACTTTGGCTAATGTCGAAGTTAATATCGATTATCCTGAATACGATGCTGACCAAGTAACAGCTCAGCAAATGAAGGCTACTTCGCAAGCCGTGATTGCGAAAATTGATCGCCTGCTTAAAACAGCGCAAGAAGGTAAAATTATGCGCAATGGTCTAGCTACGGCAATTGTTGGCCGGCCAAACGTGGGCAAATCATCTCTGCTGAATTATTTGACTCAAGGCGAAAAAGCCATTGTGACCGATGTTGCTGGTACGACTAGAGATACTTTAGAAGAATATGTGTCGATTCAGGGCGTGCCGCTAGAATTGATTGATACTGCTGGCATTCACCATACAACTGATAAAGTTGAACGAATCGGTGTCGAACGGTCAAAGCAAGCTATCCAGCGGGCAGACTTGATTTTGCTGCTGCTCGATGCTAACCAAACTTTGACTCCAGAAGACCTGGCGCTTTTGGACTATACCAAGGACAAGAAGCGGATTATCATTTTGAACAAAAATGATCTGGGACAAACTTTAACGACAGCAGCCATTGCTGAAAAATACCACAGTCCAGTGGTAACGACTTCGATTCTGCAGCAAAAGAACTTAGATGAGTTAGAAAAACTAATTAAGCAGCTTTTCTTCGCTGGTATCGAAAATTCACATGACGAGGTTATGGTGACTAACCAGCGGCAATCTTCCCTGCTAGCGAAAGCGAAGCAGCAATTGCAAGATGTGGTGCAAGCGGTTGAAAATGGGATCCCAGTTGATATTGCCCAAATCGACTTTACTGGTGCTTGGAACACTTTAGGTGAAATTACGGGCGAAAGCGCACCGGATGAATTAATTACGCAACTCTTCAGTCAGTTTTGTTTAGGAAAGTAGGTTTTTGATGAAAACTTATCAATCAAGCGACTATGATGTCATTGTTGTTGGTGCCGGCCATGCTGGCTGTGAGGCTGCCTTAGCTGCGGCTCATATGGGCGAAAAAACCCTGCTGCTCACGATCGGTTTAGATATGGTAGCCTTCATGCCATGCAACCCATCAGTTGGTGGTCCTGCTAAGGGCACAGTGGTCCGTGAAATTGATGCTTTAGGCGGACAAATGGGCAAAAATATCGATGCCACTTATATTCAGATGCGGATGCTGAACACAGGTAAAGGCCCAGCTGTCCGGGCGCTGCGGGCCCAAGCTGATAAATGGCAATATCATGAGCACATGAAAGATGTCATTGAAAACACCCCGAACTTAACTTTGCGGCAGGCAGTTGCGGACAAGATTTTAGTTAAAGATGGCGTCTGCCATGGTGTGATCACCGATACTGGCGCTCATTATGAAGCTAAAAGCGTGGTCCTTTGTACAGGTACTTCTGCGCGCGGCCGAATTATCATTGGCGAATTAACTTATTCGTCGGGACCTGACAATACAATCCCATCAATTAAACTGCCAGAAGATTTGGAAAAGCATGGTTTTAAACTGCGCCGTTTTAAGACAGGTACACCGCCAAGAGTTAATGGCAACACTGTTGATTACTCAAAAACCGAGGAAGAACCTGGCGATAAAACACCTAACTTTTTCTCATTTACCAGTAAAGATCAAGATTACCTGCAAGAGCAAATTCCCTGCTGGATGACTTATACTAACGAGCATACCCATGAAATTATTCGGCAGAATTTAGACCGGGCCCCAATGTTTTCCGGCCTAATTAAGGGTGTTGGCCCCCGCTACTGCCCTTCAATTGAAGATAAAATCGTCCGGTTTGCTGATAAAGACAAGCACCAGCTGTTCTTAGAACCTGAGGGCCGGCATACAAAAGAAGTTTATGTTGGCGACTTTTCTACTTCCATGCCAGAAGAAGTGCAGCTGAAGATGCTGCATTCAATTGCCGGTTTGGAAAAGGCTGAATTAATGCGGCCAGGCTACGCCATTGAATACGACGTGGTTGAGCCATGGCAGCTCAAGCATACCTTGGAAACCAAAAATATTGCCGGTTTGTTTACTGCTGGTCAAATTAACGGGACGTCTGGCTATGAAGAAGCTGCTGGGCAAGGCATTATTGCGGGGATTAACGCGGCTTTGTCTGCTCAGGGCAAACCCGGTTTTACCCTGCAGCGGGATGAAGCTTACATTGGCGTTTTGATTGATGACTTAGTCACCAAAGGCACGAATGAACCATATCGGCTGCTGACGAGTCGAGCAGAATACCGGCTGCTGCTGCGGCATGATAATGCTGATTTGCGGCTGACCAAGTATGGTCACCAATTAGGTCTGATTTCGGATGACCGTTACCAAAAGTTTTTAGCTAAAAAATTTGCCATTAAAGAATTGCAAGCAAGGCTGCAAACAATTACCGTCCACCCAACGCCTGAGGTACAGGAATATTTGCATGGAATTGGACAAGATAAGATGAGTGCTGGCGTTAAAGCGGAATTGTTTTTACGCCGGCCACGGGTGACAGTTGATGATATTGCCCGTTTGACTGGTGAAGAACTTGACTATGACCGTTATGTGAAAGAGCAAGTCGAAATTACCACCAAGTATGCTGGATACATTAAAAAAGAAGAAATTCAAGTTGCCCGTCTGCACCGGCAAGAAGCCAAAAAAATCCCAGCTGACATTGATTACGATCAAATTGATGGTCTGGCTACAGAAGCCCGGCAAAAGTTTGCCAAAATTCGGCCAGAATCACTTGCGCAAGCTGAGCGTATTTCTGGTGTTAATCCGGCTGACCTGGCCATCCTGTCGGTATATATCCAACAAGGCAAATATCAACGCAAGCAAAAGTAGTTTCACGTGAAACTGACTTTGTTTAATTGGTCAAAAGAGTATAGAATTTTGAAGTGGAATAAGTGACCAATTAGTGGAGGTATTTATGCAACAATTTGGTGTCATTGGCTTATCCGTGATGGGCAAGAACTTAGCCCTGAATATTCGTCATCATGGCTTTTCGGTTGCTGGTTACAGCATCGACAAGCCAGAAGTTGATGCTTTTGCCAAGTATCAAGATGATAAACTCAAACCAACTTATAGTTGGCAAGAATTCGTTGATTCACTGGAAAAACCGCGGAAGATTTTAATTCAAATCATGGCGGGCAAACCAGTTGATGAAACTTTGAAGAAGCTGCTTCCTTTGCTAGATGCTGGCGATATTTTAATTGATGGCGGCAACTCTAATTTTCATGATACTGCTCGCCGCTATCATGAAATGGAGCAGCATGGCATTCACTTCATCGGTATGGGCGTGTCCGGCGGTGAACAAGGCGCGCTGAATGGACCAGCTTTGATGCCTGGCGGGGATGAAGCAGCTTACCGTGAAGTTGCTCCGATTTTAGAAGCAATTGCCGCCAAGACTGACGATGGCCGTCCTTGCGTGAGCTATATTGGGCCTGAAAGCAGTGGTCACTATGTGAAAATGGTTCATAACGGCATTGAGTATGGGATCATGGAAGTCATTTGCGAAATCTATGACATCATGCGCAAGGTTGGTGACTACAGCAATAAGCAAATGTCGATGATGTTTGACTTATGGAACCAAGGCGACTTGCACAGCTATTTGGTCGAAATTACGGCCAAGGTGCTCAAGCAAAAAGATAACCTGACGAGTGGTGATATCGTCGATAAAATCTTGAATGTTGCTTCTTACAAAGGTACGGGTAACTGGATGCTTGAGGATGCTATCCGTTTGGGAACGCCAATTAGCGTGACGGCAGAAGCAGTTTTAAGCCGGTTTATGTCAAAAGCTTCGTTTAAAGACGGGCGCGAATACCGGCTTGACTCAACAATTGCTTTTCCAAAGTTAGCCGAAGACCTAGAAGCTTCCTTGCTGCTTGCTCAAGCTGTTAGCTATGCGCAAGGTTTTGACCAATTGCGGATGGCGGCTGCTCAATATAATTGGCAGCTTCACTACCCTGCTATCGCTCAAAACTGGGAAGCTGGCTGCATTATTCGTTCGTTGACTTTACAAAAAATTGAACAAACGTATCGCGATGAAGGCAACCTGGCTAACTTGTTCAAGGCACCAGTTTTCCGCAAGCTGATGAATAATAACTTGCAAGCACTGCGTGAGGTTTTGCAAATTGCCTTGCAAGCTCATATTCCAACGCCAGCTTTGAGTGCGGCGCGCAATTATTTAGATTCTATTTTCAATCCAAGCTTGCCGGCCAACTTGCTACAGGCACAGCGCGATTACTTTGGCGCTCATACTTATCAGCGTAATGACCGTCCGGGTACTTTCCACACTGAGTGGTACCACGAAGCATAAGCAAAAAGCCGCCAATTTGACGGCTTTTTTGATTTAAGAAAAGAAGTTCAAGGTGAAAAAGAAGCAATTTGCCAGTCTAGGTTTAACTGTCCAGGCATTAATTGTTGGCGCAATTACTGGTGTAGTCGTTAGCCTCTTTCGCTGGCTCATTATGCTAAGTCAGCGCGGCTACCGCAAGTTGATCATGCGGAGTCACCAGCAGCTGTGGTGGCTGTTAGTGGTTTTGGTTTTGCTGGTGACAGCGGGCGTACTAGCAGGTTTGTTAGTCAAGCAAGAACCGCATGTGTCAGGCTCAGGCATCCCTGAGGTTGAGCTGCAGCTGCAAGGAAAACTGCAGCTGCATTGGTGGCCAATTTTACGCAATAAATTCATCGGCGGCGTCTTGTCGATTGGGTCAGGTTTGTTTTTGGGCCGAGAAGGCCCGTCGATCCAGCTGGGTGCAAGTATTGGCGATGGTGTAGGTCAGCTTTTCAAAGATTCGCAAACTAACCGGCGGTTAATGCTGGCTAGTGGTGCGGCTAGCGGACTAGCTGCAGCCTTTAATGCCCCACTGGGTGGGACCATGTTTATTTTGGAAGAAGTCTTTCATAACTTTTCCCCGCGGGTGTGGATTAATGCTTTGGCTGGGGCCTTGATGGCCAACTTTGTGACCAGCAATTTGTTTGGCCTCAAGCCAGTGTTAAACCTGCCTGAAGTACGCAGTTTTCCGCTGCATTTGTACTGGCACCTGCTCATTTTAGGCGTCTTGCTCGGCGTACTCAGCTGGGTTTATCAATGGGCACTTCTGCACGGCACGCTGATTTATGAAAAAATCAAATTCCTGCCGCGCTGGCTTGATGGTATCTTGCCGATGATTTTGCTGGTCCCGATTGCTTACTTTGCGCCAAATGATTTAGGCGGCGGGAATAATTTGATTGTCGGCTGGCAGAATAAAGACACGCTGTGGCTGCTGGCTGCCTTATTCTTGCTGCGGTTTGTTTTTTCGATTTTTTCATATGATTCAGGTTTGCCTGGCGGCATCTTTTTACCGATTTTGACACTCGGTGCAATCGTTGGTGCTTTGTATGGGATGGCGATGTGGAAATTAGGTCTTTTGCCGCAAAATTTGATCGTCAATTTGATCATTTTTGCCATGACTGGGTATTTTGCAGGGATTGTTCGGTCACCATTTACAGGCATTTTGCTGTTAGCGGAAATGGTGGGTTCATTGTTTTTCCTGATGCCATTAGCTGTTGTAGCTTTGGTCGCTTTCTTAGTTGATGATTTATTAGGCGGCAAGCCAATTTACGAAAGTTTGGCAGCTAAGCAGCACCCGCAAGACCAGGGATGTTTAACTGGCCAAGCTGATCAATTAACAGTGACAGTGTATGCTAATAGCAAGTTTGTTGGTAAAACCGTCAGTCAAATTAATTGGCCTGATCGGACATTGCTGAAGCTGATCCAGCGCGGGTCAGAAAAAATTATTCCTCACGGCAGCACGCCGCTGCAAGCCGGCGATTTACTAGTGCTAGAATTAGACAGCGGCCAGCGGGCGCAAGTTTTCGATGCCCTTAGGCACTTGCAAGGCAGCTGATTAAAGAACAAACAAAAAAGCTTCCCGATTGGGAAGCTTTTTGCGTGGAATGAATTTAAGGTTTTAAGAAGTTAGGATCTTCGTAAGCCGGGTGCGGGTATTTGTAGAAGCCTTCACCAGCCAAAGCACCAGTGTGACCAGCATCAATCATGGCCTTCAATTTGCCAGCAATGATCTTAGCAGCTGGGTTCTTGTCAGCCTGTGAGCTAGAAATGGCATAAGCGGTCCGTAAACCAATTGCGTCCAGTGACATGAATGGCCCCATTGGCGCGCCAGATGCTTTCATCCAATCCTTATCAATAGTTTGGTAATCGGCCACGCCGCTAGCCCACAGCCAGAGGGCTGAGTTTAAGTATGGGATGGACAAGGCGTTCATGATGTAGCCAGGGTTTTCTTTGTTCAGTTTGATCGGCAGCATCTTGATGCGTTTAGCAAAATCAACGACTTCTTCGATCACTTCTGGTTTAGTTGCTGGCGTGCCTACAATTTCAGCTGCGTTGAAAATCCAAATATGGTTAGCAAAGTGCATGTGCAGGAAGCGCTCAGGATGATCAACAAATTTAACTAATTGACTTGGCAAAAAAGTCGATGAGTTGCTGGCGATAATTGTGTCAGGACTGACATGCTTCATTAACTCAGTATAGAATTTTTCTTTTAATTCCATACTTTCTGGTACAGCTTCAATAATGTAATCAGTCTTGAATGGCTTGTCCCAGTCATTCGTGATCATCTTGATGTTGTCCATGGCAGCTTGAATTTGCTCATCAGTGGCATGTAAGTCGTGCTTGTAAAGCGGCTTTAAGGCAGCTAACCGTTTAGTGGCCCGCTCTGGGTGCGGATTCCAAATATTAACAGGGATGCCGCAAAAAGCGGTCTGAAAGGCAATTTGGCTACCCAGCGTCCCGGCGCCAGCAATCGTTAAACTTTTAATAGGCATAATGATGACTCCTTAACTAATAATTACAATCGAGATCAAAGGTGGAAGTGGTTTCTCAATTGAATGTGGCTAATTAAAAATTCTAGTTTATTCGTTCAGCATAGCCCGGTCATAGTTGCCTGTAATCAGGTATGGGGCGACTTTAGCTGGGTCAAGTTTTTGCAAATGCAAGGTTTGATGCATAATCGATGATTTAACTTGGTACCAAGCAGCACCAATTGGTTTAGCGACTACTAGCTCGTCAAATGGGTCGTCTTCGCTAGAAGCTAAGTTAAGTTTTAGTGAGCCTGGTACCAGCTTAATTGTGATGGCTTTACTCAAAGTAGCAACCAATTCAGTATTTACGAATGAGTTAGAACCGTCTTCATTTTGGTTAACTCCGTAGTTGATAAAGAAACTAGCTGTTTCGGCTGGCTCACCTAATTTACCAGCTGCTTGGCCTAAGATTTGTTGGGCTGCGGCAGCATCATTTGGCGCACCCGCCTGCCAGTTTAAGTCGAGTAATTTAACGCCGTGGCGGACAATTTCAGCATGAATTGCTTGATCAGATTGTTCAAAGACAATCTTGTCAGCTAATTTCTTTGGCATGCTGGCTCCATCACGGCCGGCGATCATGGCTTCTTCAGCGCCCTCGCCGCTCAGCAGCAAACTGAACGGGTAAGCACCAACGATCTTGCCAAATTTGACCATTGCATAAAGTACGGCTTCGTAATACGGCTTAGCAAAGGTAGGCTTGCCCATATAAGTTACATAGCCAGCAACGATTGGCGCAACAACCTCTAACGGTGCTGGCACTAATTTAGCGAGGACCTTAGGGTCAGTTGCATAAGCAAACATGACCCCGTTTTGATCCTGCATGTTGGGATTGTTTAAAAACTTTTTGACGTCTTCGGCAGAAGAAAGATAACTTGCCATTGTTTTAGCCTCCTTAGCTAAAATAATTGAATTCTTAATTCAAGCTAAGAATAGCATTTTGTGAGATAATGAACATGAATAGACGCACAATATTTTTGGCAAATTTTGGCTAATATGCACAAAGAGGCCGATGAAAAATGAAAATAAGTGAATTGCGACAGCAGCTCCAGACCAATTTTGAAGTTCAGACAAAAGGTCAACGCTTGCAGCAGGCAATTGATCAGGTGCTATTAGGCAAGCCGCAAACCAAACACATAGTGCCAGGTCAACTCTATCTTTATCAATCTGGACAAAATATCGTCTGTCAAGCTAGTTCGGCCCAGTTGATTATTGCCCATCAAGCAGATTTTGGTAGAGTCTTTAATCAAATTAACGCTGCTTTGCAGGCAGAAATAGCTACAAAAAATCAATTATTATCTTTTGGTTTTCAAAAATATGACCTAGACCAATTGCTAAAAATTATCCATCAACGCTTAAAATTAGAACTTTTGGTCTGTGATCTTAATAATTTAATCATCGGATCTGAAGGAATTTTCTTTAATAACTTTGATAAAAGTTTGGCTGATCACAAACATGCAGTAGAGATTCATGATCAATTAGTGCAATTTGGCAAATTTTATTGGCATTTAGAAGCTGATAGCCAGCTGCATATGACGGCCGAGATTTTGCAAACGTTAAGCAAAGTACTGAGCTATAACCTGCTGCAGCGCCGCATTATGTCACCGCTGAATTCGCCAACGGAAGTTTTATTGGTTAGACTGCTAAAAAGTCAGCAAACAGTTGATGTGGAAGAATATTTTAATCAGCGGCAAACGCCCCTGCCTAAAAGCATGGCTTTTATTTATGTTACCAAGACCACGCCAGATAAATTAGGCAAGTTAAAGCGCATCATTCAGCAGCGTTTTGCAGACTTTTTCGGCTTTTCGATCAGCTCAGTTTACCAAGGTCAGTTAATTTCTTTAGTTAAGATGACCTTGCCGATGTTTTTCCAAACGGAGACTCGTGAGTTTTTAACAGAACAAGCACGTGACCTGCAAGTTAAATTTTTGGTGACAAATCCAGTGCAGCGGATCACTGAACTGCGGGCGTCCCACCAAGCGGCCTTATTAGTGCTTAAGCAGCCGTTACCAGCACGGGTTAGCTTTTGCGCAGATGCTGCCCTACCACTTTTAGTTGAACAAAATTTCAACTTGCGGTTAACCAATTATTTGCTAAACCCGGTGCCAAAATTTCTGCGTGATTATGACCAAGATAAAGGTACGCATTTGCTATCGGCTTTAATTGCTTATTTGAATAATGACTGCTCCATTTCCCAGACAGCTGAGCAGCTATATTTGCATCGTAATTCTGTGACGAATTATTTGCGTAAAATTGAGCGGCTCACTGGTTTTAACTACCATGAATTCAAGCAGCTGCAGTCACTACAATTTTCACTAGCAGTGTATTCAGCTTTGCAGAAAAGAAATTAAAAAGATTTACTTTTGACAAATTTCGTGATATTTTGAGCATGGAAGTGGTTTCTATGAATTTTATAAGGAGAAACAATCATGAGTAACTTTGACAACGTTAAATTTAGCAATAATGACTTTAAGAGCCTGATCTTTGGCCGTCATTCGATTCGTCACTATGATCCAAGTGTCAAAATTCCGCGCAGCGAATTGAAGGAAATGTTAGCAGAAGCTACTACTGCTCCTTCTTCTTGCAACCTGCAGTCTTGGCACTTTATCGTTGTTGATACGGATGAAGGCAAAGAAAAGCTGAAGAAATTCTTCATGAAGTTCAATTACCCACAACTTGAGTCTTGCTCAGCTATGGTGCTCTTCTTTGGCTATACTGATGCCTTTAAGAAATACCGCGATTTATGGCAAGGCATGTATGACCGCAAAGAAATTACCCACGAAATGTTGGAAAAAATTTTTGCGACCTTCCTGCCCTTGTATGAGCATGCTTCGCAAGACGTTCTGATTAGTGATGGTACACGTGACTGCGGCTTGGTTGCGATGCAATTCATGCTGCTGGCCCGGGCTTATGGCTATGAAACCAACCCAATTGGTGGTTATGATTGGACCAAAGCCGCCGCTGTCATGGGTTTGGACCCACAGAAGTATTTCCCAGTTATGGCAGTGTCAATTGGTAAACCAGAAAAAGGTGCCCAAGAAGTGGAAACCAACCGTTACCCGATTGATGAAGTTATGCAATTTATGTAAGATTCAAAGTTTCTTTAAAATAAAAAGCCGTCCAGAAGGACGGCTTTTTTGTGTAGCAATTTTTAATTGTCAGGCGTTTAACACCCATAAGAAAATGATAAAGATAAAGAAGAGGACCCACATCATCGGGGTAATTTCTTTACCGCGCTTAGCAGCTAACATGCAGATTGGGTAAGTAATCATTCCCCATGACAGACCATCGGAAATTGAGTAAGTTAGCGGCATCCCGATCACGATCAGGAAAGCTGGTACCGCAATTTCTAATTTATGCCAGTGGATGTTGGATAAGTTTTGCGCCATCAGGACACCAACGATGATTAAAGCCGGTGCTGTAACTTCGGTGGTAATAACCGTCAGCATAGGGCTGAAGATCATGCTGATTAAGAAGAAAATACCAACGAAAACAGCAGTTAAACCAGAACGGCCACCGACAGCAACGCCAGAACTGGATTCAACGAAGGCACCAACTGGTGAAGTACCAAAGATGGCACCAGCCATCATGGCAGTTGAATCAGCAGTCAAAGCCCGGCCAACGCGTGGCAATTTGTTGTCCTTCATCAGTCCAGCTTGTTGAGCAACACCGATTAAAGTACCAGTTGTATCAAAGAAAGTTACCAGCAGGAAGGTTAAAACAATGACCCAGAGCTGCATGGAATTAATATCTTTAACGTGCAGGATAGCTTGGCCAAAGGTTGGTTTCAGACTTGGGGCTAAAGAAATGAAATGGGTTGGCAGTTTAATTTGACCAGTTATGATCCCGAAAATAGCAGTTAACACCATCCCAACAAAAATCGCGCCAGGCACTTTCAAAATCATCAAGACAACGGTCACTAATAAACCAAAAATGGCAATCCAAACCAATGGATTTTTCAAACTACCAATAGTTACCAAGGTAGATTTGTTTAGTTCAACCAAATGGCCATTTTGTAAACCGAGGAAGGCAATAAATAAACCAATCCCGGCGGAAATTGCGTTTTTCATGTCGGCGGGAATAGCATCGATAATTTTTTCACGCAATTTGAATAAAGTGATCAGCATGAAAATAATTGATGCTACGAAAACGGCAGCTAGGGCTGTTTGCCATTTAACGTGCATGCCAATGCAGGCTGTGTAAGCAAAGAAGGCATTGATACCCAGCGCTGGGGCAGTTGCGATTGGGTAATTGGCGACAATCCCCATGATTAAACAGCCAAGTGCGCTGGCTAAAGCTGTGGCAGTAAAAACTGCCCCTTTATCCATGCCGCTGGCCCCAAGAACGTTAGGGTTAACAAACAGGATATAAGACATGCTGACAAAAGTAGTCAGCCCGGCTAAAAATTCGCGTTTTACGTTTGAATGCAATTCATCCAAATGGAAATATTGAGCAATTGCGTTCATAGATTCCTCCAATAATGTTCGTGTTTTATTCTTACATCACCGACTTTTATAGGATATCACAAATATATTTGCTGTCAAACTCGAATTATAGTTCGGGTTTGAAGTTAAAAAGAATATGTTAGCTTATTTGTTGGTTATCAGGAGTTAAATGCTGGTATTTAGCAATAACCGTTCAATTGATTGATAATTACATGTATCGTTGCTGTTTTACGAACTATGGCTATGCTTCACGTGAAACTTGTTTTAACTGAAGTGCGCAAACAAAAAAAGACTCCTCATTGAGGAGTCTTAAGTATATTTAGGCTTGCGGCTGCCAATCTGCTGGCAGCTTGCCCATTTCTTTTAGTTTTTCATCGATTAAACGCAAAACTTCTTGCTTGTCATCTTCTGACGACATGAAGTCTAGTTTGTCACCATCGATTTGCATTTTAGGTGAATAGTTATAGTGTTCATACCACGGTTCATAGTAACGCAGCAGCCGTTTGTAATAGTCTTCCAAGGTTGGATCATAATCCAGCTGCTCAAATGATCTACCACGCTTTTGAATTCGCTTGATCATGGTTGGGTAAGATACTTTGATATGAACTAGCAAGTCAGGGTGCTTCTTAGGCATTTTTTGCAGTTCAAGCATCATTGACTCTAGCAATTCATCATATGTGCGCACTTCGATTGGCGTTGCCCGGCCAATATCGGCGTTCATGTGGAAGAACAAAGAGTCTTCGTAAATTGAACGGTCGAGTACGTTGTTATCGTCGACCAAAGCTTTTTTAATACTGTGAAAACGTGTATTCAAGAAAAAGATTTGCAGCAAAAAAGCATACTTTTTCGGATCTTGATAAAACAGCGGCAGTACCGGGTTGTTATCGACGCTTTCATAAAAAGGCTTCGTCTTCAGGTGATCTGCCAAAATTCCAGTTAAACTTGATTTTCCGGCTCCGATAGGCCCACTTAAAACAATAACTGTCATCACGTTCCTTCTTCAAAACACTTTTATAAATTGCCGATAGACTGCAATTTACGGTCGATCATTGCCAAAACTTGGTTCTTGTCGTCCTCATTTTGCATAAAGTCATATTTATCGCCATCGATCATGATTTTTGGCGATTGATCGTAAGCTTCATACCATGGGTCATAGTATGATTGCAGCCGCTGATAATAGCCGCGCAGGTCTGGGTCAGTATCTAACTGCTCGAATGACCGTCCCCGCTTCTTGATCCGGCTAAGCATTGTATCTAAAGACGCATGAATATAGATTAACAAATCTGGCTTTTTATTAGGGACACCAGGAACCTGCTCTAGCATATTATTGAGCAGGTCATCGTAAATCGCATATTCGGTTGGGTCTGCCACGCCCGAATCGACATTCATTTTGAAGAATAATGCATCTTCATAAATGGACCGGTCCAAGACATTGTTCTTACCCGTCACAGCGCTATTAATTTCTGCTAAACGGTAATTCAGCAAGAAAATATTCAGCAAGAAAGTATAGCGCTTCATGTCTTTGTAGTATAAAGGCAGAACAGGATTGGAATCAACGTGCTCATAAAAAGCATCCGTCCCCAAATGTTCAGCCAGCAGCGTCGTCAAACTTGACTTCCCCGCTCCAATCGGTCCACTTAACACAATCACCTTTGATCACACTCTTTCTACCACATAGAGATACTCCATTTAAGCTTAAGTACTACCCATAGTTTTTACAAGTCTTGACTTTTGTTGAAGAGAAGATTCGATGATTTGTATTATGCATTAAGGTTGAGTTGATGGGGTTTTGTTCAAAAATAAATTTTTAAGGGTTTATAATGGCCATAAGGAGGAAAAAGCATGCAGTATCTAACTTGGCAAAACGAACGATTAAGTAATGTTGGTGTTGGTACTTGGCTGATGGGCGAAGATTCAAGCAAAGAAAGTGATGAAATTGCTGCAATTCGCTATGCTGTTGATCACGGCGTAAATGTCATTGATACAGCGGAAATGTATGGCGATGGCAAAAGTGAAATTTTAGTCGGTAAAGCTATCAAAGGCCTTGATCGCGATAAACTGTTCTTGATTTCTAAGTTCCTGCCTTATCATGCTAAACCTGAACAAGAACGTACTAGTCTAGAAGCCAGTTTAAAGCGTTTAGGAACTGACTACTTGGATTTATACCTACTCCACTGGCGAGGGCATGAGCGGCTTTCTAGGACGGTTCAGGGGCTTGAAGAATTGAAGCGTGCAGGCCTGATTCGCCATTGGGGAGTTTCTAATTTCGATGTCGATGATTTAGAAGAATTATATAGTGTGCCTGGCGGTGACCAATGTTTTGTCAACGAAGATCTATATAATTTGACTGCACGCGGGGTTGAATATGACTTGCTGCCTTGGCAGCAGCAACATAAGTTAGGCTTTATTGGCTATTCACCTTTTAATTCTGATGATGGTGATTCAATTCGGGTTACTAATAATTTAAAAATTGTGGCCCGCAACCATCAATTGAGTACCCATCAAATTATGCTGGCCTGGTGTCTGCGGTCAGGCCAAGTTTTATCTATTCCGAAAGCGGGAAACATAGCGCACATGCGTGATAATTTGGCTGCTAGCGGGGTTAAATTTACACCTGACGAGTTAAAACTGCTGGATGCGGATTGGCCTAAGCCGATCGCTAAGACGCCCCTAGCAACGATTTAATGGCAAATAAAAAGGCGCATCTTGATAGATGCGTCTTTTTGTTGTGCTTAGATAGTGCTAATTCTTTCTGCGACGACGGTTGAATTCTTCTAATCCGCCAGATAGGATCAAAGCACCTAAGCCTAAGGCCATGGTTAATACTTGGTCGTCTTCATTCATACCGGTTTGTGGCAAAGTTTGCTGCTGTTTGTTAACATGTTGAGCCAAGTTGTTAACATAAGCGGCTGCACTGCCTTGAGCTGGACGGTAGTAGTTAGCTACAGGGTGGTAGCCAGTTTGGTAGTAATGCTGCTTCTGATCAGTGTTACCATTATTGCTATTTTGATTATCGTTACTGTTACTACCGCTATTGTTATTTTGATTATTGTTGCTGTTATTATCACTGCTATTGCCACTATTATTGCTATTGCTGTTAGCTTTAACAATAACAACTACATCAGCTGGAGTAGCATTAGCGATTAATTCATCAGTAGTCAGTTTTCCGGAGATGTATTCATAACCCTGTGGCAACCCTGTGGCATATTGCTATCAATTTTGGCATTGACATCGCTAGCGTAAACAGTAGCTGTACCGTTAACTAATTTACCAGTCATAGCACCTGTTACGTTCTTGATAATGATACCGTCACCAGTCTTGTAAACGATATTTTGACTAAAGTTTTGCTGTTGAGGTGTCTTGCTTTGAACAATGACGGTAATTGCGGTTGGAGTTTGGCTCTTGACCACTTCGTCGGTAGCTAATTTCCCAGAAATATATTCATAGCCTTGTGGCAAGTTAAGGTCAATCTTGCTATTAACATCTGCGGCTGAAACTACTGCTTGCCCATTAGTCAAGATACCAGTGATTGCTCCTGGAACTGTTATTACAATGGTTCCATCAGCACGTTTGTAGATAATGTCTTGGTGGAAGTTAAGAGTATCCTCTGTCTTCTTAACAGTTACGACAATAGCAGCAGGATTACTATTGGTGATTACCTCTGGCTGACTTAATTTGCCAGAAACATAAGTGTAACCCTTCGGAATATTACTATCAATTTTGGCATTGATGTCAGCAGCTGGAATAGTAGCTGCCCCGTTAGTCAATTTACCAGTGAATGCCCCGGATACATGTGCAACTTCGTGATTATTTAAGTCTTTGAAAATTAAATCCTTGCTGTAAGTATCTTCAGTTGGGGTAGTGTCCTTCTTGGTTAAGTGAACCTCAAATTTGTTTTTGGCAAAATCTGCTTGGTAAGTAGCGCCTGTAGTATAAGTAGTTTTCTTTTTATCTACTTCATAACCTTGTGCTTCGTATGCCTGGAGCTTGTTGTCGTAATCAGGGAATTTAATGGTTTCACCGATTAAGCCATGGGCCGAGTCCTCCTTCAAGGTCTTACCTGTATCGTCATCAATGTACTTAATCGTAGCCATTATCTCACCTTTAACGTCTGATGTATTATCTCCGCTTTGAGTTGGTAACGTATCCCGTTGTGCAACTGATCCACCAAAATTACCTGGGCCGACCTCCAGTGTGCCTCCAAGTTGATAATTGGTGTCATCAGTATTGTTATGAACCATTGTCCAAAAAGCAGGATTAGAAAATAAAGTATTTTGTAAGGCTTTATTATTTAAATCTGGCCCAGCGTATACGCTGTTCGTAACCCATTCTTTAACAATAGGATCTGCCGAAACTGATTTTGAGTAAGTTTGCTTATTGGCTTTCCTAGATGCTTCGTCGGCTTCATAAGAAGAATTTGACGGAGAAACATCAACACCATCATTGCTTGTTATATCAGCTAAATCTATGTATCCGTTTTGACCAAACTTTAGATCATCTGTTCCACCAATTACAATATGATACTTTTTAATCGCGTAATTGCTGTCATGAGTAGAAGTAGTCGGTGTATCAGAAGTAACTGTTACCTCTGGTGCAGCCGGTAAATTCTGCACTTGGGTAAAGGTGCCTACATCACTATTATCAATGGCATGAGCTTTGGTAGTCGTATAAGAATTGTAGTTTTGCAGAGCCTGTTTGATTTCATTAGCTACGGTCTCATCGCTGTACCAGTTAGTGGTTAGTGAACCATTCTGAAAGGCAGCCAATGAAATAGTAAAATCATGTGACATGTTGTCTGCTAAAAAATAACGGGCAATTGTTTCTAGTTTTTGATCAGTTTCCCCTTGTCCTTTAACCCACACATGAACTGGCAGCAGAACACTCTTCAAAACAACATTAGGCTGAGCCTTTTGAGTTTCATTACCTGTCAGATATTCAACGGGCAAATCTTTCAAACCAGAATCAAAACTTTGGTCTCCAATTTTTAAATCGTTGGTTGGTGTATACGTAGTTACTGATTTATTGTTCGTATGCAAAACCATTTGAATTGGATCATTGCCATATTGGTTGAACCATTTTAAATCTAATGAAATAGTTGGATTTACTAATTTTGAAAAGTTTTCATTAAATATAATCCGGTAATAGCCAGAAGTACTGGTATTCTCAGGTACAATTGAACCGATTTTAACGCCGCCAATTGTCAAGTCAGAAGCGCCAGCTAGTCCACTGCTGTAGTTTTCTTCTGTACCATCGTCCATTTGAACACCCAAATGAACATCAATATAGTCCCCAGCTTTGATATTTTGGTTATTAGTAAAGCTTAGATCTATGTGTGCATCAACATATGACCGATCTTGTTCACCTGAGCCCTGAATTTTATAAACTTTGTGTGATGTGACAGTGTAGTCACTGCTGCTGACAGCTTGACCACTATTTTGTTGTTCACTAGTAGAACTACTATTTGTATTAACACTATTATTTGCTGCATTAGCTTCTGCAACAGACATAGCATATGGCGCTGTTGTTACATTATTGCTAGAAGCAGTAGCAGCCTGTGTGTTTGCATTGTTAGCTGAAGGTGCCTGAGTTTGTATTTGACTTTGATTAGCAGTGGTTTGCTGCTGGTTTAGCTGGGCAGCGAAGCTATTGACATAGCTGCTTTCACTCTGTCCTTTAGGAAGAACATAAGCAGCATAAGCATTCGCACTATTGAAATCATTGCCATTTCCTTGATTGCCATCACTAGCTGAATCAGGGGTTGAACTAGCAGTTTGTGTTGCTTCTGCTGGAATTTGTCCATTAGTAGTGTCAGCTTTAACAGTTTGTGCTGCTCCCAAAACGGCAGTTGTTCCTAAAACAACTGAAGCAACTCCTACACTTAATTTTCTTAAACTATAATGACGAAGTAGATCTGGATTTTTGTTTAAGTCAGATTTTTTCATTTTCAAGATCACTCATCTCTTCTATAAACAGGAAAAACGTACGTTTATTTTTTAATCCTCTTCACCCCTACTGTATCACAAAATAAAGCTTGTTTTTAAAATTATTTAAAAATATTTTAAAGTACACAAAAAAGCTGCTGCTCTGCGTGAGCAACAGCTTTTTAATTGTTCGGAATCGTATTATTTTATTTCGATTTAATGTAGTTAGTACCATCAGCAGCTGGTGCAGTTGATGAACCTAAGAATGCAACCAGAACGATCAAGGTGATGACGTAAGGTGCAATCTGCAGGTAAACAGATGGTACGCCTGAAATAAATGGTAATTGGCCACCAATGATACTCAAACTTTGAGCAAAGCCAAAGAATAATGAAGACCACATTGCGCCCATTGGATTCCATTTACCAAAGATCATCGCAGCTAAGGCCATGAAACCTTGACCAACTATAGTGGAAATAGAGAAGTTACCTGAAATGGATTCGGCAAAGACAGCACCGCCAATACCGCCAAGTAACCCTGAAATCATAACTCCAAAGTAACGCATCTTGTAAACGTTAACCCCTAAGGTATCAGCGGCTTGTGGGTTTTCACCACAGGCTCTTAACCGTAAACCGAAGCGGGTCTTGAATAAGATCCACCAAGCTAAGACAGCGATCAAGATTGATAACCAGGCAGGAGCTGAGGTGTTCTTGAAGAAGATTGGCCCTAAAACTGGAATCTTGGATAAGCCTGGGAATGAGAAGTAACCAAAGTTTTGAGTAATGTTTTCAGTCTGGCCTTTGTTGTAAATAGCCTTGATTAAGAAAACGCCTAATGGTGGAGCCATCAAGTTCAGCACCGTACCAGAAATGATATGGTCAGCACGGAAGTTGATAGTTGCGACTGCGTGCAGCAGTGAGAACAAGACGCCGACTAAAGCTCCAACTAAAACACCCAGCCACGGTGTAGCTTCTCCGAATTGATGGGCAAAAGTTAAGTTAAAGACAATGGCTGAGAAGGCACCCATTGTCATGATACCTTCCAAACCTACGTTAACAATACCACTGTGTTCACTGAAAGCACCGCCGATTGAAGTAAAGACCATGGGTGCTGAATAAACTAATGTTGATGAAACGATTAGCGCTAACATGCTAACAAAGCTCATAGTTATTTGCCCCCTTCTGCTTTACTATCATCAGTGCCTGTTTTTTGCGGCCCACTATCGCTAGCTGTGGCTGCAACTGGTTTGTTTTGAACTGGCTGAGGTTGCTCTTTATCTTTGAACAATAAGCCAATAACGTAGTCGATGGCAACGAAGAAGATGATGGCAGCGATAACGATTGAAACGATTTCGTAAGGAATACCGGCCAAAGTCTGCATACCCAAGCCACCAATTTTCAAAATACTGAACAAGATAGCTGCTAGCAGGATACCTAAGGCACCACCACCGCCAAGCAGTGAAACGGACATACCGTCCCAACCAATGTCCAGGGTAGTAGTTTGCGTAAAGTAGTTTTGGTAAGTACCTAAACCTTGTACAACGCCGCCCAGGCCACAGAAGGCACCGGATAAGAGCATTGAAACAATGATGTTCTTGTTTGCAGACATACCGGCATATGTGCTGGCGTCTTTGTTCAAACCAACGGCCTTGATTTCAAAACCAGTTGTTGTGTTCTTCATGAAGATGTAGAACAGCAGCAAGCAAACCAGGGCAATAAAGATACCGGTGTTAATTCTTGAGCCACCGAACATATTAGTTAACCAGCTAACTTGGAAACTACCGTTTGCAGGAATGTTCTTAGTGGCGTCAGTACTAATTCTAAGCTTCTTGCTCATGACTTTCTGCATCAAGTACTGGCAAGTGTACAGTACGATGTAGTTCATCATGATCGTGGTAATAACTTCGTTAGTACCAAAGTAAGCTCTTAACACCCCAGCAACCCCAGCAACTAACGCACCGGCGATAATACCAGCAATCGTTGCATATGGGATCAAAAGCCAAGGTGACATATGACTGTTGGCTAAAACGATCCAAATGGAAGTCAGCCAACCAGCCTGTGCCTGACCAGGCAAACCGATGTTGAAGAAACCAGCAGTGTTGGCAATTGAGAAGCCAATTGCTACCAGGATCAGTGGTGAAGCTTCACGAATAGTTTCACCGATACCGTTCATGCTGCCCAGGGCACTAGTAAACATTGAGCTATAAGCTTCAATTGGGTTATATGACCAGATCAGCATAATGATTGCCCCGACCAAGAACCCAGCTAGAACTGAGATGATGGCCACTAGGGCATGTTTTGCTTTAGGGCTAACTTTAATCAACGTTAGTACCTTCTTCCTTCTTGTTTAGGTGTGATCCAGTCATCAGCAGACCCAATTCACGTTCATTAGTTTTAGCTGGATCAACTTCACCGGAAATTTCACCGTCGTGCAAAACGATAATGCGGTCAGATAATTGTAAAATTTCATCCAATTCAAATGAAATTAGCAAAATTGCCCGGCCAGCATCCCGTTCAGCTAAGATTTGCTTGTGGATCGCCTCAATCGCACCAACGTCCAGACCACGAGTTGGCTGGAAGATAACGACTAATTTGCTGTTGAGGTCTAACTCACGGGCGATAATCGCTTTCTGCTGGTTACCACCTGATAAAGCACTAGCTGGATCGCGCCGGCTATGAGCTCTAACATCATAAGTTTTGATTAGGCGCTCAGCGTGATCAGCAAAGGCTTTTTCATTTAAGAAGCCATGGTTAGCAAAAGGTTTTTGGTAGTAGCTCTTTAAAGCTAAGTTGTAAGTTAAGCTCAGCGGCAAGATTAAGCCAAAACGCTGCCGGTCGGCTGGTACGTATGAAACACCTAATTCAGTGATTTCACGGACCCGCTTATTGGTCATATCTTTGCCTAAAATAGTGATTTTACCAGAGTCAACTTTCCGCAAGCCGTTAATAGCATCAACCAGTTCTGTTTGACCGTTACCATCGATACCGGCAATACCTAAAATTTCGCCGGCGTGAACATCGAATGACAAGCCTTTAACAGCTAATGGACCACGAGGATCTTTTACCTTCAAGTCCTTAACTGACAGAACAGTTTCACCCACATTAGGCTTATTCTTTTGCAGATCGAAAGTAACATGACGGCCGACCATCATTTCAGCCAGTTGCTCGTCATCAGCGTCTGCGACATCAACCGTGCCAATAGTCTTACCACGGCGAATAACAGTTACGCGGTCGGCAGATTCTTTAATTTCTTTCAACTTGTGGGTGATCAGGATGATTGACTTGCCTTCTTTGGCAAGGTTTTTCATGATCCCGATAAATTCAGTAATTTCCTGCGGTGTTAAAACAGCGGTTGGTTCGTCGAAAATCAAGATATCGGCACCACGGTAAAGTACCTTTAAAATTTCAACTCTTTGCTGTTGAGAAACAGAAATATCTGAAACTTTGGCATCTGGATCGATTTCAAATCCATATTTCTTAGCTAAGTTTAAAATGTTTTGACGAGCCTTTTTAAAGTCCAGCTTGCCGCCGCCTTTGGTTGGCTCGTGTCCCAAAATGATGTTTTCTAGTACAGTGAAAGCTTGGGCCAGCATAAAGTGCTGGTGCACCATTCCGATTCCCCAGTCTTTGGCTTTGTTAGGGTCATCAACGTTAACTTTTTTACCGTTAACTAAAATTTCCCCTTCAGTCGGCTGAAGCAAACCTGAAAGAATGTTCATCAAAGTTGATTTGCCGGCACCATTTTCACCAAGCAGGGCTAAAACTTCGCCTTTGTGCAGGGTCAAATTGATGTCATCATTCGCCTTAAAACCATTGCTGTAGACTTTCACAATATGGCGCATTTCAATGACATTTGTGTTTGTGTCCATAATTAATCTTTCTTTCAAAAAAACTCTTCGCGTAAACGAAGAGTTTCAGGAATTGTTACGCAATTACCAACGCTAATTATTTAGATGGGTGTGATGGAACTTTAATCTTACCAGCGATAATGTCTTTCTTGGCAGATTGAGTTGCGTTCCAAGCCTTAGTTGACATGTGACCCTTGGTAATTGAAACACCATTGGACTTCAAGCCGTAAACTAAGTGTTTGCCGCCTGGGAAGTTACCTTTGTAAGCCTTGTTAGCAGTGTCCAAAACTGCAACCTTCAGGCCCTTCATAACTGAAGTTAAAGTGAAGTTAGACTTTTGCCCGCCCTTAGCAGTGTATTTGCCTTGTGCGTCTTGGTCTGAGTCAACACCGATTGCCCAAACTTTGTTGTTAGCTGAGCGGGTTTGGTTAATTGACTTAGCTTCTTGGAATAAGCCGTTACCAGCGTTACCAGCAGCGTGGAAAATTACGTCTGCTTTCTTTGCGTACATTGATTGAGCAATTGATTTTGCTTTGTCGGCACTAGTAAAGTTACCAACGTATTGGTTCAAAACGGTGATCTTCTTGCCTTCCTTCTTGGCAGTGTCTTTAACACCCTTAGTGAACCCTGCATCGAAAGTATCGATAACAGTTGAGTGAGTACCACCGATGAAACCAACAACATTAGTCTTAGTGGTTTCAGCAGCAGCAACACCAGCTAAGTATGAAGATTCATTACTCTTGAAAGTTACGGAGCAAACATTCTTGATGTTTGGAGCTACGTCATCAATAATAACGAAGTTCTTCTTAGGGTACTTCTTAGCTGAAGTCTTGATGGCGTCAGTTAACATGTAACCGACACCATAAATGGTTTGGAAATTGGCATTAGCAGCTTGAGTCATGTTTGGAACATAGTCAGAAGCACTTGATGATTCGAAGTATTGGTAACCACCGTTGCCACGCTTCAAACCGTGTTGCTTACCATATGCTTTGAAACCATTCCAGGCAGCTTGGTTGAATGAACGGTCATCAACACCGTTGCTGTCAGTAATCAAAGCAATAGAGTGCTTAGCGCTCTTGCTACTATTGCCGCTCTTTTGACCTGAACATGCACTCAGGACTAAGCCTAATGATGCAAAGACCAGACCAAATGATACGATCTTTTTCGTCTTAGAATTCATTTCGCGATTCCTCCAAAGAAACTGATAACGAACAATTCATCTCTAATTTACCAATTTATTAGGGCACCGTCAATACGTTTCAAGAGAATAAGAAAGGGCTTACAATTCCATAACACTAGGCATTGTAAAAAATGTTACAAATTATAAATAAAAATTTTGTGCAATTTTGAGCAAAAATCTAAAGTTAGGAAACTGCTACTCACTGCGTAATGCTTGAGCTGCTTCTTTTTTAGCGGCTAGTCGGGCTGGCAAGTGCCCACCGAGCATAGTTAAAATCGTGCTGATAATCACTAAGATTAAAGCAGCCTTCGGATCCAAGAAGGCAACATTGCGCAAATCCGTTAAATTATAAAGGGCTTGGTTAATTGGGAACGTTAACAAATAAGCAATAACTACCCCTAAAATGCCAGAGAAAATTCCGAGTAAGCAAGTTTCAGCATCAAAGACGCGAGTAATGTCCTTCTTTCGGGCACCTAAGGCTTTAAGGACACCGATTTCCTTTACGCGTTCAAGGACAGAAGTATAGGTTAGGATTCCTATCATAATCATGGATGTAATGAGTGAAATAGCCGCAAACCCAATAAGGACAATCGTGATCCCATTCAGCAGGCCGCCAGTTAACTGGGTTACCATGTTAGACATATCAACATAAGTAATTCGATCAGCTTTAGATTTGCCCTTGTTCCATTTGTCCAGGTATCTTAGGACTTCATCTTTGTGATCAAAACTAGTTGGATAGATCATAATGCTGCTTGGGGTCGAATCTCCGCCCAAGACAGCTAAAGCTAGTTTTTTACTGGTCTGATTCAAAGCTTGCCCGGTTAAAACGCTCGTTGAACTAGTCTTTTGTGCTTGGACAATTTGGGATTTTTGATTAAGTTTGATCACTTTTTGGGTCAATTCATTGCTATAAGCGATTCCAGACGCTAGCATTGCAATCGAATCCCGGCTTTTTGGACGAATAACAGCACAAAGGCGCAAGTGCAAGCTGGCATTTTGATACATACTCTCGCTAGTTTTGCGCGGCAAAAATTGTCCAGGAGCTACTTGCTGGTAGTAATGGTCATTATCAACAATGCGGTAAGTCTGACCAATGAAACGTTGATAATTAAGCTTATCCCCTTCTTTAACCTTAAAACCAAGGTTAGTTAAAGCAGCTGGTGCAAGCGAATTTTTATTATCAATTACCAAAACGACATCGGTAGGGCTAGCAGGCCAGCTACCGGCTAAAAGTTGGTAGTTTTGTTTAAGAAAGGCGCTATGCTTTTGCCCGCGCAGACTAGTTGGAAAGACTGAAGAACCTACGCCAAGAGAGCTAGCTTCCTGATTTTGCATGCTTGTTATTGAATTTTGATCCTGCTGGCTAACATTTGAAAAAGTCACTGTTTGGACGTGTCCGTTTTTCTTAGTTAGCAAATTGAGGGCGGTGGATCGCTGAAAAGCGATATTGTTAGCAGCTTGTGGATTGATTTTTTTGACGTAGTTAATAAAAGCAGGTGTTAACTTGTTAGTTTTGATCGCTTTTGTCCGCGGGTCTTTTTTCACAGTCAAGTAGCCACTGTTTTTAGCTAAACTCAGTGATTCTTGCTGATTTTGCATGCTGCTCATATCGGTAGTAGTTTGGGCAATCGTAATTGGATACTTGGCTAACGTCTTCCCCATCGTTAAATCAATTTGCCGTTGAAAACCGCTCGAGAGTGACAGAACGACCGCGATGCTGATAATACCAATACTAGCGGCAAAGGCAGTCAAAAAAGTGCGCCCCTTTTTAGTCAAAATATTGGTGAAACTAAGCAGCAAAGCGTTAGCAAACGACATCTTCGTGCGTTTAAGCCGAAAACTGCCCGCAGTTTCTTCGCCATCGTAAGGATTAGAATCATGCTTGATTTCACCATCTTTAAATTGCAGGATTCGGTCAGCATAGTCAGCGGCCAGTTCTTGGTTATGGGTAACCATAATCACTAGGCGCTCCTGGCTGAGCGATTTGATTAAGTCCATGATTTGCTGGCTGGTTTTAGAATCTAAAGCACCAGTTGGTTCATCACAGAGCAGAATATCAGGATCGCCAGCAATTGCCCGTGCGATGGCTACCCGTTGCATTTGTCCGCCAGAAAGCTCATTGGGGTGCTTACCGATTTGTTCACCTAAGCCGACTTTGATTAAAGCTTGTTTGGCTTTTTCTGCTCGCTCTTGTCGCCCAATGCCAGATAAAGTCATGCCCAACTCTACATTTTCCATAATAGATAAGTGGCTAATTAAGTTGTAATTTTGAAAAATAAAGCCAACAGAATTATTGCGATAGGCATCCCACTCTGTATCTTTGAAATTTTTGGTTGATTGGCCATTGATAATTAAGTCGCCGGAATCATAGCGACCAAGCCCGCCAATTACGTTCAATAAGGTGGTTTTGCCAGAACCGCTGGGACCTAAAATGGCCACAAATTCTTGTGGCCGGAAGTTGACTGAAACATGATCTAAAGCATGAGTAATGTTATCTCCTGCTTGATAGTCCTTACAAATATTAGAAAGCTTTAGCATTTACTAGCTCCTTTAGAAAAAGTGGATTCCAAGGCTACTCAAAGCGGCTTCACCTAGAATGATTATGGTAATTAGCCCCATTAAAATTAAATGCCGTTTTTTGTTGATGACAAAAACACCAGCCATTTCTCGCAAGACAGCATTAGGTAAATAATAAAAGCGAGTTTTAGCACCAACACCGTTCGCGGCTAGGCCGGCTTGTTTAGCGAAAAGGCCTGCACGGAAGATGTGGAAATTATTAGAGAAAAAGGTGGCATTAAAAGTGTCACCGCCAAAATCTTTGCTGGCAACCTGCTTAGAAAATTGCATGTTTTGCAAAGTGTTGACGGATTTATCTTCAAGTAAAATCATTTCCTGGGAAATACCATGACCAACTGCATATTTTTTCATAGCTTCAGCTTCAGAAATCCGCTCATCACTGCCTTTTCCACCAGACATAATGAGCTTAGGCATTTTTCCGCCTTTGCCAATTTGCTTTTGTGCAAAGACAATTGCCCGATCAATCCGGGCAGCTAATAATTTTGATACTTGATCACCGTTAATTAATCCTGCACCTAGTACAATCAGATAATCTTGATGATAATGACGCGGAACAAACTGATATAGGAGTAAGTTGATCAAGAAGTTATAAGCAACAATGGAAACATAAATTAGCAAAGCTGGGATCGGCATGACTAGCCAATTTAGCCAACGCGGGAAATAGCGGGCAGGACTAAGCACAACATATAAACTGAAGCAGATTAAAGCGATGCCTAAAATTAAAGTCAGCATATTAGGCAAGGTGTGGCTTTCTCGCTTCCAAACGTAATAAGCATTCCAAAGCAGCAAGGCCCAAGCAAATAGCACTAGTAAAATGAAAACTAGGAAAATAATTAAAACAAGGAAACCGTAGAGGGCAGTTAGGACGCGCTGCTGGCTATCGAAGATTAAAAAGGTAATCCACAGAGCAAAGCAGCCTAGAAAAATTGTAAAGTAAATTCCATTAATTAATCTTCTTGGCTCTCTCAGCCAGGCAAATAAAAAAACTGCCAGTGTTAGCAGCAGAATGACATGTGGTAAAAGCGGCCACCAATTTTGATTAGCCATACTTTGTAAGATATCCATTTAGAACGCTTCTCCCTGCTAAAATTGATTACTTTCATTATAATATAATTAATTATTTAAGGAGGCAGCATGAACTTTAAACGATCTTTAACAGCATTAATTGAGGCCTTAGTTGCTTTTATTATCTACACTTGTGTGGAAGTCTTATATATGCGGCCCAGCATCTTACGGACAACGGCTGTGCCGACTGGCATGATTGTGGCATTAGCAACTGTCGGCGGGCTGGTTTTATTGATTTGGCTGTATCGCAAGCAATTGAAACGAGCTAATGACTGGTTTTTCAATAGCAAACCGCATTGGCGCTGGTCTAACTTCGGTTTAGCCTTGTGCGGATTTGCGATGATTTTGGCTGTCCAATTTGTCTTCATTAGATTAGCCGGCGGCGGAATTTCGCAAAATCAGGCAGAACTTAACAAATACACTGCTCAAAGCAGTATTTTTAAAATTTTGATTGGATTAGTGGCTCCTGTGTATGAAGAAATCATTTTTAGGGGAATGTTTTTCAACATTTTCTTCACTAAAGAAAAACCAGCCAACAAATGGCTGGGTATTATTGTTTGCGGGTTAGTATTTGGTTTAGCCCATGATCCGCAATTTACTAAATATATCTTTGTTTATTGGGCCTTGGGCAGCATTCTATCTTGGGTCTACTTGCAAACCAAAGATTTGCGCTACTCAATGATTGCGCATATGCTGAATAATTTAATCGGGCTCATCTGAGAGCTGCCGCTGAATAAAGTAATTCAAAATTACTGGTGAGAGCACAGTTGTAATAATAATGACCATGATCAAGCTAGAGTAAATGCCTGCTGGGAACAAATGATGGGTAATGCCAATTTGTGCCACGATTAAGGCGACCTCGCCGCGAGAAATCACACCAGCGCCGACAATTTGTGCTTCGCCTTTGGAAAAATGAAAGAGCCGGCTGCCGAGCTCGCCACCCCAGAATTTGCTGAGTAAAGCTAAAATAGTGAGCAGAATAATGAATAAAAGATTTTTGCCAAAATCATGGAAGGTCATAGCTAAGCCAATATCAGCGAAGAAAACCGGAATAAAGATTGAATAACCGATCGCGCTGACTGATGAGCGGACGTTTTCGTAATCGGGTGTTTGCCGGATAGCGATCCCGCCAAAGAAAGCTCCAACAACGGCCGACAAACCCACTACTTCAGCTGCCCATGCCATTGTCAAAACCAAAACTAATGAAGCAATAACAACTGAGTAATTAACTGACAATTTGCGGGCAACTTTCATAAAGTATGGGGCCACGAATTTGTAAATTAGCCAAACCCCGATGAAGTAGCCGAGTTCAATTAATAAATTCAAGCCAAAATTTTTGGTTAGCCCTTGTTGACCGCCTTCGTGGCTAAAGGTAGTGAATAAACTTAAGACGATGACAGCTAAAATATCATCAACAACCGCTGCCCCTAAAATTGCAATCCCAGCCCGCGTTTGCAATTGATTGCAGTCGCGCAGCACTTCAACTGAAATTGAAACCGAGGTTGCCGAGAAAACGATGCCGATAAAGATCGCTTCCCAAATGGCCATATGGAAGCAGTAGCAAGCCAGGCCGATAAAAGCTACAGGCAAAATAACTCCAATGGTTGCTACAGTTAAGCTGAGGGCGAAATATTTTTTTAATAAATCGAGGTCACTTTTCAGCCCAGCTAAAAACATCAATAAGATGACGCCTAGGTTGGAAAAAATAGAGATGACTTCGTTGCTGTGCACGAGTCCTAAAATGGCTGGTCCAAGTAAAATACCTGAGAGCAGTTCTCCAATTACGCCAGGTAGATTAAAGCGAGCGAACAAGTGCGACAATAAAGTCGTAGTTAGTAAAATTAAAATTAAGTCGCTGATAATTTTCATAAATTTATAATTCCTTTTTGGAGTTAATCATAGCAAAAAAATCAGCAATCACAAAAAGCCAGTCTGTGCCAATACTTTTGTTTATGTTGCCCAGCGAATTTTAATAACGCAGCGCTTTCCATCACAACAAGAGTTGCAAGAATTACAGCAAGTCATGAATCAAATTTTGAAGGCGTAAAAACTAGTTCCACTTTTAATTTCGTTAATTATAAAATTAAGCCTTAGCCTGTTCAACGCCTGTTTGAGCTGGATTCTTCGGCTCAGTCTTAGCTAACAAGGCCAATAAGATCGTAATAACATCGACTACTTCTTGTAGAATTGCCCCAAACAGGACTGGAATAACACCAGTAAAGGCAATCAATTCAATGATGATAACGATGGTAATCGCAGTTAAAACGTCAATGTTAGCAACTTTTTGCGTGTGCTTAGAAATAGCAACAGCATTGTTAACCCGACTCAAATCGTTAACCATAATAATGGCGTCGGCGCTTTCACTAGCTGCAGTGGCACCTTTTGCCCCCATCGCAATCCCAACATCAGCTGCCGTTAAACTTGGCGCGTCGTTGACACCATCACCAACCATGACTACTGGCCGCTGTTCTTTTGGCACTTGTTTAATGGCTTCGATCTTTTGCGCTGGTAATAAATCGTGGCGAATATCATCAACACCAGCTGCGTCACCAATCTTCTTAGCAACGTCTTCGTGGTCACCTGTCAGCATCATTATGTGATCAACGCCCTGCCGGCGCAAGGTTGCTAGAGTTTCTGCAGTTTCTGGCCGCATTTGGTCTTTGAAAGTGATGTAGCCAGCATATTCACCATCAATAGCGACATAAATCGCAGTCGTATTAACTTTCTTAGCGTCGTCTTCATCAGTCACAAATGAACGTTTGCCGACTTTAATTGCCTTGCCGTCAACGATCGCAGTTAAACCTTGACCAGTTGTTTCTTTAACGTCATTAGCTGGCAAAAGATCGCTCTTTGGGACAGCTTTGACTAGGGATGAAGCAATGATGTGACTAGACTGCTGTTCAGCGCTGGCTGCCAGTTTTTTCAGTTCGTCTTGGCCGTAAGTTTGATCGACAGTAACGATTTGGTCAATCACTAATTGATTTTCAGTCAAAGTCCCAGTCTTGTCGAAGGCAAAAGTTTTGACTCGGGCCAGTTTTTCCAATGTGGTCCCGGACTTAACAATAATATTGTGCCGCGACATTGAGGACATCCCGGAAACCCAAGCAACTGGAGCAGCCAGTAGCAATGGACATGGAGAAGCAACAGCCATAACTTCAACGAACCGAACAGGATCGCCTGAGATAATCCAGGCAGCAATCCCAATTACCAGGGAAATAATAGTAAATGGCACAGCGTAGCGGTCAGCCATCTTCACGAATTTAGCTGGTTGAGCCTGCGAACTTTTAACCAGTTCAACAATGCGCTGGTATTCAGAATCCTTGGCTTCTTTAGTGACGGTCATTTCAACGGCCACATCACCGTTGATAGAGCCAGACATCAATTCATCACCAACGGTTTTATCAACTGGAACAGATTCACCAGTTAAAGAAGATTGGTCAAAACTAGATGAACCTTTGCTGATTACACCATCAACTGGCACTTGGTTGCCCGGCTTAATCACGATTGTATCGTTAACACGCAGGTCTTCAACTTTGACGTCAGAAACCGCGCCGTTAACTAGCTTGTGAGCAATTCTAGGTGAGTGGTCAAGCAATGATTGCAGTTCTTTACCAGCTTGCGAAGCAGCGTAATCTTCTAGCGAATCGCCACCCGTTAGCATGAACAGAATCATTAATGCTGCCCAGTATTGCCGAACCAGCATGGTGGAAACAACTGCGATAATGGCTAACAGGTCAACGCCCCACTTGCCTTGCTTTAATGTCTGAATCATTTCCCACAACATGCTCAGGGCCATGATGGCGCCAGCAATATCAATGATTACTTCAGCCCATAATTTTTGGTGAAAAACCAGCTCGCAAACGCCGGCAATAATACCAATGATAATGGTGCTGAAAAACTTCCATTGGTGTTTCATGATTTACTCCTCCCAAAACATACTAGTCAATGTTATACCCCATCATAATAACACTTTTAGTCAGTTAACGTTTAATTATTGTTTAGGGACTAATTGATATTTTCCATCAATTGCATGACCTAAATAATTAAAAGTTTTAATCCATTCTCGCCGGGTAATTAATCCTTGGAATTTTCCGTCTCGATCAACCACCGGGACAAAGTTATTGTTCACTAATAAGTGCAGCTGAGTTTCTAGATCGTCATCTTCAACTTCAAGTGTAGCAAAATCAGTTTGCATAACATCTTTCACTTTTAACGTACTGAGCGGTGAAATTACAATATTATCTGGTGTCAGCATTTTATTGGTAATCATAGCCAAACTTATGAGACCCACGACCCGATTGTCGTGGTCGAGGACGGGAATTTTGGCATACTTAACTTTCGTTAAAATTAAAAAGGCGTGGTATAAGGGATTATCGGCTTCGACGAACGCAATCCGTGAAGCGGGCACCAAAAAATGGCCAGGTTCGTCTTTAATCAATTTGGTTAGAGCTGGTGAAAACATGCTTGGCCTCCAAAAATTGTTCATTTCTTCACATTTATTATAGCTAAGAGCAGAAATCTAAGCAAAAAAAGAGGGCTAGCAAGGAAGTTGCTAGCCCGCCACAATCTCTTATTTGATTGGGAGGAAGAATGAATGAAATGAATGGAAAATGTGAGGAGTTATAGTAAGCTTTCCTGCTTGCTATGGTTATTATATTAGCCAGCAGTTGTGAACATAGAATGACATAAATCTTATGAATTTATTAAGATGATATTTTTTCAAAATACTGGCAAAGAAAAAGTCCGCCTGACTGGACGGACCGAAATGGGATGAAAAGTCTTCCTTGAACAACGTTTTAAATCTACTTGGAGGAGTAAGAATGAAAACAAAAGTTGGATTTAAGGAAGTAGTCGCAATTGCTTGCTTACTACACCTTTTATATTAGTGACCAATTGTGAACAAATTGTGAACTTATTTTTGCAAAAAGTTAAAGCTTTCACCAACTATTTATTAATGAAAAAGCGTTTATAATAGGAATATAGAATATTAGCTAATAGAAAGAGATATATGATGGCAGAAAATATTTTAGGAAATCCTTTTTTAAATAAAGGTACGGCTTTTACGCTGGAAGAGCGGGAAGCGTTAGGGATTGCCGGTGCTTTGCCACCACGTGTGCAAAGTATTGATGAGCAGGCTGAGCAAAATTTCCAACAGGTTAAATTGCGCAAACATGGCCCGCAGCAGCGGAAGTTCGTCATGGAAATTTTTAACACTAATCGGACTCTGTTCTACTACATGGTGCAAAAGCATATTGATTACTTTATGCCGATTATTTATGACCCAATCATCGCCCCAGCGGTTGAAGATTATAGTCATATTTTCATGCAGCCGCAGCAAGCTTGTTTCCTGTCGATTGATGATATGGACCGGACAGAAGAATATTTGCGCAATGCCGCAGATGGCCGGGATATTAAGCTAATTGTAGTGACTGATGCGCAAGCTATTTTGGGTATTGGTGACTGGGGTGTTAACGGGGTTAACATTTCCGTCGGAAAATTAATGGTTTACACCGCTGCTGCTGGTGTTGATCCGCGGCAAGTTTTGCCAGTTGTTCTGGATGTTGGGACTGACAACGAAAAATTGCTCAATGACCCATTATATTTGGGCAATAAGCACCACCGGATTACTGGCAAACGGTATGACCGAATGGTTGATCGCTTCGTTAGATCTGCGCGCATGTTGTTCCCAGACGTCTATATCCACTTTGAAGATTTCGGGCGCGACAATGCTACCCGGATTTTGAACTTCTATAAACAGCGGATCCCTGTCTTTAATGATGACGTTCAAGGTACTGGAATTGTATGTCTGGCTGGCGTTTTGCGGGCCTTAAAGATTAGCGGTCAGAAGATTACTGATCAAAAATTCCTGACCTTTGGTGCCGGAACTGCTGGTATGGGGATTGCCAATAAGTTATGCGATGAACTGGTTATGCAGGGACTTAGCTTAGAAGAAGCGCGCAAGCATTTCTACATGGTTGATAAACAAGGCTTGCTGTTTGATGACACTCCTGGTTTGACACCTGAGCAAAAACCATTCGTGCGTCACCACGATGAATTCCCAGCTGGTGCTGAAATGCCAGACTTGCTGTCTGCAGTTAAGGCTATTCACCCAACGATTATGATTGGTACTTCTACTGTGCCAGGGGCCTTTACTGAAGATATTGTCAAAGAGATGGCTGCTCATGCTGAACGACCAGTTATCTTCCCAATTTCTAACCCGACTAAATTGATGGAAGCTCATCCAGATGACTTAATTAAGTGGACTGATGGCCGTGCGTTAGTAGCTACTGGTGTTCCTATGCCACCGGTTGAGTATAAGGGAGTTTCCTATAAGATTGGGCAAGCTAACAATGCTTTGATTTATCCCGGCGTTGGTTTAGGTGTCTTAGCTGCTAAACCTTGGCGGTTGAACAAGGCCATGCTGTCAGCAGCTGCTCACTCGCTAGGACATGATAAAGCCTTAAGCAAACCTGGTACAGCCGTACTGCCACCAGTTAAGGAAATCAGACAATTTACGGTTAAGGTAGCTGAAGCTGTTGTTCAATCGGCTATTGATCAAGGAATTGCCGATCCAAGTGTCACGAATGCTGAAAAAGCGGTTATGGACACGCAATGGCGGCCAAAATATGAGCGGGAATATTCAGGTATTACCCATAACAATGCTAATTAAGCGTAAAAAAATAAGGCATTAACGCCTTATTTTTTTTGCTGTGGATCGTGTTGCGCGTGCCATTGTTTAATATAAGCCAGCCGCTGCTTGAAGCGAATTTCTTTTCCTTGCTCAGTTGGCTCGTAAAAAGTTGTACCAGCTAGCTCTGGTGGCATAGTTTTCATGGTTGTCAATTTATCCGGAAAATCATGAGCATATTGATAATTCTTGCCATAATCTAAATCTTTCATTAATTTAGTTGGCGCATTGCGGATTTGCAGCGGTACTTCTAAATTGCCAGTGCGTTTAATGATAGCTTTTGCTTTCAAATCCGCTTTTTCCATTGCATTTGATTTCGGTGCGCAGGCTAAGTAAATGGCACATTCAACCAAGTGAACGCTGCATTCAGGCATGCCAATAAACTGGCAGGCTTGAAAAACATTAACGGCTAAATTTAAAGCATTGGGATCAGCTAAACCAATATCTTCGCTAGCAAATCTAACCATCCGGCGAGCAATGTAAATGGGATCTTCCCCGCCTGCTAGCATCCGTTCACACCAGTAAACAGCTGCGTCAGCATCACTATTGCGCATCGACTTATGCAAAGCAGAGATCAAATCATAATGTTCTTCACCATTGCGGTCATAGCGCAAAGATTTAGTATTGATCAATTGACTGAGTGTTTGCTCAGTGACAGTAATAGTGCGTCCATCTTTTTGACCATTTAAAACGGCCATTTCGAGAGTGTTTAAAGCATTGCGGCCGTCACCATTAGCAAACGCCGCGATTTCTTTGAGTAAACTATCATCGACTTGCACTGTGTAATCAGGAAAGCCGTCGGGATGTTTTAAGGCCCGCTTTAACAATTGCATAATATCGGCTTGCGTTAAGGCATGCAGAACAAAAACTTTGCACCTGCTTAATAAGGCTGAATTGATTTCAAAGGATGGATTTTCAGTCGTGGCTCCAATTAAGGTAATTGACCCGCGTTCTACGTATGGTAAAAATGCATCCTGCTGAGCCTTATTAAAGCGATGAATTTCATCAATAAAAACGACAGTTTTGTCGCCATATTCACGGGATTGCTCAGCTTCATTCATGATTTTGCGAATATCTTTAATGCTGCTGGTGACTGCACTAAAAGTAATAAAATGAGCCTTGGTGTGTTTAGCGATAATTTCAGCCAAGGTAGTTTTGCCAACTCCTGGTGGTCCCCAGAAAATCAGAGATGGAATCTGATCAGCTTCAATTAGGTCACGCAAAATTTTGCCCGGACCGACTAACTGTGTCTGCCCGACAAATTCATCTAGATTTTGCGGGCGAACGCGGCTGGCTAATGGCGTATTATTATTCTGATTAGCTAAAGCAAATAACGATTCGCTTTTCATGCTATGACTTCCTTAATAAATTGACGATCTTGCTTTTAGCAAGCATTTGTTTAGGATATAAGTATTTGCAGCACAGGAGGCCCTATGCACAAATTTTTTAAATCAATTGCAATCCTACTAACATTTGCAGCTGTAGGTGGCTGTTTTTACTACTATTATTATCGGCAAAAACAAGCGCAAGCGCAATTTTATGCTCAGCCGGCTCTAAAAGTAGCTAAAGATGGTACTAATACTAATGCTGCTTGGCAGAGCTTGCCAGCGTATAAACGACGGTTAAACAATAAATTCCCGAGCTTATATCAAGACGCGTTTAAAACAGCCCCTACTAGCAAGATTGGTGCGAATGTAATTATTCCGGGTTTGCGGCAAACTAAAGCAAGCAACCTGCAAACACAAAAATTAAGCAAGTGTCAGACCATGACCCCGCAAGGATTAACGATTGCAGGACCATATATCTTGATTTCAGCTTATGATGGCCAGCATGAACATGCATCAGTTATCTATTGCTTAGACAAAAAGACCGGCCGCTATTTAAAAACAATTCAAGTTGCGGGTAAGCCGCATTTAGGCGGTATTGCCTATGATCCGGTTGGTAAAAATATTTGGCTAACTGGTGAAAATAGTTCTGGCTCTGCCTTGATGTCAGTATCTATGTCGGCAATTAAAAAGCAGCGCGGCAACAAGCCGATTGCTTACCAGCAAGTGATTAATTTACCAACCATTGAACGAGCATCGACCGTAACTTATTTTGATAACCAATTATTCGTTGGCTTTTTCAATAATTATGATCGCGGCAAAGTTGCAGCTTACCCGCTTGCTCGCAGCGGTGTCTTCAAAAATTCGATTGCTAGCGATCAAATCAAATCAGTGACTGGGCAAGCTACTTGGTCGATGGGATCAGGCAGCACAACGATGGACCAGCAGATTCAAGGTATTGCTTTTTACAATGATCTGATTTTGTTAAGCCAATCTTACGGCGGACAAGATTCTAAATTGTATATTTTCCCAGTTTCAGCTATTAATAATCTGGATGAAAAAAATGCGCAAAAAGTTATCGACTTTCCGCCTTATTTAGAACAGATTACAGTTCAAAATGGCCAACTATTGTGTCTATTTGAATCGGGCTCAAAAATGTATGCCCGTGACAGCATTATGGTGATGGATCGCATTTTATCAGTGAATATCATGGCGCTTTTAGGAGAATAAGGAGATTACGATGGAAGAATTAACGAAAAAAATTGCTTTTTGGGTACGGTTAGCTGGGTGGATTTGCTTATTTCCAGCGGCTTTTATGATGAAGATTGCTCAAAACGCAGCACAGCATTATTTATCCGATCATGCTTGGAGTGATTGTCCTATTTGCAGCCTTTTTACTGGCTACAGGTGGGCAAAAGCGATGGCAAGATCCGCGCCGGCTGCAAGGGGCGATGATTTTTTCGATTATTTTTGTTGCCCTACTGCCAACGATTCCGTTGTATCTTGCTTATCGAGATGCGGTGAAATTGCAACAGCAAAAATAGATTTTGTAATGATTTTGTAAAATTTCTAGTTTTTTAAAATAAAAAGCAGTAAAATTTTCGTGATCGAGGAGGAATACCATGCAAAAAATAACAAAAGAGCCAACGAAAGCACAACAACGTTGGCGCAGCATTGGCTGGTTCGTTCTCAAAACCTTATTTTACTTTGGGATTCTGCTAGCCTTGGTGTACCTTTATGAATACAGCGGCGTTGGTTCAGCGCATTTCATTTATAACGAATTTTAGAGGAAAGGCAAGACAATGATCAAAGATATCATTAAGACAATTGATGAGATTGCCAAAACCGATCCAACTCGGGACGCCTATGATTATTTAGGTAAAACCAATACTTATGGAGACTTGAAGCAGCGATCAGATGCTTATGCTGCTAAAATTGTTGCTCTGCACTTGCCGGCTAAAGAACCAATTATGATTTGGGGCGGCCAAACGTTTGAAATGATCGCCAGCTTCTTAGGAGCAGTTAAAACTGGCCACGCCTATATTCCAATTGACAGTGGTTCAAACAATGAACGTCTGTTGATGATTCAGGAAGTTTCACGTTCTAAGACTGTCATTGCGATTGATCCGTTGCCAGTCAAAATTGATGGCGTGAAGGTAATTACGCCAGCGGATGTGCCAACGGTCGATTTTGAACCTAATCCACATTATTTTGTGGAAGGCGATGATAATTACTATATTATTTTTACCTCTGGCACGACCGGCAAGCCAAAGGGTGTGCAAATCAGTCACCGCAACTTGTTGAGTTTTGTGAATTGGGAATTGTCCGATTTCAACTTGCCAGCTCAGCCGAGTTTTTTAGCGCAAGCGCCCTTTTCTTTTGACCTGTCGGTTATGAGCTTGTACCCAGCTTTAGTCAGTGGCGGTAAGTTGGTTGTCCTTCCACGGGAAGCGACACAAAACTTTGGGGAATTATTCCAGGTTTTGCCCAAGATGCAATTTAACGTCTGGGTTTCAACTCCTTCATTTGCGGAGATGTGTTTTTTAGATTCGACCTTTAATGGTGACCATCATCCTGATCTAACTCACTTCCTCTTTTGCGGTGAAGAGTTAAGTCATAAAACAGCAGTGGCTCTGCAAAAGAAGTTCCCACAGGCCCATATTTTTAACACTTATGGTCCCACGGAAACCACGGTAGCGGTCACTCAAGTTGAAATTACGCCAGAACTCTTGGCTAAGTATGACCGGCTGCCAATTGGTTATGCTAAAGCAGATACCAAGATTACGATTGATACCAGTAAAGGTGAAGTTAACGACCAGGGCGAAATTATTATTCATGGCCCAAGCGTTTCAAAAGGTTATCTTCATAATCCCGATAAAACTAAAGCTGTTTTCTTTAAAAGCCAAGCCGATACAGAATTAAGCTATCGTGCTGGGGACTTAGGCTTTATCAAAGATAAGCTGCTCTTTTACCGGGGCCGGATTGATTTTCAAATTAAATTCAATGGCTACCGGATTGAACTGGAAGAAATCAACTTTTATTTGAGCAAGCACCCATTAGTTAAATATGGCGTAGTGGCACCGAAATATACCCCTGACCACAAAGTCCGTCAGTTGGTTGCAGTAGTTGTTTTAAACGATGGAGTTAAAGAACAATATCAACAAGCTGAAATTGTTAAACAACTGCGGGAAAGTCTGGAAAAGAACATCATGCCGTACATGATTCCACAGCGCTTTGTCTTTCAAGATGAAATGCCAATTTCACAGAATGGCAAGGTTGATTTAAAGGCGGTCATTAAGGAGGTTAATCAAGCGTGATTAATTTGCAACCTTATGCTAATCCCCGCTATTTCGTCATCCTGCTCATCGCTTTATTGCCCTTAATGATTGGCCTGTATTACGGCCATCGTTTTAAATGGTATGAAGCCCTCGTTTCGCTGATTTTCTTGGTTTTGATTTTTGATGGCAGTAAGTGGCAGCAAGGTGTCAACTTAATCTTGTACATTGTTTATCAGTTTTTAGTCACTTTTGGCTATCAAAAATACCTCAAGAGTGGTCACAACAAAACTGGTGTTTTTTACTTGATGGTAATCTTAGCCATCTTGCCGTTAACGGCGGTCAAAGTAGCGCCAGTGGTTCCGCATAATGAGAGCATTACGATTGGCTTTTTAGGTGTTTCGTATTTAACCTTCAAAACCGTGCAAGTCATTATGGAGTTGCGGGATAAGACGATCAAAACGGTTAATCCAGTTGATTACGCCCGTTTCTTGCTGTTCTTCCCGACGATTTCATCAGGGCCAATTGACCGTTATCGGCGTTTTGTCAAAGACTACAACAATCCACCTGAACGCAGCGAATATCTTAAAAATTTGCAATACGGGGTGCGCTACCTGTTCCAAGGCTTTTTATATAAGTTTTTACTAGGCTATTTATTTGGGACAGTGTGGCTGCCGCAATTTGCTAAAAGCGCCCTCTTTTCTGGGCATGCCGCTGGTGGTTTGCGTTTATCCTGGGCTTTGCTAGGCTATATGTATTGCTACAGCATGTACCTTTTCTTTGATTTTGCAGGTTATTCATTATTTGCGGTAGCGATTTCTTACTTTATGGGCATTCGCACGCCGATGAACTTTAATAAGCCATTTATCGCCCACAACATCAAAGATTTCTGGAATCGTTGGCACATGACTCTGTCATTCTGGTTCCGGGATTTCATCTTCATGCGGTTTACCTTTTTGGCCATGAAAAAACGGTGGATCAAAAATCGGATCCACTTGTCGCAAGTTGCCTATTTGGTCAATTTCTTGATCATGGGCTTTTGGCATGGGTTGACTTGGTACTATATCGTCTACGGTATTTTCCATGCTAGCGCGATCATTATTAATGATATTTGGCTCCGCTTTAAAAAGCGGCACCGCAAGCAAATTCCGCATAACAAGTGGACGAATGCTTTTGCAATTTTCTTAACTTTTAATGTTGTTTGTTTCAGCTTCCTGATCTTCTCAGGTTTTCTTAGCCAGTTATGGTTTAGCTGGAAGTAAAGCTTTGCAGAAAGGATGTTATTAATTATGGATACTCAAACTGAAGTTTTAAACATTTTGTCAGACTTAACTGGTGAAGATTTAAGTGATCAATTAGATGAAAACATTTTTGAAACCGGCTTAATGGATTCGATGGGAACAGTTCAAATGCTGCTGGAATTGCAAGATAAATTTGGCATCGCTGTCCCTGTTTCTGAATTTAATCGGGCAGAATGGGATACGCCAAAGAAGATTATTGCCAAGGTAGAAAGTCTGCAAAATGAATAACAAGCAAAGACTATGGCAGATTTTTGGGCCAGTTATTTGCGCCTTTATTCTGCTGATTTGTGTCTTTTTGCTGCCGTGGGGCCGAACCTTTAGTCCGCAAAATATTTATCGAGCTGCTATTTCGCAAAACAACAATATTTTTCGCGGACAAAAAATGAAGCAGACGGCACTGTCGAAAAATTATGTGCCTTTTTATGGCTCAAGCGAATTGTCGCGGTTTGATCCGCTGCACCCTAGCGTACTTGCTAAAAAATACCAGCGGTCATACCAGCCATTTTTACTGGGCGGTCCGGGAAGTCAATCTTTAGCTCAATATTTTGGGATGCAGGAAACTAAACAGCAGATGACGGGTAAACGCGCTGTCTTTATCGTTTCACCGCAGTGGTTTACTAAGCAGGGACAAATTCCAGCAGCTATGTCACTATATTTTTCACAGCTGCAAGCAATTGATTTTTTGCTGGATGCGCACGACTCAGTTGCTACCCGCTATGCTGCCCGCCGCTTGTTGAGTATGCCGGCTGGCAGCGCTAGTGACAGTACTTATCAAGCGCTGCTGACGCTAGCTTCAGGTCAAAAATTGAGTGATGAGCAGGTGCTGTGGCTAAAACTCCGCCGGCGGGCTTTGCTCAATGAAGATACTTTCTTCACAACTTCTGGGATTAAAAACCGTGAGCCGATAATTGATAAAAATGCCGCTCTCTTGCCTGAGAAATACAATGTTGCTAAATTGCAGCAAGTGGCAAATGAACAAGGCAAGCAGAATACCAGCAGCAATCAATTCGGGATTAATAATAATTTTTACCGTCACCGGTTAAATGCTGGTAAACTGGCTGGTTTAAAAAATAGTCAGCGTGATTTTGATTATGAGCAGTCACCAGAATACAGTGATTTTCAGCTGGTTTTGAAAGAGTTCGCCCGCAACCATGAAAACGTGCTCTTCATTATCCCGCCAGTTAATGAGAAATGGTCAAACTATACTGGCTTGTCGCAGACGCGTTACCAAGCAGCAGTTAATAAGATCAAGCACCAGCTAGTAGCGCAAGGATTTTACAATATTGCTGATTTGTCTCGCGATGGCGGTAAAAAATACTTCATGCAGGATACGATTCACTTAGGCTGGAATGGTTGGCTGGCAGTAGACCGATATGTGAAGCCATTTATGTCGCAACCGCAGGTGGAGCAGAATTATCATATTAAAAATTACTACTTTACCCGCAATTGGCAGCAGCGCAGAAATGTTAAATCTATCAAGATCCACTATCAGAGCGGCTTAAACCAGGCTGGCATTAAGAATATTCTGCGGCAACAAGGCTTTGTTGGCTCGACTTTGATCGTCAAAGACGGCAAAGTTTTGATGAATTATAATCAAGGCTATGCTAATCGTGCTAACAAGACGCCGATGACTAAACAAACTAGCTTTTTGATTAATTCGGTTCAAAAAATGCCTACATCGGTGTTGTTAATGCAGCAAGTACGGGCTGGCAAAGTTAAATTAAGCGATAAGATTGCTAAGTATTATCCAGATGTGCCGCATGGTGATCACATTACTTTGCTCGATATGCTGCAAATGCGTAGCGGGTTATTCTTGCGCCCGGGGACTAAACTGGGGACGAATGAATTCAAAAGCGATGCAGCCGGGATTAAGGAGGATATTAAAAATCTGACTTATATCGGCAAAGCTTACGGTAAACGTGTTTATTCGCCAGTTAACTATTTGGTTTTATGCGGGGTTATTAGCAAAGTTAGTGGCCGTTCATACGAAAGTCTGTTTAAAGAGCAATTTATTCATAAATTGAATTTGCGGCATACAGCTTTTCTATGGGATAAAGCAGCCGATAATATTAATTTAGCTACGTCCTATGGCTATGCTTTGAATACTAAGCACGATTTGCAGCCGACTAAGCTCAACATAGATGAAATTCATGGCGAATTAGGTGCTGGGTCAGTCGCAATGTCAAACGAAGATTTATACAAGCTGGTCAATGCTTTGTTTACGGATAAATCTTTGATGACCGCGTCTGAAAGAAAGACATTGTGGAATGATCCAACTGGTCATGGTGCAGCTGACCGCTATTATTGCGGCGGATTCTATGATATGGATCGTTTCTATGAAAGTAACGGTACTGCTGGCTATAATTATTCAACCTTCTTACGTGTTTCAAAAGACGGTCGGTTAGTATTGATTATGCAAAGCAATGTTCCTTTTAAGAATTATTGGACTATGCGACCGGCAGCCGATCAAATTATGGCATTAGCTATGAATGATGAAACTAGCAAACGGCAATAAAAAAGGAATTGGATTTTGGTCCAATTCCTTTTTGCATGCAATTAATTCAGATTTTATTGCGTTAATCCACTAGCAATCGCACCAGCAACAATTAAGGCTAGTCCGGTCAGGGTGAAAATTAACTCTTTCTTCGTCTTATGCTCACGCAAGATTAGCAGTGCGCCTAAAGTGGCAACAACAACGTTCAATTGTGCCATGGTAAAACCAATGGCTACCCCGTTCATCTCTTCGCTGAGCATCAAGGTAATATTACCTGCAGCGTAGCAAACACCAGTCAGCAGGTTTTGCCAGGTCTTCTTGCCAAATAGCTGTTTATCACGTTTGATTCCGCCAATACACAGCATGGCAACTAACATACCTGTTGCTTGCGGCAGGACCATATCCCAAGAATTCAAGTTGAACATTCTCGGGATAACGGCATAAGCTACCCAGAAAACGCTTGAAATAATCAAGTCGATTAAACCTTGGCGGAAGTTATTGGCTTGCTCGCCTTGAGTTGATTCATGGTAAGAACTGAGGAAAATACCAGCAATTACCAAGATGATGGAGCTGATGCCTAGGGCAACGGCAGTTGTCGTTTTCCATTCATGAAAATAAAGCCAGCCAAATAAGACGGTTCCTAAAACCTGCATCCCACTAGATAGCGGAATCGCCATGCTGACGCCGACTTCATCGAAACTCTTAACTTGGAAAAAAGATCCGATTGGCCAAACAGCACCAGCTGCAAAACCAGCACAAATTAACGTTGGTGTCCAAACCGCTGGACGTTTAAAAATTGTAATGACTAAAGCGGTAAAGAAAGTCATGAGCACCATGCCCATTACCTTGTTAGTTTGCTTACCACCAATTTTTTGCATTACAATTGCTTCAAATCCCCAGCCCAAAGCGGGGATCATTGCGATCAAAAAACTCATAACAATCTCCTTAGCTGCTGTAAATAAAAGCAACATTATCATTTTATCAAAAAATACTCAGAAAATAAGCATGATCTTACTAGTTTGCAGGTTGTTAATAAGTTTTTTGTGTGCTAGTATTCTTATGTACCATCCGCTTGATAGTATAATTTTCTCCGGTAGCGAAAATTTCTATCTTTTTACATGTGGTCAAATAGATGATACGTACACTGTGTGAGCCTAATTCCGATGTTGGTGGAATTAGGCTTTTTTGATGCAAAAAGACCCAGCTTGTACTAGCTGGGTCAGTGATCTATTATTGTTCCATCCATGAATGCAAATTGCCAAACAAATCGTTCAAGTCATAAGTATCATCATCGGTTTGTTGCAGCAATTTTTTAGCATCTTTGCTATCTAGTTGATGAATGATGTATTCTTTGAGTGCCTTATTAACAACTGTTGAAAAATCTTGTTTGGTGCCTTGTAAATAGGCTGTTGTTAAGCGTTCTACTTGCGGCGTTAATTCAACTTTTTTCGTCATTGGCTCCACTCCCTTGATCAAATTATAGCATGCAGGAACAATTGACTAGGAAATATCATGTTACTGAAAAATTTTACGAATTTATTTTTAAAATTACGACGGACTTCATTCTTTCGGGTTACGCAGCGGACGCTAATTATGCTAAGCCCAATTGCGGTGGTTGGAGCATTTTTCGAATTTTTGAAAAAAAGTGTCTTTTTGCCTGATAGCCTGCTCTACAACATCCTTGGTTTTGATAATTGGCTGCCCGATAAGATCTGGGAAGCTGGCATGTATGTCTCGACTGGGATTAGCCAAGCAATTTTTGGGATGTTTGGTTTGTTCGCAGTGTACTTAGCTGCTTTATATACGGCTCGCTTGTATCATAAAGATTCAAAAATGGCGGGGATGACTGGTCTTATTGCCTTGCTCTTTATTGCTTTTCGTATGCCGCAGCAAAACAATCGCGCCGCGTTGAATCCATTTGATCCCACCCTGCTGCATTTTAATTCGTTGTTAATTGCGATTTTAGTTGGTTACGGAATTGGTCAAATTTTTCATTGGCTGGGAACAGACTATCAGCCAGCCGGGTTTGAGCATGTGAAAGGTATCAAAAGGCGATCATATCAGTCCCTGCTTCCAATGTTTGTCGGAATTTTGGCAGCGATCGTAGTAGGCTTGTGTATTTATCTGCTGCAAGTAAAAATTATTGATACTAGCGCGGTCAGCTCATTTACTTCACAAATTCAAAGCAGCAATAATTTGTTGATTACGATCCCATGGACCATTTTAATTTGTGCACTAAATTGGGCTGGTTTAGGCCGGCCAATGCAGTCACTAGCCCAAATTGCTAGCGGCGGCGCGCAAACTGCTAATTTGAACTATGCCCTCGAACACGGCAGCAGCTGGAATGTGCCTTATAAATTCCTTGGCAGTTCTTTGCTGCAATCATATGGTGTTTTGGGCGGAGCCTGCATTAGCTTAGCGTTAATTATTGCAATTTTTCTTTTCAGCAAGGATAAAACGAATTTGCAAATTGCCAAACTGAGTTTGCTGCCAGTTGTTTTTAACATTCCAGCTGGCTTTTTCATGGGCTTGCCAGTACTGCTTAACCCGATCTACCTGATTCCGTTTGCGCTAATGCCAGCGCTGAATATGCTACTGGCAGCTGGCGCGATAGCTCTTCATCTCCTGCCGGCTTGTGCTTATCCTGTTTTAACGGGAACACCGGGGCCGCTCCTAGCTTTTATTGCGACTAATGGCAATCCCGGGGTTTTAATTTTTACGCTCCTGCTGCTAGCGCTAGATGTTGCCTTACTCGTGCCATTTTTAAAAATTAGTGCACGTCTGCGGCAAGAATTAGCTACGATTGATGAGGAGGCTGATGCCCATGCGCAAGCATAAAAATTGGCTGTGGCTGCTGGCTTACGCTGTTATTTTAGTGGCAATTGCCATTCCAACCTTTGCCTGGATGCAGAGCAACAACCACTTCTTAGCCCAGCGGCGCAAGTCAGACATGTCGCCGATTATTATGGTCCCTGGCTCTAGCGCCACGACTGAGCGTTTTAATGACCTGGTGGACATGCTGAATAAAAATTCAGCGACTAAGCATAGCCTTTTGAAGGTTAATGTTGATCAGCATAATCATTTGAAATTCACTGGCTCAATTAGTCGCGGTGATAATGAACCGATTATTGTGATTGGTTTTTCGAATAATCACGATGGCTACAGCAATATCAAAAAGCAGGCTGGTTGGTTGAATTTAGCTTTTTATCAATTGACCCAGCAGTATAAATTTAATAATTTTAAGGCCTTTGGCCACTCAAATGGTGGACTAATCTGGACTTATTGGCTTGAGCACTATTATTCTGATTATTCACCTAATGTGGTGATGAAGCGGTTAATGACTTTAGGTACGCCCTACAATTTCAGTGAAAGCAATGTTAACCGTAAGACACAAATGCTGACAGATTTTATTCATTACCGCAAACGGATTCCAAAAAATTTAGTTGTTTATAACATCTCTGGGGGCGAAAGCTACGATTCCGATGGGCGTGTACCAGAAAATAGCGTTGCGGCTGGTAAATACATTTACCAAAAGCAAGTGGCTCATTATACGACGATGACCGTCACAGGTGCTGATGCCCAACACTCGTCACTACCGCAAAACCAGCAAGTTGTGCAAATTATTCAGCAATATTTGCAAGATCCGCAGGTGCAAGATCGTCATCAGCCAAGGAAGCGTAAAACGAAGCAAAATTAGCTGTTAATTTGTGGATAAATTTGAATTATTTTTTTAATTATGCCTGAGAAGCTTGATTTATCAAGCTTCTTTTTTGTGGAAAAGTTGATCAACTCGCTTGCTTTCTGTGGACAACTTGCTATAATGATAATTGAAGTTAGCAGATACCGTCAATGAGTGCTAACCGATTAAAAACGCTAACAAAGGAGTGTGCTTTTAATGACATACTTTGACAACAACTTTGATTCATTATTTAACGAATTTTTCAACGATAATACTAATCAACAAATTCCAATTCATTATTCAACTAGCAGTTCGGCACCAGTAATGACTGAGCAGCCGAAGAAGGAAAAGCCGCTGGGCGTTGACCTAGTAGCTGAAGCTAAGCAGCATAAATATGATCCGGTAATTGGCCGTGATCAAGAAATTGATGCTGTGATTGAAATCCTTAGCCGGCGCAAGAAGAATAACCCAGTTTTAATTGGGCCCGCCGGTGTTGGCAAAACCGCAATTGTGGAAGGTTTAGCGCAAAGAATTGCTGCTGGCAAAGTCCCAGCTAAAATGGCGCAAATGCATATCATTGCCATCAATATTAACGACATGGTGGCTGGCTCTGCTTTGCGGGGCAGCTTTGAAGAGCGGCTGAAAGCAGTAATTGACCGTGCTAAAAAGGATCCAAATACTATTCTCTTTATCGATGAATTGCACAACATTGTTGGTGCTGGTTCCACCGATTCTGAAAATAATTCCGGTGATGCAGCTAATATTTTGAAACCTGCTTTAGCTAGCGGCGACCTCAAATTGATTGGGGCAACTACGACTAATGAATATCGGGAAATTGAGAATGATCCTGCATTAGCTCGCCGGTTCCAACCAGTGCAAGTTCCGGAACCATCTACAAAAGCTGCCATTCAAATTTTGCAAGGTTTGAAACCACGCTACGAAAAATTCCACCATGTAAAATACGATGATGACAGTGTGCGTTTAGCAGTTGAATTGTCAGAAAAGTATATCCAGGGTCGCTACTTGCCAGATAAGGCCATTGACTTGCTGGATGAAGCTGGTGCTAAAAAGTCACTTACTGAGCAGCCGAAAGATAAGGCTGGCCTGCAAGCAAAAATTAAGCAATTAGAGCAAGCTAAAGCCGATGCAGTTAAACAAGAAAACTACCGGCAAGCCGGGCAGTTAAAAGACCAAATTGCGGCTGCTCGCAAGAGTTTGGAACATGCTGACGAACAAAATGCTTCAACCGTGGTAACAGGCAAGGATATCTATGCCTTAATTGAACAAAAGACCAAGATTCCAATGAGTGAATTGCATGCGGATGAAGGCCAAAAGAATGTTGATTTAGCTAAAAAGTTGAAGGCCGTGGTCATTGACCAAGATCAAGCAATTGACACCATTACAGATGCTATTGCTCGGAAACAAGTCTTCAAAGACAGCGACCGTCCAACTGGTTCATTTCTGTTAACTGGCCCAACTGGGGTTGGTAAGACTGAACTGGCTAAGCAATTAGCTAAGCAGCTGTTTGGTTCCACTAAGCACTTGATTAGACTCGATATGTCTGAATATCAAGATGCAATGGCAGTGAATAAGTTGATTGGGTCGGCTCCTGGCTATGTTGGCTACGGTGAAGGCGGTCAATTAACTGAAAAAGTTCGTCATGAACCATACAGTTTGATCCTGCTGGATGAAATTGAAAAAGCTAACCCGCAAGTTTTCAATACTTTGCTGCAAATCATGGATGATGGCCGTTTGACGGATGCCCAAGGCCGGACCATTTCCTTCAAGGATACGATTATCATTATGACTTCTAATGCTGGCTATTCTGATAAGTTGCTCAAGGATGGCAAAGCTGATCATGATCAATTGTTAAAAGCCTTATCCAACTACTTCCGTCCAGAGTTTTTGAACAGATTGGATGCGATTGTTCAATTCAATCCTCTGACTGAAACTGACATGACCAAGATTATTGATCTGTACTTAGCTAAAATGTCAGCTGCTTTAAAGAAGCGTCAGGTAACTTTATCTGTTTCTGCTGATGCTAAAAAAGTTTTGGCTAAAAAGGGCTTCAACAAAGAATTCGGGGCTCGGCCATTACGGCGGGTAATTGAACAAGATTTGGAAACTCCAGCTGCTAAATTGATTATGGCTGAACCAAAGACCACTAAAGTTGATTACACAGCTGATGATAAGCATTTATACTTAAATGGTAACAGCATCTTAGATTTGTAATTCTCATAGAAACACAAAAAGCCGTCTGCTTGAGCAGGCGGCCTTTTTTATGCATAGGGATTAAAGATTAAATTAGCTAAATATTTACTGTAGTTGCGTTCATGGGTAAATTCGGCGGCTAGTTTTTTAGCTAGGGGGACATTATCAGTAATAATTCCATCGCCGCCGGCAGATAGCGCGCCTTTAATAGCTAGTGGCCGGTTCGCTGTCCAGGCAAAAACTGGCCGCTGGGCCATTGAAACGAAGCTAGTCGTTAAAACTGAGTGGGACATGGCAAAGCCTGCCGGGTCTTTCGGCGGCAAAATCAAGTTAGTTGATTGCAGATAATATGGTTTAAGAGCGTGGAGCTGCTTGATAGCTGAATAATCTAATGACTGGACCAAATCTCGATTAGCTAGAATACGATAGCCATATGTGCGTTCAAATCGTTCTAACATGTTTGCGGAATCAAATGGGGTGGTTTTGATGTCGATTAACAAAGGCTGGTTCAATTTATCAGCTACGCGCAAATATTGGTCCAATGAAGCTAAATGACCAGTTTGCTGCAGCTTTTGATCATGGATTTTTAACTGCTGCAACTCTTGCAGGGTCATATCATGCGGTTTACGATCAATGCCAGCTAAATCGGATAAGTTCTCATCGTGCAAAACAACGAATTGATGGTCCTTAGTTTCATGAACATCAATTTCAATATAGTCGGGATGCAGTTTAGCGGTTTTGCGTAGAGCCGCAATAGAATTCTGCAAGTCGTTGTTTTGACTAGCACCGCGGTGAGCGATAACTAATGGAGTTTGTTTGTGCGGCTGAGGAGTAACTAGTAAGCAACTAATAAAGGCGGCTCCGATAATAATTGAAGTAACGTAAGTTGGCAGTGCCATTTCATGTGGCTGCGGGCTCAGCAAGATTAAGAATAAACAGAGACCAAATTGGCTGAGCATATTCACTAGGGTGGAATTAATCGCCAAAGTGGCAGGATGTTCGAATAACTTTTGTAAAAATAAAATGAAACAGTTACCAAGGAAAACTGGTCCAGCCGTCACGAGTAAGGCTAACAAAAATTTCCTGCCAGGGATGTAATTCAATCGTAAAAATATTACCCAGGCAATGATAAGCAATAAAACTGCTGCTAAACTTAACCAGGCATTCCTTCCTAAATGGTCAATTAAAAAAGGCAGGAGCTTGTTCTGTGTTAACAGGGGCGTTCTGAAGAAAATTGCCAAAGATGGGAAAACGATAGCACCAAGCCAAGCTTTACCAGCTAGTCGCCAAGACCAGCGCTCTTGCAGCCACCAGCTGGCTTGCCAAACGATAATTGCTAATAAAATGCCGACGAGTACAACTAAAGCTGGTATGATCCACGGTTCACTTGTCATTACGGCAACAATGTTAATGGCAGAATCTAATGGCCGGCCAGCTTGCAGAAATATCCAGCCAACGATATTTTTCCAAATTGGCAAAATCATCAAGTTGTTAAAAATCGCCAAGCTGAAAAAAATCGGCAAGTAGTACGAAAACTTATATTTAGAAATTTTGAGGGTGAATAATTTGTTCTGAGGCATAGTATGATTCTAACCTTTTTTGCTATGATGAAGGATGAATAAAAGGAGAAAGTTGCATGAATAAAAAACATTTTTGGGCATTAATGGCAGCTTTAGCTTGCACGATGTGGGGGATCTCAGGTTTATTTGCCAAAGCTTTATTTAACGTTAGCTCTGCCATTACGCCAATTTGGCTGAGTCAGGTACGAATGATTTCGTCTGGCATTATTTTGCTAATTGTTGCTGGCTGTTTAGGTCAGCATCCACTAGCTTGTTTTCATAATAAAAAAGATGCCATCACCTTAATTGCCTATGGTATTTTGGGTCTACTGCCCGTGCAATTATTCTATTTTGTTGTAGTTCAGCAAGCTAATGCATCAGTCGCGACGATTTTGCAATTTGTTGGTCCTTTTTTCGTGTTAGCTTATATGACCATGACTCATCAGCAAGTCTTGCGCAGGGTAGATGTGCTAGCAGCCATTGGCGCCTTTATCGGAGTTTTCTTGCTGGCAACGCATGGTAATGTCAGTCAGCTGCAATTAACCCCTAGCGTCCTGTTTTGGGGCCTTCTATCAGCAATTGGCGTTGCTACCAATACATTGATTCCGATAAGGTTGCTAGATCATATTTCCAGTTTAGTTGTCACGGGCTGGGGTTTGCTGCTGGCTGGCTTATCTTTGCTGCTAGTTCACCCGCAATGGCCGGCCGTTCCTAATCAGCCACAAGTTTGGATTTCAGTTTTGGGCGTAATTATTATTGGTACGCTGATTCCGTTCCAATTGATGATGAATTCGCTGCGGTTTATTCAAGCTTCGACTGCCAGTCTGCTGGACGCATTTGAACCGTTGTCAGCGATGGTCGGATCAGTTATCTGCTTTAACGTGCATTTAACGGTCTGGGATCTAGTGGGTTCATTTTTGGTCATTATTTGCGCTTTAGCCTTGAATATTAAAACGGGCGACCGGCAAAAAATTAAGAAAAGTCATGCTTGAGTGAGATGAGTTTGTGGAAATTACATTTGATTTTTTGAAAAAATCGCCGGCATTAAGCGGCTTAGCGGCTCAGTCTGATAAATTAGTAAAATTATATCAATTAGAATTTTATCAAGACGTGGTGGCTAATAGCCGGCGTGTATTAGAAGCATTAGTCAAACAGATGATCAAATTGGCGGGCTTAAATGAATACTACCAGTTGCCAGCAGGTGAGCGCTACAATTTGCGCAATGATTCAGCTTATTTACGGCAAACTAGTCAAGTGCCAGTCCAAATTATGAATTTGTGTGATGAAGTGCGCCGAATGGGCAATGAAGCAGTTCATGATGCTCAGTATAGGCCTGAAAAAGGGCAGGCTTGGCATTGTTTGACGGCGATTCATGACATTATGGTGTATGTTTTGAATGTTTTTGAGCAACAAAATTTGTATTATTTACGGCCTGATTTGAATTTGGAAGCGCAATTGCAGCCTGCTAAATTCGCGCCGCAATCAGCGCATTAAAAAAGTTCGTCCTTGCGGGCGAGCTTTTTATTTTTTAGTTAGATAATGTTACTTAGCAACTGGTGTCTTGATTCTTTCTTCATGCCAGGCAAGGATTAACTCGATAATTGCATTAGCAACGTTAGTATTTTTCAACAGTGGACCATGGGAATATGAACCGATAAAGTTGCGGTAGCGTAATCCTTCTACATGATCTTGCGGGTTATTACCGTAACCTTCAATCATTTCACCTAAGGGGTGCAGTTTGTCAGGATTGTCAAAATAAGTTTGACCAGAGTGGTTTTCAAAAGCCTTAACTTCGCCCCATTCGGTCATAAACCGGGTATCGCCAATCATCCGCTTATCAGCTTTAAAAACTGTGTGAAGGGGCAGGATATCTAATCCCTTAATAGTGATACCTTCATTAGTTTTGTAGTAAGTGCCCATTAGCTGATAGCCGCCGCAAATACACAGCATCGGCTTATTGCTGTTGATGTATTTTTCTAGAGTTTCTTTGTGACGAGGCAGGTCTTTGGCAACCACGGTCTGCTCGAAGTCTTGACCGCCGCCAAAAAAGACAAAGTCATAATCAAAGGCATTAAATTCATCGCCTAAAGAGACATTGTCGACTTGAGTCTGGTAACCGCGCAATTTAAGCAGATATTTTAAAATTTTGACATCGCCGCAATCACCATAGGTGTTCATGAGATCTTCGTATAAATAAGCAATTTTAATGGTTTTCTCGTCCATAAGCCGATCACTTTCTGTTTTTAGTCTAGTTAAAAGTATAAATAAAAATTGGCAAAAGCCAACTAAGGAGTTTTAATTTTGCATGAGTTTTTGTGCAGCTAGGTGATTAATAGGACCATATTTTGAACCAAGCGGCAGGGGATGAGCAATTGCTTGGTAGGTAAATTCTTTGGCGATTTTAACAGCGTTAGTGACCGTTTGCCCTTTGGCTAATTCGGCCGCGATCACGGCTGATAAGGTATCACCGGTACCGTTAATTTTATTTGTTTTAACTAAGGGCTTGGAGAAAGCATGAAACTGTCCATCTGCAGTTAGCAACCAGTCAGTAACTTCAGTTTGGCCGGGCAAATCGTGACGACCCTTCATTAAGACGTTGCGGGCGCCCATTGCCTGCAGCTGCCGTGCCCCAGCTTGAATATCGGCAGTGTTGTCGATTTGTCGTCCTGTTAATTTTTGCTGTTCATAAAAATTAGGAGTCACAACTGTAGCTAGCGGCATTAGCCGATTTAAGAATGCTTGGTAAGCGTCGGCATCAAGCAAGGTGGCTCCGTGTTTGGTAATAATTACTGGATCTAAGACTAATTGTCCAAAATTATATTTTTTCCAATTATCAGCTACGCAATTAATGATGTCAGTATTAGCCAGCATGCCAGTTTTGGCCGCTTTAACTTGGAAATCAGCTGCAACGACTTCAAACTGTTTCGTGATAAAATCTACTGGCATTAGTTGTTGCGCAAAAATGCCGGTGGAATTGCCAGCGACTGCGGAAGTTAAAATGCCTAGCCCGTAAACGCCGCGAGCATAGAAGGCATGCAGGTCAGCTGGCAGACCAGCACTTCCGTCCGAATCATTGCCTGCGATCGTTGCAGCTTGGGTAATTTTTGTAGTCATAGCTAATTCCTCCCTAATAAACAACATTATAGCTTAAAAAGACCAGCAGGACCTAAACTAGCTCTGTTATAATAAAGAAAACGGTTACATTAGAGGTGGCAACAGTATGGAAATTGATGAATCGATCAAAAAACGTGTTATCGACTTAGCAGGAACAAGCAATTTCCGTGATTTGGGCGGATATCACAACCGCTTTGGACAAGTAATCAAATGGCGAAAAATCTTTCGCTCGGATGCTTTGCATAAATTAACTGCAGAAGATTGTCAGCAACTAGCCAGTTTAGATATTAAGTATAATTGCGATCTGCGAACTACGCGTGAACAAGGCTTTTTTGTAGACCAAACTTGGGATCACGTTGTTCATCTAGATTGTCATGTTTATCCCGAAGACCGGCCGGTAGCTAAAGCTGATGCGAAATATTTCCGTGAAAAATACCATTTGGCAGCGATGGATTCATCGCTTGCGGCTGTTTATCAAACAGTTTTGTTTAGCCAGGAAAGCCGTAATAGTTTTGCCAAGGTTTTTGCTCAATTGCTGCAATTAGATGAACAAGAAGCGTTAGTCTTTCACTGTAGCGCTGGCAAGGACCGGACAGGAATGATGGCAGCACTATTCTTGCTAGCTCTAGGAATTGATGATCAAACGATTGTCATGGATTATTTGCTGAGCAACAATTTCTTATCATTTGGGCAAGAATGGAAACAGCAAACGGATGATCAGCTGCTCCAAGCTGTTAACCGCGTTAGCGCGACTAAAGGTGCCGATGAAACGATCTTATCATTTGTTAATTCTTTACGGGCTGTGTGGGGTACTTTTGACAACTTCTTTACCAGCCAATCAGGTTTAGGGTTTGAAAAAGCTGATCTAGACCATTTGCGTAAGAAATTTTTGGAGTGGTAGTTGATGATCCAATTGCAAGTTTATCGCGGCGATATTACGAAGTTGGCAGTTGACGCGATCGTGAATGCTGCTAATAGCTCGCTGCTGGGTGGCGGCGGAGTTGATGGTGCAATCCACCGTGCAGCCGGTCCGGAGCTACAAAGGGCTTGTGCTAAGCTAGGTGGCTGCCCAACTGGCCAGGCTAAGATTACGCCCGGCTTTAATTTGCCAGCTAAGTATGTCATTCATACGGTTGGACCAGTGTACCATGGTCAAGAGCAGGATGCAGAATTACTTGCCGCTTGCTACCATAATTCGTTGCATCTAGCTGAGGAATATCAGCTCAAGACCATTGCCTTTTCAGCCATTTCGACGGGTGTTTATGGCTATCCTAAAACCGCAGCTGCGCAAATAGCAGTCACAACAGTGAAAAATTGGCTGTATCAGCATCAAAGCCAGCTGCAAGTTGTCTTTTGCGTGTTTGATCAAGAAAATGAGCAAATTTATCATCAATTGTTAAATAATTAAAAAAGCCGGGTTTAATGCCCGGCTTTTTTGCTGCAAATTTAGTTGATTTTGGCGAAGAACAGCTGCCAAAGCTTGTTTTGAGCAAACCGTCCCGTCAATAAGTCTGGCCGCCATTGCACGCCAATAATGGTTTGCAGCTGGTTTTCAACGCCTTCAGTAATGCCGTCATAAGCTTGAGCGGTTACTTGCAAGCCTTGCCCTAATTGGTTGATCGCTTGGTGGTGGCTGCTATTGACAAAAGCTTTTTCCCCTAAAGCTTGGTAGAGGAAGCTGTTTGGCGCCAAATTAACATGGTGGCTTGGAATGTTCAGCGGTGTTTTTTGCTGGTGTTGAATGCCGGCGCCTGAATCTTGCAGGTAGATGTCTTGGTATAAACTGCCACCTAAAGCTACATTGATCAATTGACAGCCCCGGCCGATCCCTAGAATTGGCAGTTGTGCAGCTTGTGCTTCTTTGCAGAGATCGATTTCGAATTCGTCACGAATAGGGTCTGTTTCGCCTAGGGATGGTAACGGTTCTTCATTATAGAAAATTGAAGCTAGATCAGGTCCGTCTGTTAGCAGCAGAGCTGAGTAGTCTTCATGTGCTAACGGCTTGATGCCAGGTACAGCAATGACTGGCAGCAAGCCAGCCTGGGCAATTAAGTTTGAATAAGACGCAGCTAGTTTGATTTCTTTATTTTTAATACCTGTCGTGATTAAAACTTTTTTCATGCTTAATTCTCCTTTAGTGAATTATGCTTGCTAAACATTAAGACTAACAGCAGGTTGAATAAGAGTGTTGCACCGGTGACCAAGAATACCATTGAATAGGTCGAAATACCAGAAATAGCCGAGCCAAGTAATGACCCTAGGACTGAGCCAGTTGCCTGGAAAGATTGATTATAACTGAAAATGCGTCCAAAAGACTCGCTTGGCGTATTCAAGGTCAAAACTGTTTGAGCTGCTGGCATCATACCAGCACTAGCAATTCCTAAAATAAAACGTAAGCCTGCTAACACCCAAGGCGATTTGGTCAAGGCCATGGGGATAAATAAAGCTGCTCCAACAGCTAAGCCGGTGATTAAAACCTTATATGGACCAATTTCATCCATCAAATGGCCAATTTTAGACGCCGCGGCCATATTTCCTAAACCTGGTGTAGCTGCAACCACCCCGGCGACAAAGGCGATATTAGCTGCTCCATGCGGCATCATATCTTTAACGTATAAAGAAACAATGGGATCAATTGACATATTGGACGATTGAACTAGTAAAGTAGTGATGAACATGACGATAATCAAACCAGTGTTTGGCAAACTGGTCATGATCTCACGCATGGGTTTCATCTTAGCTTTAGGAATCGGTTTAAATTGCTCATGAACAAACAGCAAGGTGGTTAAAAATACGCCAAACATCAGCAAACCGGTAATAAAAAATGGAATTCGGTAGCCGAATGCGCTGGAAAGGGCGCCTCCTAACAACGGCCCGACTAAAGTGCCAGCTGTCCCAGCAGTCATAATTTGACTGATAACCCAGCCGCTGCGCTGATGGGGTGTTTCACTTGCGATGAGGGCAATGGCATTGTTAATAAAGCCTGAGAAAAGCCCTTGGATAAAACGCATGACGATAATGTAGATGGCATTCGGCGCTAAACCGGTGATGAAGATCGTAATACTCATGACGCCAGCTGCACGTAAGCACATCGGTTTACGCCCTTTGCGATCAGCTAAAGAGCCCCAATAGGGAGAAATAAGTGCCTGCGAGAGAAAAGTCATCGCAAAGGCCAAGCCAGAATACAAATTTAGCTGCAATTTGCTGTAATGACCCAAGGATGCCATGAATAAGGATACAAACGGCATGGTCATCGAATATCCCATGCCAGTGATAAATGATCCTAGCCATAAGGTAATAAATGCGCCACGCCAGCCTTGCGGATAGATTATTTTGCTATTTTTTTCATTCATAAAATCGCCTAGTTGCTATTTTAGCATAGCAATTTTTAAGACAAGTTAAGATTTGCTCAGCTAAGACCGTGGTATCATTAATAGCTGAATCGACCATAAAAAGAGGAGATCAATATGAAGGATGATCGAGAACCACTAACCAGGTCTGAATATCGTCAACGTCGCAGTCGCAGAAGCCGTAACCTTAACTTTTGGAATTTATTCGCTGATCGACCATATTTGGCAGCCGGTACATGTGTCGTATTTTTATTATGTTTAATGGCGAAATGGTGGATTGGGGCTGTCATTGTAGCAATAGTAGCAATTATCGCCGTGGTTTATATTTTGCATAGTAAAAATCCAGCCGGGACCCTCAGTGTTGAATTTAGAATGGGTGGTTCACAAAAGTTGCACGTCTTGCAGGCAATTCAAATGGGAGCCGCCTGCATCATGTTTTTAGCTGCTTATATGCGTAAAATCGTGAAGATTGATTTTCAAGCTGCTGGATCAAAAGATAGTTTGCAAATGCTGCAAGGCTTGCTGCAGAACAATAATAGCTATGCTCAACAAGGTGCGAGTTTTATTAACCGGTTAAATCAGCTGCTTGGCAATACTTTGTTTTCTCAATATCGTTATGCAACCAGCAGTGCGCAATTTATGAATGATCCAGCCGGCCGCTGGATGATGGTGTGGATCTTTTTACTGATGCTTGCCCCAGCGGTATGCGTACTATCACAATTTTTACGCGAACCATATGCTAGACGGACGTGTCTGTGGGCATCAGTAGGTTCAACGCTGATTCTTTGTTTAACCCCAATTGTTATGAACCATTTAGTAGCCCAGTTTGCTGCTAATCATCAGGTTTCGGTGGCTGCAATTCAGCCAGCTTTTGCAGTCGGTGGCGGTGCGTTTTGGGCAGGTCTGTGTTCAATAATTGTGTTAGGAATTTCTATTTACCGCGAAGTTAAACAAGATCGTTTTGAATAATTAAAATATTTTGGCAGATAAAAAAACCAGCTCGATCAAATGATCAAGCTGGTTTTTACTTGCTAATGACTACCAATAAAAAGTTATGAATAAGAGTTGTGACTATTTGTTGGCAGTTTCAGCTTCACGTTTCTTTTCGCCGCGGCGAACGATGACAGCTAACAAGCTACCAACTAAGGTAATCACAATATTGAAGATAACGATTGCTCTTGGGCCTTCTTGTGCGCCGAAGTTTGACATCATCATACCGGCGATTGAAGTACAGCCATAACTTGCTAAACCAACCATTAAGCCGGAAACAAGTGAAGTAGTAGTACCTTTGTAGTCTGGGTACAGGTAACTCATCAAAGCAGTAGCTAATTGCATTAAACCACTAGCAGCGAAGAAGCCGATTAAACCAGCAATGACGTACAACAATTGAGCGTTGTGAATCAAAGACAGGCCTAATGAAACAGCGGTGATGATTGGATAAATAATCAAAATGTATGATTCGTGGAAGCCCTTCTTGATGATGAATGAGTTGAACAACACACCTAACAGTGAGCAAACAGCATAAATCTGTTGCAACCATTGTGGTTGAGCAATACCGTAAGATTTAGCTAATTCTTGGTAGCAGTTTGCCCATAAGTTGAATGAAGCAAATGAAGTAAAGCCGATCAGCATGATGGCAATAGCTTCAGCAGAAACAGGGAAGCTTGCCTTTCCTTCTGCCTTGTTCTTTTCTCTTTGAGCCTTTTGTTGTTCTCTCCACTCCTTGCGTTCTTCTGCATTAGGTTCGTTAGGGAACTTAACGAAGAAGTAGAAGCAGCCAGTAATAACAGTCACAATGCCCAAGCCCCAGAAAGTAGCGTGGAATGACATGTTAGAAGAAGCAACTAAAGCCATGATAGGTGGCAATAAGAATTGACCAACACTAACGAAGAATTTGGTCATCATCGTTACGATAGAACCAGATTTTGGATAAGAGTCGATCAAAACAGGGATAACAGATGCACTCATGAATGAGTTGGCAATCCCACAAATCATCGCAAAGATGTAACCCCAAGTAGTGTTTGGTGACCAAATAATACCAAAGGCAAAGATGGCGAAACCAAACAAACCGATGATGGCTGCTAATCTGTGACCAAAGAAGTCTGAGATTGGGCCAGTAAAGATGCTGGCAATCAAACCACCTAAACCAATTGCACCGATAACGTAGTATGCAGATGCAACATCGGCAGCTTTGCCAGTCCATTGCATAGCTAATTCAGTTTTGTACTGTGCCAAGATAGACATATCAATCCCGGCTAAAGCAAATGCCAAATAGTTGACGAATGTAGTCAATCCGAGACCTTTTTTGCTCGAATTACTCATAATAAAACCTCCAATAGAAAAACGTAGTCAGAAGCTACACCAACATTATACATTGAAAGCGGTTTAATTTACATACTTTTTACGCGGCATTATGCGATTTGTAAGCGCTATCAGAACATTAAAAACAAAAAGTCGGACAAATTCCGACTGGTTCCGAATTAATATTTGGTTTTCTCGATATCGTCTTCTGAGCGATGCAGCATGATCCGGAGGCCCCGCCAAAGACCTTCTTCTGGCTCATCTATGTTGACTGTCGCGCTTTCATCGCCTTGCTTAAATGCTAATGGTGTTCGCTTAGCGAGTGATTCGATCTTTTTGATTTGACCTGGCAAGTTCGTGATTGACAGGGTGCCCGCAGAAAATTTTTTGACAAATAAATAAATTTGATAAGGTGCATGGGCATTTTGCAGCACTAAATTGGGAGCTTTTGTGGTGATTTGACTAGGACGCCCCTCATAAAAGGCGTGTCCATAATAATGCAGCCATTGATTTAAAGTTTGCAGTTTGGCTTGGTCAGAAGCTATTAAATTACCCTCGCTGTCCAAATTTAAATAAAAAGCGGCGTTAGTTGAATGCATGCGTGCTGACAAAACTGTCTCTACAATTTCAGTTGGCAGCGGTTCAGCCGCATCCTGTGAATAAGTCAGTGAAAAAGTTTGACACGCTTTCTCAAAATTTGCTTGTAAGTTTGCATCATCAGTGATAATCCCGGCGCCGCGAAAACCGTAATCCCGTGCTAATCTGGCTAATTTCAATGGTTCCGCTTTGCCAGTCGGTTTAAAAATGGCGATTAATCCTAGGTCTAAATTCTTGTTGGTCATCTTCAATCTCCTCTTAATAAAATGCTGGTTTGACAAAATCAGTTGCGATTTTCACTGCTGTTTGCAAGTCCTGTTCATTAGTTAGACGGTGGTCGGCATTATCAAGCAGATGCAAGGAACTGTTTTGATATAAATCATGATATTTTTGGCTAGCTTTTGGACTAACAATTTTATCAGCCGTACCATGAATTAAGCAAACCGGCCCGGTAAATTTGGCTGAGACTTCATAAATTGGCAAGTTTTGCGCAATACGCATATAAAAGCCATCCATAATCAGATTTTGATAGTGCAGGCGGTCAGGAATATGACGAGGGTTGTAGCTAATTGTTTGTAGCTTGCCTTGTTCAGCATCGCTGCGCAAAGTAGCAGCTGGAGCAATCAAAACAACTTTTTTCACCAGGTCTGGGTACAAACCAGCTAGCATCGAAGCGATGACCCCGCCCTGCGAATGCCCAATCAAAAAAATATTGCGTACATGTGGATCAGTATGCACATATTCAAGGATGGCGTTAGCATCTTCTAACTCATTCAGCGGGGTCATCTTTTCAAAAGCACCATCTGATTCGCCGTGTCCATTAAAATCAAACCGTACGCTAGCAACGTTTTCATCCCGCAACTGTTTAGCTAGTTCAGTTAGTAAATGTATATTGCGATTGGCAGTAAAGCCATGAAATAAAATTGCCATATCATAAATTTCGCCAAACGGCTCTTCGCGGCTGCCAACTAAGTTCAAGCCGTCTCGTTTCAATGTAACTCGTGCCATGCCAGGTCCCCTATCTCTCAGCAGTTTTCTGTAACGCTATTGTAAGCTTTTCTATCCTTTTGCCCAAATCAAATAATTGACACGATGTCACTTTCTGAATAGTATATTTTTGAAAAGTGACACATTGTCATCAGAAGGGAAGGAAGTGGCCGTAGTGGTTAGTTCAACTTTCAAAAATTTACCTCCGGCTAAGCAAGCCCGAATTCAAGCAGCTTTGCTTGAGGAATTCAGTCAATATCCGTTAGCAAAAGCTAAAGTTAGTCGGATTGTTGCTAATGCTAAAATTGCCCGTGGTGCGTTTTATAAATATTTTGGCGATTTGCCAACAGCTTATGCGTATTTACGTCAGCAGGCTTTGGCCTCGATTCATACTAGTCTACTGCCATTGCCATCGCAGTATGATCCAGAACATTTCTATCAAACGACGGTTGCTTTTTTTCAGCAGACTAAACAGAGCAAATATTATCAATTTATTCGACTTAGTTTGCTCGAAAGCCAAAATCACGATTTTACCACCCGGCCTCAGCTAGAACTATCAGCTGCAGATTGGGCTGCGATGGAGTTGTGCCATGCATCCATCCGTTTGGCTTTAACCGATCCTGCTGATGAACCAGTGGTCATGCAGTGTTTGCAGATTAGTTTGCAGCTGCTGAAGAAGGGAGACTAGAGATGTTTTTAGCTTGGAAAGAGATTCGCCACGAGAAATTACGCTACGGGCTAATCGTATTTATGATTTTTTTTGATCAGTTTTTTGATTCTGATCCTATCATCGTTGTCCGTTGGCTTGGCTAACAAAAATACCAGTGCTTTAAAATCATGGCATTTGCAAACCGTGGTGCTGAATAAGCATAGCAATGTCAGCTTAACGCAATCGCTACTGACGCAAGATCAACTTGATCAGGCAAAGTTATCTAAAAAAGAAGCGGTTGTTGGTCAAACGCCAGTCGCAGCCAAAGGTAAAAATCTAACAACCGTCAGCAGCCAGTTTATTGGCTTGAACAAAGACGAATATATTTTTAAAAACTTGCCGATTACTAGAGGTCGGAAACCGAAAAAAGATACCGAAATTGTGGTTGATGATGCTTTTGCGCAAAAAGGCTACCATTTAGGCGACAAAATAAAGCTAAATGATACTGCCCGCAAATATAAGATTGTCGGCTGGGTTCATCATAATGAAATTAATATTGCACCAGTTGTTTACGGCAGTTTAAAGACTTGGAAAAAGTTGCGCAATGTCATGCCAACAGTAGCCGCCTCAGGGATTGTTTCAAAACGCAATTTCAAACCAGGGATTAAAGGAACTAAATCTTATCAGCAGCAAACTTTTATTCAAAAGCTGCCAGGTTACCGTGATCAAAATATGACTTTTATGATGATGATTGTCTTCCTGTTTGTTATTTCGCTAATTATCGTGGCGGTTTTTCTTTACATTCTGACTATGCAAAAATTGCCTAATTTCGCAGTTCTGCGTGCGCAAGGCATCCCAAGCAAGGTGCTGGTGTCAGCTACTATCTGGCAATCGCTGATACTAGTTTTAAGCGGGGTTGTCTTAGGTTTAGCAGGTTTAGCATTGTCGGCTAAATTTATGCCGGCGGCAGTGCCAATGAGTTTTTCACCAGCTATTTGGATACCTGCTTCATTAGGCATGGTTATTATGGGTTTGATTGGTGCGGTTCTTCCAGCGGTTAAAATCGCTCGGTTGAATCCATTAAGCGGAATTGGAGGCTAGCAGAAATGAGTGTGTTAACTTTAACGAACGTTAGCAAGACCTATGAGCATGGTGAAGCATCTGTCCAAGCTTTACGCAATGTCAATTTTTCGATTGATGCTGGCGAAGTGATCCTGATCATGGGTCCTTCTGGTGCTGGCAAGAGTACTTTTTTAACCACGGCTGGCGGTTTGCTTTCCCCAACTAGTGGTACGGTGCAAGTTGAAGGTCAAGAAATTAGCCGCTTATCGCCTAAAGAACGCGATGCTTTACGGCTTCATAAAATCGGCTTTATCTTGCAGGCTTACAACCTAGTACCGTATTTAACGATTAGCGAGCAATTTAAGCTAGTTGATCATGTTAAAAAAGAAGGAAACTTGTCAGCGGACGATTTGCAAGCTCTCTTGGCACAACTTGACATCAGTAATCTAGTCAATAAATATCCGCAAGAATTATCCGGCGGCCAGCAGCAGCGAGCAGCGATTGCCCGGGCACTGTATGCTGACCCAGCGGTTATTATGGCCGACGAACCAACTGCTTCGCTTGATAGTGAGCGGGTGGCAGAAGTCGGGCAATTGTTTAAAGATTTAGCCAAGCAGCGGCAAAAAGCTATAATTTTAGTCACGCATGATGATCGACTGACGAAATATGCAGATCATATTTATGACATGTTAGACGGCCGTTTAACAAAACGACAATAAAAAAGGCCTGCTTGAGCAGGCTTTTTTTATAAATTAGGATCGACTTTAAAACTAAGTGGCGAATCAGCTGTTTGTTTAGTAATTAATTTTGCAATCAATTGGCGGTAGTTGTCTAAGGCAGCTGCAGCCAATTTTTGATTTGCTTCATCATAAACTGCCGTTTTATTAGTGGCTTGACTAAGTTTGTGGTCATACTCAGCACGAATTTGTCCCAGTTTTTGTTTAGTCTCTGTCTGGGTACTTGCTAAATCGGCTCCATATTTGGACCAATCGCGGTCAACTAACACACTAGCCAATTTGAAGACCCAGTAAGCTGAGTTGCTGGTATAAGTTTCCTTGCCATATTTGTAAGCAGTCGGCACTTTGCTGCCCCATGGATAAAATGGAACATAAACGCTTTGCGCAGAAATTCCCATTGCCAGCCAATGAATTGGATTGTCAGGTGCCATTTCTAGCAAGTGTGATTCTTGAGTTGTAGCCACAGCAATTGGCCGAAAGCCTGGTTGATCACTATTGCGTTTTTGGGTTCGATCATACTGAGTGTTGTTGTAGTGGTCGCTCAAAACAGTTTGCGCATCTTGTGCCGATAAAGGCCGATCAGGCTTTTGAATAAATGATAAGTTAAAACTTTGTGGTTCTTGCTTGATTGAAGGGGTGAGTAAGCGCTGGCCTGACCAAACGCGCGGAGTATTGTAGTGCAAATCGCTGTCATCGTGAGTTCCAAATGCTTCACGCCAATTAAGCGGCTTGCCAGCTGGCCATAAATTATTTTCTTTAATAAAAGCTGGCAAATTAGCAGCAAACATAAAGTCATCGCTATTGAAATCAATGACTTGAATTGACAACTGATTGGCAACAACGGCATAGCTATCGTCAGGGATACGCTGGGCAACCCATTCGTGGCCTGAGCCAATTTCTAAATACCAAGCCTCATCGGGGTCAGCAAATAAAATACCATCAGCTTCAGCGGCTCCGTGCTCTTCGACAATTTTTCCCAGCCGCTGCACACCTTCACGGGCACTTTTAATGTAAGGCAAGACGACAGTGACCATTGCTTCTTCTAAAATGCCGTTTTTATCGTCGAATGGGTCAACAGCGAGTACGCGCTCATTAGCGTAGGCACTTTCGGTGGCGCTCATGGCAACTTGGTATTCATTGATACCGTCTTCTTCAAAGACACCATATTTGTCAGTCCACTCTGGGGTGGCTGAATAGGCTGCTGCTTGTGCAGGCAAATCAATCATAAAATTATTGTCTTTTGATTTAAATTGCCGCGGTCCTTGCCCTGCTGCGTGAAACTGCAAGTGCTTAGGCCACGCAGTTTTGGAATCTTCGTTGCGGCCGATCATAACGTGCCCATTGATTGCCACTTCTTTACCGATTAAAATTGATGTACATGATGAACGAACATGGTTATTCATACTACTCCCTGCTTCCTAGATAATTTGTAATATAATTATCTTAGCAGTAACTGATGAGAAGGGATATTTAATGACTGAAAAATATACAAAATCAATTTGGCTGCGAGCAGATCCAGATAATCATCGTGTGAAGCTAACTTTTTCAGATGACCTGACCGATAAGCGTGAGATCGGCTATTTACTGTCGGCTGCTTTTTTTGCTTATGCAGCTGGTCAAGGCTTGGACAAGCAAGAAGTCATGGAAATGGTATCTTCTCACTACGATGAATTTACCGGTGACGATGGAGAAAGGTTATTTAATCGCTTGTAAAAAAGATAGGTGTAGCTTAAATTTTCACCCCTCTTGCATTAAATGAAGTTTAGTTATATTATTAATATTACAAAGTACAAGGTATACGAACACACATATTTTAGATGAGGCGAAGACATTGGCTAGAAGAAAAGAAATCAGCAAGCAGCGCATTTTTAGCGCCGCCTATAAACTGGCGTTGAAGAACGGGATTGATTCATTAACTGCTCGCAACATCGCTAAAGCAGTTAACTGTTCAACCCAACCTATTTATTTAGAGTTTAAGAATATGGGCGATTTGCGTATGCAAGTGCTCAAGCAAATGGTACATAAGCTGGAAACCACTACGCTGCAACAAGTTTATGTTGACCGGCCATTGATCGACTTTGACCTGTCATACATCGACTTTGCAACTGATGCTCCTGCTTTGTTCAAGTCTATCTTCATTGATGGCAAATTTGGCAATGATTTTGTTAGTCACATTATGATGAACTTGGGTACCCAAAAGCTGGGTGAAGAGATCAAGTTGGATCAATTCTCAGCTGAACATGTCAACAACATGGTCATTAGCAACTGGATCAATGTTAATGGTCTGGCTTCAATGGCGATCAATGGCATGCTGAACTTGGACCAAGATCAAATTGTCAACTTGCTGGAGTCACAACTGCACAGTGCAATGCTGAGCGATCCATTAAGCCACGAGCAACCAAACCAAATGTTTGCAGAAGGCGAAGATGCTTCCTTAGCCAACAAGTTGAGCTAATATTAAGTAATATTAATAAAAGAAAAGATGCTGCAAGCAAGCAGCATCTTTTTTTGATACAATTAAAGTCGTAAGAGGTGAGAAAAATGATTCACCCAAACGTTTTACCACTGGCTAGCGTGCGTAATCCGCGTGATTTAGGCGGCTATTTAGGACAAGGAGATCGGATGTTGTTGCCGCATCGCCTGCTGAGAACGGGCCGGATTAATCGGCTTGATGAGCATGACCGGGCTATTTTGCAAGAAATGGGCCTGCAGACTATTATTGATTTGCGGACGTCAAAAGAGCGAGCAGCTACACCAGATCCGCAACTGCCAGGGGTCGAGCATTATAATGTTTCTATTTCAGGGCGTGAAGTTGGGCAAGTATCACCTTCGATTATTAAAATTCATCAACAATACCAAACTGATCAATATGCTGGCTTTAAAAATATGTGCCTGAATTACCGGGACTTTATTGAGCAACCGCATTCTTGGTATGCTTTCCAGCAATTTTTTGAGATTTTGACTGATCGGCCAGGTGCAATTTTATATCATTGTTCTGAGGGCAAAGATCGGACAGGAATTTGCACGGTCTTTTTGTTGTATTTGTTGGGCGTTGAACCGGCAGTGATTCGAGCTGATTATTTGTATTCTAATGTCATGCTAGAAGATTATCGGCAGCATTTGGATGCAAAAGTTAAGCAGAAGCATGGCAGCTTGGAACTGCTAGCTACAACACGCTCACTAGCCAGCGTTGCAAATGAATATCTAGACACAGCTTTAATTGCAATTAACAAAGAATATGGTAATCTTGATCAATTTTTGCAAAAACGGGTTGGAATGACACCAGCCTGGCAAGCTAAACTACAAGATCAATTTTTAGCAAAAGAATGAGAGTACAAGCATGATTGAGAATATAAAACTGCACCAAATTTCTGGAGTCCATAAGGCTTTAGGAACCGAGTGCCAGCTGCAATTATTCGGTACCACTGATCAGTGGCTATTGCAGCAATCAATGGATCTGATTGATCATTTTCATGATGTTTTTACCGTTGACCGCGAAAACTCTGAAATTATGGATATTAATCGGGCTGCTGGCCGCCACCCTGTGCAAGTTTCACCTGCTTCTTATGAACTAGTGAAATTAGCGGTTGAAAAAAGTTTAGAAAATTTCGGCTTTAATGCCTTGATTGGTCCCTTGGTTAAATTGTGGAGCATTGGTTTTGATAATGCACATGTACCAACAGACGATCAGATTCAGGAACAAATGAAGCTGATCGATCCCAGGGCCGTTAAATTAGATGATCTAAATCAAACTGTTTACTTAGAAAAACCAGGCATGGAGTTAGATTTAGGCGGAATTGCCAAAGGATACATTGCCGATCGTCTACGCGATTTTTGGCATGCTTACGGTGTTGAACGGGGCATTATCAATCTTGGTGGTAATGTGCTGTTGGTAGGAGATTCTCCGCATAATCCGCTCGGTTTATGGAATATTGGTGTGCAAGACCCGAAACTACCGCGCGGTGAAAATATTCGAGTCGTGACCGTGCCTGAATGTTCTGCGGTAACGAGCGGTACTTATGAACGGGTGCTAGTAGTTGATGGTAAGAGTTATCACCATATCATCGATCCGCGGACCGGTTATCCGGCTAAAACCAATGTTGCTGGCGTAACCCTGTTTACGCGGGATTCAGTGCAAGCTGAAATTGAGTGCAAGCGGCTGTTCTTTGCAGGTCATCCTTTGCAAAATTGGGAAAATAAAAAGGCTGGCCGATACGGCGCAGTCTTTGTTTACAATGATGATAGTGTTTACTCTACTTTTGATTAAGCCAAAGTGCGGCTAATTCCGAAGATGTTGTTGAAGACGTCGTTTGACAAACCAGGGGTATTGTAAATGATCACCCGCAAGAGCGGCGATGAAATGGTCTGCTGAATAAACCACTGATTTTGCAAGGCGTTTAGCATTGATAAAACGACATACACAAGGAAGTAGGATGCGATAAATGAAATTACCGCTCCTAAAATTGAATTAAGGACACCAGCAAAGTTCTGGCGTTCTTTTTTTTCGGGCATATGCTTTTTAAAAATTTTTACTAAATGGCGACCAATAAAGAAGATCAAAAAGAAAGCCAAAAAGCGGTAGAGCATTAAATCAAGTTCTTGTGAAGCTGTTGAAGCTTTTGACGAGAATTGATTGTATAATAATTGTCCGAGTGGATTTTGACCTAAAATAGCTGCCGTGAAAACAATGGCAGCAAAGACCAAGTTGACGATCCGTTTGGTAAAACCAACTTGGTAGCCGCGATAAGTTTCATAACCTAGATATAACAAAACTAGTAGTGTAACAATCATGACAAAACTCCTTTAGCTAGCAATTATAAACCACCGCTGACTATTTTGACGACTAACACAAAATATTTCATAATTAATTAAGTTGAGCAAAATTGCTCAGGCCGCTTTTTTGCGGTACATTATGTATGCGTGAAACAGAAGGTTTCACAGGTGAACGATGAATCCAGAACAATTTTCGCAAACTTTAGCGCAGCAAGGCTGGTCACTAACGCCGGCGCAAACTGCTGCCTTTGCTACATATTATCAGCAGTTAGTTACAGTAAACCAGCGCGTTAACTTAACGCGCATTACTGATCAAGACGAAGTTTATTTAAAGCACTTCTATGATTCTTTGACAGTTTTACTGACCTTTGCGGATGTTTTGCCGCAAGGTTGTCGTTTATGCGATGTGGGTAGCGGCGCTGGTTTTCCTTCAATTCCGCTGAAAATTATCCGGCCGGATCTGCAAGTGACTATTATTGATTCACTAAACAAACGGCTAAAATTTTTGAAGGAATTGACCCAGCAGCTTGATTTAAAGCAGGTTGAACTTCTGCATGGCCGGGCTGAAGATTTAGGTCAATCAAAGGACTGCCGCGAACGCTTTGATGTCGTCACCGCCCGTGCAGTTGCCCGGATGAGTGTTTTAAGCGAATACTGCTTGCCGTTTGTTAAATTAGGCGGCTACTTTATTGCAATGAAGGGACCAAAAGCAGCAGCAGAACTGACTGATGCCCAAACTGCAATTAGCAAGCTAGGCGGCCAAGTTGAACAAGTGAAAGCTTTAACCCTGCCCGGGGATGAAGAAGAACGCAACCTGGTGCTAATTAAGAAAGTTAAAACTACGCCGCGCAAATATCCGCGTCAGGCTGGCACGCCGAATAAGAAACCTTTATAGAATGGGTGGAGAGATTCCATGGCTTTATTTTTTAAACATCACGAAGAGATCCCTGCTGATAAACAAGTGCAGGATTTGCCACTGGCTAAAATTATTCCGAACCAGTTCCAGCCGCGGCACCAGTTTACTGATGATTCAATCAACGAGTTAGCACAAACTTTATCAACCGAAGGCTTGTTGCAGCCGATTGCAGTACGCAAGCATGATGATCAGTATGAAATTATTGCAGGTGAACGGCGTTTTCGGGCAGCACAAAAGCTAGGCTGGAAAACTATTCCGGGGATTGTACGTGATCTAACCGACGAACAGACCGCCTCGCTAGCCTTGATTGAAAATTTGCAGCGGGAAGATTTGAACCCCATTGATGAAGCGAAAGCTTACCAGCGTTTGATGAAGCTAAATGATTTAACTCAGCTGGAACTGGCTAAGCAAGTAGGTAAATCTCAATCCTACGTTGCTAATAAAATTCGCTTGCTTAAATTAAGTGAGCCGGTGCAAGCTGCTTTAGTGGCTAAGAATATTTCGCAGCGTCACGGCCGAGCATTACTAGCTTTAACAGCAAGTCGGCAGGGTGAAGCTTTGCAGAAAATTCTTGATCAACATTTAAACGTGCAGGCGACGGAAAAATTGGTCGAGAGTTATCAGCAACCAGCAGCTAAACCGACTAGTCCAAAGAACCGTGTTTATGTAAAGGCTGATAAAGACTTTAAAGTTCAAATCAATACTATTAAACAAGCTGTGAATTTGGCGCGTGAGTCTGGCTTGCAGGTTAAGATGAAGGAATCAAAGGCTCCTAATCAGTATCGAATTGTAATTGAACTATCCAGAAAGCAAGGAAAGTAGGGAAGCAATGGCTGAAGTAATTTCTGTCGCCAATCAAAAGGGCGGCGTTGGTAAAACAACCACTACTATCAACTTAAGTGCCAGTATTGCGGTTGATGGTTACCGGGTTTTAATTATTGATATTGATCCACAGGGCAATGCTACTAGTGGTGTTGGCGTTGAAAAAGCGTCAGTTGATCAGGATATCTACAATGTATTGATTGATGAAGTGCCAATTGCTGAAACTATTCATCAAACTGGCACGAAAAACTTGGATATTGTTCCGGCAACCCTTCAATTAGCTGGTGCCGAGATGGAATTGACATCCATGATTGCCCGTGAAACCCGGCTGAAGGATGCTTTAGAAACGATTGATGATAAGTACGACTTCATTTTCATCGATTGTCCGCCGTCTTTAGGTCAACTGTCGATCAATGCCTTCACTGCTTCTGATTCGATTTTGATCCCAGTGCAAAGTGAATACTATGCTATGGAAGGCTTAAGCCAGTTGCTGAATACGATTCGGTTAGTGCAAAAACACTTCAATAAAGATTTAGGCATTGAAGGTGTCCTGCTGACAATGCTGGATGCTCGGACTAATTTAGGCGCATCTGTTGTCCAAGAAGTTCAATCTTACTTTTCTAAGAAAGTCTATAAGACGATTATTCCTCGGATCACTAAACTGGCAGAAGCTCCAAGCTATGGTGAACCAATTACGGAATATGATCCAAAATCGCGCGGTGCCAAAGTTTATGCCGCATTAGCAAAAGAGGTGCTCAAAGCTCATGGCAAAAAGATCAAACGATAAACGTCCTAAAGGCGGGTTAGGACGCGGCTTAGAGGCCTTATTTGAAGATGAACCGCAAATCGATGAAACTGAAGAAGTTAAAGATATCGCATTAGCTGAAATTAGGCCCAACCCATATCAGCCGCGGAAAGCTTTTGACGAGAGCAGTTTGTCTGAGTTAGCTAATTCGATTAAAGAAAATGGTGTTTTTCAGCCAATCATTGTCCGCAAATCGGTTGGCGGCTATGAGATTATTGCTGGTGAGCGGCGTTTTCGTGCTTCCAAATTAGCTGGTAAAACGACAGTGCCAGCTATCATCCGCCAATTCGATGAAGCTCAGATGATGGAAGTAGCAGTGCTAGAAAACTTGCAGCGTGAGGATTTAACTCCGCTGGAAGAAGCGCAAGCCTACGACATGCTACAAAAAAATCTTGGTTTGACGCAGGCCGAAGTTTCAAAGCGGATGGGAAAATCTCGTCCTTACATTGCTAATTATTTGCGGCTGCTGACCTTGCCAACTCGCACGAAAAATTTGCTGCAGCACGGCAAATTGTCGATGGGGCAGGCAAGAACGCTTTTGGCTTTGAAAGATAAATCAAGGATTAATGAACTGGCTTGGCGAGTAGTTAAAGAAGGGATTACCGTCCGGCAGCTGGAAAGCTTAGTCAGCAAGATGAATCAGCGCAGCGAACGCAAAGAGAAAAAGCGGTCGCACAAGTCTATTTTTATTCAAACTAGTGAACGGCAATTAGCTGATCGCTTCGGAACGAGCGTCAATATTTCCGAAAATCAGAATGGCAAGGGACGTTTGGCAATCAATTTTGATTCGACAGATGATTTGAACAGAATTCTCTCGCTATTGGGAGTAGATTTGGATAACGAATAAGAAGCAGGTGTAAATATGTTCCATTTAGCAGATACTGTACAAATGAAAAAGCCGCATGCATGTGGCCATAATAATTGGGAAGTCCTGCGGATGGGAGCTGACATCCGCATTAAGTGCATGGGATGTGGTCATTTGGTCATGATGCCGCACGCTGAATTTGACCATAAAATCAAAAAGGTTTTAACCAAGGCCAATGATCCAGCCAACCAGCATTTGGAGTACTATATTCCACGTGAGCAGATTATCGTGCCAAATTTTGAGAAGAAATAATGAATTGAGGAGTTTAAGAAATGGCATTAACAGCAGGTATTGTCGGTTTGCCTAATGTTGGTAAATCAACTTTGTTTAACGCAATTACAAAGGCTGGCGCCGAAATGGCCAATTACCCATTTGCGACGATTGAACCAAATGTGGGAATGGTTGAAGTTCCTGATAAGCGGTTAGCGCGGATTCAAGAATTGATCCCAGCTAAAAAAATTGTTCACACAACCTTTGAATTTACTGATATTGCGGGACTGGTAAAAGGCGCTTCTAAAGGCGAAGGCCTGGGCAATAAGTTTTTGGAAAATATCCGTCAAACTGATGCGATCGTGCATGTTGTCCGTGCTTTTGACGATAGCAATATTACCTCTGTAACTGGCAAAGTTGACCCTGAAGAAGATATTAATACGATCAACCTGGAATTAGCCATCGCCGACTTGGATGCTGTTAACCGCCGGATTAACAAGGTTAAAAAGATTGCCCAACAAGGTGATAAGGAAGCCAAGGCTGAAATGGCTGTGCTGCAAAAATTGCAACCAGTCCTTGAGGAAGACGAGCCAGCTCGGTCCATTAAATTTAATTATGACGAGCAAAAGATTGTTAAGGGCCTTTTCCTGCTGACTTCGAAGCCAATTATCTATGTGGCAAACATTGCTGAAAGCTCTATGGCTGATCCAGCTAGCGATAAGTATTACCAAATCGTAAAAGCCCATGCTGACAAAGAAGGCGCTGAATGTCTAGGCATTTCTGCTTCAGCTGAAGAACAAATTGCTGGTTTAGATGGTGATGAAAAGCAAGAAATGCTTGAAATGGAAGGTGTCAAAGAGCCAGGCTTGAACCGGCTGATCCGTGCAGCCTACCATATTTTGGGTTTGCGGACTTTCTTTACTGCAGGTGGTCCTGAAACTCGTGCTTGGACTTTCCACGAAGGAATGAAAGCCCCACAAGTAGCCGGTGTTATCCACTCTGATTTTGAGCGTGGCTTTATCCGGGCCGAGGTTGTGTCTTTTGCAGATTTAGATAAGTATGAAACTATGCAAAAGGTAAAAGAAGCAGGCAAACTGCGGCTTGAAGGTAAAGATTACCTCGTGCAAGATGGCGATATTATTGAATTTAGATTCAATGTTTAGGAGCTTTTCCGCATGGACAATAAAGAAAGAAATCAAAAAGTTATTTCACAGCAGCAAGCTCGGTTAAAAAAACAGTCTGAGCAAGCAGCAGCTACTGAAAAAATTGAAAACATGTCGATTGACCAGCTGAAAGCGGCATTAAGCAACAAAAATGCTGATTTCTTATTCCGCTTGGATAAATTTTTACTTGAAGAAGGCTGGAGTAAGGAAGAAACTCAGCAAAAAATTGATTCGATGCTGCAAGAAATTGTCATTGCTCAGCGCAAAGGTCAAACTGCTGCTAGTTTGTACGATCAATCACCAAAAGAATTAGCACATGAATTGGTTCACCCTAAGCCAAAACCGCGGCCATTAACTTTCTGGGAAAAAGCTGTTGATAACATTTTGCTGTATCTGGCAATTTTCACTGGGATGATCGGTTTATTTAGTCTGTTTGCTACCTCTGCTAAAGCGCAAAGTCAAACACAGGTCGGGATTGTAACTTTGATTATCATTGGTGTGATCTGCGGTTTGGGAATTACCTACTTCAACGACGTGGTTACGTTGAAGAAAGAAGACCGGCCATCAACCTGGAAATTGATTTTAACTGGGGCAGGATTGATTGTTTGCCTGTTCTTAGTCTTCATTATGTTCGCTTTGCCGCCATTGAAATACATCAACCCAACTATTCCAAGTTGGAGCGAGTTAGTCATTATGGCTGTAGCTTTGCTAGGTCGTTGGGCTTACCGACGGTTAAAAGGAATCAAGTCAACTGCAGCTGGTTTGCACAGATAGCGTTTTGTGTGAAAAATATGTAATTTTGTAGTAAAGTAAATAGTGTTTTCAAATTGAATTTAAAACAAATGGGTACCCCATTTGTTTTTATTTTATCTGCAATCTAATTATTTTTTCATTAAGGCTAGGAGGTTTTGCATGCTAAAAACGATCTTGAGCGCGGTTCGTCAATATAAAACCAAATCGCTGCTCTCGCCGCTGTTTGTCAGCTTAGAAGTTTTTATCGAAATGTTTATCCCTTACGTCATGGGGATGCTGATTGATAACGGCATTATGAAAAATGATATGCACTATATCGTTTCTAGAGGGGTTTTCTTGCTGATTTTAACCCTGATTTCACTGGTTCTTGGGGCATTGGCAAGTGCGACCTCGGCAACAGCAGCTGCGGGTGTAGCTGCTAACTTGCGTCATGACATGTTTAATCAGATTCAAGAATATTCATTTGAGAATATCAATAAATTCTCAAGTTCTAGTTTAGTTACACGACTGACGACGGACGTTAACAATATTCAATTGGCATATCAAATGAGTATTCGGATTGCCGTGCGGGCACCGCTGATGATGATTGTTTCATTAATTATGTCGTTCATTGTTAATGCTAAATTGGCCCTGATTTTTGTGGTTTTAGTTCCAATTTTAGCGGTAGTGCTAGCTTTGATTATCAAGACTGCCTACCCGTACTTCCCGAAAATTTTCCGTGGCTATGACCGGCTGAATAGGGTTGTGCGTGAGAACGTGCGCGGTATTCGTGAAGTGAAAACTTATGTGCACGAAGAAGAACAAATTGATGAATTTAAAAAGTCATCCAAACTGATTTACAAATTATTCTTCGGTGCGCAAAAAATAATGGCAACTAACGGCCCAGTGATGATGTTTGTGATTGACTCGGCTCTGCTTTTGGTTTCATGGTTTGGCGCTCGCCAAATCGTGTATGGCAGCATGCAAACTGGTCAATTAGTCTCAATGTTTTCATACTCAATGTCAGTTCTGTTTAGTTTGATGATGCTCGCCATGATTTTCACCCAATTGATCCTGGCACAAGCTAGTGGCAACCGGGTAGCAGCGGTAATTAACGAGCAGCCATCGATTACCAATCCGCACAAACCAATTGAAACCATTGCAGACGGTGATATTGAATTTGATCATGTTGGTTTTAAGTATGAACCGGATGCTGAACACTGGATCTTAAAAGATATCAATTTGCATATTTTGCCAGGTGAAACGATTGGGATTATCGGTGAAACTGGTTCTTCTAAGTCAACTTTGGTTTCAATGATTCCGCGGCTTTATGATGTGACCACCGGTGCTGTTCGCGTTTCTGGCCATAATGTTCGCAGCTATGATTTGAAAGCACTGCGTGATAATGTGGCCATGGTCTTGCAAAACAATGTTCTCTTCTCAGGTACTATTAAAGACAACTTGAAATGGGGCAATGAACATGCAAGTGATGAAGAGATTGTGCAAGCGGCCAAGATCGCTCATGCTGACGGGTTCATCCGTGAATTTAAAGATGGCTATGACACGATGATCGACCAGGGCGGAACTAATGTGTCTGGTGGTCAAAAGCAGCGGCTAACAATTGCACGGGCACTACTTAAGCAACCAAAAATTCTGATTTTGGATGATTCAACTTCAGCGGTTGATACGCAAACTGAGCGTGAAATCAGAACGGCTTTACAAAAAGATATGCCTAAAACAACGAAAATTATTATTTCGCAACGGATTGTTTCAATTAAAGACGCTGATCGTATTATTGTCATGAATGAGGGACAAATTCAGGATATTGGCACGCACGATGAATTAATTAAACGCAATCCGCTATATAGTTCGATTGCTAAATTCCAAGCAGAACAGAAAGGAGTTGGCGCAGATGACTAAGCAAAACGAAACAAGTATGCAACAGCCTAGCCGCTTGCAGATCCTTAACCGACTCCTGAAATATACTTTCAAAACGGCGCCAGCTGCTTTGATTGTGGCTATGATTTCTGTGGTAATCAGTGCTGGGGCAACAGTGTATGGTTCACTGTTTATTCAGCAGCTGATTGACCGCTATATCACTCCAATGCTGCATGAAAAAGTGCCTAATTTTACGCCACTTGTTCATGGCATGCTGCTCATGGCAGGAATTTACTTGATCGGGGTCATTGCCAACTATCTGATGACAATTTTGATGATGTGGCTGGCCCAAGAGGTACAAAAGAGTATCCGTGACCAGATGTTTAGCCACATGCAATATTTGCCAATTGCCTATTTCGATCAAAATGAATACGGCGACATTATGAGTTGCTACACCAATGATATTGACACTTTGATGCAGCTGATCTCACAATCGATCCCGCAATTTGTTAACTCTGTCTTAAGCCTGACTTTTGTTATCATTGCGATGTTCAGCTTAAGCTGGCAGCTAACTATCTTCTCATTCTTAGTCTTTGGCTTGTCATACGGGGTTGTACGCTATTTAACGATTAACTCTGGCAAGTACTTCAGTTTGCAGCAAGCCAAACTAGGCGAAATGAATGGGTTTAACGAAGAAATGCTGAACGGGCTGAAAGTTATTAAAGTTTTCAGCCATGAAGCAGACGCTAAACGTGATTTTGAAAAATATAATGATGAATTGCGTGAAGCTTCTGGCAAGGCTAACCTGTTTTCAACGATTTTGTTCCCAATCATGGGCAATATGGGCAACTTGCTCTATGTTTTAATTGCGTTAGTTGGCGGCGGCTTGTCTGCGATTGGAAAAATGCCATTGACAGTTGGGGCGTTAGCATCATTTTTGCAATTATCTAAATCATTCAGTCAGCCGATCATGCAAATTTCCCAACAACTTAATTCAATTGTCATGGCGATTGCTGGTGCAGGCAGAATTTTCAACTTGTTAGATGAACCAGTTGAAGTTAACGAAGGTAAAATTGAAATTGCCCCGAATGAAAAAATTCAAAGTTCTTGGAACTGGTTAGTGCCAACAAATGATGGCCAGGTAAAAGAGCCAGTGCGTGGGAATATTCAATTTGAACATGTTAACTTTTCGTATTCACCAGAGCGAGAAATTCTGCATGATATTTCGATTGACGCTAAACCGGGGATGAAGATCGCCCTGGTTGGTGAAACTGGTGCTGGGAAAACTACCATTTCTAATATGATTAACCGTTTTTATGAAATTGATTCAGGTAAGATTTTGTATGATGGTTTAAATATTCGTGAAATTGATAAACATGCTTTGCGGCAATCAGTGTCAATTGTTCTGCAAGAAACGCACCTCTTCACCGGTACGGTGATGGAAAATATTCGCTTTGGTAATTTGAATGCTAGTGATGATCAAGTTTACCAAGCAGCCAGGTTATCACATGCCGATGAATTTATTCATGAATTAGACCATGGATATGACACAGTGATTAATGGCGATGGCGGCGACTTATCGCAAGGGCAGATGCAGCTTCTTTCAATTGCTCGGGCAATGATTGCTGACCGGCCAGTCATGATTCTTGATGAGGCTACTTCGAGCATTGATACGCGGACTGAGCGCATGGTGCAAGCGGGGATGGACAACTTGCTTGCCGGACGAACTAGTTTCGTTATTGCTCACCGGCTATCAACGATTGTTAATTCAGACCTGATCTTGGTTTTGGATCATGGTCAAATTATTGAAGCTGGCAGTCATGATGAATTGCTGAAACAAAAAGGCTTTTATTACGAATTGTATACTGGCAAAAAAGAACTCGATTAATTTTGATGATCAGGACGCGCAGAAAACGCGTCCTTTTTATTTAATGGCTGAATCTAGTAAAATATTCACTGAAGCGAAAGAAATGAGTAATACTATGAAAATTTTAGTTGTTGATGACGATAAAGAAATTGTTGAGCTGCTCAGCATATATTTAAAAAATGAAGGCTACGAGCCAGTTGCTGCTTATAGCGGGCAGGAAGCTTTAACGAAGCTGACGACGCACCCAGATATTGCCTTGATGATTTTGGATATTATGATGCCAAAAATGTCAGGCATTGAAGTGATTAAGCGCGTCCGGAAAGATTCAGAGATTCCAATTTTGGTTGTTAGTGCTAAAAGCGGTGACATGGATAAAATTCAAGGCCTGATTACTGGTGCAGATGACTATGTGGTTAAACCTTTCAATCCACTAGAAGTGATGGCACGAGTGCGGTCTTTGCTGCGGCGCAGCCAAAAACATGTTAAGCAAGACCAGCCTGATATTTTGGAAGTTGGCCCTTTAACCATTAATATGGATTCGCATGAAGTAAAGACCCTAACTGGGCAAGAAATTCAGCTAACAGCACTGGAATTTGGTATTTTATCTTTGCTGGCGAGTCATCCTAATCGCGTTTTCAGCGCGGATGATATTTTTGAACGGGTATGGCGGCAAGAATCAGTGGTTTCTGCTAAGACTGTCATGGTACACGTTTCGCACTTGCGTGACAAAATTCAAAAAGCAACCGGCGGTGAAGAAGTTATCAAAACTGTTTGGGGAGTCGGCTATAAAGTTGAGGCTTAAAGATGAAAAAACAGCCTATTAAACTGACTGCCCGTGAAAAAAGCGAATTAATTGCTGAAGGTTTTGTAACGGTTGTTTTACTGTTGCTGCTCGATTTGTCACTAATTATGTTGATTGAGCTGGCGATTCTTAATAACCAGAGCCTGGAAGAAAGCATTTACTTTATTAAAAGTACTATGACGATTGGCAAGTCGATGCATTTATGGTCCTGGCAAGGGATCTTTATTGGCTTTTTGGCAATCATTGATGTCATTGTTTTGGCTTGGCGACTAGTGCGCCGCTATCATCAGATCCAATTGCGGCACGTAATTCGCCGGCTGCATTATATTGCTGAAGGCCATTTTAATCAGCGGATCAACTTTTATGTACGGCCAGATTTGCAAAAAGTTATCGATTCGATTAATGCCTTAGTTGATAGTACCGTGCAAGCAATGGATGATGAGCGCAAAATTGAACGTTCAAAAGATGAGCTGATTACTAATGTTTCGCATGATATTCGGACGCCACTGACCTCGATTATCGGCTATTTGGGTTTGTTGCAGAATAAAGCCTTTCATTCCGAAGAAGAGCATGACAAATATGTTGAGATTGCTTTTGTTAAGTCCAAACAGCTGAAATCTTTAGCGGATGATTTGTTTGAATATACTAAGTTGCAATCGACCAAGATGCGACTGCAGCCTCAAAAATTGCATCTGTTTTCAATGCTTGAACAAGTTGCTGCGAGTTTTGAACTGGAAGCAGAAAAGAAGGGCATGCAAATAAATGTTGACTGCAAACCAGAAGATTTGGCGATTGAGGCAGATCCTGAAAAATTGGTCAGAGTCTATAATAATTTGATTTCAAATGCACTGAAATATGGACATGGAGCTAGCGAAATTAATTTGTCAGCCCAGCAATTGAATGATCAGCGAGTCGAGCTGCGTGTAGAGAATAACGGCGAACCCATTCCTGCAGATAGTTTGCAGCAAATTTTTGAACGTTTTTATCGAGTAGAAAATTCGCGCAATAAGGCTACAGGTGGTACAGGCCTGGGTTTGGCAATTACGAAGAGTATTGTTGAATTGCATCATGGCACTATTCGCTGCGAGTCAGATCAAAAATTAACCAGTTTTATTATTAATTTACCATTAAAAGTTTCTTAGAATTTCTATATGGTATAATTTTCTTTGAATGATTTATCTTGGAGGCCTGGAATGAGCATTTCCCTAAATACCTGTATCTTGATCTTAAAAGAGCACCATTTGCTGAAATCAAGCGCTGTACAGGACGCGGTTTCAACCAAAATGGAATATATCTCTTATGATTCGCGTGATGTTAAAACTGATACCTTGTTTTTCTGCAAGGGTAAGGGCTTTAGACCTACTTATTTAGCAATGGCTAAAGAAAATGGGGCAAATTGTTATGTAGCCGAGCAACCATATCCTGAAGGCACCGGCTTGCATGCTTTGATTGTACGGGATGTAACTAAAGCAATGGCGTTGCTGTCAGCAGCCTTTTTCCGTTTCCCGCAAGATGATCTGTACGTTATTGCGTTTACTGGTACAAAGGGTAAGACAACCTCTGCCTATTTCTTAAAATCAATTCTTGATCAAATGAATGGTGGAAGAACAGCCCTGTTTTCATCAGTTGACGATATCGTTGGTCCTAATCCAGAAGACAGATTTAAATCTAGTTTGACGACGCCAGAATCTCTAGATTTGTTCCGTGACATGCGGGTAGCCGTTGATAATGGAATGACGCACCTAGTTATGGAAGTATCTTCGCAGGCTTATAAAAAGAATCGTGTCTTTGGCTTAACTTATGATCTGGGCTTTTTCTTAAACATTACCCCAGATCACATTGGTCCAAATGAACACCCTAATTTTGCTGATTACTTGCACTGCAAATTGCAATTAATGGTCAATTCGCGCAAATGTATCATTAACGCTGAAAGCGATCATTTCGACGAAATTTATGCAGCTGCGACAACTACAACTAATCCAGACAGCATTTACTTGTTCTCAAGCAATAAGTTTGAAAATCCTAACTTAAAGCAACCAGTTGATTTCCGCTATAAGTCAGAAGAAACTGATATGCGGGAGACGCGTTTCCAACTTTTATGCGAATCAGATCGTGCTAAGAAGTTAAATATTCAAGGCGACTACACCTTGCAAATGATAGGTGACTTTAACCAAATCAATGGTACGGCTGCCTTAATTGGTGCCGGCTTAGCTGGCGTTGACCATGATACTGCTGCTAAGGGTATTCGCCATGTAACTATTCCGGGCCGAATGGAAACAATCCAGAGTAAAGACCATGGTACGATTGTAGTTGATTACGCTCATAATAAGGCATCAATGATGGCGCTGATGAGTTTTATGACCCGTGAATTTAATAATCCTAAGATCATCGTAGTGGTTGGTGCACCGGGAGATAAGGGTGTTGATCGTCGGCCTGGCTTTAGCGAGAGCTTAACCAAGTATGCTGATTATGCCTTTTTAACAACCGATGATCCTGGCTTTGAAGACCCGAAGGATATCGCTGAGCAAATTGATTCTGGCATTGATCACAGCCGCTGCCAGGTTAAGATTGAACTGGACCGAATTAAAGCGATCCATGAAGCGATCAAAATGGCTTCGGCTAAAGATATTGTGTTAATTTGTGGTAAAGGTGCTGACCCGTACCAAAAAATTCGCGGCGTTGACACACCATACCCAACTGATATTAAAGTAGCTCAAGATGCGGTGCATGAGCTGGAAAGTTAAAGGCTTTGCTTATGAAGCACTTTTTTAGCATTATCGGTGGAATGGGTACGATCGCAACGGAAAGTTACGTTCACTTACTCAACCACCGAATAAAAATCGCAAGAGATCAGGATTACTTGAACTATATTTTGGTTAATGATGCTCAAGTACCTGATCGAACAACTTATATTAAGGATCACAGCCAGCCTAACTTTTTCCCCGCTTTACGCGATGATGTTTTAGGGCAGGCCAAGTTGCATCCAGATTTCTTTGTTATGCCGTGTAATACAGCACATTATTTTTATCCTGAATTGGCTGCGCTGACTGATATTCCTTTCTTAAATATGATGCAAATTGCTGTGCATCATTTTATCGAAAAGTTTCCTAATGAAGAAAAAATCGGTCTGATTGCAACTGAAGGGTCAATTTATGACCGTTTGTATGAGATGGAAATAAAGCAGGATGGCCGTCAGCCTGAGTTTGGTGGTCCGGAAATTCAGCCCGCTGTAACTAAGCTTATATATGACAATATCAAACAAAAAGGCGTAGTTGATGCTGAATTATATCACTGGATTTTACGGCAAATGCACGATAAATATGGGTGTAATGTCATTTTGCTAGGATGCACTGAATTGTCATTGGCACAAGAAAAGGCACCAGATCATCCGTATAATGTCATCGACCCGCAAGCGATTTTAGCTGATGTATGCATTGAACTGTCGTTAAAGATTCGCAATGGTGCAGATCCTAAAGAAGTTATTAAAAAGTATATGTACTAGGTAAAGATTAAAGCCAGCTAGCATTGCTAGCTGGCTTTTTCTTATGCTTATAATTGATCATCTTCGATATTTTTAGAAATATTTGGAAAAAACGAAAAAAATTTCAAGGATCATCAGGGTAGAAAAGAGGCAAAAGCCGAACTATGAAAGAAAGAGAAAGGGAGTAAGAGGAAAAAAGGGAGGAAAAAGAGGGAAGAGAGGAGGAAGGAATAATTACAACGCTGCCTAGTGTTCCGAGGATAACGCGAACGAAGGCAAGGATTTGACGAAAGAGGGATGAGCATGTAATATATTTAACTGTCGTCAGGCGAAAGAAAGAACCTGATGACAAAGCAGTTCAAGAAAGTCCTTGACAAAGGACAAAGAGATCTGTTATAATGATTAAGCTTCTTCTACTAATTAAGAAGAAGCGCTAGGACATTGAAAACTGAACAGACTTCAAACGCAGAAATGTGCGGGTTATAGAATAACCCAAAGCAAAGAAGCGAAGTCAATTCGCAAGCAAATAAATTTTGAGCTACAAACTCAAACAAAGTACAAAATGAGAGTTTGATCCTGGCTCAGGACGAACGCTGGCGGCGTGCCTAATACATGCAAGTCGAGCGAGCAGAACCAGCAGATTTACTTCGGTAATGACGCTGGGAAAGCTAGCGGCGGATGGGTGAGTAACACGTGGGTAACCTGCCCCTCAGACTGGGATACCACTTGGAAACAGGTGCTAATACCGGATAAAAGCAGCTGTCGCATGACAGCAGTTTAAAAGGCGGCCTTTGGCCGTCACTGAAGGATGGACCCGCGGTGCATTAGCTAGTTGGCAGGGTAACGGCCTACCAAGGCGATGATGCATAGCCGAGTTGAGAGACTGATCGGCCACATTGGGACTGAGACACGGCCCAAACTCCTACGGGAGGCAGCAGTAGGGAATCTTCCACAATGGACGCAAGTCTGATGGAGCAACGCCGCGTGAGTGAAGAAGGTTTTCGGATCGTAAAGCTCTGTTGTTGGTGAAGAAGGATAGAGGTAGGAAATGGCCTTTATTTGACGGTAATCAACCAGAAAGTCACGGCTAACTACGTGCCAGCAGCCGCGGTAATACGTAGGTGGCGAGCGTTGTCCGGATTTATTGGGCGTAAAGCGAGTGCAGGCGGTTAAATAAGTCTGATGTGAAAGCCTTCGGCTCAACCGGAGAATTGCATCGGAAACTGTTCAACTTGAGTGCAGAAGAGGAGAGTGGAACTCCATGTGTAGCGGTGGAATGCGTAGATATATGGAAGAACACCAGTGGCGAAGGCGGCTCTCTGGTCTGCAACTGACGCTGAGGCTCGAAAGCATGGGTAGCGAACAGGATTAGATACCCTGGTAGTCCATGCCGTAAACGATGAGTGCTAAGTGTTGGGAGGTTTCCGCCTCTCAGTGCTGCAGCTAACGCATTAAGCACTCCGCCTGGGGAGTACGACCGCAAGGTTGAAACTCAAAGGAATTGACGGGGGCCCGCACAAGCGGTGGAGCATGTGGTTTAATTCGAAGCAACGCGAAGAACCTTACCAGGTCTTGACATCTAGTGCCATCCTAAGAGATTAGGAGTTCCCTTCGGGGACGCTAAGACAGGTGGTGCATGGCTGTCGTCAGCTCGTGTCGTGAGATGTTGGGTTAAGTCCCGCAACGAGCGCAACCCTTGTTATTAGTTGCCAGCATTAAGTTGGGCACTCTAATGAGACTGCCGGTGACAAACCGGAGGAAGGTGGGGATGACGTCAAGTCATCATGCCCCTTATGACCTGGGCTACACACGTGCTACAATGGTCGGCACAATGAGCAGCGAACCTGTGAAGGCAAGCGAATCTCTGAAAGCCGATCTCAGTTCGGACTGTAGTCTGCAACCCGACTACACGAAGCTGGAATCGCTAGTAATCGCGGATCAGCACGCCGCGGTGAATACGTTCCCGGGCCTTGTACACACCGCCCGTCACACCATGGGAGTCTCCAATGCCCAAAGCCGGTAAGCTAACCGTAAGGAAGCAGCCGTCTAAGGCAGGGGAGATGACTGGGGTGAAGTCGTAACAAGGTAGCCGTAGGAGAACCTGCGGCTGGATCACCTCCTTTCTAAGGAAGCAGAGACAGTGGAGAGTAGAGATACTAAGAGAAGCTGTCAAAGCAAACGGAAGCACATGGAAGCGAGAAGAAGGCTGTTCAGTTTTGAGTGCCGTAGCACTCAAAGCTAGTACATTGAAAACTGAATACAAACGAAAAAGCAAAAGCCGAGCAATCGAAGAGATTGCGAAACGAAAGCGACCGAGAAGAGAGAAGATCTCAAAGAAAGCTTGAATAGGTCAAGTAGAAAAGGGCGCACGGTGAATGCCTGGGCACTAGAAGCCGATGAAGGACGTGACGAACTACGAAAAGCTTCGGGGAGCAGTAAGTAAGCTAAGAACCGGAGATATCCGAATGGGGGAACCCGATGCAGCGATGCATCATCGTTTACTGTCAAGGTAAACGAAGGAAGACGCAGTGAACTGAAACATCTAAGTAGCTGCAGGAAGAGAAAGAAAAATCGATTTCCTTAGTAGCGGCGAGCGAAGAGGAAAGAGCCTAAACCAGTTGATTTATCAATTGGGGTTGAAGGACTGCTAAAGGCACTGTAAGCGATAGCAGAACCATCTGGGAAGATGGGCCAGAGAGGGTGAGAGCCCCGTAAGCGAAATTGCAAGCAGGCTGAGCAGGATCCTGAGTAGGCCGGGACACGAGGAATCCCGGTTGAATCCGCGAGGACCATCTCGCAAGGCTAAATACTAGCTAGTGACCGATAGTGAACCAGTACCGTGAGGGAAAGGTGAAAAGAACCCCGGAAGGGGAGTGAAAGAGAACTTGAAACCGTGTGCCTACAAATAGTCAAAGCACATTAAAGTGTGATGGCGTGCCTTTTGTAGAATGAACCGGCGAGTTGCGTTACGTTGCAAGGTTAAGGCAGAAAAGCCGGAGCCGAAGCGAAAGCGAGTCTGAAGAGGGCGAAAGAGTAGCGTGATGCAGACCCGAAACCAAGTGACCTACCCATGACCAGGTTGAAGGTGCGGTAAAACGCACTGGAGGACCGAACCCACGTGAGTTAAAAATCGCGGGGATGAGTTGTGGGTAGCGGTGAAATTCCAAACGAACTTGGAGATAGCTGGTTCTCTCCGAAATAGCTTTAGGGCTAGCCTCGCGAAGAGGATAATGGAGGTAGAGCTCTGTTTGGACTAGGGGCCCGTCAGGGGTTACTGAATCCAGATAAACTGCGAATGCCAGATATCCATGCGCGGGAGTCAGACTGCGAGTGATAAGATCCGTAGTCGAAAGGGAAACAGCCCAGATCACCAGTTAAGGTCCCAAAATACATGCTAAGTGGAAAAGGATGTGGCGTTGCGTAGACAACTAGGATGTTGGCTTAGAAGCAGCCATCATTTAAAGAGTGCGTAATAGCTCACTAGTCGAGTGAAGCTGCGCCGAAAATTTACCGGGGCTAAGCATGATACCGAAACTGTGGATACGCAAGTATGGTAGGAGAGCGTTCTAAGGGCGGTGAAGGCTGACCGAGAGGACAGTTGGAGCGCTTAGAAGTGAGAATGCCGGTATGAGTAACGAAAGATAGGTGAGAATCCTATCCGCCGAAAGACTAAGGTTTCCTGGGGCAGGCTCGTCCGCCCAGGGTAAGTCGGGACCTAAGGCAAGGCCGAGAGGCGTAACCGATGGACAACAGGTTGAAATTCCTGTACTGCATCCAATCGTTAAGAGCGAAGGAGGGACGCAGGAGGCGAAAGACGCATGGTGCTGGAATCATGTGCAAGCAGTAAGCGTGAAGATGAGTCAAATGCTTGTTTTCAGAAAGCGTAAGCTGTGATGCGGAGCGAAATAAAGTAGCGAAGGTCAGGTAGTCAAACTGCCAAGAAAAGCTTCTAGCCAGAGAAGATGCACCCGTACCGCAAACCGACACAGGTAGTCGAGGAGAGAATCCTCAGGTGAGCGAGAGAACTCTCGTTAAGGAACTCGGCAAAATGACCCCGTAACTTCGGAAGAAGGGGTGCTGATGGTAAAAGATCAGCCGCAGTGAAAAGGCCCAAGCAACTGTTTATCAAAAACACAGGTCCCTGCAAAATCGTAAGATGACGTATAGGGGCTGACACCTGCCCGGTGCTGGAAGGTTAAGAGGAGGACTTAGCGCAAGCGAAGGTCCGAATTGAAGCCCCAGTAAACGGCGGCCGTAACTATAACGGTCCTAAGGTAGCGAAATTCCTTGTCGGGTAAGTTCCGACCTGCACGAAAGGTGTAATGACTTGGGCACTGTCTCAACGAGAGACTCGGTGAAATTATAATACCCGTGAAGATGCGGGTTACCCGCGACAGGACGGAAAGACCCCATGGAGCTTTACTGTAGCTTGATATTGAGTATTTGTTAAACATGTACAGGATAGGTAGGAGCCAAGGAAAGTAGGACGCTAGTCTTACCGGAGGCACTGTTGGGATACTACCCTTGTTTGATGAGTCCTCTAACCTCGACTGGCAAGCCCAGTCAGGGACAGTGTCAGGTAGGCAGTTTGACTGGGGCGGTCGCCTCCTAAAATGTAACGGAGGCGCTCAAAGGTTCCCTCAGAATGGTTGGAAATCATTCACAGAGTGTAAAGGCAGAAGGGAGCTTGACTGCGAGAGATACATCTCGAGCAGGTACGAAAGTAGGACTTAGTGATCTGGTGGCGCTGCATGGAAAGGCCATCACTCAACGGATAAAAGCTACCCTGGGGATAACAGGCTTATCTCCCCCAAGAGTTCACATCGACGGGGAGGTTTGGCACCTCGATGTCGGCTCGTCGCATCCTGGGGCTGAAGTCGGTCCCAAGGGTTGGGCTGTTCGCCCATTAAAGCGGCACGCGAGCTGGGTTCAGAACGTCGTGAGACAGTTCGGTCCCTATCCGTCGTGGGCGTAGGAAATTTGAGAGGAGCTGTCCTTAGTACGAGAGGACCGGGATGGACGCACCGCTGGTGTACCAGTTGTTCCGCCAGGAGCAGAGCTGGGTAGCTATGTGCGGACGGGATAAGCGCTGAAAGCATCTAAGTGCGAAGCCCCCCTCAAGATGAGATTTCCTTTGCGCAAGCAGTAAGACACCTCAGAGACGATGAGGTAGATAGGCTGGGAGTGGAAGAATAGCGATATTTGGAGCGGACCAGTACTAATCAGTCGAGGACTTGACCAAAGAGGGCTTTTGCGGAAAGCGTTTGGATTCAGTTTTGAGTGTAAAAGCTCAAAAGAAAAGAAGAAAGAGTACGGTGGCGAAAGCAAGAAGGAGACACCTGTTCCCATGCCGAACACAGAAGTTAAGCTTCTTAACGCCGAAAGTAGTTGGTGGGAAACTGCCTGCGAGGAAAGGAAGCTGCCGTGCTCAAACCTGGAGGATTAGCTCAGCTGGGAGAGCATCTGCCTTACAAGCAGGAGGTCACAGGTTCGAACCCTGTATCCTCCATTGAGTCGTTAGCTCAGTTGGTAGAGCAACGGACTTTTAATCCGTGGGTCGAGGGTTCAAGTCCCTCACGGCTCATGACCCTATTTTGCGGGTGTGGCGGAATTGGCAGACGCGCTAGGTTTAGGTCCTAGTGTTTTCGGACGTGTGGGTTCAAGTCCCACCACCCGTATTTCCGACACATTTAAGTAAACAAGTTATTTATGCCGATTTAGCTCAGTTGGTAGAGCATCTGTCTTGTAAACAGGGGGTCGTACGTTCGAATCGTATAATCGGCATTGATACATGCGGAAGTAGTTCAGTGGTAGAACATCACCTTGCCATGGTGGGGGTCGCGGGTTCGAATCCCGTCTTCCGCTTTTCATTATATTCGCCGGGGTGGCGGAATTGGTAGACGCACGGGACTTAAAATCCCGCGGTTAGTTTTAACCGTATCGGTTCGACTCCGATCCTCGGCATATAATGATGCACCCTTAGCGCAACTGGATAGAGTGTCTGACTACGAATCAGAAGGTTATAGGTTCAAGTCCTATAGGGTGCACTTCCGGGAAATGGCTCAGTTTGGTAGAGCACCTGGTTTGGGACCAGGGGGTCGCAGGTTCGAATCCTGTTTTCCCGATAGCAACTTTGAGTTGCAAAGTTTGTTGGCGGTGTAGCTCAGCTGGCTAGAGCGTCCGGTTCATACCCGGGAGGTCGAGGGTTCGATCCCCCCCGCCGCTATTTTGGGAGCTTGGACCTTTAGCTCAGTTGGTTAGAGCAGACGGCTCATAACCGTCGGGTCGTAGGTTCGAGTCCTACAAGGTCCATAAAGACCTTCTTTTTTTATAACATCGCGGGGTGGAGCAGTCTGGTAGCTCGTCGGGCTCATAACCCGAAGGTCATAGGTTCAAACCCTATCCCCGCAATTTGGTCCATTGGAGCAGTGGTTTATCTCGCCTCCCTGTCACGGAGGAGATCATCGGTTCAAATCCGATATGGACCGTAGAATGGCTCGGTAGCTCAGTTGGTAGAGCAAAGGATTGAAGCTCCTTGTGTCGGCGGTTCGATTCCGTCCCGCGCCATTATTTTATCGTCAAATAATTGCGGGTATAGTTTAGTGGTAAAATGAAAGCCTTCCAAGCTTTAGTCGCGAGTCCGATTCTCGTTACCCGCTTTTGGGCCTATAGCTCAGTTGGTTAGAGCGCACGCCTGATAAGCGTGAGGTCGATGGTTCAAGTCCATTTAGGCCCATTGGAGTAGTACTCAAGTGGCTGAAGAGGCGCCCCTGCTAAGGGTGTAGGTCGGGTTTTCCGGCGCGAGGGTTCGAATCTCTCCTACTCCGCTTGCAAGTCTTTTGTTTTATTAGCAGACTTGCATTGACAATAACTTAATATTTCGCTAAACTTATATGCGTGCTTTAAATTATGACCCGTTGGTCAAGTGGTTAAGACATCGCCCTTTCACGGCGGTAACATGGGTTCAAATCCCGTACGGGTCATAATATGGAGGATTACCCAAGTGGCTTAAGGGGACGGTTTTGAAAACCGTTAGGCGGTTATCCGTGCGTGGGTTCAAATCCCACATCCTCCTTAACATCGCGGGGTGGAGCAGTCTGGTAGCTCGTCGGGCTCATAACCCGAAGGTCATAGGTTCAAACCCTATCCCCGCAATTTGGTCCATTGGAGCAGTGGTTTATCTCGCCTCCCTGTCACGGAGGAGATCATCGGTTCAAATCCGATATGGACCGTAGAATGGCTCGGTAGCTCAGTTGGTAGAGCAAAGGATTGAAGCTCCTTGTGTCGGCGGTTCGATTCCGTCCCGCGCCATTGTTGGAGGAGTAGCGAAGTGGCTAAACGCGGCGGTCTGTAAAACCGCTCTCTCTGAGTTCGGTGGTTCGAATCCACTCTCCTCCATAATAGGGATATAGTTTAAAGGTAGAACTACGGTCTCCAAAACCGTCGGTGTGGGTTCAATTCCTACTATCCCTGTTTTACTTTCACGGCGGAATTGGTGAAGGGGTTAACACACCGGTTTGTGGATCCGGCATACGTGGGTTCGATTCCCACATTCCGCCCTAAGATTGGGATATAGCCAAGTGGTAAGGCAATAGACTTTGACTCTATCATGCGCTGGTTCGAATCCAGCTATCCCAATTTGTTAATAAAAATGGCGGTGTAGCCAAGTGGTAAGGCAGAGGTCTGCAAAACCTTAATCGTCGGTTCGAATCCGATCCCCGCCTTGAAAATTGGTTACTAGCCAATGATATTTTGGCGGTGTGGCGGAATTGGCAGACGCGTCAGACTCAAAATCTGGTGTCCATTTTGGACGTATCGGTTCGACCCCGATCACCGCTATTTTGTAAGTGATTCACGTTTAAAGTGAATCACTTTTTTTATACAATTGCATGCCTTGCAACTTGTTTTATAATAGTTTCTATAATAGGAGGCATTATGAATATCGGTCTCTTCACAGATACATATTTTCCGCAAGTGAGCGGAGTTGCAACATCAGTTTTAACTTTAAAAAATGCACTTGAGGCGAATGGCCACAACGTGTTTATTTTCACGACCACTGATCCGCATGTAAAAAAAGGTACGGTAGAGCCTAACATCTTTCGCTTTAGCAGTGTTCCGTTTATTTCATTTACTGACCGTCGAATTGCTTATCGCGGTTTTTTTGAGGCGGCCAAAGTTGCAAAGGAAGTAAAGCTGGATATCGTGCATACTCAGACTGAGTTTTCAATGGGAACAATTGGCAAATATGTAGCCCACCAGTTGAAAATTCCAGCTATTCACACTTATCACACAATGTATGAAGATTATTTGCACTATGTGCTGAATGGACACTTGCTCAAACCGGTTCATGTTAAGGCTTTTACTCATGCGTATTTGCATAGTATGAATGGTGTAATTGCTCCTAGTATGCGAGTTAAAAAATTGCTGGAGCGGTATGATGTGGAAATTCCTGTCCGCGTTATTCCAACCGGTGTGGATTTTTCAGAACTGAATGCTGATCGTCATGACGATGTCAGAAAAAAGCTGGGCCTGAAAGATTCTGATTACATTCTTTTAACTTTGTCTAGAATTGCATCTGAAAAGAAAATTAGCCGAATTTTAGATGCTATGCCAGCCATTATTGAGCAATATCCAAATGTTAAATTGGTCATTGCTGGTGACGGACCAGACAAGCAAGAGCTAGAAGACCAAATTGCTCGGCTAACGTTAGAAGATTACGTGTTATTCACAGGTGCGATTGATCATGAAGATGTTGGCAATTATTATCGTATGGCCGATTTATTTGTTTCTGCTAGTGACACTGAAACCCAAGGCTTAACATATATTGAAGCTTTGTCTGAGGGAACACGCTGCGTTGTTTACAAAACTGACTATACAGAACAGGTTTTTGATAACGATGAATTAGGTAAAGCCTTTACTAGCAAAGAAGAAATGTTGGCTGATATATTGGAATATATGAAACAAGGTAGGAGCTCGATTCCAGCTAATATTTTGAATGCAAAACGTAAAGAATTGTCTGCAGAACGTTTTGGTCAACAAGTTGCTGACTTTTATGAAGATGTAATTACAGGCGCAGCAGGAGAAAATAACGAGGGTAACAATGATTAGGATTAATATGTTTTCACAGGCCACGTCAGTTAGCGGTCAAGGTGTTGGTTCTGCTTATTTAGAATTGATGCGGCTCTTGCGCACACACTTAGTGAACGATTTTTATGTAACTGTTAATCGATATGGTCAAAGTGATTTAACCCATTACCACACAGTTAATCCGACTTATTATGCTAATAGCTTTTCGCCGGCTCGTGGACGTAAAATTGGCTATGTTCATTTTTTACCAGAAACCTTGGAAGGATCACTTAAGCTACCTGGACCTGCTAAGAAGGTTTTCTATCGTTATGTAATAGACTTTTACAAGCGGATGGATCAAATTGTGGTCGTTAATCCGATTTTCATTAAAGAGCTGGTTAAATACGGACTTGACGAAAAAAAGGTTAAATATATTCCTAATTTTGTTGCCAAGAGTGAATTCTATCCTAAGTCTCAAACAGCTAAAAATGCTTTTCGTAAGCAAGAGGGGATCCCACTAGACAAATTTGTTGTTTTTGGGGATGGCCAGGTTCAACAACGCAAAGGTGTTGACGATTTTGCTAAATTGGCTGAAGCAAATCCTGACATTCAGTTTATTTGGGCTGGCGGCTTTTCATTCGGCAAAATTACAGATGGTTACGATCACTTCAAAAAATTAGTTGATAATCCGCCTAAAAATCTAAAATTTACCGGCATCATTGATCGGACTAAATTAGTCGATTATTTGAACATGGCTGATTTATTTTTACTGCCTTCATTTGACGAATTATTCCCGATGTCAGTTTTGGAAGCATTTAGTTGCGGTACACCAGTTCTACTACGGGACTTGGAACTTTATCAAGCAATTATTGACGGTTTTTATGCAAAGGGTCATGATTTTACTGAACTTAATCAGCAACTCCGGGCTTTAGTTAGCGATCCAAGTTTGTTAAAGAAGTATGCAGACTTGGCTTTGCAAGCTAGTGCAAAGTATTCTGAAGATCATTTAGCAGAAATTTGGCGCGATTTTTATTCTGAACAATATGAATTGGGACGCGAATTAGGACAAATCAAATAATGAACAAAAAACATTTGTATGGCATTTTAATTGTTTTAGCGATCAGCTTGGCAGTTTTATACCATGACTTAAAGCAAACGCCGGTTAAGCGTTTGCTGGCAGCAGCCAGGGGGTTGAATCTTGCCTGGCTGCTGTTTGTTTTTGTAGTCATGCTGCTGTCGTATGTCTGTGAAGCTAGTATTTTAGCTGTGCTAGCTAAGCGAAAAGATGAGCCGAAACATGGTCCATGGGCTTTTTTTAGAATTCCGTTAATTCAGGCTTTGTTTAATGCTATTACTCCAATGTCGACTGGCGGCCAACCGGCACAGCTGGCAGCTTTCATTCAAATGGGTGTTGAGGGCGGCCGAGCAACATCGCTGCTTCTCATGAAATTTATTATTTATCAAATCGTAGTGTTAGCAGCTTATGTAACTGCTATTTTCACCGGCTTTCATTTGGTCATGACTAAGTTTAAAGCCTTAGCGGTCTTTATCATGATCGGATTTTTGATCCATTTATGCTCAATCGCTTTTTTGCTGGCTATTATGTTTGCTTATCGGTGGACGAAAAAAACAGCTCAAAGTTTGTTTAAACTGCTAGCTAAATTTATGAAACCTGAACGTGTTGAACGCTGGCAACAAGAAACAATGGAAAAAATTGATACATTTTATGCAGAAGGACAGAATTTAAAACGCGAGCGCAAAAAATTGATTTTGGCCACGTTGCTAACTGTTTTGCAGATGCTGTGTTTTTATTCGATCCCTTACTTTATTTTGCTGTCCTTTGGTTTGCATGTGTCATGGGTGCAAGTTACACAGATGAACATTATGATTATTTTGTTCATGGCTATTATTCCTTTACCTGGTGCTAGTGGTGGGGCAGAATTTAGCTTTCAAACCTTATTTGCGACTTTTATCAGTAACTCATCGCAGTTGGTACTTGCAATGTTTTTGTGGCGCTTTATAACTTACTTCTTCGGGATGATTCTAGGAATGTTTGGCTGGAGTATTCGCCCGCGCAAACTAAAAGCTTAATTTTTTTGAAAAAAACGCTGTTTGCTATCTTCATCTGTTTCAGAGTAGTATAGTTGAACAGATAGACTAAAGGGGAGGTTTCCCAATGGCTTGGGCCAAATCTTTTTATAATTGGTTATTTAAAACAAAGTTAGGCTTTTTTACAGCTGTTCTAGTCTTATTTTGGATTAAGACTTATTGGATTTATCTAACTAAATTTAATCTAGGCGTGCAAGGATCCATGCAGCAATTTTTACTGTTGCTGAATCCTATACCAGTCGGCATGCTCTTATTAGGAATAGGGCTTTTCTTTAAAGGACGCAAGTCTTATTGGATCATTCTGATTATTGACTTAATCATGGCTCTCTGGCTTTTTTCCAATATTTTGTACTACCGTGAGTTTTCGGACTTTCTCTCTGTTTCAATTATTAAGACATCAGGTTCAACTTCTGATAACTTAGGTAAAAGTATTATTGGTATTACCTTAGCATCCGACTTTTGGGCATTCGGGGATGTCATTTTAGCAACCCTATTAGTAGCTTTTAAAGTCTTTAAAATTGATGTGCGGCCTTTAAAGCTAAGGGTAACAGCGTTAATTGAGCTGTTGGCTTGTGTTTTATTTGCTACCAATTTAACGATGGCTCAAAAAGATCGGTCAGGCTTATTGACTAGAACTTTTGATAATAATTACATCGTTAAGTATTTAGGTATTAATGCTTATGCAGCCTATGATGGGGTGAAATCTGCCCAAGCTAGTGCTGTCATGGCCAAAGCTAATAAGTCAGATACCAATACAGTGCGCCAATATATTAAGCGCCATAGCGTATTGGATAATTCTACCTATACTGGTGTAGCTAAAGGCAAAAATGTTCTTGTCATTCACTTGGAGAGTTTCCAGCAATTTTTAATTGATTATCGCTGGCAAGGCAAAGAAGTTACACCAAACTTGAATAAAATTTATCATGCTAGCGACACGATTAGTTTTGATAATTTCTTCAATCAAGTTGGACAAGGCAAGACCTCTGATGCAGAAATGATGATGGAAAACTCTCTTTTCGGCTTGCAATCGGGTTCTGCTATGTCGAGTTATGGAACCTCTAATACTTTTGAAAGTATGCCAGCTATTTTGCAGCAGCAGGGTGGTTATACTACGGCTGTAATGCACGGCGGTGCAGGCTCTTTCTGGAATCGTGATAATACATATAAGTCCTTTGGTTATCAGTACTTCATGCCTTTGTCTTACTATAAGAACAAAAAGGGCTATTACAATGGCTATGGTATTAAAGACAAAATCTTTTTTGATCAATCAATTAAGTACATTGAGCATTTACCGCAGCCGTTTTATCTAAAAATGATTACGGTTACTAACCACTATCCGTATAATCTTGATAAGCAAAATCAAACTATTGAAAAAACTGATACCGGCGATCATACTGTCGATGGCTATGTGCAAACTGCTCATTATTTAGATCAAGCAATTGGCGAATTGATGCACTGGCTTAGCGCTACTGGTTTAGATAAAAAGACGCTGGTAGTGCTTTATGGTGACCACTATGGTATTTCCGGTAACCACCATAAGGCTTCTGCACAATTGCTTAATAAATCATCCTTTGATGATTTTGATAATTTGCAATTCCAAAGAGTCCCGCTAATGCTACATATGCCTGGTCTGAAGGGTGGTATCAATCACACTTATGGCGGCGAAATTGATGTTATGCCAACCTTGCTTAATTTGCTGGGTATTCAAGACAGCGATACGATCCAATTTGGACATGATTTATTGAGTACTAATCGACCACAGATTGTTGCTCAGAGAAATGGCGACTTTGTCACTCCTAAATACAGTCGGGTAACTGGTGAATACTACTATACTAAGACTGGTAAGCGGATAAAGCACCCAACAGGGAAAGTGAAAAAACAGCTAGAATATTACTCTAACTACGTAACTAGTGAATTGTCGCTGTCTGATCGTGTAATTACTGGGAACTTATTGAGGTTTTATAAACCAAGCTGGTTTACGCGCGTTAACCGCAAGGATTATAACTACAAAAAGAAAGCATCCTTAAAACGCCTGCATAAGGCTGATAAAAAGAAAAAGACCAGTCTTTGGTATCAAAATGGAAAGAAATCTACTAAGAGTGACTTCCAAACTGATGCACCAGAACTGAATAAATAGTACCTAAATTAGCTCACCTATTGTGAATCAATAGGTGAGCCTTTTGTTTTGGCTGGCAAAAAACTGAAATGACAGTGTTTCTTTAGGCAAGTAGCAGTAAAAAAGAAAAATCGAAAAAAATTTCAAGGATCATCAGGGTAGAAAAGAGGCAAAAGCCGAACTATGAAAGAAAGAGAAAGGGAGTAAGAGGAAAAAAGGGAGGAAAAAGAGGGAAGAGAGGAGGAAGGAATAATTACAACGCTGCCTAGTGTTCCGAGGATAACGCGAACGAAGGCAAGGATTTGACGAAAGAGGGATGAGCATGTAATATATTTAACTGTCGTCAGGCGAAAGAAAGAACCTGATGACAAAGCAGTTCAAGAAAGTCCTTGACAAAGGACAAAGAGATCTGTTATAATGATTAAGCTTCTTCTACTAATTAAGAAGAAGCGCTAGGACATTGAAAACTGAACAGACTTCAAACGCAGAAATGTGCGGGTTATAGAATAACCCAAAGCAAAGAAGCGAAGTCAATTCGCAAGCAAATAAATTTTGAGCTACAAACTCAAACAAAGTACAAAATGAGAGTTTGATCCTGGCTCAGGACGAACGCTGGCGGCGTGCCTAATACATGCAAGTCGAGCGAGCAGAACCAGCAGATTTACTTCGGTAATGACGCTGGGAAAGCTAGCGGCGGATGGGTGAGTAACACGTGGGTAACCTGCCCCTCAGACTGGGATACCACTTGGAAACAGGTGCTAATACCGGATAAAAGCAGCTGTCGCATGACAGCAGTTTAAAAGGCGGCCTTTGGCCGTCACTGAAGGATGGACCCGCGGTGCATTAGCTAGTTGGCAGGGTAACGGCCTACCAAGGCGATGATGCATAGCCGAGTTGAGAGACTGATCGGCCACATTGGGACTGAGACACGGCCCAAACTCCTACGGGAGGCAGCAGTAGGGAATCTTCCACAATGGACGCAAGTCTGATGGAGCAACGCCGCGTGAGTGAAGAAGGTTTTCGGATCGTAAAGCTCTGTTGTTGGTGAAGAAGGATAGAGGTAGGAAATGGCCTTTATTTGACGGTAATCAACCAGAAAGTCACGGCTAACTACGTGCCAGCAGCCGCGGTAATACGTAGGTGGCGAGCGTTGTCCGGATTTATTGGGCGTAAAGCGAGTGCAGGCGGTTAAATAAGTCTGATGTGAAAGCCTTCGGCTCAACCGGAGAATTGCATCGGAAACTGTTCAACTTGAGTGCAGAAGAGGAGAGTGGAACTCCATGTGTAGCGGTGGAATGCGTAGATATATGGAAGAACACCAGTGGCGAAGGCGGCTCTCTGGTCTGCAACTGACGCTGAGGCTCGAAAGCATGGGTAGCGAACAGGATTAGATACCCTGGTAGTCCATGCCGTAAACGATGAGTGCTAAGTGTTGGGAGGTTTCCGCCTCTCAGTGCTGCAGCTAACGCATTAAGCACTCCGCCTGGGGAGTACGACCGCAAGGTTGAAACTCAAAGGAATTGACGGGGGCCCGCACAAGCGGTGGAGCATGTGGTTTAATTCGAAGCAACGCGAAGAACCTTACCAGGTCTTGACATCTAGTGCCATCCTAAGAGATTAGGAGTTCCCTTCGGGGACGCTAAGACAGGTGGTGCATGGCTGTCGTCAGCTCGTGTCGTGAGATGTTGGGTTAAGTCCCGCAACGAGCGCAACCCTTGTTATTAGTTGCCAGCATTAAGTTGGGCACTCTAATGAGACTGCCGGTGACAAACCGGAGGAAGGTGGGGATGACGTCAAGTCATCATGCCCCTTATGACCTGGGCTACACACGTGCTACAATGGTCGGCACAATGAGCAGCGAACCTGTGAAGGCAAGCGAATCTCTGAAAGCCGATCTCAGTTCGGACTGTAGTCTGCAACCCGACTACACGAAGCTGGAATCGCTAGTAATCGCGGATCAGCACGCCGCGGTGAATACGTTCCCGGGCCTTGTACACACCGCCCGTCACACCATGGGAGTCTCCAATGCCCAAAGCCGGTAAGCTAACCGTAAGGAAGCAGCCGTCTAAGGCAGGGGAGATGACTGGGGTGAAGTCGTAACAAGGTAGCCGTAGGAGAACCTGCGGCTGGATCACCTCCTTTCTAAGGAAGCAGAGACAGTGGAGAGTAGAGATACTAAGAGAAGCTGTCAAAGCAAACGGAAGCACATGGAAGCGAGAAGAAGGCTGTTCAGTTTTGAGTGCCGTAGCACTCAAAGCTAGTACATTGAAAACTGAATACAAACGAAAAAGCAAAAGCCGAGCAATCGAAGAGATTGCGAAACGAAAGCGACCGAGAAGAGAGAAGATCTCAAAGAAAGCTTGAATAGGTCAAGTAGAAAAGGGCGCACGGTGAATGCCTGGGCACTAGAAGCCGATGAAGGACGTGACGAACTACGAAAAGCTTCGGGGAGCAGTAAGTAAGCTAAGAACCGGAGATATCCTAATGGGGGAACCCGATGCAGCGATGCATCATCGTTTACTGTCAAGGTAAACGAAGGAAGACGCAGTGAACTGAAACATCTAAGTAGCTGCAGGAAGAGAAAGAAAAATCGATTTCCTTAGTAGCGGCGAGCGAAGAGGAAAGAGCCTAAACCAGTTGATTTATCAATTGGGGTTGAAGGACTGCTAAAGGCACTGTAAGCGATAGCAGAACCATCTGGGAAGATGGGCCAGAGAGGGTGAGAGCCCCGTAAGCGAAATTGCAAGCAGGCTGAGCAGGATCCTGAGTAGGCCGGGACACGAGGAATCCCGGTTGAATCCGCGAGGACCATCTCGCAAGGCTAAATACTAGCTAGTGACCGATAGTGAACCAGTACCGTGAGGGAAAGGTGAAAAGAACCCCGGAAGGGGAGTGAAAGAGAACTTGAAACCGTGTGCCTACAAATAGTCAAAGCACATTAAAGTGTGATGGCGTGCCTTTTGTAGAATGAACCGGCGAGTTGCGTTACGTTGCAAGGTTAAGGCAGAAAAGCCGGAGCCGAAGCGAAAGCGAGTCTGAAGAGGGCGAAAGAGTAGCGTGATGCAGACCCGAAACCAAGTGACCTACCCATGACCAGGTTGAAGGTGCGGTAAAACGCACTGGAGGACCGAACCCACGTGAGTTAAAAATCGCGGGGATGAGTTGTGGGTAGCGGTGAAATTCCAAACGAACTTGGAGATAGCTGGTTCTCTCCGAAATAGCTTTAGGGCTAGCCTCGCGAAGAGGATAATGGAGGTAGAGCTCTGTTTGGACTAGGGGCCCGTCAGGGGTTACTGAATCCAGATAAACTGCGAATGCCAGATATCCATGCGCGGGAGTCAGACTGCGAGTGATAAGATCCGTAGTCGAAAGGGAAACAGCCCAGATCACCAGTTAAGGTCCCAAAATACATGCTAAGTGGAAAAGGATGTGGCGTTGCGTAGACAACTAGGATGTTGGCTTAGAAGCAGCCATCATTTAAAGAGTGCGTAATAGCTCACTAGTCGAGTGAAGCTGCGCCGAAAATTTACCGGGGCTAAGCATGATACCGAAACTGTGGATACGCAAGTATGGTAGGAGAGCGTTCTAAGGGCGGTGAAGGCTGACCGAGAGGACAGTTGGAGCGCTTAGAAGTGAGAATGCCGGTATGAGTAACGAAAGATAGGTGAGAATCCTATCCGCCGAAAGACTAAGGTTTCCTGGGGCAGGCTCGTCCGCCCAGGGTAAGTCGGGACCTAAGGCAAGGCCGAGAGGCGTAACCGATGGACAACAGGTTGAAATTCCTGTACTGCATCCAATCGTTAAGAGCGAAGGAGGGACGCAGGAGGCGAAAGACGCATGGTGCTGGAATCATGTGCAAGCAGTAAGCGTGAAGATGAGTCAAATGCTTGTTTTCAGAAAGCGTAAGCTGTGATGCGGAGCGAAATAAAGTAGCGAAGGTCAGGTAGTCAAACTGCCAAGAAAAGCTTCTAGCCAGAGAAGATGCACCCGTACCGCAAACCGACACAGGTAGTCGAGGAGAGAATCCTCAGGTGAGCGAGAGAACTCTCGTTAAGGAACTCGGCAAAATGACCCCGTAACTTCGGAAGAAGGGGTGCTGATGGTAAAAGATCAGCCGCAGTGAAAAGGCCCAAGCAACTGTTTATCAAAAACACAGGTCCCTGCAAAATCGTAAGATGACGTATAGGGGCTGACACCTGCCCGGTGCTGGAAGGTTAAGAGGAGGACTTAGCGCAAGCGAAGGTCCGAATTGAAGCCCCAGTAAACGGCGGCCGTAACTATAACGGTCCTAAGGTAGCGAAATTCCTTGTCGGGTAAGTTCCGACCTGCACGAAAGGTGTAATGACTTGGGCACTGTCTCAACGAGAGACTCGGTGAAATTATAATACCCGTGAAGATGCGGGTTACCCGCGACAGGACGGAAAGACCCCATGGAGCTTTACTGTAGCTTGATATTGAGTATTTGTTAAACATGTACAGGATAGGTAGGAGCCAAGGAAAGTAGGACGCTAGTCTTACCGGAGGCACTGTTGGGATACTACCCTTGTTTGATGAGTCCTCTAACCTCGACTGGCAAGCCCAGTCAGGGACAGTGTCAGGTAGGCAGTTTGACTGGGGCGGTCGCCTCCTAAAATGTAACGGAGGCGCTCAAAGGTTCCCTCAGAATGGTTGGAAATCATTCACAGAGTGTAAAGGCAGAAGGGAGCTTGACTGCGAGAGATACATCTCGAGCAGGTACGAAAGTAGGACTTAGTGATCTGGTGGCGCTGCATGGAAAGGCCATCACTCAACGGATAAAAGCTACCCTGGGGATAACAGGCTTATCTCCCCCAAGAGTTCACATCGACGGGGAGGTTTGGCACCTCGATGTCGGCTCGTCGCATCCTGGGGCTGAAGTCGGTCCCAAGGGTTGGGCTGTTCGCCCATTAAAGCGGCACGCGAGCTGGGTTCAGAACGTCGTGAGACAGTTCGGTCCCTATCCGTCGTGGGCGTAGGAAATTTGAGAGGAGCTGTCCTTAGTACGAGAGGACCGGGATGGACGCACCGCTGGTGTACCAGTTGTTCCGCCAGGAGCAGAGCTGGGTAGCTATGTGCGGACGGGATAAGCGCTGAAAGCATCTAAGTGCGAAGCCCCCCTCAAGATGAGATTTCCTTTGCGCAAGCAGTAAGACACCTCAGAGACGATGAGGTAGATAGGCTGGGAGTGGAAGAATAGCGATATTTGGAGCGGACCAGTACTAATCAGTCGAGGACTTGACCAAAGAGGGCTTTTGCGGAAAGCGTTTGGATTCAGTTTTGAGTGTAAAAGCTCAAAAGAAAAGAAGAAAGAGTACGGTGGCGAAAGCAAGAAGGAGACACCTGTTCCCATGCCGAACACAGAAGTTAAGCTTCTTAACGCCGAAAGTAGTTGGTGGGAAACTGCCTGCGAGGAAAGGAAGCTGCCGTGCTCTTCTTTTTTTAATAATCCGGCTTAGCTCAGTTGGTAGAGCACCTGACTGTTAATCAGGTTGTCGTCAGTTCGAGTCTGACAGCCGGAGCTAAGATAGAGTACAGGCTAAGTAAGGTCTGTGCTCTTTTTTATAAGAAAGGTCTTTTCCGATGATTTATACTGTCACACTCAACCCTTCTTTAGATTTTTATGTTTCGAAGACTGAAATTAAATTGGGTAAAGAAAATATTGCAAAAGATTTTTCTTTTCTTCCTGGAGGAAAAGGCATTAATGTTTCGCAAGTTTTAAATAATTTGGGAACCGATTCTATTGCTTGGGGATTAGTCGGTGGCTTTACTGGTCAGAAATTAGTTGATGACTTAAATGAGCGTCAAATCAGTAATGATTTTGTTCGGATTAAAGATCAAACTAGAATTAATATTAAATTTCAAATGAAGCCAGAAACGGCCGTTAATTTTACTGGTCCTCATGTTTCTATTTCCGAAATCAATGCTTTGCGCGCCAGAATAGATGACTTAAAGCCATCTGACTGGGTAGTTTTAAGCGGGAGTTTAGCTCAAAATTTACCAGAAGATTTTTATTGTCAGTTTGCGGAAGAAGCGAAAAAACACGGAGCTCAAGTTGTAGTTGATGCAGTTGGTGAAGTGCTTTTAAATGCCCTCTCTGCCCATCCTTTTATCGTTAAACCCAATAAAACCGAGTTACAGCTAACTCTAAATAAAAAAATAAACTCAATTGAAGACTGTATCGCTGGAGGTCAGCAAATTTTGCAGCAAGGAGCGCAAAACGTTATGGTTTCTTTAGGTGCAAAAGGTGCTTTGCTGCTGCATGATAAAGAAGTTTTTTACGCACCGGCTGCACTAGGAAATGCAGTGAATACAGTTGGTGCAGGTGATTCGATGATTGCAGGTTTTTTGAGCTCATATCAAGTAAATAAAGATCTTATAGCTGGCTTTAAAACAGCGATGGCAGCAGGATGTGCAGCTGCTTTTAGTCTGGGCCTGCCTGTTAAGAGCCAAATCGAGACTTTAATCCCGCAAATAACTGTCAGACAGTTAGCATAAAAGAGGCGTGTAATGCTGCTTACTGATATTTTAGATCCTAATTTGATGATTATGGATTTGCAGGCTGATAACGCGCAATCTGCTATTACGGAGCTTTGTCAACTTGCTAAAAAAGAAAAAGTAACCAATAATGTTCAACTTTTACAGACCAAAATTTGGCAACGTGAACATGAAGTTTCTACTGGGATTGGGCATGGCATTGCGATGCCACATGCCCAAGGGGATTTTATTAACAAAACTTGTGTCCTTATAGCGAAAAGCAAGCGTGGGGTCGACTTCAATGCAGTAGATCAGCAACCGGTTTATTTGTTTTTTATGCTGTTAGCGCCAGAATCAACCGATCAAGAACATTTAAGCTTGTTGGCTAACCTCAGCCGGTTGTTAATGAATAAAGACCTACGTGAAAAAATAAAGCAGGCTGGCAATGCAGCTGCAATCGTTCAACTTTTTCGAGAAACTGAACAAAACAAGCCTCTAAAAAATGTACCAGTGGAGGATGAACGTCCTTTAGTAGTAGGAGTGACGGCTTGTTTAAATGGAATTTCGCATACTTATATGGCCGAAGCGGCACTAAAGCAAGCAGGTCAAAGGCACGGAGTGCGTGTACGCATTGAAACCAATGGGTCTGAAGGTGTCCGGCATCGGTTGACTACGCAAGAAATCGAAGCTGCTAGTGGCGTAATTGTGGCGGCTGATAAACAAGTTTCAATGAAGCGTTTTGCAGGGAAAAAGCTCATCAATACCTCGACAGTCGCTGCAATTACTAAAGCTAATATTTTATTTGATCAGCTGGAAAGTGCACCTATTTTTCATCCAAGCACTAATCATAAAGAATCAAATAACCAGCAAGTAACGAGTACAAATATTTTTGCCAAAATTTGGCGGCAAATATTGAATGGCGTGTCCTATTTATTGCCATTTGCTATAGCGAGTGGGATCTTTTTAGCTTTTGCTCAACTATGCACTGACTATCATTTGCCAAAATTAACCTCATTTTTCCAATTGGTGGGGAAACTTACGATAAAATTTATGATCCCTATTTTGTCAGCGTATATAGCGGAAGCTATAGCACAACGGCCAGCGCTTTTATTAGGCTTTATTGGGGGCTGTTTATGTCAACTGCCACTAGCTAATCAAAATTCGGCTGGCATTTTAGGAGGCCTTTGTGCGGGCCTGACAGCAGGCGGGATTATTTTATTGTTGCAAAAGATGTTTAAGCCATTGCCAGTAGCAATACATGGTTTAAAACCAATGATTGTTTTCCCAGTTTTAGGTCTTTTGATTGAGGCGGTTGTCGTTTATTTTGTGATTGCACCGATTTTTGGCCAGCTGAATTATTGGACATTAAGTCTGTTAGAAAGTTTGCCGCGTTGGTGTTTAACCATTCTTACTACATGTCTGAGCTTTATGATGGCGGCTGACTTAGGCGGGCCATTCAATAAGACTGCTTATCTATTATCAGTAGCCGTGTTTGTTAACGCACCATATTTAAAAATAGCAGCCATCTTAATGGCAGCAGTAATGGTGGGCGACATGGTACCGCCCCTTGCGACTGCTTGGGCAAGCTTATGTCTAAAAAAACAACTTGATCCTGATTTAATGCGTGAAGGTCGCTTAAATTGGCTGCGAGGCGTATCTTTTATTACAGAAGGTGCAATACCCTTTGCTCAAAAAAATCGCGCTGCAACGATTTTAGCTAGCGTGATTGGCGCTGCCGTTAGCGGCTTTCTTATCGGCTACTGGCAAGTAGGCGTCCCTGCACCGCATGGCGGCTTGTGGATTGCTGTGTTAGCAACCGATTGGCGGGGCTACTTACTGTCAACTTTTTGTGGCATGCTAATTGCAGGTTTAGTTTTGATATTTAGTTGGAAAAAATTATCTACCGATTAAAGGAGGAAAAGAAACATGATAAAACTGATTGCGACTGACATGGACGGAACCTGGTTGCGACCTGACAAAAGCTATGATTATGCTCTATTTAAGCGCATTTTCGAACTGATGCAGGAACGAAATATCAAGTTTGTTGTTGCTAGCAGCAACCAGTATGAAAATTTGCGCCAGCGGTTCCCCGAAGTAGCCGATCAAATTTATTACATCGCAGAGAATGGCGGCTTGATCGCGGCCGGCGATAAAATTTTACAAACAAAAACTTTAACTTCTGCTGAAACGGTTGAAGCAGATCGAGTAGTAGAAAAATATGACTATCCTTTAATTTGGTGCGGGGTTAAATCCGCTTATATTTTGCGTAGAGAAGGTCCAGCTTATTATCAAGAAATGAAGCAATTTTTTGAGAATTTGACTGCAGTTGAGCAGTTTGATTTGAAAAACGATCGCTTTTTCAAGACTAGCTTGATCTTAGATGATGGCCGCGCAGCAGACTTTTGTCCTGAAATTGCAGCTGCCTGTCCTAACTTAGAAGTTGTATGCGGTTCAACTTATTCGATTGATATTTCACCGCTAGGAATGAATAAAGTTCGCGGATTAGAGTATTTCAACGAGCAGTTTGGAATTGACCCAGCAGAGATGGTTGCGTTTGGTGATAGCGGTAATGATGTCAAAATGCTGCAGTATGCCGGCATCGGTTATGCGACTGGAACAGCGATGGATGAGGCTAAAGAGGCAGCAGACGAAGTTTCAGGCAGTAGCTCTGAGAGTGCAGTTCAAAAGCAGATTCTTGCATTATTAGAAAACTGAGTTATACTGATTCGTTAAATATTTTCATGGAGGAGGGGTATCTTTGGAAGATATTCTCACGGTCAGCAATTTAACAATGCATTTTGAAAATAAAGACTTGTTTGATGATCTCAGTTTCTCGTTACCAGAAGGTTCAATGACGGCTTTACTTGGAGCAAATGGGACCGGGAAAACGACCATGGTCAATATTTTGTTGGGAATGCAAACTCCGACTAATGGATCAGTCAAATTTGCTAAAGGAGCAAAAGTGGGTTATGTGCCACAGTTTCGCAATATTGATGAAGATTATCCCCTATCCATCCGCTCTTTTATTGAGTTAAATGCACCTTTTTTCAAACGTCGAAGCAAGCATATCCGCAGACACATCAATCATATTTTGAAAGATACTAACTTAACCAAAATTCAGAATACAAGGATGGGTGAAGCATCGGGCGGCCAGAAACAACGTGCATATTTGGCGCAAGCCTTGCTAGATCATCCTGACATTATTATTTTGGATGAGGCAACTGCTAGTTTGGATCCGATGGCCAAAGAAGAATTGATGACGTTGATTCAGCATTTGAATCATAAACATAAAATGACAGTTTTCTTTGTCACACATGATATCCCGCTTGCTAAAAAATATATGAAAAATTATTTATTGTTAAAAAACAAATCTGTCCAATTTGGCAAAATCGAAGATCTGCAAGAGGAGGCAATTGGCTGATGTTTTCATATGCTTTTATGCGATATGCTTTTTTAGCCAGCACATTTATTGCCATTACTTGCGGAGTCGTTGGTGTATATGTAGTAGCCCGCAATTTTAGTTTTTTGGCGCACACTTTGAGTGAAATTGGTTTTGCAGGGGCTGCTTTTGCCGTGTTTGCTGGCATTCAACCTTTATGGGGGATGCTGATTTTTACGCTGTTAGGTGCACTGGGCGTTGGTGAGCTTTCCAAACGAACAGATCAAAAAGAATCGTCGATTAGTGCGGTTAGTGCTTTGTTTATCGGCTTAGGTGTCCTATTTTTAGCTATTTCGGGCTCAAATAGCCGCTATGCGACGAGTATTTTATTCGGTAGTATTATCGGTGTAGATCGGCAGGGAGTTACTCAATTAATTGTTTTATCAATTGTTGTGCTAGCAATTACCGCTGCGATTGTTCATCCGTTAAACTTTGATTCATTCGACCATATCGGCGCTGCCGCCCACCACATCAATTCTGCTTGGATTGGCGTTGTGTTCTTGCTGCTCATGGCCATGTCAGTTAGCATCGGCTCACAAGTGGTCGGTTCACTGCTAGTTTTCATTTTGTTAACTTTGCCTGCATCGACTGCGCAGTACTTAGGACGGACAATAGGTTCCATGATTATTTGGTCAGTTAGCCTGGCCTTAATTGGCGTTTGGGCAGGTTTGTACCTAGGATATTTGACGAATTTACCGGTTACTTTCTTTATTTCTATTATTGAAGTTGCTATCTATTTAGGGGTTTACTTGACCCATTTGGCAAGAAAGTAGTTATTTTACCAAATAGGGTAGTATTTTAAAGCGCTTTCATTTATAATAGGTTCTGACGAAATGATCAAGCCATTATAGATGGAGGTTTATAGAAAATGATGAATGGATTTGTCGGAGAATTCTTCGGCACCATGGTTATGATTATCTTTGGTGCCGGTATCTGTTGTGAATACAACTTGCAAAAGACTAATGGCCACGGCCATGACTGGGGCATGTTGTCATTAGCATGGGGTATGGCCGTAGCTTTCGGTGCTTACGTAGGTGGCGCCTTAGGTTCATTAGGCCACTTGAACCCAGCTTTAACTGTTCCATACGCAATTTGCGGAATGTTCCCATGGAAGAACGTTGTTCCTTACCTTTGCGGTCAATTCTTAGGTGCCTTTGTTGGTGCTGTGATCGTAATTCTGCACTACTGGCCACACTTCAAGGCTTCAAAGGGTGCTGAAGAAGGCAACACTGTTGGTAACTTCGCTACTTTACCAGCTATCAACAGCCCATTCTGGAACTTCCTGTCAGAAGTTATTGCCACCTTCTCATTAGCATTCGTATTACTCCACATGGGTTCTAAGATTGCTGATGGTTTAACACCATTACTGGTTGGCTTCTTAATCTTCGTAATTGGTGTTGGCCTTGGTGGTACTACTGGATTCGCTATGAACCCTGCCCGTGACTGGGGTCCTCGGTTTGCTTACACGGTTCTGCCTGTTCCAAACAAGACTTCAGCTCGTTGGGACTACGCTTGGGTTCCAATGTGTGGTCCACTTGTAGGTGGTTTATTGGCTGCAGCTTTAACTAAAGCCATTTAACTTCTCGGTAAGATTTATTTCGATTAAAAAAGCATTTCCAATTGGAAATGCTTTTTTTGTTTGCTTAAAAGCTTAGTTTAGCAATTGTTTCAATTCTTCTAAACGCTCTTTAAATAGATCAAAGGCTGCTTGCAGATAATCAGCTTGTGTCATATCAACACCAGCCTCTTGCATGATGGATAATGGATAGTTGCTGGAGCCGGCTTTCAAGAAGCCTAAATATTGTTTAAGTGCATGTGGTTTTTGATTAATAATTCCTTGAGCCAGTGCACTGGCAGCAGCAAAACCGGTTGCATACTGATAGACGTAGAAATTGTAGTAAAAATGCGGGATGCGTGCCCATTCATCTTTAATTAAGCTCCCTAATTCAATTTCAGGTCCATAATATGTTTGATTGAGCCGGTCATAGACATTGTCTAAGTAATCAGCGGTTAAAGCAGTCCCTCTCTGATCAGCCAAATGAATTTTTTCTTCAAATTCAGCAAACTGTGTCTGTCTGAAGATGGTTCCTTTAAATGAATCCAGGAAGTAATTGAGTAAGAAAGCCTTTAATTGGCGATTGTTAGTAGTCTTGAGTAGATACTCAATTAGTAAATTCTCATTAGTTGTTGAAGCAATTTCAGCCACAAAAATTGGATAGTTGCCATAAACATAAGGCTGAGTTTGGTTGGTGTATAAACTATGAACTGAGTGGCCACTTTCATGAACTAGCGTAAATAATGAATCAAAATTGTTTTCCCAGTTGAGCAAAATGTAAGGTTCAGTATCGTATGATCCGCCAGAATATGCCCCAGTTACTTTGCCTTTTGATTCAACAACATCAATAATGCGTCCTTGATACAAATGCTTAAGTTGTTTTTGATAATCAGGGCCTAAAACAGATAAAGCCTTAAGTGCTTCGCCTTGTGCTTCTTGGTAGGATAAAGTGATCGCTGGTAAATCAATTAACGGAACGTACATATCAGACATTTTAACTTGTGTAAGCTGCAAGAGTCGTTTTCGCAGGCTAACATAATTGTGCAATAAAGGCAGGTTTTTATGTACCGTTTCAACCAAAGTATCATAGACTTTGACAGGAATATGATTTGTCGCTAAAGCTGCCGTACGCGCATCAGGGTATTGATGAACTTGTGCTAAATAATTATGAGCTTTGACCGTTCCGCTCAAAGTAGAAGCAAAACTGTTTTCATATTGCTCATACGTGCCCAAAAGAGCAGTAAATGCACCATCTCTAAGATCAGCTTGCTTAGATTGAATGAGATTATCGTACAGTCCTTCAGTTAGCTGGACCATGTCACCATTTTCATCTTCAACAAAAGGCAGCTGCAGGTCCGAATTAGCTAGTACGTTGAAGGTATTTGTACTAGCTTGCAAAGCGTCACTAGCACCTGCAATCAGTTTTTCTGCTGCCGGAGATAAAGTGTGCTCTTTTTTGCTACGGATGGCTGACAGCCAATGCCGATAAAGCTTTAGTTCAGGTTCTTGTTTAATAAAGTGATCCAATTGTTGATCGGATAAACTGATAATAGCTGGTTCTAAAAAAGCAGCGGATGCAGCCAATCTGGTTTCTAGTTGCTGCATTTGGCTTACGCGTGCTAAATTGGCTTGATTACCAGTATCAGTATCGCTGGCAAGAGAGGCGAAGGCGTATAATTTTTCTAAGCGGCGTTGAGCGTCTAAAAATAGACCAATCGTTTTAAAAAACTGCTGACTGTTATCTGTTGCAGTTTTAGAAAAAGATGCTAAATCATTAATTTGTTGGTTAAGCTTTGTTAAATCTGCTTGCAAAGCCGCCTGATCTGGATATATTTTAGTCAGATCCCAGGTTAAATTCGTAGGAACCTGTTCTCGTTTTAGAACTGTCATTTTTTCTCCTTATTAATGCTTGTTTCAGACTAAATTGGAAAGTATTCTTATTATATAGTAATTGTAGTAGAAGGTGGCTGCATGAATTCTCAGAGGCGCAGACATAAATTAACAAGAAATACGGCTCTAACGGCCCGCAAGTTAACCAACCGTTTAGGCAAAGGTTGGCGCGGATTGCTGTTAGGGCTGGTTTTGATCCTGTGCTTTAGTCTGTCTTGGGGCGCTCACGTTTATTTTTCTGTTCAAGGAGCAGTGAATAAAACTTATCATGCTACAACTGGCCATCCAACTGCCAAAGTTGCCCAGAAAAAGCCAATTTCTGTGCTTATTTTAGGGGTTGATCAAGGAATTGAAGGCAGACATGATCGTGGTAATTCAGACACGATGATTTTAGCTACTGCTAATCCGCAGACTAAATCAGCAACGCTGACCTCGCTTCCTCGTGACTTGTTAGTTGATGTTAAAGGTGATAAACACGATAAATATTACATGGGCAGGATCAACTCAGCCTATGAATTTTGCGGCAGCAAGGGCTCAATTCTGACCACACAGGCGCTGTTAAATGTGCCAGTGCATTATTATATGGAAGTTAATATGAAAGCCCTCAGTGAGTTGGTTGATGCTGTAGGCGGAGTTGATGTGCAAGTCCCGTTTAGCTTCACATACAATACTCGTTTCCATAAAGGCAAAATGCATTTGAACGGTAAGCAAGCCTTGGACTATGCTCGTATGCGTAAATCTGACCCGAAAGGTGATTATGGCCGGCAGGCTCGCCAGCGCCAGATTATTTTGGCAATCGTGAATGAAGCATTGTCGATTAAGTCTTTGAATAATTATCGGGCAATTTTAAAAGCCTTTTCGCAAAACGTTAAAACGAATATGAGTTTTGACGATATGATGGGGCTAGCAACAAATTACCGGAGCTGTGCTAGCAATATTTCTAGCGATTATATTCATGGTCATGACGCTTGGATTGGCGGTGCAGCAATGCAGGTTGCACAAACCAAGGAATTGCAGCGTATATCAGACCGAGTAAGGGCGGGCTTAGGTTTAACTAAAGAAACGCTTCATAATCAAGAAACGCGGCAAAATCGGTTAAATCGTAAGCATCATTTGAAATGGTCAGACCCAACCGCCTTTGAAAATTATGTGGTTTACAGTCGGCATTCTCACCGTCCATGGTATGGTAATTAAAAAAGCATCGCAGCAAGCGATGCTTTTTGTGTTGGTTAAATTTCAATTATCTTAGCTTAAAACTTCGACAGTGGCGTATAAAATACCAGCTGCTGGCACTTGGCTGTTAGGCATAGCAACATCTAATTGACGTGGGTTGCTTGCCGCAAAAGTACCAGTATCGTTGACAGTCCGGTACCAAACAGTTCCGTCTGATAAAGTGATTTTTAAACGAGTGCCTTTAGGAAAGACGCTTAAGTTAGCAGCAACGCCGCCGTAGCCTAAGTTGGATCCTAAAACAGCAGGATCGTAAAAACTTAACTTAAAGGTGCCTTTGTTAACACCACTAACGTTGCTTTGCTGATTAGTTTGTTTTTGAGCAGCTTGGGCCTTGGCTTGAGCTGCTCTTTGTTCTTGGGCAGCGATTTGATCAAGCCGGTTTTGTTCGGCCTTAATTTCATTCAATTTTTCTTGGGTAGCTTTAGCTTTTTCTTTAGCAGTAAAAGCTTGTTCAATGGATTGAGGTTTCAAAGTATCTTTAACTAGTTCTTTTGAAACTTTGAGTTCGCTATCTGAATTAGTAGCGGCTAAAACTGGCGTTGCAGTGAGCAGACTCCCTGCTGTCAGTAAAATAGTCATTGAAACAATAATTCTCTTAACTAATGAATTAGTCATTCTTACTCCTTACTTGTTAATAATGATTATTCGTTAATTTTCAAATTACAGTCATCTATTATAAGTAATCAATGTTGCAGGCAGTTAAAGGACAATTTACAATTAGATAGTTACCTGTCACTTTCGTGTAATCTAGGTGTAATAATGAAACCGAATAAAAATATTAAAAAACGACTTTTTCCAGTGATTTATGGAATTTTCTCAGCTATTGTGTCTTTTATTGCAGGCTTTTTTATTGCCAAGCGCAGTTTTCATTTAAACCTGCAAATGTCAATTTTAATTGCTGGTGTAATCGCGCTGCTATGTTTTATCTTGGCGTATTTCCGCGGGCATGCTTCAGCTGAAATTAAACGGATTGTGGCAAAATATCATTTACAAGATACTGATTTAGCTAAAATTACCGGGATGCGGGCGAGCGATTTTCCCATTTATCATAATCAACTGAGTTTAATTATTCCGAAACGTGATTGGCCACGCGTCTTGGATGCTTTACAAAAATTTGAACGCGCACACCCATTAGATAAGGAGGAGAAGACAGATTGAGTTTGCTGACCGTTAAACATTTAACGCAAACTTTTGATGAAAAAACTTTATATGATGATGCATCTTTTGTCTTGAATCGTAATGATCACTTAGGCGTGACTGGACAAAATGGGGTGGGGAAGTCGACCTTGGTCAAAATATTGACCGGTAAAATGATTCAGGATGAAGGCATAATTAAGTGGCAGCCCAAGCTTAAAGTTGGCTACTTGGACCAGTATGCGCACCTAGTACCGGGAATGAGCATGCAGGAATTTTTGCAGTCAGCTTTTGCCAGCTTATATGCTGATGAAAAAAGATTGAACCAGTTATACGCAGACTATGCCCAAACTGGGGATGAAGCACTGCTGGAAAAGGCTGGCAAGGTGCAAACCGCTCTTGAAGAAGCCGGCTTTTACGATCTGCAGACTAAAATTGAACAAGTGGCAACAGGCCTAGGCTTAATGGAATTAGGACTTGGCCGTGATGTCGCTAAATTATCAGGTGGTCAGCGGTCGAAATTAATTTTAGGGAAATTGCTCCTGCAGCAGCCGCAAGTGTTGATTTTAGACGAGCCGACTAACTATCTGGACGTAAATCATATTGATTGGCTAGTTGATTATCTAAATGATTTTAAAGGCACCTTTATCGTTGTTTCACACGACTATGATTTCTTGGGCCGAATCGCCAATTGTATTTTAGATATTGATTTTGGCCGAATTAAACGCTATACCGGCACCCTAAAGCAAGCGATGAAGCAAAAAGAAGCTGATCGGCAAACTTATTTGAAAGCCTATGCTAATCAGCAGCGTAAAATTGCTAAAACAGAAGCATATATTCGCAAGAATAAGGCTGGGTCACGAGCAAAAAGTGCACGCTCGCGTGAAAAACAATTAGCCCGGATGGATCGGTTGACTATTCCGCAGCATGATCACCATGCCCATTTTGAATTCCCATATGTTGATACTGCTTCTAATTTGCTGCTGGAAACGCGGGACCTAGTGATTGGTTACCAGGGAAAGCCATTAGTAAAGCATGCGTTTAACTTTTCGGTTGGTGCCAATGAAAAAGTAGCAGTGACTGGTTTTAATGGAATCGGGAAAACGACCTTGCTTAAAACTTTGCTGGGGCAGCTAACGCCAGTTGCTGGTGATTTTGAACTGTCAACAACGGTAAAAATGACCTACTTCCAGCAAGATCTAGTTTGGCCGAATAAAAATATGACTCCGCTACAATATTTGCAGGATTGTTTTGAACAAATTAAACCGCGTCAGTTTCGGCAAGCACTAGCTCGCATGGGCTTAACTAGTCAGCAGGCGATGAGTGCGCTTAAGTCGCTTTCGGGTGGAGAACAAGAAAAAGTTAAGCTGGCTAAATGGCAGCTTGAGCCGGCTAATTTACTGTTTTTGGACGAGCCGACTAACCACTTGGATAATGATACGAAAGATGTCTTGCGCCAGGCGATTATCAATTTTCCTGGCGGCGTAATTGTCGTTAGCCACGAGCGCGACTTTTTTGCCGGCGATTGGATCGATAAAACTATCGATATTGAAAAAATGAATCAAACTGAGGATAACTAGCAATGAAAGATGTACCAGCAAGCTACTCGCATGAATATATGCAAATTGTAATTGATACTTGTTTAACTGCTGGCCGGTTAATGATTGCTGGCGGCAGCGAAATGTACCGAGTTGAAGATACGATGATGCGCATTGCTAAAAATGCTGGCATTAAAGATCCACGGGTTTTTGGCGGTCCAACTGGGGTGTTCATTAGCCTTGATGGTGGGGCCTACGCTCAGCTTAAACAAGTCCGCGAGCGTAATATTAATTTGGAATTAGTGGCGCAGGTTAATGAATTGTCGCGTGAATTTGCTGCTAAAAAACTAAGCTTGTACGAATTGCAAGAACGCCTCAATGTAGTGGCAATTATGACACCGTCATTCCCGCTGTGGATCCAATTAATCGGGGCGGCAGTTTTAAGTTCGACCTTGATGGTATTGTTTACCGGGCAATACGATTGGCCAGATTTTCCCGCAGCCGCACTGGTTGGGATGGTTGGATTATTAGCTTTTGATGGGGCCAAACGACTATCAAAAATTCGCTTTTTATCGGAAATGCTGGCAGCAATTGCCATGGCGGCAGTAGCGATTGGTTTACACCATCTCTTTCCAATTCTTAAACCAGACAATATTTTAATTGGCTCATTGATGACATTCGTGCCAGGAGTGGCTTTAGTCAATGCTTTGCGAGACTTGTTCAGTGGTGATTTAATTTCTGGCATTGCCCGCAGTGTGGAAGCAATTTTAACGGCGGTAGCTTTAGGCAGCGGCGTTGGTTTAGTTATGAAATTTTTGGGTCAGTAGCAATGAATATTTGGCTGCAAATCTTAATTAATTTTGTTTTTTCATTTTTGTCGGCAATTAGTTTTGCTCTGCTAATCAATGTGCCACACCGGGTTTTGCTTGCTTGCGGCTGGAGCGGGGCCGCTGGCTGGATGGTTTACTGGTTCTTGCACCGGGCCGGTTTTGGCAATATGGTATCCAATTTCTGCGGCACTTTGCTGGTTGGCATTCTCGGCATGATTTTTGCCAGAATTAAAAAATGTCCGGTTACCTTGTTTAATATTCCGGGGATTGTCCCACTGGTCCCGGGCGTGCCAGCCTATTTAGCAATTCGCGCGCTAGTCATGGGCGAATTTGTCAAAGCTGAAGGTTTGATTATTCGGGTGGCGATTGTCACTGCGGCAATTGCGATGGGCTTCATGCTTGCACAGCTTGGCAGTGAATTATTGAGCCGGGCCAGCAAATATTGTCAAAAGCATTGGAAGCGGCTATAATTATCAATTGCGACGAGTCGAGGAAAACGCGAGATGCGTTGGATTTGACCGAGGACGTCTGGCCTCAACGCAAAGCACGGGAAGTGCTGACGGTAGACTTGCTACTGTGAATATGCGGGTCTACATGTAGTATGTATTTGAAATACTATATGCCTCATACGACCGATTTTTTAAAAATCGGTCTTTTTTTGTGCAAAATATTTCTTTCTTAGCGTGAATGATTTAAACTGAAAATGGTTACATCCACTGTAATTAAAGGTAAAAGGAGTTTTTGAAAATGGTTGAATTAACTAAGCCATTAGCGAAATATATTGACCATACGATGCTCAAGCCTGATGCAACCGAAGCAGAGATTGATAAACTGTTGGCAGAAGCCAAGGAATATCATTTTGCCTCTGTTTGTGTTAACCCATATTGGGTTAAAAAGTGCGCGCAGGCTTTAAAAGACTCTGATGTCAATGTAGTAACAGTCATTGGCTTCCCATTGGGAGCAACTAGCACTGCTTCAAAAGTTGCTGAAACTAAGCAAGCAATTGCTGATGGGGCTGATGAATGCGATATGGTTGAGAATATCGGCGAACTCTTAGCTGGTCATTACGACACAGTCTTAGCAGATGAAAAGGCTGTTGCCGAAGCTGCTCACGCCGGTAATGCAAAATTGAAGGTTATTTTAGAAAATTGCTTTTTAAGCAATGACCAAATTGTGAAAGCTTGCCAAATTGCTGAACAAGCTGGCGCCGATTTTGTTAAAACCTCAACTGGTTTTGCTAAATGGGGTGCGAAGGCCGAAGATGTTAAGCTTATGAAGCAAACTGTCGGCGACCGCTTGGAAGTTAAAGCTGCTGGCGGCATTCACACTAAAGACGATGCAATGGAAATGATTGCCAATGGGGCTACTCGGCTAGGAGCAAGTGCTGGCGTCAAGATTATTGGTAAGGAGAACTAGATTACAGATGGCTGATAGAAAATATAAGAAATTTAAGCGTGTTTTCGGGATTGTAATGGACTCAATCGGTATCGGTGAAGGTCCAGATGCTGATAAGTTTGATGACTTAGGTTGTGACACTTTAGGCCACATTGGTGAAAAGTACCCAGGTGACTTTAGTCTGCCAAACATGGGCAAATTAGGTTTATCAAACATTCGTCCTGAGAACCCAATTAAAGGTGTACCAGTTGCAGATCCTGCTATTGGTTACTTCGGCAAGGCTCACGAATTATCAAGCGGTAACGACTCAATGGAAGGTCACTGGGAAATGATGGGCCTGCCAATGATCGAACCAGTTGGCTACTTCCCTAATGGCTTCCCAGATGACATTATCAACAAGCTGGAAGAATTTTCTGGCCGTAAAGTTATCTTAAACAAGCCATACTCAGGAACTGACGCTATTCGCGACTACGGCGAAGAACAAAAGAAGACTGGTGCCTTGATCGTTTATACTTCAGGCGACTCAGTTCTGCAAATTGCTGCTAACACTGACATTATTCCATTGAAGGAACTGTACCGGATTTGTGAATACGCACGTAAGATTACTATTCCTTACAAGGTTGGCCGGATTATTGCTCGTCCATACGTTTACACGGACCCAGAACACTTTACCCGGACTTCAGACCGTCACGACTTCACTTTGCCACCAATTGACACCACTGACTTGGATCGCTTAAAGGATGCAGGTTACGATGTTTTAGGTGTCGGCAAGATCAACGACTTATTCTCAGGTCAAGGCATTACTGAAGGCTGGCACACCACTTCTAACATGGATGGGATGGACCACACGATCGCTAACTTAGACCGTGACTTCACTGGTTTCTCATTCACTAACTTAGTTGACTTTGACGCTATGTATGGCCACCGGAGAAACATTAAGGGTGACGGCGATGCTTTGATGGAATTAGATAAGCGGATCGGCGAAATGATGAGCAAGATGAACGATGATGACTTAATGTTCATCACTGCTGACCACGGTAACGACCCATCCTACCGCGGTACTGACCACACCCGTGAATACACCCCAATTTTGATGTACAGCCCAGGTTTGCCAGGCGGTAAATCATTAGGCGTTGGTGACACTTTTGCTAACCTTGGCGCAACTGTTTTGGACAACTTTGGCGTAAAACAAGGCAAATATGGTCACAGCTTGTTAGACAAGTTAAATTAAGGAGCGTAAATCTATGAGTACACCACACATTAATGCTGAAAAAGGCGAAATTGCTTCAACAGTTTTGTTGCCAGGCGACCCATTACGTGCAAAGTTTATTGCTGATAACTTTTTAGAAGACGTTAAGCGTTACAATACTGTTCGTAATGCTTTTGGCTACACTGGTACTTACAAGGGTACTCCAGTTTCAGTTCAAGCAACTGGGATGGGAATGCCATCAATTGGTATCTATGCAACTGAATTAATTAAGTTCTTTGACGTTCAAAACTTAATTAGAATCGGGACTGCTGGTACGATTGCACCAGATGTTCACGTGCGTGATATTGTAATTGCTGAAGGTGCTTCAAGTGGTCAATCCGGCTATGTTAACAGTTTCTTCGACAAGACAGTTAACTTTGCGCCAATTGCCAACTTTGATTTGTTGGATGAAACTGTTCACCAAGCTCAAGCTATGAATTTGCGCTACCACGTTGGTAATGCTTTAGGTGAAGACCGTTTCTACAACGATTACACTCCAGAGCAAGTTAAGTACTTGGCAAGCTTTGGCATCTTAGCTTGTGAAATGGAAATTCCAGCATTGTACACGATTGCTGCTAAGTATCACCGTCGTGCATTAGGTATTTTGACTGTATCTGACAACATCGTCACTGGTGAAGCTACTACGCCAGAAGAGCGTCAAACTGGCTTCAAGGACATGATGAACTTGTCACTGGAAACAGTGGTTAACTTTACCAAGAAGCACGAATAATAAATACGTGTAATTAGAAAAAGATATTCTTGCTATGCAGGAATATCTTTTTTTGTACAAAAACTATATCTTTTTGTATCCGCTTTCATTAGAATTAATCTTATAGAAAATAGTTTTATCAAAGGAGTTTACAATGACGCCACATATTCACGCTGAAAAAGGACAAATTGCCCCAACTGTGTTGTTGCCGGGAGATCCGTTACGTGCAAAGTTTATTGCTGACCATTTTTTACAAGATCCAGTTTGCTATAACGAAGTGCGCGGTACTTATGGCTATACAGGAACTTATCAAGGCGTACCGATTTCGGTGCAAGCGTCGGGTATGGGGATGCCATCAATTGGAATTTATGCAACTGAATTGATGAATTATTTTGACGTGCAGAATTTAATTAGGGTTGGCACGACTGGCAGTTTGAATAAAGATATTCACGTGCGTGACATTGTGATTTCTGAGGGCGCATCCAGTGGTCAATCTGAATTTGTTAATAGCTTTTTTGATAAGAGCGTAGGTTTTGCGCCAATTGCTAACTTTGAATTGCTTGATGCAGCCGTGCATGAAGCAGAAAGAATGGGGTTAACTTTCCATGTAGGTAATACAATCGGTGAAGATCGGTTCTACAACGATTACAGCTTAGAGGATTTGCAAAAATTGGCGAGCTTTGGTATTTTGGCTGCTGAGGAAGAATTGCCAGCATTATACACGATTGCAGCTAAATATCATGGCCGCGCGCTGGGTATTTTGACAGTTTCGAATAATAATATTACTGGTGAAGCAACCACCGCAGAAGAGCGTGAAACTAGCTTTACGGACATGATGAAGTTGGCACTGGAAACGGCAAAGCAATTTGCTGAAGAAGAATAATTTGGAATAGATAATTTAGGGTTCATATCAATTACTTAGGTAGCTTTTTATGGTTGATATAATTAGTGTCTCCTGAATAACCGTAATAGTTAATGCTGGTAGTATTTTATACGAATCCACTGAATATTATGTACTTTCAGGCGGTCAAATCACTGGTGAGAGACCGTTTTTCGAAAAATAGGCATACCAAAACAACGCGCTGGAGCCGGTCTAAATTAACACAGAGAATTGACAGCCCGACCTGCGTGAGATTGGTGTTTGTCAGCTTGGTTTTTAGTCCTCCCAAAGAATAACAACGCTTAGAGAGGCTGAAGTCGCGCTCGATTTGCGTCCGATCACGTTCGTCTTGATGTTCAACTTTTAGATTTTGTTGATCGTGTTTCGCTTGCCGGCCCAACTTGGGACCGCTGATCCGAATGTGCTTGTCGTGGCAGTAAAGGCGATTTTCCCGCGTTCGGTAAATTTGATCAACCAGCACTCGTTGTGGATACACACCAGTGCGCTGGTGATAACGCTCAATGACCATGATTAAATCTTTCGATTCATTGAAGGCTTCATAGCTGTAGCGTTCAATCCGTAAGAGACCGTCACTATTACTAACATCAATCTTGGGACCAAACTCGGTGGGGTTCTTAACTTTTCCTCGGATGATCGGCCGAACATAAGGCTGTTGAAAACTGACAATCCGCTGCCCAATTCGATGGGTCTTTTGGACATACATGGCGTGCTGTTGTTGGTAAATCTGCTCACAGATGTCGAAAATCTGCGCCTGGCGCTGAGTTAACTGGGTCCCTTGAGTGATCACCTGATGAATGATTTTGCGATCCCGACGGATATACTGAAGTTGCTTTCGAATAGCGCGGCGGCGTTTCTTGGTTGATCGCCGTTTGGTTTTAGCGAACGCCAAGTAGTCTTTATGAGCCTTTTGACGGTAAATGCGCGGTCGCCGCGTCAACGCACCGGTTTTATAAAGGGCGTCGATGATTTTTTCACAGTGCTGGCGGGTCTGATTCAAGAGATTGATGTCTTGAGGATAAGCCACATTTGCCGGGGCACAGGTTGCGTCCAGAGTTAAGGTGCCCCGATTAGGCAATCCTTGCGGATTGGCCGCATCCGGGCGGTCAGCTTTTGGGTGCTCAGAACCCTTTGCTTGATCTGAATTGGCGGCTAGTCGCCGTTGGTTGAAGGCAATGATCTGTTCATTGATGGCCGCTAACTGATCAATTGGCAGTCGTTTACGAAACCAAACGATCGTTGAGGGATCGAAAGGCGGTTCTTCGGTGTATTTGGGCAAGCCAATAAAGTATTGCAGATAGGGTGTCTCTTGAATCTGTTGGACCAATTCTTCATCGGAATAATGGTATTTGGTTTGAATGATCAGCGCGCCAAATGCCATGCGAAAGGTTTTAGCAACGTTACCAGTATGCGCCGGAAAAAGCTTGGCGTAATCTTTCTCCAACGTGCGCCAAGGAATTGCGGCGGCTTTTTGCACCCAACGATTGTTTGGTGAAAGATGCATACCAGCCGGTTGACCAAAATCATCTAAAGAAATTTGCATCGAGTTTAACTTTTTATACATGAATGATTCGCCTCTAAGTTTTCAGAACCAACTTTTTTCTAAAATTCCAACAAAACCACTGCATCCATTATAATCAAAAAGCCGTCTAAAAGGCGACCTAATGCTAAAAGATGGTTATTCAGGAGACATTAAGAATGTGTTTTACATTTAATAAGTTGTGTTAACCAAATTGGTTGACGCTTTTGTAATAGATTGAATCAGGACAATTTATGATGGCGCAATCAAAACAGAGATGCTTAAAGCTTGAATAGTTGGCCTATTAAGAATAAGATAATAACAAACGTAAAGATAAATTCATTTATCGCGTAGTTCAAGTTGATTGATTCTCTGTTTTAAAATGAGGAGGTCTTTCTCGTGTATTATAGTAAAGGAAATTATGAGGCGTTTGCAACGCCCCGAAAACCTAAAGACGTCGAGAAGAAGTCGGCTTATATTGTCGGCTCGGGGCTGGCTGGTTTAGCTGCTGCAGCTTTTCTAATTCGTGATGGGCAGATGGCCGGTGAAAAAATCCATATCTATGAAGAATTACCGGTAGCTGGCGGTTCTTTGGATGGCACAGATCGGCCCAATGTTGGCTTTGTAACCCGTGGTGGACGAGAAATGGAAGATCATTTCGAATGTTTGTGGGATTTGTATCGGTCCATCCCATCTCTTGAAATTAAAGGTGCTTCGTACTTGGACGAATATTATTGGCTGGATAAAGATGATCCGAATTCTTCTAATTGCCGTTTAATCTATAATCGTGGTAATGAGGTTCCAGACGATGGTCAGTACACGCTTGGTAAGACCTCAAAAGAACTAATCAAGTTGGTATTGACGCCGGAAGAAAAATTGGGTACCGAAACCATTCGAGAATTTTTCTCTGATGCGTTTTTTGAGAGTAACTTTTGGGTGTACTGGTCAACCATGTTTGCCTTTGAAAAGTGGCATTCAGCTGTTGAAATGAGACGTTATGTGATGAGATTCATTCATCACATTGATGGCTTGCCGGATTTCACGGCACTGAAATTCAATAAATACAATCAGTACGAATCGATGGTTAAACCGTTAATGGCTTATTTAACCGATCACCATGTCGATGTCCAATTTGAGACAACGGTTGATAACGTTTTGGTTGATTTAGAAGGAAACCAGAAAGTTGCCAGGAAATTGTTACTCACCGTTAGTGGTCAAAAACAAACCGTGACGTTAACGCCAAATGATTTGGTATTTGTCACCAATGGATCAATTACGGAAAGTTCAACCTATGGTAGTCATGATAAACCGGCGCCGATTACTGATCAACCGGGTGGTTCATGGATGCTGTGGGAAAATTTGGCAGCTCAATCTGATGATTTTGGTCATCCTAAAGTCTTCTATCAGAACTTGCCGAAGAAGAGTTGGTTTGTGTCCGCAACGGCAACGATTGAAAACGACGAGTTGGACCCTTACATTGAACGATTAACCAAACGGGATCTGCATGCCCACAAAATCAATTCGGGCGGGATTATTACAGTCACTGATTCTAATTGGATGATGAGTTTTGCGGTTCATCGGCAACCTCATTTTAAAGAACAAAAGCCAAATCAAACCATCGTTTGGATCTATGGATTGTATTCAGATGTCGATGGGAATTACATTCGAAAACCAATTGAAAATTGTTCAGGAAAAGAAATTGCTGAAGAGTTTCTTTATCATATAGGCGTTCCGGAGAGCAAGATCGATCAACTTTCAAGTCAGGAGTATATCAATGTAGTACCAGTCTATATGCCGTTTATTACCAGTTATTTTATGCCCAGAGCTAAGGGTGATCGACCAAAAGTGGTGCCGGTTGGATCGGTTAATTTAGCCTTTATTGGGAATTTTGCTGAATCACCATCTCGAGATACGGTTTTTACAACGGAATATTCGGTTAGAACAGCTATGGAATCTGTCTATACGCTCTTAAATATTGAACGAGGGGTTCCAGAGGTATTTGGCTCAGTTTATGATATTCGTGAGTTGCTGAAATCGGTATATTATATGAACGACAAGAAAAAACTCGAAGAAATTGACCTACCATTACCAAAGCCGATTCGAAAATTAGGCTTGAAGAAGGTAGAAAAAACTTGGATTAAGGAGCTTTTGGAAGAGGCCCATTTAATTTAGAAAAAAATAAGCGTGCCAGCTTTGATGAGTTCGTGCGCTTATTTTAAATGGTATGCGTAACCCATTTATTATGACAAATTATTGAATCTCGATCTGGTTACCATTTTCAGTACTTTCAGCAGACTTTGGCAAAGCTTTATTCGTTCTGGTAAATATTTCCAGTAGCGAGAATAGTGCATAGTTGATAATTTATTACGCCAATCTGATAAAATTACTTTCCAATCAATTATTCTTTTTTTATTCATATAGGGTCTTGGACCTTCAGCTATAATTTCGCCATCACTACTAACTAATTGATAAGATTCAGATCGAAGAACAGCATAAATAACAGAATAATTACGAGAATGGGGAACATGGATACGAGTCTTATCTAAAAGAATTTCGTTGTATTTATTGGCACTGACTTCAATTTCTTTAAAAACGGGATAATCGACATCTGGCAATTGAAGCAATTCTCCTTTTTCCTCAATCCACAATTCTTCGATACTCTTGCCTTTTTCATAATGCATGCGTTTACGATCTTGAATTAATTGAATCTCAAGGTCATGATTTAAAGTATCAAAGTCCTTCATAATTGGACTAGTTACCAAAAAATTATAGCGAATATAGCCAACTTTATTTTCAACACTTCCTTTTTCATTACCGCTTCGAGGATTACAAATTTGAGTTTCAAAACCATAATGATTAACAAATTGTTGAAAACCATCAGTTAAAACCGCAGGTTTGAATTTTGATTTTCGTTGTACCACAGCAGTGGACATATTATCAATTCGTATTTTTCTTGGAACTCCACCAGCTTGTTTGAATAGCATCTTCATTCCTTCTAAAAGGCATTCTTGATTCTCAGCTGGTAAAGCTACTGCAAATCCGGTATTACTAAAAGGAAATGTTAAAACTAGTATTTTAATATCCTTAAAAGCTCCCTGATAAACCACCTCCATTGTTCCAAAATCCAACTGAGCTTCAGCTGGTGGATGTTCCAATCTTTCAAAGCCTTGATCTTCTTTAAATTCATTGTAGTGTGTTGCTTTCCATTATTGAATAAAGGCACAGAGAGTTCGATAAGATCCAGGAAACTGAAGATTCTGTAATTCTTGAAACAAAGCAAGATTGGTACGCCGCTTTTTTCTGGGAAGCCTTGAGTCCTTCGAAAGCCAGTGGTCAACAATGGAACCCCATTTTTCAACATACATCATGCCACTCTTTTTCTTATGAGTTTCTTTAGGAAAAAGATCTGTATCAGCATAGCGTTTTGCCGTGCGCCAATTAATATTTAATTCTTTTCTGATGCGATTAATTGATTTATCGTGATTATTTCGTAAATTTCTGATAGTATTAATATCGGTCATTGTAAGCAAGCCTTTCTACCTCCAAGTTAAAGTATGGTAACTATAACTTTAGAGGAAACCTAGGACGCCAGCAATGGCTTTTTTTATTTTCTAAGCCTTTCCTGTACAATTTCTAAGTTGTGTACTTTTGCAGTGCAATCTTGTGTATATTCATTCTGCCACAAACAACTGCCATGCTTATACGCCAGCTGAACGTGGTAGTAATGAACGCTTTAATCGGAATTTACGTTATTTTTATCCTAAAGGGACTCGTTTTGAGCACATTAGTGCTCAAGATTTAACGACTACGTTACTCCAAATTAACCAGCGACCGCTTAAAATACTCGACTGGCAAACACCGTATCAGGTTATGCTGACAAATTTGTCCAAAAATTCGGATTAAATTTGCAATCTACCACATATTATATTTTGATATACTAATTAACGGCAATTTATCCTGAAAGGGTTTGTTGTAATGGTATTTCAAAGTATCTCGTTTAATACACCGATAAGCACTTTACTTAATGATACATAAAAATCGTGATACAATCAGACGAAGTTTTAAGGGATATTATGGTCACTAAGTTACACGTGTAAATTTTTATGGAGGTGTTGTACTATGGCGAATTTCTACGAAAATGATCCTTTTTTCAACAATGATATGGATGATGTTTTCAATCAATTATTTCGGCGCATGGATAATCAAAATTCGGAGCGTGCACGGTACTTAGTCACGGTACTTAGTTAATGGAAAATCGTTGACACCGGATGAGTTTGCTCAATACCGAGCAACTGGTAAGCTACCCCAAAATAATAAAACAATAGAAGTATCTAAAGATGGTAAACAGGCTGTTAAAAAAGGGGGATTTTAGAAAAGTTAGGGACTAATTTGACGGAACAGGCTCGTGATGGATTACTAGATCCAGTGATTGGACGTGAGAATGAGATTCAAGAAACTGCAGAAATTTTGAGTCGTAGGACGAAAAATAATCCAATCTTAGTTGGTGATGCCGGTGTAGGTAAAACTGCAGTCGTCGAAGGTCTGGCACAAGCAATTGTGGCTGGTAAAGTTCCAGAAACGATTCAAGATAAAGAAATCTATTCGATTGATTTATCGTCTTTGGAAGCAGGAACTCAATATCGCGGTTCTTTTGAAGAGAATATTAAACAGCTGGTAAAGGAAGTTAAAGCAGCTGGTAATATTATTCTATTCTTCGATGAAATTCATCAGATTATCGGCACGGGTGCCACTGGTGGTGAAGACGGTGGCAAGGGATTGGCTGATATCATTAAACCTGCTTTGTCACGTGGCGAGCTGACTGTAATCGGGGCTACGACACAAGATGAATATCGCAATACTATTTTGAAAAATGCGGCTTTGGCACGGCGATTCAATGATGTTGTGATTAATGAACCGACTGCAGCTGACACTTTACGTATATTACAAGGTGTTAAAAAGCTGTACGAAAAACATCATCATGTTGTATTACCAGATGATGTTTTGAAGGCGGCTGTGGATTATTCAATCCAATATATACCACAACGCACTTTGCCAGATAAAGCTATCGATTTGATCGACATGACTGCGGCTCATTTAGCGGCTAAAAATTCTCAAACTGATGTTGAGACATTGGATCAACGCGTTAAAAAATTAGAGGCAGCTAAGGAGGCCGCCGTTAAATCGGAGGACTTTAAAAAAGCCGCTGATATCAAGAAGTCGATCGAGGAAACCAAGCAAAAAATTAAAGAAACGGATCAAAAAGAAAAAATCACTGCCACGATTGATGATGTGGCACAATCGGTTGAACGTTTAACTGGTATACCAGTTTCTGATATGGGCGCTAATGATATTGAGCATTTGAAAAATCTTGATAAGCGTCTGAAAAGTAAGGTAATTGGTCAAGATGAAGCGGTTGAAATGGTAGAAAAAGCAATTCGGCGTAACCGTGCGGGCTTTTCAGAGGGTGATCAGCCGATTGGAAGTTTTCTGTTTGTGGGCCCAACTGGCGTAGGAAAGACTGAATTAGCTAAGCAATTAGCCTTAGATATGTTTGGAAATGAAAATGCGATTATTCGGCTAGATATGAGTGAATATGCTGATCGTACAGCTGTGTCGAAATTAATTGGTACCTCGGCTGGATACGTAGGCTATGAAGATAATGCTAATACTCTAACTGAACGGGTTCGGCGTAATCCATATTCCATTGTATTATTAGATGAAATTGAAAAGGCTGATCCACAAGTATTAACGTTACTATTACAAGTGATGGATGATGGGCGCTTAACGGATGGACAAGGCAATGTCATTAATTTCAAAAATACGATTATTATTGCTACTTCTAATGCTGGCTTTGGTAATGAAGCATTAAGTGGTGACAAGCAACGAGATCAGTCATTAATGGATAAGTTAGCACCATTTTTCCGCCCAGAATTTCTGAACCGTTTTAATGGAATCGTGGAATTTTCACATCTGACTAAGCAAGACTTAAGTCAAATTGTCGATTTGATGTTGGCGGATTTACAAAAAACGTTAGCCAAAAAATCCATCAAACTTGAGGTAACTAAAGCGGCCAAAGATTGGCTGATGGAACAAGGCTATGATGAAGCAATGGGTGCGCGGCCATTACGGCGAGTAATTGAACAACAAATTCGTGATAAGGTAACGGATTTCTACCTTGACCACTTAGATGTCAAAAACTTGAAGGCTGATTTAGCGGATGGTGAGATTGTGATATCGGCAGCTTAGCTTAAATCAGTGTTCATAAATAACTTTATGTAAGAGGAGATTTATTGGGCAGGAGATCGCTTGATAGATCTCCTTTTTTCGTTGATTTTCACCATTTGATATTAATCTATTGAGTAAATATGGATATCGTCAAGAATCTTGTGTAAATTAAATACCTACGTACATATAATATGTAGTTAATTTAAGTAAAGGATGATTCCAGGGTGTCCTGAAGTCCGTTGAATCCGCGATGGATTCGCTTCATGGACTTCTCGTTGTAGACATTAAACTGAGAAACCAGGAATCGATTCAGTGAATCTTCCGTTGGAAATTGTTCTTTGTGGTTGGGGTTGCGTTTGAGATGCTTGTTAAAGTTCGCAATCAAGTTGGTTGAATACAATGAACCGCTTCTTTTTGGACGGTGTCCCGCTTTAAAGGCAGGTAATTGGCATCTAAGAAGATGGCCGCATATTGCGAAGGCAGTCGCCGTTGCTGGAAAGCTTGAACTTGTTCATCAACGACTTTGGTCATGTTAATTTGCATCTAACTTATCGATCCAATCTTCAAAGTCAGTCAACGAACCAATATTTTTGACCTGCCCTGTTTCTGCTTCTTTTTTAGCTGCTGAGGCTTCCGGAGAATCTAAAAAGCTGACCAATCGAACTTCATTATTGGCCGCTTTAACTAACGATAAGCGTATATACTCAGAAACGGTTAGCCCTTGTTTTGCTAGATTAGCTTTAGCCCGTTCACTAATGTCAGATGTTACACGAGTTGAAATTGTCTTGTTTTTAATAATAGTATTACTCATTCTAATTCGCCTCCTTTAAGTTTACCATCGTACTACACTATAATATTCGGTTTTTAGGTTTTCTGCAACTAAATTAATTTTAAAGTAAAGGAACTAACAGCTTATGCAACAAATTGTCCTACCCATCAAAGATTCGAATATTCTCAAAGAGGTACAAGATACCTTACTCAACAACTTCAAAGCTGGCAGGCGTAACTATACAATTTTTCAGGTTGGGAAAGCTACGCTACTAAGAGTCAGTGACGTTATGTGCCTAAAACAAGCAGATATCTTTAATCCGGAAGGCTCCATTAAACAAAATGCATTCATTCACGACCGAAAAACAGGCAAGCCTAATACCTTGTACCTTAAACCAGTTCAAACAGAGCTTTTATTGTATCGTCAATGGCTGCTTGACCATAAACTAGAATCTGAATGGCTCTTTCCGTCCATTCAACACCCAGAACGGCATATTACGGAAAAACAGTTCTATAAAATCATGAGCAAAGTCGGTGATCTTTTAAGTATTAATAATTACCTTGGTACCCACACTATGCGCAAAACCGGTGCTTATCGCGTTTACACGCAATCAAATTATAATATTGGCTTAGTCATGAATTTACTCAATCATTCCAGTGAGGCAATGACTTTAGCTTATTTAGGCTTAGACCAGGCTAGTACCGAAACGATGCTGGATCAAATTGATTTTGGTTAGGGTGGTGTTTTTATGGATTTATATTTTGAAACCAACAAGTACGAGCTGTTTGATGATTGGCACCAAAACAAGATTAAACAAGCATTTACACAAAAGTTGCAACAACAAGCTCAAATTGAAAAAACACACCTGCCAAAATTATTGTCGCGTGAAGATTTAAAAATTCGTTGGCAGATGAACTCTCGTTAAAGTGTTCATCAAGTTGCTAGTAAGCCTGATTTTCCACAACCCGTTTTTGCTTTTAATCATGGCAAGACCCCACTTTACTTAGCAACTGAAATTCAAATTTTTGAAATTAATCACCCCTGGGTGATAACTACCAGTGCTCGTCTTGCTTATAGTCATTGGATCCTTCGCAATGTGATTGATCAAATTTGAGATTTAGCTCTAGGTCTTTGATCGTTGGCGCTAGCCTTCTAATACAAATAATCCCCATCAAAATGAGGATTAAATCTACCCTTGACAAGTGTCAAGGGCGTAAGTGCGCATTGACCTCGTTTTAATCGGTCAACTGATTCCCATGAATTTAATTTCAGTGTATGCCTTCCGCTTCGCTATTTCAAATTTTATACTTTGACTTAACGTTTCCCTTATGATATAGTGCCGGTTATTATTTCTAATATGATTGGAGGGATCGCTATGTCTCAAAGTAACTTAGAGAAACAAGAAGCTAAATTAAAAGCCCTTAATCAAAAAATTAAGGACGAAAAAAATAAGATTGAACAAAACGGATAGGTAAACAAATCATCAGTCAAGCCAATTTATATTATGCTAATTTGTCTAACGATCAGATTAAGCTTTTAGCCAAGCAATTTTCTGAATTTTTAAAGGTAAAGCCCGTAGATCATTAGCCATACGAGATGGGGAAATTCCATGTCTAATCAATATGAAAAACTAGTCGAGCAGCAAGCGCGTTTAAAACAAAAAATTGAGCGGGAAGATTTTAAATTACGGCAATCTAAATACTATGAAAATCGGCAAGCCCGCAAAGCACGTTCTCGCCGATTAATTAAAAAAGGGGCTTTATTAGAAAAGTACTTTCAAGCTAATAACCTCTCGGTCGAACAAACCGAAGAACTTTTAAAAACATTTGCTGACTATGTTAACGCCCATAAACCGGATAAATTAAAAAACGATCAACCTGATATGAACCCCGAAATTCGGACAAGAATTTCGAGGTTTTTATTATGTCAAAATTATGATTGCAATTGGGGGGGTGAAAGTGCTTTCATATGAATATAGGAATTATATATTTGAAAAGGAGAAATTATGTTTAGAGGAGACAAAAAACAAATCTTTTCTATTAGAAAGCTTACGATTGGTGCAGCTTCGGTGATGATTGGAGCTACTTTATTAGGATTTGGTAGTCAAAGTAATATTGTTAGGGCTGATGCTCCGCAAACTCAACAGGGCCAAACGGAAAAGCCTAATATTACTAGAGTGACATTTACCAGTAATAAAAATATTCAGGTATTTAGTGATATTGCAGCTAAAATTGAGATTACGGATCTAGCAGGAAACAGTTTAGGCGTTATTAAGAACAATAAAAATTTTGATTCTGTAGATTTGTCAAGAGTGCTAAAGAATAATGAACAGCTAATTTTAACTCCATATAATGTCTATGGTGTAAAAGGAAATGCAGTTAGTTGCTATTATACGAATAATGGTGACTTGCAGTCAGTTTATGATGAATACGAGAATCGAAATGTAACTAGTACCGCTCAATATAAAAATTCTTCTCAAGAGAAAAAGACAGCATTTGACAAAGCATTAAATAAAGCAAAAGAAATTTTAATATTATATAACACGGATCAATCGGGAGTGAATCAAGCTGCAGCAAATTTAAAAGCTGCATTTAATGCATTAGACGGCAAAAGTGATCCTGTAACTCCGGGGCAATCGATGGCGGATACTACTAGAATTTCTGCTCCCAAAGTAGTATATCCTGTGAATATTGATCAATCTCAGATTGATCAAGGCTATTTTGGCCCAGACTCCTTTAAAGATATTATTTTAATCCAGCGTGCTTTTAAACAAGCAAACAAAGATTTAGCAGATAAAGTCACATTTGAAATTAATGATGATAAGCTATCAGCAGTATTTTCTGATGGTTCGAGGAAAAATTTAGATTTGAAACCTTTCTTCGTTGAAAGTGAAGCTCATAAAAATCCGGTTAAGGAGCCAGATTTCCCGCTAAAAGTGGCGGATACGTCTAGGCTATCCGATGAAGAAAATGCGAAACTTCTTGATCTGATTAAAACTACTAATCCTAGAGTTGTAAGTGTAAGTAAAAAATATGATACTTTTCTTTTAACTTATAGTGATGGTAGTACTAATAGTTTTTATTTAAATAATTCAGATTGGATCAGTACTTACGATCATAATGGTTCAGAATCAAGCACAGGTTTAACTACAGTATTTCCACCTAAAAGCAAAATTACTGCTCAAGACTCTAAGCATTTATCTGAAAAAGAAAAGGCTCAGATAATTGAAAATTTAAGAGAAAGCAATCCCAATGTTATTAGCTACAAAGTTAACGATTTAGGCTATGTAAGATTGAATTTTGACTATCCAAACGGAAGTTTTGGTTTACTTTCTCCTGCAGATGTATTAAATAATCCATCAGTTGACAAGCCAGCTCAACCATCTGGATCTAAACTTGCAGATACAACAAAAGTTAATATTCCAAAATTATCATTTACCATCAATAGCAGCGTGGATAGTTTTAAATACTCTGAATATGATAACGACATAAACGCTATTAAAGTAAAAATTCAACGTGCTATTAGAAGAGCTAATCCAGATTTAATCGGAAAAGCTAAATTTGAAATTCAAAATGGCAATTTGAATATTGTATTTTCAGATAATTCAGTTAAGACAATTGATATGTCTCAATTTGTAAAACCAAGTGAAGCATTTGAGAATCCAATTAAAACTCCAGATTTCCCAGTAAAGAGCAGTAATATATATCACCCAAATAAAAACGAATATAAACAATTTGTTTCACTAGTCAAAAAGTATAATCCTAAAGTTGTCTCAATCTCAGATGATCCAGTTTCTCCTGATGGCGGATACACAGGTTTTATTCTTACATATAGTGACGGAAGCAAAAATCAAATTAATATGTCAGATATACCTAATTGGTTTAGCTCTTATAGTCATAAAGGAACGCAGCCTAATTCAGGCTTGACGGATGTTTATGTTCCAAAGACAAAAATAACTGCAAAGGATCCGAATCACCTGTCTCAAGCAGAAAAAGATCAAATTATTGCAAATCTTAAAGTAACAAATCCTGATGTGTCAACTTATCAAGTAAATGATCAAGGATATGTCAAGCTAGGATTTGACTATCCTCAAGGCAGTTATGGTTTGATGGCTCCGTCAGATGTACTTACCAACGCAGCTAAAACCCCGACTACTCCAGATCAACCGTCTCAGCCAGACCAGCCGTCTAACCCTGGAACGGATACTCCAAGTACCCCAACAATTCCAACCAATCCTTCCACTTCAGGTAAAACTGATAAACCATCCTCTGATGATTCAAAAGAAGAGGCACTCTCAACAGTTATGTATGCTCCAGTCATTAATGGCAATAAGAATTGGAAGATTGCATTACGTGATAGTAATGGTAAGTTAACAGGCAAATATATTTCAACAGGCTCTAGTTGGAAAGTATTCGCTCAAAGACGGATTAATGGCGTGTTGTACTACCGTTTGGGCAGTCAAGAGCAGTGGGTGCCTGCTGAGTATTTGAATGATAAAACTGATATCCAAGATAATGGATCATCTGATGAAGTAAAGATGTCTACTACTGGCTATGTAGCGCGTTTAGTAAAACACCCTACTTGGAAAATTGCTCTGTACAATAGCAAAGGAAAAGTTACGAGCTATTTAGTACCTAATTCAAATTGGAAAGTTTTAGCTCGCAAAAAAATCAATGGTCGTTTGATGTATCGCTTAGGAACAGATAATCAGTGGATTCCAGCTGAATATATTAATGTTAAATAGGCTATAAGGTTATAATATTTGCAAGGACTCTCCTTAATGGAGAGTTTTTTATTGATAACAGAATTTTTTAAATTATTCTCTGATATACTGAAACATGCGACTGACTTGCCTCCCAAGAAAGGAGGTGATTCTTCATGGAAAGCATTTTCCAGTATGTCGTGGCCCCAATCTTAGTTGGGATTATTTTACAATTGTTTGCTGATTGGCTGGATAGGCAACGCCACGATAAATAGTCAGTTGTAAAATCCAGCTACTGCTCTTTATAGAGCAGAAAAGCACTATCTCTTGCCAGATAGTGCTTTTTTCTTCATGGATATATTTCCAGTATGCTGTATCTTCATTTTATCATAAAAACATTTATTGATGCCAAGATATGGCTAATATATCCCTAACTTATGATGAATACTCTATCTTTTTTGAAATTTTTCATGTATGATTATGGGTGTTGTGTATTTTTAGACAGATAAAGTGGAGGATAGATTTTATAAAATGAACTCAGCGTTTTGGGGCGAATTCTTTGGCACCATGGTATTCTTAGCTTTTGGTATTGCCTGCAGTGCCGGAATGAACTTGAAATACTCGCTCACGAAGGGCAAAAGTTTTCTTTTTGTCGGACTGACTTGGGGCTTAGCAATTACCATGGGTGTTTACACTGCCATGAGCTTTGGTAGTGTAGGTAACTTAGACCCAGCTGTAACCTTAGCTTTTGCTATTTATGGTGTTGTACCGTGGTCAGATGTTCCAGCTTATATGGCAGGACAATTCATTGGTGCTATTGTTGGTGCATTGATTGCGGTAGTTGCCTACCTTCCTCACTTTTACAAGACCACTGAAGAAGAAGGCAACGACATTGGTGTATTTGCTACTGGTCCAAAAATTAAAACTCACCAGTGGTTCTACATCATCTCAGAAGTTGTTGCTACTTTCTTCTTATGCTTCATCTTAATGAATTTGGGCAATAGCTTTGCTAAAGGCTTGCAGCCAATTGTTGCTGGTTTGTTGATCGGCATTTTGATCCAGGCTTTTGGTGGACAAACTGGTGCTGCCATGAACCCGGCTCGTGACTTGGCTCCAAGAATTTTGCACTGGATGCTGCCATTTGCCAAGGGCGACTCTAACTGGGGCTATGCTTGGATTCCAGTCGTTGGCCCATTTATTGGTGGTGCTTTAGCCGGCGGCTTGCAATGCCTATTCAAATTTGCTCTTGGATAAAAATTAAACCTTCTCATTTTGGGGAGGTTTTTTGCTAGGAGAAAAACTGTGGAAATAAAACTTGCTGATTTAACTGATAAAATTGCTAATCAAACTTACGTACAAGATTTAGATACGATCAAGTATGCCGATATCACTAAGACTAAGCTAAAAAATATAGCAGAGAAAATGGTCAAAGAAGCATCGGCGGCAATTAAACACGATGAATTATTTCAATTGCAGTTGGCAGTGACTGGACAGCGGCCGGTTACTTTTTGCTTGGAAGCAAATATTATTAACTTGCCATACGATGACTACAAAAAGATAGCAAACTTTTTTGAAGATGGTAAAGCTGAGCCAGTCAATGTTTATTTTGAAACTATTTCTGATTATATTAATGTTTCAAAATTCAGAATTGATTTATTTGCAGCGGCGGATGATTTGGACGCTCAGAGCGATGAATTGGCTGCTAAGCTAGCAGAGACTATGGATGCACAAATTAAGGCCGTTAGGAGCTATGAGGCGCCTAAACCGGCAGCTAAAAAGCCTGCTGCTAAAACTAAGACAAAAAAGACTACTTCTAAACGAAGTAGTAAAACAAAAAGTACAAAATAAAAGTTCAAGCCATTGGCTTGAACTTTTTTATTTGGTTTCAATGTAACTAGTTAAAGCATGCTCATTCTTGTAGTAAAAGAAATCAATGCCGTTAGCGCTTTTAATGATACCTTTTTGAGCTAATGGGTTTAGGTCCTTATCGGTTTCAGGGAAGACGGTTTTTTGCCCCATGTTCATCAAGGCGTTGTTCATGGTATAGCGAAGATAACGTTCAACGTCTGGGATCATTTCAGGCTTATCTTCATAGAGCAAGTTAACGTCCAGCCGGACATTGTGTAAAAACTTCTGACAGAAATCTTTCAACCAAACTTGAAAGTCTTCTTGCTCTTGCTCGCCGATTTGTTTGAAAAGCAGCCGGAACTTGCGGCCTGGATAAATTCCGCTGAATGCAGTCCCGCGCATGGCATCTTTAATTAATTCGGCTAGCCGGACCATCTTATGTTCCCCAAATAGGTAGAGGGATGGGTAAAAGCCTTTGTGATACATCACAATTGAAGTAATAATTGCAGCAGCACGTTTTTGCAGGGCATCACCGTTTTGGTAGGTTGATTGCAAGAGACGCAAGTTGTCCTGTAAAGGTTGGTCATTTTCTGCCCATTCAATTGGCTCACGAGTATCATCTGGTGAAAATTCAGCGATTGCTACTGCATAGGCTTTATTGTTGATAGTTTCCAAGAACTGCAGGGCATTTAAAACTGAAAATTCCGTTGGCGTTAGGCTGACAGATTTTTCGGCTTCGAGCCCTACACGGCTCTGCAAGGTTGAAATTAACGTAACTTGACCTAGGCCATGTAAAATCAGCTTTTGCCAATTTTTATCTAAGGCATTGAAATCTTTTAAATCTTCACGTAAAGGGATGCGGTTTGGCTCCCATAAAATATCATTTAATCTGGCCCAGGCAGATTTATCGATTCGATCTTCTAACTGATTCCAATCAGTTGCTTGTAAATAAGGTTTTTTATCTTGTTTCATCATGATAACCACTCAGAAAACTAATCTTTCCTAATTCCTTTGGCTTCGTAACTTCACTGGTTGGTTCGCCTTCGGACAAGTCGGTGACGATTTGTCTGACATTTTTAACGTCAAGCGGGGTCCCGTTAAATTCCAGCAAATATAGAATAGGGACGTTTAATGTTGTGGAAATCTTTTTAGCGGTTTGCGCGAACAAGTCGTTAAAGTTTCGGTTTCCACATCCAATTAAACCAATCAGATTCTTCTTATTATCTTGATAGGTTAGAAAGTCAACAATCGAATCCATCATAAAATCCTGATATGATGGCACAACTAAAATGTACGGACTGCCCATGCGGTATTGCGGGTGGGCATCTTCAATTTGATGGGCGGCTAGGCCGGTTTTTTGAATGAAGGTATCGGTTTGGCCGGTAATTGAATAATATGCGATTTGAACCATAATACTAATTTCTAAAAACTATACTAACTAATATATTCTCTAATTTTATAGAGATTCAGTCAAATATTTTCTGGCAAAACGCTTTTGAATTAGTGGCGGTTTAACGTATACTAAAGCTAAGAAGGAGAGGCATGAGAAATGAGATTGGGCTTTAACCTGTTAGGAATTGCTGTTTGGGTAATTCTGATCCTCTACTTGGTGTTTATTATTCAAAACATCCGCAAGCGGCATCTTAAGATGATCGTTCAAGATCGTAAGCGTTTTGAGGGAAAAACGCTAGCAATTGACTTGGTTGAGATTATTGTGATGCTGGTGGCGGCTGTGTTTATGATCAAAGTTACCTTTTTTGATAATCCTAACTTGAATGATCAGCAGGCAATTAGTAGTCATGTGGAATACCGTCCGCTAATTTTAACGACGGGAACGCATAAATCGTATTATGTTACTGCCAGTTCAGCTAAAAAAACGCGGCCAGTTCAGAGCTATACTTTTTACAGCGACGGTAATAAATATACAGTTGATAGCCGCTATGCAACGGTGGTAACTGATAATAAAGCAACTACTGTCAATGCTGGGATGATTCCATTTAACAAACGCAGTTTGGAAAAGGCGGATAACCGTTATCAGCGTGCGTATGTGGCCGTTTATACAGCCACCTATCGCAATAATTGGCGGAATGGCTTAGGATTGCACGCAGGACGTTTGGCAATGCGTTACTACTATTTGCGGGTGCCAGATGCGACTTTTGTCCGTGAAAAATAATTTTGCTGATTAATTTAGATATAAAAAATACCCATAGCTAATTTACAAGCTATGGGTATTTTTTTGAGCCTAGTTAAAACTCAATTTTGTTTTTTCCTGATGTTTTTGCTTATCAATTATGCTAAGCAAGTAGCCCATGATGAAGGACATAATGATGGTTGCAAATAGGAAGTCCATGACATTGCCAGAATAAAAGGCGGCTAACATGATAAAACCTAATGAGGTAATCAGCATGGTATGCTGGAAAGTTCGATTTTCTTTACGACTAAACCATTTGACAATTGCATAAAGTAAGCAGACAACATAAATCCCTAGGAACAAGATAGTACCAATAATGCCGAGTGAGTAATATTGGGAGATGAAATCTCTTTCTAGTGGGAAAATATTGCTTTCTCTGACGTAGGAAATTCCAAACCAATCGGCCAGTTTGTTATTATTATTCTTTTTAACCTGATCAAGCATTCTGGTTTCTATTTGCCGGTTATCTAATCGTTCGGCAACGGGTAATTTCATGACTGCCAGCCAGAAATATGGGTCATATTTATAGTTATAGCTGTCGTAGATAAAGCGATGCTGCAAAGAATAATCTTGATAGTGTTTAGGGATAAATTTCTTTAAGAATTTCTTTTTTTGAGATTTTGACTTACTCTTTTCAAGACCTTGTTCTAATTTCTTGTTTAAAGACTTCTTATGAGTTCGCTTCTTCCTGGTCTTAACAATAGCATCATCAAAACTTGTTCTGCGCATTGCAGGAGTATATGGTGCGATCAATCCGATCCCGACGACTAGCAAAACGAAAGTTAAGATTAATTTCTTTGAAAAAACCAAGTTTTTAAGAATGAATCTATGAATCAAGCAAATTATGACAAAAGCAACTAGACTGACAATCAATCCATATAAGGCTACTTTCGTGCCTAACATTAGCATGGCTAGTGCTTGCAAGCTAGTTAGCAAGATGTTGATCCAATTGAATTGCTTAACTAATACATAAAGCATTAGCGGCATGAGCATGAATAAAACTGCCGATGTAGTGTTGGCAAAGTTAAACCAGCCTTTAGCTGCCATTTGATAAAATGATGCCTTACTATGAAAGAACCACTCAAAGATATTGTATTTAATCAGTTGAGTTCGGCCGTATGAAGTTAAGGAAATTTTGAAGATATCGGAAACAACAATAATGCCCGAAATTGAACCAACCAGGCCTTGAATTACATGAATAAATTGATCTTCAGAAAAGTCAGCATTTTGAGTGATGTATAAAATCACCAATGGCAGAGCCATTCTAATTAGGTAAAAAATTTCGCCAAAAGTAGAATAGCCATAGCTAGTTGGATCTAATGCTTTGAAATCTTTAGCAAGATATAAGTGGACTAGTGAGTAAGCAATTAAGATAATTACATATGCAATAATCCACCAACTTTTGCGTAATTTAAGCCAATTCCGTTTTTCACTAAAGTACATCAGAAATACGATAAAGACGCCAATAATTCTTAAAATTGTTGGAATAGTGAAAGGAAGTAAATTAGCAATTGGTCCATTGTACAGCCAATAAATTTCGATAAAAGGCTGTAGTAATATGAACCAAAAAAGAGTACTGCGTAACTTTTTTTGCAATGGTATAACCTCAAAATAATTTATAATTAACTATACCAAATAATTAAAAAAGTGAATCAGGCTGATTCACTTTTGCTAAACTATTTTTTACTACTCTTTTTGGGAGCTTTTTTCTTAGGAACAGCGATTTTTTCAACTTTAACTTTGCTAGTTGCAGCGGTGCTAGTTTTACTACCTTTTTTTGGCTTTCTTCATATTTTTGAATGAAACTACCATTTTATTGTTAAGATCGCTGACCGTACCTTTATCAACTGGGTCATAGTCCGTGATTTCTAGCAGGGCAGAGTTCTCGTAAATTTTTTCAACTTTGCCTTGGAAGGGTTTCTTTAATTCTTCCACGCTTTTTGCATCGACAATTATGCCAAGTTTTACTGCATCTTTTTTCATAATTCACCTGCTCAAATCTTTTTCTTCAATAGATGAAGTCTATTATAGAAATAGCTCATTTTCAAGTTAGGAGGCTGTCCTTTTGCACAAAATTATTATTATCGCCGGTCCAAGCGGCGCTGGCAAAACCACCGTTTCTAATTATCTCACGGAGACCTATCAAATTCCTAGAGTTATTACTCATACAACGCGTCCAATGAGAACAGGTGAAGTTGCAGGACAATCGTACTATTTTGAAACAGATGCTTCTTTTAAGAAGCTACATTTTTTCGAGCATGTGCGTTACGGCTCGTATCAATATGGTTCAAGCCGAGAATCACTAGACAAAGCTTGGTCCAAAAATAAACTAGTTTCATTAATAGTTGAAACGGCAGGGGCTCGTTCGTATTTGCAACAATTGCCAGCCCAGACAGTTTTTGTCTATTTAACAGTCTCCGATCCAAATATATTAGTTGAACGCTTGCAAAAACGCGGAGATAGTCAGGATGAAATTGAAAAAAGGCTAGCCAGCCAGGAATTTAAGCGTGATTTACAATTACCGGCCGATTTAAATTCGAGAGCAATTACGATTATCAATGATAATTGGGAAGAAGCAAAAACCCATTTAGATAAGCTAATTAAGCGTTTACAAGCCGAATTGTGAGAAATATTACTTGAATTATACAAATTGTAACTAGCTCGGTTTGGTTCTGTAACGTTCTCGTAATAATTCCCTTCTACAATAAAAACTGTCAATTACGAATTAAACCACGTAGCACCAATAAAATTTTCGCTACTAAAAATTTTTGGGAGAGAATTATTTTGAATTTTAAATCTAGCATTGTTAAGTTATCTGCAGTTGCCGCTTTAACTATGGGTGGCTTAACCACAATCTCTACTGCTAATAGTTCACACGCAAACGTACAAGCCGCAACTAATAACACTGTAACTATTAACTATGTTTCAGGATATGGTATTGCTGTTTGGAACAATTATGAAGGCGGCCATACTACTGGTAAATACCTGCAACACGGTACTTCTTGGAAAGTATTCAAGACTGTTAAGGATTCACAAGGCAACACTTGGTACAACTTAGGTGGTAACCAATGGATCATGGCTAAGTACACTGTTGCTGGTACTGTTGCTCCTAAGAGCCAAACCGGTTCATACAGCAGCAGCGATGCTAGCGCTGTTATTAACTTAGCTAAACAACAATTAGGCAAGCCATATGTTTGGGGTGCTTCAGGTCCTTCATCATTTGACTGCTCAGGCTTAACCAGCTATGTTTACTCACACGCATTGGGCAAGAACATTGGCCGGACTACTTACCAACAAATTAACGCTGGTACGCGGGTTTCATTAAGTAACTTGCAACCAGGTGACTTGATTTTCTGGGGTAACTACCACGTAGGTATCTACCTTGGCAATAACCAATACATCCACGCCCCACAACCAGGTCAAAGTGTTAAGGTTGCTACTATTTCTAGCTACTTCCAACCTTCATACGGTGTACACGTTAAATAATTAATTAGATGCTTAAATTAACTGCTGATAAAAATCAGCAGTTTTTTTGTGCAAAAAAACTTGCTAAAGTAGCAGAAATAGTTATACTGTATTATACAAATAGTACAGCAAAACTGGAGGAATGATTATGAACGAGATTTTAAAGGCTGAAGCGATTACTAAAACTTATGGCGCACGTGGTGCCAAACAATATCAAGCTTTAAAAGGGATATATTTTAGCCTGCAAAAAGGTGAATTCGTTGGCATTATGGGTGCTTCAGGTTCAGGGAAGACCACTTTGTTAAATATTTTATCAACGCTAGATGTACCAACCAGTGGAAAAGTTGTCATTAACCAGCATGATTTAAGTTCATTGAATAAAAAGCAATTAGCAGATTTCCGCGGACGTGAAATTGGTTTTATCTTTCAGGATTTCAATTTGCTAGAGAACTTAACTAACCGTGAAAATATTGCTTTACCGTTGGCCTTGCAAAATGTTAAAGCAGCTGAAATTAATGAAAAAGTAAACGCAATCGCAAAGCGATTAGGAATAGACAGTATTTTAACCAAATATCCGGCTGAAATTTCTGGTGGGCAGAAGCAGCGGGTAGCTGCTGCTAGAGCCTTGGTGCACAACCCAGCTATCCTGTTTGGGGATGAACCAACGGGTGCCTTGGATTCAACTGCGGCAACAGAATTATTAACTACGATGGAAAAATTGAACCAGGAAGATCAAGTCACTATCTTAATGGTGACGCACGATCCTTATTCTGCATCATATGCGCAACGCATTTTGTTTATCAAAGACGGAAAAATTGGGCGGGAATTGGAAAAAGGTCAAGCCAGCCGCGCTGATTTTTACCAGGAAATTATTGGTGAGTTAGGTCGTAATTAAGGAGGTGGCTTGAATGCTGTGGAAACTTTCATTAACCGGTATTAAAAGTCGCCGCCGCGACTATGCCGTGCTTTTTTCAGGCTTGATGCTAGCAGCTGCCATTTTCTACATGTTTATGACCCTGGCTATCAATCCAGCCTTTTTGAAAGGCGCTTTGACCATTTCATTTTCGATTACGAAATACGTCTTTATTGTTGGCATTATTCTCTTATCGATCATTACCTTGGTCTACATTGTTTATGACAATAGCTTTTTGCTAAGCATGCGTAAAAAAGACTATGGCTTGTATTTAATGCTGGGAGCCAGAACAAGTAAGATCGGCGAATTGATTTTTGCGGAAACCTTATTAGTTGGATTTTTAGCTACCATTTTAGGTTCAATTTTAGGCATTGGATTGGCGCAACTAGTTTCAAAACTATTGATCAACCAACTAGGCTTGCAAATTCACAAATTCGTTGGATTTTATTTACCAGCCTTGCTGTGGACAATCGTCTTTTTCCTAGCATTATTCTTCTTAGCAGCGCTTTGGAATCGGCATAAATTAGTAAAAAGCCAAGTCATTGATTTACTGCATGAACAACAGCGTCCGGTCAATTTGCGGTTTCACCCAGTCTGGAAAACAATTGAAGCAGTGCTCGGTATTGTCTTATTAGCCGTTGGTTATTGGGCAATGTGGAACTATAAACAATTAATGACCAATTCGCTGTGGATTGGGTTGATTACGATTGTTGCTGGCACTTACTTCACATTTGATTCCCTATTTTCAATCGTAATCCGGCTGTTAAGACGCAATCAGAAATTTGCCAATCGGCGTCTGCATAGTTTTACACTCGGTCAGCTGCAATTCCGCTTAGGGGCATATACACGCATTCTGTCGGTTGTATCATTGTTATTTGCGCTAGCTTTAGGCGCAATTACGGTCGGTTTGAATTTCCATAGTTTGACTGACCAAGCAATGGAATCGACATATTATGATGTGGTTATTTATAAACATAGTCCAAAAGTTGATCGGCAATTAAAGCATGTTTCGGTCAGAAAAACGCAAAATTTGAATTACAAATTAGTAGGAACTGGCAAGTGGCAAATCATCTACGTGTCAGAGCCGCAAATTGCTAAAGAAAAGCTGAAATATCAGCATTTTTATCAAAAAGATGGACAGGCTGCTTATTCAACGAGAACGATCACGCCTGAAAATATTCGCAAAGCTGATGAGGGCTACATGCAGCTGTCCATGCTGATGCCGTACCCATCTGCTCAGATTAAACTGGTTTCTGCTAAGCAATATCAAAATATTAAAGCTAAGGAACAGAAGACTGATTTCTTATTGGTCAATAATTTTAGACAAAACTTTAATCAAATTGAGAAGCTGCAGCATTTAGCAGTTAAACAAATAATGGATGGTCCAAAAGTTGAGAGCTCCGATATTACGATTAACCTCAATAATTCCAAATCAGCTCAATACCGTCTGATTGCATCAGTTGCCTCTGGTTTTGAATTCATGGGCTTCTTCTTAGGCTTGGCCTTCCTGGCAATGCTTGCTTCAACTTTAATGTTTAAAGTCTTATCTGGCGCAGAAAGCGACAAGCTGCGTTACCAGATGCTGGCGAAGATTGGCGCGCAGGTCAGCTGGCTTAAGCAAGCAGTTCGGGTAGAAATCGGCACCTTGTTTGCTTTGCCAGCCGTGCTGGGGATTGTAGACGTACTGTTTGGACTGCAATTCTTTAAGAGCATGCTCAAAAATCCATATGACCGCTTGTGGATCCCATTTACTTTATTCTTAGTTATTTACCTGCTGTACTACCTGTTAACTGTCAAAATGTATGAACAATTAGTCCTTAAAAATCAGCACTAAAAAAGCCCCCGCTAGGGGCTTTTTTTAATGCTTTGATAACCAATATTTTTTGAATCGTTCTTGATCTTGCGGGGCAATTCGGGCAGTGATTTTAATACCGTCATCTAGATACTCTTCTTGCTCAACTTCACCATATTCATGCAAATATGCAACGTCTTTACCAGCTGTTAGCGGCAGCCAGAGCTGAGTCCGCTCATAACTAGCAAAAATTCGCTTAATAATGAGCTTAGCTAGAGCCTGCTGTGAAGCAGGATCTTGGGCACTATACAAAATATCGCTGCCTTCAATTTCTGGATAGCGCCGCTTGGTTAAATCGGCTTTATTGTAGGCGGTGATCATCGGGGTATTATTAATACCAATTTCTGCCAAAACTTCTTTAGTAGTCCGAATCATTTGCAGCATGTTTGGATCAGAAGCATCAACCACGTTGACTAATAAATCAGCCGATTTTGCTTCTTGCAAGGTTGCTTTGAATGCTTCGACCAAGTTGTGGGGCAGGTGTGAAATAAAACCAACCGTATCTGACAAAATAAAGCTTAAATTTTGATCATAGTCAATCCGGCGCACGCTGGTATCGAGCGTTGCAAATAGCATATTTTTTTCAAAGACAGGTTTATGTTGCTTGGTATTTGAAAAAGCCGCTAGCAGCCCGTTCATCGTTGTTGATTTGCCAGCATTGGTGTAACCAACTAAGGCTACTTGCGGCAATCTGGATTGGTTGCGGCGCTTAGACTTGATATCTTCTTGTTCAGCAATGTTTTTCAGCTGGGCTTTGATGCTATCGATCCGTTTGTTAATCGTCCGGCGATTTAATTCTAATTTGCTTTCGCCGCTGCCCCGGTTGGCAAAACCACCGCCGCGCTGCTGGTCAAGTTTACGCTCTGAGGGATGCAAACGCGGCAATTCATATTCCAGCCGGGCAAGTTCAACCTGCAATTTAGCTTGCTTTGTACGTGCCCGTCTAGAGAAAATTTCCAGGATTAATTCGGTGCGATCAATTACCCGCAGATGAGTGAAATTCTCTAAGTTGCGGATTTGCATCGGCGTCAGTTCGCTATTGACCACTAATAATTTTGCCTTTAATCCTTGGGCCAAAGCCTTAATCTCATTGACTTTGCCCAAGCCAAAATAAGTGGCGGCGACTAAGGTGTCGCTATTTTGCGTACTTTTGCCAGCAACAGTTAGGTTATCGGCTGCAACTAGCTGGGCTAATTCGATCATTGAATAATCAAAGTCAGGGTCATCATTGAGGTTGACGCCGGCGATGACGGCTAGCTGCTGTTTATGTTGATTATCGTACAAAAAATCTACCTCACTTGACGTTAATCATGTTTTGCCAGCCATTCTTTCAGTAATTGCAAATAGGCAGGGGTGGCTTGAACAAATGGCATATGTCCGCAATTCGGAAAGAGTTCCCATCGGCTGTTTGGAATCTGGTCCGCCATCGTTTTAGCATTGAGCGGTGTGCATAAGTCATCGGTACCACTGGTAATTAAGACCGGCTGTTTAATCTTTGCTAGCTGGTCAGTATATTCGTAATTGTGCAAATTGCCGATCGGGGTGTATTCGTTTGGCCCCCAGGCAGTTTGATATGCAACCTGGCCCTCACGTTTTGCTCGTTTAACCGGTTCAGGTAACTGGCTTTCTGGATCGATCACGTGCTGGGCCATAAAATGCGCATTAGCTTGTAAATAAGCAGGGTTTGAAAAATCGTGCCCTGCTTCAGCAGCCGCAATGGCTGTTTGCTCTTGCTCGGGCAAGTATTTGATTAAACGATGCAGTTCTTGTGACCATAATTTGGCTGAAGATAAAGTGGACGACAAAATAACGCTCTTAATTCCAGCTGGCGCATAGCCGCAGAGATAAATAATTGCCAGCATCCCGCCCCAAGATTGTCCTAGTAAATGAACTTGGTCGAGTTGCAGGGCTCGCCGCAAGTTGATCAATTCTTGAACCCAAGTGCTTGCTTGGTAAAGTTCTGGCTGGTCGTCAGGGATGCTGGACTGTCCGCAGCCAAGTTGGTCGTACATGATTAATTGCCGGTCACTTTTGACTGCCAATTCATCTAAAACTTCAAAATAATTATGAGTCGAACCTGGCCCGCCATGCAGCAAAAGTAGTGGCGCTTTCGGAATTGGTTCACCAACAATGCGGTACCAAGTGCGATATTGTCCAAATTTTACAAACCCAGTTTTAATTTTCACTTTCAAGACTCATTTGATTGTAGCTAGTAACTTTAATAGTTTGACCATCGATCAGCATCTTCATAATTGAACCATTGCGCGGCGGGATGCCAATATCAAATTTTTTCTCGCCGAACTTGTAAGCCCAGCTGCGGATATTGCAACCGTGCGTGACTAGCAAAATGGTGTCAGCACCATCCAGTTCTTGGATCAATTTGAATCCTTGCTTGATGCGTTTCCAATAAGCTGCTGGTGTTTCCGCTGCATGATATGGATCGGCATCAACCACAAATTGCTTAACTTCATCAATTGAAAAGTGCCGCAATAATTCACCGCGCGTTGGGTAGCCGTGCGGGCCGCCGATCATGCGCCAAGTCAAGCTTTGATCCATGCCTTCGAAATAGCCATAAAATTGCTCTCTGAAAAATGGAGAAGCAATATGCTGCAAATCATCGCGATTGCAGTTTTCTTGAATAATATAATCGCAAGTATCGCTAGCTCGTTTGGTGTCACTAGATAAGGCAATGTCAAATGGTACGTGTGCTAAAACTTGCCCGACCCGTTTAGCATCCGCAATGCCCTTATCTGTCAGTGGTGTATCGCACCAACCCTGCATTTTGTCAAAGCGATTAATGTAAGTTTGCCCGTGACGGACTACATAAATTTGTTTCATGATATTCTCTTTCTAATTCTGGTTTTTCTTTTTATTATACAGGCTTTTAACATTCGCAATATCTTGCGGCTGAATTGTATAAATAGAGCCTTTAGGATACATTACCGAAACTTGATTAGTATGCTGCAGGCCAATAGCATGCCCTAGTTCATGTTCAACAGTATTTTGGATCCGCTGCGCGCTGTAGTTGTAGACATAATTCAGTAAATAAAATGAATTGAGCGTGATTTTAGCGTGGTGCAAATAGCCTGTGATGGGGCTATAGCTAGTTTTAGTTAAACCAGCCGCTTCAGTAGCCGCATTCGAGTCGCTTCTGATGGTAATTTGGGCATTTTTTGCTGATTGAACGATTGTAAAAGTAAAACAACCGGTGTGATTCCAATTGTTAATGGCGTTAATAGCTGCTTGCCGCAAAGAGGCCTGCTTTAAATTGATATAAACAGTTGCTTGCGGGCTAGACCAGCGAGTGGTAGTTTTAACGGATTTGTTTTGATCAGTTTGGACCTGAGTTTGTCGATTAAATCTGCTGCGGACAGCTAGCTGCAAGTTGGGATTTTTTTGCCAATAGGTCCAAACACCTAGGGCGATTGCCGCTAAAGCAAGCAGCCGCCAGAGTCCGGCCAAGAATTTTTTCATGCCTTCACCTCGCTAGTCTTGAGTATAGATGATCAGCTTGCTTTAGTCAGCTAAACTGTTTTTCATAAAAATTGTTAGGGTCTGTGCTAAAATAATATGCAAGATTTTTAGAGGCAGGTGGCTATTTTGACGAAAACCGATCCCGAATGGCAAGCTGAACAGAAGCATTTAGACAAAGTTATCGGGGTGATTAAAGATAAGTCAGCACAGCTGAGCGAATCTATCGAAAGAGACCGAGGCGAAGCGCGCGATATCAATGCACACTTCTTCGATGACGTTAAACTGGATTATGATAACTATTCAACTTCAATCGAAACAGCGCTGTCGATCAGACAGCAGCAGCAATTATTAAATGAGCGGCAAAATGCCTGGCAGCATAGCGCCAAAGAACTATCGACTTTGCAGCGCTTAGTTAAACGGCCTTACTTTGCCCGGGTCGATTTCAAAGATCCCTTGGAAGATAAGCCAGAAACAATTTACATTGGTTTGTCTTCATTTGCGGATAGCGAAAATCATTTCTTAATTTATGACTGGCGGGCACCAATTTCATCGATCTATTATGATGGGCGGTTGGGAAAAGTTACTTACAATGCCCCGGCGGGTCCGCAAACAGTTGAAATGACCAAAAAGCGGCAGTTTGAAATCGCAGATGGCCAAATCACCAATATGTTTGATACCGATGAATCAATCGGTGATCAAATGCTAATTGACGTTTTGAATGAAAAATCTGCTCCGCAGATGAAATCGATCGTAACCACGATTCAGCGCGAGCAGAACAAGATTATTCGCGATACTTCGTCAGACCTCTTGTTTGTGCAAGGAGCAGCTGGCTCTGGCAAAACTTCGGCCATCTTGCAGCGGGTAGCGTATTTGCTTTATCGCTATCGCGGTAATTTGCGGTCCAGCGAAGTTATTATGTTCAGCCCAAACCAGTTGTTTAATGACTATATTGAAGAAGTTCTGCCGGAAATGGGCGAGCAGAACATGGTGCAGATGACTTACTGGCAATTTGTCTCCCGCCGGCTGCCAAAGATGCACGTTGAGAACTTGTTTGATCAATTTGAACGAGCTGATGACCATGACCCAATTCAAAACTTTAAAAACTCCCGCAATTTCTTTAATTTGGTGAAGCGTTATAGCCGCCATTTAAACCAGCGCGGGATGGCCTTTCGTGATCTTCATTTTAGGGATAAAGATAAACCGTTCTTTTCTAAAGAAGAAATTGAGCAGATTTACTATTCATTTAACCAAAATTACAATCTGCGCAACCGAATCGATGCGACGCGTGAAGAATTAATGCATCAATTAAACCGCCGTATCAGCACGGAAGCTAGGAAAGCTTGGGTACGGCATTATTTGGAAGGCTTAAGCCAGCAAGAATTAACAGCTCTCTATGATCGGCCTGACCAAGAATTTGCTTCAGAAAAACAGGAAGAGCGGTTCTTAACTCGCAAAATTGTCATTGGCCAGTTGAAAAAAGTTGCCCGGCAGATTCAACACAACCGTTTTTTGAGCCCGTGGCGGCAATACTTGCGCTTCTTGCGTGCGCTGCCTAAGATGACCGATCTAGACAAATTAGGGATTTCATCAGCTGCCTGGGATCAATCAATCGCACAAGTAAAAACTGATTTTAAGCAGGGTCAGATCAAAATGACCGATGTATCAGCTTACTTGTTCCTTTATGATTTAGCCACCGGCAAGCGGCCAAATTATGATATGCGCTATGCTTTTGTGGATGAAATTCAGGACTACACGCCATTTCAACTAGCTTACTTGAAGTTCAACTTCCCGCGGGCTAAATTCACAATGCTAGGCGACTTGAACCAAGCTATTTTTACTAAAGATAATAGCCGCACTTTGCTAGGCGAAATTTCAGATCTGTTTGATCCTGAGAAAACACGGGTTGTGCAGCTGACTAAGTCCTACCGTTCAACTAAGCAGTTGACGGACTTTACGAAACAAATCCTGCGGCAGGGCGAAAAGATTGAAGCTTTTAACCGGCAAGGCCCACTGCCTACTTTGTGGCAGGCAAGCAATCACGCTGCGGCTATTTCAGAAGCGAAGCAAGTGTTAGCAGCTAATGATGCTCAGCAGCTAACAACGGCCATTATTACTAAAGACGTCGCAACGGCTAAACAAGTTTTTGCAGATTTGAAAAAAGCAGGACTAAAGCTGACCTTGATTGCTTCAGCCAATCAGCGCCTAGTTCCGGGCAATTTGGTGGTGCCATCTTACTTAGCCAAGGGGCTGGAATTTGATGCTGTAATTATGTGGGATGCTTCGGCTGCCACATATCATGCTGAAGATGAAACACAGCTGGTTTATACGATTGCCTCGCGGGCAATGTACAAGCTCGATATGATTTATGAACATGAAAAAAGCCCGCTGCTGCCTGCTGATCAGGCGAGCTACGAGCAGAAAACTATTTCAGATAAATAGCCTGCTGGCCTTGCTGCTTATAAACGGCAGCTAAATTCGACCAGTTGACTGGCTTATTTTTGTAACCATAGGGGTCGTTGACATAAACGATCCCTTTTCTTTTGTTGTAACCAGTGACAACTACGCAGTGAGACGACGGGGTGACGCGGACTTTGCCTTGGTGAGTTTTCCAAGTCTGCATATCATGGACTGGTTTAAAGTTTAGACTGCAAATAATTAACACGGGATGCCCAGCTGCTACTTGGCAAATCACGCCATTGAAGTCATGACCGGTGTAGTTGACGGCATCAGGAGTGTATTTTTTAGCCAAATTGTAAAGCGGCTCGTTATAAACGCACCAGCCAGCATTGGCAATACTCATGTAACCGACAAAACCTTTATGCGGGTTGCCGCGATAATCACCGCCTTCAAATGAAGGCACGTGTGGAATTTCCCGCCCAAGTTGTCGCTTGTTAGTGTCAAAGCCTTTATCGCGCAGCAGCATTGATAAGGACGTAACTTCGCAGCCATTGGGCAAGGCGGGGAGCTGTTTTTCTAATGGGACATCGCAGATACGCTCGTTAGGGATAAAATTAATCCGCAGGTCAGGATCATGCCAAATCCAAAAAATGGCAAAACAAATAATAGCCAGCACTCCGCCCAGCCAGGGTTGCCACCTTTTCTTACTTCTTTGATGATGATATGTTTGCACGCGAGTTGGCATACAATTTTGCTCCTAAATTTTTAGCATGCTGCCACCACAGATGCAGCAAATAAGCTGATGAAAATGACAGGATCCAGGTTAGCAACCAGCATCCCAAAATAATAGCAATTGGGTGGAAACTGGCTAAGCGGGTCAGTCTAAGGCCGCGCCATACCAGCTGGCTCCAAAAGACGTTGGATAAATATGCACGGTAGGCGTAAACGCTTAAAAAGTGCATCCCTTTTAAAATATTAGTTCGGCGTTTATGCTGCTGCCAAAGACAGAGCGCAGATCCAAGCGCAATCACCATTAAACAGTAAAGCAAAGCTGATGGCTTATAATAGGTAGCATTAAATAAAAAGAGAGGGTAGCCGAAACTTTGCAATTCTTGGTCAGTTAACCAATAAGCGGCGATAATTAAAATTAAGGCTAGCCACCATAGTTTCTTCACCCAGTGATTGTACTGCTTGGCAAACATCCAAGCTAAACATCCGCTGACTCCATAAATCAAAAATGACATAAACAGCCGGTCGAGTAAATACCAGTCGACTTGGTGCTGATTATGAAAAACGTTTCCTAAGTAAAATTGCAACCAGGCTAGGTAAATAACGGCCGTCAATAAAAATGCCAATATTCCGCGCAAAGGCTGCCCTTTAACCCACCTAGACAGTAGCCAAAAAAGCGGCATTAAGACGATGAACTGCAGCATCATAGTGTTGTACCACAGGTGCGGGGCAGCATTGCCGTTGATAAATTGCCAGCAAAACAAGCCAAAATTGTGGCGATATGTGCGCACTTGCTGCAGCCATGGCATTAGCAGTAGATAGGCCAAGGTCCACCAAAAGGTCGGCACTAGCAGTGCAGAAAATTGCTGCCGGTAGTATGAGCGCCAATCAAACAGATTTGTTTGATCGTGAATCCGGATCGTGGTGTATAAAATACCAAAAATAAAGGCTGGGGCAGTAAATTTTACTAATAGATAAAGCTGCCCTAGTCTTAATTGCTGAGCTTCAGGTAAATTTAGCCCAAGCACATAGCTGATAATTGTTTGTGCCATGACGGCAGTACAAGCAATTACTTTTAAATAGTCACCGATATCAGGTTGGTCTTGATAGTTGTATTGGTTCACGTAATCTCTTCTTTGATTTCAATATTTATTGTCAATATTATTCATTATAAAATACTAGCTAGGGAAAAGGAGACGGCAGATGAAGAATTTTACTTGTTTGAGCCGGCAAACATGGGCAAAGTTAGGCAAAACTGACGCAATTAAAGTTACTCCCCAAGAACTAGCTGAATTAAAATCCTTGGGGGATGTCTTAAGCCCGCAAGATGTGCGCGAGATTTATATTCCACTTTTGTCTTATTTGCACTTGTTCTATGATAATTTGAACCAGTTGCAACGGGAACGGACGGGATTTTTACAAATACAGCCTCGAAAACGGCCGTTTATTATTGGAATTTCTGGGTCAGTGGCTGTTGGCAAATCAACGACTGCCCGCCTATTGCAATTGTTGCTGCAGCGGTTTTGGCCGCATAGCCAGGTCCATTTGATGACGACTGATGGCTTTTTGTATTCAAATGCGGAACTGCAGCGGCGGCATTTGATGGAACGCAAAGGTTTTCCGGAATCATATAATATGCAGCTGCTCGCTGATTTCTTAACAGATGTAGCTTCGAGCAAGGAAGATGTTGTATATCCGCTGTATTCGCAAAGCTTGAGCGATATTATTCCAGGTAAATATGGTCATGTTAAGCAACCGGATGTCTTGATTATTGAGGGGATCAATACTTTGCAACTGCCTGAAAATGGGCAAGTTGTGACTAGCGATTTCTTTGATTTTTCAATTTATATTGATGCGGCTGAAAATCTAATTGAATCCTGGTTCATGAACAGATTTGTTAAGCTGCTGGATTTAAACAAAGATGATCCGACTAATTTCTATTATGAATGGGCTAACGGGCCGCGTGAAAAGGCACTGCAGATGGCAGAAGAGACGTGGCAAATGGTCAATTTAGTCAACTTGCGGGAGTATATTGCCCCAACGAAGAGCCGGGCCAATTTGATCTTGCATAAGTGTACAGGTCATAAAATTGATAGTATCTACTTAAGAGACTACTAATTATTTGTTATACTATAGTTTATGAGTGCAGAGATGCAATTTTAAGTAAGTGAGGAAGATAAATACATGGTACAAGCAATTGATTTGAAAAAAGGCATGATTTTTACTCAAAATGGTAAGCTGCTGAAAGTTGTTCAAGCTAACCACCACAAGCCTGGTAAAGGCAACACGGTTATGCAAATGGACTTGCGCGATGTACGTAACGGCGGGATCGCCCACACTACAATGCGTCCAAGTGAAAAAGTTGACCTGGTTGAAGTTACTAAAAAGAATGCTTCTTTCTTATTCAACGAAGCAGATACCTACACTTTTATGGACACTGCTACTTACGAACAATACGAAGTTAGCTCAGAACAATTAGGCGACGACAAGAACTACTTGACGCCAAACTTGGAAGTTGTGCTGGAATTTACTGACGCCAACGAATTAATCGGAATTGAATTACCAGCATCTGTTACTTTGACTGTACAAGAAACTCAACCTGGCATCAAGGGTGCTACTGCTGCTGGTGGCGGCAAGCCTGCAACGATGGAAACTGGCTTGGTAGTTACTGTGCCTGACTTTATTAACGAAGGCGACAAGCTGATCATCAACACTGCTGATGGCAAGTACAAGTCACGTGCTTAATTTGTAGTGATACATTTTAATTAATGAAAAAGACGAGTGAAAACTCGTCTTTTTTTGTTTACATTTTTCAAAATTATTTTTTGAGATATACGATTATTTATTTGAATAGGCGAAGCGCGGCGATTACTGAAAACATAGTTTCTGTAAATACCATTATTTTTTCATGAAAAATTATATAACGCGGAAAAGCTGTTTTTTAAATTGCCAGCCTGGGGGGGGTAAATTGTATACTGTTGACGTTTGTATAGAGGAATAAGTTAGTTAATCTTTTAGGGGTATTTCAGAAAGAAAAATGAAAGTTAGTTGTTGTTGTCGGAAAATAGTTAATCTTGGTATAGCGCTGATGCTGGGTGTCGGCGCTTTTGCGTCTAGTACGCCTGTTTATGCAACTGTAGGGACGCAAACTACTGGAGAGACGCAAACTACCAGTGCAGAAGAAAAAACTACCAATACAGAAGAAACCGAAAGTGGAATTTATCAGGATACTACCGCAGTTAAAAACCGCGAGCAGTATGATACTGTTGGCAAGATGAGCCAGTACATGGCTAAGCATAATGCTTTAGGCGTCGCTGGCGAATTCCATCTTTTTGGCAATGAAGTTACGTTAAACGCGGATACAAACGGCAATGTTGCAGCTAATAAATTTAACAGCGGTAAAGAATGCGAATGTGGTACTCGTGGCAATAGCGTGAATGCTAGCGATGGCGATTTGTATTATTTACATGATATTGACCATTTGGGTGATAAATTTCGTTTTAGAAACGAAAATGGCAGTCATTTAGTTTTGAATAAAGATGCTGAAAAAGCTGAAGATCCTAATGATCAAAGCGCCCTAACCATCAAAAAAGATGATCAAACTTACCGTATTGAAAAGGGTAAGGTTAACTTAGATGACATTGATAACGAAAAAGGAGAAACGGATTACTTAGATATCAATAACGAGCTAGTAAAATTATCACAAAAGTCTGACGGCTGGTTTAATGAAAAACAATCTGATGGCGTGAAAGTTGATTTCAGTGATATGAACAAGCGTCAAATTGACGTATCAAAGGCTAAAGCGAATGATCAAAATTTGGTGTTTGTTGATGTGCCAGCTGAATATTTAGAGGCTTCTCAACCTATAACTATTTCAGGGCTATCTGCTAATGAAAATGCTAAAACTATTATTATTAATGTGGTTAGCGGCAAAAATTCATTAAATGTGCAAACCCAAACTAAGCTAATCTATGATAATCAACGAGAAGTATCACCTAATGAAAAGCATGATTATCCCAATCGTCTCTTGTGGAATTTTGGCACTAGTATGGAGAAAGTGGTGTTCTCATCAGGCTACTTTATGGGAAGTGTGTTAGCGACTAACGCTCATGTAGAAGCTGATGTCAACGTAGACGGCAACATTGTTGCGGATTCTATTGAAGTTAAAGGCGGCGAAACCCACCGTTGGGATTTAACTCCTACTCCTAATGCTGATTTCACTAAGCCTACTGGCGATGATGGTTCTCATCAGGAAAACCATTTCGACCCAACCACTCCAACTGGTGGTCAAGATGAAACTAACAAGCCTAGTCAGCCAAGTGAATCTACCGATGATAAACCGGGTAAACCTGATGATCAGATTGATGTAATCATTCCTGGTCGAGATGAAAACCATGAAACTCCAGGTAATAATACTGATGTTCCAGACTTGCCATTTCCTGATGAACCTACTCTGAAGCCTAAGCACGAAGATTCTTTCTTTGAACCAATCAAGCCGAATGATGAAACAACTGTCCCAGCCAAGACAGTTTCAGTTCAAACTAACGGCATTCAACCAAAATCTCATCAAACTGGCTTCCAGACAGTAGCTGTTTCAAAAACTGCTCATCAACAATCTGCAGCGAAAACAACTCGGCAAGCCTCACTGCCGCAAACTGGTGGTCAAAATGTTTTTGCCCTGTTGGGAATAATGATTGTTTCTTTGGCAGCTGGTTTATACTTATCGGCTAAAAAGCATAATTAAATAGATGAAAAAAGGGCGAGTTAAAACTCGTCCTTTTTGTTGTCCTCAGCTTTTTTTATTAAATAAATTCATTTTTGGGGTTTGCTTTTCCTGCTAACGAGCCTATACTGAGGACACTTTATTAAGGAGGGCTATTCAGATGGCACAAGCAAAACTTCATCGTGACCTAAAAAGTCGACACGTAACTATGATTGCAATTGGCGGTGCCATCGGTACTGGCCTGTTCTTAGGCTCTGGCGTTGCAATTAAACAAACTGGTCCAGCAATTATCCTGTCTTATTTAATAGTAGGAATCATCACTTTTTTCATGATGAGGGCTTTGGGTGAGCTTATTTTGGCCGATCCAGACCAACATTCTTTTTTAGAAGCAATTAGGACGCAGCTAGGCAATCGCTGGGAATTTGTAGCCGGTTGGACTTACTGGGCCTGCTGGCTAAGCTTGGCCATGGCTGATTTAACTGCCACTGGCATTTATTTGAAATATTGGTTTCCCTGGCTTCCGCAATGGGTTGGGCCGCTGCTAATTGTCATTTTGCTGATGCTGGTTAATCTGGTCAATGTCGGCTTGTTCGGCGAACTTGAATCATGGTTTTCAATGATAAAAGTCATTGCAATCGTGGCTTTAATTGTGGTTGGTCTAGTGATGATCGTGATGCATATGCGAGTAGATAGCGGCACCGTGTCTTTGAATAATTTGACTAGTCATGGCGGCTTCTTCCCGCGCGGCTGGTGGGGATTTCTGCAGTCGTTTCAAATGGTGGTTTTTGCCTTTGTTGGTGTGGAAATTGTCGGTTTGACTGCTGGTGAAACAGCTCAACCTGAGCGCGATATTCCAAAAGCGATTAATACCTTGCCTGTTAGAATTGGTTTATTCTACATCGGGTCGATGATTGCAATTATGGCGGTATATCCATGGAACAAAATCAAAACCGATGTCAGCCCATTTGTACAGGTTTTTGCCAGCATTGGCATTCCTGGGGCAGCTGCAATTTTGAATTTCGTGGTTTTAACGGCGGCGATGTCGGCGACTAATAGTGCAATTTTTTCAACTAGCCGGTCGATGTTTGCGATGGCTGAAGCTGGTAATGCACCAAAAAGGCTAGGAACTGTTAATAAAAAGGGTGTGCCTTATCGATCCTTAGCCTTATCTTCGTTGATCTTATTTGCGGTCGTGATATTGAACTATTTGATGCCAGCGGCGATTTTCAATATTGTGTCGACTGTTTCCACGATTAACTTTATCGGCGTGTGGTTAATTATTATGTGGGCACATTTGGTTTACCGTAAAAAGCAAAAACAGGTAAGTGCTTTTCCGATGCCAGGCTTTCCAGTTACTAGTTGGCTGACGATTGTATTTTATTTCTTGGTATTAGTGATTTTGCTCTTTATCCCGCAAACGCAGCTGGCGGTAATTCTATCAATTTTATTCATCGGCGGTTTAAGCTTAATTTATAATTTGTTGCCGATTGCTGATAATAATTAAAAAATCCAGAAGGTACCTTCTGGATTTTTTGCTTGTCCAAGCTGAATTATTCTTTTTCTTTACGGCTGATGAACCAAGCTGCACCGATGCTGAAGATTGTGAGGGTAATGCCAGCAAGCGAAGCATAGCGCACGGCAGAATTGGTTAGTGGCAGGGATGTCATGTCAGTGAATTGGCTGTCATTGCTGCCATTTCTAGTTGAATTTGGGAGGGTATTAGTGGTTGAGCTACTTGGTTTTAAAGTTGTGGAACTTTGATTGCTATTTGAACTGCCTGGGTTGCTGTTGTTGCCGTTGTTTTCTGAATCGCTGCTGCCAGTATCATTATCAGTATCTGGGATTTCCGGCTCTTCAGGCTTGACTGGTACCTCAGGTTCCTCTGGAGTTTCAGGCGTCTCAGGTTCGGTTGGCGTTATTGGTTCATAAGTTACGTAAACATGATTATTCTCTGAAAAAGTCGGTAGATCTTTGTCATCATTAATGGCTGTCGGAAAATCGTGTTTATTAACTGAGTATGATGATTCTGTCTTATTGCCATCATATTCATAGCGAACTTTTACTTGGTAGCCGGGGATTTCTTTAAGCGTCTGCTCACTCCAGCCGCCGTTTAGTTTCCAATCATCATTTTCGTTTTTGCGCGAATAAGTTGCGCTTTGTGTAATTGTTTCCGAGTTGTTTGAGTTATTTGGGTAGGTGATATGAATATATCTATTAAAAGTTTTAGTTTCTGTTTGAGTCGGCGAGTCCTTTAAACGAACTTTTAAGTGAATTGGATCAGGATCTTTTCCGTCTACTTTAACATCGACAACATATGGCTTTGTCCACAACTCGTACCCTTGCGGCACATTGTTTAGAATGGTGTGTTTTATTTGATGACTTTTGATGGTTGTCTTGTCCTTAGCTTTAATGTAAGCTGTGCCGACTGATTTTGAATTGTCCCAATATTCAATTTTTAGGGTATATATGTTGTTAGTTTTTTCTGATGATGAATCATCACTGCCGGTGTCTACTGTGACTTCGCTGCTGGTTTGATCAGCCAAAGCTGAGCTGGCTGTGCCACCTAAACAGGTCAGACTGAGCAGAATGGCTGCAGTTCCCGTGGTTAATTTGCGGATCGCAAATTGTGTCTTTTTGTTTTTCAACATAGTTTGTGTCCTCCGTTAATCACAAAGATTAAGCTTATTAATTTGACCATAGAATATCCTATAGATTAGTCTTGATCTTTTTGCTGATAGCTAGTAAACTATTTGTGAAAATTATGTTGTAAATGCAACTAAAAATATTGAGTGTGTGAATAATGAATGAACAAATTTTGCGCCAAATTGGGACAATTGCACGGGCATTTGATTCTATAGCAAACATTGAATTTAAAGACCTAGAGTTAAGCCGGGGCCAGTATTTATTTTTAACGAGAATTGCAGAACAGCCGGGAATTATTGCCAATCAACTGGCAAATTTATTAAGCGTTGATCGAACAACAACTGCCCGCAGCGTACAAAAATTAGTTAAGCAGGGGCTGGTTGAAAAGAAGGCCGATCCTGTCAACCACAAGATTAAGCATTTATGGGTTACAAAATCGGGGCAAAAGCTGGCAGATGTGATCGAACGTGAAAATGTTTATTCTAATCAATCTGTTTTAGAGGGCTTAACTAAGGAAGAACAAGCTGAACTAGCGCGCTTGTTAACTAGTGTTGAACAGGCCGCGCAAACTAGTTGGTACTTCGTGAAAAATGGCGGAAAACGGCAATATTAAGGAGGACTTGAATGACAGGCTACACGATTAAAAATGTAACTTTGGCAGATTTGAAAACATTGCAAGAAATTTCCCGGGAAACTTTTAAAGCTACGTTTGATCCTTATACTCAGCCAGATGATATGGAGAAGTTCTTGCAGGAAGGATATTCTGATAAAAAGCTGACAGCAGAAATTAATAATCCTGATAGCCATTTTTTCTTCTTAATGGTTGGTGAAGCAGTGGCCGGCTATTTGAAAGTGAATGTCGGGCGAGCTCAAACGGAATCTTTGCGGCCAAATGCGCTAGAGGTTGAACGGATCTATTTAAGGGCAAAGTTTCAGCATCAAGGTTTAGGGCTGGTTTTAATTAAATTGGCTGAAAAGATAGCGCGGCAAGAACAAAAAGACTACATGTGGCTGGGTGTGTATGAGCATAATTTGGTTGCTCAAAAATTCTATGCTAAAGATGGGTTTAAACGAGTAAGCCAGCATGTTTATCAAGTTGGCACTGATCCGCAGGTTGATTACTTACTAGTGAAAAAATTGTAAAAAAATAAGCTCCACAAGGAAGCTTATTTTTTTATGAAATTTTATTCGCCTTTGAAAGTACCAGCTTCAACTTCACGCAAGAAGTCAGCCAAGTGCTTGTAGTAAACGTCGGGGTTGTCGACCATGTGGTGGTGGCCGCCATCAGGAGTAGTTACTAACCGTGAGTTAGGAATTTCTTTTTGCATAGTCCGCGCAGTCTCCAGCGGCATAGTATCTTTTTCACCGAAAGTCAATAAAGTTGGAACTTTAATCTTATGCAATTGATCACGGAAATGCCAGTCCTTCAACTTACCAGTAATGACGAATTCGTTATCGCCTTGGAAAGTATTGTAGATGACGGTATCGCTGCCTTTCATGCTGTATAAATGTTCCAGCTTGGATGGTTGACGGCGGTCAAGGAAGTTAATATTCAAAATGTGAACATCTTCCTGGTAGCGCTCGTTATCATAATTATTGTTGCGTTCGCATTCGTGCATGAAATCAATTTCAGTCTGTGGCAGTACTTCTTGCCGGCGGCGGTTAACACTAGCAACGTATTCGTCAATTTCATCAACCATCGAAGAAATGATAGCACCCTTTAAATGCTGACCATATTTAACGGCGTATTCTTGAACCAGCAAACCGCCCCAACTTTGACCAATTAAGTAGAAGTTGTCTAAGCCAAGCTTGCGGCGAACTTCATCGACTTCATCCAAATAATATTCATAAGTTAGATACTTTTTAGCGAGCTCGGGGTCTGAAAAGTCTGGTTGGTCTGAGTACAAAGAACCTAGTTGGTCATACATGGTAACTTGTACATCTAAACCTTGCTTTTTTAATTGATAAGCGGCATCTTCCCAATATTCGTGGTTGCCGCCAGGGCCGCCGTGCAAAGCTAATAAGTGAATTTTGCCGGTACCTTGTGTATTAGTCCACAAATGGTAGCCATTGTCTAAAGTGATAATTGTAGTTCCTTGTTTCATGGTTGGCCTCCTTGTTAGTTAACTAAGTTCATCTTATCACAAAACGGCAAGCGCACACAATCGGGTTATTGTTCACTATATTGTTATTGCCTATAATAGTAGCTATTGAATGAAATGAGGTGCTGCCATGACCTTGAAGTTTGCTAAGCGAGGGCAAGTGGCGTTATTTACATTGCTAGCGGCAGTTAAAGCTTGCAATGTGATCTTTGTTGCTTACATGATCAAATTGATGCTTAATTTGACGACCTCGCACAGTCATCAGATTAACCGCTTGCTGACATTGGCCGGGATTGCGGCGCTCGGGCAAATCTGCTTTATGCTCAGCAATTTTTGCTACGAGCGCGTGAAAATGACTATGATCCGCGATGTGAATTTAGTCTTTAAGCGGGCTAATTTGGTTTATTTGGTGCAAGAAAGCAGCGGCAATATCAAAAATGGCTTGAGCTTGATGACCAACGATCTAAAACAGATTGAAACAAACCGGATTACCGCCCAGATTGATATGATCTACCAAGGGATTGTCTTTGTTGGCTCGTTAGGCTTTGCTTTTTACAATTCTTGGGAAATGACAGTTGTCTTCCTGCTCGCGTCACTGGCACCTGCTTTAGTACAGATGTTTACTAGTAAATTAATTGCCAAAAAGGCCGCAGTTTGGACCCAAAAGAACGCAATTTATACGCAAAATATTTCCGATAGTTTAAATGGTGCTTCAGCGGCCAAGTTGTACAATGTGCAGCCAACGATTGTGCAGCGGGCGATGCACAGTGCCGTGCAAATGGAAAATGCCTTGCGTTCGATGAATTTTACCCAGGCTTGGGCGCTGGAATTAATTTATTCAGCAGCTGAACTATTTTGCTTTGTCCTGCCGTGTACGGTCGGTGGAGTATTGATGATGCAGGGCCGGCTAGCCGTTGGAACGATGGTCATGATGGTGGACCTAGCGATGAACTTTATTACGCCAGTTGTGACTATTTTTCAAGAATTCAATCAGGTTAAATCGACGACCCCAATGTGGCAGCGGACTTTAAGGGCTTTAGCTTATAAACCCGCACCAGCAGTCCACGTGCAGCATGAATTTACCGGCTTAGAGATTAAAGATTTAGGCTATTTGACTCATAGCGATCACCAGCAGATTTTCAGCCATGTGTATTTTTCTGTGCGTCCACATGAAAAAGTTTTGCTAATGGCGCCAAGCGGCTGGGGCAAGACGACTTTGCTGAAGATTTTGCAAGGCGTCAAAACGCCTAACCAAGGGCAAATTTTGATTAATCAGCAAGATGTCAGCGGCAATTGGCAGCTGGCGCATAATTATTTCTCTTATGTTAATCAAAAGCCATTCTTATTCGATGATAGTTTGAGATTTAATTTGACCTTGGGCCGGCCGGTCAGAGAAACAGATCTGCAGGCAGCAATCAAAAAGGCCGGCTTGACGGAGTTAGTAGTCAAAGAGGGCCTTGATTATCAAGTTGGCGAAGATGGGAATAATTTGTCAGGTGGCCAAATTCAACGGGTCGAAATTGCTCGGGCCCTGCTTAGTAAGCGGCCAATTTTGCTAGCTGATGAAGCTACTAGCGCGCTTGATCCAGCTTTATCACTTGATATTCATAAAACTTTACTGCGCAACGATCATATTGCCGTAATTGAAGTAGCGCATAAGATTAGTGACCAAGAAAAAGCGATGTTTGATCAAATTATTGATTTAAAGGAGTTAGCACATGCAGCAAGCAAAAATTAAAGCAGCAATTGACCAGGCCGACATGGTGCTGATTGCGGCGGGTAACGGTTTGTGGCAAAAGGAACAAGACGTAACTGGCCCGGCTGTCGCACAAAAGTTAGCAGCAGCTGACCAAGACAAATGGCAGGTTTTGCGTGATTTGCTAGCTGAAACTGATTCTAAAAAGAGTGCTGCACTGGCTGAATTATTGACGCTGCTAGCTGATAAGCCATATTTTGTGGCAACTAGCATTTGGAGCCATTTGTTTGAACAAGCCGGCTTTCAACCAGGGCGTATTTTTCACTTGCAGGGCGATTGGACAAAATTGCAGTGCAGCTCCGGTATTAATCACGGCGTGCAGACATTTGATCACAATTCTAATAAAGCGCCGATTTGTCAAAAATGCGGGCAACCAATGCAGCTGCAAGTGGCGGCTAGTCCGCACTTCTTCCCTGATAGTGAAGCTAATGCGCGCTTTCGCTGGTTCTTAGTTGCTGGCGAAGAAAAACGCCTGCTGATTCTCAGCTTAGGCGTTGATCAAACTACCCCGCAGCTGCAAGCGCCGCTTACAGGGCTAGTTCAGCAATTTCCGCAATGGCAGCTGCTGGCAATTAATGAATAAAATGCACTTGTCCGTTTTCGAGACTGCCGATTTGCGCTAGCGTTTCTAGGCGTAAACCGTGGCTGGTGACCCAGTCGCTGCCGCCTTGGAAACTTTTGGCGACCACAACGCCAACACCCATGACTTGCGCGCCAGCAGCTTCGGCGATCTTGACCATGCCCTTAACTGCTTCGCCGTGAGCTAAAAAGTCGTCAATGATTAGCAACTTATCATTTTTGCTCAAAAATTTTTTCTCAACGAAAATATCATTGTTGACTTTTTTAGTGTAAGAAAAGACCGGAGCAGTATAAACCGCGTCGTTCAGCGTACTTGGACGCTTTTTGCGGGCGAAGACCATTGGCACGCCTAATTGGTAGGCAGTCATGATACCGGGTGCGATGCCGGAAGATTCACAGGTTAAAACTTTGGTGATGTCGGTTCCTTGAAATCTTTGCGCTAAAGTTTGACCAATTTGCATCATGAGCTGGGGATCAACTTGGTGATTCAAAAATGAGTTGATCTTTAAGACATTGCCGGGTAAAACTTCGCCATCTTGCACGATTCGCTGCTCTAAAAAGTTCATGCTGATCCTTTCTGAATAAACAAAAAAGACTTCTTTTCACCAAGCATAGGTAAAAAGAAGCCTTTTTCTGAGACTAGTATTTAACCTATAGTCCAAGATTTACGGTCTTGGGTAGAAACTGTCGCCCGCATCGCGACGATATATAAGTTTGTTATGAGATATGATCATTTTTATTCTAGCAAGTAAGGTGGCAAACTACAACCATTTTTTATGAAAAATCGTTCGGAATAGGAACGATTTGCGACAACTTACAAATAATAATTCGTAAGCTGCTTGCATCGCTGGTTCATTCCTAGTATTGTTAATGACAAAGTGTGTAACAAAGGAATGGGCAAATGAACAGCAAACAAGATTTTGACCAAATTATCGTGCTAGACTTCGGCAGTCAGTACAATCAGCTGATTACGCGGCGGATTCGGGACTTCGGCATTTATTCTGAACTCTTGCCGCATGATTTAAGCATCGAAAAAATTAAAAAAATTGCGCCAAAAGGCATCATTTTTTCTGGTGGGCCCAACAGCGTGTACGATCAGGACGCGCTGACAGTTGATCCGGCGATTTTTAAACTTGGGATTCCGATTTTGGGGATTTGCTATGGGATGCAGCTGATGGCGCATGAACTGGGCGGCCAGGTTGAACAGGCTGACAATTCAGAATATGGACGGGCTGAGATTGAAGTGGCTGACCCGGACGCAATTTTATTTAACGGCTTGCCAGCAAAGCAGTATGTCTGGATGAGTCACGGCGATTTGGTCACGCAAGCACCGCACGGTTTCAAAGTGACAGCCGCCAGCAAGAATTGCCCGATTGCGGCTATTGCCAATGACGAGCGGAAATTTTATGGAATCCAGTTCCACGCTGAAGTGCGCAATTCAGAATACGGGCTCGATATTTTGAAAAACTTTGCTTTTAACGTCTGCGGCGCGCAGGCTAACTGGACGATGGACGATTTTATCGACATGAAAATTGCTGATATTCGCCAGGAAGTTGGCGATAAAAAGGTGATTTTAGGCCTGTCTGGCGGAGTCGATTCGAGCGTGACGGCAACTTTGCTGCACAAGGCAATCGGTGATCAGCTAACGGCAATTTTTGTCGATCACGGGATGCTGCGCAAAGACGAGGGCGACCAGGTGATGCAAGCGCTGAATAAAGACCTGGGCGTTAATATTATCCGGGTGAACGCACAGCAGCGCTTTTTGGAAAAATTAAAAGGCGTGACTGATCCTGAGCAGAAGCGCAAGATTATCGGCAAAGAATTTATTGATGTGTTCAATGAAGAAGCTAAGAAAATTAATGATGTTGATTTCCTGGCGCAGGGCACACTGTATACCGATGTGATTGAGTCGGGGACCAATACCGCGCAGACGATTAAGTCGCACCATAATGTGGGCGGCTTACCGAAAGATATGCATTTTAAGCTGATCGAACCGCTACGGAAATTGTTTAAAGACGAAGTCCGGGAGCTAGGCGAAAAACTGGGAATTCCGCATGAATTGGTTTGGCGGCAGCCATTCCCGGGACCAGGTTTGGGGATTCGGGTGCTTGGCGAAGTGACCGAAGACAAGCTGGAACTAGTGCGTGAATCGGATGCCATTTTGCGCGATGAGATTAAGAAAGCCGGTTTGCAAGAAAAAATTTGGCAATACTTCACAGTTTTGCCAGGGATTCGCTCAGTTGGCGTGATGGGCGACGGCCGGACGTATGATTATACGATTGGAATCCGGGCAGTGACTTCGATTGACGGGATGACGGCGGATTTTGCTAAAATTCCATGGGAAGTGCTGGGCAGGATTTCAGATCGGATTGTCAATGAAGTGGACCACGTGAACCGGGTAGTTTACGATGTGACGAGTAAGCCCCCTTCCACGATCGAGTGGGAATGAAATTAGTGTTTAAAAAGAAGCTGAGATCAAATTAATGATCTCAGCTTTTTTACGTGTTTAATACGAAAGGGAATTACTATGGTAATAATGGTAGAATGATATTATACACGAACACAAAAATATTTTTGAAACAGGGAGGTTCGGGGATGTTTATTAGGGATATGAACAGAAATAATGCTGAAATGAGGCAGCATTTTTCGATTAGGAAATTAACGGTGGGGGCTTGTTCGGTGATGATTGGCCTGAGTTTTTACTTGGGCACGAATACGAACGTGGCAAAGGCTGAAGTTCAGCAAGCTGCTGGGACTACTCAGGACGTTAAAAATAAACTTGCAGCTACAAAATCTGTAGATGGAGAGGTAACTTCCAAGGGGTTAGACGATGCAGATTCTAATGCTGGTGTAGCAAGTGAAGGCTCACAACACGAACCAAATACAGATAACTTAGAAACTCCGCGGTCAAAAGATACATCCGTTTCAGATGATGAAATTTTGAACAGTAAAGCTGTCGAAGATAAAGACGTTACTACAAAGCCAACAGAAGATGGTAAGGGCACGGTTGTTACCAATGAAAAACAAGGCTTAACCTTATCTGTTAGCCAGAAAGAATATAATCCAATCAGTGTTGAAAAAGATGCAGGGCAGAACCAGTATATATATCCTCATGATCAATTAATTACGCTTACTGTTGGTGGTAAGAGCGGTGAGCAGACAGTGGCTGATGGTACAGATATTACAATTACCCTTCCAACAGGATTTTATAAGCTAAAAGATGTTGGCTCACTTGCAGAAGGTTCCGGTAAAACTTCCTTTAAGACTAATGATGAAAAGGGTGTCATCACAATTACTAATCATTTTGAAGGGGATTATAATCAAACCTTTGAACAAAGAATTATTTTGGAGCCATTAATTTTATGGGATAAGCGCGATGATAGTGGTAAATTAAAATCATTTAATGACGAGGTCCGTTATAATTCAGAAAAGAAAATTGATGTTTCAATTTCTGATGGACGTAAAATTAGCAATACTTTTACACAAAAGATCACGCCGAGTATTGCACCGATTTTATCGCGTGAGGTGCCAGAAGTTAACAAAGATCGTGGCCCTATGTTAGTGGTAGATCAAGATTATACTTGGAGCGTTGCTGTTAACGAGGCTTCAGGCATGTATCGCGCCGGGAAGTATGCGGTCAACGAAACAATAGAAACTAATACTTTCAATTCATCGATTAACGATAAGGCAACAATTACGATTCCTGTGCCGGACAGTTTTTTCTTAAATGTTGAAAGAACCAACGCAGAAAATGCAGATCGAAATTGCCCTGTCACAGTATCACAAGCAGGAAAGGGTGCTCCTGTTGTTTTCCATATTGGAAGAGGCAAAGATGCTACTAAAGCTGATCAACAAGAACATGCATATTTCTTTGTTGGTAAGTTTGAAATGGAAGCTCCAGATGAGGATACGGATGTTACTTTTGGAGGGGCGGCTGTTCATCAAAAACTATTACATAAATTAGGGGAACTAGACGCTACTACAGATAGTTGGACGGAAAAAATTGCTTCTAAAGATCATACTGTTGGTCCGAGAGATGAAGATATTTATCGTCATGTCTATGGCTATCAATCTGAGAATGAGTTACCAATGTATCATGATAAAGAAGTGATTTTGAATCATGTTACTTTTAAGAATAATAGTAATCAGGATCTTGAAAATGCCAAGATTACAATTACCATGCCTGACGGTTTAAATGCTACTCATTTTAGCATCCCGCAACTGGACGGCGTCGATATGCTTAATGACATTACTTATACGGTAATACTTGCGGATGGTACTAAACTGTCAACACCAGTTAAGTTCCAAAAAGATAAAGATAATCGCATTTCTAATATGTTTACGTCTGCAAAATATAGTTCGGCTATAACGACCATTGAAATCAATATGCCAGTCATGCGAATGGGAGCAAAAACTACCGATGTGACTCATGATCAACATTATATTAATCAAGGCGGTCTGGAAATTTATGGAACTGTCGCCAATAATTATCAAAATGGCAATAAAGTAAACATAGGAGATTCAGTTGAAACTTATTTGACAATCACTGGTGATAACATGACCAGTGAAAAGAATGGCGAAGCAGTGGCTGCAAAAAACACTCAAGTTCTTGTAGGTATTCCTGATGAGATAAAATACGCAAAACTAAAAGTTAACCAGGATAATTATGGTCCAGGTCAAAATGATTCACGAAATTCTCTTACTGCCGAATTAGAATTTGAACCGACCGATAATACAATTATTTACTTTGTTGTTCCAGAAAACGCTGAATATAGTCCTGCCGCAGATCAAACGGGAATAACTACATTTAAAGCGGGCAACCATCAAATTGTAAAATACACACGGACGGCCATAAAATATTCAGATAAGGACGGCTGGACAGCTAAGATGAATCTGAAAAATGCGGATCCATCGGTTACTTCTATTAAACCAATTGATGTTTACTTAGTTACGGGCTTAGATCATACTGTTGTGGCAGATCATTTCGTTCCTGATCGTATTTTCAGCAAAGTGGGTCAAGATGATTTAGCTTTGGTTGAAAATAATGCTGATGCATTCCTTATTTCTGATACATCAACTTTAGATCCAAATAGAACAGATCCATTTGCAATTGCTGGACCTAAGCAGACTTGGAAAATAGTTCCAGTTTTAAGTCAAGGAATCGGTCAGGCTGCTCAAGGAAATAAAAATAATATACCGGTATTGCAAGGAGAGTCTGACGCCAACGGCGATAATAATATGACTTTCTATAATGAAGTTATAAACGGTTCTGCTAGTCAATTGAGCGATGTGGTTAGCGTAATTAATTTGCCTCAGAAGAGTGAGACTAGTTTTAAATTTGAAATTACTGGACCGGATTCGATTAAAGTTATTGATCAAGATGGTAAAGAAATCAAAGCTGAGGTTTTATACAGTACTGACTCCGCAGATGTTACTCAGAAGATTAATCTTTCAGGCTATAAGACTAGTGCAGGTGTTGCCGGTAACTGGTCGTCTGTGAAGTCCATCGCTGTCAAATTAGGTACGATGAAGGCAAGCGCCAGATACAATATTGAAATTAAAGGACAGGATAAGGACCTCAAAGATGATAACGACAAGATAGGGTACTTGGCTTCACGGACTGAATCTGCTGATATGAAAACGCCGTTCTATATTGTTGCAGAAGACAAGAGCAGTGCTTCGATTAAGATAGTTAATGGAGAAGAGCAGTCGAAGGAAGAAAAATATAGCTGGACGATCAAATATCAAGACGAATCTGGTAAAACGTTGCATACTGATAAAGTTGTAAGAACTGATTATGCAAACGGCGCTGAGTATGATGTTGCCAAACTTGGTCCGAATATTTTCTTACTGGAAATCAAAAAAGATGGCAAGACTTATGAGCTTTTGAAAGATGATATTGTAAATCCATCTGGTACTTTTAATAAAGCTGATGTCACTACCATTCTGAAGTACAAGTTAAAAGATGAGCCAGAAGGGCCTGGCGATTCAACTGATCAAGGTAAACCGACAAACCCTGTTGATCCAGGAAAACCAACAGATCCGGAAGATCCTACTACACCAGACCAACCAACGCCGGATACTCCACATGAAGAAATTGATCAGCAAGTGCCGGAGGAGGAAAAAACAGAACCTATTCAGCGTCATGCTGGTAAGCGTGCACAATTTAAGGAAATTGCTGAACAGAAGCAGGAAAAAGCTACTTTGCCGCAGACTGGTACCAAGAAGAATAATCTTTGGCTAGCTGGTTTGAGCTTAGCCACATTAGGATTACTGGTTGGCTTAGTTTCTGATCGCAAACGTGATAATTAGTTTTAAATTGAATGTTAAATGCGAAAGCATCCCTGATTAGGGATGCTTTTTTGCGTGTAAGAATTTTGCTTGCATTGATATAACCTTGACAAAGCAAATTACAAAAAAGAAACAATATAACAAATTTCGAAACCTTAATTTAGACTTGTGCGACCACAAAAATAGTCAAATCTTTTATTTAATATAAAAATGATATTTGCTAACCAATAATACTGACGATAAATTGTGTTTTATGTTCATATTTGCATATATACATGTTATAATATGAAGTAACAATAACTAGTGTTATATAAATACCTAGATAGAGGTGAGAAGAATGAGAAAGGGAAATATAAAATATAGAAGTGGAGAAATCAAAAACCACTTTTCGATCCGCAAGTTAACTATTGGCGCATGTTCCGTCTTAATCGGTGCAACTTTATGGATGGGCGCTGGTAATGAAACAGCTTTGGCGGACAGCAATATTGATGCAGCTGTAAGTGTTAACGCTATTCAGATGCAAAGTGAAACAACGATGAATACCACACAGGGTCTGTCAGCTACTACATCATCTGCTACAGAAACAGATTCTAAACAAACACCTGATACGTCTCTTGAATCAGCAGGTGCTGTGAGTTCAAGCGAAGTTAAAAGCGCAGATCTTAATAGCCCAGTTACCGATCATGCGAGCGCAGACCAATCTGGTGATAATGTTGAATCAAATGTGTCATCTGATAACACTAAAGATAGTGGGGAAATACCTATCGAGCTTACGTTTCCTAAGAAAAAGGACGAACCAAAGGATCCAAATTTAAAACAAATTATGGATAAACTGCCTGAGGATCAGAGAAAGCTTTTTAATGAAGACGGACATTTAATTAATACTTCGGTCTACAACTTAGGCGATTTTTTGGAAAAGTATGCTCAAAACGTTCCTGATGAGGTCATACAATATCTGCGTGATAATAACTTTTTTATAAATACCACTGCGCCAAAAGATGGGAAAATAGAATCAATGCAGTCAAATAGTCATTATCCAATGCAAAGATTCATTCATATTGGCGATCCAAACGTTATAGGGTATAAGTATGACATTAATCAAACGGTCCATTTTCGCCAGGTATTAAACTTTGACTACAAAAAGTCCGAAGATTCTGGAAATATTATTTATAAATATAGTTTAACTGATACTAATTCCAAGAAAGTAGTAGTAGATCCTAAAACCGATAATGATATATATAAATTTCCTGTATATAAGAATGTCGAAGCGACATGGGATTACAATGTGACTACTCAAGAATACAGCAATATAAATATTAGTGATTTGCTAGGTGGAAATAATAATAAATATGATAGTACTGCCACTTTAGATGAAGTTGAAATTCCCAAAATTCCTGGATATTACGCAACTATTGGAGTTGGCTTTGGAGCAGGATCAGGTATTGGAATAATGGATGCTGATGCCGAAACAGAGAAAGTTCCAGCAGATTATGCGGAGCCGTTTGCCCAAAGCTGGTCTTACTATGTTAATTACAGTCCGATAGAAACTAAGACAGAATACAATGAGAAAACAATTACCAGAACCATTCATTATCAGGATGAGGATGGTAACAAGGTCTGGCATCCTATTTACGGCGGTTTTTTACCAGACGTAAAACAAGAAGTAACTTTTAGTCAACCAATTAATTATTATAAGGATCCTAAGACTGGTAAGTATGTAGAATCAGGACATGGCGATTGGACTGCTACCAACAATGCTACGTTTGATGAGTGTGAGAGTCTTGATGTTCCGGGTTACACACCAGATAAAAAATTAGTAGAATCAGAAAAAATCGACATGAATGTGCGTGATTCTACAATAGTTGTAACTTATCGCTCTAATCCTCAAGAAGCCTTGGTTAAAGTTGTCGATGACGATAATAAGGGACAAGAACTAAACTCATTTGACATTACCAACGGGCGTGTTAATAAACCGATTGAATTCGATGGATTTTCAGAATATGTAAATAACTTAGTCAAGAACGATGGCTATTACATTAGATATACATACGATGAAACGAATCGCGATTATTTATATGAATACGATTCATTTGGTAAATTTGATAGCGTTGACAAAAATGTCCAGAAGTTTACAGTTCATTTAGGTCACAGAACTATCGGCGACCAAACTCAGAGCAAGGTTGTTAAGGAAATCGTCCATTATGTTGATGAAAATGGTAAGAAGCTACAAGATGACTTTACTGACGAAAAGGAATTCACAAGAACTGGTAAAAAAGATTTGGTGACTGGTAATTTCGTTGAAAGTTCAATGAGCAAGTGGAAACCTAGCTTTGAGATGTTTGGTTTAGGCAATCTAAAAATTGCTGGCTACACTGTGGATAAAACAACTATTCCTACTTATGAACAACTAAAAGTAACTGAAAAATCAAATGATTTAGAATTCACCATTAAATATAAGGCCAATGTGCAAAAGGCTATTGTTCAAATAGTTGACGATGATTCAGAGCTGGGAGCATCTAATAAAGTGAGTTTACCAGCTACTATTGAAGCTGAAGGCCAAACTTCAAACCCAATTACTTTTACCGAGCTGGATGAAAAAATGCAGGCATTGTCTTCAGCAGGTTATGAATTAAAAGCGGTTCAAGTTGGTACTGGCGATCCTAATAGCGGCATGTACATTGTTTTACCTAAAGAAATCAATTGGAACACTTTATTTGGCGAATACGACAGCAACGACAATAATATCCAAAAATTTATCATTCATCTTGTTCATGGTAGAGAGACTAAACCAGCAAGCAAAACAGTTAGTGAAACGATCCACTATGTTTATGAGGATGGTTCTAAAGCTCATGAAGATGCAGTTCAAACTGTAAGTTTTTCTAGAAACATAGTTACTGATAAAGTGACCGAAAAGGTCATTGAAAATGAAAGCAGTAAATGGACTCCGAATAGTCAAACTTTCGATGCGGTAGCGTCTCCAGTAATTGCTGGTTACACACCTGATTACGTTCAAATCGCTGAGAAAACTGTAGATTCATCAGCAGAAGCCTTTGAATTTACCGTTACTTATAAAAAGAATTCTAGTTCTACTATCGTAACACCGGATCCAGATCCAGAACCTGAACCAAAGCCTAAACCAGTTGATCCTGACGATCCTGGCTATCCAACGGATCCTGATCAACCAATTCCTGATACTCCACAAGAAGATCCAACAGTGCCAGAACAGGGCAAGACAGAAACTGTTAAGCGCTACGCTGATAGCAAATTACGCTTACAAAAAACTGCCAAACAAAAGCAAGCCCAAGCTGCTCTTCCACAAACTGGTGCCAAGAAGAACAATCTTTGGTTAGCTGGCTTGAGCTTATTGACTTTAGGATTATTCGCTGGTTTCGGAGCTCACCGCAAACGCGATAATTAGTTTTAAATTGAATTTTATTTTAATTGACATCCCTAATTTTAGGGATGTTTTTTGTTTGCTAAGATTTTGCAAATGATAGAGTGATCGTCAGAGATTATATAACGTCTGCCTCTAATGCTGTAATTCCAACTGTAATTATTGAAAATAATGAGATATATCTTGGTAGTGTTATAGATTTGTTTTTGCCTCTGTGATGAAATTGCAGCTGCGTTAATAAAACATTGTCAAAATAATTCAATGATATATATATTGACATATGTTATTTAAAGAACTACATTAGAAATGTAGAGAGATTAAAAAACGATATTTAATTACATAAAAATAACAAGCAAATGATGGAAACAGAAGAGGCAACAAAAATGAAACGTCAGGATCATAAACTTAACGTCGGGGAAGTTCAAAATCATTTTTCAATTAGAAAGTTGAGCGTAGGCGTTTGTTCAGTGTTATTAGCAGCAACAATGTGGACTGTTGGCAATTCACAAGTAGCTCATGCGGATACAACCACTAAAACAGCTACAGTAGTTCAATCTCATCAAGAAGTTCCAGCAGCAGCTGATGAGTCTAAGGAAGTTGCAGTTTCAAAAGAAGCAGCAAAGTCATCCGCTGAATCTAATTCTCAAACAGAACAAGCAGATACAAATGCAGAAACTTCAAATGAAAGTTTATCTTCAAAAGATACAGCTCCAGAATCATCGAAGGGTTCTGAAACCTCTGCACCTACTGATACTCAAAAGCCAGCTGTTGAAGGTGAAGAAAAGAAGCAAGATAAAACAGAAGAAACAACCAATGGTGTTTCTCAACAAGTCGTTGAGGGTGAAGAGCCAGATTTGGGTCAATTTGATTTGACGACTGATTTCTTAAGAGATCACGGCATCAGCGTTGAAGGTGCCTTTGATTCAAATGATCCAGATTCACCTAAATTAACTTGGGTTAATAAGCCAGATGTTTCTAAAGTCGGAACAACCACAGGCACGGCAAAATTGACTTACGTTGATCCCTCTGCTGAACCTGATGAAAATGGTAATTATCCTACTAAGAGCGTTTTAGTAAATATCAAATATAATGTCAGAGCTGGTAAAAAGAAGTCTGATGACGGAGTTCGTAACACCTTAACCTACGTCGATCAGGATGATAATGATGTTGTTGCCTCCTACACCTGGATTGGTAAGAAAGCCGAGAATGAATATTCTGATCCAGTATTTGCTATTCCAAGTGGTACTACTACCGAATATGATGAAGCAGTAAAATCACTTGGTTACATAATTGATCAAAGCAGCAGTCGCAGTAATGATGTTGCATATTTTGGAACTAAAGATGTAACACAGATTGTACCTGTTAAGAAGATTTCGAATTCCGATCAGCCAATCACTGTTGGCCAAGCAGAAGAACAAGGCGAGTGGAGCAGAGGCGGCTGGATGTATCCAGACGGCTACAATAATCTCGGATATATTGATGGCAATAACTACATCGTTAATCCGGCTGATGTGATTGCTAACACAGGCTCTCTTCCAGCCGGGACGAAGATTAGTTGGAAAGTTGATCCAACTTATAGTTTCACCATTGATAGCGATGACCCGAGAGGCAATGTTAACAGCGTTGATCATCTGCCGACTAACGATCCGATTGTTATGATTGAAGAACCTGGGAAAGATCCAATCTTAATTACACTTACAGATGCGGATAAAGAAGTTATTGCCTTGCCTGCTTACGGTGAAGGCTATCCTCAATGGGGTAATGCTGAAACCACCATTTCTGCTGATCCTAACAGTGTTAGTCCACTGAACTTCCTTTTTAACAAGGATGCTTTATTGAGGGCTCTTAGTTCAGAAGGCGAGAACGACAGTAATGTGTCAGATGCAGTTAAGGCATACTTCCTTAATGAAGCAAACTGGACTTGGGAAGTACAACCAGATCTCTCACATCCGGGCTATACTGTAGGCTATGCGAAGTTTGTGGCTCCAAATGATGGTCCAGATAGTGTAAGTGCTGCTTCAACTTCAACTTCCAATCTAACTGCTGAAGATATACAAACTCTTACTGATATGGCACAAGGAATGGGCTACTCTCACGGTTTCATGATCCATGTTCTACCAAATACTACTTCTGAAAGCCAAACTAAGACTAGAACGATCATTGTCACTGATCCTGATGGTACACAAAACACTATTGAGCAAACTGTAACTTTCACTGAAACTAGTACACAAACTTTGGCTGATGGTCCTGTTGAGACTACTTGGAATCAAACCTCGGGGCAATGGGATGCATACACCGCTCCTGAAATTCCTGGCTACACTGCTTTAGGTTCTCCAGTGAAAGCAGAAACTGTCACCCTTGAGACTAATGATCAAACCGTTTACATCACCTACGTTTCAGATGAAGACCCGCAACCAACAACACCAACAGTTAAGGAAGAAGACAAGCATACTGATTCGGATAAGCCAGCTGAAAATGATCCTGTTAAAACCCCTGAAAAGAAATCAGCCAAGGAAGAAGTCGCTAAGAAGAACTTAGCCGCTCCTGCAAAATTGACTAGCGTCAAAACTACGCCAGCAGCTGTCAAGACTAACCAAAAGGTTGCTTTGCCTCAAACTGGCGCCAAGAAGAGCTCAGTTTTAGCAATTGGCTTAGGTTTGATTGGCTTAGCATTAACTGCCATGTTCTCCTCTGTTCTTAACCGTAAAAGACAGTAAAATAATCAATAATTTATAACTTATAATTTATATAAAAATCTCATAATCGTTAGACCTAGTTCTAGCGGTTATGAGTTTTTTATTTTTCTGCCTAGCTAATAATGGCGCATGCTTTAAGCGTTGATATAGGAATTTGTTGAAAAATCCTCGCAGATTTACTTGCAGAAATTTCTCAAAAGATTAACTTAGTAGTTGCCTGATAAATTACGCAACGAACTTAAGGAGTTAATAATGAAGAAAAATTACGTAGCAATGGCGATCGGCCTGCCCGTGACGCTGATTCTAATGCTGTCTGTCATGCTGCAGGCTGGCTGGATTGGCAGTTTTGATCGCTTTTTCCAGCACAGCACGCAGCTGGTGCCGAACTTGCAGGATTTAATGCTGAAAATTACGGCTTTAGCGTCACCGAAAATGAATTTAGTTTGGATGGCGTTAATTGCAGTTATTTTGTGGATTAAAAATCAGCGCCCGCTAGCCCTGAACATTGTGCTGCTCTTAATCAGTGTTGACGCTGTTGGTTTGGTGATTAAACACGTTGTCAAACGCGCCCGCCCAGTTCAGCATTTAACAATTGACGATGGCTACAGTTTTCCAAGCGGCCATGTGCTAGGGATGGCGACAATTGTCTTATGGCTGATCTTGATTTTGGTGCCAATTATCATTCAAAGTCAGACCACGAGAACTTGGGTTGATATTTTGCTGGTTGTTGGGCTGCTGGTGGTCATGGTGTCCAGAGTGTATGTTTACGCGCACTATCCAAGCGATGTCTGCGGATCTGTGGCAGTTGCTACGATGTGGTTTGGCATCTTTGAATGGGCTTGGAGAAAGCTGACGCCGCGCACGAAGAAAAATGATTTTTAAAAGAAACTGCATAGTGAAGACTATGCAGTTTTTTGATTTAAAAAAGCTGGTTATGCATTTTTTTGCGTATTTAATTAATGAGCAGGTAGAATAGGAGGAAAAGATGATTTTTACAGTAAAAACAGGTGGGAATATGCTGTACCCCTACATGGAATTGCCAAACAAAATAATCATTACTCATTCAGAAGTAAAAAAAGACAATTCAGTTCTGCTTAATTTTGAACAGCCGTGTGATCATGGATTTCGTGAAGCGAGAATGTCTTTGCCATCATACCAGTGGTTGTACAATGAAGGCTTTGATGATGAACAAATTCAGTTTTTTGATACTTTTGCTCATCATAATGGTGCGGTTATTTACAAATATGCTCGCTTAGGCGGAATTGCTAATGCCTAGTTTGTTTAGTACCTTTGGATATCAAATTTATTTTTGGTCCAATGAAAATAATGAACCAATCCACGTCCATGTTTCAAAAGGCAAGCCAAGTCAACATGCGACTAAGTTTTGGCTAACACGTAATGGTGGGTGTGTATTAGCTAGTAACGGCAGCAAAATAAGTAGCAAAGATCTAAATAAGTTAACAGACGTAATTACTGCTCAATATGACTATATTTGCCAAAGTTGGTCTATCTATTTTGATGATCAAAATATACATTTTTACATGTAGTATTTATACTCTCAGCTAATTAGTTGAGAGTATTTTTATGCAAATATTTGCGACTATATGTAAAATATATTTGACATAATGTCTATTTTAAATATAATAAAATCAAATCGATGAAGCATTAGGAGGAGCAATAATGAGCAACACGATTTTTTGGGCGATTTTGCTGACCTGCCTTTTAGCCATGGGAGCTGCTATTTACTACGCCAGCAAAAAGCGGAAATTTGACGAACGGCAAGAAATGATTCGTCTGCGCAGCTACAAATACGGCTTTTCAACGATGGCGATTCTGGCAGTGATTATCTTATTTTTGTCAGAATTTATTAAAATTCCAATTGCACTGGCCATTATTATTCCGCTGGTTGCCAGTTTGTGGGTCATGTGCATTTATGATATTTTGCATTCAGCCTACTTTGGCTTTAACGAGAAAAACACTAAAGTGACCAACTGGTTAACGATTGTTTGGGGACTGTGGATTATTTTGGACCCAATTACGGAAGGACAAGCAATCCTCTCGTGGGAAGGAATCGCTACCTTGGTAGTTGGCCTCTTTTTAATTTCGATCTCGATCCTGAGCTTATACCAGCTTCACCGTGAACACAAAGAAGATGCTGCTAAATGAAAAATTTGAAAATGAAGGCGGCACGGGCTGGCAAGGATCTCTCGCAGCAAGAATTAGCTGATCAGATTGATGTTTCGAGGCAAACGATTTCGGCGATTGAAAAGGGCAATTATAATCCATCGATTAATCTGTGCATCAAAATTTGCCAAGCGCTCGATCGCACGCTGGATGATTTGTTTTGGCCAGATGAATAATTAAACGGAAGATTCTAATGTCGGTTTAAATGTTTGAAATCATTTTTAGTAGTCATTATGATTAAATTAACTTACTAAAAGTTAGAAAGGACTTACAAATGAATTTTCATGCATTGACCGACACCTATACTTTAAATAATGGTGTAAAAATTCCCATTATTGGCTTTGGAACTTGGCAAACTCCCAGCGGCGAAGTTGCTAAAAAATCTGTCTTGGCCGCAATTAATGCAGGCTACCGCCACATTGATACCGCGGCGGCTTATGGCAATGAAGAAAGCGTAGGCGCTGGTATTAAGGCTAGTGGCATCAACCGGCAGGATTTGTTTGTGACTAGTAAGCTCTGGAATCAAAATCACGGCTACAAGCGAACGAAAGCTGCAATTGATGCTAGTTTAACCCGGCTGGGTTTGGATTATTTGGATTTGTACTTGATTCACTGGCCTAATCCTGTGGCTATGCGTGATCATTGGGCAGAGCTAAATAGTGAAAGCTGGCAGGCAATGGAAGAAGCAGTGCGAGCCGGCAAAATTAGGGCGATTGGAGTTTCTAATTTCCGCAAGCGCCACTTGGATGCCTTGCTAGAAAATGCTGAAATTAAACCGGCTGTTAACCAGAACTTTTTGAATCCGAGTGATTTGCAACCAGAGCTTGTGGCAGAAAATAAGAAATTAGGTTTGTTAAATGAAGCTTACAGCCCGTTAGGAACCGGCGGTTTGCTCAAGAATGAAACTGTTCAGCAGCTTGCTAGCGAAACAGGCAAATCGCCAGCGCAAGTATTAATTCGCTGGTCACTGCAACAAGGCTTTTTACCATTGCCAAAATCCGTTCACCCAGAATATATTAAGGCTAATGCCGATGTGTTTGATTTTGAGCTCAGCCCAGAGCAAATGAAGACTTTAGATAATTTGCATGGCGTAGCTGGTACGGCGCTTGACCCAGATCAAGCAGAATTTTAGATAAACAAAAAGGATGCCATTGGCATCCCTTTTTTTGTCTGAGATTATTTTGGTTTTGCGATTTTGGACCACTTGGCCAGCAGAACAATGTAGAGAATATCGAATACGGAACATAAGCCGCCGCATACGATGACGTAAACGTTAACTTCTTGGAGGATTCCCATCAAAATGGTAGGTGCTAAAGTTCCAATCCATTTGGCTACTGCTATAGTCAGGCTTTGTCCTTTTTTATTATCACGCTTAAAGAGCATTGCAATAAACATGATGGACATGACCAGATTTTGTAAAAATGCGGAGTATCGAGAACCATAGTGCAAGCCAAATTGCCAGTAGAAACCTAGCTGGATTAACAAACAGGTCGCAAAGACGATGATACTAATGGGGAGGAAGAATCGTTGACTATTGGAGGAAAACTCTTTGCGTCCGAATTTGAAATAGGTGCAAGCAATGACTAAGTCAAAGATAAACCAAACTAGATTAACTACAGTTTGGGCGGAGAAGTTGTGCAGATCTACTATAGAATAGATCCCTTCCCAGGCGATGTTTAGCGCCAGTGCGAATAAAGGCATGCTGTAAGTTCTTTGCTTAAATCCTAATCTAATGCATTCAATATATACAATCGTCCACGCGATTCCGCTGACCAGTGTTAAAAATAGAGTCATAAATCACCACCTTATCTATTCAACGTTTTTCAAAGCATCTTTAACTGCAGCCTTAATTGATCAACTCGACAATGAAGCACCTGTTACCGAATCAACGTCAATTTTATTTTCAGCAACCATTCTCTTAGGCAAGATTTCTACGGCCTTATGACCATAATCGGCACTTTCAGATTCTTGCAGGATCTCGACATTCTTAAGTTGATGATCCTTATAAGTTACGCGCACCACCATTTCATCGCCCATACCTAGATCACTCTTACCTAAATATTGATCAGGACCTAAAGTGACCTTTAGCGGCTTGGTCTTCTTAGATTTTGGCAACTCGCCTGCCATTTTTGAAGCGCTAGTTTGCACATCGACAGCATCGTCTTTAACTTTAGCCGCATTTTCACCTGCGATCTTGCCAAAAATCAGACACTCAGCCATATTGCTTCCGCCCTGATAAAGATTAGTCGCAATGCCGCCTACTTCACCAGCAGAATACAGATGCTTAATTGGCTTGCCATTTGTGTCAATCACTTGTGCTTGTGCATTTCTTCTAGGGCCACCTTGCGTATTAAGTATTGATTGTCTCATTGGAACAGCATAATATGGACCTGCAGCGAACTTCCGCATCGTTGCAATATTGCGATGTTCTTCATAGTCAAAGCCCTGTTCAACTTGCTGATTGAAGCGGGAGACAGTTGCATCGAGAGTTCCTTTTTCAAGGCCAATCTTTTCGGCTAATTCGGCAAGATCGTCTGCTTTAATCAAAGCCTTTTGCAAAATTGGCAATACTTTGGCCTTTGCTAAATCATCATATTGTGCTTGATCAAAGATCAAATATGGCTGTTGCACATCTTCAGGAATCCGCCAAGTTCCGTGACTATAAACGCGGCCATGCCGATTAATATAAGCTTCATTAAAGTAGCGTGATCCATCGTCACTAATTACTAGAGCACTACCATTCACAAAAGTTATTAATTGCGGAAGAAGCGGTGCACGATTTCCTTCAGGCACATTAAAGGTCATGCCAGTTGATTCCCAGCTACTAAGGTGCCACATATCAGCGCCGATTTCTTGTGCCATTTTTAGACCATCACCCTTGTTGTACAAAGTTCCTAAAGGTGATAATGCGGAGCGTCCTAAATAATCACGAATCATTTGCTTATTATTTTCAAAGCCACCCGTTGCTAAGACAACGCCATTTTTTGCAGCGATATTGAAAAGATGATCATTATTTTGAATTTGAACGCCAACTACAGTTTCGTTTTCTTTAATCAAATGAAGTGCTCGGGTTTCATACCAAATATCAATATTGTCACGTTTTTCTACTTCGGCTTTTAGCTTTTTCCAAAGGGCGCTGTCCATTACGCCTTTGTGGACGAAGTAGCATGAATTGCTCTGCGCGCCGGCGAATTCAGGATACTCAACAGCGGCTTCTTCCATGCCTAAATCTTTCGCATCTACAGGTTCGACGCCCAAGTATTTTTGCAAATATGATTTCATATTCACTAAGCCATCACAGTATGTGTCCGCAACTTCAGTATCAATTTCTAGAGGAGAGGTTAATTTTTGATAATATTGCGTGATTTGTTCTTTGTTATCAGCACAGTCAATTGCTTGTGCACAGTATCTGGTATTGCCGCCTTCGTGACCTTCTGGTGCAACTTCACAAAGCAGAACTTTAGCACCATTGTCTGCCGCAAAGCGGGCTGCCGTAGCTCCTGCTCCACCGAATCCTAAAACGATAACATCGTATGTTTTACTCCAAGCGATAGTCTTCATGATTTATTGCGCTTTCTATTTTTCAGCCTTATGTGGGAATACTACTTCATGTAATGAATTACTTTCGTATCTTTCTTCGTGGTCATTTCTATTAACAACTAGAAGTTCATTACCGACATAACGATAAGCAGATTCACCACCAGTCGGCAGTTCATTCATATCCTTCATCACAAAGTGATCAATCTTGATATCAAGATCCAATTTGATTTCTGGAGTATTAGCATGAATTACTAAGCGATTGGCAAAAGTTAAGCCCAAAGTTGGTTCTTTGGCTTCATCAAGCAGTTCAAAACTTATTTCACCATTTTTGTTGTGTTCATCGCCAGGTTCCAAGTATAAGTGATTTTTGTCTTCAACTAATAAAGTAATTACTGGCTTGATGTATGGACTAGCTGGGATCATAATCCCGTAGTCAATCGCTAAATCATCGGTGTGAACCTTTCCCCAGTGCCAGTGATCAAGCATTGCACCGTTGTCCATGTTCATCCAATTGTGGTCGTGATAGCCGCTACCCTTAACTGCAATTTCTTGGCCATCTTTGATCAATTTTCCTTCAACGCGCGCTGCAGGCTGTGCAACCACCCAAGCCTTTTCTTCGCCAGTCTTAGGATTGCGCATTAATTCGCCTTCTGTTCCTGCTTGCCAACTAGGAACTTCGCCATAGAAACGCAAGTCAATTTCATAGCCGTCATGAATAGCCTTAACTTCATAGTGATCACCACAGTCTTTGCACCATTCTTTGTCAGCAAAATTGGCATCACATTTTTCCCGGCTAAAAGTAGCGGTCTTTTCTTCGTATTCATTGATAAATGAATGATTTTGACCATTTTTTTCGTAAAGATCGAATCTAACTGATGGTTTGCGAGGATATAATCTGGTGTCGTTGACTGAGTACATTAAAACGATGCGATCACCGTTGTCTAAGTCAGCATCGAAGTACCACCATTCAGCTTCCTTGTTGCGTTCTTTAACTGGATAGTTAATGTGTAATTTGTCGTATTCTGCCCGGTAATTTTTCATTAATAAATCTTCCTTTCAAGCATGTTTTGTTGATAATTGAAGTATACGAATGTGGGCCGGATTTTATAAGATACAAAGAAACGCATTTTGTTACATGGAGGAGAAGATGGAAGAATATTCACTCAAAGCTAAATCATTAATTGTTGAGGCCTTGTTTGAACTTTTGCAAAAGCAATCCTTCGAAAAAATCAGTATTACAGCCATCACGCAAAAAGCTGGGGTTTCACGCTTATCGTATTATCGAAATTTTAAGAGCAAGGAAGATATAGTAGAACAGTTCTTTGACCATGAATTTAGGCAATTTTTGACGGAGCTTAAAGAGCAGGATCAAACACAAGTAACCTTGCGCGGCATTATGATCCTGAGCTTTTCCTACTGGCAAAAAAAGCACCGGCAAATTGAAATGCTGGTGCGTGATAATCAAACTTATTTAATTTACTTGTCGTTCCAGAAAAATATGCAACAGATTTTGCAGCAGTATCAGGAACAATTTTCTCTGACCCGCCGTCAAACAGAATTTGTAGAAGGCGGGATTATGCTTGTTTTGCTCGAATGGATTCAAGGTGGATGTCAGGAGACACCGGAAGAAATTGCTGATAATGTCGGTCAGCGCTTTTTATTTAACATTTAGCAGCAGCTGGGAAATGTTCAATCTATCAGATTTCATCTAAAATCATTTGTTGTTGTACAAATTGATCAAACTTAGGCAGTAAAAAGCTGACATAGCCGTAATCGGCAGGTTGAATTATTTGATCGTCGATCAGCTTTCGACGATAAACGGAAATATAATTAGCATCTTTATGCATAATTTGTCCAATAGTTTTGCTTTTAACTTTATTATTTTTAGCCTTCACCATGGCTTGGACAAATTCTTTTTCTTTTGCTGATAGCTCACTATACACTTTAAAGTAAACGTTACGGTTTAAATCGCTAGTGTAGACCCCAAGAATGCTATCAATTGTTTTTTCGGTAATCAGCTTATCGGCTTGCTGTTTAGCTGCATTCCAAACATGATACCCTAAGAGCTGAAATGCATAAGCAAAGCCCAGTGTCTGCTTGGTCATATACAACAACGTGGTCTGATCCAGTTGATAGCCTGCTTCAGTAAAAATGTGGTGATAGCTTAATTTAACGTCTTCAACACTGAGAGGACTCAAGATAATTCTGTTAGCTCGCAGCAAAAAAGTTAACACATCATCATTTTGAATCTCCGAAACATTTTCTGGTAGACCAGCCATTAAGAGTGAGACATTTAAATCTTCACGAATCATAATCTGATAAGTGCTGGCTAATTTTTTGAGAAGCGGATCTAGTTTAACTTCATCAATGCAAAGAAGGACTTTGTATCCTTTTTGAGTTAATTTTTTCAGGATGTTTTCGAATATTAATTGAAAGTTTTCTTCAACCTGCTGGTTTACTGAAGCTTCAAGACCTAATCCCATAAAATTAAATTTTAAGTCTAGGTCTAAGGTTTTGCTTAACTTTAAGCTGACTAAACTATTTTGCAATTGATTGATTAATGAAATGAGCAAATCATCATCTAAGATCAAATTGATGACTATCCAATTTTTATCGTCATTAAGCTGATTGGTGATATTTGTCATTAATGTGGTTTTGCCCGAACCTCGTTGTCCATAAATCAAAGATGTTTGGTAAGGGCTATTGCCGCGATTTAATTCGTTAATGATACGGTTCGTAAGAGAATCTCTGTTTAAAAAAATATTTGGCATTTTGCCAAAGCTGGGGTTAAAAGGATTATCCATAATATTTTCCTTTTTTATAACTTTTTATAACTTTTCTATAATTTTATAACTTTTTATAACTTTTTACAATTATGTGCCTAAAATCCACTCTTTTTTTAAGCAATATTTCAGCATACAATAGCTAATGATACTGAAGAACTGAAGAGGAATGACCAATGAACCAAAAGCAGATTAAGATGGTAACCGCGGCTTTGATGCTAGCTGACGTGATGGCCGGGCTGGACAGTACGATTACCAATACCGCGATGCCGGCGATTATTTCTGCTTTGCATGGCATTCAGTTCATGGGCTGGATCGTGGCCATGTTCATGCTGGGGATGTCGATTTCGATCCCTTTGTGGACCAAAATCGGTGAAAAAATCACCAATAAAAAGGCCTTTGAACTGTCACTGCTGTTCTTTATCGCTGGTTCAATTCTTCAAGGCATGGCCCCCAACATCCTCTTTTTCTTAGCTTCGCGCTTCGTCATGGGCATTGGCGCTGGCGGCATGGGTTCGCTGCCTTATATTATTGCGGGCTATGTTTTTAAAAACTTAAATCAGCGCACGAAAATCCTAGCTTACTTAACGGCGAGCTTTAACGCGGCGGCGATTTTAGGGCCACTGGTTGGCGGCTGGTTAGTTGATTCACTGTCTTGGCGGTGGGTCTTTTACTTGAACATTCCGATTGGCTTGCTTGCGTTATCCATTTCAATGATTTACTTCAAACCAGTTACACCAAAAAAGACCCCGGTTTTTGATTTAGTCGGGTCAGGTTTATTAACAGCTGGCTTACTCAGCTTTTTGCTCGGGATTCAGTTAATTGGTATTGCTAGCGGCCGCATTGTCACCTTGCTGGTGATTTTAAGTTTAGTCCTGCTGGCTGGTTTCTTTGAATATGAACGCCGGGCTCTCAATCCCATCATTCCGCTGAGTTTGTTTAAAAACCATAATTTAAATGGCGACTTTTTGCTGTTTGCTTTAACCTGGGGTGCCTTTATTGCTGTGAATACCTATTTGCCAATGTGGGCGCAGGCTTTGTTAGGTCTGTCAGCCTTATTTGGTGGGATGACGATGATCCCCAACTCAATCACTAACATTGTGTCGTCACAATTTGTAGCGCCGCTGCAAGAGCGGATCAGCACCTTTTCCTTAGTGCTGACGGGCATTTTGTGCATGACTTTTTCATCGCTGGCGATGTATTTGGCTAACTTGCAGACGCCGATCTGGTGGCTGTCGCTAGCTTGTGCTGTATCCGGTATTGGCGTTGGTTTTATCTTCGTTGCCCTCCAGCTAAAAGTGCAAGTTGATGCTGGTTTGCAAAATATGGCCACCGCCACGTCCACTTCTTATTTGATTAGAATTTTGGCCCAAACAGTCATGTCGGCTGTTTATGGAGTCATTATGAACTTAAACTTGGCCCGCGGCGTGGCACAGCACCCAGCAATTAGCATGAAAATGATGAATGAGTTAAGTGACGCGCAGACGGCGAAATTGCTTCCGCAACATTTGCTACCGACGATGCGAGCAATTTTTCACCAAGGCATTCACGAAATTATGCTTGTTTCGCTAATTTTGCTGGCCGCCGCGCTGTTGTTGAATCATTATTTCAATTTCAAGAAAGAAAGTGCCAAAGAATGAGTTTGATTTATGCCCGCCAGGCGTGCCCAGCTGATGTGCCGGCTATCGTTGAGATTTTGAAGGCAGCAATTGCCTTTTTAAAAGCTAGCGGCAGCACTCAGTGGCAAAGCGGCTATCCTAATCAGCAAACAGTTGAAAAAGATTTGCGGCAGGGCAGTGCCTATGTGCTGGAAGTTCAGGGACAAATAGCTGGCTATGCGGCGGTAGTTACCGGCGAAGATCCGCATTACCGCAAGATTCAAGGCGCGTGGCACAACACGACCGATCAATATGCCACGATTCACCGTCTTGCGCTGAGCCCTAATTTTCGCGGTCAGCACCTGGCCAGTTACTTTTTGTCAGATCTGATTTCGATTAAGTATAGTCAATGCATCGCTAATTTCCGGGTTGATACCTTCAAAAAAAACCTGGCGATGCAGCATGTGGCAACCAGTCAAGGTTTTGTCAAATGCGGCATCATCCAGGTTGATGATCCGATCGATTCAGCTCGTTTTGCTTATGAGCTTAATTTGCAGCAACCTTAGCAGGTTGCTTTTTTGTTTGGAATAATAGGTTTAAGCCGACGGCTGAAATACTGCCGACGACAATCCCATTGCCTAAGAATAATTGCACCGTTTCTGGCAGGGATTGGAAAATTTGTGGATAAACCGACACGCCTAACCCTAAGCCAACGGAAATGGCAACGACTAGTAAATTCTGGTAATTGCTGTAGTCAATTTTAGATAGCATTTTGAAGCCCTGGACGGCGATCATTGCAAACATAACTAGCATCGCCCCGCCGAGAACTGGTGTGGGAATGATTGTGACTAAAGCACCGATTTTTGGCAGCAAGCCCATCAGCATTAATAAACTGGCTGCCCAGTAAATTGGACGTTTGGTTTTAATGCCGGATAATTGCAGCAGGCCAACGTTCTGTGAAAAGGTTGTGTATGGGAAAGTGTTGAACAAGCCGCCTAAAATCTGGGCTAAACCTTCAGCCCGGTAGCCGCGTTTTAAATCTTCTTCAGAAATATCGCGGTGGAGCAGGTCGCCGAGGGCGAAAAAGACGCCAGTTGATTCTACTAATGAAACTAAGGCGATGATCATCATTGTTAAGCAGGATGACCATTCAAAAACCGGCTTGCCGAAATAGAAAAAGCGGGGAAAGTGGAACCACGAGGCCTGCGTGACCGGCTTGAGTGAAACCATCCCTAATCCAGCCGCAATCAGCGAACCGGCGATTAACCCAATCAGGACCGAAATTGATTTAAGAAAACCCGTCGTCCAGGCTTCCAGCATGAGGATGATTAAAATCGTCAAAAAGCCAACGATTAAATTTTTTGGCGATCCAAAGTCTTTGGCGGTGGCATCACCACCGCCTAAATTTTGAATAGCAACCGGAATTAAACTTAAACCGATAATTGTGATGAGCGAACCGGTCACAATTGGCGGAAAGAGTTTGCGAATTTTAGCAAAGAAGCCAGCAATACAAAAGACGAAGACACCGGCGGCAATAATTGCGCCATACATGGTCCCAACCGAGAAGTTTTTACCAATCATCTGCAAGGGTGCCACGGCTTGGATCGCACAGCCCAAGACAACCGGCAAACCGATGCCAAAGTAGCGATTGCGTAGCAGCTGCAAAAGCGTAGCGAGCCCGCACATGAAAATATCAATGGAGACCAAGTAGGTCATTTGCTGACTAGAAAACTTCAAGGCCGTGCCGATTAGCAGCGGGACTGCGACTGCACCCGAATACATGGCTAATAAGTGCTGCAAACCTAGCACGGCGGCTTTTTGGTGACTAACTTCTTTGCTCATAATTCCTCCTAACTAAAAAATGGTTCTTTTTGCCTACAGGTAAAAAGAACCATTCATGCTCTATTACCTTATAGTCCAAAATTTACGGTTTTGGGTAGAAACTATCGTCCGTATTACGATTTTATATAAGATAAAAATTTAAGATTTGTTAGGATTATAACACACTGAATTGACAATGCTAGTCCGAATTAGTCATGCAAGTTGTATTGCAGCAGCATCCGTTTGTGACCATATGCCAGCATTTCGCCTAGTAAATCGACCATGTTGGAGTAAACTAGGTTAGCCATCTTTTCGTTGGCATCATTCAGCAAGTCTTGTAATTCGCTGCCCTTTAAGCCAGCAGCCTTAGCATCAGTTTCGTGTTGGATGTGGTGGCATTGACCCATAGTTTTTTCTTCAAAGCCTTGTTCCAATGGGCTGTAAACTTTGTAGTTTGAGTCGCCGATTTGAGCAGCAATCTTGTCTAACCAGAAAATCTTGGTCAAATCAATCTTGGCACCGGTTTGGTAAGTAGCAGGAGCCTTAGTGGTGTTGGTGTAGAATGGCACCATGCTGTTGAAGGTATTTGGACCAAAGGCTAACCATTGGACACCGGCAAATTCAGCTGGCACATCGTTGCGGATTTGCAAAATGTGGGTTTCAAAGTTCCGGTTGATGCCGATTGGACGGAAAGTCTTCCGGCTTTCTGGAGTGCCTTCTTCGCCGTAAACATCGTATGGGGTGTCTTGGTAGTGAGAGCTTTCAACCCACTTGATGTCTTCGATTGAGATCTTGCGGTTAGCGTGGCAGATGAAAGGTTGATCTTGGTCGCCTGGCTTGCCGCCAAAGTCTGGGTTGAAGAAGTTGTGAGCGTACCAAGCCCGTGGGTTGTTGTAGTGGGCGTCTTTAATTGTTGAACTACCAAAAATGTGACGCATGTTGTAGCCTTCACGGTCAGGATTTAAGTGGTACTTTTCAATTAAGTCTTTCAAGTCAGGTGAGCAGGCAAAGTCTGGGTCATCAAATTTGAATTCATCAATGTTTAAACGGTTTGGTGCAATGACATAAGCGTCATCTGGGATGCGGCGAGCAATCCAGTGGTGGCCGCCGATAGTTTCGAAGTACCAAACTTCGTCTTTGTCCGCAAAAGCAACGCCGTTCTTTTCGTAAGTACCGTATTTGTTAACTAAGTAACCTAAGCGCTTAACGCCGTCCTTAGCTGAGTGCAGGTATGGCAAAGTTAAAGTAACAAAGTCTTCTTCACCGATCCCTCCATCTTCGCTAGATAGGCATGGGTCAACCCCTTGCAAGCGGGAGTTAGTGGTAATCGTTTCAGTGGCGGTCATAGCAACGTTGTCTGAGTTGATGCCGGCAGCACCCCAAACGCCCATCGTGCCTAAAGCTTCTGGCACGCTAGTGTAGCGCAAAGGCTTTTCACTAGTTAAATCTTCGTCATCAATCTTTTGCTTAGAAATTACTGATTGATAGTGTTTTGGCTGTTGTTCAGGTTCAACAATTTCAAATCTTTCTGGAATGATCGTGCTGCCGCCGTCTTCACTGCGGGCGATCATAGTTGAACCGTCGATGGAAGCCTTTTTACCAACTAAAATAGTGGTACATTCTGCTGTTTCTCTCATTAATGCATACCATCCTTTTTATACTTTGTTAATTACTGAACTATCTTTATTCTAATCAAGCCTGGCCGAAAAGGCAAAAAGTTTTGTTTTAGTCGTGGTTTTCAGGCAAATCAAATAAGTTGTAGCGTAGCCTCATCCGTCGGTGACCGGTGGCTAAGCATTGATGCAGGAGCTCAAGCAGATTGTCCCTTACTAAGTCAGCCAGCTTGGCATTTGTTTGATCGAGCAGCTTGGTTAAATTATTTTCGCTTAATTTAAGGCCAGCTGTATCAGTTCTATGCAACAACTGCCGGCACTTAGCCATTGTTTGCTCAACATAATCCGCACATAATTGCTTAAAAGCATCATAGTCATAATCACAAATTAGAGCAGCAAATTGCTCGAGCCAATAAAGTTGGGTCAAATCAAATCGATCGCTGGTTTGACAAGGTTCCGGCACTTGCTCGCCGCCGGCATAAAGCGGCAGAAAGCAATTGCAAAGATTAGGGCCGAAACTAAGCCAGTGTAAACCGCATAATTTATCAGAGACTTGTGGTCGCAGCTGCAAAATATGAGTTTCAACCGTTTGATTAATCGCAATTGGGCGTAGAGCCCAGCGGGTTACAGGCGTGCCACCATGTCCATATGGATCGTAGATAGTGTCTTCATAATGTGAACTGATCAGCTGCTGGATATCCTCAATGGAAATTTTGCGGTTAGCTTTGCAAATAAAGTGCTGATCTTGGTCTTCCGGCTGCCCGCCAAAGTTTGGATTAAAAAAGTTATGGCCATACCAAGCTCGTGGATTGTTGTAGCGGGCATCTAAGCTATCCGCACTGCCGAAAATATGGCGCATGTTATAGCCTTGCCGATCAGGATTTAAATGATATTGTTCAATTAATTCTTGTAAGTCACTAGAACAGGCAAAATCTGGATCATCAAATTTGAATTCATCAATATTGAGCCGGTTAGTCGCAATCACACAAGCATCATCAGGAATTCGGCGGGCAATCCAGTGGTGACCGCCAATCGTTTCAAAATACCACAGTTCATTTTGGTCAGCAAAAGCCATCCCGCTCCGCTCATAAGTGCCATATTTGTTAACTAAGTAGCCGGCTCGCTTGACGCCTTCTTTAGCAGAATGCAGGTAGGGCAGGATTAAAGTGACAAAATCTTCTTCACCCAGACCGCCAGCTGCTGGGTTCAGGCAAGGATCAATGCCTTCGATTCGTGCATTAAAGTGAATAATCGTTTCAGTCGCGGTCATGGCGACGTTAGCAGCATTGATCCCGCCTGCTGCCCAGATACCATGACTTTGATCAGCTGCTGGCACGCAAGTGTAGCGTAGAGGCTGCTGATTAGTTAAATCGGTTTCGTCAATTTTTTGTTTGGAAGTAATAGCTTGATAATGTTGGGGCTGCTGGTCAGGCTTGATCATTGCAAAACGCTGCGGAATCAGCTCACTTCCTAAATCTTCGCTGCGGGCAATAATTGTCGACCCGTCTAAACTAGCCTTTTTTCCAATTAAGATGGTGGTACAAGCGGTATGCTGCATAATAGACGCCTCTCAGATTTTTTTAATATTCTCCTATTTTTATTCTAGTCAAGGCTGGGGAAAAAGACAAAGAAACTTGAAATTTTGTGTTCGAATTTTTGTGGTAGAATACATTTATTGAATTTAAAAAGAAGGTAGAATTATGAGCAAGTACTTAGTAGAACTAGATGAAAAAGATCTGCAAATGATTAAAGATTGTCACTCAAAGAACCCATCTTTGATGAAGGCAATTGCCGCTGCCAAAAAAGAAGCTTAATTGTAGGTTGACAGGTTAATCTTTTTAAGATATTCTTAATTTATCGATTAACTGAAGGAGAATTATGATGAAAGCATTAGCTGTTTTTAACAATCAAGCCTGGCAAAGCCGGTAACTCAGGTTGAATCGTCATGGATGCAACCTGAAGACAGATTGCATCTGTGCCGGCTAATGATTTCTGATGCCTGCATGGATCACATGCAGGCATTTTTCTTTGTTAAAACAAACCAGATGTCTGCAATCTTCAAGCAGGCATCTTTTTTTGTGGGAGGAAAATAATGAAACGAATGTATGGATTGATTGCCATTCTGGTCGTGTTCCTAGGCTTCGCCTTTTTTCATGATCAGCGGCAAGAACAAGCGCAAAGCATACCGCATGTCGGGGTGCTAACTTTAATGCACCACCCTTCGCTAGACCAGATCTATGCTGGGTTTAAGGCCGGGATGAAAAAAGCCGGTTATAAGCCGGGTAAGAATTTGATCATTGATTATCAAAATGCCAATGGAGACCAAAGCAACTTGCGGACGATGGCATCTAAATTAACTAACGAATCAAACGATGTCTTAGTGGGGATTACCACACCGGCCGCCCAATCGCTAGCCAATGATGAAAAGAAAACGCCGATTGTCTTAGGTGCAGTTACCGATCCTAAATCAGCTCGGCTGGTAAAAGACAACAACCGCCCAGGAGGCAATATTACTGGCGTCTCTGACCGGGCCCCATTTGCAGAACAGTTAAATTTAATTAAACGCTTCATGCCGCATCTGCATACGCTTGGCGTGATTTATACCTCTAGCGATAGTTCAGCCGTTGCTGGCTATCAGCAAATCAAGCAGTTGTGCAAACGCAAGAAGATCGCTTTGAAAGCATATTCGATTGCTAATTCAAATGATTTAAATCAAGTTTCACAAGAAATGTTGAGAAATGTTGATGCAGTCATCGTGCCAGTTGACAACACGATTGCTGGTGCGATGCAGACATTAGTTAAAAATGCTAATGCGGTAAACAAACCAGTTTTCCCGGCAGTTGATGCCATGGTTAAGCAGGGCGGTGTCGCTACTTACAGCGTTAACCAATATGATTTGGGTTTGCGGACTGCCAAAATGGTGGTTGCTATTTTGAAGCACAAGAGTAAACCAGCGACGACCCCAATTGATTATGTTCGTCATGGTCAACCAATTTTGAATTTGAAACAAGCTAAAAAATTACATTTGCACATTCCAGCTGACTTTGAACGTGAATGCAACAAGGAAGGAGTTGTTTATCGATGAGCTTAATCGTTTCCTCAATCGGGCAGGGGCTCTTATGGGCACTGCTTGGCATCGGCCTATTTTTAACTTTTAGAATCCTCAACTTAGCTGATATGACAGTTGAAGGCACCTTCCCGCTGGGAGCGGCAGTCGCAGTGGCTGCTATTTCCCGGGGAATGGCACCATGGCTAGCTACTTTGCTGGCAGTTGGTGCTGGGATGCTAGCCGGGTTAGTGACAGGCCTGCTCTATACTAAGGGCAAAATTCCGTTCTTGTTAGCCGGGATTTTAACAATGACAGCTGTTTATTCAGTTAACCTGCGCATTCTAGGTAAATCGAACGTATCGTTACTAGGCAAACAGACAGTTTTCAATAGTCATTTCTTAACCAGCCTGCCGCAATACTTTGACAGTGTTGTCCTAGGCGTCATCGTGGTAATTGTGATTACTTTGTTGACGATCTTTTTCTTAAACACCGATTACGGGCAAGCTTTTATTGCAACTGGCGACAACCCAGTGATGGCTAAATCGCTGGGGATTCATACAGATCAGATGGTGAATGCTGGTTTAATGATTTCTAATGGTTTAGTTGGTTTGTGCGGGGCCTTAATTGCACAGAACAACGGCTATGCTGATATCAACATGGGGATTGGGACCGTCGTTATTGCCTTAGCTTCCATCATTATCGGTGAAGTTGCCTTTGGTGAACTGAGCCTGAATCAGCGGTTAGTGGCTATTACTTTAGGCAGTATTATTTACCGGTTGATTTTATTAGTTGTTTTGCGGCTTGGTTTTTCGGCTAATGACTTGAATTTGATTTCATCGATTGTTTTGGCAATTTGCATGATTTTACCGCAACTTGAATATCACCTGCATTTACGGCGCAGTTTTAAGAAAGGACTGACTCAGCATGACTAAGGCGATTTTGGAGCTCAAGAATATACATACAGTCGTTAATGCTGGCACCAGCAACCAGTTGGAAATCCTGCGCGGCATTAATTTGAAAATAAACGCTGGTGATTTTATTACGGTTGTTGGCACCAATGGGGCTGGCAAATCGACCCTGTTTAACGCAATTGCCGGCACGCAAACGATTGCAGCTGGGCACCTGCTGCACAACGGACAAGACATTACTAATACCAGTGAAGAAGAACGGACCAAATTTTTAAGTCGGGTCTTTCAGGATCCAAAATTAGGCACGGCGCCGCGGATGACGGTCGCTGAAAATTTGCTGCTAGCTGAAAAACGTGGCAGTCACCGCTTGCTGAAACCGCGGCATTTAAAACAAGCCTTTGCTTCGCTGCAAGCGCAAGCTGCCCAAATGAACAATGGCTTAGAAAAGCGAATGAATACTTTTGTCAGTGGTTTATCTGGCGGGCAGCGGCAAGCCTTGAGCTTCTTGATGGCTACTTTAAAGCGTCCGGATGTCCTGCTCTTAGACGAACACACCGCAGCGCTGGACCCGCATACTAGTCAGGAATTGCTGCAGGCAACTAATGAACGAATTACTAAGGATCATTTGACGGCTCTGATGATTACTCACCACCTGGATGATGCTTTGAAATATGGCAACCGCCTTTTAGTGTTAAAAGACGGGCAAGTTGTCGCTGACTTTACTGGCGCTGATAAGCAAGCTTTAACGGTGGATGATTTATACAAGTTTTTTGACGATTAAAGAATTGCCTCGGCTTGCATTAAGTGCTTTGATAGTTGATGTTGACTAACAAGTAAAGGAGCAAGCACAAGTATGGCACGCAAATCTCGCCGTAAACAAAACACCATTGGCAATCTGCTGACCGCACTAATTGTTATTATTGCGATTTTTCTCGGGGCGAATAAAGTTAATTCAAACCGGCAACTAACCAATAGCAATCAGAATCAAACCCAAACTCAGTCAAAAACGGGGTTGGGCGGTTTATCGCAAGCAGAATATCAGCAGCTCGCTAAACTGGATTTTAAATCTGGACAAGCGGCTTATATTCAGGTTAACCGCGGCAAATCCACTTTAAATCCGCAGGCATGGCAAGAAAATAAAGTGATCTATGCTAATTTGGATAAATTAAACCGGACTTCGGCGTCCAATACAGCTTTTCTTGAAAAGCGTAATGTGGCTAATGATAATTTGCGCGTGCGGCAATATATAGAACCAACGGGCTGGCACGGCAACCACCCCGGCCGAGAAATTTATAATCGAGGCCACTTGATTGCCTATTCAGTATCAGCTGGGATTGACCAGTCAGGTAAATATAATCCGCACAACCAATCAGGCGATCAAAATAATCCGAAAAATTTATTTACGCAAACAGCTTATGCTAATCAGCGGGTGCAAACAATTTTTGAAACAAAAGTTCGGCAAGCTTTGCGCCGAGATTGCAAAGTTGTCTATCAAGCAACGCCAATTTTCCGCGGAAATGAGCTGATGGCGCGGGGCATTAATTTGCAGGCTGTTGCAACCGATGGTAGTTTGAACTTTAATGTATATATCTTTAATGTCCAGCCAGGCTACCAATTCAGTTATGCAACTGGGCAGGCACAGACTTCACCTGGCTGGCAAGTTAAGTAAAGAAAGGATTTAGCAGGAATGATTAGCAAAAAAGATAATTGTACGGCTATGCTAGTTGGCCGCAAGGCCAGCATCGATGGTTCAACGATGATTGCGCGTGACGAGGACGGGTACGGCGGCATTAATGAAAAGATTTTTGTCCACCATGCCGCTAAAAAGTATGACGAGGACTACGTCTCAAAATATAATGGCTTCTGCATGCATTTAACTGGTGATGGATGTGCCTGGAATGGCGTACCTACTGCCGATAGCAGTGACGGCCGCTGGGATGAACAAGGCATTAACGAATACAATGTAGCTATGTCAGCCACTGAAACTGAAGCAACCAACGCTCGCTGTTTGGGGCATGATCCTCTGGTTGAGGACGGGATTAATGAAGATTCGATGGTTTACCTAGTGCTGCCATTTATTAAGACTGCCCGTGAAGGCGTGCAGCGGTTAGGTAAACTGATTGAAAAATATGGAACTGGCGAAAGCAACGGGATCGCTTTTTCTGATCAAAAAGAAGTTTGGTATTTTGAAACTGGTGCTGGTCACCAATGGGTGGCTGCCCGCATTCCCGATGATTCTTATGCTATTTGTCCAAATATTATGGTGATCCAAAATATCGATTTTGCTGATCCAGACAACTTCATGTATGCGTCAACGATTCGTGATTTCGTAGCCAAGCACCACTTAAATAGTTCTCTTGATGGCAACTTCTCCTTCCGTGATATTTTCGGAACTAAGGATGAAGCCGATGCTTACTACAACACCCCACGGACTTGGTATGGGCAAAAATTGTTCAATCCAAGTATTGAGCAAGACCCAACAAGCCAAGAAATGCCTTTCACCCGCCGTCCAGAAAAGAAAATTGGCGTGGAAGACGTGCAGAAGTTTTTGACGAGTCACTACAATGGCACTGAATTTGATCCAATGGCAACCTTTGCTTCGGGGACTGAAAATGATCAAAAGAAGTTCCGTTCAATTGCCTTAGACCGTAACCAAGAATCTAGCATTTTGCAATTGCGTAATGATGTGCCAGCTGAATATGCGGCTATTCAATGGATTAACTTCGGCTTTTACGCTTACAGCCCATACGTGCCTTTCTTTGCTAACATTACTGATACGCCAGCTAACTATAAAGTGGCTGACCACACCGTTTCCCCAGAAAACAGTGCTTACTGGCTCTACAAGACTTTGCAAGTTTTGGTTGAACCGCGCTACCACCAATATGTTTACCAAGTAAATGCTTACCGGGATGAATGCCAAAGCTATGCTATTGGCCGGGTCGATACGATTGATGAGGCCGCTAAAAACCTGTCAGGTGCTAAATTAACCGCCTTTTTGACTGAAGCTAATATTGAAACGGCTGATCAAATTACTGCTAAAACTAAGCAATTGATGAGCAGCTTGGTACGCCAAGCCTTAAACAGTTCTAAATATCAATACGAACGCGGCGATAATTTATAAGCAAATAATTTTAGCCATACAAAAAAACTGGTTCTGTAAAAAGAACCAGTTTTTTTGGTTAGCAACAATTTACTTATTTTTATGAGTTTTTAGCAACTTCGCGTTTGCGGATTTCTGGCAAAATGATACCCAACAAGAACAGCACGACTGGCGTAGCAATATTCAAGCATAAGGTAAATGGATCAGATGAGTAAACGCCGAGCAAACAACAAATGGCGGTAATGCCGAAGCACCAGTAGCCGAAGAATTTGGCTACGCCATTGTTGTTAACGAAGTGGTATTCTGAGTGGAACTTGCTTGCTTGTTTACGCAGAGCAATATAAGCTGCAAATACCCACAAGTACCGCATCGGCATCGCAATTGAGTTCAACTTGATCAGCTGTGACATAACTTTAGTTGCACCAGGAACAACGGCCTGAACTAAGATCAGTGAACCAGATAACACAGCCACCATCTTAATCCCGTTGTAGTAAGCACCATGCTTGTTCTTCTTCAGCAAACCACTTGGGATGTATTCGGCAGCAGTTTTGCTACCTAACAGCATCCGCAGTGGAGCGTCGATACTCAATAGCAACACAGCCAGCTGACCAATGACGTTTGACCAAGCATAGATAATTAAGAATAAATTACCAACGTGGTAGTAGGCACCTAATTTTTGAAATGCCCAGTAATCTGAGTTAGATATATAAGTATCAAAGTTCTTAGCAACTTGGGATGGGTCAAACATCCGGGCCATAGCGATCGTACCTAAAATGGCACAAACCATAACCATGATTGCTAACGTAATCATTCCGCGTGGGAAGTCCTTGCTTGGCTTACGCATTTGGTTAACGTATGGTGAAATCTTTTCACAGCCGCCGACAGCGAAGACCAAGATTGACAATGAAGTAAAGTACTTAACGTTGAAGTTTGGCAAGAAACTCTTCAAGTTCCAGTTAATTGAATAGAAACTTGCATGGTGATTAATTGCTGGTGCAGCAATCATCATCACAATGTAGAGCAGTGACAAAATAAAGGTGGTTGAACCGGCAATAGTCGTCAAAATCTTTAAAGTTGTGATGCCGCGGCTAGCCAGCCAGCAGAACAACAGGAAAATGACTAAGGTAGCCAGTTGTACCCACATGGTCTTGGCAGTATCTAGGGCTTCAGTGTTTTGGAACAGCGCCCAAGAGATAGCCCGCAAACCACCAGTGCCTTTACCAGCGATGTATGAAATGTGGACAGCCCAATAAGTCCAGCCGGCAAAGTAAGCCATTTTTGGCCCCAGGGTAGCGTCAACCCATGAGGAAACGCCACCTTCGGCGTTTTTAAAGGTTGAACCAAGTTCACCAACCATTAGGGCATATGGTACGAAATACAGGGCAAACATTAGCACCCATGAGAAAATTACGTGGGTGCCGTCAAAATAGTTAAAACCGTTGCAGACGTTGCCGAATCCCCAAACAGTGGAGAAGGCCATGAAAGCTAAGGTGAGGGCGGTTATTTTCTTCGCCTGCTTGGCTGAATCATCCATGATAAATCAATAATCTCCTTTTTTGTGAAAAACTAAATGTCTTTATTCTATACCTATCTAGTCCTGTTAGATAGTCTTGTTTAGCAAAAGCCGCCAGATAGATTTTAAAAAGCGGTGCAGTTAGTTATACTAACAGTTAGGTTAAAAAGGTGGCAGCATGAAAAGGCATATTTTTTTATATTCAATTATTACGGTCATTTGTTCTCTGGTCCTCTATGTGTGGGGAATCCATTATCAAGAAAATGCCAAATTAGAAATTGTTGGTGAGAAGACTGCTCAAACTGCTGGCAAAACTGATGTCAGCAAATTGCCTGAATCACATGAAATTCGGGTGCAAAAGGGCAGCAATGCTAAACTGACCAAAATTTTAAAAACTGAATTAGCTAGCACGTCCAGTCCTTATCAAGCTAGGACTAACAGCTTGATAAACAATAAATTACAAGCAGGCATTAGCAATACTTCGCGAACGCGGATTAAGGCTGATGAAATGAGCAAATTATTTTTACTGCTAGGGTATTTTGCTGGACGCAAAAATAATTCAATTAAAACTAACACGGCCGTTAAAGTTGAGCAGGCTGATTTGGCCAAAGGCGAGCAGAGTTTGCAAGCGGGAGTGGCTTATTCATATGCCTTCTTACTGCAATTGGCGGTGAAGCAAGGCAATGCCTCGGCCCAACGGGTCCTGCTGAGAACAGTTAAACTGTCCAATATTAACAGGGCGTTGAAATTAGCTAAAACTAAACAGACGCAAGTGTCTGGCAGCAAGCAGCTGAACGTTTATACTTCAGCAAATGATCTGAGCCTGATTTTAACGAATTTATATCGCGGTAAAATTTTTGGCAAGCAGCTTGATACGCAAGCTTTGTCATATTTGCAAGCTAATGCAACTGGGCAAACGGCTAGCCGAACCTATCAGATTACCAGCAGCCGCGGGCAAGCTGTGCTAGTTGATAATGGCGGCAATTCTTATGTATTTTCTATTTTGATGGACGGAACCAGTTCAGATTTAACAAATTTAACTAATAAATTGAACCAATGGTATGCTAAAAATTAAAAGCGCAGTAGCGCTTTTTTATTGCTTGAATTCTACACTGCACAGATAAAATTTGATAAATAGTAGATTGAATTCTACAGAGTTTAGTGATATGCTATTCACCGACCAAGAAAAGAGGGTAGATCATGACTATTAGAAAAACGTTGACTTTGGATAAAGTACTGGATGCAGCCAGCGAGCTAATTGACGAAAAGGGCTTGAGTTATTTGACAATGCCGCACCTAGCCACGGCTTTGCATGTACGGTCGCAATCCTTGTATTACTATGTTTCAAATCGGCGAGAATTATTGTCGTTAGTTGCCGCTAAGCGGCTTCGTTCATTGCGAGAGAAACTAATGCACAGCATTTTGGGCCTATCTGGTAAAGATGCTTTGCTCAAGTTTGCCGACGTCACGCGCGACTTCTTGCTGCAGGATAAGGCAATGAGCAGCATTGTTTATTCGCTGAATGAAATGAAGCCAGAAATAGCGATCAATGATGAAATTCAAAAGATCATTGAAATGGGCCGGCAGCTTGATGGTCATAAGCATAATGTGTCAGTCCATGTTTTATTAGGCGCAGTGCTGGGATATGTCTTTTTTGACCGGTCGGATATGTTTACCGATGAGTCAAAAGAAGAAGCCAACCAAAACTATCATGATATGATTTTGCGCTTGGTTGATCCGCAAGCTGCAGAAGTAGTGTAGGAAGAAAGAGGGATGAAATAGATGCGCAAGTTTTTAAAAGACCATGTTTGGGCACTAATAATCTGGGTCGCAATTTCCCTGATCGCGGTGTTTACCCTGCCCAACATCAACCAATTGACGCGTGAGCATTCAACGATTGATGTGCCGGCAACCGCAGAAAGCTCAAAAGCCAATGAGATTGCCAATCATTGGGGTCATGGTCAGAATAATACTTACCAAATCGGAATTATTTTCCACAAAGAACACGGTAAGTTAAATGCCGAAGATCGGGAAAATATTAAAGAAACAATTCGTTTTTTGCGTGATAACAAGCAAAAATATGGTTTCAAGAAAATGATGGCGCCATATGACAATATGGCTACTAAAAAGAAACTGATCTCCAAAGACAAAACGACGGCTGTGGCGCAGTTGTATGTGTTTAAAAAGCACGGCTCAGTTTCGAGCATTAATACGCAATTAACTAAGGCTGCCAAAACTAAAGGCCTGAAAACTTATGTTTCTGGAGCGGACATTTTGACTGACGACTTCTCTGGCGCAGTCCAGGAAGGGATCAAGAAGACGGAAGTTATTTCGATTATCTTCATTTTCATCGTTTTAATTATTGTCTTCCGTTCACCAATTGTGCCGTTAATCTCACTGCTGACGGTGGGAATTTCCTTTATTACTTCCTTCTCCTTAGTTACTAACTTAGTTGAGAAATTTAACTTCCCATTCTCTAACTTTACGCAAGTCTTCATGGTTATCGTCTTGTTTGGGATTGGGACCGACTACAACATCCTGCTCTATGACAAGTTTAAAGAAAACTTGGGTAAAGGGATGGAAAATCGTGAAGCAATGCATGATGCCCTCAAGAGTGCTGGTAAGACAATCATGTACTCTGGTTCATCACTGCTGATTGGTTTTACTTCTTTAGGTTTAGCTAAGTTCTCCGTTTACCAATCAGCCGTTGGTGTGGCCGTTGGTGTAGCTGTTCTGTTAGTGGTGATTTTGACTTTAAACCCATTCTTTATGCTGGTGCTGGGCAGAAAGATGTTCTGGCCAGTTAAGGAATTCAAGGGCGAGTCAACTTCCCCGCTGTGGCACGGTATTTCCAAGCAAACTCTGCTGCACCCAATCATTTCTTTAGTTGTCGTAGCTTTAGTAGCAGCGCCATTCTTTATGACTTACTCAAATAAGCTGAACTATGACGATACTGATGAAATTTCTAATTCAACCCCATCTAAGAAAGGTTTCTTAGTTGTTGAAAAGCACTTCTCTAAGGGTTTGGCCGAGCCTTCATACTTATACATCAAGTCAGATCATAAGCTGGATAACCAAAAAGATTTGAAGGCAATTGATGACTTAACTAGAAAGATTCAGGCTAGTGAAGGCGTCGACTTTGCTACGTCTGTTACCCAACCTTATGGTGAAAAGATTAAGCAGCTTTACGTCAAAAACCAGTTAAAGACGGTCAATAAGGGTGTTAATACTGCTCGTAAAGGCTTAGATACTTTGAGCAGTGGCTCAGATCAAATGACTAATGGTTTGGGTCAATTAGCTTCAGGCAGTCAGACTTTATACGACGGCTTGAACTTAATGAGTAACCAGTTAAATAGTCAATTGAGCGGCGCTAATGCTAGCCAACTTGCTCAATTGCAAAGTGGTTTGCCACAAATTAATTCAGGCATTCAGCAGCTGAACAGCGCTTTGCAGCAATCTGGTGCTAGTGTTAATACTTCAGCTTTACAAGGCCATTTAACTAATGTCGGCCAGCAAGCTAGAGTGATCGGCAACAACTTAACTGCTGCTGGCAGCACTTTGCAATCATTGTCAGGCAGCTCAACTAGCTCAATGAATACTGAACAAATTTTGCAGCAGTACCGGGCAGTTGAAACTAAAGCTAACTTAACAGCAGCGCAAAAGATCGCCATGGAAGCTGCCTTGCAGCAAATTTTGACTGGCGTGCAAGGTCAAGTTAAGCAGCAGCAAACTGCTACCACCCAAAAGCTACAGAGCGTAGCTGGCAACTTGCAAGCTGCTGGTAATGCTGACAAGTCATTAGCAGGTTCAATGCAGAGCGTAGCCGGAACTGCTAAAAACTTGCAAAGTATGCTGAGCCAAGTGGCAGTTTTAAAAGCGCAAGTTAACCGCTTAGCAACTGCTTCTGGTGTTGCTTTGCCAGGTGCTACGACAGCTTTGAACCAATTAACAAGTGGCCTGCAACAAGTACAAACTGCTGTTAACTCTAGCTTGCCGGGTGTCAGTCAATTAACGGCCGGCGCAAATCGTCTGTTCCAAAGCTCACCACAAATTTCTAATGGAATTACGAAAGTTAGCGATGGTTTAGGTACTGGTCAAACTTACTTAAATGGTTTGCAAAACTCAGCTTCAGCTGACTCATTCTACATTCCAAAATCAGCTTTGAGTACCAACTTGTTCAAGGAATCAATGGACAACTACTTAAGTGCTGATAAGAAATCTGCTCAAATCATCATTGTTATGAAGTCTAACCCAAGTGCTGATAAGACGACTGGTCAAGTTCACCAATTGAGCAAGATGGCTCGTCAATCAATTAAGGGCACTAGCTTAGCTGGTTCAGACGTTCAAATGAGCGGTCAAACTTCGAAGATTTACGACATGAAGACTGTTTCTAGCCAAGACTTCTTACGGACAGCAGTAATCATGATTGTCGGCATCGGTATCGCTTTGATCTTTGTCACTAGATCAATCTTGCAGCCGATCTTCATCTTAGGCACTTTAGTCATCGCCTACATGATGTCATTAGCAATTAACCACGGCATCACTGGTATGACCCTGCACCGGAGCATGTTAACTTGGAATACGCCATTTTTCAGCTTTATTATGCTGATCGCCTTAGGGGTTGACTACAGTATCTTCTTAATGATGAGATACCGTGAATACCGGGCCGAAATGATCCCAAGCAAAGCCATGCTTAAGGCCTGCTCAGTGATCGGGACAGTTGTTATCTCGGCCGCTATTATCTTAGGCGGTACGTTTGCAGCCTTGATTCCATCAGGTGTTCCAACCTTGATCGAAGTTGCGATTTCAGTTGTCATCGGCTTGCTGATCTTGGTCTTCTTAATCCCAATCAACTTGCCAGCTGCAATTAAGCTGACTTATGAAGGATTTGGTAAACCATTTCCTGATCGGAAAAAACATGATTAAGTAAATACTTAGTTAAGCAAAATACGGTGTCGCATTAGCGGCATCGTTTTTGCATGCTATAATTTAGAAAAATGCAAAGGAATGAGACAAAATGAAGTGTCCAAATTGTCATGAACCTGTCCCCAAGGGCGCTACGCGTTGTCCGAATTGCGGTTTTGAGCTGCCAGTTAAACGTCAAGATTATCATCAAAGCAGCAGCACTAATGCCACTGTCAGCAACATGATTGCATGGATCAAGGCTAATGCAACACTGGTCTTTTGGATCGGGATTGGCTTGATGATTTTAACTAGTTTTTCTTGGCAATTAGGCTGGTTTTGTTTATTAGCGCTGTTAATTTGGCTGTTTATTATTTGTGAAAAAAAGGCTGATATCAGTCAATATGTAGCGGACCAGCGACTAGAAGCGGATGTCGACCGGGTCGGTTCCAAAATTGTTAACCATGTTGAACAGCGCGAAACCCATATTAAAGAAAAACGTGAGCAGCGAGCAGCCAGCAAAGGTGAGCCGCGGCCGGTCAGGGTCAAGCGCAAGCGGACTAGCTGGCAAATTGGCATCTTATTGATGGCACTTGTGTCTTTATTAGTTATTTTCTTTGGACCTTTTGCTTCATATTCGATGATGGGCTTTGCTAGCGGTCCGTCAATTGCGCGCAGTTTGCTGACAATTGGCCGGCTAGGCGGCAAACATATTCTGACGGGTTATGGACTTTTGCTTTTGTTGATTCTAGTTCCAGTCTTAATTATTTGGCTGACGCTGAAAGACGGAGAAAAGTACCGGATTGCAATTTTTATTATTTCTCTGATTGAAACGGCTTTATTGCTGTATGTTGCTATTCGCTTAGTGTTCTTATACGCTGGGGCAAATCTTGGTGTCGTCAATAATCAACAACTAGCCCAAAGCAAATTAAGCCAAGTTCTCTACAATGCGATTTCGTTTGGGGTTTCAAGTTACTTGCTGCTTTTGTCCAGCATGATTACCACAGTCTTAACTTTTAAAAATTGGCAGCAATTTAAACGGCAAAATAAAAATGAGTAGCTAAATGCTACTCATTTTTTGTTTTATTAAGTTTATTAATTATTTGCTGACATCAATAACTAAGTGTTCATTAACAAAGGCCATAATGCCCAATTCACTTAATTCACGGCCATAGCCTGACTTCTTTACACCGCCAAATGGCAATTCGCCAGCAGTAATCCAGCGCCCATTAATTACTGTCATCCCTGTTTCAATTTGCGCTGCAACTGCTTGTGCCCGCTTGATGTTGCTGGAGATTACTGATGAACCTAAGCCGTAGCTAGAGTTATTAGCCAGCTCAATGGCTTCATCTTCATCTTTAACTTTGTAAATTTCAGCGACTGGGCCAAATAATTCTTGGTCAAAAATTGGGTTGTTTTGATCAATATCGGTCAAAATGATTGGCGCAAAGAAAGCACCTTGTCCCTTGCCTGGGAACTTGTAAGCCACTTTTGCCCCTGCTGCGATGGCACTATCAACTTGCTTTTGCAATTTGTCAGCTGCGCGTTGGGAATTCATTGGAGCAATTGTTGTTTGTTCATCTAATGGATCACCAGGCTTTAATTGGCTAAAGATTTCCTTTAAGTCAGTCAGTACTTCGTCGTATTTATCTTCAGTCACGATAATACGTTTAGAGGAGGTGCAGACTTGACCATCGTTGTAAGTCCGCGCATCGCTTAGGACTTGTTTTAATTGGTCTGAATCGGCATCATCTAACACGATAAAAGCATCGTTACCACCAAGTTCCATTGTCGACTTCTTCAGGTTTTTGCCTGCAGCTTCGGCAACACTAACGCCGCCGCGCTCAGATCCAGTCAAAGCTACGCCTTGAACTCTTGGATCGGCAATGACTTGATCAATTTGATCATAACTAAGGTACAGGTTAAGCAGAGCGCCTTCTGGTGCACCAGCCCGGTGGATCAGTTTTTGAATTAAAGCGGCTGAACTTGGGACGTTGTGGGCGTGTTTCAAGATAATCGGGTTGCCGACAACATAGTTCGGGGCAAAGACCCGGATTACTTGATACAGCGGGAAGTTCCAAGGCTCACAAGCCAAAACCACACCAGTAGCTTGTTTTAAGTAATAAGCTTTACCTAAGTCCGTTTTCAGCGGAGTTGGCTCTAATAATTTAGCGCCGTTTTGAGCATAGTAATCACAAATTTCAGCGCAAATATCAACTTCTTCGCGTGCTTCACCAATTAACTTGCCCATTTCTTTTGTCATGAGCGTGGCAATTTCTTCTTTGTGCTCGCGCAGGCTGTCGGCAATCTTTTGTAATTGCTCAGCCCGGACAGCTGGCTCTTCATGACGCCACTTTTTATAGAGGGCATGAGCCAGTGCTAAAGTTTCTTCAATGCGCTGGCTGGTTGGGTTATCAAAGCTGGCAAAAGTTTCGCCAGTATAGGGGTTGATTGATTGATATTTAGACATAAACTCACCTTTCCTTACCTAGTTAATTATAGAAAAAATGTTCGGTTTTGTCTTAAATTAACCCTTGGTTTGCTGGCGAATAATTTGATGAAGAAAATCAATTGACTCGTCCAAATATTCGTCAGCATATGCCATAGCATGACGTTGACCAGGTAAAACAAGTAATTGCACTTGTTTATTATTCTTTCCTAAAAAATCAATATAGTGCAAAAGGCTTGATAACGAGTTTAATTCTTGAGCCGAATTGATCATGAATAAAGGGCCGAGCTGGTCAATAGGATATGAAGCGGCATCTAATTTGACCCAATCGGCCGGTTTTGGTGCATAAGCCAAACTGAAATATTTGTAAAATTCAGCTTTTGAACCGGCTAGATCAGCCTTGGTGTCTTGGTGATGTTCAAGCCAGTTAGAAAAATCAGTTGGAGCAGACCAGGTCACCGTTGGAAAACCAAATTGCCCCGCAATGTATAAAGCCATCGTGCCGCCAACACTAGCACCGATTTGCACGATGTTTTTCTGATCGTCAGGGTCGGTATAGCGCGAAGCCAGCAGCCACTTGACGAAGTTAACTGCATCTTGGTGAGCTGCTGGGAATTTGGCCTGGTCAGCTAAGCGATATTCAGGAATCAAGGTCATAAAACCAGCATTAGCAAATTGAACGCCTTGCTTTTTAACACTGTCTTTATCACCTTTTACCCAACCGCCGCCGTGCCAAAAAATTAGTATTTTAGTTTGCGAGCTGGTTTCGTTTGGAAAGTAAATATCAGTTTTAAGTTGCGTTTGTTCATCGTAAACTATATCTTTTTTAATAACTACCATATGTCTGATGACCTTTCTTGATTCAGTTATTACGTCTATTATAGTAGAAAACACAAACATGAGTTGACAGGCAAATCTTATGAAATTATCCGCAGCTAAGAGTCGTCGCTTAATCAATATTTTGACGATTGTGACTTCGATTTTATTGATTTTACTTGCTATTCATTGGTGGAACCTGGGCATTTTAACTAGCCAAGCCAAGATGAAGGCTTATTTGAGTCACTATCAAATTATTGGCCCGATCCTGTTCATCTTGATTCAGATTGTGCAAGTCGTAATTCCGATTATTCCTGGCGGAGTGTCGCTGCTGGGCGGGGTGATTTTCTTTGGCGCCGTTCCTGGTTTTATCTATAACTATGTCGGAATCGTGATTGGGTCGCTGATTAACTTTTTCTTGGCCCGGTATTATGGAAAACCGTTTATTTTGCATATCGTGTCGGAAGAAACGTTTGATAAATATATCAAGTGGACCAAAAATCAGAAGAAATTTAACGTATTTTTTGCCCTCTGTATTTTGGCGCCGGCGGCACCTGATGACGTTTTGTGTTTGATTGCCGGTCTGACACAAATGAAATTTTGGACATATTTCTGGATTATTATTCTTTGCAAGCCGTGGACGATTGCCGCTTACAGTTTAGGCTTGCTGTATGGTGCCCGCTGGGTGGTGAAGTTTATTGGCAAATAAGACAGTTTTGACTGGTCGCAGGATTTGTCTGCGGCCATGGCAGTTAACTGATGCAGAAGCTTTACTGGCCTGGAGTCAAAATCCGCTTTTTCAAAAAACTGCTGGCTTGCGTCCTTATCCTGATTTATCTGCTGCTAAAGCTGGAGTTCAGCAGTACCAAGCCCGGCCGGCTAGTTTTGTCATTGTACGATTGAAAAATAATCAGCCAATTGGAATAGCTGAACTAAATGAACGCGGACTTGATGAGCGCAGCGGTTTAGGTCAGAGCAAAGAGTTAGGTTTTTTGCTGTCCCAAGAATTTTGGCGGCAAGGATACATGACAGAAGCTTTAACGCTGCTGTTGAATTATGCTTTTGACCAGCTAGATCAGCGTGAGATTTGGGCTGGAACTTTTCAGGAAAATACTGCTTCGCAGGGTTTGCTGCAGAAATTAGGCTTTCATTATGTCTATCAAGTCGACTACCGCGCTTTAGGCCTGGGCAATTATGTAGAAAATTATTATTTATTGCGGCAGACAGACTGGCAAAATTAAAGTTTCATGTTAAAATACAAACTGTGAAACACAGGATCCTAAGACCTAGTTCAGAGAGTTCATGGCTGGTGAGAATGAATCAATGGTCGCTTCCAGATCCTATTGAGTGGGCAACTAATCATTGCACGGCGCGGTACCGTTATCACCGATTCGAGAGTGGTTGCTAAACCAAACTTGGGTGGTACCGCGATACGTGAACCGTTTCGTCCCAATTGTCAGGGATGAAGCGGCTTTTTTTATGGAGGTAATTAATATGCTGGATATTAAAGTGATCCGTCAAAATGCTGACTGGGCTAAAGAAAAATTGGCTACCCGCGGCATTAAACCGGAAGAAATTGACAAGGTTATTGAAATCGACCAAAAACGGCGCGAAGCTTTAAACAAGAGTGAAACTTTGAAAGCTAAGCGTAATCAAGTATCAAAAGACATTGCACAAGCAAAGCGCAATAAAGAAGATGCTAGTGAAGCAATCAAAGCAATGCGTGAAGTTGGTGGCCAAATCAAGCAACTGGACCAAGAAGTAGAAGACTTGACTGAAAAGCAGCGCTATATTTTATTGCGGTTGCCAAACTTCCCAGCTGATTCTGACCCAATTGGCCCTGATGAGTCTTACAACCAAGAAGTTCGCAAATGGGAAGAACCAACTAAATTTGACTTTAAACCTAAGGCTCACTGGGATTTAGGCACGGACTTGGATATTTTAGATTGGGACCGAGCTGCCAAAGTTTCAGGTGCGCGTTTTGTTTATTACAAAGGCGCAGGTGCTTTATTAGAACGGGCCGTTTTCAACTTCTTCTTAGATGAAAATACTAAGGAAGGCTACACGGAAATTATTCCGCCATATTTAGTTAACGATGCCTCAATGCAAGGTACGGGCCAGTTCCCTAAGTTCCACGAAGACGTTTATACGATTGTGGATAATGACGATCCAGATAAGCCGCGCGATCTGACTTTGATTCCAACTGCTGAAGTGCCATTAGTTAACTACTTCCGCGATGAAATTATTAGTGGCGACAAGCTGCCAATCAATGTGACTGCTTTGTCACCAGCCTTCAGAAGTGAAGCTGGGTCAGCAGGCCGCGACACTCGTGGTTTGATCAGAATGCACGAATTTAGAAAAGTTGAAATGGTGAAGGTCTGCAAGCCAGAAGATTCATGGAACCAGCTGGAAGAACTGACTCACAATGCTGAACACTTGCTGCAAAAGTTAGGCTTGCCATATCACGTGGTTGCCTTGTCAACTGGGGATGCCAGCTTTACTTCAGCTAAAACTTATGACTTGGAAGTTTGGATGCCAGCTCAAGACAAGTATCGTGAAATTTCAAGTTGTTCTAACTGTACTGACTTCCAAGCTCGGCGTGCACAAATCCGCTACCGGGATGAAGATGGTAACTTGCACTTGGCTCATACTCTGAATGGTTCAGGCTTGGCTGTTGGCCGGGCAGTGGCTGCGATTATGGAAAATTACCAAAATGAAGATGGGTCAATTACTGTGCCAGAAGTTTTGGTACCATATATGAATGGCATGAAGAAGATTGTTAAGCAAGACAGTTTGATTTAATTGTGCTGGAAATTTAATTCATTTTAGTTAGAAAAATCACTCACTTAAGGTGGGTGATTTTTTGTTTGCAGCCCGGTATTAATGGTTTTGCAGACTTATTGATAGTAATTAAGAAGCTGAAAAAAGAAAAAACGAAAAAAATTTCAAGGATCATCAGGGTAGAAAAGAGGCAAAAGCCGAACTATGAAAGAAAGAGAAAGGGAGTAAGAGGAAAAAAGGGAGGAAAAAGAGGGAAGAGAGGAGGAAGGAATAATTACAACGCTGCCTAGTGTTCCGAGGATAACGCGAACGAAGGCAAGGATTTGACGAAAGAGGGATGAGCATGTAATATATTTAACTGTCGTCAGGCGAAAGAAAGAACCTGATGACAAAGCAGTTCAAGAAAGTCCTTGACAAAGGACAAAGAGATCTGTTATAATGATTAAGCTTCTTCTACTAATTAAGAAGAAGCGCTAGGACATTGAAAACTGAACAGACTTCAAACGCAGAAATGTGCGGGTTATAGAATAACCCAAAGCAAAGAAGCGAAGTCAATTCGCAAGCAAATAAATTTTGAGCTACAAACTCAAACAAAGTACAAAATGAGAGTTTGATCCTGGCTCAGGACGAACGCTGGCGGCGTGCCTAATACATGCAAGTCGAGCGAGCAGAACCAGCAGATTTACTTCGGTAATGACGCTGGGAAAGCTAGCGGCGGATGGGTGAGTAACACGTGGGTAACCTGCCCCTCAGACTGGGATACCACTTGGAAACAGGTGCTAATACCGGATAAAAGCAGCTGTCGCATGACAGCAGTTTAAAAGGCGGCCTTTGGCCGTCACTGAAGGATGGACCCGCGGTGCATTAGCTAGTTGGCAGGGTAACGGCCTACCAAGGCGATGATGCATAGCCGAGTTGAGAGACTGATCGGCCACATTGGGACTGAGACACGGCCCAAACTCCTACGGGAGGCAGCAGTAGGGAATCTTCCACAATGGACGCAAGTCTGATGGAGCAACGCCGCGTGAGTGAAGAAGGTTTTCGGATCGTAAAGCTCTGTTGTTGGTGAAGAAGGATAGAGGTAGGAAATGGCCTTTATTTGACGGTAATCAACCAGAAAGTCACGGCTAACTACGTGCCAGCAGCCGCGGTAATACGTAGGTGGCGAGCGTTGTCCGGATTTATTGGGCGTAAAGCGAGTGCAGGCGGTTAAATAAGTCTGATGTGAAAGCCTTCGGCTCAACCGGAGAATTGCATCGGAAACTGTTCAACTTGAGTGCAGAAGAGGAGAGTGGAACTCCATGTGTAGCGGTGGAATGCGTAGATATATGGAAGAACACCAGTGGCGAAGGCGGCTCTCTGGTCTGCAACTGACGCTGAGGCTCGAAAGCATGGGTAGCGAACAGGATTAGATACCCTGGTAGTCCATGCCGTAAACGATGAGTGCTAAGTGTTGGGAGGTTTCCGCCTCTCAGTGCTGCAGCTAACGCATTAAGCACTCCGCCTGGGGAGTACGACCGCAAGGTTGAAACTCAAAGGAATTGACGGGGGCCCGCACAAGCGGTGGAGCATGTGGTTTAATTCGAAGCAACGCGAAGAACCTTACCAGGTCTTGACATCTAGTGCCATCCTAAGAGATTAGGAGTTCCCTTCGGGGACGCTAAGACAGGTGGTGCATGGCTGTCGTCAGCTCGTGTCGTGAGATGTTGGGTTAAGTCCCGCAACGAGCGCAACCCTTGTTATTAGTTGCCAGCATTAAGTTGGGCACTCTAATGAGACTGCCGGTGACAAACCGGAGGAAGGTGGGGATGACGTCAAGTCATCATGCCCCTTATGACCTGGGCTACACACGTGCTACAATGGTCGGCACAATGAGCAGCGAACCTGTGAAGGCAAGCGAATCTCTGAAAGCCGATCTCAGTTCGGACTGTAGTCTGCAACCCGACTACACGAAGCTGGAATCGCTAGTAATCGCGGATCAGCACGCCGCGGTGAATACGTTCCCGGGCCTTGTACACACCGCCCGTCACACCATGGGAGTCTCCAATGCCCAAAGCCGGTAAGCTAACCGTAAGGAAGCAGCCGTCTAAGGCAGGGGAGATGACTGGGGTGAAGTCGTAACAAGGTAGCCGTAGGAGAACCTGCGGCTGGATCACCTCCTTTCTAAGGAAGCAGAGACAGTGGAGAGTAGAGATACTAAGAGAAGCTGTCAAAGCAAACGGAAGCACATGGAAGCGAGAAGAAGGCTGTTCAGTTTTGAGTGCCGTAGCACTCAGCACTTGAATAGAAGAACACCAAGCGTAAGGTTGGGCCTATAGCTCAGTTGGTTAGAGCGCACGCCTGATAAGCGTGAGGTCGATGGTTCAAGTCCATTTAGGCCCATAGGCTGAAAAGCGAGCCTAAAGCGATTGGGGGGGCTTAGCTCAGATGGGAGAGCACCTGCTTTGCACGCAGGAGGTCATCGGTTCGATCCCGTTAGCCTCCATTGGATCATAAAGATCCAATGCTAGTACATTGAAAACTGAATACAAACGAAAAAGCAAAAGCCGAGCAATCGAAGAGATTGCGAAACGAAAGCGACCGAGAAGAGAGAAGATCTCAAAGAAAGCTTGAATAGGTCAAGTAGAAAAGGGCGCACGGTGAATGCCTGGGCACTAGAAGCCGATGAAGGACGTGACGAACTACGAAAAGCTTCGGGGAGCAGTAAGTAAGCTAAGAACCGGAGATATCCTAATGGGGGAACCCGATGCAGCGATGCATCATCGTTTACTGTCAAGGTAAACGAAGGAAGACGCAGTGAACTGAAACATCTAAGTAGCTGCAGGAAGAGAAAGAAAAATCGATTTCCTTAGTAGCGGCGAGCGAAGAGGAAAGAGCCTAAACCAGTTGATTTATCAATTGGGGTTGAAGGACTGCTAAAGGCACTGTAAGCGATAGCAGAACCATCTGGGAAGATGGGCCAGAGAGGGTGAGAGCCCCGTAAGCGAAATTGCAAGCAGGCTGAGCAGGATCCTGAGTAGGCCGGGACACGAGGAATCCCGGTTGAATCCGCGAGGACCATCTCGCAAGGCTAAATACTAGCTAGTGACCGATAGTGAACCAGTACCGTGAGGGAAAGGTGAAAAGAACCCCGGAAGGGGAGTGAAAGAGAACTTGAAACCGTGTGCCTACAAATAGTCAAAGCACATTAAAGTGTGATGGCGTGCCTTTTGTAGAATGAACCGGCGAGTTGCGTTACGTTGCAAGGTTAAGGCAGAAAAGCCGGAGCCGAAGCGAAAGCGAGTCTGAAGAGGGCGAAAGAGTAGCGTGATGCAGACCCGAAACCAAGTGACCTACCCATGACCAGGTTGAAGGTGCGGTAAAACGCACTGGAGGACCGAACCCACGTGAGTTAAAAATCGCGGGGATGAGTTGTGGGTAGCGGTGAAATTCCAAACGAACTTGGAGATAGCTGGTTCTCTCCGAAATAGCTTTAGGGCTAGCCTCGCGAAGAGGATAATGGAGGTAGAGCTCTGTTTGGACTAGGGGCCCGTCAGGGGTTACTGAATCCAGATAAACTGCGAATGCCAGATATCCATGCGCGGGAGTCAGACTGCGAGTGATAAGATCCGTAGTCGAAAGGGAAACAGCCCAGATCACCAGTTAAGGTCCCAAAATACATGCTAAGTGGAAAAGGATGTGGCGTTGCGTAGACAACTAGGATGTTGGCTTAGAAGCAGCCATCATTTAAAGAGTGCGTAATAGCTCACTAGTCGAGTGAAGCTGCGCCGAAAATTTACCGGGGCTAAGCATGATACCGAAACTGTGGATACGCAAGTATGGTAGGAGAGCGTTCTAAGGGCGGTGAAGGCTGACCGAGAGGACAGTTGGAGCGCTTAGAAGTGAGAATGCCGGTATGAGTAACGAAAGATAGGTGAGAATCCTATCCGCCGAAAGACTAAGGTTTCCTGGGGCAGGCTCGTCCGCCCAGGGTAAGTCGGGACCTAAGGCAAGGCCGAGAGGCGTAACCGATGGACAACAGGTTGAAATTCCTGTACTGCATCCAATCGTTAAGAGCGAAGGAGGGACGCAGGAGGCGAAAGACGCATGGTGCTGGAATCATGTGCAAGCAGTAAGCGTGAAGATGAGTCAAATGCTTGTTTTCAGAAAGCGTAAGCTGTGATGCGGAGCGAAATAAAGTAGCGAAGGTCAGGTAGTCAAACTGCCAAGAAAAGCTTCTAGCCAGAGAAGATGCACCCGTACCGCAAACCGACACAGGTAGTCGAGGAGAGAATCCTCAGGTGAGCGAGAGAACTCTCGTTAAGGAACTCGGCAAAATGACCCCGTAACTTCGGAAGAAGGGGTGCTGATGGTAAAAGATCAGCCGCAGTGAAAAGGCCCAAGCAACTGTTTATCAAAAACACAGGTCCCTGCAAAATCGTAAGATGACGTATAGGGGCTGACACCTGCCCGGTGCTGGAAGGTTAAGAGGAGGACTTAGCGCAAGCGAAGGTCCGAATTGAAGCCCCAGTAAACGGCGGCCGTAACTATAACGGTCCTAAGGTAGCGAAATTCCTTGTCGGGTAAGTTCCGACCTGCACGAAAGGTGTAATGACTTGGGCACTGTCTCAACGAGAGACTCGGTGAAATTATAATACCCGTGAAGATGCGGGTTACCCGCGACAGGACGGAAAGACCCCATGGAGCTTTACTGTAGCTTGATATTGAGTATTTGTTAAACATGTACAGGATAGGTAGGAGCCAAGGAAAGTAGGACGCTAGTCTTACCGGAGGCACTGTTGGGATACTACCCTTGTTTGATGAGTCCTCTAACCTCGACTGGCAAGCCCAGTCAGGGACAGTGTCAGGTAGGCAGTTTGACTGGGGCGGTCGCCTCCTAAAATGTAACGGAGGCGCTCAAAGGTTCCCTCAGAATGGTTGGAAATCATTCACAGAGTGTAAAGGCAGAAGGGAGCTTGACTGCGAGAGATACATCTCGAGCAGGTACGAAAGTAGGACTTAGTGATCTGGTGGCGCTGCATGGAAAGGCCATCACTCAACGGATAAAAGCTACCCTGGGGATAACAGGCTTATCTCCCCCAAGAGTTCACATCGACGGGGAGGTTTGGCACCTCGATGTCGGCTCGTCGCATCCTGGGGCTGAAGTCGGTCCCAAGGGTTGGGCTGTTCGCCCATTAAAGCGGCACGCGAGCTGGGTTCAGAACGTCGTGAGACAGTTCGGTCCCTATCCGTCGTGGGCGTAGGAAATTTGAGAGGAGCTGTCCTTAGTACGAGAGGACCGGGATGGACGCACCGCTGGTGTACCAGTTGTTCCGCCAGGAGCAGAGCTGGGTAGCTATGTGCGGACGGGATAAGCGCTGAAAGCATCTAAGTGCGAAGCCCCCCTCAAGATGAGATTTCCTTTGCGCAAGCAGTAAGACACCTCAGAGACGATGAGGTAGATAGGCTGGGAGTGGAAGAATAGCGATATTTGGAGCGGACCAGTACTAATCAGTCGAGGACTTGACCAAAGAGGGCTTTTGCGGAAAGCGTTTGGATTCAGTTTTGAGTGTAAAAGCTCAAAAGAAAAGAAGAAAGAGTACGGTGGCGAAAGCAAGAAGGAGACACCTGTTCCCATGCCGAACACAGAAGTTAAGCTTCTTAACGCCGAAAGTAGTTGGTGGGAAACTGCCTGCGAGGAAAGGAAGCTGCCGTGCTCTTCTTTTTTTAATAATCCGGCTTAGCTCAGTTGGTAGAGCACCTGACTGTTAATCAGGTTGTCGTCAGTTCGAGTCTGACAGCCGGAGCTACTTAGGGAAAGCAATGCTTTGCTTTCCCTTTTTTGTATAGATTGGACGAAATCGCAATGATTGAACTTAATAGACTGATTTACTTTATTACAGTCGTTGATAATGATTTTAATTTGACTAAAAGTGCCAAGATTTTACATATTAGCCAACCTGCGCTAAGCACCTCGATGAAAAATTTGGGACGTGATCACCGTAACAAAATTTTTGTCAGGGACCGCGGCCGCATTGTGGGTTTAACCCATGCTGGCATGAACCTCGTGCAAGACGCACGGCGTGTTTATGCCGATTACAATTACATGATGACTAGGCTGGATAATAATTCTCGCAATCAGATTAAAGGGACTCTGCGGCTTGGTATTTCATCGGTTATTAATGCTACTGTGTTTAGCAATGCGTTAATTGACTTTTTAGAGCAGAATAACAATATTAACGTGATTGTGACCGAAGGCGGGTCCTTTGACTTACAGAAGCAATTAGTTGATGAAAAATTGGATCTTGTTGTAGGTATTTCACCTGCGACCAATTCAGGCTTAACTGAACACATTTTGCTGAGCGATGATACCGTTATTTGGTTCAACGAACGTCACCGTTTCAGCAAATTTACTGGTGCGATTCCGCTGTCTGAGTTAAGCAAAGAAAAAATTATTACTCTGAATGATAGTTTTATGATTACTTACCAGCTGCGCCAGTTATTTGATGAACAGAACATCAAGCCAAACTTTTTCTTGCAAACAACTTCTTGGGGGCTGATTGTTAATGCTTGCCAGCGTCATGATGACCTAGTTGGTGTGCTGGCGCGGCCAGTCGAAGATAGTTTTCCAATGGATGGTCTACAATATCGGGAGTTTTCACCATATCTGCCGTGGCAGATCGCTTTATATGAAAATGATGCGATTTCGCAGGGTAATACTTTGATTGAATTTGCGCGTAAGTGGTTCCTGGATTACTTTAATAATGCTCGTAAGTTAAATGATCAATGGCTTGATGAAGATGAATAAGAAAAAATCGGAATTCTCAAATGAGAGTTCCGATTTTTTTGTTTAGTAATTATTTTTTATATGCTTGCTTGCGAGCAGCTTTAGCGGCCAAATGGCGCTCTTTGTCTTTTTGCCAGTTATTAGCCATCATAATTCCGGCGGTAACAATGCCAATTAAAGTAACAACTGCTCCGATCGTAAAAATCTTCGTATAAGCGGCTACTGGACGATTTGCGTCGATGATCGCACCATTGATCCCGTATGCGAATAAATCAGGCACATAGCCCATAAATGAGCCTAAACTCATGGCCGCACCGGTGTATTTCTTAGGTACATCGGCTTCACTGATTGGTGCCATGAAAATCCCTTTAGCTAGAAACATTGTAAAGGAGAAGATTAAGAGCAGGATCATCGTCGGCCAGAGCATCTTTTGAGTTTTTGGCAAAATCAAAACGCCGATGATTGCTAAGAGAGTTAATAGCATTGAGCTGAAAATCATTTTAGAAGTTGAGTGAAAAACGTAGTCAGCTAGCATACCTGAGATTAAACAGGCGATCACGCCCACTGCCCCGGTGTTTAAGACGCCAAATAATGATGCGTAAGTTTGCTTAATATGGAAAACGGCCTGCAAGTAAGGAACCGTGTAGACCACGTTGATGTATGACCAATAAATTGTACAAGCCGTGATCGCTGCAAGCCACAGTTTAGGCATCAGCAAAACTTTGCCTAAACCTCGCAAGGCGTCCATGGATTTATCTTTTTGTGCTTGTTTTTCATCAGCAGCAATTCCGTTATTAGGCACCAATTTAATGATGCAGATAATGAGCGGCAAAATTAATAAGTTGTAAACAAACATGCCGCCTTTGAAGACAGCAATGCCGCTGACTGCGGACATTACTGCAACTAGCGCCAAGTTCATAATCATTTCTAGCGTCCGTCTTAAGGACTCTAGCAGACCATATGAGAGGCCTTTATGTCCCGGATCGGATAGCATGTCGACCCCGTTTAAAATTGCTGGCCAAAAGACCGCATCAACTAATCCCCAAATCGTAGCAATAATTCGCATGACCGTGAAGTTGGGATTGCCAAAAATTACGATCAACATCGTTAAGAAACGAATTGTTAAGCTGACGATCAAGATTGATTTGACTGAAAAACGGTTATTAAACCAGCCACCTGGAATATAGAAAAAGACAGCAATTCCAATTAAGCTGAAAATAATCCCCAGCTGAGCATTGGTCAAATGCAGGGCTTTTAGCAAAACATTGTAAAAGACGGCTTTAAAAGCTTCAAAACCTGAGTAAATCAGTTGGCCAGAGGCGACAACAGTTAAAAATCCACCAAATTGCCGACCAGTTTTAAAACCAATTTTTTCAAGCCAAGGATGCCGCTGGTCGGGAGCATCAGGCAAGGTATGACTATCCATCGATTAAATCTACCTTCTTTGTTTAATAATAGCTTGTTCGCACAACAGCACTAGTTTAGCACTCTTATTTAAACCACAAAAAAGGATTGTGAGTTGGACTCAACAATCCTTTTTCAATAGACATTAGCAAACTAATGATTAAGCTTTTTCAGCTTCTTTTTTAGCTTCACGCTTAGCCATTGCTTCTTCGTGACGCTTCTTGTCTTGTTTGCGGTTAGCGATCATTAAGATCAAGGCACAAACAGTACCAGCAGCAGCTACGATAACACCAATCGTAAAGATGTGAGTGTAAGCAGTAACTGGCTTGTTGTGGTCGATGATAGAACCGTTCAAACCATATGCCCAGAAGACTGGAGCATAACCAGCAAATGAACCAACACTCATGGCTGAACCAGTATATTTGTCTGGAACGTCAGCTTCACTAATTGGGGCCATGATAATACTCTTAGCTAAGAACATAGCGAATGAGTAGATCAACAACAGGATGATGGTTTGCCACAGCATGTTCATGCCCTTAGGCATAACCAGCAAGATAGCCATAGTAATCGCAGCTAATAATAAAGCTGAGAACATCATTCTTGAAGTTGAGTGGAAGACGTAGTCGGTTAAGATACCAGATACGGCACCACACAAAACGCCCATTGCCCCGGTGTTAATGATACCGAAGATTGAGGCAACACTTTGACTTACGTGGAAGACAGCTTGCAAGTAAGGAACGGTGTAGATCAAGTTGATGTAGCACCAGTAAATAGTTAAAGCAACTAAAGCAGCTAACCAAATCTTTGGGTAGGTCATAACTTTACCCAAACCCTTTAAGGCTTCCAAAGATTTACCACTTTCGTTGGTCTTTTCAGTAGCGATCCCGTTGTTTGGCACACGCTTCCATACCCACCAGCAAAGTGGCAGCAGCAGCAAGTTGTAAACAAACATACCGCCCTTGAAGACTGCGATGCCGCCCATTAAGGACATAACACCAACTAAGATCAAGTTCATGCTCATTTCCAAAGCACGACGGATGGATTCCAACATACCATAAGCCAAGCCTTTGTGACCTGGGTCGGACAGCATGTCGACACCATTTAAGACGGCTGGCCAGAAGACAGCGTCAACCAAGCCCCAGATAACGGCGATAACTCGTAAAGCGCCAAAGCTCAGAGTAAACAGCGTCATAGCCAGGACAGTGACGAATCTGATCAGCATTGAAACGATCAAGATGGATCTAACCGAGAAACGGTTGTTGATCCAGCCACCAGGGATGTAGAAGAAGACTGAAATCCCGATTAAACTGAAGATAACACCTAATTGGGCGTTATTCAGGTGAAGAACTTTTAACAGCAGGTCGTAGAAAGTACCCTTGAAAGCTTCAAAGGCTGAGTAAATAATCTGACCTGCAAAAACAACACTCAGGAAACCTGAGAATTGCTTACCATTTTGGAAGCCGACTTTGTTTAAAAAGCCGTGCTTCTTTTGACTAGAACCAAGTTGTGAGGAATTTTCCATAGTGTGGGCCGTCCTCTCTTTGGTGTGTTGGGAATGATTGGGTGATGTCGGTGAAGACGCCGTCTACGCCCCAGTTCCATAATTCGTTAGCGCGGTCAATGGTGTCACAAGTCCAAACGTTAACCTTGTAACCCATGTCCTTCCATTCTTGAACTTGGCCGCGGGTTAAACCTTCGCTTTGTGGGTGGATGGTCTTAGCACCACAAGCCTCACAAATTAATGGCCAGTCTTCGTATAAAGTGTGGGTTTCAAACAGGCAAGCGTAGTCTAAGTCAGGACGCAGCTTACGCAGTTTCAGTAACATAATTGGGTTGAATGAAGAAATCAAGATCTTGCATTCTGGGTCGATTTCGTCCAGCTTAGCAGCGAATTGTTTGATTTCTGAATCAGCTAAGTGGTTAGCACCTTCGCCAATGATAGCTTTTAATTCGAAGTTAGCGTTTAACTTGTACTTGTTCATAACTTCGATTAATTCGTCTAAAGTAGGAACCTTGGTGCCCTTGAACTTAGGAGAGAACCAAGAACCAGCATCCAAAGAACGGATTTCGTCAAAGGTGTGGTCAACAACGCGGCCATGGCCGTTAGTAGTACGGTCTAAGTAGTCATCGTGGATAATAACTAACTTTTCATCCTTGGTAATACCCAAGTCAGTTTCCAGCCAGTTAGCACCATATTTGTGCATTAATTCAAAGGCTGGGATAGTGTTTTCAGGAGCCAGAGTAGACATCCCGCGGTGTGAAAAAATACGTTTTTCACTCATTACAATAATCCTCCTCAAGAAATTGCTGCAATTGGTTCAAACAGGCTCAAAAGCTGTTCTAACGGCATTTGCAACAAGTAATTTATCTTACGATCTAACATGATAGCAAGGGGCTAAAATGTTGGCAATCCTTGCTGCATAAGGGTTGTAAGCGTAACCAACGGAGGGTAGCCTTTTTACAGAATTTTCCTATTTTTTATTTATAGGCAGAATAAATAACTTTTATGGCATAGCAAACAGAAAGTTAGTGATATTTTTCTCCTATAATATATAAACCCCATTCCTTTTATATTGGGAATAATAGTTCTATAATGTAATAGTTGATATTTATTTCACAAGCAATGGAGGGTGCTAAGATGACTGAAACCAAAGCACAAGCAAAGCCGCAAGCTGGCCAAAGCAAAGAAGAAGTTGCTGCGATGATTGATGATTTAGTCAAAAAGTCGCATGTTGCCTTGGATCAAATGTCGGATTTTACGCAAGCACAAGTCGATAAAATTTGTCAGGCAATTGCAATTGCCGGTGAACAGCATTCATACGAATTAGCTAAGATGGCCGTTGAAGAAACCGGCCGCGGGATCGTGGAAGACAAGACCACTAAGAATATGTTCGCTAGCGAAAATATTTGGAATACACTGCGGGATGAAAAAACTGTCGGTGTAATTGAGCGTGACCGCGAGCGGCAATTAATCAAGATTGCTGAACCAATCGGTGTCATTGCTGGGGTAACACCAGTAACCAACCCAACTTCAACCGTTATTTTCAAAGCAATGATTGCGCTGAAAACCAGAAACTCGATCATTTTTGGCTTCCACCCGCAAGCACAACAATGCTGCGTGAAGACGGCTGAAATTATTTCGCAAGCAGCTATTGCGGCTGGCGCTCCTAAGAATTGTATTCAATGGATTACCCAGCCAAGCTTGCAAGCAACGACAGACTTGATGAACCACCCAGGTGTACAGACTGTCCTGGCAACTGGCGGCCCAAGCATGGTTAAGGCGGCTTATTCAACTGGCAAGCCAGCTCTTGGTGTTGGTCCTGGTAATGGCCCGTCTTATATTGAAAAATCGGCTGATATTAAAAAGACCGTCTATGACATTGTTTTGTCTAAGACTTTCGATAACGGAATGATTTGTTCATCCGAAAACTCAGTCGTCGTTGACCAAGAAATCTACGATCAAGTTAAAGAAGAATTCAAGAACTGGAACTGCTACTTTGTTAAACCTAGCGAAATTAAACAATTTTCTGATGGTTTCATTGATCCACGTCGGGGCACAGTTCGCGGCCCAATCGCTGGTAAATCTGCTTATGAGATCGCCAAGTTATGCGGATTGAAAGTTCCAAAAGATACGAAAGTCTTAATTGCTGAATTAGATGGTGTTGGTCCAGATTACCCATTATCAGCTGAAAAATTGTCACCAGTTTTGTCCATGTACAAGGCGAAAAACACTGATGATGCCTTTAAGATTTGTACAGACTTGTTGAATTACGGTGGTCGGGGCCACACCGCTGGCATTCACACCCATGACCAAGCCTTAATTGAAAAATTTGCTCTTGCTATGTCGGCTTGCCGGATTTTGGTAAATACCCCAGCGGCTGTCGGCGGAATTGGCGACTTGTACAACAATATGACTCCATCACTGACTTTAGGGACCGGGTCATATGGTCAAAACTCAGTTTCACACAATATTTCTGCAGCTGACTTATTGAATATTAAGACAGTTGCGATGCGCCGTGACAACATGCAGTGGATTAAAGTGCCAGCTAAGTCTTACTTTGAAAAGAATGCAGCTAACTACCTGCGGCATATGCCAAATGTTGAGCGTTTCTTTATCGTGACTGATGAAGGCGTAGCTCAACAAGGCTTTGCTAACGTTATTACTGATATTATCAGCAAGCGGCGCGGTCAAAAGTCGTATGAAATTTTTGCTGGTGTGACTAAGAGCCCAACAACTTCAGTAGTTGATGACGGTGTTCACCGGATGAAAATCTTTAAGCCTGATGTTGTGATTGCTTTGGGCGGCGGTTCCGTTATGGATGCGGCTAAGTTAATGCGGCTGATGTACGAAAACCCAGAAATGTCATATGCTGATGCTTACCAACGTTTTTTGGACATCCGTAAACGGACGGTCTTGTTTCCCAGCAAACATTTAGTTCAATTAGTCTGCATCCCAACTACTTCCGGTACCGGATCAGAAGTTTCACCGGTCGCTGTTATCAAGGATGAACACAGCGGGATTAAGCACACCATTTGTGACTACGCCTTAGATCCAGATGTGACAATTGTGGATTCACAATTCGTTGAAGATTTGCCAAAGTCATTGATTGCCCGCGCAGGTTTTGAAGCTTTAGGCCACGCCGTTGAATCTTATGTTTCAACAATGGCGACGGACTTTACTCGTGGCTGGTCAGTAGAAGCCGCTAAGCGGATTTTCAAGAACTTAGAGGCTTCATATAATGGCGATTTGGAAGCTCGCGACAAGATGCATGATGCAGCTACGATTGCCGGGATGGCATATTCAAACGCCTTCTTGGGCATTGGCCACTCGATTGCTCATACGGTTGGTTCTAAATTCAATATTCCATCTGGTTTGAGTGATGCAATCGTTATGCCGCAAGTGATTCGCTTTAATGCCCAAAAGCCGCGCAAGCTGGCTATGTGGCCGCACTACTCTGAATACCGGGCTAAGCATGATTATGCAGAACTAGCACGGATGTTAGGCTTAGGCGGCAAGACCGAAGATGAATCAGTTGAAAACCTGATTCAAAGAATTATTGAATTGGCTCACAACTTGAATATTAAAGTCAGCTTCAAAGACAATGGCGTCAGTGAGCAGGACTTCAAGGATAATGTTGACCAATTAGCTGTCCAAGCTTATAGCGACCAAAACACAGTGACTAACCCTGTTTCACCATTTATCAGTCAGATCAAGCAATTGATGGAAGACTGTTATGTTGGCAAGGGTATTAAGTAAGCTAATAACTTGTGCTGATATGTAAAAAAGCACAAAAAAAGATCTCCGAAAACGGAGATCTTTTTTTGGTTTATAGATAGTAAATGATGGGTCTTTGTTTAAGGCGATTAATAATTTATCATGTTTTTTTTCGTGCGGCAAGGAATTGATCCTAAAAACTTTTTTATACTTGGCATAAGTTATATTAATAGTCTCGATAGCCTTCTGGGTGAGTTTGATGCCACTTCCAAGCTGAAGCAATAATCTGATCAACTTGCTCGTGTTGCGGCTGCCAGCCTAAGATTTCACGAGCCTTGGTTGAGTCAGCAACTAGGGAATCAGGGTCGCCGCCGCGGCGTGGCCCAATCGTGTATGGGATTTCTTGGCCGGTTGCTTTCATAGCAGCTTTAAGAATTTCTAAGTTAGAAAAACCGTGAGCAGAGCCCAGGTTGAAGACGTCTGACTTGTTGGTCTTAATTAAGTGCTGCAGAGCCAGCCAATGGGCGTCAACTAGGTCAACAACGTGAACATAGTCGCGGACATTGGTCCCATCTGGGGTGTTATAGTCATTGCCAAAAATAGTGAATTTTTGATCGTGCGTTAAAGCAGAGCGCAAAATATTTGGAATTAGATGAGTTTCAGGGTGGTGGTCTTCACCAATTGTAGCGTCTAGGCTGGCACCGCCGACATTGAAGTAACGCAGGGCAATTGATTTGATGTCGTCAGCTTTGTCAGCCCAGCGCATCATAATTTCCATCATCATCTTAGTTTCACCGTATGGGTTGATCGGATTAAGCGGCGTATCTTCAGTAATTGGCAGCTTTTGCGGGATTCCGTAAGTTGCAGCGCTTGAAGAGAAGATCAAGTATTTTACGCCAGCAGCTTGCATAGCTTCGAGCAGGCTGATCATGCCAGTCACATTGTTATCGTAATATTTCAGCGGTTTTTTAACTGATTCTGGTACCAAGGAATAAGCAGCGAAGTGCATGACTGCTTCGATTTTTTCAGTTTGCAGAATTTTTGTCAGTAAAAATTTATCTAAAATACTGCCTTGAATAAACTTTGCACGTGGATCAACAGCACGGCGGTGACCGGTGTAAAGGGCATCAAGGACGGTAACTTCATTGCCTTCAGCTAGCAGCTTTTTGACAGCGTGGGAGCCGATGTAGCCAGCGCCGCCAATAACTAAAATACGCATAATTTCCTCCTTAAGTTTTCAGAAACTTGGCTATATTTTAGCATTTTTTGGAGGGATGAATGTGATTGCGCTAACCCCGCTTGTCTGATATAATTTTTCTTCGTGGAGCCGATTTAGCTCAGTCGGTAGAGCGTCTCCCTCGTAAAGAGAAGGTCGGCAGTTCGATTCTGCCAATCGGCATTATAAAGCTTCATAAGTTAGCCCTGTTTGTTTAGTCAAGCAGGGCTAATTTTTTTGCGAAAAATTTGATTAAACGGACTTATACCCGCTTTTATGCATCATGAAAAAGATGATTTATATGCGCCTACTTATTATTTTTCTAAAAAATATTAAATGCTCTCATATATATTTTTGTAAAGTATAATAAGCATGTAGTTTAAATTGAAATTAAAATATTAAATAATTTATAAGCTATTATAAGGTATCAATAAAATGGAATTTTGTGAAGCAATTAAGAAGAAAAGAAAAGAGCTTGGATTGACTCAATCTCAAATGATATCGGGAGTGGGGATTACTAGATTTCAATTTTCTAAGATAGAAAGTGGAAATCGCAAAATGTATATTGACGATTTATTAAAAATGTTTGAACTTAGAGGAATTGACGGAAAAAGCTTTTGGGATGAATATTTTGATAATAGTGATAAGAAAGAAAACCAAGAGACTATTACTCAAAAATTGACGCTAGCTTTCTATGATTCTGACTTGATTTTAGCTGAAAAAGTTAGAAATGCGTTGAGTGACATGAAAGACATATCTGAGGAACAGCGCTATCATGCGTTACTGATTTGTAAGGCTATAAAAGGAGATATTTCTAATATAGAGTCTGATGAAAAAAAGGGAATGATAAGGTTACTTTTTAAAGAAGAAGATTGGACTAAAAATATTGATTCTCTAAGAATTTTTGGAAATGCTATGACTATGTTTGATGAATCTACTCGACATGTTTTGATGAAATCGGTATTAAAAGAATATCAATGTTTAGCTGATAAAAAAGAAGATACACAATTACGTATTGCAGAAATTTGGGAACTGTATAATTTTATGTGTAAGGATGAACAGTTCCTTAAACTAAATTCCAATTGGGTATAAAAAAGGGACTCCCTTTCCGTATAATTGATTTGAATACTATCAATACGAAAGGGAATCCCCTATGACTGATTTTAACAAAGAATGCCTCAATGCGCTATTGAACAAAGAGAAATTCGATGAATTCATGCGTACTCAGCTTGAAGAAGGACTCGATCAACTCCTAGAAAGCGAATTGACTGCCTTTCTTGGTTATGATCCCTATGCTCGAGAGGGTTGGAACTCTGGAAACTCTAGAAACGGTAGCTATTTTAGACAAGTTAAAACTCAATTCGGACCGATCAGAGTTCAAGTTCCTCGGGACAGAAAAGGTGAGTTTCACCAACATACTCTCCCAGCATACGGCCAACACACTGATACGCTAGAAGCAACCGTGATTCAGCTCTATTCGCATGGCGTAACGACCCGGGAGATCTCTGATTTGATTGAGAAAATGTATGGCAGCTATTACTCAGCTGGCACTGTCTCCAACATCTCTAAGCAGGTTGCCAGCCAGGTCGAAAGATATCACCAACGTCAGCTGAGCGACAAGTTCTTCTGCGTGTATCTCGACGCCACTTACATTCCTCTGCGTAGAGATACGTACCAGCGTGAGGCAGTCTATGTGGCTGTTGGGATTAAGCCTAATGGCCATAAGGAGATCATTGATTATCGTATTGCCCCGGTGGAGAATATCGAAATTTGGGGTGAAATGATTTCCAACTTCAAGGAACGCGGCCTTGAGCAGGTTGAGCTATTCCTATCAGATGGGTTTGTAGGCATTAAAGACATGCTAAAGCAGTATTACCCAAAATCTAAATTCCAACGTTGCCTAGTTCATGTCATGCGAAATATCAAGGGAAAAGTCCGTGTAAGCGATCATAAAGAGGCTCTGGACGACTTCAAGCAAGTTCATAAGCAATCCTAGCTTAAAAGAGGCAGAAACGGTTCTCCACGCTTTCTATGACAAATACGACTCAAAATACTCAAGCATGATCAAGAATCTGCAGAAGATTGAGGAAGACCTGCTGGTCTTTTACCAGTACCCTAAGCAGATTCGGCCCTCGATCTACTCAACGAACATGATCGAGTCGATAAACAACATGATCAAACGCAAGACAAAGCCAAAGTCAGAATTTCCAACTGAAGAGTCCCTAGACAACTTCTTAGGTGTACAGGCTATCGGCTACAACGACCGGAATGCCAATCGGACTCATAAAGGCTTTGGTCAGGTGACAGACACGTTGGAATCATACTTCGATTAAAACATAATTAAAGAATCAACCTATCGGAAAGATTTATTTACACAAAAGAATTGACAGTGTCGAAATTTGCATTAATTATCTTTATAATAGTCAAAATTGTAATGTTGATGCTGAAATAAAAAAATCAATATTTATTTTAGAAAAATTACCTAAGAAGCCAATATTTACATTATATAAATTATTAGGTGTATATTTTAAATTTTATTTTTTAGAAGATGAAAAGGGCACTGAGTTGATTAAATTAATCTTGGCAATATTAGGATATGAAAATCTGTTGAATAAGCTAAAAGTTGCCTAGGGGCAACATGATATTAAACTTAAATTATTTGAGTAATATTAAGTTAAAGGCTAAATGAAAGACGTGAACGAGATGCTAGTTGAAACCTTACCAATTTTACCTCCTATTCCAATTAATGTTTGATTTTTTGACAATAATTAGAGTAAGCATAAATTAATAATTATGGAGGTAATGTGTTATGGAACTTAATACAGAATTCGAACAATTTGGTTGTAATATGGAAGAAGACTGTGGATTAGAAGTATCAGAAGTTCGTCACAATGATAACAAAACTACTAACTGGTACTTTATCTAGTTGTTAGTTATATAAATGCTTCATGGCTACAGAATTATTTTCATAGCTGTGAGGCATTATTTTTTTAACTAAAAATTTATGTAGAAATATAGTAAGGATTTTAAAAATGATAACTCTCTCTTCTACCTATCCTATGATACATAAGGATAAATTAATATATAGATATGGGACACATATTAGAATAGGCACAGACGATACTGATGTTGTAGAAATAAATAAATTTTCTCCCTGTCTATATACACTTCTGAAAACTATGGATGGTAACAAGTCAGTTGAAGATATTAGTCATGAATTTAATTGTTTTACTAAAAAACAGTTAGTAAATTTAATAGTTAAATTAATTCACTATCGTGTTCTATCAATATTGGATAGGCCACTTGATGATACAGAAAGAACAAGAACAGAATCTGACTTTACATACTATTACAGTGAAGGACTAGATGGTAGAAGAGTATTAAAAACTTTAAAAATATGCATATTACTATTTTAGGAGCGGGTGGTGGTGGAAGCTTAATAGCTTTACAATTAGCTAATTTAGGTATTAGAAATTTAAGAATAGTTGACAATGATATTATTACGGAATCAAATCTTAATAGACAATTTTTGTTTGATAATTCTGATATTAATAGATACAAAGTTGATGTACTCAAAGAATTTTTATTAAATAGAAATCCTGCAATTAATATAGTCACTAACAAAAAAAGACTATTGAAAGTCAATGACGTAAGGCAAGAAATACGGAATAGTGACTGGTGTTTTTGTTGTATGGATGAACCACCCTATATTGCTCAAAGAATAGTTAATAGGGCATGTTTTTTAGAAAATATACCTAGTGCTTACGGCTTTTCAGCACGTGATTCTGCTAAATTTCTAATTGTTTATCCCAAAATCACCGGTTGTATTGATTGTTTATTAACTAGCAGGGATAATTATGAATTTCAACAGCTAGTAACATCGTTTATTAATGGTGATTTTCATCTGTCTACTCCAATTATTATTCCTAATATGATGTTAGAAACATCGTGGATGGTAAAAAAATGGCTTGATGCATTTATTGGTAATTCAAAAATAGAAAGTATACTTTACAGATTTGATTACAATCTTTTAAGGGAAGATCCTTTTATAAAATTTGAGCGACAAAAAGATTGTCCGACATGTGGGCATAAGGAGAATTGCAGTGAATTATGGAAATTAATACCGATAAAGTAATATCTTCCGAATCTAAAAATAAAATTCGGGTCTATAAAAAGAAGTTTCCAGGAAGTCCTTTAACAGGAATCGTTTTTAAATTTCAAATTATTAATCCTATAAAAATGGTGTAGCACATTTATTTGAACATTTATTATGTAATCAGATATTAAAAACGAAGGGACTTATTATTAGTGGTAGTACTAATAGAAGCTGTATTTCTATAAAAATATTAGGAAATAAAAGTAAGGTTAAACTTAATTTATTAAATATTTTGGAATCTATTGCAAGACCACAATTTACTTACAGTCAGCTTCTAAAAGAAAGGCCTATAATCATAGAAGAAATAAAAAATTACAGGATCAATAAAATTCAAAATTTTGCTAATAAGGCAAGAAATCAAATGTTTTATAAAAATATGCAGGAATACGACATAGTATTGGGAAGTATTTCTGATGTTGAAAGTATTGATCTTAGGGATTTATTTGATTTCGCATTACATAATTTAGTTTCAGAAAATATTAGATGTTTAATTGCTGGCGATGATTTAAATTTTTTTGAAACACAGATTAGAAACTACAATTTTGAACAAGGTAGTGTATGTAAGTCAAACGTACCCAAAAAAACAAACAGTAATAGCCTTTGCTTCGATAAGATAGTTAGAATTAGGAATAATGGTAGACAAAATATAGCGAGAATATCTTATATAAAGCCAATTACATATAATAATTTAGACGCTCAAAAGGTAATTTCACTTAGTTTGTTTTTAATATTATTGTTAAGCGATGAAAACAATAGCTTATTTAATCATATGAAAGGTAATGTATATTTTGTTAATGTTTTCCCAATTTATGTTAAGAATATTATTTTTTTCAAATAATAACATCTTGCGAAAATGCTAAGGTAGATAAATTGCTACACTTAATAGACCATTATTTTTTATCTTTAAAGAGAAATAGTATTACTAAAGATATGATGGAAGATTTGTATTTACATCAAAACTTGTTATTTGATGGTGTAAGGAAAAGTATGACTTCCTTTTCCAATATGGAATATGTTCAGGAAAAAATGCTGACATTACCTGATTTGATTTTTAGTGAAGTTCAAGATGGTTTTACAGAAATAATTTCAAGATTATCAAATGAGAGAAACGTTTTAATAGAATATAATTAGGAGCTCTTACAATGGCAATCAAATATCTCAAGCCCTGGCAATTATTACTCTACGTTTTCCTGTCAGCCTTAAAATCTTTCCAAATAGTTTTTATTGCTTTTATTTTTCAACAATTTATTAATTATGCACAAGCCCCAACAGGAAGTTTTCTCAATTTAGTTCTGTTAGCAGTTGCTGGGCTGCTTGCCTTTGGCTTAGTTGGCATTATTTATCAAGTGTTTTATGCCAACTTAGTTACCAAAATCAATTTACAAATTAAAACTGAAGCTGCTAACTATTTGCTTAACGTGCGAGATAAAGAAGTTGTAGTAGATAGTTCTTTTATGACTAATGATTTAAAGCAAATTGAGACTAACAAGATTTTTGCCGAGCTCGACATCATCTATAATGCTATTCAATTTTTAGCAGCCGTAATTGTGGCCTTTGTTAATTCATGGCTGCTGTCGCTAATTTTCTTAATCGCATCTTTTATTCCTGCTGTCTTTCAAAATATTTTTGGTCCAAAAATTGAACAAAATTCAACAACTTGGGAAAAGCAAAATAGTCAGTATACAGAAACTGTCGGCGAGACAATTAGGGGCTTGAGAGTTATTAATTTATACGATGTGCAAAACACTTTTTGTAGGCGGTTGCTCGATAGTGCTAGGAAAATGGAACTGGCGCTCAAGAAAACTAATGAAACCAAGAACATTGCTTCAGAAGTAACTATGACTTTTGCCTATATGTGCGGGATGGTTGTGCCATTTTCATTTGGGATTTATTTTGTGGCTCATGGTCAGCTAACTTTGGGCACGTTTATTATGATCTCTCAACTGGCTAATAATTTTATTAATCCAATCGTCACCATTTTTGGCTACTTGAACGACATCAAGACCACTACGCCGATCTGGCATAAGTTGAAACAAATTGTAGCGGTTAATAAAAAGAAAACTAAGCAAGCTATCTCTGTGGATAACTTTTCGGAATTACAATTGATTAATGCCGGTGTAAAAGTTAATCACAAGTGGATTTTTCAAAAGGTATCTTTAGCTGTTCAGCATGGTCAAAAAGTTTTGCTGAAAGCACCATCTGGCTGGGGTAAATCAACTTTGTTAAACGTTTTAACTGGTAATTTGCCTTTAAGCGAAGGTCAGTATCTGTTTAATCACAGTGAAAATAATGGCAATTGGAATACCTTGCATGATTGTTTTTCTTTTATTCAGCAGCGGCCATTTTTATTTGAAGGGACACTCAGAGAAAATATTACTCTCGGTCGCACTGTGCAGCAGGATGTGTTAGATGAAGTTGCCGCTAAAGCTGGCTTAGCTGATTTAGTTGCTGATAAGGGTTGGGATTTGATGCTAACTGCCGACGGCAATAATTTATCTGGTGGACAAAACCAGCGAATTGAAATTGCCAGAGCCTTGCTCAGCAATCGACCAATTTTATTAGCTGATGAAGCAACTTCGTCCTTAGATAAGGATTTATCTGTGCAAATTCATCGCACGATTTTGCAAGATTTTCCTGGCACCGTAATTGAAGTAGCTCACAAAGTAACTGCAGAAGAACAAGCAATGTTTGATCAAGTTGTTAATTTGAACCTTAAATAAATTAAAATTGCCCTGTAAAAAGGGCTTTTTTCATGTCTGCTTTGGCCAGCTTTGTTTTATAATCATCTTAACTATGAAATTAAAATTAGAAAATTCGGAGGCCCCAGATGAAAAAAGTCTACATTGATGTTGATATGGAAGGCTGTGCCGACGTTACCGCCTGGCCTGAAACCCACTATGGTGAAAAAGGCTACGACCTCGGTGTCAAAGAAATGACCCGCGAAGCAGTGGCTGCCTGTGAAGCCGCCCAAGCTGCTGGCTACCAGGTAGTCCTGAAAGATGCCCATGAAGATGGGATGAATCTCAATCCTGCTGATTTGCCGCAAGGCGTGCAGTTAATTCGCAGTTGGGATTCATCCCCTGAAGAAATGATGGCCGGTGTTGATGAAACTTTCAGCGGCGCGATTCATATTGGCTACCACTCACCAGCTGGTTCTAGTGATACACCGCTTGATCATACGACTGAACATGATTGGTATTCTTGGGTGAAGTTAAACGGTGAGCTGGCTTCAGAATTCAGTTTTAACCTGCTGTGCGGTGCGCAATACGGCGTCCCATCAATTTTCTTAGCTGGGGATGCTGGTATGTGCAAACGTGCTGAACAAGATTCACCTGGCATCGTGACAGTTGCTACCAAGCACGGCCGCGGAAGTGCGACTTGGAATAAACATCCACTCGATGTAGTCGCTGAAATTAAAGCTGGTGTAGCTAAGGCCCTGGCTAACCCAGCCCCGGTGCCTCCAATAGCCGATAGCTACAAGGTCGAATTCAACTTTTCTAGCGCCGGCCGGGCCCGTGCTGCTTCTTACTATCCAGGTGCTAAGCGAGAAAGCGATCGAATTGTGTCCTATACTGCTAAAACGATTCCGGAATTATTAACAGCGAAAATGTTTATGACGGAGATTTAAAATGGGCTTAGAAAATAAATGGCATATTAACTTGCAACGCCGCTACTCAACAGGCAAGCTAAACAAAATTACGGATGTGCCGGGCGTTAAAGTAGGGCATTTTACTGTTCAACAGGGTGACAATCATACTGGTATCACTGCGATTATTCCAGCAAGTGGCAATTTGTTTAAACAAAAATTACTGGCTGGGTCGAAAGTTCTTAATGGTTTTGGCAAAACGGCCGGTTTAGTACAGGTTGATGAATTAGGTACGCTGGAAACGCCAATTTTGCTGTCGAATACCTTTGCAGTTGGCACTTGTTTGAATGCTTTAATTGACTATTCACTCAAAGATAATCCTGAAATTGGCGTAACCACTGGCACGGTCAATCCGATTGCTATGGAGTGTAACGACGGCGATTTAAATGATATTCGTACCCGTTTTTTGACGGAAAAAGATGCTAAGACTGCTCTGGATCGAGCTGATACAGATTTTGCCGAGGGCGGTGTTGGTGCTGGCGCTGGTATGACTTGCATGGGCTTTAAGGGCGGCATTGGCAGTGCGTCAAGAGCAGTAAACATTGCTGGGCAAACTTACCACTTAGGTTGTCTGTTAAACAGCAATTTTGGTTCATTTGGCAACTTGCGTGCTGGCGACTTTTTTATGGGTGAAGCTTTGCGTCATGATGTGCTGGCTCGGGCGGTGCGCGAGCAAAATCCGAAATATACCCGTTATTTGCCTGACAAAGATAAAGGCTCAGTTGTTATGGTGATTGCAACCGATGCGCCGCTGTCGAGCAGACAGCTGCGGCGGTTGTGCACCCGGACTTCGATGGGCCTTGCCCGGACAGGTTCGTACAGTGGAGACGGTTCAGGCGATATTGCCTTAGCCTTTTCAACAGCTAACCGCGTTAGTCATACTGCCGATTCAGCATTTGAAGTTAAAGTTTTGCCAGATCCACTACTGGATGATTTATTCCAAGCCACCGTCGAAACAGTCGAAGAATCAGTTTTAAGTTCACTAGTTCATGCTAAAACGACAACTGGGATCCGTGGCAATACTTTCTATAGCCTGGCTGATTTCATTTAAAGAATAAAAATATTTATTTAGCTGAAGATCCTTGCCACGACCAGCTTTAGTTAACTTTTTCACTAAGTCATAAGTTTATTAAAATTGTGTTCTATTTTCTCTTCCCGTACACTTAATTAAGTTGGAAAAATTAAGGAGGAGATGAGTTGATATTAACCAGATCTGCCTTTCATGGGGCAGTGGACTATCGTGAAGACGATGGCTAAGACGTCCTCCATCGAGACGACTTTGTTAAAATAATTATTTTAGATGGAGGAAAATATATCGTTAACTAGACTTGTGAACCTGCGCCCGTTTTTTTGCGGGCGTTTTTAATTGAAAAATTTTGTTATAATCTAGCTGTAATAGATAGAATGTAGTAACTGAGGTAAAAAAATGGCTGTAAAAAAAGATGATGCGGCAATTATTGATAGTTTGATTTCAGCTAACTTGGCTTTAACCAATGTTGTAGCCTTGTTAAATGACCAAGTTATGCGTTTATCAGAAAAAACCAAGGTTGATATTCCAGATTTGGACAAGATTCAGGAAGCTTTCCAGATTAATAATCAATTCCAGCAACAAATGCTGACAGATTGGAATGAGCAGCATCCTGATGACCAATATGACATCAGTTTTGGCGAACCAAATGACAACGACAAGCAAGACTAAGCAGTATTTGGCTTTTGATATTGGCGGAACCAACCTGAAATATGGCTTACTCGACCGGTCAGGGAATCTGCTAGAAAAGGGCAGCGTTTCAACTGTTAAAAGCGATTTGGGTAGTTTTTTGCGGCAATTGACCGATATTGCTTCGGCGTATCAAGGAAGATTTCGCGGGATTGCGATCTGCAGCCCAGGCAAAGTCGACATTAAACAAAAAGTTATCCATTATGGTGGAACTTTGCCGTTTTTGGATGGAGCAAATATGCAAACTCTGCTTGGCGATCAATTTCAGGTGCCTGTCGGAGTTGAAAATGATGCTAAAGCAGCAACCCTAGCAGAAATGTGGCTTGGTCAGTTGCAAACGGTTAGTTCCGGCGTCATGATTACATTAGGTTCAGAAGTTGGCGGCGGGATTATGATTAACCACCACCTGCTGCATGGTGCCAATTTTCAAGCTGGTGAAATTAGCTTTATTCCTTATGACCACCATGCAGAAGATTGGGGTTCCTTTACTGGCCAGACTTGCTCAGCTGTTAATTTGATTAGACAAGTTAATCAGGTCTTGGGGACAGTTGATGTGCATGATGGTCTGGCAGCTTTTGCAGCAATCAATGCCCATGATAACCGCATTTGGCCGCTCTTTCAGGCCTTTTGCGACCGAGTGGCCTACACAATTGTCACTTTGCAGGCTGTCTTAGATATGCAGCGCGTTGTTATTGCTGGCGGGATTAGCGCCCAACCAATCGTTTTAACTACGATTAATGAAGCGTATGATCGTTTAGCACAAGCTTGTGGACGGTTAGGCCGTGAATTTACCAAGCCAGAAATCGTGCCTGCCCACTTTAAAAATGATGCTAACTTATATGGCGCATTATATGCTTTGCTGATTGATCAGGAAGTTAAACAGTCTGACCACGATTGGTCTAATTTGTAACAGTTTACTAATTGGAGGAGAGGAGTTTGCATGAAGATTTTAGCAATTGCAGGTAGCAATGCTGAGCATTCTTCCAATCTGAAATTGCTGCAATTTATGCAGCGTCACTTTGCGAAGACGGTAGAAATAGATGTTCGGGATGTAAAGGGCATTCCAATGTTTTGTGAAGATGCTGAGTTCCCGAAGGCGGTGACAGAATTAGGACAAGCGATTAAAGCGGCTGATGCTTTAGTCTTTTCAACACCGGAAGAACAAAATTCAGTTCCGTCTTCTTTAAAGAGTGTCCTAGAATGGTTGTCTTACCACTGCGATGCTTTGCGCGGAAAGCCTGTGGGGATTATTTCTGCCTCAACTCAGCCGCAGGGCGGTGTTCGGGCGCAAAATCGGCTGCGGACGATCTTAACTTCTAACGGGCTGGATTGTCTAATGTTTAATGGGGCTGAGTATGCCTTAGGAGAAGCTAATTATGCTTTTGATAACCAAGGTAATTTGAAGGGCCCTGGGTCAGTCAAAGCTTTGGATAATTACCTTGAAACTTTTATGACCTGGGTACAAGCTCAAAAGTAAGGAGGATGCGTATGCGAAAATTATTAGCAGTTGTGGGGACAAACGCTAAATTTTCTTATAATCGGCTACTAGCTAAATTTGTTGCACAGCATTTTAGTGACCAAGCACAAATTGAAGTGGTCGAGGTGAAAGATTTGCCTCCTTATTCTAGAGATGAAGCTGCGAATGAAGAAGTTCAGCAATGGCGTGAAAAAGTTGAAGCTGCTGATGGCTTGATTATTTGCACGCCGGAATATGACCGGGCCATTCCAGCAGCTTTGAAAAGTGCACTTGAATGGTTAGGCCTTTTTTCCGGGGCCAATGTAATGGCAGGCAAACCCGTAATGATCTTGGGAGTGTCGTTAGGTATGATGGGATCATCTAATGCGCAGGAAGATTTGCGGGAAATCTTGCTCTCGCCAGACCTAGCTGCCACGGTTTTGCCAGGTAATGAAGTCCTGATTTCATATGCAAACCGTAATTTTAACCAGAATACGGGCGAGTTAACGAGTGAGAAATTTATCAAGCAGCTTGATATTGCCTTTGCACACTTCCTTGACTATATTGAAACGGGTTGGCGTAAGTAGATAGAAACAGTAAATTTAGGCCTTAGCTTTGAGCTAAGGCCTTTTTTATTACAAAAATTACAAAAACGGTCTTGTTTTTTAACTTTCTGGTTGTCAGCCTGTAACAAGTCTGAAATATTGAGCCGGTAGTATAGAACCTGTCAATTAAGAAAACGAAGGCATCACTTTTAAAATCGATGCAAACATTTTTTGAAGGAGAGAGTTCATTTGAATATTTTCAAATCTACCTTAGTCAAAACATTAGCCGGTATCTCATTTGCCTTTGCAGGCTTAGCAGCTACTAGCGCCGTAGCAGCACCAACAACCCAAGTGCAAGCTGCTACCCCAAGCGTTGTTACTATCAATTATGTTCCTGGATACAGCATCAACGTTTGGAACAATTACACTAATCCTGAATACACTGGTAAGCGTTTAGCTCACGGTACTTCTTGGAAAGTATTTAATACTGCTACTGACGCCAATGGCCAAGTTTGGTACAACTTAGGCGGCGATCAATGGATCATGGCTAAGTACACCGTTAATGGCTACGCTCCAAAATCTGCAACTGGCAGTTACGGTTCAACTACTACTTCAACTGTTTCGGGTGCAGAAGCTGCTGCCAAGGCTTGGATTGCTAACCGTGAATCAGGCGGCAACTACAATGCTCGTAACGGTAAATATATTGGTAAGTACCAATTATCAGCTGCGTACTTAGGCGGTAATTACTCACCAGCCAACCAAGAAAAAGTGGCTGACAACTACGTGAAGTCACGTTATGGTTCTTGGGTAAATGCTAAGAACTTCTGGTTAAGCCACGGTTGGTATTAAACTGTGAATAAGTTTTAGACTGTACTCTAATCCACTCCTCGCGGGGAGTGGATTTTTTTGTATAATAACAATTTGGGAGTACTAAAATGTCGAAAGAGAAATCAATTTATAGTAAAGATGTCATTCTAGTTATGATCGCGGCGTTTTTATTTATGTCTTCGACCATGTTCATGAATCCGCTGGTTAATGGCTACGCAAAATCATTAGGGGCAACAAGTGCCTTTGCCGGACTAATTACTGGGATTATGACCATTGCTGCCATGTTTTTACGTCCGATAGCTGGCAACTTGGCTGACCGCTTTTCAAAATATAGTCTGTCTTTCATTGGCGGCATTTTGATTGTAGCTGGTGTGATTGGCTATATTTTCACACCTTCTAGCAGTTGGCTGCTTTTATTCCGGGTAATTAATGGCGTTGGCTATGTCCTTTGTACTGTTTGCATGGCAACATGGATCGCTGATTTAGTGCCACGCTCGCATGTGGGTGAAGCAATGGGACTTTACGGATTAATGAATGCCCTGGCTATGGCTCTGTCACCGGCAATCAGCATTAATTTGTATCACGTGATTGGTTATCGGAATGCGATTTGGCTGTCGGTGTGTTTTGCTGCTTCGATGGTGATCATCATTCAATTTGTTGGCAATCACTCGCTGCCGGTTAAAATTGATCGGCCAGACCGCGGGAAGCGCAGCTTTAAATTAATTCAAAAAGATGCGATCCCGGTTGCGATTTTAACGACCTTGTTTGCGTTGCCATATTTCACGACCCAAGCGGATATTGTGACATATGCAGAACAGCGCCATTTGCATATTGCAGTTGGTTTTTACTTTTTGATTTATTCAGTCGTTTTACTACTGATTAGATTATTTTTGAAGCGCTATTTTGATACGGTTCCGTTTGGCCCTTGGTTCTGGTTAAGTACAATTACGACAGCGTTTTACATTATGATGAATGCTATTATGCAGAACAACTGGCAAATGGCGCTAGCAGCCGGAGGAATGGCTTTTGGCTACGGAGTTATTTATTCAGTTAACCAATCCACGGCTTTGCTGCTAGCTCCAGTTGATGAACAGGGTTTAGCCAATGCTACTTTTTATTTAGGATTGGATATTGGGATGGCATTTGGACCAATTTTATCGGGTTTGGTTGATTCATATTTGCCAATCTCCTGGTTCTACCCAATTGAACTAGTGATTTTGCCATTGGCTATTTTGGTCTACCTGACTAACAGAAAGAAATTAAACAATGCGATTAACAACCACTAAGTGCTGGCTTATCATAGCAACTTGTTTGACGAGCTTTTTGCTGCTAGCCGGATTTACAGTTAGACCTAAACAGGTGACTTCAGGTCAGCTGACTTTGAGTTGGACGCAGAAAAACAAGGGCAGCCAGCAAACGATCAGGGCTAAGCAAGACCCGTTTTCTTATGTGTTCTCAACTAAAAGCAAATATGGTAAGAGGACGACCACTAGCTGCGAATATAGTGACCAGCATTATTGGTATCACCAAGATGACCAAGGAAAATGGGTTAAGGTTGCTAAAAGTACGGCATTTTCACCAAATGGGCACTTGCTTGATCCTGATGATTTTTCGCAATTACTTTGGTCGTTTGATCCACAAACGAGCTGGCAGCTTCACCAAAAACAAATGAAGAAGCAAGGCAAAGACTATGTTTTCTCCAGCAAACAAAAGAAGTTGCTAAAACAGGGACAAAGCCTAATTTCACAACTTGCCCCGCAAGCGGGTAAAATCAAGTGCTTAACTTATCGCTGGCGGTTAAACAAGCATCAAGTGCAGCGTCTGACTTATACTGTTCAGTGTCAGCACGGACAAGTTAAACTGACATATAGCAAGTTAAATCAAGTTAAGAAGATTAAAATACCAACTAAGGTTAAACAAGCACCAATTCAAGCAGATAATGAGGGAAGAGGCTAAAATGACAAGCTATGATTTTGATTTTTTAAAAAAGAGCCGCTTGCTGCGCAGTCAGCGAAATGTAACTAACAAAATTTTGACATTATACAAACAAGCTGATTGGCCTGATTTGGCGGTTAATTTGCGCAAAGCAGAAGAAAGCTTAATTGATTTGCTTTATCAGGTAGAACACTTGGACTTGACGTATTTTCGGCAGGGTTTTAAACAGGCATCCTTGAGTCAAAAATTGGATCATTTCCGCAGTCAGGGCTTTTATCCTTATAAAATTATGGATTTATTTTACGATATTAAACGTCTAGGCAACCAAGCTGCCCACCCTGGTACGGAAATCTCAGCCGAACAAGCCCGAAAGGCTTTAGCCGCTTATCACGACCTGCTGGTGTTCATTGTTAACACGTATGAAGGTCAACGTGCTGAATATGCTTCTTCAGTTATTCAGCAGGAATTTATTCATCATCAAGCTGATTGGTATCGTCCGCGTGATAACCAGCTCCAGGTCAGCAAGGTCGAGGAAAGCCAGCGCAAAATTGATAAGGTGAGTCATTGGTGGAATGGCAAGACGATGACAATTATCAAATGGATTTTAATTGTTATTCTTTTGCTTTTGATTGCTCACTTCTTTAGTACCCATTAATTTGACAGCAGTACTTTCTTTTGATATTGTAAAATAGTTCACAAATCGAGCGACGATTTTCCTCCACTTAGGAGGACACTATGAAATTTGCATTGCCGCCAATTCAGGAATGCAAACAATTTAGTAAAACGCAAATTATTCAATGCTATCAAAGTGCTGCTTGGCAAAAGTTTGTGACTTTTGACGCACATTATCAAATCAAACCTACGACGATGGTTGTTTATGATTTGAGCGAGCGGCCATTAAACGGTGTGATCAACAGCGTCATTATTGATCAAATAGCTGGAATCATTTTAAGTCCAGCTCGTCCACGCCGTTTATTTATGAACTTTATGAAAAATCGTGTTTTCAATTCTTACTTTCAAGTTGGCTGTAGGCAAGCTTTAGGTTATCGGCACAATCATGCCCTGTCATTTGGCAATTTGTGTTTTATGTCGGCTTTTGGTCATCGTGCAGGCCGATCATCGGATTGGGTTGGCCTGCACTATATGCAAGATTATCATTTGTCGGCTGCAGGTTGCCGATTTTGCTGCCCAGGTGGGTACACGTTTTTATTGACTGAAGTGCCATCGAATTTTTCACAAGCCCTTGGTGAAGTAATAACACATAACAGCTTGGCAAGCACTTTAATAGAGCAAGCAATGGCAGAAAGCGGTCAGCGTCTGGTAAGCAGTTCTTTGCTGTATCGGGATGAATATGTGCACACAGCAGAATTGCGTGAAGCAGTAGCTCAGTATACGGCTAGTGACTTAGTACGGACGACAGCCGCCAAAAGCTTAGAAGTTTATGGCCGCAATTTTTCACGCGAGCATGGACTGACTTGGTCTGCACAAGCGCATTATTTGTCTCGGCAAGCAGCACTGAGGACCAGACTTTTTCATTAATCAAGGAGCAGGCAGCGGCCTGCTTTTTTTGTTGAAAAAATTAGCTGCTGTTTGCGTTAGCAGAGAATATGAACAGATCGCTTTTTTTGTCAGAAAGCATAAGGGTGTGTTTCACGCGCTATCTAGTTTTGCTTAAGACCGGCCACGCTTTAATGGCTGGGCAGTCACTTTGTTTTACTAAGGATGCACAAACGTTTGTGACAAACTTTAAGGAGCTTGTTCACAATGAGCATTCAAACAAGAGATTGGCAAACTGTCTGGGATAACCGCGGCTTAGTTTACGGCGCTGTGAAACGCGCTGGTATTAGCCGAACTGATCGTGATTATGAAGACGTGATTCAAAATGGGCTGCTGCTTTATGCAAGTATGCTGGCTGAGAATAATCAGTCAGATCCTGGCCTGATTTTTCAAATTATTAAATGGCGAAGTCTTGATTATATCAGAGCGCGCAACCGTAAAATTGAAAATTTTAATGGTCAAAACAGACGGCTGTCACCAGCAGATTATTTAACAATTGAGGCGATGTTACAGGATTTTAGCAGGTTGGAATTGCTTATTTTTCAAAAGCATTTACTAGCAGGAGAAAGATTGAAAAACTTAAGTGAAATTAGTGGGTATTCTTACCGTACGGTGGTACGTACCAAATCGCAACTATGTCAACGTTTTCGTTCGTCTTTAACCTAGCTAGAAAATTCTGATTAAGTTATAATAGAAGTAATTATTATACTTTGTCGGAGGATACGCGCATGACGAAGAAAAAAGCACAACTGATCACTTTATTAGCTGCTTGTGCTGCCGCCGGTTCACTTTTATCGGATGGTACAGCGCAAGCAAGCACAGAAACACCAATGAGTGCAGTGCTGAGCGTGCGTTACAACGGTCGTGGCCGGGTTCGCTTGCTAGATCAAAATGGCAACTATCAGGATCAATATGTCAGCCGAAATTCTAAATGGAAGGTCTTCGGCTACCGGCAGGTTAATGGCCAGACTTTATATCGAATTGGCAGTGAGAAACAATTTATTCCCGCTCAATTTACTAATTTAGGTAGCCGTCCTGCAAGTGACTCAGGCTATAAAGCCAGTTCTAATGGGCAAGAAACTCATTTAAATGGGACCGTTCGGGTTAGCTATACTGGCCGCGGCGGTGTTCGATTACTTAATGGCCAAGGTCAATATACTTCACAAACGGTTAAACGCAATTCACTTTGGCATGTCTTTGGTAAGAAAGTCATTAACAATCAAGTGATGTACCGGATTGGCAGCGACAAGCAATGGATTCCTGCTAAATACGTTGCTTGGGTTGCTTCTAGCGCAGCTGTTAAATATCAAAATTCAGGCCAATACCGTCAAAACCATTTAGTCTTGCCAGCTGGCTATACTAAAGCAAATTTACTAGCTGCTTACCGTAACCCTGCGACTGCTTATACGATGAAAGCTGCTTCAAGAAGAGGGATTGTTGATAATGCCTTTTATCCTGAATCAAAAGCAGATGACCAGATGCAAGTTAACCCATCAAACTTGACGGCTGCTCAACAAGCAGAAATTTCGCAATTTGCTTGTCGGATTATTAACGAAGCTCGGCGCCAAATTGGCGTAGGTCAATTGACTGTCGATGCTCGTACTCAAAAATTAGCAAATGACATTGCTGCTGAATACCAAACACACAATAAAGGCATCAACGACAGTGATCACTACGTTGAAGGGATTGTTCGGGCTGCTCGCAATAACGGCTTGCACATTACTGGCAACGCTGTTGAAGATGAGGGTGGTTTCTACGCCGGTGATACGATTTCGATGACAATGTTGAAGTCATATATTTACTGGAATATTAAGCAGATGCTCTTTGGCGGCGCTATTAGCGACAACGGTCCGTTTAATGAGTTCTACCATGCTGGCGACTTGTTGAATGTCCGCGGTGAAGCCGATGACAACCAAAGTGGAAGTTTTGGTTTAAGCTTCTCACGCCAAGGCAGCTTGATTTCAACGCACTTTATTCATGTTAGCCAGTTAGGATTTTCATACTGGAAGTAGTGTTAGGAGGAAACTATTATGCCATTTGTACACATTGAATTAATTAAAGGCCGGACACCAGAGCAATTAACTGCGATGATGAAAGACGTCACTGAAGTCGTTCATAAAGATACTGGTGCACCTAAGGAACATATTCACGTTTTAATCCGTGAATTAGGTGAACACAGTTACGGCAACAATGGCGAATGGCGTGCCTAACTCAATTTAGTCAAAATAAAATGGCGGCTCTGATGAGTCGCCATTTTTTGTTGTTAAATTTCTCGGTAAATTTTTGAGAGTGGCCAGCGCTTTTTCGGCGTAACTGCTTGATCGCGGTAGCCGAAGCTGCACATAACGGCCACACCCCATGCTTGTGGATCAATCAACTGATGCTCAGCTAGGTACTGATTCATTTTTTCATAGTTGAAGCCTTCAATTGGACAAGAATCGATATCTAAAGCAGCAGCTGTCATTGTCATGTTAGCTAAGGCAATGTAACATTGACGGCAAGTCCAACTAAATAACCGCTCAGGCGTGGTTAGTTTTAGCAACTGACTTTGAAAAGCTTTAAAACCTTGTGATTGCGGCGAATTAGGGTCATAGGTCAAGCCTTGCACCTGTTCTACCCATTCTTTAGCATAGGCAGAGTCATAAGTTAGGTCTTTGCGGGCTAGGATAATTAATAATTTATCTGCCCCGTTGAGTGAGTTGATCGCACCGGGAGCAAAAGAACGAATGTCTGCTTTAATTTGCGGGCTTTTAATTAGTAAAAATTGCCAGGGTTCATAGCCGTTCGAACTAGGAGATAAGCGGCCAGCAGCTAAAATAGCTTCCCAATCTTGATTGGGGATGTGCTTGTCAGGATTATATTTTTTGGTAGCAAAACGGCGATTTAAAATTGCGTTGATTTGTTCAGGAGTAACAATTTGTGTCATGATGGTAACCTTCTTTCCCATTTAGTATAACTGCTCTAAAAAGAGCAAACAAACATTTACCCTGTACGCATTTTTTCGTAAGCTAGAGGCAGGAGGGATGACGATGTCAACAACTGATCAAGAATTACTCAAACAAATGATTAGGCTCAGCCTTAATCAAACTAATGCCTTAGCTTTAGTCAGTGAACAAATTTTTGAATTGGCCAAACAGAAAAAAGGCGTCTTGCCAAATACTGAGCAGCTGTTAACAACTTTTCAACAAAATCAGCAGTTGCAGCAGGAAATAATTGCTAAGTGGAATAAGACTCACCCTGACGATCAATTGCAGGTCCACTTTAACGATAAATCCTAAAAAAATCTGCCCTCAGTGCTAATTTTTTTGTATAATTATCGAGTTGTGCAAAGAAGGAGGCACATTGTGGCAGAAAAAGATCAAACTGAAATTGCTGCTGAAGATCAAAAATATAACCGGCTGACTGGTCTGAAGCTATTTGCAATGACTAGTTCCATGGTTATTTCAGTGGACGAACTAGCCCCATTTGGTAAAACTGGGGCAGCCAGCTTATTTTACTTACTTCTGGCGGGAATTATTTGGTTTATTCCGATTACCCAGATTGCCGGTGAAATGGCTTCGATCAATGGCTGGGAAAAAGGCGGCGTTTTCACCTGGGTTAAGGGGCCATTAGGTGATAAGACTGGCTGGACCGCCATGTTCTATCAATGGCTCCACATTACCGTCGGAATGGACACGATGATGTATGTCATTATCGGTGCTTTGTCAATTGCATTAGGAACGCCGTGGTTTAATACCAATCCTTGGGTACGGTTTGGTTTAATGATGCTGATTTTATGGGGCGCAACTGCCGCACAATTATTAGGAGCTAAACGGGTTGGCCGCATTGCCGAAGTCTTATTTGCAATTGGGATTGCCACGCCCGTGGTGTTATTAGTGATCGTCTTTTGCATTTATTTAGTACAAGGTCATCCTTTGTATATTCATTTGAACTGGAATACGATTATTCCTCACCAATTGAACCAGCAAACTTTGGTGGCATTTGTTCCATTTGTTCTGGCTTTTTGCGGCGGTGAAGCATCAGCTCCGCATGTTAAAAACTTAGATGATCAAAGCAAATACCCGAAAGTAATGTGGGCTCTTGCCTTAACTGCTATTTGTTTTGACTTGTTAGGCAGTTTAGCAGTGGGGATGTCTGTCCCAAAGAGCCAAATTCAAAACAGCACCGGCTTCGTCTATACTTATGGACATTTGCTGACAACCGTTGGCTTGCCAGGCTTTTGGCTGGAAAAAGTAATCGGCGTTTTGCTGGCATGCGGTATTACCGGGGAAATAGCCAGTTGGTTAGCTGGACCTAATCAAGGCTTGTATGAAGCTGCTAAGGAAGGCTACATGCCGCATTTCTTTGTTAAAACCACTCGTAGAAACGTGCCAATCAGGGTTGTTGTACTTCAATCACTAATTGTGACGGCGTCTGCGGTGCTAATTACCTTTACGAGCGGAGCTAATGCGGACTTTGCCTTTAATGTTTCACTAGCAGCAACAACTGCGCAGTACTTAATGGCTTATGTTTTGCTGCTGCTCGCTTACCTGGTTCTTAAGCACAAGCACGAAGATTGGCAGCGTTCATACTATTTAAGCTGCAATAAAACCTTTAGTATGACTGTAGCTGTGGTTGCTTTACTGATTACGGTGGTTGCCTTCTTTATTAGCTTTATTCCAGCACAGGGTACACCTGCTCGTCTGCGTGGAATCTATGTGTGGACGATGATTGGCTTATGCTTGCTGGTAACGGTTTTGCCATTAGTGCTATATCACTGGCATGGCAAGTGGAAGTTTTAATTAAAAATGATAATTCAAAAAGACTTTGCAAATTTAATTGCAAAGTCTTTTTTATACCGTTAGTTAGTTAAAGGTTATTCCGCAGCTGGAGCCGGCGTATTCTTTTCGTGTTTTTCAATAGCTACTAAGATTAGGGCCATAATGACACCGACTAAAGCCATAACTGCTTCAGTCACAAAGATTAAATTGTAAGCGCCTAATGCGCTGTGACTGTCGATGATTGAGCCATCGATCGTGTAAGCAAACAAGTTTGGTGCGTAAGCGATGAAATAACTGACGCTCATCGCAGCTCCGCGGTACTTTTCAGGCATCCGGATTGAGCTGGCCGGAACCATGAAAATTCCTTTTGCCATGAACATCCCGCATGAGTAAACCAGCAGCAAGATGATGTTTGGCCAGAGCATCGCAGCGGTCTTTGGCAGCAAGATAACAGCGATCATCGCGATCAGCACTAAACTTAATGAAAAGGCGATCATCTTACCAGTTGAGTGGAGCAATTTATCGGAAATGATTCCGGACAAGAAACTTGCGATAATACCGATCCCTGCGGTACTAATGGTTCCGAACAAGGAAGCAGAAGTTTGCTTTAAGTGGAAAATTGCTTGCAGGTAAGGAACTGCGTAAACCGCGTTAATGTATGACCAGTAAATGGTGAAAGCGGTAATAGCTGCGACCCATAATTTCGGCATCTTGATGACGTTCCATAAACCTTTGAGGGCGTCCTTACTCTTCGATCCATCGCTGGTTTTAGCTTCAGCAGCAATCCCGTTGGTGGGTACGAATTTGTAAATCATGATCGAAAGTGGGATCAGCAACAAGTTGTAAACAATCAAACAGCCTTTAAACATGGCGATTCCGCTGACTAAAGCCATCATGCCGACAATAATCAAATTCATGACCATTTCAAGCAGCCGCCGCAAGGATTCTAGCAAGCCAAAGGCGACACCTTTGTTGTCTTTGTTAGTAAAAAGGTTAACCCCGTTTAAGCAGGCTGGCCAAAAGATGCCTTCAACTATGCCCCAGATACAGGCAATAACCTTCATCACTGTGTATGAAGGGTTGCAGAGTAGCATGATAAAGACAGTAATCATTCTGATCATCATCGAGGTGATCAGGATGGATTTAACCGAGAAACGATTGTTAACCCAACCGCCCGGAATTGAGAAGAAGATCGCAATTCCGATTAAACTAAAAATGACACCTAATTGAGCATTGTTCAAATGCAGCATTTTCAGCAGCATATTGTAGAACACGCCTTTTAAGGCTTCAAAACATGAGTAAATTAATTGCCCAGTCAGGACAACGCTCATAAAACCAGTAAACTGGTTGCGGCTTTTAAAACCTAGTTTTTTGACTAGTCCTTTATTTTGCGATGCCGCAGCTTCGCTAGTTGTATCTGACATAACTTTTCGTCCCCTTTTTGTACTTTTCACTCTTTAGATAACCACTAGCTAAAAGTGATATCAAGACCCGAAAATGCCTGAGGGATAAAGAATGTAAGCGCAATCATTGCTGCGCCGCTGTTTTTATATATCAAAACTTTTTTCAAAATAGTTTGCTTTTTAAGCTTAATTTAAGGCTAACTTATAATAATATATGTACACAAAAAAGAGGACAACCTGTTGGTTGCCCTCTAAAAATTATCAGCCATTAAGCAGCGGCTGCTTTAGTTTTCTTGACAGTTTTACGCTCACTGATCATGAGCAAGAAGGCCATGAGAGCCCCAAATAGCGATGCAATAATTTCAATAGTAAAGATTACCCGGTAAGCCTTGATAGAGACAAAGGCGTCCAAAATTGCCCCGTTTAAAGCATAAGCAAACAGTTTAGGTGAGTAAGAACCAAAGCTGCAGACACTCATAGCAGAGCCACGGTACTTTTCAGGCATCTCAATCTTAGAAACTGGCACCATCATGATTCCTTTAGCGGTAAACATGCCGTAAGTAAATACTAAGATCAAAATCATTGCTAGCCAGGCCATGGCTGGTGTTTGCGGCAAGAGCAGCAAACCGCCAATGGAAGCGGCCACGACTAACAGCGCAATTAGGATTAATTTCGAAGTAGAGTGGAAAACATTGTCGGCTAAAATCCCAGATAAGAGGGCAGCGACGATGCCCATGCCGGAAGTTGAAATGGTCCCAAATAGTGAAGCAGAAGCTTGGTTCATCTTAAAGACTGCTTGCAAGTAAGGGATGGTGTAAATGGCGTTGACATAAGACCAGTAGATGGTCATGGCAATAATCGCAGCGGCCCATACCTTAGGAATCTTAAAGACATGCAGCAAACCTTTGAAGGCGTCTTTGCCTTTGGACCCATTAGATGTTTGTTCTTCAGCGGCGATCCCGTTGTTTGGCACATACTTGCCGATCAAGATTGACAGCGGCAGCAGCAAAATGTCGTAAACCAGCATGCCGCCTTTGAAGACAATAATGCTGCTAGATAAAGCCATGACGCCGACCATGATCATGTTCATCGACATTTCGATTAAACGCCGGATAGACTCCATCAAACCGAAGGCCACACTCTTATGCTCATGGTCAGTTAGCAGGTTAACCCCGTTTAAAACAGCTGGCCAAAAGACCGCATCAGTAATGCCCCAAATAGTGGCAATGACTTCCAAGACGGTAAAACTTGGGTTGAAGAAGATCACAACAAAAAATGACTTCCAAGACGGTAAAACTTGGGTTGAAGAAGATCACAACAAAAGTGGTGAACATTCTGATCATCATTGCTGTGATCAAAATTGACTTAACTGAAAACCGGTTGTTGATCCAGCCACCAGGGATGTAGAAGAAGACCGAAATCCCAATTAAACTGAATACGACTCCTAGCTGGGTGTTAGTTAAGTGCAGCATCTTTAACAAGACGTTGTAGAACGGGCCCTTAAAGGCGTCGAAAGCGTCGTAGATAACTTGACCGGTAAAGACAATGCTTAAGAAACCAGCCAGTTGTTTATGGTCGTGAAAACCTAGCTTCGCTAGGAGCCCCTTCTTTTGCGGAGCTTGCGTAGTATCTGACATTTTCTTTTCTCCTTAAATCCAAAAACATTTCATAAATCCCATTTAAAAAGCTAACGCACTTCAACTCTAGGAGGAGAAGCACGTTAGCAAAAATTGCTTGGCTGCCCCAACTGCAGCATCTAGATAATTAATTAGAACCAGGTAGTTAAGAACTTGCCGTAGTGTGGGCCGTCCTCTCTTTGGTGTGTTGGGAATGATTGGGTGATGTCGGTGAAGACGCCGTCTACGCCCCAGTTCCATAATTCGTTAGCGCGGTCAATGGTGTCACAAGTCCAAACGTTAACCTTGTAACCCATGTCCTTCCATTCTTGAACTTGGCCGCGGGTTAAACCTTCGCTTTGTGGGTGGATGGTCTTAGCACCACAAGCCTCACAAATTAATGGCCAGTCTTCGTATAAAGTGTGGGTTTCAAACAGGCAAGCGTAGTCTAAGTCAGGACGCAGCTTACGCAGTTTCAGTAACATAATTGGGTTGAATGAAGAAATCAAGATCTTGCATTCTGGGTCGATTTCGTCCAGCTTAGCAGCGAATTGTTTGATTTCTGAATCAGCTAAGTGGTTAGCACCTTCGCCAATGATAGCTTTTAATTCGAAGTTAGCGTTTAACTTGTACTTGTTCATAACTTCGATTAATTCGTCTAAAGTAGGAACCTTGGTGCCCTTGAACTTAGGAGAGAACCAAGAACCAGCATCCAAAGAACGGATTTCGTCAAAGGTGTGGTCAACAACGCGGCCATGGCCGTTAGTAGTACGGTCTAAGTAGTCATCGTGGATAATAACTAACTTTTCATCCTTGGTAATACCCAAGTCAGTTTCCAGCCAGTTAGCACCATATTTGTGCATTAATTCAAAGGCTGGGATAGTGTTTTCAGGAGCCAGAGTAGACATCCCGCGGTGTGAAAAAATACGTTTTTCCGACATATGTTAAACCTCCAATTACATACATATGACTTTTCTCGACAACTTCGTTTTATCACCTATAACTAATTAGGTAAATAGGGCAAAAACGTTGTCGCGACTGAAATGTAAGCGCTAGCATTATTCTGCCGCGGATTATAAGGTATCAGGAAAAAATAAAACTTTTTGCTGGGTTTAAGCTTGTTTTAATTTTTAAGGCGAATTATATTGATGTGATTTTATTGAGAATTAGTTAAAACGATAGACGAACAATCGTCTTTAAAATGAGGATAAATCCAGTAAAAAGTTCGTAAAAAGCGGACATTATACTTATAATTTATATATAGAATAAATCAATCAAAAAATATAAATATCTATCGAATGACTGAAATTTGGCTAAAACACAAACAAAAGCATGATCATCCAAAATGATATAACTTATAAGGCATACAAAATGCAGAAAATGACACTTTAAAATTAACAAATTTCTATGAATTATCTTGTTGAAAAAGACGATCTTTTTTGAAAGCGCTTGCAGGGGGGGGGGGTATGGGCTACTATAAACCACAGATCACGGAAGAGCGCTCATCCACTGATCTCCTAAAAATTAAATATTTCAGGAGGGAGTGAATGATTCATGGATGCTACTAAGCGGGTACGAGGAAAGGATCCCGCACTAGATTCTAAATATAAACGTTTAAGAATTGAAACCTTCATCGGCATTTTTATTGGCTATGCAGGTTACTACTTGGTTAGAAATAACTTCTCAATTGCGATGCCAGGCCTTATTAAAGAAGGCTTTAGTAAAGGCCAATTAGGACTTGCCTTCTCGGCAGTTTCTATTGCTTATGGACTAAGTAAATTCTTTATGGCAACTGTTTCAGACCACAGTAAGCCGCAAATTTTCTTACCCTTGGGTTTGTTGATGGCGGCCCTGATCAACTTGATTTTTGGGTTTGTGCCAGCACTAAGAACCAATGTAGCTACGATGTTCGTTGTTCTGTTTGCCCTTGGCTGGGTAAACGGCATGGGTTGGCCACCATCTGGTAGAACACTGGTTTATTGGTTTTCAACTAAAGAACGTGGGACGGCAACGTCAATTTGGAACTGTGCCCACAATGTTGGTGGTGCTGTGATGGCTCCATTAGCAACTGCTGGGATTGGCATGATTGCTACTCTGAATTTGGCTATGCCAAGTTACACAGGTGCTTTTATTTTAAACGGCTTTGTTGCTTTAGCAATTGCAGTTATCGCTTTCTTGTTAATTAAAAATAATCCCAAAGATTATGGCCTACCTGCAATTGAAGAATGGCAAGACGACTACGTTACTAAAGATAAGACTGTTCAAGAAGAAAAATACGATACTAAAGAACTACTGTTCCACCACGTATTGAATAATCCATGGTTGTGGGTAGTAGCGATCACTGATGTTTTCTGCTATGTGGTCCGTTACGGCGTTCAAAACTGGATTCCAACTTACATGGAGCAGGTTCACCATATTCCGCTTAGTTCGTCAGCCGCTTTATACATGTGGTTTGAAATCGCCGGTGTTATCGGAACTTTGATCACTGGCTGGATTACCGACAAGTTCTTTAAAGAGCACCGTGGCCGGATGGGTGCTATTGATATGCTGCTTTGCACTGTCTTTGTTGCAATTTACATTTCTTCAAAGAATATTGCAGTCATCAATTTTGCGGTCATCGCCATTGGGTTCTTCATCTATGGACCATTAACTCTAATTAGTCTAGAAGCTATTGAATTTGTTGATAAAAATGCGGCAGGTACTGCAGCTGGTTTAACCGGTCTTTGCTCATACCTGATTGGTTCATTTTCAGCTAACGCTATCTTAGGCTGGTTGGCCGATACCTTTGGCTGGGGTGGCGGTTTCGCCATGATCCTTGGATCTGCAGTTATTGCTGTTGTTCTTTTCGCTGTTACTTGGAATGTTACTTCCCAACATGTTTTGGACTTACAAATGACCAAATTAAACAAGTGGAAAGCACAACAAAATAAATAGTTTAGCAGAACTTAGGAGCTTAAAAATGGTTGAAATAACACGCAGCGTTTATCACGTTAACCAAGACCCAAATGAGCTGATTCCTAGTATTCGAAATTTTGTCCTGGATATGGATGGGACGGTTTATCTGGATGAAACCTGGATTGATGGTGCAAAAGAATTTCTTCATCGAATTGAAGAAACTGGGCGACATTACTGTTTTATTACTAATAATTCCTCCAAGAATCCCAAAACGTATCTCGATAAACTTCACCGAATGGGCCTAGATATCAATCCAAAGACGCAATTAGTTACCTCTGGTATGGCAACAATTGATTATCTGCAGCGTAATTATTCCGGTAAACGGGTTTATTTGTTTGGTAATCCTGGCTTAAAAGATGAATTTAGAGAAGCTGGCATTGAGCTGGATGAAAATCATCCAGATTTAGTTGTAACTGCTTTTAGCACCAGCTTTGACTATCAAGATTTGATTAAAGTTACTGACCTAGTGAGAAGCGGCCTTCCTTATATTGGCACTCATCCAGATTTTAACTGTCCTACTAAGACTGGCTTTATTCCGGATATTGGCTCTCTGCATGCCTACATTAAGGCATCAACTGGCAGAATGCCGGATAAGGTCATAGGTAAACCTCACAAAGAAATCATGGATTACTCACTGAATATCATGCAAGGTGCAACTCTGCGGAATACGGCAGTTGTTGGAGATCGCTTATATACGGATATTAAGTCGGGAGTAGTTAACGGTTTAAAGAGCATCTTAGTCCTGAGTGGGGAAGCTAAGTTAGAAGATGTTCCCCACTCAGATGTAAAACCTGACCTTACTTTTGATTCTGTAAAAGAAATAATTCCTTGGCTTAATTAGCCTCTAATCAATAGAAAAATGTCTTTCGGTCAACCTTTTTACAGAATCAAAGCCTTAAGGGAGATGGTTAATGGTAGAAAAATTCCGGCTTAATGCCGACTTTGTGAATGAGAATTTGCAAAGCTTTAGTAAATTTAATAAATAATTTTGGAGGAGTGTATAAATTCATGGATGCACAAAAACGGGTGATGGGTAAAGACCCGGCACTCGATGCAAAATATAAGCGTCTGCGACTGGAAACATTCATCGGTATCTTTATTGGATACGCTGGTTACTACTTAGTACGTAACAACTTCTCAGTTGCGATGCCTGGTTTGATTAAAGAAGGCTTCTCAAAAGGTCAATTAGGTCTTGCTTTATCAGCTGTTTCTCTAGCTTACGGGATTAGCAAATTCGTCATGGGGACGATTTCAGACCGAAGCAAACCAAAAATTTTCTTACCTTTAGGTTTGCTACTGGCTGCCTTTGTTAACTTACTGTTTGGCTTTGTTCCAGCTTTAAGAAGCAACATTGTTACAATGTTCATTGTCTTGTTCGTAATTGGTTGGCTGAACGGAATGGGTTGGCCTCCTTGCGGCAGAACCTTGGTCTACTGGTTCTCGACTAATGAACGCGGGACGGCAACTTCGATTTGGAATTGTGCCCACAACGTTGGTGGCGGTTTAATGGCCCCGTTAGCAAACGCCGGAATCGGGATGATGGCCGTTGTTGGCCTGTCAATGCCTTCTTATACTGGTGCGTTTATTCTCAACGGGATCGTTGCTGCAATTATTGCGGTTATGGCTTACTTTTTGATTAAGAACAAGCCGCAAGATTACGATTTGCCGCCAGTTGAAGAATGGCGCGATGACTACGCAACTGCTGATAAGAAAGTTGACGAAGAAGATTACGATACTAAGGAATTGTTGTTGCACCACGTGCTGAATAACAAGTGGCTGTGGGTTATCTGCTTTGCTAACATTTTCGTCTACCTGGTACGCTACGGCGTTGAAAACTGGGTGCCAACTTACTTAACTGAAGTGCACCACGTTGCCTTAGGCTCAGCATCTGCTTCATACATGTGGTATGAATTGGCTGGTATTCCAGGAACTATCATCTGCGGCTGGATCTCAGATAAACTATTCAAAGGTCGCCGCGGCCGCGCCGGCGTAGTCTTTATGCTGTTAACGACTTTGTTCGTTGTCTTGTACATTAAAGCTACTTCTCTAGCGATGATCAACTTTGCTTTGATTGCTATTGGCTTCTTAATCTATGGCCCTGTCATGTTGATCGGTCTGCAAGCTTTGGAATTTGTTGATAAGAACGCAGCAGGAACTGCTGCAGGATTGACTGGCTTGTTCGGCTACTTCTTCGGTTCATTCTCAGCTAACGCTGTCATGGGCTGGGTAGTGGACAAGTGGAGCTGGAACGGCGGCTTCACCTTGATCTTAGCTTCCTCAATCATCGCCACGATCCTGTTTGCCTTAACTTGGAACGTTCGCGGTCAACAAGAATAAAACTGCAGAGGTTGCTGCTATTATTGTGATGCGACATAAGTGTTATCTATCTATCTATCTGTCTATCTATAAATATGTTATTTGTGCCAATCGTCTGGCTTGATCAGCACCGATTTTAGCAGCAGAAAAACGCGTTTTGACTTTTTGTCAGGGCGCGTTTTTGATTGGTTAAAATGATTATTAATAAAATTATGAAAACGGTTGCAAAGATTTGAGATAGGACTAAAATAACAATGTTAGCAAGAAGCTGGTTCAAGTTATCAAAGCTGTATGTTGTGTTATTGTCAGAATTTTTAAGGCTGATGAATAACATACTTGAAGTTGTGAAAAGTCTGCTTGCATCTGCTTGAGCTTGGTTCATACTGATAAGAGGAGTTTGACAGCATGTTCTAGTTAAAAATTAGTTGAACATGCTCTTTTAATATATGTTTTTAGATTGGTTGGATAATTAAGGATGTTAACTGCATTTCATTTAAATACGACAGATATCATCATTCGGGTGTTTCTGGCTACTTTTGCGGCAGGCTTAATTGGCTACGACCGTGAGCAGCACAGTCATCCGGCTGGGATGAGAACGCATATTCTGGTGGCTGTTGGAGCTTGTATTTTGGCATTGACTCAAGTAGCGGCCTGCCAAGATGTGATCGCTTTGTCAGTTAAAAGTACTAGGGAGGCCTTTGCGATCAGAACTGACGTCACTCGGTTAATTGCTCAGATCGTAAGTGGGATTGGTTTTCTTGGCGCGGGCACGATTGTGGTCACTCACCGGTTTGTCAGCGGTTTAACAACGGCCGCATCTTTGTGGACGGTAGCAGCTATCGGCTTGACTGTCGGCATGGGTTACTACCAGATTGCCATTATTGGTACGGTGATGGTCCTGTTTGACTTGTTAGTCATGCATCGGATCGTACCTTTTGACCCGATTCGCCGGGTGGAGGTCAAATTTTATAATGGTCCAGAAACGACTGAACGCTTAGATAAATACTTTAAAGATCAGTCAATTTTTGCTGACCATACTGGTTTTAAATCAAATAATTACTCACACGATCAAAACAAACGGATTTATACCAGCATTTATACGGTGAAGCTGCCTAAGGATAAGACATTTAGCGACATGATTGATGAATTGTCTAAGAATGAAAATATTATCCAGGTAACTGTCATTTCGATGTAACGATAAATGATAGATTGAAGGCAAAAGCATGAATATGGAAGCAATGAGAAATCAGTATCACGTTAATGAAGATCCAGCTGGCATCTTGCCGCAGATTCGCAACTTCGTCCTTGATATGGATGGGACGATTTATTTAGACGAAACTTGGATTGATGGCGCACGAGACTTTTTGCACCAAATTGAAGCAACTGGCCGCCATTACTGTTTTATCACGAATAATTCATCTAAAAATCCGCAGACTTATGTAGATAAGTTGCACCGAATGGGTCTTGATATTGACCCGCAGAAGCAGTTAGTTACTTCTGGTCAAGCAACGATTGATTACTTGCAGAAGCACTACGCAGGTAAAAAAGTCTACCTATTTGGTAATCCAGGTCTAAAAGAAGAATTTGCGGAAGCGGGTATTGAATTAGACGATGAACACCCTGATATGGTGGTCACAGCCTTCAATACTGACTTTGATTATCAAGATTTAATCAAGCTGTGCGACTTTATTCGGTCAGGAATGCCGTTTGTTGGTACGCACCCAGATTACAATTGCCCGACTAAAACTGGCTTTATTCCAGATATTGGTTCACTGCTTATATCAAGGCTTCAACCGGCCGGATGCCTGATAAGGTGATTGGCAAGCCGCACCGTGAAATTATGGATTACTCATTGCAAGCGCTTGGCGCAACTGCTGAAAATACAGCTGTAGTTGGGGACCGCTTATATACTGATATTAAGTCTGGTGTTGTGAATGGCTTGCACAGCATTTTAGTTTTAAGCGGTGAGGCAAAATTATCTGATATTGCCAGTTCAGATGTGAAGCCCGATCTGACTTTTGACTCAGTTGCTAAGATCATTCCATTCTTATAGCAAAAATTAATTTCTTTGAGCATTAAAATACCCGCTGGAGTATGTGTCTTCAGCGGGTATTTGTGTGTTTGCTATTAGCTGTAATTATAATGCGGGATGACAACGGGCTCATTTAAAGATAATTCTTTGACGGTCCAATGCTCGAGGTGCATGTCATACTCCTCTAATTGGTCGCTTAGTTTGTCCCTAAAGAGCTGCCAAGCTTCTTCTTTAGAATGGGCGAGGGCGGTAAATTCATCGCAAACACCATATTCAGTGGCAGCATTAGTAAAATAGTATAGTTTCATCTTGTGTCACCATCTTTGATTTAAACTTCATAATTATCATAAAAAAACCACTTGCAAGAAGCAATGAAGCTTTTACAAGTGGTTTTTGATGGAGTTGTTATCGTTTCTATTTAGCTGGTTCTGCTTCAGCGGTTTCAGCTTTCTTAGCAGCATCTTTCTTTTCGAAGTGCAAAGTAGCTGCGGCAAGCAGGATACCAACAACGGCAACGATACCGTTGATCATCCATAAGTTGTTGTAGGCAACGACTGGCTTTAATCTATCAAGCAGTTGACCGGCTAAAGTCAAAGCAAACAAGTTGGGCAAGTAGCAGACAAAACTGTTGACGGCCATCGCAGACCCACGGTATTTTTCAGGCATTGGAACCAAGCTGGCAGGTACACTGTAAACAGCTTTAGCTGAGAACATCCCGAATGATGAGATCATCAGTAAAACAACTGTTAAAGTAGTCATGCCACTGTTCTTTGGCAGGAAGACCATCAATAAGTTGGTTACGGCAACCAAGATCAGTGATAACATGATCATCTTGCTAGTTGAGTGCAACCATTTGTCGGCTAAGAAGCCTGATAACATAGCGGCAACAATCCCGATACCTTCTGAAGTAATAGTACCGATTAATGAAGCGGCGTTTTGCGGCATCTTGAAGACGTTTTGCAGGTAAGGAACAGCGTAGTTGTTGTTCAGTGATGCCCAGTAAATAGTTAAAGCAGTTAAAGCGGCTAACCATAATCTCGGCATAACCAAAACTTTACCTAAACCAACCAAAGCATCTTTGTTCTTGTTCTTGTTCTTCTTATCAGCGGCAATCCCGTTGCTTGGAACAGCTTTCCAAATCATGATGATTAATGGGATCAGCAGCAAGTCGTAGATCAGCAGGACGAACTTGAACATCCCGATTTGGTTGATGTGCAAAGTGGTTTCCATCCCGGCAAAGGCTAATAAACCAACCAGGATCCAGTCCATCCCTAGCTGCAGTGCCCGTCTGATCCACTCAAGCATACTGAAGGCGATACTCTTGTTTTCCTTAGTTGAAAGAAGGGCAACCCCGTTCAGAACAGTTGGGAAGAAGACAGCCTGGATTAAACTCCAGATAGCAGCCAAGATATACAGGCCAGTAACGCTTAAATTACCATAAATCATTGCCAGAATCGTGATACACCGGACGGACAAACAGGTAATCAAAATTGATTTGACCGAGAACCGGTTCATGATCCACCCACCTGGCAGGGTCAGGAAGGATGAAATACTGGTAATGGTAAACATTAAACCAAATTGAGTGTTGTTAACATGCAGCATTTGTAGCAGCTGCGTGTAGAATGGGCCTCTTAAAGCCTGCAAGCAAGAGTAAAACAGTTGCCCTGAAAGGACAACTGCCAGAAAGCCACTAAAAGTGCCTTTCTTGAACCCTAACTTGCCAGCCAGGCCACTTGCTTTATTCCCAGAATTTGAGGAAGTGGCCATAGTTTGGATCCCCTTTCTGTTCGTGACCTGGGTATATTTGCGTCATGTTGGTGATTACGCCGTCAGCGCCCCAGTTCCATAATTCGTTAGCGATGTCGATCTTGTCAACAGTCCAAACATTGACTTCGATGCCCATCTTCTTCCATTGTTGGATTTGGGCTTTAGTCAAACCTTGGTGTGAAGGGTGAATGGTCTTGCAGCCGCAGGCTTGCATAATTTGGTACCAGTTTTCCTTCATGTTAGCGGTCTTGATCAACCAAGCTAATTTAGTTTGTGGACGAGCTTCGTGCAGTTTCATCAGCAAAACATCGCTGAATGATGAAACCATAACTTTAATGTCAGGATCAATTCTGTCCAAAGCTTTAGCAAACTTAGGAATTTCAATGTTGGCTAATTCTTCAGCACGTGGGCCGATGATAGTCTTCATTTCAATGTTAGCGTTTAAGTGCTCTTCATTGATCATGTCAACTAATTCGTCCAAGGTTGGAATCTTGGTGCCAGCAAATTCTGGGCTCCACCATGAACCAGCATCTAATTGTCTGATTTCATCCAAGGTGTGTTCGCAAACACGGCCGGTGCCGTTAGTGGTACGGTCCAGGTAGTCGTCGTGGATAACAACGATGTGACCATCTGAAGTTGGTTGGATATCAGTTTCAAAATAACCATCTGGGTTGTATTTCTTAACTAACTTGAAAGCAGGAATCGTGTTTTCAGGTGCTAAAACAGTTTGCAACGTGCAAAAAAGCATGATTTGGCAATGATGTAAGCGCAATCATTGATATAAAAGCGATAAGAGGATTTTGATCTTTTTTTGTTTTTTTATTTAACGTTCACAAGCAAAAAAATGAGTTATAATTGAGATGACTGGCGCGAATAATATTACAGAAATTGTTAATAGATATTCGCTTTTTTATAGCTTATAAAAAAAACTTTGCTTGTTGGTAAATATTTGCTATAATAATCTTCGTTGAAATGAGTTTGTTCATTTCAAATGGATCTTGCGTTATAGCCAAGTGGTAAGGCAATGGTTTTTGGTACCATCATGCGCTGGTTCGAATCCAGCTAACGCAATTGTTGAAAAGACTAGGAATTTGGTTCCTAGTCTTTTTTCGTTCCCTAATCTTTTAGAATTGCGCGCCTTTCAACTTCTTGCTATCATTTTATTAAAGAAGATGACTGTGCTACGCAGTCTTTGGCAGTAGCGATTAACTAAAGGAGAAACAAGATGAGAAAAGTCGGAATTATTGGTCTAGGCAATGTTGGCGCTACGGTTGCTTATACTTTATTCACGCACGGTTTAGCCGATGAATTGGTGTTAATCGATTTAAATGAAAAAAAGCGGGATGCTGAGTTTAACGATTTGCGGGATGCCGCTGCTCGCAACGATAAATATGTCAAAGTCGATGCAGGCGAGTATGCTGACTTGGCTGATGCCGATTTAGTAGTTACTGCTTTTGGCTCGATTAAAGCTAGCGTTGAATCGGGCGACCGTTTTGCTGAATTTCCAATCAACACGAAAAATGCCAAGCAAGTTGGTCCAGCTATCAAGGCTAGCGGTTTCCACGGGATTTTGCTGAATATCACTAACCCTTGTGATGCGGTGACAACGATCTTGCAGCAAACGACCGGGTTGCCAAAAGAACATGTCTTTGGCACGGGGACTTTTCTTGATACCGCCCGGATGCAGCGTATTATTGGCGAAAAGTTTGAGATTAACCCACGTTCGGTTGACGGCTTTGTTTTGGGCGAGCACGGTGCTTCGCAATTTACAGCTTGGTCGACGATTACAGCTGGCGGACAGACTGTAACTAAGCTGTTATCAGAAGATGAACGCAAGGAATTATCCCAGCAGCCAAATAAAAATGCTTTTAAAGTTGCAGACGGTAAAGGCTTCACTAACTGGGCAGTGGCTTCTTGCGCAGCTAAATTGGTTGAAATGGTCTTTAGCAATGCGCATGCATATGTTCCAGCTTCAGTTTATGTTCCAGCTTTAGGGACCTATTTGGGTTACCCAGCTGTTATTGGCTGGAATGGGGTTGAAAAGGTTGGTAATTTGGAACTGCCAGCTGATGAACAAAAACAATTAGAAGAATCAGCCAACTACGTCAAGAGCCACCTGGCTAAATTTGCATAATTAGATTCAAAGAGCAGTAACTTAAAGCTGCTCTTTTTTGTTGCAAAAAAATTCTTGCTTTCTTTGCCTAAATTATGTACTATAAACAGGTACTGTCATGGAGGGCTAGCGAAGTGGCTAAACGCGGCGGTCTGTAAAACCGCTCTCTTTGAGTTCGGTGGTTCGAATCCACTGCCCTCCACTAGGTCAGTACTTAACTGACCATGCCAAACAACAAGTAAAAGTTTGACTGGTATTGCGTTATAGCCAAGTGGTAAGGCAATGGTTTTTGGTACCATCATGCGCTGGTTCGAATCCAGCTAACGCAATTGTAAAAATTTATATTTTTACGCCCAACCCGATAAGCGTCATCATTTGATGGCGTTTTTTTGTTACTAGTTTTTTTATCAAAATAATGAGGGATTGCTGTGGCTAGAATTATTACTGTTGGAACAAGTGCTGATGAAACATCTTGGCAAGCGGCTTTGCAGGACTTGCGTGCGGACGATGTCATTCTGCTTGAACCGGGTTTCTATGATTTGCCGCATGGCATAGATGTTGCCAATATTACGATTAAGGGTTTAGGCAGCCTGCCTGAAGAAACAACTATCTTTGGCTTTTTTCAACTAGAAGCTGATTGCCATTTCTTTAATGTGGAAAACTTGTGTGTAACAACAAAAACGGCTAACAACGCTTTTTACGTTGACGAAGATGCTGATACTTATTTAAGCTTGCGCAATGTCGTGGTTCGCGCTGGCAAAGATGATGTTGCGGCCATTGCTGTTAGAGGACGCTGCACGCTAGAACTGTATTCTTGCAAGGTACTGGGCGCGTCTGTGTCAATTTTTGAAGGGGCAAATTTTAGACTGACGATCGATGATTCCCTTCTGGATTACCGCCATGATGAATATGCCGCTTTAGGCTTGCAAGGATCGGGAACAGCGATTTTAACCAATACTAAAGTTGCTGGCGTATTGACCACATATCCGCAGGCTGATTGCGAACTGGATTTAAATAATTCGGAAGTTGAAGCCGCATTATTGCAAGGAAAAACCTGGGGAAATATTTTTAATAGCAAATTTACTAGTCAAGCAGATGCTGGCTTTTGCGGGTCGGATAATTCCTGGCTGAATATCGTGAACTGTACTTTTGCTGGCGGGGTTTTACTAGATCAAAAATCGCACAATCTCATGCAAAATTCCCACTTGCAGCGTTTGCTAATCGCTAATCAGGCTCTTGCCACTATCACTAATTGCCAAATTAATCAGCACCTTGATTTGCAAGACGAAGCTAATGTGCAAATGCTGCACAGCAAATTAATGGGGACACCAGAATTTGAATATTTTATTGCTTTATCAGGCAAGGCGCAGCTTGAAGGACGTGACTTGCTGCTAAATGGGCAAGGACAAATTGCGGCTGTGATGGATGAGGCAAAAATAAAACTTGATATTATGCACAGTGATGAGGCTGCCTTAGAAATTAAACATAGTTCGACCGCTGAGATTAAAATTTGGGGTTTGCACTGGTTTTCCGCTAAATAATTGCTATAGACCAATTGCATTTTGGTTTATAATAAAAGTGATAATGATGGATAGTGTGAGGTAGCTTTGTGCAAGAACCAGTTTATATTAAAATTCATAATCGTATTAAACGTGCGATTGAACAGCAAGAATATAAGGTAGGGGAACGCATTCCAGCCGAACGGCAAATGGCACAAGAATTTCATGTTTCGCGGATGACCTTGCGGCAAGCAATCAAAATTCTCGAAAGCGAGGGGATTTTGGAGCGCCGGGTTGGTAGTGGTACTTATGTGGCTAGCCAAAAGGTTCAAGAAAAAATGTCTGGGGTGATGAGCTTTGGGCAAATTACGCGGGCTAATGGCCAAGTCCCATCAAGTAAACTGATTTCCTATCATTTGTCACTGCCGCTTTTATCGGAACAGGAAAAATTGCAAATTTCTAGTTCCGAAGAAGTACTGCGGATGCGCCGAATTCGCTATGCGGACGGAGTCCCTATCTGCCGGGAAGTTGTCGCCATTCCACATAAATTAATTAAGAATTTCTCAAAAAAGGATATTTCTACACATTTATATCGTACCCTAGAACAGAAGGGCGGCTATGAGATTGGTTCAGTTGTTGAAAATATTGGTGCCAGTTTGGCGACTGAACAAGATGCCCGGTTTTTAAAAACACGCAAAGGTCAGCCATTGATTACCCGCAGACAGGTAACTAGTTTGGCTAATGGCCAGCCATTTGAGTACACGCGTGCTTATTATGTGGCTGATCGTTTTGAATTTACTTTTGCTAAGTAGAAACGACTGACAGAATATTTTTAGGCAAGGGGACATCGCAGACCATGAAGAAAGTAAACGTGCTCGGCGTTAATTTTGATAATTTAAGCTTCAATGAATTTCAAAATGAATTTGTTGATCGTTTGAACAATCATTTATCGACTTTAATCGTGACTGCCAATCCAGAAATTGTGATGGCCGCGCGGCAAAACCCAGAGTTTATGGACTTGATTAATCAAGATGCAGACTTTGTAACTCCAGATGGAATTGGGGTTGTGCAGGCAGCTAAAATATTGGGAACACCACTCAAAGAGCGGGTGACCGGTTATGATTTGTTTGTCTGGCTAATGCATGTGGCAGAATTGCGATCTTTGCGCGTTTATTTGATTGGGGCAAAGCCAGAAGTAATTGCGGCCGTTGAAGATAAAATAAATCGTCAGTATCCGCATATCGAACTTGTTGGCTGCGAGGATGGCTATTTTTCAGATGATTTAGAAACTGTTGCCAAAAGGATTGCTCATACCCGGCCGGAAATGGTCTTTGCAGCCATTGGCTATCCGCGCCAGGAAGAGTTGCTTGCTTTGCTCAGGCAAGGGGCTATTCCGGCCTTAATGATGGGTGTCGGCGGCAGCTTTGATGTTTTTTCAGGGCAAGTCAAGCGGGCACCGAAAGCCTTCCAAAAAACGCATTTAGAATGGTTTTACCGGTTGCTAAAGAATCCTACTAGACTCAAGCGGATGACAGTTTTACCCAAATTTGTCGGTCAAGTTGAGCGGACAAAATTGCATAACAGAAAGCGCGGGCACAGAAAATGAAAGTACTGCATATCAATGCTGGGCAGGAAAATGGCGGCGGTCTATTTCACATCGTAAATTTGTTAACCGCAGCTAAACGGTCTGATCAAGATTTCGAACTGCTGTGTCTAAGCGATGGCCCAGTTGCCCAAGCGGCACGGGCCCGCAATTTACCTGTCACAGTTTTAGGTGCCAAAAGCCGGTATGATTTACTGGCCTTAAGTAAATTGCGTAAGTTTATCAATGATGGCGGCTATGACATAATCCATACGCATGGTGCGCGGGCTAATTTATTTGTTGATTTGATTCATCATCAGCTGTCCGTGCCCTGGGTGATTACGGTCCATTCAGATCCGCTGCAAGATTTTGCTGGACGAGGAAAGTTAGGGCAAATTTTTACTAAATTAAACGTCCGTGCTTTGCATGACGCTGATCGTGTATTAGCGATTACGGAACGTTTTCGTCAGCAACTGATCGAGCAAGTTGGTTTGATCCCAAACAAGCTGCGCGTCATTTACAATGGGATTGATTTTTGCCCAGATGAAGAAGTACCGGCTAAATATGCCCATCCTGGATTTAACTTGCTGAATGTAGCCCGAATGGAACCAGTGAAAAATTTATCATTACTTTTAAAGGCAGTAGCTGATTTAGACCAGCCTGAACTGCATTTGCATTTAGTAGGCGATGGTAGTCAAAAAGCTGAGCTGCAAGCTTTGGCGCGTGATTTAGGCATTAGTGAACAAGTGATTTTTCACGGCTTTTTATCACATGCAGACATTAAAGAACTGGATCGGAAGATGGACGGGTTCGTGTTAGCAAGCAAATCTGAAAGTTTCCCATTAGTCTTACTGGAAGCAAGCGATCAGCTTTTACCGCTTGTTTCAACTAAAGTTGGCGACATGGATCAAATGATTCCTGATGCTCAGCATGGTTTTACCGCTGAAGTTGATGACCTGGCTAGCTTGGAAATGGCACTGAAACAGCTGCTGTCTTTATCGCCAGCTCAGCGTCAGGAGATGGCGACGATTGAAAAAGCTTACTTGGCAGAGAACTTTTCGCTAGACAAGCAGTTAGCAACAATTATTGAAGATTATGAAGAACTAGGGGTTGGCAAAAATGCAGAAGCAAAGTAGTTGGCTAAGTTGGACGCTGGGGCTTCTTCCCGTAGTAGCGGCAATAGCAGCGCGCTTCAATGGACAAATGATGTTCAATTACTTTGTTAATGTAGTTCTAGCACTAGTTGCTATTTGTTTGCTAGCTTTTCGCCCGATTGCTAGTTTTGATCAGTGGTTTCTAGAGCGGACAAATACTTGTTTGTTAGTTGGGGTTGGCCTGGGCTGGTTATTAACCTGGCTTGGCTTGGCGGCTTTTTCAAGAGAATGGTACGTTTTACTGACTAGTTTAGTATTTGGTCTCAGTTTGTATTTACTGCAGCGCCGTTTTAATCCCAAAAACTTTTTGGTTTCAGCAATCTCTTTAAGCATCTTAGCTACTATGCAAATGAGCGGAGTTTCCTTGCTAGTGCTAGTCCTTGCTTTAATTGGCCTGGCTTTTTATTGTGTGCAAGGGCTTCTACTTTATGTTAAACAAGCACATTGGCCGGTTATGCTGATTTACATTGGGTTGACTCTGTGTGCAATGCTGTTTGTATTTTTTAGCCCGGAAACTTATGAGTGGGCCTGGCAAGGAACTATTTTAATTGCCTGCTTATTAGTGGCTGCTTATTTTTGGGTAAAAAGCCAAGAACCTGTTCATTTAAACTGGCAAACTGCTTGCGGTTTGCTCGGTTTATTGATTGTGTCGAGTATTAGTTTGACGATTGCACAAACAGTAGCTCTAAATGCTTTATATGGGGCGATTATCTTTGCGGATGGTTTGTGCATTGTACATATTTTTGGCACAAGTGAATTAACTAGCAAAGAGCCCAAAATTTCGGTTATTATTCCAACCTATAATGGTGCTAAGACGATTGTTGAAACACTTGAATCGGTCCAGCGCCAAACTTATAAAAATTGGGAAGTTGTGATCGTTGACGATGGCTCAACAGATACAACTAACGAAGTAGTTGACCGCTTTATTAAAAATAATGGTTCCAAATTCCGTTATCTACGCCAAAGCAATCAAGATCAGTTGAATGCTATTAAGCACGGCCTGCCGTATTTGACGGGTGAAGTTGTATATGTCCTGCACTCAGATGATATTCTTGCTAATCGTTTTGTTTTCCGCCGGGCAATTTATGCTCTTCAGCATGAACGCTGCGATGGTGTGTTTATCGATTTGCAAGAAATTAATGGCCAAGGCACGATTATGAGACGGCTTCACACTAAGACTTATTACCGCAGCCTGGCTAATTTAGCTAAGGCGGCGCTAGGATTTGGCCGTAACCCGTACGTTGATTTCGCATATTGGCGCCGTGATGTGTTTACCAGCTTGGTTAAGCAAAACTATTTAACTGACAATGTGCCAGCATGGTACGATATTGCAACTAATACCGGTTTATCCATGATCAATGGTAATTTTACTGGGTTATCATATCGGATTTTTGAAGGCAATTACTTAAATTCTGCAGATGGAGCAGTTAATGTTTTGTCTGGTGAATTGCGTTTCTTGCATCATTTATTGGCACACTTAACTATTCCGGCCTTTTCAGCGCAATCCGTCTTTTATCGCGGAATGAATAAGCTGGGACTTAGCAGCTTGTGCCCCGTCTTTGTTAAACAAGGCCAAACACCGCTAGCTGAGATTACGCCAGCAGTTGCTAAACGCCGGTGTCCAGATCTTAAGCACCCATATGTTGCAGCAATTGTTGGCTTTGCTAAAAATTATCAGCCTGAAAAAACAGCTTTTGTTAGTTTGCCAGCTAACTTGCGGATTTATGATGGGGCTGATATTCGGCTGTTTAACCGCGATTTGCTGAGCAATAATGTGCCAGAAACCTACTTTACAATTATGAAAGACCTGGCTGCTGGAACCGGCAAATTTATCGTGCCGGTTGGCCAAGGTGAGCAACTAGCACGTATTTTAGAATTCTTTACTGTCCGTGATTTTGTCGTAATTAAGGAAAAATAGCATGATCCCAAAAATTATTCACTATGTTTGGGTTGGCGGCAACCCGAAGTCGAAACAGATACAGCGCTGCATGCGCACTTGGCAGCGCCACTTGTCTGGCTGGAAAATTATTGAGTGGAATGAGAGTAATTTCGACCTGCACCAAAATAAGTATATTGAGCAAGCCTACCGCGCTAAAAAATGGGCCTTTGTTTCAGACTATATTCGGGCAAAAGTTGTGGAAGAATATGGCGGCATTTATGTTGATACTGATGTGCTAATTGTGGACGATTTGGAGCCGCTTCTGCACAACCGAGCTTTTGTCGGCTTTGAAAATAAAGATAATCCATTCACAGCTGTTTTCGGAGCTGAACCGCATCATCGGCTGCTTAAAGATATGGTGTCATACTATGATGACCGTGATTTCGAATTTGATAGTCAGGACCAAATGGCTGGCGTAAATACGGTTTCTGTGTCCGATATTTTAAAAGATAAATATGGCGCCAAGCCGAATAATAAAGAACAATGGCTGCCGTATGGCATTCATGTTTACCCAGATGGTGTTTTGTGCAATCCTTCGCGCAGTTCAAAGACAATTCATGTCTTTACTGGGACATGGATGGAAGGTGCTAAGCCATTTAAGCGTAAACTGGTCACAAATTTAAAAGTGCGGATCAAAACCCCACGCGAAGCTGGTTTGTACGCAAAAATGTTTCGTTAATTAGCATGCTGTCAAAGACAGCGTGCTTTTTTATTTTCAGTAGTTTTTAAGTATAATATAAGGGATAAATTTTTTGAGAGGAGCAACCATGTTTTATCCAGAATTGGATCCAGATGATTCCCTGATCCTGCATACGGATTTGTATGAGCTAAACATGATGTACACCTATTTCAAAAAGGGTATGGCTGATCGTCACGCCGTTTTTGAAGCTTTCTTCCGGAAAGAGCCGTTTGGCAATGGCTTTGCGTTTTTTGCCGGCTTAAGCCACTTCATCATGTACCTGAAGCATTTGCGCTTTAAGGAGAGCGACTTGCAATACCTGCAGGAACAAGAAGGCTACGATGATGATTTTATCGACTACTTGCGCCACTTTAAACTGGAATTGACAGTGCGGTCAATGCAAGAGGGAGAATTGGTTTTTGCTAATGAACCAGTCGTGCAGATTGAGGGGCCGCTGGCACAATGCCAATTGGTCGAAACTGCTTTACTGAATATCATTAATTTCCAAATTTTAATTGCCACCAAAGCAGCTCGGATTAAATTAGCGGTTGGCAAGCAAGGTACGCTAATGGAATTTGGTTCGCGGCGGGCTCAAGAAGCAGATGCAGCTGTCTGGGGCACACGCGCTGCTTATATTGGCGGCTTTGACGCCACGAGCAACGTGCGGGCTGGCAAACTGTTCAATATTCCAATTTCTGGGACACATGCTCACTCCTTAGTTGAAGCTTTTGGCAGTGAATATCAAGCTTTCAAAGCTTATGCTGAAACGCACCGCAATTGTGTCTTCTTAGTTGATACTTATGACACATTGCACAGCGGTGTTCCTAATGCGATCAAAGTGGCTCGTGAAATGGGCGACCGAATTAACTTTATCGGTGTTCGGATCGATTCAGGCGACATGGCTTATATTTCTAAAAAGGTCCGCAAACAGCTGGATGATGCTGGGTATCCTAATGTGAAAATTTTTGCATCGAACGACTTGGATGAAAAAACCATCCTGAACTTAAAAATGCAGGATGCCAAAATTGATGCATGGGGTGTCGGGACGAAGCTAATCACAGCCTTTGACCAGCCAGCCCTGGGTGCGGTCTATAAACTGGTTTCGGTTGCTGACCGTAATGGCCAAATGCAAGACACCTTGAAGATTTCTTCTAATGCCGCTAAAGTTTCAACCCCAGGTAAAAAACAGGTTTGGCGAATTTCGGCTAATTCAGCCAAGAAAAATGAAGGCGACTGGATTTCTATGGCTGATGAGGATCCACGTAAATTCGATGCTTTGTTCATGTTCCACCCGCAATACACTTACATCAATAAAGTAGTTACAAACTATACTGCGCGGCCACTGCTGCAAGACGTTTTTGTTGAAGGCAAGCAAGTGATGGAAGAGCCAAGCGTGCAAGAAATTAAGGCTTTGGCTGCCCGCAATTTGGATGGATTGTGGGATGAATATAAACGCAGCTTGAACCCGCAGGAATACCCAGTGGATATGTCCCAACGGCTGTATGATCATAAATTGAATTTGATTCATACCATTCGGGCACGCATCAGAGAGAGGGAATTATAATGCGACCATTGCAAAAAGAAATTATTGCCTATGAGCATGTTTTGCCCAAGATTGATCCTAAGCAAGAAATTCGGCGATCAATCGACTTTTTAAAAGATTATCTGAAAGCTAATCCATTTTTGAAAACTTATGTCCTCGGGATTTCTGGTGGGCAAGATTCGACTTTGGCTGGTAAGCTAACTGCCATGGCGATGCGGGAAATGCGGCAAGAAACTGGCGATGACAGCTATCAATATATCGCAGTCCGCTTGCCCTATGGCGTGCAAGCCGATGCCAGTGATGCCGCTGATGCAGTTGCCTTCCAGCAGCCTGATCAAGATTTGATCGTGAATATCAAAAAGCCAGTTGATGCAATGGTGGACGCTGTTGAAGCGACTGGTTTAAAAATTAGCGATTTTAATAAGGGCAATATCAAAGCCCGCCAGCGGATGGTAGTCCAATATGCCATTGCTGGTCAAAATAAGGGGGCGGTAGTTGGGACTGACCATGCTGCTGAAAACTTCTGCGGCTTTTTCACAAAATTTGGTGACGGGGCTGCAGATGTGACGCCGCTGTTTCGTTTGGATAAGCGGCAGGGTAGAGCTATGCTGCAAGAATTAGGTTGCCCAGAACATTTGTATCTTAAGGCACCAACGGCTGACCTTGAAGAAGAAAAGCCGGACTTGCCCGATGAAGTAGCCTTAGGGGTGAAGTATCAAGACATTGATGATTACTTAGAGGGCAAGGAAGTATCTGAGCAAGCGGCTGAACGAATTGAAACCTTGTGGATAAAGAGCCGGCATAAGCGGCATCTGCCAATTACGGTTTTTGACGATTTTTATAAGCATAATTAGCACCAGGAGACGCAATTGACTGATAAAAAATACTACAATCAAACAGTTAGTGAGATAGAGCAAGAGCTGAAGACCAGCAAGCAGGGCTTGACAGCAGAAGAGGCGGCTAAACGCTTGGCAACTGATGGGCCAAATGAACTGCAGGCCAAAAAACAGCGCAGCTGGCTGCTTAAGTTCTTTGATCAATTTAAAGACCTAATGATCATTGTCTTGATCGTTGCAGCTCTAGCGGCTGGTTTTGTGGCGGGTGAATGGACCGATGCAGCCATTATTTTGGTTGTGGTAATTCTGAATGCAGCCTTAGGACTGTTTCAAGAGGCTCGGTCTGAGCAAGCGATTGCTTCCCTGCAAGAAATGTCGACCCCGCAGGCGCGCGTGCGACGTGATGGCGCCATTATCGAGGTTGACAGCCCTAACATCGTGAAAGGCGATGTGGTCTTGCTAGAAGCCGGTGATGTTGTGCCAGCAGACTTGCGTCTGATCCGGGCTCATAATTTAAAGATTGAAGAATCAGCGCTGACTGGTGAATCGCTGCCAATTGATAAAACCAACGAAGTTCTGCAGCAAAATCAAGTTGCATTAGGCGACCGCATCAATATGGCTTTTTCAGGGACTAATGTCACTTATGGCCGCGGCGAAGGGGTTGTAGTCCGGACGGGGATGCAAACCAGAGTAGGCCAAATTGCCAAGATGCTGAATAACACTGATGAAACGATGACGCCGCTGAAGGCTAACCTGAATCACTTAGGCAAGATTTTGACCTACCTGGTGTTAGGAGTCTGCGTCTTAGTCTTTGCCATCGGTGTGTTCCTTAATCCGCAAAACCAGCCAATGGACAAGTTGCTGCTGAATATGTTTTTAACAGCAATTTCGCTGGCAGTAGCTGCGATCCCAGAAGGATTGCCAGCGATTGTCACGATTATCTTGGCTTTGGGAACCCAGCGGCTGGCTAAGCAAAAGGCAATTGTCCGCAAACTGCCCGCAGTTGAAACTTTAGGGGCAACAGATATTATCGCTTCTGATAAAACCGGTACTTTAACGCAAAACAAAATGACCGTTGAAAAAGTTTTCTACAACGGTCAACTTTATGATCAAAGCGCTAGTTTTGATGAAGACAACCCAGCGATGCTGGCGATGATTTTAGCTAACGATACTAAAATTCAGTCCGGTGGCAGTTTGTTAGGTGATCCAACCGAAACAGCCCTGATTCAATTTGCTTTTGATCAAAATATTGAAGTACAGGACTTGCTGCGGCGCGACAAGCGGCTGAAAGAAGTCGCTTTTGACTCAAGCCGGAAATTAATGAGTACAGTCAACATGTACAAGGACAACAAGTACTTTGTGGCTGTCAAAGGTGCGCCTGATATGTTGCTGAAGCGGGCAACTAAGGTAGCGATTAACGGTAAAATTGAGCCAATGACCGATGACCAAAAGCAGGATATCTTGCTTGCCAACCAAGATATGGCCAAGCAAGCGCTGCGGGTATTGGGGCTGGCTTATAAGATTATTGATCAGCCATATGATGATCCAAGTACTGATAATGTTGAACAAGAGTTGATCTTTGCCGGGTTAGTCGGCATGATCGACCCAGAACGGCCAGAAGCGAAGGCTGCGATTGCGGAAGCCAAGCAAGCTGGTATTCGGACAATTATGATTACCGGGGACCACCCAACGACTGCACAAGCAATTGCCGAACGGCTCGGTATTATTGATCGCGGTGAAGAAGATAGTGTCATCACTGGGGCTGAACTGGATGAATTATCTGACCGTTATTTAGAAAAACATATCGGCGACTACTCGGTTTATGCTCGGGTTTCACCAGAACATAAGGTACGTATCGTCAAAGCTTGGCAAGACCAAGGCAAGATTGTAGCCATGACCGGTGATGGGGTCAACGATGCCCCAAGTTTGAAGCAAGCCGACATCGGTGTCGGTATGGGAATCACAGGAACGGAAGTTTCTAAGAGTGCCAGTGACATGATTTTGGCCGATGATAACTTTGCCACCATCGTGCGTGCTGTTCGTGAAGGCCGGCAAGTCTTTTCTAACATTCAAAAGGCTTTGCTCTACCTGATGAGCTGTAACGTTGGTGAAGTCTTAACTGTCTTCTTGATGACAATTTTAGGCTGGGATATTCTGGCACCAGTGCAGCTGCTGTGGATTAACTTAGTAACTGATACTCTGCCAGCAATTGCCTTGGGTGTAGAGCCGGTGCAAAAGAGCATCATGCGCCGTCGTCCACGGGGCCGCAAGTCCAACTTCTTCTCAGGTGGTGTCGCTGGATCTATTATTTACCAGGGAATTTTGGAAAGCATCTTGGTGCTAGGAACTTATGCAATTGGCCTGGCAACTAGTCCACATACTAGCCGTTTATTGCAGCATGGTGATGCGTTAACCATGGCCTTCTTATCATTAGGTCTGATTCAGCTGTTTCACGCCTTCAATTCTAAGAGTGTGCACGAATCAATTTGGCAAGTTGGCTGGTTTAAAAACCATTGGTTCAACGTAGCAATTATCATTTCTGCGCTGGTGATGGCTAGTGTTGAATTGCCATTCTTGACTAATTTATTTGATGTTACTGAGTTAAACTTGCCGCAATGGCTGATTGTGTTAGCAAGTGGCGTCTTGCTAGTTGTTGTTGTCGAGCTGGTTAAATTATGTCAGCGCAAACTCAAGCCGAACAATTAATGACGCGTGACCAGCTGCAAGCACTGGTCGAACAAATTTCACTAGCTAGCTTTCAGCGGCCATTTACTGGCCGAGCGGTGATTAATCATCGTCTGCGTACCACTGGCGGCCGGTATTTTCTGACTGATCACCGGATCGAGATTAATGCACATTTTCTCACCCCGCAGACGCGGCAGTACCTGCCTGGTATTATTAAGCACGAATTAGCGCATTACCATTTGCACCTGCTGGGGTTAGGCTACCGTCATTGCGATCAGGATTTTAAAAAACTGCTCAAGCAGGTTGGCGGCAGCCGCTATGCTCCAGAAATTGGTTTGCACCAGTCCCGCCGTCGCCGCTACTTATATGTTTGTACTCAGTGCGGGCAAACTTATCCGCGCGTTCGAAAAATGGACTTGCGCCGTTATCGCTGCGGTCGTTGCCATGGCCGGCTAACCCTGTTGAAAAAGTTGCCTAATTAAGCAAGATTTGCTAAGATAATTAGGTACTGCGGGTGTGGCGGAATGGTAGACGCGCAAGACTAAGGATCTTGTGGCCGCTTTTAGGTCGTGAAAGTTCGAGTCTTTTCACCCGCACTTATTTTTCAAGTCGCTGCAAAGTGGCTTTTTTTTATTCAATTGTGTGAGGGGATGTCTCATGCCTACTAATAAAACCTTTCGATTAACAACAATTGCTATCTTTATCGCACTCCTGATTGTGCAGACTTTTATTCCGAATGTGGGCTATTTACGAATTATTCCAGCCTTGCCAGCTGTCACAACGATTCCATTGACGGTGGCCGTTTGCGGCAGTCTGTTTGGACCGGGCATGGGCGCACTAATGGGATTAACTTGGGGATTGCTCAGCTTGCTGGTGGCTTATACCCAGCCATTTGACCCTGTTAGTTTAATGCTGTTTCAAAACCCGTTAATCGCTGTTTTGCCGCGGCTGGCAGCAGGATGGCTTGCTGGTTATTTCTCAAATGCTCACAAAAAATGGCATCCTTTAGCTGCCGGTCTAACAGCTTCGCTGGTTAATAGTGCTGGGGTGATTTTATTAACTAGCTTGTTATTTATGGGCAAAACTGCCTGGTTTGCGCATTATTTAGGTCATGTGCCAGCCGGTAGTCCATTAATTGTTATGCTGCTGATTGCGTTAGGCGGCAACGCTATTATAGAAGCAATTTTTACTGGTATTTTAACGCCGCTAATCGTGGTCCCGCTACGCCGTGTGTTAGCAAAAGTGGGGTCTTAGGATGACGCGCCGCAAACAAAATGACTTAATTATTATTCGCGTTTTTGCCGTAGCTTTTGTCCTGTTGGTTTTGCTAGCAGGCGGGTTATATTACCGCAGGCAAGCATTGAATCAAGCCCAGCTGCGAGAGCAACAAGCGGCGAAACAGGCGGCTTTACAGAGTAAAGAAAAATTTATTAAAATAATTGCTCCACTGGCACAAAAAGCGGATAAACCGTATGGCTTGTTTCCTAGTGTGACCATTGCGCAAGCTTGCTTGGAAAGCAATTATGGGCAAAGTGCGCTGGCTCAAAAATACAACAACTTGTTTGGAGTTAAAGGAACTGATCCCAACACAAGTAAGGTCATGACGACTAGTGAATATGTAAATGGTCATTGGAAAACAACGTCGGGCCGTTTTCAAATTTACGATTTGTATTTAGCTTCGATTCAAGCACACGCGCGGCTCCTAGCGCAGGGAACGAGCTGGAATTCGCAGCAATATCAGCATGTGTTGCAGGCCCAAGATTGGCGGAGCCAGGCTAAGGCGCTCTACCAAGATGGTTATGCAACTGACCCAAATTATCCTAGCAAGTTGATTAATTTGGTGGAAGAATTCAATTTGACTCAATATGATTAAAAACCGGTTTGGCGGCAGTCAACCCGGTTTTGTTTGTTATAATAAAAAGGCTGAATTTTATAAAGAAAGGTCCAGTTTGATGAGCAAGGAAGCAATTTTGCAAGGATTAAATCCGCGGCAGCGACAAGCAGTAGAGACGACTCAAGGTCCGCTGCTCGTGGTCGCTGGCGCAGGCAGCGGCAAGACTTCGGTTTTGACGCGCCGGATCGCTTATTTAGTTGAAGAAGAACAAGTGCCAACTTGGCAAATACTGGCGATTACTTTCACTAATAAAGCGGCGAATGAAATGAAAGAACGGGTTAACCAGCTGCTAGGACCGAGCGGAACTGGAATCTGGGTTTCAACTTTCCACGCACTATGCGTGCGGATCTTGCGCCGCTTTGGAGACCGGATTGGCTACGACCAAAACTTTTCAATTGCTGATTCACCGGAGCAGTTGACTTTGGTTAAGCATATTCAAAAAGAACAAAATATTAATCCAAAGCTCTATAATCCCAAGGCAATTCTGGCTAGTATCTCGAATGCTAAAAATGACTTGCTAACGCCCAAGGCTTATGAAGCGCAAGCAAAGGCTCCGTTTGAAAAAATTACGGCGCAAGTTTATGCCGAATATCAGCGTCGCTTGAAAAATGATCAAATCATGGATTTTGATGATTTAATCATGCAAGCCTTGGTGCTGCTGCATAAAGATCAAGAAGTGCTGGACTATTATCAAAATAAGTTCCGCTACATTTCAGCGGATGAGTACCAGGATACTAACGAGGCTCAATACCAGCTTTGCCGGCTGCTAGCTGCTAAGTATCAAAATATTTGCGTGGTTGGGGATGCCGATCAGTCTATTTATGGCTGGCGCGGGGCCAACATGCAAAATATTATTAACTTCCAGCATGATTACCCGCAGGCTAAATTAATTAAACTTGAGCAGAATTATCGCTCGACTGGCTATATTCTTGATGCTGCTAACTCGGTCATTAAAAATAATTCTAACCGGCAGAAAAAGAGCCTGTGGACTGACCAGGGCAAGGGCCATAAGCTCGTGCATTATCAAGCACAAAGCGATAATGACGAAGCGATGTTTGTCATGAGTAAAATTCACCAAGAAGTTCAGGCTGGCAAGCGGCATTACCGTGACTTTGCGGTTTTATACCGAACTAATGCCCAATCGCGTGGAATTGAAGAAGAACTGGTCAAAGCTAATATCCCGTACAAGATTGTGGGTGGGTCGAAATTCTACGATCGTAAAGAAATTAAAGATATTTTGGCTTATTTAAAGCTAATTTCTAACCCGCAAGATGCGATGAGTTTCGGCCGCATTATCAATGTGCCAAAACGCGGGATTGGTCAAGTTTCGATCAATAAGATTACCGCTTTTGCTAATCAAAACCATTATTCTTTTGCTGATGCCTTAGGTCAGGCTAAAGCAGCTGGGGCGAGCGGTAAGGCTAGCACCTCGATGATGCAGTTTGGCAGTCAGCTGCGGGATGCAATTGCTTTTAGTCAAACCGGCAGTGTGACTGCTACTACCCAAAAAGTCTTGCAAGATTTTGGCTACTCGGACAGCTTAAAGGCGGAACACACGATTGAAGCTGATTCGCGGTTAGAAAACTTGGATGAATTTTTGTCAGTGACGAAGCGTTTTGATGATAATTTTGATCCTGATGAAAATGAAGGCACGCCGCTGGCTAATTTCTTAGCCGAAGTGTCGCTGCTGTCTGACCAAGATGATATTGATGATCAAAATGATTTAGTCACCTTGATGACTTTGCATGCGGCTAAAGGCTTGGAATTTCCAGTTGTCTTTTTAGTCGGGATGGAAGAGGGACTCTTCCCGCTGTCGCGGGCGATGCTTGAAGATGACCAGCTGCAAGAAGAACGGCGTCTCGCTTATGTCGGCATTACCCGGGCTAAAGAAGAACTATATTTAACTAATGCTTATTCACGCCTGTTATATGGTCGGGTGCAAAATAATGAACCTTCACGTTTTTTAGGGGAAATTAATCCAGATGACGTGCAAGAAGAAGGCAATCCAGTCTTGCAAAACCGTCTCCATCGCCGTCAGCAATCGCAAGTAACTGCTCCATTTGCCAAAGCTGATGAACGAGCCCGTGCGCAAGTTTATTCACAAGCTGTTAAACCAAAAGGCGCTGTTGGAGCTGAAAAAGAAGGCTGGCATGTGGGCGACCAAGTTCAGCATAAGGCTTGGGGACCAGGTGTGGTCACGAAGGTTAATGGCACCGGCGAGGATATGGAGCTAGATATTGCCTTTGCTGGCCGCGGCGTAAAACGGCTTTTGGCTGCCTTTGCTCCAATTAAGAAGGTATAATTTACGTAGCACTTCAGAAAAAGGAGGCTAAAGCATGCCAACAAAAACGCTTGCTGAAGCTAAGCAGCGCGCGGCTGATTTGCGCAAACAGCTCGATCAGTGGGCCGATGCTTATTACAGCGAGGACCGGCCAGTTGTCGAAGATGCAGTGTATGATCGCGCTTATCAAGAACTGCTAGGGCTGGAACATGATTTTCCAGAAATTGTAAGCCCTGATTCCATTACTCAGCGAGTAGGCGGTCAGGTTAACAATGAATTTACGAAAGTCCGCCACCCTATTCCGATGCTTTCGATGGGGGATGTTTTTTCAAAGCAAGAACTGGTTGACTTTGACCAGCGCTTGCAAAAACAAGTTGGTCATCCTGTCGCTTATAATGTTGAACTAAAAATAGATGGCTTGTCCTTGTCGCTTGAATATGAACAAGGCCGTTTAGTGCGAGCTTCTACGCGGGGTAATGGGCAAGTTGGCGAAGATGTAACCGCTAATGCCCGCTACATTGAAGATATTCCGCAAAATGTCCCCAATAATTTTACTGGTGAGGTGCGCGGCGAATGCTACATGGGCAAGGATGCCTTTGCTAAATTGAATGCTGCTCGCGATGCTGCCGGGCAAGCAACATTTGCCAATCCGCGTAACGCGGCGGCCGGGTCATTGCGCCAGCTTGATCCAAGTATTACCAAGCAGCGCCACCTCAGTACTTTTATTTATACTTGGGTGAATCCGCCGGCTGAAATTACCAGTCAGCATCAAGCAATTGCTGAAATGGCGAAGATGGGTTTTCATACGAATCCTACTGGTCAAAAATTAGCTAATTTGGACGAGATTGATCAGTATATTGATGAATATACGCAAAAACGCAACAGCTTGACTTACGGCATTGACGGGATTGTGTTAAAAGTTGATGACCTGTCTCTTCAGCAAGAACTGGGCAATACGGTCAAAGTTCCGCGCTGGGAGATTGCTTACAAATTCCCGCCGCAAGAAGAAGCGACGATTGTGCACGAAATTGTCTGGACAGTCGGCCGGACCGGAGTAGTAACGCCAACCGCCGTAATGGATCCTGTGCAACTGGCGGGAACAACCGTTAGCCGGGCAGTTCTTCACAATCCTGATCTTTTAAAAGAAAAAGATGTCCGCATTGGCGACACAGTGCTGCTGCATAAGGCTGGTGATATTATTCCAGAAATTTCGCAAGTGGTTTTATCAAAGCGGCCTCAGGATTCGGTTCCTTATGAAATTCCAACTGAATGTCCATCATGCGGGCAGCCGCTGACGCATTTAGCAGATGAAGTGGCGCTGCGCTGTTTAAACCCAATGTGTCCAGCGCAGGTTGAGGAACGAATTATCCACTTTGCTTCTCGGCCAGCGATGAATATCATGGGCTTAGGGCCAAAAATTATTCGCCAGTTGATTAAGCAAGACCTAGTCAAAGATGTGGCCGATTTATATCAATTAACAGCGGAAGATTTGCAAGGATTGCCGCATTTTCAAGCTAAATCGATTAATAATTTGCTGACGGCGATTGAGAACAGCAAGCAAAATTCAGTTGAACTCCTGCTGTTTGGCCTTGGCATTGACCATGTGGGTGCAAAGGCTGCCCGCCTAATTGCTGAAAAGTTTCAAACGATGGACCGCATTCAAGCGGCAACTGCAGCAGAAATCGACGCGATTCCGACGATTGGCGAAACTATTTCTAATTCACTAACGGCTTATTTTGAACAAGATAGTGCGCAAGAGCTGCTGAGTCAGCTCAAAGCTGCGGGTTTGAATATGCGCTTTTTAGGGCAAACACCAGCTGAAGCACCAGAGAATCCGTTTAAAGATAAGCGAGTCGTTTTGACTGGCAAATTAGTGCATTTTACTCGGAGTGAATTTACTGCTAAACTGCAAGCTTTAGGTGCGAAAGTTACCGGTTCTGTTTCTAAGAAAACGGATTATGTGATTTACGGCGATGATCCGGGGTCAAAATACGATAAAGCACAGGCTTTAGGCGTTGAACTGTTAACAGAAGCAGAGGCTTTGCAGCAATTAGGAGAAAAGGATCAAGATTAATGAAGCGATTTTTATCAGCAATGCTCTTGCTGGGCCTAGCCTTAGGCGCGACCGGTTGCGGGAACTTGCAAAATTCAAATTTATCTAACAATCCCACTAACACTGAGAAAAAAGCTAAAAAATACCAAACTACGACAACTACTAAGGGCGGCTACACTGTCCTGCTGAAAAACGGGACTTATCAAGTTAGTCCGATTAATGGTATCTCGGCAACCAATAATGACAACAATATCGACACCCGGTCGCTGGAAAAGGGCCTGCTTGATTTGTCCAAGCGGCAATTCTCAACTAATTCTTATGTGTTCCAAGAAGGCCAGCAAATTTCTGAAAGTACAGCTGAAAACTGGCTTGCGCGGGCAACTAAAAAAGACAAGACGGGGCTCAATCCCATTGATAATCATAAAAAGGGTGCAGATACCCGGAACCCGATTCGGGTTGAGCAGATTTTAGAACAAGACTTTTTGACTGGGTCGGGCCGTAATTACCATTTAGGCGGGATGAGCCTGGGAATTGCGATGAATTCGATTGACTATTACAACAAGGTCACCGATGGACCGCAATACCACACGACGATTAGCCGGGCAGACCAGGAAAAATATGGCAAAATTGCGGCTGAAAAAGTTGTCAAACGCTTGCGTAAGCGGAAAAAGCTGCGCAATATTCCAATTTTGATCGGCTTATTCAGTAAAACTGGTCAGGATTCACTGACTGGTGGAACGTATTTTGCCTATGGAATCGCAAGTGCTAATAGTAGTAAAATAAGAGATTGGAAAGCACTTAATTACAAGACGCAGACCTTGCCGACTGTTGGCGATCAAAAAGCCATCAGCAGCGATGATGAGTCAGATTTCAGCAATTTTAAGAGTGCCATTCAGGATTACTTCCCGGATGTTAGCGGCGTGACCGCTAATGTTCGGTATGAAGAGGGTAAATTGACTGAAGAAAATATTTCAATTACTACGCAGTTCTACGGTTATGCACAAATTCAAAGCTTTACCAAGCTAGCGCTGTCGGCAGCTCGCAAGTACCTGCCAAACAACGCTGCGATCGAAATCAAGATTTCATCCGTGAATGATGTGCAAGCAGTGATTGCGAAGAACTCACCATCAGACAATTACTACGTCCATGTATTTAATGGCGAATAGGAGGTTAGCAGTGAAACTTACAAGAGAAGATATTGCTCACATTGCTACTTTGTCACGTTTGTCGTTTGACGATAAAGAGTTGGACAAATTTACCAAGCAAATGGGCGAGATTATTGATATGGCAAACCAGCTGCAAGCAGTTGACACCGAGGGCGTGCCAGCCACGACCCAAGTTGTTGACCGGGATACGGTCTTCCGTGAAGATCAACCAGAAAAATGGCAGACTCGCAGCGAAATGATGCAAAATGTGCCAGACAGCAGCAACGGCTTTATTAAAGTACCGGTTATTATTGATAAGGATGATAATGACTAATGGATTATTTAACTGAAAATATTGATTCATTGAATCAAAAGTTAGCCGCAGGTACTGTTTCGGCAGATGAACTGCTGCAAGCTTCATTGGATCAAATTGATGCACACAAGAATTTAAATGCTTGGATCACTGTTGACAAGGATGCTAAACCAGATGCCGACCTTGATTTTAAAGCCAGCAAGTTAGCCGGTGTTCCAATTGCGATCAAAGACAATATTGTAACTAAAGGCTTGCGGACAACTGCAGCTAGTCATATTTTGGATAATTTTGTCCCAGTTTATGACGCTACAGTTATCAAGCGCCTGCATAAAGCGCAAGCAACTATCTTTGGCAAAACCAACATGGACGAATTTGCCATGGGTTCTTCCAATGAAAATTCCTACTTTGGTTTAGTCCGCAATCCATGGAATTTGGACCATGTCCCTGGTGGTTCATCAGGTGGTTCAGCTGCTGCTATTGCTAGCGGCGACGTTGTTGCAGCCTTGGGCTCAGATACTGGTGGTTCAATTCGGCAACCAGCTGCCTTTAACGGTATTTTTGGAATTAAGCCAACTTACGGCCGCGTTTCACGTTGGGGCTTGATTGCTTTTGGTTCATCACTTGATCAAATCGGTGTGTTAACTAAACGCGTTCGCGATGCTGCTGAAGTTTTGAATGTCATTGCTGGTCCAGATGACCACGACGCAACTGTTTCAGAACGGCCAGTGCCAGACTTTACTGCTGCCTTAGGCAAAGATGTAAAGGGTCTGCGCGTAGCTGTGCCAAAAGAATACATGAGCGATGCCGTTGATGCTGACGTTCGTGCAGCTGTCCAAAAGCAAATCGATGCTTTGCAAGCAGCTGGCGCCATCATCAATGAAGTAACTTTGCCATACACCAAGTACGTAGTGCCAACTTACTATTTGATTGCTTCTAGTGAAGCTTCCTCAAACTTGCAGCGGTACGATGGTATTCGTTATGGCTTCCGGGCAAAGGATACTAAGAACTTGATGGACGTTTACCTGAAGTCACGTTCAGAAGGTTTTGGCGAAGAAGTAAAACGCCGGATCATGCTGGGTTCATTTGCCTTATCTGCTGGTTACTACGATGCTTACTTCATGCAAGCTTCTCGGGTGAGAACTTTGATCTGCCGCGATTTTGACAATATCTTCAAGGACAACGATGTGATTGTTGGGCCAACGACCACGACCCCTGCCTTTAAGATTGGCGAAGAAATTCAAGACCCGGTTAAGATGTACAACAACGATATCTTGACGATTTCTGCTAACTTGGCTGGTTTGCCAGCAGCTAGCGTACCAGCTGGCTTGTCAGATGATGGTTTGCCAGTTGGTTTCCAGATTATGGGTCAGCGTTTCGATGAAGCTCATGTCTTCCAAACTGCTGACTTTATCGAATGCAGCAATAAGTTTTATCAGCAAAAACCTGCTGGATTGGAGGATTAAGGCATGAATTTTAAATCGACTATTGGGCTGGAAGTCCACTTCGAATTAAAGACCAAGAGCAAGATCTTTTCTCCTTCACCAGTAACGTATGGTGCTGATCCTAACACGGCGACTAACGTTATTGACTGGGGTTATCCTGGTGTCTTGCCAATGGTTAACAAGGATGTTTACCGTTTAGGCATCATGGTTGCCCTGGCAACGCATGCACATATCTTGCCGCAAACGCACTTTGACCGGAAGAACTACTTCTACCCGGACAACCCCAAGGCTTACCAGATTACCCAATTCTTCCAACCACTAGCTCGCGATGGCTACGTGGAAGTTGAAGTTCACGGTAAAAAGAAGCGGATCGGCATTCACGAAATGCACATCGAAGAAGATGCCGGTAAAAACACCCACGGCACCAACGGTTTCTCATATGTTGACTTGAACCGGCAGGGCGTGCCGCTTTTGGAAGTGGTATCTGAACCAGATATGTCTGACCCAGACGAAGCTTATGCCTACTTGGAAAAGCTGCGTAAAATCGTGCAGTTTACTGGTGCTTCCGACGTTAAGATGGAAGAAGGTTCTATGCGTGTCGACACCAACATTTCCATCCGTCCAGCCGGCCAAGAAAAGCTGGGGACCAAGGTTGAAATGAAGAACCTGAACTCCTTTGAACACGTGCGCCAATCACTGGCTTACGAAGAAAAACGCCAGCAGCAAGTACTGCTGTCAGGCGGCCGGGTGCAAATGTCAACCCGCCGGTTTGATGAAAACACCGGCAAGACTTACCTGGAACGTGTCAAGGAAGGGGCTTCCGACTACCGCTACTTCCCAGAACCAGATATTCCGCCATACAAGATCAAGCAATCTTGGGTTGATGAAATTGCCAAGACTTTGCCAGAATCACCAATGGACCGGCGCAAGCGCTACATTGATGAGTACGGCTTGAAACCGGTTGACGCTGATGTTTTGCTGCAGACCAAGGAAAGTTCCGACTTCTTTGATAGTACTGTCAAAGCCGGCGGCGACCCAGTCCTGGCTGCTAACTGGCTGAATACCCAAGTTAATGGTTACTTGAACGACCACCGCTTGGAATTGGCTGATGTTAAATTAACGCCGGAGCACTTGGCTGCCATGATCAAGCTGATCAAAGACGGCACCATTTCATCCAAGATCGCTAAGAAAGTCTTTGCCGAAACCATTGCCAACGGGACTGATCCAAAGCAGTATGTTGAAGCTAAAGGCATGGTTCAGTTGTCAGATGTCAGCGTCTTAGGGCCAATGGTTACTAAGGTTGTCGATGACAACCCGCAATCTGTGGAAGACTTTAAGAATGGTAAAGACCGGGCAATCGGCTACTTGGTTGGTCAAATTATGAAGCAGACTCGGGGCAAGGCTAACCCGAAGCTGGTTAACAAGCTGCTCAATGAGGAACTGAATAAACGCTAAGACGGAGTTGTAATAAATGGTCAAGAAAGCAAGATTAATTTATAATCCTGCTTCAGGGCATGAGGAATTGCCGCAAAAAGTGGCAGACATTTTGGATATTTTAGAACAGGCAGGGTATGAAGCCAGTGCTTTTCGGACCAAGCCTGAGCCGAATTCTGCCAAAAATGAAGCTTCTCGCTGTGCTGATGCCGGGTTTGACCTGGTGGTAGCTGCCGGCGGCGACGGGACAATTAACGAAGTCGTCAATGGCATCGCCCCGAAGGAGCGGCGGCCGCGGATGGCCGTGATTCCTGGCGGGACGACTAACGATTATGCCCGTGCTTTGAAAATCCCGCGGGATGATTTAGTGGCCGCTGCCAAGGTGATTTTGCGCGGCAAGACGCAGAAGATGGACATTGGCTTAGCCGGTGACACTTACTTTATGAATATTGCGGCTTCTGGTTCCTTGGCCGACCTGACCTACGGCGTCCCGTCGGAAGTAAAATCCGCGCTCGGCTACACGGCTTATCTGATTAAAGGAGCCGAAATGCTGCCGAAGGTAACCAGCCACAAGATGCGGCTGACCTATGACGGCGGCGTGTATGAAGGGCCAGTATCCATGTTTTTGCTGGGGATGACCAATTCGATTGGCGGCTTTGAGCGGATTATGCCCGATGCCCAGTTATCAGATGGTTATTTCCAATTAATCGTGGTGAAAACTGATAATTCAGTCGAAATGCTGCGGCTGATGGTGCAAGCCTTAAATGGCCAGCACACCCAAGATCCGGATATCATTTACACTAAAACCAAGCAATTCAAGGCGGAAGTGCTGGATGATCATGACCAGCACCTGCCAGTCAACCTGGATGGTGAAAATGGCGGCAAATTGCCGATGACTTTTCATAATTTGCAGCAGCGGATTGAATTCTATATTGGCTAAAAAGTTAAGGAGTATTCACTTGGCGGTGGATACTCCTTTTTTGGAGGAAAAAATGAAACAACAACCACAAAAACAACCACAAAATCAAGCAGATACGATCAAGCAATCGCTAATTTACTTTTTCAGTATTTTTGTGCCCATTATTGGCTTAATCTGCGCAGTTATTTTCTGGCGAAAGCAGCGGCCCATGGCTGAACGCTGCCTGGTGCTAGCTTTAATCGGCCTGGTAATTGCCCTGACCAGCACCCTGCTTTTTAGCAAGCATTAATTTGTGAAAAAAATCGCAAATGTTAGTATACAAGGATTAAATTTGCGCTTATAATAAAAATTGAGAGTAAGTCTCAGTAAAAGACGAACTTTTATTGGTCAATGTATACTTAATAATCAGTTGTTAAGGAGGGTGGCAACATGTTCAAAAACAGTGAAGCCATTAGCGTTCCATTAAATATTATTGCAAAAATCGAAAGCCAAGCAGATTACTTGGGCGATTTGGATGAATTGGGCGACGGTGACCACGGCGTAAATATGTCGAAAGGTATGCACCTGGCTCAAAAGGGAAATTGATGCTGACCCAAAGAAGACCATGACCGAAGGGTTTGACGACATCAAAGATGCTTTGATGAACCACATCGGCGGGTCGATGGGACCTTTGTACGGGATGATCTGCCGGGGCCTGGTTAACGGTTCGAAAGATCATGAAGAAATTGATGCTAAAGTCGTTGACGATATGATGCAGCAAGCAGTTGAAAGTATTGAATTCGTGACCGATGCTCGTCCAGGCGACAAGACCTTGATCGACACCTTGGACCCAGCTGCTGATGCCATGCACGAAGCAGTTGCTGCGGGCGATGACCTGCCGACTGCTTTGGACAAGATGGTGGCTGCCGCTAAGAAAGGCATGAACCACACCAAAGACTTGCAATCCAAGATCGGCCGTTCAATCCGCCAAGGCAAGAAGTCAATTGGCAAGTTAGATGCCGGCGCTGTTTCCTGCGAAATCTTCCTGGAAGCTATGGCTGAAGAAATGAAGAACTTGAACAAATAGGGGGCACTGAAGATGCAACGCTTTTTAAATGATCCAAATGACATGGTGGATGAATATGTTGATGCTTATTTAATGACCCACCCGTTATTAGCTAGAGCTGAAGACAACCCACGGGTTGTTTACCGTAAGTACATTGCTGATAAAGTCGGCATCGTTTCCGGCGGCGGCAGCGGCCACGAGCCTTCATTCTTAGGCTACTTGCGGCCAAACATGCTGGACGCAGCTGCTGTTGGTGAAATTTTTGCTTCCCCAACCCCGCTGTCCTTCTTAGACGCCTTTAGAAAAGCTGACCACGGCCACGGTGTTGCCTGCCTGTTCGGCAACTACTCCGGCGACATGATGAACGCCAAAGCCGGGATGCTGATGGCTAAAGACGAAGGTATCGATGTTAAGTATGTTGTTTCTAAAGACGACATTGCTTCTGCCCCAGCTGATATGAAAGACAAGCGCCACGGGATTGCTGGTTTGATCACCATGTGGATTGCCGGCGGCCAAGTTGCCATTCACGGCGGCGACGTCGACGCTGTCTGCCAAGCAGCTACCGAAGCCCGCGACAACACCCGGAGTGTTTGTGTCGGCCTGCACGAATTAACCATTCCAGCTGTTGGCCACCCGAACTTCCACATTCCAGATGGCGAATACGAATTTGGTATCGGCCACCACGGCGAATCAGGGATCCGCAACTACAAGATGCAGCCAGCTGACGGCATTGCTAAACGGATGACTGACGCCTTGGTAGAAGACTTAGGCTTAAAGAGCGGCGACGAAGTCTTCGTCATGGTTTCTGGCTTAGGTGCTACTCCATTAGCTGAACAATACATTATGTACCGTGCTGTTCACAAGATCTTGGCTGACCAAGGAATTAAGGTTGCCTTCCCGCACATCGGCAACTTGGCAACTTCCTTGAACATGAACGGGATCGCCTTAACGATTGAACACTTAACACCAAACTTGAAGAAGTGGACCTCAGCCTTTGAAGCTAAGGGCACCCAAGTTGATGGCTTATAATTATTAAATAATTGCAAATAAAAAACCGGTCAGGATTGAACCTGGCCGGTTTTTTGTGTTGTTAAATTAATTGCGGCTGTCGGACATGCCGAAGATTTGCAGGAATTGCAGGAACAAGTTAACGAAGTCTAGGTACAGCTGCATAGCGCCTAACACGGCTAAACCATCAACTGAAACTTGGTCGCCGAATTGCTCGTAGATCTGGCGCATTTTTTTGGCGTCCCAAGCAGTCAGAACCGTAAAGATAATTACGGCAATAAAGGAAAAGACGTAGGCCACAGCGGCTGAACGCAGGAACATGTTGATTAGCCATGCCACCAGCAAACCGATTAAGGCAGCGGAGGCATATGCCCCAGCGTTATCCAGGCTGCGCTTAGTCACTGACCCGTAAATGGCCATCGCGGCAAAGACACCAGCTGAGGAAACAAAGGCCGACGCAATTTGCGTTTGGGTATAAACGCCAGCGATCAAGGCAAATTCCAGCCCGTAAATAATCGAGATCGCCATTAGCATGATAAAGCTGGCGACAGGGTTGCGGGTGGCCTTAAAGCTGATCCCCATTGATAAAGCGATCGGGACCAATAAGAGGACCCAAACCATGGCTTGGTGGTTGGTAAAGTAAGTTAACACCTGCTGAGCAAACACGGTCATGGTCAAGCAGGCCGTTAAGGCTGAAACCAGCACGGCCAGGGTCATGAACCCATACATTTTAGTCAAGAAAGTATTCAAGCCGCTCAAAGCGCGCTTGCGTTCTTGCGAAGAATAATTATTCATTGCTGAAAGCCTCTTTCTAAGTTAGATTCTCAATCAACAGGCTATCACAAATTCACAGGAAGCAAAAGAGATTTACTTTGCTTGTTTGCGCTTGAGACCGATTCCCGTCCAGCCTGACAAAAGGGAAAAGACTGGGGAAAACAGGGAGAAGAAGGCAAAGGGCAAAAAGGCCAAAACGGGGACGCCTAAAGTCGAAGCGGCAAAGGAACCAGCTACGCCCCATGGGATCAGGTAGTTGATTACTGACCCGCCGTCTTCCAAGACCCGCGACAGCGCTAAAGGATCAAGGCCGATCCGGTCAAAGCTGGCTTTAAAAGCCCGGCCCGGCAGGATAACCGACAGGTACTGCTCGCCGACAAACAGGTTGATCCCGATCCCGGCTAAAATGGTGGCGGTAATCAGGCTGCCCGGTTTATTCAGGTGGCTGGTCAGCGGCTGCATGGCAGTTTGGACGATCCCGAACTTCATCAGCAGGCCACCTAAAGCCAGGGTGGCAATAATCAGGGCGACAGTCGACATCATACTCATAATCCCGCCTCTGGATAAGAGGGCGTTAACGGTTTTAGAAGAAGTTTTAGCGACAAAGCCGTTAGTCACCAGGTCGACAAATTTTGCTGGCTGGTAATGATTTTCCTGGCTGAAAATCATGATAGAAGTCAAAATGATGTTGATAAATAAAGTCGGAATCGCCGGGATTTTTCGCCAGGAGCAGATCACCATGACGATAATCGGGAGCAGCGCCCACCAAGAAATCTGAAAATTGCTGGTTAACAGGCGGGTAGTCTGGGTGATCTGGCCGGCATCTATGTGGCCGGAATTGCCTAAGAGCCAGAAGAGAATTAAGGAAACAAAGAAAGCCGGAATAGTCGACCACATCATATTTTTAATATGCGAAAACAGGTCGCTTTCGGCCACAGCGGAAGCCAGGTTAGTCGAGTCAGATAGCGGCGACATCTTATCGCCAAACACGGCGCCAGAGATAATGGCCCCGGCAACTAAAGCGGGATTGGCGTGCATCGAAGTCCCGATCCCAAACAGGGCAATGCCGACGGTAGAAATAGTGGTAAAACCAGACCCGATGGCGACCCCGACGATCGCGCAGACCAGGAAGACCGAGGGCACGAAAAACCGGCCCGAAATCAGGTGAAAACCTAAGACCATAATGGATGGGATGATCCCGGCCTGAATCCAGACTGCGATCAGGGCCCCGATCAAAATAAAGATAAAAATCGGGACGATGGCGATATGAACCCCGTCAACGATCCCATCTTGGATCTCCTGCCAGGACTTGCCCCGGGCTTTAGCCCAAAAGATAATCAGGGCGATGTTGAACAGGACCGGCACCTGCGGGGCCAGGCCCCAGGCGATGACCGACCAGCCGAGGATAAAAAGCATGACCGCTAAAATGATCACTGCTTCGGTAATTGAAATTTGCTGCGGGGTTGTTTTTTTCTTTGACATCCTAATCTCCTCCAAATAAAAAACCCGTTGATTTAATAATCAACGGGACGATTGGAAAAACCGTGGTACCACCCACTTGCAAGACTAAACTTGCACTCGTAGCAGGTGATAAAGGCACTGCGTGGGCCAAGCCGAATCGCGGTAATTCACGAAGCTCTGCCTGCCTGGCTTGCACCTAACGCCAGTTCTCTGAACCCTGAACAAAGCTGCTACTGAAAACAATTGTTGGTAATTATGATAACAAGATTAAAATCAATGTCAATCTTTTTAATGTAAAGCGGCCTGAATTTTAATTTCGTTGGAATCAGCGTAATAAATGACGTTTTCTACTTCGATAATTAAGTCTTGGTGGTCAGCCGCCTTCTTAAAACTGATCACATCGCCGATTTCCGGTACAGCCGGCAAAGTGCAGGATAAAACTGGGCCATCATCAACGACAACAGTTGCTTTAACTTCCATAATTGTGCTTCCTTTCTAGTCTTGTTAAATTTAGTTTACCAGAAAAAGGATTTAGGATCTGCTATTTTTCCCGGGGCAGGGTAGAATATACTAAGTTATTGTGTTTGTAAAAAAGGACCAAAAGATGCAGAAAAACGAACTTGTGAATTTAACCATCGAAGACCTCTCCTACCAGGCAATGGGGGTGGCCCACCACGAAGGGCTGACGATTTTTGTCAATAACGCTTTGCCGGGCGAAGTGGTTGAAGCGAAGATCTTAAAAGTCAAAAAAACCTTTGCTTTTGCCAAGATTGAAAAATTGGTCAAGGCTAGTCCCTACCGGATTACGGTCAAGCTCAACCAGTGGGTGCAAACGGGCCTGGCGTCGCTGGCGCACTTGCAATATGACCAGCAGCTGGTCTTCAAGCGCCAGCAGGTCGTGAACCTGCTGCATAAAGCAGGGATGGACCAGATTAAGGTTGATGAGACTTTAGCCAGCCCGGAGCAGACTGGCTACCGCAACAAGGCCCAGGTGCCGGTAAGAAAAATCAAGGGCCAGCTGGAGATCGGCTTTTTCCGCCGCCGCTCACATGATTTAGTGCCGCTTACCAACTTCTTTACCACTGATCCGGAAATTGACCGGGTGTTGATCAGCGTGCGCGACATTTTGCGCAAGTACCGGGTGCCGGCCTATGACGAAATTCATAACCGCGGCCAGGTGCGGTATTTGGACGTGCGCCGCAGCAAGGCGACGGGCGAGATTATGGTGATTTTAGTCTGCCGCCAGCAGAAGTTTCCGCAGCTGGACCAGGTAACAAAAGACATCAGCAAGCTTGCTCATGTCAAAAGCGTGATTTTGAACTACAACCCGGACAAGACCAACGTCATTTTAGGCAAGCGCGACTTCGTTTTAGCGGGGCAAGACCATATTATGGATAAAATCGGCGACTTGAACTTTAAGATTTCGCCGCAGAGTTTCTTTCAGATTAATTCCCGCCAGACCCCGCGTTTGTACCAATTGGCGATCGATAAAGCGGACCTGCATCCAGACGACGTGGTGATTGATGCTTATGCCGGAATCGGGACGATCGGGCTGAGCGTGGCTAAGCATGTTAAAGCAGTCCGGGGGATGGAAACGATCAAACCAGCTGTGGACGATGCTAACTACAACGCACGCTTGAACGGGATTGAAAATGCCAAGTACGTCGTTGGCAAAGCCGAAGAAATTATGCCGCAGTGGGCGAAAGCTGGGCTGAAGACGGACGTGATTTTCGTCGACCCGCCGCGCAAGGGATTGACGCCGGAGTTTATCCAGGCAGCCGTCAAGACGGGGCCAAAGGAGATTGTGTATATTTCCTGCAACCCAGCCACGCAGGTGCGCGATTTGCAGGAGTTTCAGGAACTGGGGTATGAGTTTGACGAGATCAGCCCGGTGGATATGTTCCCGCAAACGCCGCATGTTGAGAGCGTTACTGTCCTTGAACGTACAGAAAAATAGCCGATAAACGCCGGTATGACGGTATTTATAGCTGATTGAAAGTGTGCATTTTCCTTCCCAAACGATTGGAATTAGTACACTTTTTGCTTTTTATGCCTTGAGTGTTATTATTAATGTAGTTTCTTGAAACCATTTGATTTAATGATGGGATTTTGTCATGATTTTATCTAAAAAAGTGAAAAAGGTCGGTTCTTTTATGTTAAGGAATAATTATTTTGGAGAGACTAAAACGCATTATAAATTATATAAATGCGGTAAGAATTGGGCTGTCATGGGGATTTCATTATTTTCGCTGGGATTAGGGATGCTAGTTACCAGCCAGCCAGTGTCAGCTGATGTGACAGCCACCAGCACCTCAAGCAGTGCAGCAAAGGCCGAAACGACTAGTGCAAGTAGTAGCAGTGCAGCAAAGGCCGAAACGACTAGTGCAAGTAGTAGCAGTGCAGCAAAGGCCGAAACGACTAGTGCAAGTAGTAGCAGTGCAGCAAAGGCTGATGTAACCAGTGCAGGTGGAAAACAGAGTGTAGCGCAGATAGCCACTAATGTTTCTAAAAATAGTGCAATAGTTACAACTAAGTTTGCTCAAAACTACGGTAGAAAGGTATTGGCAGGTTCAGTTACCAATACGGGTTTCTCAGTTAGTGATCCAGATTATCCATCTGGAATGTGGATTGATCCAGATAACTCTCATTACAGTTATGAATGGTTGCAAGCAAAATATGGTGGAAACCAGATTGTTTTTTCAACTAATCGAACGGGCGATGGAATTGTTTATGTAACGGAATTATCGGCATTAAATAAAGTTTTAAAACAATACACTTTAAATCAAAATACTCAGGTAACATCTGCTGTATTTGATAGCACTACCTACTATAATGATGCTTATTTTGAAATGGTTCAAAGTTCAAACAATAGTTTTGTTACTAAATATACTGCTAGTAAATTTGATAGTAACTACTACAGTACACTTTCTTATTTTGTACCCAAATTGATCACACAAACAACCTATTACGTTGATAAAGATGGCAAGCAAATCACCGACAGTAATGGTAATCCAGTTGCTCCTTATACACAAAAAGGGTTAGTTGGCCAAAATTATACGACCAGCGACGTAAATGTTGTAAATGGTTACTATGCTACTGCACCTTCTAATTCAAATGGCGTTATGTCACCATACGGAGAGATTGGTGCTAGTTATGTTAAAAACTTTCATAATGGAGTAGTTATTACTTACACTCAGACTGGTTCAGATGGAACAATGTCTGCTTCAATTGCTCAAAATGGAAAAGTTCTCAAAACATGGACAGGTATAAAGCCCTCAGGTTCTGCGATAATGTATCCACTAGGTTCTGCGACATACGGAATTGTAAATCCATATATTCCACAAACCTCTGATATTAAGTATGTTTACAGCAAGCTCGGCAACTGGGTCGTCTCTAATCCTAATGGCTCGACAACATCAATTATTTATCCCAATGATCCTAGTGACCCTACTAAGATTGCTGATTCATCGGTGCCTGATTATCCGGTTATTGCTTTTATTCCTGGCTATACACCTGAAGATCATATGGGGACTGCTTTGGTGCCAGTTAATCCCGATGATCGTACTAAGGGCTATATTCCACCAACACCTTCTGATATTGGTACAGATACAACGATCACCTATACAGCAGATAAGCAAAAAGGTAGTGTCAGCTACGTCGATGATACGACCGGAAAAACTTTAAAGACGGACTCAATCTCAGGAACAACGGGTTCAAAATCCAGCTATAGTACCAGCGGTAGCATTGCCGATTATAAGAAACAAGGGTATGAGTTGGTCACCGATGGCTATCCAGCAGATTTGACGTTCGACAATGATGACACAACTGATCAGAATTTCACGGTTCACTTGAAGCATCGGTTGACGCCAGTGAATCCAACGGATCCACAGACACCTGGAACGCCAATCAATCCAGACGAACCAGATGGACCAAAGTGGCCAACTAGCACCAACTATGATAAGACGGTCAACGAGACGATTAGCTATGTTGATCAGAATGGACACGTAGTGGCCAAGCAACACACTGATTCTGTCAACTTCACGCGAACAGTCGTTGTCGATAACGTTACTGGTGAAGTGATTACAAGTGGTGCTGGGACAACAGCCTGGACAGCGACAAATGGTGATACGACCTTTGATGCCGTTGTTAGCCCAGTGGTGCCGGGATCTGTAGCTGATAAAGCGCAGACAGCTGCCGTCACTGACCTGAATGCCGATTCAGCAGATGTTAATGAGACCGTGACATACACGAAAGTCGGATCATTGGTACCAAGCTCAAGTGATGGGAACTTCCCTGGAGCACCAACAGTAGTCTATCCAAATGACCCAAGTGATGCGACAAAGGTTACACCAGCCGGTGTACCAACGGTACCAGGTTATACAGCACATGATCCAGAAGGTCATGTTTTGACACCAGGTAGCAGTTATCAGCCAAGTGATCCAACGAAAGATACAACGATCACCTATACAGCAGATAAGCAAAAAGGTAGTGTCAGCTACGTCGATGATACGACCGGAAAAACTTTAAAGACGGACTCAATCTCAGGAACAACGGGTTCAAAATCCAGCTATAGTACCAGCGGTAGCATTGCCGATTATAAGAAACAAGGGTATGAGTTGGTCACCGATGGCTATCCAGCAGATTTGACGTTCGACAATGATGACACAACTGATCAGAATTTCACGGTTCACTTGAAGCATCAAAACATTCAGTCTACAGAGGCCAAAACCCTTACAGAGACTATTCATTATCAAGGCGCTGGTAATCAAACTCCTGCTGATAACACCGCTCAAGTGACCTTTACGCGTCAAGTTTCAACTGATACGGTTACAGGTGAAAAGACCTATGGGTCTTGGTCAGCAGATCAAAGCTTTGCGGCAGTAACTAGTCCAGTTATTAAGGGTTATACGCCAGACCAGGCTGAAATTGGGGCACAAACTGTGAGTGGTGACTCCAGTGATCTTGACTTCACGGTGGTTTATGCCAAGAATGCGCCAACTATTACAACTGAAAGCAAGACGATTAATGAAACTATCCATTACGTCTACAAAGATGGTACGACAGCTCATGATGATTATGTGGCCAAGCCGGTTGAATTTACGCGTGAAGTCTCAACTGATGCGGTGACAGGTGAAAAGACCTATGGGTCTTGGTCAGCAGATCAAAGCTTTGCGGCAGTAACTAGTCCAGTTATTAAGGGTTATACGCCAGACCAGGCTGAAATTGGGGCACAAACTGTGAGTGGTGACTCCAGTGATCTTGATTTCACGGTGGTTTATGCCAAGAATGCGCCAACTATTACAACTGAAAGCAAGACGATTAATGAAACTATCCATTACGTCTACAAAGATGGTACGACAGCTCATGATGATTATGTGGCCAAGCCGGTTGAATTTACGCGTCAAGTTTCAACTGATACGGTTACAGGTGAAAAGACCTATGGGTCTTGGTCAGCTGATCAAAGCTTTGCGGCAGTGACTAGTCCAGTTATTAAGGGTTATACGCCAGACCAGGCTGAAATTGGGGCACAAACTGTGAGTGGTGACTCCAGTGATCTTGACTTCACGGTGGTTTATGCCAAGAATGCGCCAACTATTACAACTGAAAGCAAGACGATTAATGAAACTATCCATTACGTCTACAAAGATGGTACGACAGCTCATGATGATTATGTGGCCAAGCCGGTTGAATTTACGCGTCAAGTCTCAACTGATGCGGTGACAGGTGAAAAGACCTATGGGTCTTGGTCAGCAGATCAAAGCTTTGCGGCAGTAACTAGTCCAGTTATTAAGGGTTATACGCCAGACCAGGCTGAAATTGGGGCACAAACTGTGAGTGGTGACTCCAGTGATCTTGACTTCACGGTGGTTTATGCCAAGGATGCGCCAACAAAACCAGTTAATCCAATTCAACCAACGACGCCAGCAAAACCAGTTAACCCAAGTCAACCAGCGACGCCAACAAAGCCGGTTCAGGCTGGTCAAGCAGCGGCTACTAATTTTGTGGATCAACGGTTGCCTCAAACTGGTGAAACTGATCAACAACACATGACGCTGAGTGGCTTATTACTATTAGCCATGAGTAGTTTGTTAGGGCTCTTTGGAATGACTAAGCGGCAGCGCAAAGAATAGGATGATATTATATGCTAAATCATCGGCAAACTAAGATCCTGTTTGAGAGCTTAGCAACCCTACAGGCTATTCAGAAACAAGCATACCAGATGTTAATGCAAGGGCTGACCACAACTGGTTTCTCAATGCGTGAGTGGGAAAATTAATCTATCTGGAACAACACGGACAAGCCACTGCTAGTGAATTAGCTGATGCGTTCATGGTTACGCGCACACTAATTTCCAGAAACACTTGGCGACTGATTCAAGATAATTTAATTCAATCTGCCAAAATTAAAAAACTACAATCTAAAAACAGCACCCAGCCAAAATAGCTGAGTACCAAACATCCTAAAATTCATTTATTTACTCTGATAACTTCACCATCTTTGAACGTGAACTCCATGTAGCGTTGGAAGATGGTGATTTTTTCTACCAAGCGACGAACCAATTGTTCATCAAAGTCAACTAAGCCATACTTGTGCAATTCGACTAATTTGTTAATTTCATCAAGGCTGTGTAGTTTGGCTTGTTGATCAGTTTCACGACTTTGGACTTTTTCTTTTTGCTTCCGCAGGTCCATGATTTGCTGGGTTAGTGCGTCGCAGTCTTGATGCTGGTTGGCAGCCTGGATGAGCTTCATCTGTACCTCTTCCAACTGTTGGTTGATTTGATCGAGTGTTGGTCCTTTGGAGTTCTCGATGACCTTCATGATGTTGGCTTTGATTTGTTTGTTGGCTAACTCATGCCCTTCAATGAGCTGGTTAAAAGCCTCAATAGTAGCTTCTTTTAGAAGGGGTTCTTTAACGTTTCGAATCATGCAGCGGCGACCAGTTTTACTTCTCCTTATCCGAATGGCGCAGCGCCAGACTGCTACTTTCTCTGGTCGATACCACATGTTTCGCTGCATGATATCACCGCACTTACCACAAAATATTTTTTGAGAGAAGCAATATTTACCGTTAAGGCGCCTATGCTTACCGTTCTTAGTAGTGATACCATTTCGGCGCTGTTTGATGATCTGCTGTACTTGCATGAAAACAGACTTGGGAATAATCGCCGGGTGATCATTCTCCACGTAGTATTGTGGCATGATGCCTTCATTCTTCACTCGTTTTTTATTAAGAAAATCAACGGTGTAAGTCTTCTGTAAAAGGGCATCACCAATGTATTTTTCATTTTTTAGGATTTTAGCCACGCTGCTAGAGCGCCAATTTTTTGTTTTGCCACCAGTCAGAATACCATCAGCTTTGAGTGAATCAGCGATTTGCTTCATGCTCATTCCATTTAAGTAGCTATAGAAGATCCGTTTAATAACCTTGGCTTCTTCCGGTTCAATTACCAAGTTACCTTGAGCATCCTTGGTATAGCCCAGGAAGTGATTATGATTCACGAATACTTTTCCTTGCTGATAGCGGTACTGAATCCCCATCTTGACGTTTTGTGATAAGGACTCACTTTCTTGTTGAGCAAGGGAAGCCATGATGGTAATCAGAACTTCACCCTTGGCGTCCATGGTGTTGATGTTTTCCTTTTCAAAGAAGATCGCCACATTGATAGCTTTTAAGTCCCGGATATACTTCAGGCAATCAATAGTATTTCGAGCAAATCGGCTAATTGACTTGGTGACAATTAAGTCAATTTTACCGGCTTTACAGGCCGCAATCATTTTATTGAATTGTTCCCGTTTCTTGGTGTTGGTTCCGGAGATTCCATCATCAGCATAGATACCTGCAAATTCCCAGGTTGGTTTCTTTTGAATTAGCTCTTTGTAGTGAGCTACCTGAGTTTCGTAGGAGCTAGCTTGCTCATCATAGTCGGTCGAAACCCGGCAATAAGCGGCCACTCGGAGTTGGTCAAATGGATGTTGACTACGCCGCTGATGAATAGTATTTCCTTTTTGCTGGTGGGCTGGGATAATGTGTACTTTACCCAATTAAATCACCTTCACTTTCGATAATGCTGTACAAATATTCGGCTTGCTTGATTGGTTCATTGAACCGTTGCTTAATGATGCCACGGTAGAATTGTTGATAGACTGCGGCTTTCTTGGTTAGTTTTTCAGTTAATTCCAAGGCACATTTGAGTTTAAAGATCACTTCAGTCGGATCGTTGACAATGATTTGCTGTGCAAAAGTTTGAAATAAGTTGGGATTAAAGCTGGTTAGCGTTTGCCCTTTCTGGCACCAACGCAGTAAAGACCTGACTTCTTCAAAATCGTTGGCTGAATTAGTATTTTGACTATTCAGTAGTTTGATCTTTTGTCGGCATTGATAAGCGTCTTGTTCTAGTTTGGCCGTTTGGTTAACATAAATGGCCTTGTCGAGCAGCCCAGTTTGCATCAATCGGGTTAGCGTTTCGGCCTTATGGTCGTTAGCTTTGATTTGCTCAGCCAATTTTCCTAATTCACCATTGGAATTGCTATTAGCTTGATTTTGTAGTTCTTCAAGAAATGGTTGCAGTAGGAACTTCTGGCTGAAGATTAACTTATTCATCATGCTGCAGAAGGCGGCTTCCAAACTTTCTTCACTAATTGCTTTAATCGGGCATTGCTTTGCAGACTTTAAGTGCTTTTGACATGCCCAACAGATTTTATTAGGTCTGGTTTGTCGCTTAAAGGTGGTACTGCAATATCCACAGATGATTTTTCCTGAGAAAGGATAATGTTGCTGATACTTGTGAGTACCGACTTCAATGTGGCGCTTTTGCGCATTTTCCTTAATTATTTTCTGAGCTTGATCGAAGGCTTGGTGACTGATCAAACTTGGATGATGGTTTTCAATTAGGTATTGGGCTAGTTCACCATGGTTGAAATGGCGATGATATTGATCATCACGATAAGTTTTCTGGCACAGCATGTCACCGGTGTAGTTGATGTTTCGTAGAATGTTAAGGACCGTATTACTGCGCCAGTGACCGCCACGTTGGGTAGCAACTTGATGTCCATTTAGCTCTTTAGCAATTTGCGTGGCAGAAGTGCCAGTCAGAAATTTATGGAAAATATGTTTCACGGTCCGTGCTTCTGCTGGATAGATTAATAAGTTGCCATCTCGAAGCTTATAACCGTAAGGTGCAGAAGATACTCTAAATTCACCACTGGCAAAGCGCTGCCGAATTGCCCAGCGTAAGTTGCCAGCTGTGGAGCGCGATTCATCCTGAGCGATACTACTGAGAATGGACAAGAATAGTTCACTCGCCATTGCACCAGTATTAAGATGTTCCTTTTCAAAAATGATCGGAATGTTCAGCTGTTGCAATTCACGGACAATTTGTAAACAATCAGTCGTATTTCGTGATAAGCGACTGATGGATTTGGTTACTATCAGGTCAATCCGGTGATTGCGACAATCACCCAGTAATTCTTTTAAAGCATTCCGTTTCGTTAATTTAGTGCCAGAAATGCCTTCATCATAGTAGATTTTGGCAAGTTGCCAATTGGGATGGTGACTAATGTACTCCTGATAATGCTCACGCTGATTTTGCAGACTTTCCAACTGTTCGACATTGTCAGTAGAAACCCGGCAGTAGGCTGCCACACGTAGTTGCTTGACATCATTGTGATAACCTTGAATTTTAGTAATGGTCGACATGGCAAACCTCCTTTCGTCAGTGTGGTATGTTAGCTCTGGATCGTTGATGTAGCAACACATTCAGGACTATATAGTGGTGGAAAGGACTGCTTGTTTAATTGGTCAATCTTTTGAAATTGATCAGCCGAAATCAACCCTTGATCCAGCAAATGTTGGATGATCTGTTTGGATTGTCGATAATGTAAGTCATTTAGCAATTGCTTTTGCGAAATTGTTGTATTGATCGACGTCAGTGGTTGATGAGTTACTTCTTTAACTTGTTTGGTCATCTTAATTACCTCCACTGATAAGCCAGCGGAGGTCGAAAAGTAAACCATGGTAAAAGAAAAAAGCTGACAGAAAACTGCCAGCTAAAAAGTTGAAAAAACAGGATAGATCAGCTATCATAATAAAAGAAAAGAGAGCAACGAGCTGCATCTCGTTACCCTCAAGCGTGATCAGGAATGATCGAGGATGAAGCTAACCGTTATGGTTGGCTTTTTTTATTATCGCGTAGGCTTTGGCGCAGTCAATGATCAACTGGCCGACTGCCACGATAACTATGGCGGCAGTAATGCCGAGTCCTCGATTCTTTCCAAATTAACATAGTCATCACCTCGCGTTATCAGGAATAGTTGAAGGGTGATGCGACCATGTCCTTATCACTAAGCCTTCCATGTTGGGAGCGACCCACCATTTCAGACCTGATGATATTTTACCATAGAAACAACAAAAAGCCTGCAGACCGCAGTCCACAGGTAAAAGTTAGTTATTATCGTCCTTATCGTGCAATTGTTGGAGAACACTTTTCAATTTATCAGGTACGGGTAGCCCCAGACGGCTTATATTTTCTAATAGAGAAATACCTTCATTAGAGATATAGAAGAAAATAGTAGCGGTACGGATTGCTGAACCATTCTTTAATAGGTAAATATCAAGGCAGTGTGCAATGCCAACCAACAGTAGAATTAGCACTTTGCGAGTAAGCCCGCGAAAACCGATCTCACTGGAGAGTTTATGTTCATTAATTGCGCAGAGCACACCGGTAATATAGTCCGCCACCATGAAAATGAGTAGAACATACAAAAAGCCATCCAGGCCGCCTAAAAACCAGCCAAGAAATGCACCAACAGCACCAAAACAAGTATTGATGATGGTTAAACTAGTTGTCTTCATCTGGATTATCAACTCCTCTCGAATACTCGGCCTTAATTTCCAGATACTCATGGTTGTATTTGACGTCATCGATAAAACCAATGTTATAGCCACGGCCTTCAAACCAGATGTTAGTTTCTTCGTCAACGTCGTCACGGTATCGGATAATAAAGGACAATTGCTTTTCCAATTTAACGGATACCGCCGTGTAATATTCTTGACCATGCAGAGCAGAAACTTTTGCCCACACATCGCCTAAGCGAACATCCTTGTACATCGACATTCCAGTATTAGGATTTTCGCCGACATATTTCTTTTTCGTCAGCGTAATGCGGCGATCTAGCTCACCAATATCAGCAATCTTACTGATACGTTCGTTTTGCTGTTGCATTAAAATTCCTCCTTCCGGTAAGGGGACAAGATGGCCCGAAGAAATTTAATCATGGCATCAAAATCAGCTGTTTCCCGATATTCATAAAGGTAAGCCACTGTATAGAGAATGGCGGTATGAATATCATCAGGGAGGGGATCAAACGCTGATAGTGGTTGGCGAAGCACATTCTCGACCGTAGCTGTTGCCGATCCAATCAACTTTGTGATGAGGTCATCTTCAACAGTGTTGTCCACCCTCAGGTAGGCTTTTGCTTCGGCCAAAGTAATAGCAGCCACATTTCATCAATCCTTTCTACTTGGCGGCCATTGCGAGCGTCTTGATTGCTTCAGGGAGAATGACTTTGGCATCTGTTCGTTCAGAGCCTAAGAAGCCAACTTGACCAGTTACGGCGTATAACTCATTCAGACGTTTGAAGGTTCGTCCCTGTCGATCCGCAATCCAGTAATAATTGAAGTCACCAAAGAGCAGCGGCTTATTACCAGCTGCGAGAGTTGGCATGTATGGACTGGTATAAACCGGGCAGTTTAAAATCCGGTCAGGTTGACCGGCTTGAACCGATGGTTGCCAGATGTATTGGTCGTTCTTATCTTTCAACTTCCGAATAGCTTTGACGGTGTCATCGTTCATTAAGAAAACTGCATTTTGCCGGTATGGTGCTTTCAGGGAGTAGAAGAGGTCAATTAAATCATCAAAGGTAAGAGTGTCTGCTTTAGCAGCGGTGGAACCAGCGGAAGCACCATTGGTATCAGTCAGAATCCCAGTTGGCTGGTTAGTGCCAGTGCCCGTTAGAAAAGCTTGTTCTTCGGCATTACCTAACCGGCGACCAAATTCACCTGAAAGGTAGGACATTAAATCAAAGGCCGAGTCGTTGAGTAATTCTTCGGACACTTTGATTAAGGTTCCTAACTTGTGAGCAGAAAGTGATACTTGACTGAATTGGGTGTTGGATTCCGTGTAGGCGGCTTCTTCATCCAGCCAAGCTGCAGTTCCTTCGCTAGCAACTACAGGAATTTTGTGTTCACCGCTATTAGTTTGAATGACGTGACTGATGGTGCGCATCACGTTGGCTTCTTGCAATTTTTGAATCAGCTGATTTTCAAATTCGTCCGGGACCAGAAAGCCACCATCCGGATCAGCACCTTCCTTTAAGGCATCAGCTGCGCCGTGTCCACGCATCATTTGCCAGAAATCCTTTGCATATCCGGTTTGTTTGTCAGGTACTTCTCCAGCAGCTGGGGTATGAGTAAGGGCTGTGGTAGTGGGCTGATTGAGTTCTGCTTCAATTTTGGCTTGCTTATGGAGCCGATCGATTTCCTTCCCGAGATTAACCACGTCTTGTTCCATCTTTTCATACTTGGCATTATCTTCAGCTGATAGTACATCAGATTGCTTTTGCTTTTCATCGAGAAAATCCTTAGCTTGTTTCCAAATACGGGCACGTTTTTCTTGTAATTCGGTAATCTTAGTCATAGAGAAAATCCTCCTTGAAATTTAGTGTGATAACAAAGAAAGCCGCTTTTGTAGCGACTTTACAGAGATAGTATTTTGGCTTGTTCGTTTGAGTTTATTGAGGACAACGAGATCCGATTGCTTATCCGAATAGGAATAACAATCTGTGATATCTTTATTTTGACCTAGCATATCATCAGCAAAGCCTAACTCGATGGCCTTGTTAACGTTCATCCAGGTTTCGTCATCCATCATGGCTGAAATCTTCTCGCGGGGTAGGTTTGTTTTCAGTTCGTAAGCATTGATAATGGCTTCTTTAGTTTCCACTAGCATTTGAGCTGCGTGATCGAGATCCTTTTCTTGGCCACCAACAATGGTTAAGGGATTGTGGATCATCAGCATAGCAGAAGGAGCCATCGAAACGGTCGTCCCTGCCATGGCAATGACTGAAGCTGCCGAAGCCGCAATTCCTGAGATTTTGACGTTGACGTCATTTGGATAATTCATCAACATCGTGTAGATTTGACTGGCAGCGGTGCAGTCGCCACCGGGTGAGTTAAGCCAGAGATCGATTGGTCCTTGGCTTTCATTAAGTTCATCTTGGAATACTTGTGGCGAAACATCGTCATGAATCCAGCTATCGGGAGCAATTACCCCAGAAATAGCTAGCTGACGCTGATCGCCATCTTGATTCCAGTTCCAGAAGCGTTTCAAGATTGATCATCCTCACTTTCTGTGTTCTTATTTGCAGATTGCTTTTGATAGAAGTTACCAGCTTGACTGAGTGGTAGCATATTACCGTTAACCAAGTATTGATCACCACCTTCGTTTGCTGGGATGCGGTTGAGGTCCTCCAGTTCACGAATATCATTAGCTGATAGCCAGCCGTTTTGTCGGCCAATTGCGTAACCATTCATGCGGCTTTCGTAATCACCGCGCAGCAAGCCATCAACGTTGAATTTGATGAAGTATTTCTGCTGGTCGTCAGGTGAAAGTAATTGCTGGTTCATCGCTTGTTCCCAACGGACACACCAAGGGTTCAAGGTGTACTTCACAAATTCGAGCGACTGCTGTTCAATGTTTGAGAAGGTGGAACGATCCAGGTCACCAACCATGTGTGGTGGTACACGAAAGATCCGTGCAATCTCATCTAGTTGAAATTTTCGCGTATCTAGAAACTGTGCTTGGTCAGGTGGAATGGAAAGCTGGTGAAAAGTCATTCCTTCTTCCAAGACAGCAATGCTGTGATTATTAGATCCCGAAAATTGTGACTGCCAACTTTTCCGAAGCCGTTCAGGGTCTTTGACTACATTAGGGTGCTCGAGAACACCACCAGGCGTGGCATCATTTTTGAAGAAAGTGGCTCCATATTGTTCGGCAGCCATGGATAATCCAATCGCATTCTTAGCCATAGCAATGGGACTGTAGCCAATCAAACCATCAAAGCCTAGTCCTGCGATATGGAGAACTTCATCGGATAAGAGAATAACTTGTTTTGATTTGTTCTTTGCTTGGTAATCATCGTAGTTGCGATTATAGGTGTAGTAGATTTCACCGTTAGCGGCCCGATTGACGTCCATCCGGTCTGGCATTAACGGATAAAGCCCTGTAATTTGGCCTTGACCATTGCGAATGATTTGTGCATAGGCGTTACCCCACAGCAATAAATGGTTCATCATGGTTTCACGAAAGATAAAACTGGTCATTTCTGGATTTGGCGCATCATGAAGCAAAAAATAAAGCGGGTGGTTAATTGCCCGCTGTTTGCCACCATCGCTGGTGTATTGATAAATATGGAGTGGTAGTTCAGCTAATCCTTCCGCTAAGACCCGCACACAAGCATAAACCGCTGTATTCTGCATTGCAGTGCGTTCGGTCACATTTTGGCCAGCCATCGAACTGCCGAAGAAAAATGACATGGTGCTGGATAGGGTGTTTTTGGGTGAAGCTTTATTGGTATGGAACAATTTATTAAATAGACTCATGGCATCAACTCCTTTAAGTTTTTCGTAATTACAACATTAATAGACCTCGACCATCATAAACAGAGTCACCACTGTCTTCATTGCGAATGGCGCGATCCAATCCCATGATAGTAGCGACAACGCCATCTATCTTTTCAGTTGATTTTGCTTTATCTGGTTTGATGTTGCCTGCCGGATCAGTTCGAATGTAGATGTTGTCCATCATCCAACGCAAAACTGGGTGTCCACCGTGAGCAATTTTCTTTTCCAAAGTTAAGCGCATCAACTCTTTGGTTGGTGGAGTCATATCTTTGAACCCTTGGCCAAATGGCACTACCGTGAAGCCCATTCCTTCAAGATTCTGGACCATTTCGACTGCACCCCAACGGTCAAAGGCAATTTCCTTGATATGGTATTTCTTTCCGAGATCATCAATGAAGTGTTCTATGAAGCCATAGTGGACGACATTACCTTCTGTGGTTTGTAAATATCCCTGCTGTTTCCAGATATCATAGGGAACATGGTCACGGCGTACCCGCAGGTCGACATTATCTTCAGGAATCCAGAAGTAGGGGAGCAGGGTGTAACCTTCGGAATCATCACGCGGTGGAAAGACCAAAACGAATGCTGTGATATCAGTAGTTGATGACAGGTCAAGACCACCGTAACAATCGTGACCACGTAACTCATCGGGATCAACAGGAAATGCACAAGCATCCCATTTGTCCATCGGCATCCATCGAACATCTTGTTTTACCCACTGATTTAACCGTAGTTGTCGGAAGGTATTTTCTTCAGCTGGGTTTTCCTTAGCTGAATTATAGGCATCCGTAACCTTCTCCATTTTGACCGTGATACCCAGAGAAGGGTTAGCTTTTTTCCAAACTTCGGGACTTGACCAATCTTCGTCACGTCCGGCACCGTAAATGACTGGGTAGAAGCGAGGGTCATGTTTACGTCCCTTCATGATGTCAATGGCTTTTTGGTGGACCTGATAACAGATTGAATTTTCATCGTTACCAGCCGTCGTGATCAAAAAGTAGAGCGGTTGAGTACGAGCGTCCCCAGAGCCCTTAGTCATAACGTCATAAAGTTTACGGTTAGGCTGAGTATGCAATTCATCAAAAATAACGCCAGAAACATTAAAGCCATGCTTGGAGTAGGCGTCGGCGGACAAGACTTGGTAGAAACTATTAGTTGGTTCATAGATCAAGCGCTTCTGAGAAGCTAAGATCTTGCACCGCTTCTTCAAGGCAGGATTCATCCGTACCATATCGGCAGCCACGTCAAAAACAATGGCGGCCTGTTGACGATCAGCCGCGCAGCCATAAACTTCCGCCCGCTCTTCTCCATCAGCACAACAAAGTAGGAGGGCAACGGCAGCGGCTAGTTCTGACTTTCCTTGCTTCTTGGGAATTTCAACATAAGCAGTGTTGAATTGACGGTAGCCATCAGGCTTAAGAATGCCAAAGATATCACGAATTATTTTCTCTTGCCAATCAATTAAATCAAACGGTTTTCCTGCCCAGGTCCCTTTGGTATGGCATAGGCATTCGATAAATGAAACTGCAAAATCAGCTGCGTCTTTGTTATAAGTAGAGTCCTTGGCCATGAACCTAGTTGGCTTGTAATCTTTTATTTTTCGCAAGAGGGCATCACATCCTTTCAGTTGTACTAAAAAAGCACTGAGTGTTAACTCAATGCTTGATTGATGATTAATTAAATTTGCCAGTTAATATCAAATTTACGTATCCGGCGCGGTCAGTATTCAAGTAATCGATTAAGTCATGGCAGTTATAGTAGTATGCCAGTCTTTTGACATTTTCCACATCAAACATATTTGCTTCACCAGTGTTGCGGATTTTAAGCACTTGTCGGTAGATTCGATTACGCTTGGCCAATTCATCTTTGATACGGTTCATAGTTAAGCCTCCTGACTTTTGAATGCGGCGGACCCGGTTAAATTTTTAAGTAACACCTTCCGTTGCTTCTTATACCTTGGGCCAATAAATCCCAGCCGGAGCAAAAGACAACGAAAGGCATATTTTTCATTGCTTTCTTCCCGTGGCTGGGACATAATCCGCTGATGATTTTGAGCATATTGCACTAGTTTGTCGATGAATTGTTGATAGGCCAGAGCATCATAGGCATCGACTTGGTCAAACCAGTTAAATGAGACTTGTTGGTCGTCAATGCTTAAATGCAATGATTCAATGTCAAAAGCGTCTTTGATTAACTGGCTTTTGGCCCAGATTAAATGGCGTAGGTTATCTAGATCTTGGTCAGTAAGCTCATTGCGGCGATATGTTATGTTCAACTTGACCGTCTCGCTGGGTGTGAATCCCTGTTGCTTAAGATGTGTTACTAATCCAGCAGGAATCTCATCCGGGGATAGAAGATTGCCATCCTTGCTGATGGTGTATTTGCCAATCTGGTATGCATAAGTTGGTGTGTACTGGTACTCTGCCTTTTGCTGAGTGTATTCAGCAATCTGTTCGACTAACTTTTTGCGCTGTTGGCCATGAACATTAAAATTAATTTTCATATTCAATACCTCCTTGTTTGATCACTGTATACATCACTCTAAAAGGCACAGATAGCAAGGCTTTTCAGTACTTTAGGCCGACTTTTTAACCTTACTGTAAGGAATCGATTTTCCATCCCTTTCCACACTGACTTTCTGATCCGAATCGACTTGTTCAATATAGCGGTTGACGATGACATCGCAATATTTAGGATCCAGCTCCATCATGTAGCAGATCCGATTAGTCTGTTCACAAGCAATCAGAGTCGAACCAGAACCGCCGAATGGATCAAGAACCGTGCAGTTCGACATAGTAGAGTTCATGATCGGATAGGCTAGTAATGGGATTGGTTTCATCGTTGGGTGTTCCTTACTTTGCTTTGGACGATCAAATTCCCAGATGGTAGATTCCTTTCGTCCGGTGTACCATTCGTGTTTACCATCTTTCTTCCAACCATATAGAACTGGTTCATGCTGCCACTGGTAGGGTGAGCGACCAAGCACTAATGATTGTTTTTTCCAGATACAGCAACCAGATAAATAAAAGCCAGCATCTTGGAAAGCACGGCGGAAGTTAAGGCCTTCCGTGTCGGCATGGAAAACATAGATGCTGGCGTCATTAGCCATGGCTTGATTCGTGTTTTGAAAAGCAGCGAGTAGAAACTGGTAGAACTTGTCGTCAGTTTGATGATCATTCTTGATCTTGCCAGCCTTGCTGGAGTAATCAACATTGTATGGTGGATCGGTGAGCACTAGGTTGACCTGATGATCACCAAGTAATCTTTGATAGCTTTCCTTTCTCGTGGCATCACCACATAGTAGGGTATGTCGCCCCAAGTGCCAGATGTCGCCTGTCTTAGAAAAGGTCGGTTTATTTAATTCGCTATCAACGTCAAAGTCATCATCATGAGTATTATCAGCGGTGCCGAGTAAGTCAGAGATCTCATTTTCGTCAAAACCGGTTAATGAAACATCAAGGTCGCTGGCCTGCAGATCAGTCATCAGTAAAGCTAACTTGTCCTTATCCCAGTCACCACTAATTTTGTTTAAAGCTACGTTAAGGGCCTTTTCTTTGTCCTCATTCAGATTAACGACCACGCACTCTGCTTCTTTGATGCCTTCATCCTGGAGAATTTTTAAGCGCTGGTGCCCACCAACTACATGACCGGTTTGTTGGTTCCAAATGATTGGATCGACATAGCCAAATTCATGCATCGAGCGTTTTAGTTTTTCATAATCAGGATCGCCGGGTTTGAGATCTTTCCGTGGATTGTAATCGGCAGGGATTAAATCGGTAATTTTCTTTTTAACAAATTTCATTAGTTCATTCCTTTCCGGCTTCTTAAGAGCCGTTCCATGACATCATCTTGTGGTGTTGATCCTTGATAAGTTGTGGCGTTATTTTCCTTAACCACTTGAAAAATTTGAAACCATAATTGGCTGGACTGTTTCATATAGTCGCGGCTCATGGAAACATATGGTGAAGCAATTGCGTTACCAGTCGTAGGGTGGCGAGCGAGGAAACCAAACTTAGAGATACATTCTTCACACTGAATCCACCGGCTGACGCTAACGGCATATTGTTCAATCAATTGAGTGTTAACTAGTTTTTCACAACCACGCTCGACCAACCATTCCCAGGTTTCTTTGAAAATATCAGCGGCGTCAAATTCTAAACCATTCTTCTGTTTGGCCTTGAGGTACTTCTTGACTGGCGGCATCACGTGACCTTCCAGATTAGCTGGTTCTGGCAAATCGATGACGGTTGCTTCTTGGCCAGCTTCGAGCTTATCGTGAAGTGATTTAGATTTTCTGCCAGCCCCAACCCGAGCGCCACCACGATTTGTACCATCTTTAGCCAACTCTCTCCCTCCTTCCGGCAGGGGTTAATACCCTGTTTGATTTCGATTTTTTGTACACGAAGGCCCAGGCCCGCTCCCGCGCGAAAAATTTTTAAGGATTTGATGGCCCCCTCCGTGGTTTAGTAATGATATCGACGTGGCTTTTTATGCCAGCGATCATCCATCTGGGCGGTGATGCGGGAGTGGCATGGCTTACATAATGCCATCAGGTTCTTGAACTCGTTGGTGCCGCCGTGTTCCAGAGGCAGAACGTGATGGACCTCGGTGGCTTGGGTATACCTTCCTTGGCTCAGGCACATCTCACAGAAGGGATGGTGGAGTAAGTATCTTTGTCTGATCCTAGGCCAGCCACGATGATAACGAGGACGACTGCGCTTTGGTCGTTGGTGGCGATTGTAATAAGAAGAGACTATCTTTTCGTGTTGGTCACAATACATATTGTGTGTTAATCGTGGGCAGCCAGGGTAACGACATGGTTTCTTGGGTGAGTAGGGCATGACACTCCTCCTTTCTGAGGTTATAAGAAAAGCCCAGCAGTTCTAAGCTGCCAGGCTTCAGTGTTATAAAGCAAATGCCTTATCTTAATTTTCTACACTATCATCGTAACATGGATAAGTTGATTGTTTGTTCTGCGTTTTACCTTTCTAATGGTGGGATCCATAAAGCAAAAGGGTAAGGTGGTCGAGTGCTTTGTTCTTTCGATTATAAGCAGTGGTTTTCGCAATGAAATACTTGTCCATCATGATAGTTAGTCCCTCGTTCATTGACTGGTTTGGAGTGCGGTAGCAAACGTCTAAAACAAACCGCTCGTCGTCAGATAGTTCTTGCCAGGCTGGCTCGAACCATTTGAAGTAAAGCTGGGCTTGTTGGTAACGTTCATTCAGTTTGGTTGTCTGGTCGATGCCATGCAGCAGGCGATGTTCAGTCGGGTTATCCTTTTTGCTGCCACTGGGTGAGAAACCATAGCGAGGCGAACTGACACCAACCATTTGTTCCTTAGCTAGTTTCAGTTCGTCTTGGTAAGAGTCAATGATGAACTTCATACCATCGTAATCTTTCAAGGCTGCGACGGTCGCTCGTCGTTTGTCTAAGTAGTTCCACATGATACTCATGCCACAACACTTCCTTTCAGGTTGGCTTTCACCGCATTGATTAACGCTAGCTGGGTTTTATCTTTACGTTTCAAGGCGGCCAGAATGTTTTCGTCAATGGTTCCTTCGGTGATGATGTGGTGGATAACTACTGGCTGACGTTGTCCTTGTCGCCAGAGCCGAGCGTTGGTTTGCTGGTAAAGCTCCAAGCTCCAGGTCAGTCCATACCAGATCAAAGTAGCACCTCCAGCTTGCAGATTAAGTCCGTGACCCGCAGAGGCAGGATGAATTAGTGCGAGCGGAATCTTACCGGCATTCCAATCTTTAATGTCTTGAGTGTCTTTAATTTCACGCATATTAAAACGTTGCTTGATCTGCACTAAGTCATGCTTGAACCAGTAGGCAACGAGTACTGGCTTGCCGTTGGCAGCTTCGACTAAATCTTCCAGGGCATCGAGTTTACGCTGGTGGATTTGAACAACCTGCTGCTGATCATCGTAAACACAGCCATTGGCCATCTGACAAAGTTTGTTAGACAGACTAGCCGCGTTCAGCGCATCGATCTGTTTGCCGTGGGTCGAAACCACCAGCTGAGTCTTGAGTTCATCATAGATTGCTTGTTCGCTATTGCTCATCTTGACCGGCACTTTGTTCATGGTTAGCGGTGGAAGATCCAAGTAATCCTGAGACTTCATGGAGATGGTGATGTCATCAATGGCCCGGTAAATACTTTGCTCAGCACCCGGCTTTGGCTTGTAAGTGAAGACTTGATACATATTGCGCTTGTCAGGATCAAAGTAATTAGTCCGGTAGTATGAGATGAAGCGGCCAAGTCTTTTGCCCATGTCCAGCACCCGGAATTCTGCCCACAAATCCATTAGCCCATTAGAAGATGGCGTGCCGGTTAGGCCAACCACACGTTTAATCAGGGGACGGACTCGTTTCAGTGCCTTGAAGCGTTGGGATCGATAGGACTTGAAACTCGACAATTCATCAATTACCAGCATGTCATAATCAAAGTTTATACCAGAGAATTCAATCAGCCACTTTAGGTTTTCCCGATTGATAATGTAAATGTCAACGTCTTGTTGCAGAGCTTTAATGCGTTGTATTTTGGGACCTGTTACGACTGAATAAGTCAGGCTTTTCAAGTGGTCCCACTTCTCTATTTCATCTGACCAGGTTTGTTTAGCAACTCTTAGCGGCGCCACAACTAGGACCCGGTGAACCTTGCCTTCCTGAATGAGCTGCTTAATAGCCGTGAGGGTAATGACACTTTTGCCAAGGCCCATATCAAGCAAGATGGCTGCTACGGGATGGTCCAAAATAAACCGAGTTGCATATTGTTGATATTCATGCGGTTTGTATTGCATCAAGCATTCCTCCAATCTGATCAAGCTGATCGCAAACAAAGACTTGGAAACCAAGTTGTTTTAATTGCATTAGTCTTTGTACCTGCAGCGGGCGGGGATGCTTGCCGGGAGCTTTCATTTCCACGAAGCCCAGATGACCATCAGGTAAAAGGACAATTCGATCGGGAACTCCAGCCATTGATGGCGAAACGAACTTCAGGCATAAACCGCCGCGACTTTGAGTAGCTTTCACAAAAGCTGTTTCGATTCGTTTTTCTAGCATTTTCGATAATCCTTTCTATGTGTTGATTCATCAAGGTATTAAGAGAGTTTGTGACGGTCA